>NZ_JAASAD010000001.1 GCF_012726175.1 Micromonospora sp. HNM0581
GGCGACATCGGCGTGGGCGGCGACCGGACCGGCGAACAGGCCACCGGTGAACGCCAGACCCGCAACACCCAGAACACTCTTCCGCAGCATCGTGTTCATGATCAAGCTCCAATCGGGGGTCGACGCACGCACCCGCCGGGGGACAGCGGACACGCGCACGCAAGTACCACCAGGCGCTCAAACGACTAAGGGGAGATCTCCGGGACGCGGGGCCCGTAGGCCGCTTCACATCGCCGGGACCATGTCCAACGACCATCGGCCCGCCATCATTCCCGGCGGCCCGCACCCGCCGTGACGGGCGCTGTCTTCCACGGCCGTTCGGGAGTGTTCAACGACCCGCCGGCCCACACCATTCCCCAGCCCCCTCCCCCGAACCCGACACCCTCACCCCAACCCCCCGAACCTCCCACAACCATCCCGTTGATCATGAGGTTGGCGGCATAGTTGATCTCCGACACCACCGCTAGCCTCATGATCAACGGGATGCATGGGGGGTGGGGACCAGGGGGAAGGGCGGTCAGGCGGCGGGCCAGTCCTGGGAGGCCATACGCGGCGAGACCGCCCCCGGAGGGGCGGCCTCGAGCCAGGAGAGGAAACCGGTGACGGTGGATCGTGCCATGGCGATCTCGACCGGGGCGAACCGACTGGTACAGCGGAGAATGATCCAGTCTGCTGGCATGGACATTCGTTCCTGCCCTTCGGGCAGCCGCCGTCGTTCGACAGTCAGCCCCTCGCGGGACAGCACCCGTTTAGGGCGTACGGCGAAGCTGACCATTCGGTACCAGCGAAGTTCGTCGCCGACGAAGCGACCGAAACCGGGCGACCAGCCGCGGCCGTCAAGCATGGTGGACGTCCGGACACTCAGCCGGATGATCCCTCCGCTACGGGTGACCAGAGCCCGCCGGACGAACAGGAACAGGATCGCGCCGAGGATCACGGCGATGCCGATTCCGACCCCTTCGACGATCTCCATCGGCAGGTCGGCTCAGTTACCCGAAGCCGCAGCGACCGCAGTGGCATTCTCGGCCAGCACGGTCACCCCTTGCTCGCTGACCGAGAGGAAGCCGCCCGTCACGTCGTAGCTGAGCTGCTCACCCCCGGGGAGCTTGATGCGTACCTGGCCGGGCTCGGCGAGCTGGCCGAGCAGGGGCGCGTGCCCCGGCAGCACACCCAGCTCACCCTCGGTCGTCCGGGCCATGACCATCTCGGCCTTACCCGACCAGACCTTCTCCTCGACGGCCACGAGCTGGACGTTAAGCTGCTCTGCCACGCTGTCTCCTTGCTGAGGCGGCGGATTGGGAAATTCTAGCCACGCCCGCCAGCTGTCCCTCAGGCGGGTACCAAAGACCTACGCGACAATCAACTCCCGCTGACCAGCTTCGGGTGTTCCAGGAGGAACGGGTCCAGCAGTCCCCGCTCCAGAGCGACAAAGAAGTCATCGACTTCGGGGGCGAACTGCTCCCCGAGGTACTTGTCGTTCTGCACGATACCGCCACCCGGCAGCTTGATCATTTGAATGTTGCCGGGACGGATGTCCTTGAGGGCGAGGGCGAAGTCGACCACGCTGTGCCCACGGCCACTGAAGATCAACGACTCACCCGCCGCACGGAGGACCTTGTCCAGCTTGACCGGGTTTGTCACCACGTCGGCGCTCAGGGCCTGCCCCGCCATCGCCTTGACGAACTGCTGCTGGTGCCGCTGCCGGCCATAGTCACCGTCGGGGACGCCGTTCTCCGGGTACCGCTGGCGGACATAGTCCAGCGCCTGCCAGCCACTCAAATGCTGCTCGCCCTTCGGGTAGACCGCCTGCGGCCCCACGTACCCTCCGCCGCCCGGCTTCGCCTGACGGTGCTTGCCGCTCGGCTCGCGGTGCTCGGAGCGCACCTCCCGCTCGATGTCCATCGTGACGCCACCCATGGCGTCGACGATCTTCTGGAAGCCGGAGAAGTTGATGATCGCGCCCGCGTCGAACCGTTCGATGCCGGTCACCTTCTGCACGGTGATGGCGAGCAGTTCGAAGCCCTTCGCCGCGTCCGGCTTCCCACCGGGCACCCGGCTACCGTACGACATCGCGGCGTTCAGTTTGGTGGTGTCACCTGCGAAGTTTGCCTTCGCAAACGGTGGGATCTCCACGTAGAGGTCGCGCGGCAGCGAGAAAAGGTACGCGCGGTCCATCTCCTCCGGCACGTGCAGCACCATCACCGCGTCAGACAGCGGCGGGGTGTCCTCGTCGCGGGGGTCGATGCCGGCCAACAGGATGTTGAGCGGGCCCTTGATGTCGCTCTTCGGGGTCGCTCCGGCGGCCTGGTCACCGAAAAGATCAGCCTTGCCGACCGCGCCTTCGTAGCGGGCCATCAGTGCCTCCGCGCCCACCAGACTGGTCCCGCTGACCACCATCAGAACAACACCGAAGATGGTGCAGAGCTGCGCCCAGCGAGGCACACCCCGCCACACCGACGAACGCCCGCCACGCTTGCCGCGTCTGCCAGCCTTCACCACAAGCATCTCCGTTCGTCGCGCCTCCCGGGGGGAAGTACGGGCGCGCGGGGCCGAATGGTTTAACCAGTTAACGCTCAACGGCGCATGAGCGCGGCTTTGCGTTGTCCAACGGGGTGCACCGACCGTGCCTCGGCTCGGCGGGAGCTGCCTTCTTGGACGTCGCACCGACGGTAGCGCGCAGTCGGCGTGATCGCCGAGCACGGGTCACCGGGCAGCGGCCATAGTACGTCACAAAAATGAACAGAAGGCCGCCCCGGGGTTACCGGGGCGGCCTCCTGTCGTCAGATCTTCCACACGTACGGGTGACGAGGTCAGCCCTTCATCAGCTCGGCGGCCTTCTTCTCCAGGTCGTCGAGCCCACCGCACATGAAGAACGCCTGCTCGGGGAAGTGATCGTACTCACCTTCGCTGATCTTGCGGAATGCCTCGATGGTTTCCTTGATCGGGACCGTCGAGCCCGGCACACCGGTGAACTGCTCCGCCGCGTAGGTGTTCTGCGACAGGAAGCGCTCGATCCGCCGGGCCCGCTGCACCGTGATCTTGTCTTCCTCGGAGAGTTCCTCGATACCGAGGATGGCGATGATGTCCTGCAGGTCCTTGTAGCGCTGCAGGATCCGCTTCACCTCGCTCGCCACCTGGAAGTGTTCCTGGCCGACGAACTCGGGTGCCAGGATGCGCGAGGACGAGGCGAGCGGGTCCACCGCCGGGTAGATGCCCTTGTCGGAGATCGACCGCTCCAGGTTCGTGGTCGCGTCCAGGTGGGCGAAGGTGGTGGCCGGAGCGGGGTCGGTGTAGTCGTCCGCCGGCACGTAGATCGCCTGCATCGAGGTGATGGCCTGGCCCCGGACCGAGGTGATCCGCTCCTGAAGCTCACCCATCTCGTCGGCCAGGGTCGGCTGGTAGCCCACCGCACTGGGCATCCGGCCCAGCAGGGTGGAGACCTCGGAGCCGGCCTGGGTGAAACGGAAGATGTTGTCGATGAAGAGCAGCACCTCCTGCTTCTTCACGTCACGGAAGTACTCCGCCATCGTCAACGCGGAAAGTGCGACCCGCAGCCGGGTGCCCGGTGGCTCGTCCATCTGGCCGTAGACCAGCGCGGTCTTGTCGATGACGCCCGAGTCGGTCATCTCGTGGATGAGGTCGTTGCCCTCACGGGTGCGCTCACCCACTCCGGCGAAGACCGAGGTACCACCGAAGTTCCGGGCGACCCGGGTGATCATCTCCTGGATGAGCACCGTCTTACCCACCCCGGCACCGCCGAACAGACCGATCTTGCCGCCCTTGACGTACGGGGCGAGCAGGTCGATCACCTTGATGCCGGTCTCCAGCATCTCGGTCTTCGGCTCCAGGTCGGCGAAGGCCGGCGCCTTACGGTGGATGCCCCAGTGGTCATCGGCCTGAATGGTCTCGCCCTCGGCCAGGTTGAGGCACTCACCGATGGCGTTGAAGACGTGGCCCTTGACGGCGTCGCCGACCGGCACCTTGATCGGGCCACCGGTGTCGCGCACCTCGGCCCCACGCACCAGGCCGTCGGTGGGCTGCATCGAGATGGCGCGGACCAGATTGTCACCCAGGTGCTGGGCGACCTCAAGCGTCAGCGTCTTCTCACCACCGGACAGGGTCACGTCCACGTGCAGCGCGTTGAACAGGTCCGGCATGGCGTCGCGCGGGAACTCGGCGTCGACGACCGGGCCGATGACCCGGACCACGCGACCGGTGGCCGTCTTGGTCTCGGCTGGTCCTCCAGCAGCGGTGGAAACAGTCATCACACTTCACTTCCCGACGCGGCCAGCGCGTTCGCGCCGCCGACGATCTCACTGATCTCCTGGGTGATCCCGGCCTGGCGGGCCGAGTTCATCTCACGCGTGTACTTGTCGATCATCTCTTCGGCGTTGTCGGTGGCGCTCTTCATCGCCCGCCGTCGGGCTGCCGACTCGCTTGCCGCCGACTCCAGCAACGCCGCGTAGATCCGCGTGTTGATGTACTTCGGCAGCAGCGCGTCGAGCAGCGCCTCCGCATCCGGCTCGAACTCGTACGCCGGCAGTGCACCCTCCGAGCGGGGCCGGTCCTCGATCTGGAGCGGGCCGACGATCCGGGTGATCGGGTTCTGGGTCATCAGGGACTTGAACTCGGTGTAGACGATGTGCAACTCGTCCACCCCGCGTACCCCGTCCGGGCCCGGGTCACCGTCGACGTCGTCCGCACCGGCGACGAACGCCTTGATCAGCGTCTCACCGACCTCGCGGGCGTCGGCGAAGGAGGGCTGCTCCGAGAAGCCCGTCCAGTTGGCCTCGATCGGCCGGTTACGGAACCGGTAGAACGACACGCCCTTCCGTCCGATGACGTAGAGCACCGGCTCCTTGCCGTCGGCCTGAAGTCTGGCGATCAACGATTCCGCCATCCGAATGGCGTTGGAGCTGTAGCCACCGGCCAGTCCCCGGTCGGAGGTCACCAGCAGCACACCCGCACGCCGCACCCGCTCGCGTGGGGTGAGCAACGGATGATCGACCGAGGCGTTGGACGCCAGCGCCGTGAGCACGCCGGTGACGGCCTGGGCGTACGGCAGGGACGCCTCCACCCGGGCCTGGGCCTTGGCGATCCGGCTCGTCGCCACGAGCTCCATCGCCTTGGTGATCTTCTTCATCCCCTTCGCCGAGCGGATGCGTTGACGAAGAACACGTACCTGCGCCGCCATAGCCCGGCCCTACTGCTTCTCGGCCGGAGCCTCGCCGCTGTAACGGGTGACCGTCTCGTGCTCGGCCTCGCCCTCCAGCGGCGCCGCCGGCGCCTCGTTGATCGTGCGCTCGTCCTCGCGACCGAGGAAGCCCTGCTTGAACTCGGCGACGGCCGAATCGAGGGTGGCGATGATCTCGTCGTCCCACTTGTTGTCGGCGATCGCCTGCAACGTGGCGTTGTGCTTGCGCCGCAGGTGCTCCAGGAACTGGGTTTCGAAGCGCCGCACGTCACCCACCGGGACATCGTCCAGTTTGCCCTCGGTGCCGGCCCAGACGGCCACCACCTGCTCCTGCACCGGGTACGGCGAGTAGTTCGGCTGCTTGAGCAACTCCACCAGGCGGGCACCGCGGTCCAGCTGGGCGCGCGAAGCCTTGTCCAGGTCGGAGGCGAAGGCGGCGAACGCCTCCAACTCACGGAACTGGGCCAAGTTGAGCCGCAGCGAACCGGAGACCTTCTTCATCGGCTTCACCTGGGCGGCGCCGCCGACCCGGGAGACCGAGGTACCGACGTTGATCGCCGGGCGGACCCCCTGGTTGAACAGGTCGGTCTCCAGGAAGATCTGCCCGTCGGTGATCGAGATGACGTTCGTCGGGATGAAGGCCGAGATGTCGTTGGCCTTCGTCTCGATGATCGGCAGCCCGGTCATCGAGCCACCGCCCATCTCGTCGGAGAGCTTCGCGCAGCGCTCCAGCAACCGGGAGTGCAGGTAGAAGACGTCACCCGGGTACGCCTCACGGCCCGGCGGGCGACGCAGCAGCAGCGACACGGCCCGGTACGCCTCGGCCTGCTTGCTCAGGTCGTCGAAGACCACGAGCACGTGCTTGCCGCCGTACATCCAGTGCTGTCCGATGGACGAACCGGTGTACGGGGCGAGGTACTTGAAGCCGGCCGGGTCCGACGCCGGGGAGGCGACGATCGTGGTGTACTCCATCGCGCCTGCCTCTTCGAGGATGCCCTTGATGCCGGCGATGGTGGAGGCCTTCTGGCCGATGGCGACGTAGATGCAGCGGACCTGCTTCTTCGGGTCGCCGGAGGCCCAGTTCTCCCGCTGGTTGAGGATCGTGTCCAGGGCGACAGTGGTCTTGCCGGTCTTCCGGTCACCGATGATCAGCTGCCGCTGCCCCCGACCGATCGGGGTCATCGCGTCGATGGCCTTGATACCGGTCTGCATCGGCTCGAAGACGGACTGCCGGGCCATCACGTTGGGGGCCTGCAGTTCCAGCTCGCGGTACCCCTCGTCGGCGATGTCACCGAGGCCGTCGATCGGCTGGCCGAGCGCGTTGACCACGCGGCCCAGGAAGGCGTCGCCCACCGGCACGGAGAGCACGCGGCCGGTGCGCTTGACCCGCTGCCCCTCCTCGATGCCGGCGTAGTCGCCAAGGACGACGACACCGATCTCCCGGACGTCGAGGTTCAACGCCACGCCGAGCGTGCCGTCCTCGAACTCCAACAGCTCGTTGGTCATGGTCGAGGGCAGGCCCTCGACGTGGGCGATACCGTCACCGGTGTCGGCGACGGTGCCGACCTCCTCACGGGAGACGTCGGGCGAGTAGGAGGAGACGTAGCGCTCCAGAGCGCCGCGGATCTCCTCCGTCGAGATGGTCAGCTCGGCCATCCTCTGCTTCCTTAAGTATCAGGGCCCGGGATACCTAGTACCGACCGGTCCTCGGGTCGACTGTCTTTCCGGGCGCTTCGCGGAGTGCTGGTCAGCGCTTCGCGAGCGCGTTGCGGGTTTCGTTGAGGCGACGCAGGATCGTCCCGTCGTACAGGTCCGAACCCACCCGTACGCTCACTCCGCCGAGGATCGACGGGTCAACCGTAAGCTTGACAGCAACCTGCCGATCGTATATAGCGGAAAGCCGGTCGCCCAGTCGCTGCTCCTCCTCCTCGGTGAGCGGCGCGGCGACCGTGACATACGCGACCTGCCGGTCCCGCCGCTGTGCCGCCAGCTCCACCAGCCGGGTGAGCGCGGCGGTGAACGACCGGCCACCGAAGCCGGCCAGTGCCGCCTCCGCCAGCCGTACGGTCACCGGCCGGGCCTTACCCGTCAGGAGCATCCCGACCAGCTCAGCCCGCTGCGCCACCGGCGCCATCGGGTCGGACAGAGCGTTGGAAAGCTGCGGGTCCGCAGCGACGACCTGGCCGAAACGGAACAGCTCGTCCTCCACCTCGCCCAGCTCGTCGGCACGGTCGGCACTGGCGAGCAGTGCCTGCACGCCGAGGCTCTCCGCGCCGTCGAGCAGCTCCGACGGCGCGGACCAGCGGCCGGCGACCAGGGCGCCGAGCAGGTCGAGCGCATCGGCACCGACCTTGCCGGAGAGCACCGAGTTCAGTAGGTCGGTGCGGTCGGCACCCTCGCGGGCCGGGTCGGACAGCGCCCGGCGCAGCCGGACCTCCCGCCGCAGCAGGTCCGCGACGGCGAGCAGCTCGGCGCCGGTGTCAGCCACGGTCGACGGCGTGGCACCGGCGACGTACTCCTCCAGCCGCGCGAGCGCGGCAGCGTAGGACTCCCGGCTGGCGGCCTGCATCAGCGGGCCCCCGCGCTCTCAAGGTCGGTGAGGAACCGTTCGACGGTGCCCTTGCGACGGGCCTCGTCGGCGAGCGACTCACCCACGATCCGGCTGGCCAGGTCGACTGCGAGGCCGCCGACCTCCGCGCGCAACTCACGCACGATGGTCTGGCGCTCCACGGCCAACGACTCCCGGCCGGCGGCGATGATCCGGTCGGACTCCTCCCGGGCCTTGGCCAGGATGTCGGTACGGATCGACTCGGCGTCGGCACGGGCGTCGTCCCGGATCCGGGCCGCCTCGGTACGCACCTCGGCGAGCTGGGCCCGGTACTGCTCGAGCAGTTGGTTGGCCTCGGCCTGGGCAGCCTCGGCCCGCTTGAGACCGCCTTCGATCGCGTCGACCCGCGCCTGGTACATCGCCTCCATGCGCGGCAGCACGAACTTCATCAGGACGAAGCAGAGCAGGAAGAAGGCGATCGTCCCGACCACGAGCTCCTGCCAGATCGGCACGAGTGGGTGGTGCTCCACACCTTCGGCGGCGAGAAACATGTCAGACCTCCGGGTCGACGTCGGATGGTCAGTTGACGGCGAAGGCGAGCACCAGGCCGAACAGCGCCAGTGCCTCGACGAGCGCGAAGCCCAGGACCAGCCAGGTGCGGTTGTAGCCGGCGGACTCCGGCTGGCGGGCGCTGGCCTGGATGTAGGCCGCGAAGACCAGGGCGACGCCGATACCGGGGCCGATGGCGGCGAGGCCGTAGCCGATGGTGTTGACGTTACCGTTGATGGCGGCGAGAACGTCCATTGCGGGTATTCCTCCTAGTAGACGCGTGAGGTCTCACGCGTACGGTCGTGCCGGAAGCAGGTCGGGCCGGGCGGCCCGGCGGGTCTGGTCAGTGCTCGTCGGCGAGGGAACTGCCGACGTAGTTGGCGGTCAGGGTGACGAAGACGTACGCCTGCAGCAGGGCGACGAGCACCTCGAAGAAAGCCATCACGATCGCCATGGCGAAGGCGGCGATCGACGAGATCTGCACGAAGAGGTTGTCCGAGGCGAGCATCACGAAGCCACCGACGGTGAACACCAGCAGGATCAGGTGACCCGCGAACATGTTCGCGAAGAGCCGGACCGCCAGGGTGACCGGCCGGACGATGAAGGTCTGCAGGAACTCGATCGGGATCAGCAGGAAGTGCATCGGCCACGGCACGCCCGGCAGGATCAGGCTCTGCTTGAGGTAGCTGCCCAGGCCGTGCTTGCGGACACCGACGTAGAGGTACAACACGTACGAGACGGCGGCGAGCACGATCGGGAAGGCGATGTGCGAGTTCGGTGAGATCTGCAACCCGGGGGTGATGCCGAAGAGGTTCGTCACCACGATGAAGCAGAACAGGACCGTGAAGTAGGGCGCGAACCGGATGCCGTCCTTGCCCATCTGCTCCCGGGCGATGTTGTCCCGGACCAGGCCGTAGATCGACTCGGCCATCCACTGACCCTTACCCGGCACCAGCTTCGGGTTCCGGTACGTCGCCATGAAGAAGATGATCAGAAGCCCGACGGCCAGCCAGATCATCAGCGTGAACTTCGTGACCCACGGGCCGGCGAGATCCGGCGGGTAGAAGTCTCCGACGCTCGGGGGCCAGGGAAGGCCCTCTGCGGCGACAAGCTGTCCGCTCACCGTGTCATCCTCCGCACTCGACAGACCCGCGCGTGCCGGCACTCAGGCACTGAGCCTCTTCATGATCAGGTAGATCGCTCCGGCTGCGCCGAGCATCATGCCGACGGCGATTCCGACGCCGGTCGGCAGGCCCAGGAAATCCCCCGCCAACCAGCCGAGGAATCCCCACACCACGATGCCGGCGAGCAGGTAGCCGAGGACGGCTCCGGCGACACCTTCCGACGAGTGCTCGTCGGGGCTTCTGCGGTGAGGGTTGTCGGCCATGACGAGGCGAACACTATCAGCCGGGTGTTTCGCGAGTGTGCGGCACCCCCCACACTGCGAGCAGCGTGCGGGCGGTGGTTGCGGCGCGTCAGGCCGGAGTCAGCCTACTCCTGTCCAGCCAGCCGGACAGGCCGTCGAAACGCCCGGGAAACGGCAGCCGTACGGTCAGTGATCCGACGAACGGTCCACCGTGGGCAACGGCGAGCGCAGCGCCCAGGTCAGGTGGGCGCCGGTCCAGACCACCACGGCCGCGATGATGGACACACCCATGTCCGGCAGTCCCGGCCACCCGGCGGCCGCCACGGCACCCATCACCACACCCAGGATGACGATCTTCGTGACGTAGGTGACCAGGCCGACCGACATGATCAGTCGCGGGTGGACCGCGTCGGCCCAGGCCACCGAGAATCCTGAGATCAGATAGCTGACGACCACCAGGGCGACACCGGCGGCCACTCCGGCCGCACCGGTCGGGCCGCGGAGCACTGCTGCGGCCGGCACCGCCACCACCGCCAGCACGGCGCAGGCGAGCAGCGGAAGACGCAGGTGCGGCAGCCGGGCCCGGACGGCGCCGGGCTCACCCGCCCGCGGCTCGCTCGTCGCCGTCCCGCCGGGCTCGCCGGTGCGGGGCGCGCTCATCGGGGGTACGCCGGAAACTCGGCGGCCAGGTCGGCCACGTCGGCGGCGATCCGGGTCAGCTCGTCGGTGCCACCCGCGACCGTCGGATCGGTCCGCACCGCCCGGGCGATCAGCCCGGCGACCTGGCGCAGCTGTACCTCCCCCATGCCCTGGGTCGTCACGCTGGGCGTACCCACCCGGATGCCGGAGGCGACCATCGGCTTCTGCGGGTCGTAGGGGATGGCGTTCTTGTTCAAGGTGATCGTCGCCGCGTCGCAGCGCGCCTCCGCCTCGGCGCCGGTGACACCGGATCCCCGCAGGTCGATCAGGGCCAGATGGGTGTCGGTGCCACCGGAGACCGGGCGCATCCCTTCGGCAGCCAGCCCGTCGGCAAGCGCCCTCGCGTTCGCCACCACCTGCGCGGCGTAACTGCGAAACGCCGGCTGCGCCGCCTCGTGCAACGCGACGGCCTTGGCCGCCACGGCGTGCATCAGAGGCCCGCCCTGGGTGAACGGAAACACCGCCTTGTCGATCCGCTCGGCCAACGCCTCCCGGCACAGGATCATGCCGCCACGCGGCCCACGCAGCACCTTGTGGGTAGTGGCGCAGACCACGTCGGCGTACGGCACCGGCGACGGGATCGCCTGACCCGCCACCAGCCCGATGAAGTGAGCGGCATCCACCATCAGGTAGGCGCCGACCTCGTCGGCGATCTCCCGGAACCGGGCGAAGTCGATGAGCCGGGGATACGCCGTCGCCCCGCAAATGATCATCTTGGGCTGATGGGCGCGGGCGAGGTCGCGTACCTCGTCGTAGTCGATCAGCTCGGTGTCCCGCCGGACCGTGTAGCCGACAGGATCGAACCACCGCCCGGAGAAGTTCACCCGACTGCCGTGGGTAAGGTGCCCGCCGTGCGGCAGCTCCATCGCCAGCACGGTGTCACCGGGCTGTACCAGTGCGGCGTACGCGGCGAGGTTGGCGCTGGCACCGGAATGCGGTTGGAGGTTCGCGTGCTCGGCGCCGAAAAGATGCTTCGCCCGGAGAACGCCGAGTTCCTCCGCCCGGTCGACCTGGGCGCAGCCGCCGTAGTAGCGCCGCCCCGGATAGCCCTCGGCGTACTTGTTCGTAAGTGTGGAACCCAACGCCGCGAGCACCGCGGGTGAGGTGAGATTCTCGCTGGCGATCAGTTGCAGGCCGCCGCGCAGCCGGCCCAGCTCGCCGAGCACCACCTCCGCGATTTCCGGGTCGGTGGCGCTGAGCTGCTCGAAGTCCGGACCCCAGTAGGTGCCCTCGGCGGTCTCCACAGCGCCAGAGTCTATGAGACCGCAGACTGGAGACGTGAGATGCCTGGTGACTGGTGCGACGGGATACATCGGCGGGCGCTTGGCGCCCCGCCTACTGGACGAGGGACACACCGTGCGCTGTCTGGCACGACGGGCCAGCCGGCTGCGTGACGTGCCGTGGGCCTCGCGGGTCGAGGTGGTCGAGGGCGACCTGAGTCGGCCGGAGAGCCTGGCCGGGGTCTTCGACGACGTCGACGTGGCGTACTACCTGGTGCACTCCCTCGGTCAGGCCGGCTTCGAGGCCGCCGACCGGCAGGCTGCGGAGAACTTCGCGACCGCTGCCCACGCCGCGGGCGTACGCCGGATCGTCTACCTGGGCGGGCCGGAGCCGGCCCCTGACGACGTCGCATCGGCGCACCTGCGTTCCCGCACCGAGGTCGGCCGGATCCTGCTGGACAGCGGCGTGCCCACCGTGGTGCTGCGGGCGGCCGTGATCATCGGCTCGGGATCGGCCTCGTTCGAGATGCTGCGCTACCTGACCGAACGGCTCCCGGTGATGATCACTCCACGCTGGGTGTCGAACCGGATCCAGCCGATCGCGGTCCGCGACGTACTGCGCTACCTGGTCGGCAGCGCGCACCTGCCGGCCGAGGTCAACCGGGCCTTCGACATCGCCGGCCCGGACGTGCTCACCTTCGCCGACATGATGCAGCGTTACGCCCGGGTCGCCGGGCTCTCCCGCCGGCTCCTGCTCCCGGTCCGCCCGCTGACCCCCCGGCTGTCGTCGCACTGGGTGGGCCTGGTCACCCCGGTGCCGAACGCGCTCGCCCGGCCACTCGTGGAGAGCCTGGTGCACGAGGCGATAGCACACGAACACGACATCGCGGCGTACCTGCCCGATCCGCCGGACGGGCTCACCGGCTTCGACCGGGCCGTCGAGCTGGCGTTGGCCAAGGTACGCGACGCACAGGTGGAGACCCGCTGGTCCAACGCGGCCGGGGCGGACGCACCGGCGGAGCCGTTGCCGAGCGACCCGGACTGGAGCGGCGGCACCGCCCACACCGACCTGCGGGAGCAGACGGTGGACGCCTCCCCTGAGGCGTTGTGGCGGATGATCGAAGGGGTCGGTGGGGAGAACGGCTGGTACTCGTTCCCCCTCGCCTGGTCGGTCCGCGGCTGGTTGGACCGGCTGGTCGGCGGAGTGGGCCTGCGGCGCGGCCGGCGTCACCCGAACCAGCTGCGCGTCGGCGAGGCGCTGGACTTCTGGCGGGTGGAGGAGATCGTGCCCGGCGAGCTGCTGCGGCTGCGCGCCGAGATGCGGTTGCCCGGCCGGGCCTGGCTGGAGATGCGGGTGCGGCAGGACGACGACGGGCGGGTCAGCTACCGGCAGCGGGCGGTGTTCCTGCCGCGCGGGCTGGCCGGGCACGCGTACTGGTTCGCGGTGACACCGTTCCACGCCCTGGTCTTCGGCGGCATGGCCCGCAACATCGCTGCGGGGGCCGAGCGGACCGGGGCGTCCGAGCCGGCCCACTGACCAGACGGCACCTACTCAGTTGCCGCTGCGCTGCCCGGTGACCTGCCACGCGGTCGTCTCGCCCGGCGGGACGAAATCGCGGACCGGTTCGTCGCGCAGGGCGAAGGAGAGGATCTCACCCACCCCCTCCACCATGGCGGCCTGCACCGCGCGGCCGACGGCGTCGCGCGGCTCGTCGGGGTTGGCCGCCATCGCCGCCACCGCCAACTGTGGGGTGAGCGCCACCACCGTCTCCGTGGCGTACCGCTCGGAGCTGCCGGTCTTGCCCGCCACCGGCCGGCCGAGCTGATGACGCAACCGGTCCGCGGTGCCACCGGCACAGCCCTGGTACATCGACTGGTCACCGACCGGGCAGCGGGCCGCGTCCGCCGCGGCCCGGGCCACGTCGACGTCGAGCACCTGTCGGCAGTCCGGTTGCCCGGCGGCCACCGCACGACCGGCGGCGTCGGCGATCGAGGTGACCGGTGTCGGCGCGCACCAGGTGCCCTCCGCGCCGAGCGTGGCGTAGGCGCCGGCCAGGTCGAGGGGGGTGGTGGCGGACACGCCAAGGGTGAACGGCCCCCACTCACGGGCCCCGTGCCGGGCCAGCTGGGCGTCGTCGTCGGCCCGGAACACGATGCCGAGCCGTTCGGCCATCTCCACCACCCGGTCCGCGCCGACCTGCTCGGTGAGCCAGGCGAAGTACGTGTTGACGGAGTTGCCGAACGCCGTCCACATGTCGTGCCGACCCCTCACCGAGGCACTGGCGTTCTGCGGACACCAGTACCCGCCACAACTCGCCGCACTGCCGCTGATCCGGAAGTCGGTCACGATGCGGTGGGGCGCGTCGAAGACCGTGTTCAGGGGCAGCCCGGCCTCCAGGGCGGCCAGCAGGGTGAAGAGCTTGAACGTGGAACCCGCCTGGTAGCCGACGATGGTGCCGCCACCGGCAACGAGCTGGTTGACGGTGTTGGGGTGGTTCTTTTGCCCGCCCGGGTTCGCCGACACGCTGTAGACCCGGTTGACCGACATGGCTAGCACCCGCCCGGTTCCGGGCTGGATCACGGCGGTCGGCACGGCATGCGGGTGCTCCGCCGGATAGATCCGCCGTACCTGTTCGGTGGTGACTCGCTGAACTTCCGGGTCGAGTGAGGAGACGATGCTGAACCCACCCCGGCGCAGGGTGCGTTGCCGCTCGTCGACCGTGGCGCCGAACGCCTGCTGGCTGTTCCACCAACGGGTGAACCAGTCGCAGAAGAAACCCCAGTCGTTGCGCCCCTCGGGCACCGCGGTGCAGTCGTTCGGCGTCTCGCTCGGTTGGAGGCGCAACGGTTCGGCTGCCACCCGGGCAGCTTCCCCGGGTGCGACGACGCCTGACTCGACCATCCGTTCCAGCACGTAGCCGCGACGGGCCCGCGCGCTGTCGACGTCGCCGTTGATCGGGTCGTCGCTGTCCGGGGAGCGGACCAACCCGGCAAGCAGTGCTGCCTGAGCCAGGCTCAGCTCTGCCGGCGAGATGGAGAAGTACCGTTTGCTGGCCGCGGCGACGCCGTACGCGCCGGCCCCGAAATACGCGATGTTGAGGTAGCGGGTCAGGATCTGATCCTTGGTCAGCTCCCGTTCCAGCGCCAGGGCGTACCGGATCTCCTGCATCTTGCGGGCGGTGCTCACCTCGGTGGCGGCGGCCCGCTGTGCCGCGCTGAGTCGGGGGTCCGTGCTCAGTACGTTACGGACGTACTGCATGGTCAACGTGGAGGCGCCCTGTCGGGTGGCGCCGTCGCGCCGGTTGGCGGTGAACGCCCGTACTATCCCCCGCAGGTCCACGCCGCTGTGCTCGTGGAAGCGGGCGTCCTCGGCGGCGATGATGGCCGCACGCATCACCGGGGCCACCTCGTCAAGCGGAACGTCCACCCGGTCCTCCTGGTAGAAGGAGGTGATCAGGGTGGCGCCGTCGCTGGCGTAGAGGTTGGAACGCTGGGCCGTCGGCGGTGTCCGCAGCGTGTTCGGCAGCTCCGCGTACGGCGCGGAGAGCGCCGAGAAGCCGATACCGAACACGAGTGCGGCCGGCAGCGCCGCCACCGCCAGTGCCAGGCCGGCTAGCGTGCCGGCAAGCAGGACGGTGAACATCTTCGCCAGGAACGCCCGGGTCATCAGCTCTCCCCCGCAGGAGCCGTCAGGACTCCCCCAGGATCGCGCTAATCGCCCTTTATGCCGCGCCTTTCCTTAAACCCGGATGAAATTCGCCGGTCAGGGGAGCAGCAGCGCGGCGAACGGCTGCACGGTCTCTTCGATCTCGTCGGCGACCCGGCCGAAGCACTGGTCACCACGGCCCCACGGGTCGTCGAGGTCGTCGTTCGGCAGGGCGGTGACGCCCTGCCGGGCCTCGTGCACCGCCTCGACCAACGCCACCCCCCTGGTGTGTACCGCGTCGGCGGTGGCCTCGACCGGCGGCAACCCGGCAACGTCGACAGCGGCCAGCAGCCGGCCGAACTCGCCGAGCACGAAGGTGCGCGCGGTGGCGTCGGGCCGCAACGCGGTCACGTAGTCCTGCTGGTCGGCAGTGGCGGTCAATACCAGGTCGGCGGCGTCGATGTGCTCGGAACGCAGTTTCCTGGCGGCGAAACCGGAAACGTCGCCGCCCCGATTGGTGACCTGCCGGGCGGCCGGCGGGTTCATCTGCTCACCGGCGTGCCACCCCCCGGTGCCCGCGCTGTGGCTGTGCAGCAGCTCTTCGACCCCGGCCGGGTCGGCCTTACGCCGGGACAGCCGGTCGGCCACGGCGAGGGTGAGCAACCGCTCGGCCATCGGCGAGCGGCAGATGTTACCCATACAGACGTGCAGGACGGTGAAGGGAGGCACCTAAGCCACCTGACTCTCACGCAGTTCCGGTACGACCTCACGGAGCCGGGCCAGGTCGATCGCGCCCTCCCGGACGAGCACCGGCACCTCACCGGTCAAATCCACGATCGTGCTGGGTACCGGGTCCACCGCCGGCCCCGCCTCCAGGTAGGCCCGCACGGAGTAGGCGAGCTGGTCGCGCGCCTGGTCGGCGGTGTGCGCCGCCGGTCGGCCGACCTTGTTGGCTGAGGCGACCGCCATCGGCCCGGTCTCACGCAGAACTTCGAGCGCCACCGGGTGCAGCGGCATCCGCACCGCCACCGTGCCGCTGTCATCGCCCAGATCCCACCGCAGACTCGCCGAGTGCCTCACCACGATGGTCAAAGCCCCCGGCCAGAACGCCTCGACCAGGTCCCGCGCCGCCGACGGGAGGGTGTAGGCCAGACCGTCGAGGGTGTGCCGGGAGCCGATGAGCACCGGTGGTGGGGTGTGCGGGGCACCCTTGGCATCAAGCAGCGCCTTGACCGCGTACGGAGTGAACGCGTCGGCGCCGATCCCGTAGACCGTGTCGGTCGGCAGGACGACCAGTTCGCCGTTGCGGACCGCCTCGATGGCCGCAGCGATGCCGCGGTCCCGGTCGGCGAGCGACCGGCAGTCGTAGAGCATCACGGGGAGTCAGTCTGCCACGTCGACGCCGCACCGGATGGCGGGCGGTCCGCGAGGCGGGACGCCGTGACGAAACGCGGCCGGTCGGCAAGGTCACGATTGTCGACGATCCCGGCGTACCGCCCGTCGGCGGCGAGCAGCGCAGGCAGCACCGTGCCCTGGCTGTCGTCGTGCTCGATACCGAGAACTCCACCGGGCGACAGCAGGAACCCCGCTCGGTCGATCACCCGACGGATCACGTCCAGCCCGTCCGCCCCACCGAACACGGCCTCCGCCGGGTCGTGGTCGGCCACCTCCGGAGGCACCGCCACCACGAGCGGAACGTACGGCGGGTTGCACAGCAGCACGTCCACCCGGCCGACCAACCCGTCCAGCAGCTTCGGGTCGGTGACGTCCGCCGCCACCACCTCGACCTGCCGGTCACCGGCGGCGACCCGGATCGCCGCGTTGCGCCGC
This sequence comes from Micromonospora sp. HNM0581, assembly GCF_012726175.1. Classification (GTDB taxonomy): domain Bacteria; phylum Actinomycetota; class Actinomycetes; order Mycobacteriales; family Micromonosporaceae; genus Micromonospora. The sequence continues at coordinate 17,053 of NZ_JAASAD010000001.1, forward strand.
AGCCACGACAGCGCCTCCGGCGAGCGTTCCACAGCCACGACGCGGGCCTGCGGCACCTCGGCGGCAACTGACAGTGCGACCGCACCGGACCCACTGCACAGGTCCACGACGAGCGGCTCAACCCGCCCGCCGGCCCGCTCACCGCCGGTCCGCGCGACCTGGCGGGCCTGGTCGACGCCCCACCCGGCGAGCAGTTCGGTCTCCGGACGCGGCACGAAGACACCCGGACCGACAGCCAGCTCCAGGTGCCGGAAAGCGGCGGTTCCGGTGAGATGCTGCAACGGTTCCCGTCGAGACCGGCGTTCCACGAGCCTGCGGTAACCGTCGAGTTGCTCATCGGTGAACCCGTCCACGAGCGCCAGCCGGCCACGAGGAATCCCGAGTACGTGCGCGGCCAGCAGCTCCGCCTCCACGCGGGCCGAGGTCACACCGGCTGCGGCGAGGGTGCGGGACGCGCCGGCGATCACCGGAGTCGGTCGGTGCCGTCTCGTCCCTTCGGACGGGTGTTGCGGTGCGGTGGTCACGCAATAATCATGAAGCGTCGCCGTGCACGTGCATAAGCGGGTGCAGCGGCACACCGACAGGAGGTCGCGGGTGGGCTGGCTCGACCGGGTCGAGGACCAGGTTGACGCCCTGACGAAGGCGCGGGCGTTGCAGGAAGTGAGCCGTTCCACCGAGGCGTACGGGCTCCTGGAGGGGGTGCTTCGGGCCACCCGCGACCCGAACGCCCGAGCCGACGCGCTCGTGCAGCGGCTCTCGGCTCTGATCAATCTCGGGCGCACCGCCGAGTACACCCGCGCCATCGAGGAGGCGTCCGCGGCGGTGCGCGACCTCGCCGAGCCCTACCTGCACGGGCACCTCAACGCGCTGGCCGCGCTCGCCGCTCACCATCAGGGTGCACTGGATCGCTGCGTCACGCACCTGGTCAAAGCGGCACGGGCGCTCAGTGCCGTGGAGGGCCCGGACCGGGACACCGCCTGGGGCTGGCACGACCTGGCAATGGCGTACTCGTACCTCAGTTTCCACGGGTACGCGTTGGGAGCGATCGAACGCGCCCGGCAACTCGGCAACGCCGCGGGCATCCCCGAGGAGACGTTCGCCGCGCCGGGCATCCGGTTACGCAACGCAGTCGCCCTGGACCACACCGGCGACAGTGACGGCTGCCTGCGTGTCCTGCGGGACGTCGGTGGTGACCTGGGCCGGTTCGTGACCGCCGGGCGCGCCGGCCGGCTACGCCCCAGCAGCCTGGCCGCGTACGGCTATGCGGCAGCCCGCAGGTGCGCGTTCGGCGACGACGTCGACCTCGCTGCGGGTATGGAACCGGCCCGGTTACTCGGCCACGGCGCGGACAGTGCCCGGGCCCGCGACATGCGCCAGCTCGGTCAGGTGTGTCTCGCCATCGCCAGCGGACGCCCGATCGAGGCGGTCACCCGACTGGACACCGTGCAGGTGTCCGCCGAGACGCTCGGCGCGGCAGAGCCCGCCCGGCTGCGCAGCATGGCGCTGGGGCGGGCGGGTGACCATGCTGCCGCGCACCGGGCCGACCGGCTGGCCTTCCGGCTCGCCGCGCAGCGCCACGACCGGCTCCGCGACGTCTACATCGACGGTATCGCCGCCCGCATCGACCATGAGGAGATGCGACGGGAGGCGGCACGGTTCGAGGGGGAGGCGTTGACCGACCCGCTGACCGGGCTACCCAACCGGCGCCGGCTCGAGCGCTACATCGCGGCTGTGGTCGCTCGGGGCGAACGGGTGGTGATCGGCGTCTGCGACCTCGACGGATTCAAGGCGGTGAACACTCGGCACGGGCACCACTCGGGGGATCTGGTCCTGCAACGCGTCGCCGGAGTGATAAACCGGGTGATGCGTCGTGGTGACTTCGTCGCCCGTTACGGTGGCGACGAGTTCGTGGTGGTGCTGCCGCAGGCCGGCATGACCGAGGCGGCCGAGGTGGCCCGGCGGATCGACGCCGCCATCCACACCGAGGACTGGGAGTCACTGGTACCCGGCACCCCGGTCGGCGTCAGCATCGGCTTCGCGGAGGTGGGAGCCGGCGGCCCCGGCCAGCGGGACGCGCTCGGCGCCGCCTTCGAGGCCGCCGACCGGGAGATGCTGCGGGAGAAGACCCGGCCGCGTACCTCCTGACCGGCGGCACACTCAGCGGCGGGTCAGCTCCGCGTCGCCGGCCAGCCGCGCGGCCCGGTCCGCCGCACCGAGCGCGTCGAGCACACCGTCCAACTCCCCGGCCAGCACCAGGTCGAGGTTGTACGCGGTGAAGCCGATCCGGTGGTCGGTGATCCGGTTCTGCGGGAAGTTGTACGTACGGATCCGCTCCGAGCGGTCCACCGTACGCACCTGAGCCTTACGGGCGTCCGACGCGGCGGCGTCGGCCTGCTCCTGCGCGACGGCCAGCAGCCGGGCACGCAGGATACGCATCGCCTGCTCCCGGTTCTGCAACTGCGACTTCTCGTTCTGGCAGGAGACCACGATGCCGGTGGGCAGGTGGGTGATCCGTACCGCCGAGTCCGTGGTGTTGACCGACTGGCCGCCTGGACCGGACGAGCGGAAGACGTCGACGCGCAACTCGTTCGGGTCCACGGTGACGTCGACCTCCTCGGCCTCCGGCAGCACCAGTACGCCGGCCGCGCTGGTGTGGATGCGCCCCTGCGACTCGGTGACCGGGACCCGCTGCACCCGGTGCACCCCGCCCTCCCACTTCAGTCGGGACCAGACGCCGTTCCCACCCTCGGGCACACCCTTCGTCTTGATCGCCAGAGAGACGTCCTTGACTCCACCGAGGTCGGAATCCTGGGCGTCGATCACCTCGGTGACCCAGCCGCGCCGCTCCGCGTATCGGGTGTACATGCGCAGCAGGTCACCGGCGAACAGCGCGGACTCCTCACCGCCCTCGCCCGCCTTGATCTCGACGATGACGTCCTTGGCGTCGTGCGGATCACGTGGAATGAGCAGCTCGGCGAGGCGTTCCTCAAGCACCGGCAGCGTCGCCGCGATCGTCTCGGCCTCGTCGACGAAGGAGGCATCCTCGGCGGCGAGTTCACGTGCCGCGGCGAGATCCGCACGCGTCTGCTGCAGCTCGGCGGCGGCCTTGTGCAGCGGCACCAGCTCGGCGTAGCGACGGCCCACCCGGCGTGCGGTGCCCTGGTCGGCGTGGATCGCGGGGTCGGCCAGTCGCTTCTCCAACTCGGCGTACTCGTCGAGGAGGGCGGCCAGGCGTTCACTGCTCATGCTGGAGATCGCTCCTTCGGACCGGACACAGACGGACGACGCCCGCGCCCGGCGGTGAACCGGACGCGGGCGTCGGACGAGGAGCTACTTGGCCTTCTTGCCCTGGACCTTGGCGTACTTCTGCTGGAACTTCGCGACCCGACCAGCGGTGTCCAGCACGCGCTGCTTGCCCGTGTAGAACGGGTGACAGGCGCTGCACGTCTCGACGTGGATCGAGCCGCCCTTGGCGGTGCTGCGGGTGGTGAAGGTGTTGCCACAGGAGCAGCTGACCTCGGTGGTCACGTACTCCGGGTGGGTGTTGGGCTTCATGTCGCCTCGGTCCTCTCGTCTGTGGTCGCCGGGTCGCCCTGGCCTGCTGGTCGTCGCCGACCGACATGGGCGTGAACCGGAACCGGTGGCCGATTGACAAGTGTGCCACGGGCCCCGGTGTGCCCGGGAATCGGGCCGCGCCAGTTGGTCGCCGGCGGCAACACCGGGCCTCACCTGCGCATTCCCACCGCCCGCAGGGAGCATTCCTCCATCGCCCACGGCCAAGACAGGGCGAGCCTGAGAGCTTACGGGTGCGGGCACACGGGGCGGTCAGCTCAGCCGAAGGGGCGTGGCCGCTTGCGGCCACGCCCCTTCGTCGACCTTCGTCGGTGGAGGTCACTCCCCCGGCGTCGACTTGGCAATCTGCATCAGGAACTCGATGTTGGTACGGGACTGCTTGAGCCGGTCCAGCAGGAGATCCAGCGCCGCCTGCGAGTCCAGCGAGTGCAGAACCTTGCGGAGCTTGTGCACGATTGCCAGTTCCTCCGGCGCGAGCAGGATCTCCTCCTTCCGCGTGCCGGACGGGTGGATGTCGATGGCCGGGAAGATGCGCTTGTCAGCGACCTTCCGGTCCAGCTTCAGCTCCGCGTTGCCGGTGCCCTTGAACTCCTCGAAGATGACCGTGTCCGCCATGGAACCGGTCTCCACCAGAGCGGTGGCGAGGATGGTCAGCGAACCGCCGTTCTCGATGTTGCGCGCCGCACCCAGGAACCGCTTCGGCGGGTACAACGCGGTGGAGTCGATACCACCCGACATGATCCGGCCGCTGGCCGGTGCCGCCAGGTTGTACGACCGACCGAGCCGGGTCACCGAGTCGAGCAGCACCACCACGTCGTGCCCCAGTTCGACGAGGCGCTTGGCCCGCTCGATCGCCAGCTCGGCAACGGTGGTGTGGTCCTGCGGCGGACGGTCGAAGGTGGCCGCGATGACCTCGCCCTTCACCGACCGTTGCATGTCGGTGACCTCTTCGGGCCGCTCGTCCACGAGCACCACCATCAGGTGGCACTCCGGGTTGTTGTGCGTGATGGCGTTGGCTATCGCCTGCAGCACCATCGTCTTGCCGGCCTTCGGCGGCGATACGATGAGTGCCCGCTGCCCCTTGCCGAGCGGCATGACCAGGTCGATGACCCGGGTGGTGAGGATGTGCGGCTCGGTCTCCAACCGCAGCCGCTCCTGCGGGTACAGCGGAGTGAGTTTGTAGAACTCCGGCCGCCGCTTGGCCTCGTCCGACTCCATCCCGTTGATGGTGTCCAGCCGGACCAGCGGGTTGTACTTGTCGCGCCGCTGCTCGCCGTCGCGCGCCGCCCGAACGGCACCGGTGATCGCGTCACCGCGCCGCAGACCGTACTTCTTGATCTGGGACATCGACACGTAGACGTCGTTTGGACCGGCCAGGTAGCCGGTGGTCCGGACGAAGGCGTAGTTGTCGAGCACGTCGACGATGCCTGCCACCGGCACGAGCACGTCGTCCTCGCCGACCTGCGGCTCACGGCCGCCGTCGCCGCCGGATTCGTTGCGGTCACCGCGGCCCCGACGGCGGTCCCGGAAACGGCTACGCCGGCTGCGCCGACCGCCACCGTCGCCGTCGTCGTCACCGTCGTTGTCCCGCTCGCCGCGCTGTCCACGGTCGTTGGCGCGCTCTCCGCGGTCGGAACGATCGGCCGTACGGTCGCCACGATCTCCGCGCTCGCCACGTTCTGCACGCTCGCCACGGTCACCACGTTCCGCACGATCGCCACGTTCCGCACGATCGCCACGTTCCGCACGCTCGCCACGGTCACCGCGCTCGCCACGCTCTGCACGCTCGCCACGGTCACCACGCTCCGCACGCTCGCCGCGCTCCGCACGATCGCCCCGGTCAGCAGCGCCCCGGTCACGCCCGGACCTGCCTTCGGGCCGCTCGCCCTCGGCGGGAGCCTCGTCGGCGCGCGGCTCGGCCACGGCTGTCCGGCTACGCCGGGTACGGCCTCGGGTTTCGTTCTCGACGCCCGAAACCTGCTGCTCGGCGCCACGGCGCTCGGCCTCCGGCCGCTCACCCGCGTCCCGTACCTCCGCGTGAACCTCCTCGCGAACCGGGGCGGCAGCCGCCGCGACCTCGGCCCGTGGTCGAGGGGCACCGGCAGCGCCGCCCTGCCGCTCGGTGATCGCGCTGATCAACTCGCCCTTACGCATGCGAGCCGTCCCCGAGATGCCGAGCGACGCGGCCAGGCTCTGCAGCTCCGGCAGCAGCATCGCCGACAGGCCCGTACCGCTGCGCCGACGGCGGGTAGGGGCAGCGGTGGCGGCCTCGCCAGCGACGTTGGAAACATCCGACGTCACGTCGGTGGTGTCGCTCAATGGATTCCTTCCCTCGATAGGCCGGGACTGCCCGGAATCGACTACAGGTGGCCGGGCGGCCTCGGTACACCCGCCTCGCATGACGCTTCGCGGGAGTCTTTGACACAGCAGCCGGTCGGTCTCCCGACCCACCAGTTGGAGCGGCGGGCGAGTTCGCCGTCTGCGGCGACCAGTGAAGACTGCGGTGCGGCGTGGGGCCTAGGCAGGGGTGACGGGCTACCGCCGAAAGCTTCGGGGGTGCGCCGACCCGCAGGAGATCGCATGCATCGCGGCTGTGCTAAGTCTAGAGCGTAATCAACTCTTGCGACCTGCGGCAACAGGGTCCCGCTCCGCGTGTCCGAGTCTACCCCGCCCGACCTGGGCTCCGCGCGCATCTACCGGCAACCGCAGCAGCTGCCAATCTGTTCCCGCGTCGAAGTCTACGGGCAGCTCAGACAGGGCCAGCACGGTGGGCCCGGCCCCACTGACCACGGCCGAAACACCTGCCGCACGCAACCCGTCGACAAGGGTCGTCGTCCCCGGCATCGAGGCCGAACGGTAACCCTGGTGCAACCGGTCGGCCGTGGCCGGCAGCAGCAGTGCCGGCTGCGTGGTCAGCGCGTGCACCAGCAGCGCCGCGCGGCCGGCGTTGAACGCGGCGTCCCCGTGCGGCACGGTCGCCGGCAACGCCGCGCGAGCCGAGGCAGTCAACCCACGCTCGGCCGGCACCAGCACCGCGGGGCGTACCCCGTCGGCCACCGGCAACGAAACCGCCCGCGCGCCGTCCAAATCCGTCCACGCCAGGGTGAAGCCGCCGAGCAGGCAAGGTGCGACATTGTCCGGATGACCCTCGATCTCGGCCGCCAACCGCAGCACCGCGTCGTCGTCGAGGTGAGCGTCGCCCTCCGGCACCAACGCCCGAGCCAGCAGCACCCCGGCGACGATCGCCGCGGACGAGGAGCCGAGCCCCCGCGCCTGTGGGATGCGGTTGACACATTCCACCGCCAGTCCGGGTGGTTGCCCGCCGAGCACGTCGAAGGCCGCCCGCATGGCGCGTACCACCAGATGTGCGTCGTCGACGGGGAGATCGTCGGCTCCCTCACCGGTCACCGTCACCGTCACGCCCCCGGCCGTCACCTCGGCGGCGACGTCGTCGTGAAGCGCGAGGGCCAGCCCCAGCGCATCGAACCCGGGCCCCAGGTTCGCACTGGTGGCCGGAACCCGGACCCGGACCGGTTCGGCGACGAATGTGGTCGACACGCCGCCCATGCTAGGGACACCGGCCACCCTTGGGGAACACCGCCCGGCACCTGGGACGCCGGGGCGTCGTGGTCCCGCGGCGGACGTCACGACCTGCACTCCGCCACCACGGGTGCCGACGGGGCAAGCGACAGACGTCGCGTCGCCACCCGCCAACCGATCGCGTAGACCAGCGTGACCAGGCCGCCGCCGGCCAGGACGACCCGCTCGTCCACGAGGTCGACGACCCCGGCCACCACCAGCTGGCTGACGGAAATCGCCAGGGTCGCCAGCATCATGTCGGTGGCGAAGACCCGTCCCCGAAGCCGATCCGGCACCTCGCCCTGCAATGCGAAGTTCGACATCACCCAGTTGCTGCCGCCAGCGAAGTGAGCCACGAAGACCAGGACCAGCACCAGCGGAAACCAGGCGGCCACGGAGGTACCGAGGTAGGCCAGACCGTACGCCGACATGGACAGTGCCAGGCCGGGCAGCAGCCAGGCGCGGTTGGTCAACACCCGGCGCATCGTGATCGGACCGACCAGGGCGCCGGCACCACGGACGGCGAAGAGTAGGCCGGCACCGAGCGCACCGACCCCGTACACACCGGCGAGCAGCGGGAAGACGGTGAGCACACCGTTGCCGAGACCCACTGCCGACTTGACCGTCACCAGCGCCAGCACCCGGGGGCGGTGGCCGATGTAGACCAGCGCCTCACGGATGGCCGCCCAGGTCTGCGGCGGCCTCGTCCCCTGCTCACGGGAGGCCTGCAACGGCCGCCGGATGAGGGTGGCCAGGCCAGCGGCGATCACCAACCCGACCGCGCCCACCCAGAAGCAGACGTACGGCCCGGCCGCCGCGCTGAGCACCCCGCCGAGCGACGCGCCGACGATCGTCATCGTGCCCCACGCCGAACCTGCCACCGCGTTGCCTGCCGCCAGCTCCTCCGGATCGAGCACATTCGGCAGCGCCGCCTGCGCCGCCGGGGAGTAGAACGCCTTGGCCACCGCGACCACGCCGATACCGAGCAGCGCCAGCCAGGCCGTGCCGGCATCACGCACACCGAGCAGCAGCATCACGCCCACCAGCGCAGCCACGTTCGAACCGATCATTATCGTGCGCCGGTCGAACCGGTCCGCGATGGTGCCGGTGTACGGCAACAGCAACGCCACGATGCCCGTGTCCACGGCCAGTACCAGGGCCCCCCACACGCCGCTGCCGGTCAACGCCGGCAGCAGCACCAGCAAAGGCACCATGACGAACCAGTCGGCACCGAACACCACCAGCTCGGCCAGGAAGAGGTTGCGAAAGTTCCGGTTGCGGGTGAGAACCGAGAGGGTGGACGCCACGGAGCGGACCATACCCGGCACCGTCAGCGGTCGTGCCGGAGCGTGGGTGACCCGGAGGGCCCAAGGGACCCTCCGGGACATCCGGTCACTCGTTCGGCGGGAACGGTGAGTTGCGGCTCTTCGGCAGCCGGAGCACCTCGAACTGGTCGGTGTTCTCGATGAGCGCCCCGGACGGCGCCGCCGGCACCGGGCGGCTTTCCCGCCGAGCAGTCTCAGCCACATTGGCATCCGGCTCCGCGTCCACCGGCGTGCCGTCCGTGACCGGCTCGGTGTCGCCGCCGTCGTCGGCCGCGCCCTCACCCGGTTCGCCGGCCGGGCCGCTGCGGCGGCGACGTCGCCACGCCAGCACCGACACCTTGGTGTCCTCCACCATCGCGTACAACGTCGGCACCAGGATCAGCGTGAGCAGGGTGGAGGTCAGTAGGCCGCCGATCACCACGATCGCCAGGGGCCGCGAGATGAAGCCACCCTCCCCGGTGAGACCGAAGGCCATCGGCGTCAGCGCGAAGATCGTGGCGATCGCCGTCATCAGGATCGGCCGCAGCCGGTGCCGGCCGCCCTCGACCACCGCCTCCCGCACGCCCATGCCTTGAGCTCGGTACTGGTTGACCAGATCGAGCAGCACGATGGCATTGGTCACCACGATGCCGACGAGCATGAGCACGCCGATCAGCGCCGGCACGCTCAACGCGGTGCCGCTGATCAGCAACAGGGCCACCGCTCCGGTGGCCGCGAACGGAATGGACACCAGCAGGATCAGCGCCTGCACCACGCTACGGAACGTCGCCATCATGATCAGGAAGACGATCGCGATCGCGGCGAGCACCGCCAGCCCCAGGTCCGCGAAGGTCTCCTGCTGCTCGGCACTGACCCCACCCAGGGCGAAGGTGGCACCCGGCACGTCGATCTCGTCGAGGCGACTCTGCAGCTCGGTGCTGATCGCGCCCAGGTCGGAGCCGGTGACCGTGCCGGTCACCGAGACGCTGCGCTCACCGTCGATCCTCCGCACCTGCTGCGGGCCGGTGGTCTCGGTGACGTCGGCGATGTCGTCCAGCTTGACCGCGCCGACCGGCAGCGCCCGCAGCTCCTCCACGGTCACCGGCGGCACCGCCGACAGGCGCAGTACCACATTGCGGGCGGCACCGTCGACGGTCAGCTGCCCGAGCGGCGTACCGCGAAATGCCTGCGCAACCAGTTGACCGACCGCCGCCTCGGTGAGGCCGGCCCGACTTGCGGCCTCCCGGTCGACGGTCACGTCGACCCGCGGCGTCTGCTCGGCCAGCGTGGTCGAAACGTCCTCGACCCCGCCGATGCCGGTCAGAGCCGTCTCGGCCTGCCGGGCCGCGGCGGCCAGCACCTCGGGATCGGCAGCCCGGACGATCACCGCCAGCTCGTTGGCGGACGCCCCGCCCTGACCCGCCGGGAAGGTGATCTCTCCAGCTCCGGCACCGAGCGCCACGAACCGGTCCCGCAGCACGCCGCGCATCGCTTTGGCGTCGGTGTCCCCGCCGAGACGCAACGCGTAGTTGGCCACGTTGTTGCCGGCGCTGCCGGCCCACGGGGTGTCGCCACCACCGGCGGTGACCTGGTACGACTCGATACCCGGGGTCTCCTCCAGCACCGCCTCGACCTGCCGGGCCGCCGCGTCGGTGCCAGCCAGCCCGGTGCCCACCGGCAGTTCCTGGCGGATGTTGAGGGTGTCCTGGCCGGAGTCGTCGAGGAAATTCGTCTCCAGCTGACGGGCCAGCCCGAAGGTGCCGAACAACACCAGCAGCCCTACCGCCAGGGTCGCCCAACGATAGGCCCGCCGCCCGGTGGCGAACTGGATGACCGGCAGGTACACCCGCTGCAACGGGCTGCGCAGCTCACGCTCCTCGGCTGCCCGACGCGCCGCGTCTCCACCGCTCACCGGCTTCAGGAACCAGTACGCGAGCACCGGAATCACCGTCAGCGAAACCAGCAGCGAGGCGAGCAGCGCCACGGTGACGGTGATCGCGAAGGGTGCGAAGAGCTGCCCCACGAAACCACCGACCAGGGCGATGGGCGCGAAGACGGCAACCGTGGTCAACGTCGACGCGGTGACGGCACCGGCCACCTCGCGTACGGCCGTGAGGATCGCCTCCCGCTTCGGCCCACCGTACGTCAGGTGCCGCTTGATGTTCTCCAGCACCACGATCGAGTCGTCGACCACCCGACCGACCGCGACCGTCAACGCGCCGAGGGTGAGCAGGTTGAGCGAATAGTCACCGATCCACAGGGCGATGAGCGCCACCACCACCGACAGCGGAATCGATACCGCGGTCACCACGGTGGAGCGCACCGACAGCAGGAACACCAGGATGACCACCACGGCCATGATCAGGCCCAGTAGACCCTCGGTGCCCAGCGTCTTGATGGACTTCTCCACGAACGGCGCCTGGTCGAGCACGACGGTCAGCTCGGCACCGGTGACGGAACGCAGGTCGTCGAGCCGATCGGCGACCGCGTGCGAGATCTCCACCGCGTTGCCGTCCGGGTCGGCGGTGACCGCGATGCCGAGGCTCTCCCGGCCGTTGGTACGGGTGATGGCGGTGGCCGGGGCGAGTTGCTCCTCGACTGTCGCGACGTCGCCGAGGCGAACCGGCCCGGCCTTCTTCACCGGTGGCGCGACGATCACGCCGCGCAGCTCGTCCAGGGTCGTCAGCGGAGCACCCACCTGCACCGGCAGGGTTCGCTCGCCGTCGAGCACGGCACCGGCGGGCACCGCCACACCGTTCGCCTGGAGTGCGGCGCCGATAGCTGTCGGCTGCACCTTCGCCTTGGCCAGTTTCGCCGGATCCGGCGTGATCACCACCAGCTCGTCCCGGACACCTGTCAATTCGACGCCACGGACGCCGTCGATCGCGGCCAGTTCCGGCACCACGGTGTCGCGCAGTTTGCCAGCGAGGGTCCGTTCGTCGTCGTCGCCGGACGCGGCCAGCACCACGGCCGGCAGGTCATCGGTGCTGCCCGCGATCACCTGCGGGTCGACGCCGTCGGGCAGGCTGGTCCGGTTGATCGCGGTCTGCATCCTGTTGACCATGTCGTCGAGTTCGGTGCCGAACTCGTACTGCACCTGGATGGTGGTCAGGCCCTCACGAGAGGTCGAGATGACCGAGTCGAGACCGGAGATGCCGCGCAGGCTGTTCTCGATCGGCTCGGCGACCTCGGACTCGACGACCTCCGGTGCGGCGCCGGGATACTGGGCCACGATGAAGGCGGCGGGAAACTCCAGCGACGGTAGCAGTTGCTGCTTCAGTGACGGCACGGCGTACACACCGAACGCCGTGATCACCACCGCGATGAGGGCTACCAGCCCCCGGTTGGCGAGGCTGAATCTGGCGAGCAGCGACATCGCGTGGCTCACTCCTGAGGGAGACGGTCGAAGGGTACGAGCAGTCTGCCTGACCCCGCTGGGCCCCGGACCTCCGGGGCGGGCGGGGTCCCGGCGTACCGATCCGCAGCGATGCCACCGCCGCTCAGGTCGGCCGAACCACCCGCCCCTGACTCCCCACCCCCGCCCCTTGCGGCGGGGGCTTCAGGCGAGGTCGAGGGAACGGGCGGCGACGAGCGGATCGTTGGCGATGGTGACGGGAGCGGGAGCGGTGGAGATCGCCCACTCCGGATCCTTCAGACCGTGCCCGGTGACCGTGCAGACCACCGTGCCTCCGGCCGGCACCAGGCCGGCGGCGGCCTGCTGGAGCAGACCGGCGACGCTGGCCGCGCTGCCCAGTTCCACGAAGACACCGACCTCCCGGGCCAGCAGTCGGTACGCCGCCAGGATCTCCCGATCGGTGACCGCCGCGATCAGACCGCCAGAGGCGTCCCGCGCGTCCAGTGCCTTCGTCCAGCTCGCCGGGTTGCCGATCCGGATGGCCGTGGCGATGGTGGACGGCTCGGCCACCACCTGCCCGGTCACGATCGGTGCCGCACCGGCCGCCTGGAAGCCGTACATCTTCGGTCGCCGACTTGCATTGCCGGCGTCATGGTCCTCCGTGTATCCCATCCAGTACGCGGAGATGTTGCCGGCGTTACCCACCGGCAGGCAGTGGATGTCGGGTGCGTCGCCGAGCGCCTCGACGATCTCGAAGGCAGCGGTCTTCTGGCCGTGCAGCCGGTCGATGTTGACCGAGTTGACCAGGGCCACCGGATAGTCCTGGGCGAGTTTGGCAGCCAGCGCCAGACAATCGTCGAAGTTGCCGTTGACCTGGAGCAGCTTGGCGCCGTGCACGAGCGCCTGAGCCAGCTTGCCCAGCGCGATCTTGCCCTGCGGCACGAGGACGGCGCAGGTCATCCCGGCCCGGGCCGCGTACGCGGCGGCGGAGGCACTGGTGTTGCCGGTGGAGGCGCAGATGATGGCCTTGTTGCCGGCCTCGACCGCCTTGGAGACGGCCATCGTCATGCCCCGGTCCTTGAAGGAGCCGGTGGGGTTGGCACCCTCCACCTTGAGGTACACGTCGCAGCCGAGCCGGGCGGAGAGCACCGGCGCCGGCAACAGCGGAGTGTTCCCCTCGTGCAGGGTGACCACCGGCGTGGCCTCGGTGACCGGCAGCCGGTCCCGGTAGGCGTCGATCAGGCCGCGCCACATCTCGATCTCCTCGCCTCCGCGGCTGATCCGGCCGCTCACAGCCCGCCCTCGACCCGCAGCACGCTCGCCACCGAACGGACGATGTCCAACCCCCGCAGCTCCTGCACGGTCGCGGCGAGCGCCGCGTCCGGCGCGACGTGGGTCACGATCACCAGTACGGCGTCACCGGCCGCGCCGGCGGCACCGGCGGCCGGCCCCTGGCGGACGGTGGCGATCGACACGTCGTGCCGGGCGAACATCCCGGCCACCGACTCAAGCACGCCGGGCCGGTCGGCCACGTCCAGGCTGATGTGGTAGCGGGTGAGCGCCTCCCCCATCGGCCGCACCGGCAGCTCCGCGTAGGCGGACTCGCTGGCCGCGCGTACCCCGGCGAGCCGGTTGCGGGCCACCGCCACCACGTCGCCGAGCACGGCGCTGGCGGTCGGTGCCCCACCGGCCCCCCGGCCGTAGAACATCAGCTGACCGGCCGCCTCGGCCTCCACGAAGACCGCGTTGAACGCGTCGCCGACGCTGGCCAGAGGATGGGTCACCGGAATCATCGCCGGGTGGACCCGGACGCTCACCGTCTCCCGCCCCTGCCCGTCGACACCGCGGGCGGCGATGCAGAGCAGCTTGATCGTGCAGCCCATCGCCTTGGCGCTGGCCACGTCCGCGGCGGTCACCTCGGTGATGCCCTCGCGGTGCACGTCGGCGGCGGCGACCCGGCTGTGGAAGGCGAGCGAGGCGAGGATGGCCGCTTTCGCGGCGGCGTCGAAGCCCTCCACGTCGGCCGTCGGGTCGGCCTCGGCGTACCCCAGTTCGGTCGCCTCCTCCAACGCCTCGGCGAACCCGGCCCCGGTGGCGTGCATCGCGGAGAGGATGAAGTTGGTGGTGCCGTTGACGATGCCGGTGACCCGGGTGATGCGGTCGCCGTGCAGCGACTCACGCAGCGGGCGCAGCAGCGGAATGGCCCCGGCCACGGACGCCTCGTAGTAGAGGTCGCCGCTGCCCTCGGCCGCAGCGTCGTGCAGGGTGCCGCCGTCCTCGGCGAGCAACGCCTTGTTGGCGGTGACCACACTCTTACCAGCCCGTAGCGCCTCCACCAGCCAGCCGCGCGCCGGCTCGATGCCGCCGACCACCTCCACCACCACGTCGACGTCGTCCCGCTTGATCAGCCCGAGCGCGTCGGTGGTGAACAGGGTCGGATCGACCGGAAGGTCGCCACGGTCCCGTCCGATCCGACGCACGGCGATGCCGGCGATCTCGAGCGGAGCGCCGACGCGGGCAGCGAGGTCCGCCGACTGCTCGTGCAGCAGCCGGACCACCTCGGCGCCGACGGTGCCGCAGCCGAGCAGGGCGAGGCGTACAGGTGACGTCATCCCACATCCAAAACGAGCAGGTCCTCTTCGGTCTCCGGTCGGACGATCAGCCGGGCCCGGCCGTTGCGTACCGCGACCACGCCGGGGCGGGGAACGTGGTTGTAGTTACTGGCCATGCTGCGGCAGTACGCACCCGTGCCGGGCACCGCGACAAGATCTCCGGGCTGCACGTCAGCGGGCAGGAATTCATCCTTCACCACGATGTCCCCGGACTCACAGTGCTTTCCCACCACGCGGGCGAGCATCGGCCCGGCGGCACTCGACCGGGAGGCCAGGGTCGCCGAGTACGACGCGTCGTACAGGGCGGTCCGGATGTTGTCGCTCATCCCGCCGTCGACGCTGACGTACGTCCGGATGCCGTCGACGTCCTTGACCGTACCCACCTCGTAGAGGGTGAACATGGCAGGTCCGACGATCGCCCGACCGGGCTCGATGGACAGGTGTGGCACGGTCAGCCGCTCCGCCTCGCACTCCGAGTCGACGATCCTGCGCAGCCGCTTGGCCAGGTCGTGCGGCGTCGACGGGTCATCCTGCGAGGTGTACGCGATACCGAATCCACCGCCGAGGTCCAGCTCGGGCAGCTCGACGCCGCGTGCGTCGCGGATCTGCGCCTGAAGTGCCAGCACCCGCCGGGCGGACACCTCGAACCCACTCGTGTCGAAGATCTGCGAGCCGATGTGCGAGTGCAGGCCGCGCAGCTCCAGCACGTCCTCGTCGAGCACGCGCAACACGGCGGCGAGGGCCGAACCGCCGGCGAGCGAGAAGCCGAACTTCTGGTCCTCGTGCGCGGTGGCGATGAACTCGTGGGTGTGTGCCTCCACGCCCACGGTGACGCGGATCAGCACCCGGGGTCGTACGCCGCGTTCGCGGGCCAGCGTGGTGAGCCGTTCGATCTCGTGGAACGAGTCGACAATTATCCGGCCCACCCCGACGTCGAGGGCCCGGGTCAGCTCGGCCACCGACTTGTTGTTCCCGTGGAAGCCGATCCGTTCCGGTGGCATCCCACCGGCGAGCGCCACGGTCAGCTCCCCGCCGCTGCACACGTCGAGGAACATGCCTTCCTCGACGATCATCCCCACCACCGCCCGGCAGAGAAAAGCCTTGCCGGCGTAGTAGACGTCCTCGTCCGGGAAGGCGGCCCGGAAATCCCGGCAGCGGGAGCGGAGGTCGTCCTCGTCGAGTACGTACACCGGCGTGCCGAACTCGGCAGCGATGTGGCGGACGCCCAAACCGGCGACGGTGAGCACGCCGTCGGCACCGCGTGTGACGTTGCGTGGCCACAGTTGCGGCACCAGGTCATTGACGTCCTCCGGGCTGCGCAGCCAGGCCGGCCCCCGGTTGCCGATGTCGCCGTGCAGCGCACCCGCCTCGTGTGCCCGCATCAGTGCCTCCTCCGATCCGTGATCGCCCGCTCGCCTCTCGCGCCCACGGCTACATCCGCTCCGGGGCTGAGACGCCGAGCAGGTGTAGCCCGTTGGCGATGACCACCCGGGTCGCGTCGTTGAGCCAGAGCCGTGCCCGGTGCAGGTCGGTGACGTCCTCGTCGCCCCGGGGCAGGATCCGGCAGTTGTCGTAGAACCGGTGGTACGCCCCGGCCAGGTCCTCCAGGAACCGGGCGACCCGGTGCGGTTCACGCAGCTCGGCCGCGGCGGTCACCACTGCGGGAAACTCGGCGAGCGCCTTGAGCAGCTCGTTCTCTTTGTCGTGGTCGAGCAGTTCGGGCCGGAAAGACGCGGCGTCACCCCGGCTCAGACCGACCTCGGCGGCGTTTCGACCGACGCTGGCCGTCCGGGCCGCGACGTACTGCACGTAGTAGACGGGGTTGTCCCGGGTGGCCCGGGTCCACAGCTCGATGTCGATGTCGATCGGTGAGTCGCTGGAGTACCGGGCCAACGCGTACCGGGCGGCGTCCACCCCGATCGCGTCGACCAGGTCCTCCAGCATCACCACGGTTCCGGCGCGCTTGCTCATCCGCACCGGCGCCCCGTCACGCACCAGGTTGACCAGTTGCCCGATGAGGATCTCGAGCGTGGCGTCGGGTTCGTCGCCGAAGCAGGCCGCCATCGCCTTCATCCGGCCGATGTAGCCGTGGTGGTCCGCCCCGAGCATGATCACGACGCGGTCGAAGCCACGTTCCCGCTTGTCGAGGTAGTAGGCGCAGTCGGCGGCGAAGTAGGTCCACTCACCGTTCGACTTGCGCAGCACCCGATCCTTGTCGTCGCCGAAGTCGGTGGTCCGCAGCCAGGTCGCGCCCTCGGATTCGAAGAGGTGGCCCTGCTCGCGCAGCCGGGTCAGGGCGAGTTCCAGCTCACCGCGATCGTGCAGGTCCTTCTCGTTGAAGTAGGTGTCGAACTCGACTCCGAAGTCACGCAGTGAGGACTTGATCTCGGTGAACATCAGCGCCACGCCCTCGACCCGGAAGACCTCCTGGGCGGCTGCGTCGTCCAGGTTCAGCACGTCCGGCCGCCGGGCGGTGACCTGCCCGGCGATCTCGGCGATGTACGCGCCGCCGTAGCCGTCCTCCGGTGCCGGTTCGTTGCGGGCCGCGGCGAGCAGCGAGCGGGCGAACCGGTCGATCTGCGAGCCGGCGTCGTTGAAGTAGTACTCCGTGCCGACCTCGGCGCCGGTCGCGCGTAGCAGCCGGCTCAACGCGTCGCCGACCGCCGCCCAGCGGACGCCACCGATGTGCACCGGGCCGGTCGGATTGGCCGAGACGAACTCCAGATTGATCTTCAAGCCGGCGAGCCGGTCGCCGCGACCGTACTGCTCGCCGGCCTCGACGATCGATCGGGCGAGCTGCCCTGCGGCGGCGGCGTCGAGCCGGATGTTGAGGAAGCCCGGACCGGCGATCTCGACCGATTTGATCCCCGTCGTGCTGGCCAACTCGGCGGCCAGCGCGGCGGCCAGCTCCCGGGGCGGCAGGCCGACCTTCTTGCTCAACTGGAGCGCCAGGGTGGCGGCGTAGTCACCGTGCTCGGGGTTACGAGGGCGCTCGACCGTGGTGTGCCCGGGCAGCGCGCAGCGGTCCAGCTCTCGGTCGGCGAAGACGGCGTGAGCGGCGGTGAGGACGGCTTCGGCGAGTTCTGCAGGAGTCACCGATCCATGTTATCGGGGGTAGACTCGGTCCCCGCGGCGGCGACCCAGCAACCGAACCCCGGCCCGCCAGATCCCCTGACCGACCGACCTGACGAGGCACGATGAGTATCAGCACCCCGGGCGGCCCGGAGCGCCGTCCGACCGTGGTCAGCACCGGCAAGAAGCCGGCGGCGGGACGGCCGGCCGCCGGCGCCAAGGCGACCGGAGCCAAGGCTGGCCCTGGCAAGTCCGGATCGGCCCAGCGCACGGGGGGCGGTAAGGGGCCGCGTAAGCCGATCACCCCGGTGAAGGTCAGCCAGGGCCGGTCGTGGGGGCCGATCGCCCTCTTCGTCGCGGTCGGTGTGCTCGCGACGTCGATCGTCGGATTCGGCGCCTGGGCGACCTTCAAGGGCAGCCAGTCCTGGCAGGACAAGGCCGCGGGCATCGACGGCATCGTGAACTACCGGGAGATCGACCCGGACGGCATCAGCTACGAGTCACACCAGTCCGGCAAGATCGAATACAAGTACAGCCCGCCGGTCGGCGGGGCGCACAACAATGCCTGGCAGCGCTGCCTGGGCGACGTCTACGACGCGCCGATCGCCGCGGAGCACGCGGTGCACAGCATGGAGCACGGCGCGGTCTGGCTGACCTACCGCCCCGACCTGCCACCGGCCGACGTCGAGAAGCTGGCGGGCGTGATCCGCGGCAACGACTTCATGCTGATGAGCCCGTACGAGGGGTTGGACGCCGCCGTGTCACTCCAGGCGTGGGGTTACCAGCTCAAGGTCGACAGCGCCGACGACCCGCGGATCACGGAGTTCACCACCACCCTGGCGCAGAACGCCTCGATCGAGCCGGGCGTGCCCTGCTCCTCCGGCAACTACACCACCGGCACCGGCACCGAGCCGCGCGAGTTGGCTCCGCCGACGGGGGGCTGACATGCCCAACGCGACCCAGGGGGCTGCTCAGGCCGAGCGCAACGGCACCGAGCCACCCAGGCCCTCCCGGACGCTGCGTCAGCTCACCCTGCTCATGGCAGCGGTGCTGCTGCTCGGCGTCGGCTGGACGGCCGCGACGCTGCTGTCGAACCGAGTTCCCGGTGAGGAGTCGGCCGAGGCTGGTTTCGCTCGGGACATGTCGCGCCACCACGCCCAGGCGGTGGAGATGGCGATGATCGTCTACGCCAAGGGGCAGGATCCGGCACTGCGCCAGATCGGCTACGACATGGCGCTCACCCAACAGGCCCAGATCGGTCACATGCAGCGCTGGTTGCAGGAATGGGAGCTGTTGCCCACCGGTTCGCGTCCGGCGATGGAGTGGATGCCCGACGCCGTACCGGTCGGTCCGGACGGCCTGATGCCCGGCATGGCGACCCGCGAGGAGATTACCCAGCTGCACGAATCGCAGGGGGCCGAGGTCGATCAGCTCTTCATCAAGCTGATGATTGATCACCACCTGGGCGGCATCCACATGGCTGACGGCCTGCTTGAGGTCTCCGACCGGCCCGAGGTGGTCCGGCTGGCCGAGGCGTCGAAACAGGCCCAGCAGAAGGAGATCAACGAGCTGCGCAAGCTGGGTTTGGCCGACGGCTGAGAACGCGACGTCCGATCCGACGGTGACGGGTGGCCCGCAGGTTACCTGCGGGCCACCCGCACGGAAGGCGCGGACGGGCCCGAAGGCGAGGGAATGCGGCCTGTCGGGACCGTCACCCGACGTCTGACCTCGCGGTTCGCGCACTCGCACCGGCCGCCGCGGCTTATGACCGATATGGCACTTACGGGAGCCAAGTCCGTCTTGGAGCTTTTCTACACACATATCGTGACCAGTTGGCATTAGGACTCGTTGCCCAGGATGTGGGGGTTGCACTCAGAGACGCGCGGCGTTCGGTCACCAGCTGGTGCCGACGCCACACCATCGGCGGTGACGGAGCGGTGGCAGCCGTCCGTCGCGGACAGCGGCAGGGTGAGCCGGGAACACTCAGCCGCGAACAGGAACTCGAACTCATCGACACACTCCGGGGCGTCCACCCCGACGCGTTCGGCTTGGACGAGGAACTGTGGACCCGGCAGAGTCTGCACGCTCTCATCCAGCAGCAGTTCGGCATGACGCTCGACGTGGGAGTCGTCGGGGCGTACCTACGGGCCTGGGGGCTGGGTCCCCGCGAGCCCCGCGAACGGGCCTGCGGGCTCTGCGTCGGGGCGGTCGAACGTTGGGTGCGCAGCGAGTATCCGGCGATCACCCGAGCCGCACAGGAACACCTGGCCGAGGTCTACTGGGTGGGCCGACTCCGGCTTCGCGGGACCATGCCGGCGGCCGACGTCATCTCGGCCGTCTCCTCGCGGGGGCGGGTCCGGTTCATGGTCACCACCCCGTCGGTCGACCCGCCGCTACCCCGGGATTTCGTGCACCGACTCAGCGGGGCGGAGCGACGTACCGTACACCTGATCGTGGACGGCTCCTGGGCCCGCAACGAGTGGCCTCGCCGGCTACCCCGGCGAATCGTGCCACACCCGCTGCCCAGCTGCGGACGGGCTCTCGCAGCCTGACGCGCCGATACCGATTCGGCGATCGTGTGGGGCGTTTGCTAGTCTTCTCCAGTCGCTGAGCCCCCGTAGCTCAGGGGATAGAGCACCGCCCTCCGGAGGCGGGGGCGCAGGTTCGAATCCTGCCGGGGGCACCTCACAGAACTGCAACAATGCGTGGTCATCGGCCAGCATCTGACCGTTGGGGCTCAGTTCTCGCTCGTCTCATGGCCTCGGCGTCAGCTGACGCCACAGGTGGCCCATGAGATGACCAGTCGCGTTCGCGCTGCGGCGGCGGCTCGCCTCGCAGTACCGCGCCCACGGCGTCGGCGGCTTCGCGGTCGTTCTGGCGGGCGTACCGGTCGTACATGCCTGGCATTCGACGTAGATGACGCCGTTGACCGAGTAGCTCCGGACGGGGTGATGGTCGCCGTACCGGCCAACCGCGCCGCCGTCGCCGCCGTCGCCGCCGACCATGACCGCCCAGACGCGGCCACAGATCGTCTTGCCGGACCATCTACGTTCGCAAAGTGCCCCAAAAATGGCAACGCGATGATCTTCCAGGTCGGCACCGGCCTTTCGTCAGTCGGTGGCGGTGCGGCGAGCACGGGCCCGACGGCGGCCCTCGTGCATGGCCTGGACCCTCGGTACGGGAATCGCCCGGCCCTCTTCGATGAGATCATGCGGCAGCCGCTGGGGTGCCGGCATCAGTTCCTCCCACGGGTCCCGCTCGGCCAGCCGGGCCGGAACTGTCCGGATGGTGAAGTCGGCCGGAACGACGGACTCCAGCTCGGACCAGGGCATCGGGAAGGAGACCGGCAGGCCGGGACGCAGCCGGGGGCCGTAGACCGAGGCGACCGTCGCCCCGCCGGTGCGGGTCGGGTCGACGAGGACCTTGCCGCCCCGGTCCTCGCGGATGAAGGCGGTGGTCGCCAACGCTGGATCCAGCCGTTCGGCCCTGGCCGCGAGGGCCCGGGTGGTGGCGGCCAGTTCCTCGGCGTCGGGTCCCGGTTCCACCGGCACGAAGACATGCACTCCCTTGGCGCCACTGGTCTTCACGGCGCCGGCCAGTCCGACGTCCGTCAGCGCCTGCCTGACCAGCAGCGCAGCCGCCACTGCGGCTCCGAATCCACCGGCATCCGGCGGATCGAGGTCCAGCACCAGGTGGGTGGGCCGGCTCAGGTCGTCGACCACGGCCAGTGCGGTGTGGTACTCGACGGCCCTCTGGTTGGCGAACCAGAGGAGGGTACGGCGGTCGTCGCAGAGCGCGTACGCAATCTCCCGGCGGGACGCCTCGGCCCAGATCGGCGCCCGACGGATCCATTCCGGGGTGTGCCGCGGCAGGTTCTTCTGCATGAAGGGAGGCTGCCCCGGACGCACCCGTACCACCGAAAGCGGGCGACCGCGCAGCTGCGGGACGATCCGGTCGGCGACCGCGTCGAGGTAGTTGACCAGATCACGCTTGCTCTCCCCGGACCCGTCGAACAACGGCTGGTCGAGGTTGGTAAGCGCGACCCCGTCCCGGATTTCGTCCACCCCGCTCATCCGATCACCATCCCGGCTGGACGCCCGACGGTCAACCGGCACGCCGTACGTGCCTTGTACCGGTTGTCAGTTCGACAGGTTCGATGCGAGCCAGCTGCCCGGGTGGTCTACGCGAGCGGTGCGGCTACTCGGCCGGTTGTGGGAAACGCCACTAATCTGACCGATCGGTCAGCCTCTGACCGATCGGTCAGGCATGCTGTGGCTCATGGCTCGCACCACCCCACAGACCCACGGCGAGATCCTGGCGGCTGCGGCGAGACGGTTCGCCGCCACCGGCTACCGGGGCACCTCTTTGCAGGACATCGCCACCGAGGTGGGCTGCTCCAAGGCGGCGGTGCTGTACCATTTCGCCCACAAGGAGGCGATTCTCACCGAGCTGATGGCACCCGCTATCGAGGTGCTGCGCTCGCTCGACAGCCGGATCGCCGGCCAGCCTGAACCGGCTGCCGCCCAGCAGGTCGCGGCCGAGGGTTTCGTCGACCTCGCGGTCCGCTTCCGCAGTGAGATCGCCCTGCTCCGGGGCGAGTACCCGGAGCTGCTGCAACAGCCGGGCTTCGCCCACATCCAGCAGATCTCCGAACGGCTCATCGACGCACTCGCGGGGCGGTCCGAGCGGGCCTCCGACCGGATCACCGCGCTGGTGCTGCTCGCCGGCATCGCCGAGACCTGCGGGCAGTTCGCCGACGTTTCCGACCGGGAACTGGGCGACGCACTGCTGGCCCTCCTACGGCGGGCGCTTCAGCCGCCCACCCGCTGACCCGTCCCACCATCCACGAACGAGGGAAAGGACCCCATGGCGACCCTGCTCTACCGGCTTGGCCGGGGCTCGATGCGTCGGCGGCGACTCGTCGCCGCGATCTGGCTCGTCGTACTCGTCGGGCTAGGCCTGGCGGCGGCGACCCTGCGTGGCCCGACAGCCAGCAACTTCACCATGCCCGGCACGGAGTCGCAACGCGCGCTCGACCTGCTCGACGAGCAGTTCCCGGCGGCGGCCGGTGCCACCGGCACCATCGCGGTCAAGGCGCCGGCCGCGGGACAACTCGGTACGCCCGAAGGCCAGGCGGTAGTCCGGTCGATCACCCAGGAGGCCACGACAGTCCCCGGTGTGCTGGCCGCCGTCGACCCGTTCCAGGTCGGCTCGGTCTCACCCGACGGGCAGTACGCGCTGATCCAGGTGCAGTTCAGCGGCGGAGCCGACCAGGTCACCGACGAACAGCGGGAAGCGTACGAGGGTCTCGGTGCCGAGGCGGCAGCTCAGGGTTGGCAGGTGGCACCCGGCGGCGAGGTTCTCAACACCGAACCCGAAGTCGGTTCCACCGAGGCGATCGGCGTCGCGGTGGCCCTCATCGTCCTGGTGATCACCTTCGGCTCGCTGGTGGCGGCGGGCATGACCATGCTCAACGCGCTCATCGGTGTCGGGGTCGGCATGGCCGGCCTGTACGCGCTCAGCGGTGCCGTCGAACTGACCAGCACCGCGCCCATCCTCGCGCTGATGCTCGGCCTGGCCGTCGGCATCGACTACTCGCTCTTCATCACCTCGCGGTACCGGCAGAACCTGCTCGACGGCCTACCGGCAGACGAGGCGATCGGGCGGGCAGTCGGCACCGCCGGTTCGGCGGTGACCTTCGCCGGAGCCACGGTCGTCATCGCCCTGGCCGGTCTCGCCGTGGTGAACATCCCGTTCCTGACGGTGATGGGTCTGGCCGCCGCCGGCACCGTCACCGTGGCGGTGCTGGTGGCGATCACCCTGCAACCGGCCCTGCTCGGCTTCGCCGGGCGCCGGGTGCTGCCCCGCCGGCTGCGCGCGGCGGTGCCGGTCGCCCTTACCGCTGATGATCTGCCAGACGACGACGCCCGCAGCAGCGACGTGACCGCCCACCGCACGGTGCCGCAAGCCCCCACACATGGTGAGAACACCTCGGCTTTCGGCTTCCGGTGGGCGCGGCTGGTAACCCGGTTCCGGATCCCGGTGATCCTCGTCGGCCTGCTCGGTCTGGGGCTGCTCGCATTGCCGGCACCGGACATGCGCCTGGCACTGCCCGACGCCGGTACCGCTCCGGCCGGATCCGCTGCCCGGGTATCCAACGATCTGATCACGGAGGGCTTCGGCCCCGGCTTCACCGGCCGTCTCGCGGTGGTCGTCGCAAGCGACGACGCAGGAGCCACCGCCGCAGCCGTTCCGGAGGTCACCGCCCTGGTCCAGCGCACCGAGAACGTGTTGGCCGTGGCTCCGCCGCAGCTCAGCCCGGACGGCCGAACCGCATTGCTCGGGGTGATCCCACAGACCGGCCCGACCGACCCGGCCACCGAAACGATGGTGCGCGACATCCGTGCCGCCGTCGGCGGGATCGCGGAGGTAGACGTGCTGCTCACCGGCGTCACCGCGATCGGCATCGACATTTCGGAGAAGCTCTCCGACGCGTTGCCGATCTACCTGGCACTGGTGGTCGGCCTGTCGGTCCTGCTGCTGATGCTGGTGTTCCGCTCGTTACTCGTACCGGTCAAGGCGGCACTGGGCTTCCTGCTCACCGTCGCCGCCACCTTCGGAATCACGGTCGCGGTCTTCCAACAGGGAAACCTCGCCGATCTGGTCGGTCTGGACACTCCCGGTCCCCTGATCAGTTTCCTGCCGATCCTGCTCATCGGCATCCTGTTCGGTCTGGCCATGGACTACGAGGTGTTCCTGGTCTCGCGGATGCGGGAGGACTTCGTCCACGGGGACACCGCCGAGCAGGCCACCATCAACGGGATGGGGCACGGCGCCCGCGTGGTCACCGCCGCCGCCCTCATCATGGCCTCGGTCTTCGGCGGCTTTGTCTTCCTCGACGACCCGGTGATCAAGTCGATGGGCTTCGCGCTCGCCATCGGCGTGGCCATCGACGCCTTCGTGGTCCGGATGACGATCGTCCCGGCGGTGATGTCGCTGCTCGGCAAGGTGGCCTGGTGGCTGCCCCGCTGGCTGGACCGGGCACTGCCGAACGTCGACATCGAGGGCGAGAAGCTGCGCGCCGAGCTCGACGACAAGGTCGGCGCCGGCGCCTGACCGGTGAAGAAGGGCCTTCGGCACGGCCGGGGGCCCTTCTACCGTCCCAGTCCGCGACCCGCCCTCCCCGGTGCGGTACGGCTCACACCCCGGCCGGGTAGGTCTCCATCTCACCCGGCGCGGCCAGAGCAGGCAGCGGGTGCAGTGCCGTTGTCTCGTCACACCAGATGAAACCGTCGTAGCGTTCCCCCAGCCGGGTCGGCACATAGTTGCCCCACGACTCGAACGACGGGTCGTACACCACCCCGATCGCCCGGTGATCGAGCGTGTCGGTGACCCAGCCCGGCTGGTTCGATCCACCAAAGACCAGCACCGCCCGCTCCGGCATCAACTCGTGCAGCCGATGCTCCAACGAGCCCTCCCGGGCCGGAGGCACCACGATCGCCTCCGCCGGCGAACCCCAGCGCGGCGCGGCGATCACCGTGCCCCGCCAACTGCCGAAGCCGATCAACGTCACCTGGTCGGCGCCGTGACGTTCCCGGGCCAACTGACCGATGGTCACCATCCCGTCTTCGGCCATGTCGGTCGCCCGGGCGTCACCGACATGTGTGTTGTGCGCCCACACCACGCCCCGGGCACCCGGTCCGTAGTGGTCCAGCAACCGGTCCAGCGTATCGGTCATGTGGATGTCCCGAACGTTCCACGAACCGGGTCCGCCGGCGACCATCTCCCGGTAGTAGCGTTCCGCACCGGCCACCACCTCCGCGTTCTGCCAGGCCGCGAAGGCGTCCGGTCCGTCGGTGGTGACGTGTTCACGGATCCGCGCCAGCAGCCGGATCACCTCCTGCTCACAGCGGGCGGAGACGAACCGGCTCGCCACGCCGTAGTCCTCGAACCGCCTACCGTACGGTTCGAAGCACCGGTAGGCGTCCTGCGCGATCTCCAGCGTCGCCGGCTCCTCCTCACCGAGGTAGTCGAAGATGGCCTGCATCGACTCCCACAGGCTGTAGACGTCGAGACCGTGGAAACCGACCCGGACCGCCTCCGACCGCTGCATGTTCCAGGCCCGCAGCCACCTGCAGAAGCGGGTGACCTCGGCGTTGGCCCACATCCAGGTCGGCCACCGTTCGAAGCCCTCAAGCGACATCTGTGGATCGGTCGCCGCTCCTGACGCCCCCGTCACCGAGCGGTGCACCCGGTCGCAGTCCGGCCAGTCACCCTCCACCGCAACGAAGGAGAAGCCGCACTCGGCGATCAACCGCCGGGTCAACTGCTCGCGGATGCGGTAGTAGTCGTAGCTGCCGTGTGTCGCCTCCCCGATCATCACCAACCTCGCGTCCCGGGCGCGTTCCAGCAACGGATCGAGGTCGCTCGGCGCGCCGAGCCGCTGTACCAGCATGCCTGCGGCTACCCGGCGCCCCGGCGGGCAAACACAGCAGCCCGCCGGGGTGTGCCGGGCACCTGCGCGGGTAGGTCGGACAGCATGACCGACAGCGGCGCCGCCCTGCACGAGTACCTCGCCGGGCTGGACTATCCCGTCTCCCGCGAGGATCTGATCCGCTGGTGCCAGGAGAACGGCGCGAGCACCGAGCAGTTGCAGGCCGTACGGGCGCTACCGGTGGACCTGTTCAGCTCACCCACCGAGTTGACCGAGGCGCTTGGCGCCGTCCCCTGAGCCGCTCAACGGGCGTGCAGCAGGCGGTACAGCACCAGCCACTGCTCCGGCCAGACCTGCCCGACGGGGAGGTCCGGGTCGAGCCGACTGGCCCGTAACGCCGCCGCGAGCCGGGACCGCGGATACTCGCAGGCCAGCGAGGCGGCGAGCGAGCCGCCGACTCCACCGAACCCCAACTCCACCATCCGCCGGTACGTCGGCAGCGTCCGAGGCGGCAGCAACGGCGCCGCCCGCCGCGCGATGCGCAGGATGCCCGCATCGACCCGGGGTACCGGGCGGAACGAGGTACGTGGCACCTGCCCGGCGAGCCGCCAGTCGAACTGTGGCCAACTCAGCACCGTCAACCTGGTCCATCGACCGTAGTCACCGGCCCGCCGCCGCGCGTACTCCAACTGGGTGAGCAGGGTGGCGTCGCGCAACCGGGGTGCGGCCAGGCACCAGCGCACCACCGCTGCGGTGAGCGACCACGGGATGTTGCCGACCACGGAGAACTCCTCCCCGGGTGCCGGGGCGGCGAGGAAGTCGGCCTGCCGGTGGGTGACGTTCGGCAAGGTGGCGCAGATCCTGGCCAGTTCCGTTCCGGCGACGGGATCCACCTCGTACGCCGTCAGCCGGCCGCAACGCGCGGCCAGCAGGCGGGTCAACTGCCCCCGCCCGGCGCCCACCTCCAACACCAGCCCGTGCGGGTCGAGGCGGGCCGCGTCGACGATCTGCGCGACCGCGGCCGGAGCGGTAAGGAAATTCTGGGAGAGTACGCGACGGGACCGGTCGCGTTCGGTCGTGCGGGTACGGCGAGGCGCCACAGCGTCGTCCTTGTCTGTCGCCAGGTGGCGACGAGAGCGGACAGGCGACCGTCGACGGGGCCTGTCCGAGCGATCGGGACTCGGACGGCCCTGGTGAGATGGCGCGAAAGCGGCACACCGCGATGCGGGGCGGGTGCCGGGTGCGTACGCGTGGGAAGCGTCAGTCGCGGGTCGCGCCGGCCAGGGCCGGACGCTGGGCGCGCGGGCGGGCCACCAGCAGCGGCCCGAACGCGGCCGGCGTGGCGACCGCGTCGATCAGTGCGTGCACGTACATGCCGGCGACCTTACCGCCCCTCCCCGACCGGTGGCGACCGGTTTTCCGCCTACCCCCGGACCGTCACCTCGATCACCGCGCCCTGCTCTCGGGCTGACTCGGCGGCGGCGAGAACCGCCACCACCTCGCGGCCGAAGCGGACGTCGCAGCGGTGGTCACGGGTACCGGCGTCGACCTCGGCCAGCAACTGGTCGATCGCCACCCCGAGTGCCGTCGCCGGGTCCGCATCGCCGTCGGGTAGTCGCTCGATGCCGTTGGCGCCGTAGAGGACGAACTCCGCGGCCACCGAGCGGGGCGGTGCGTCCAGGGTCAACGACACCGTGCTGGTGGCACCGTCGGCGTGGTTGAGCATCAGGTGCACCAGGCCGCCGGGACCGTCGGTGGCGGCCACCCGGGTCACCCGGCCGAGCACCGGCAGCAGGGCAGCCAGTGCGTGCGGACCGATGTCCCACAGCGCGCCGTGTTCCCGACGCCACGGCGACTGCGCGTACGGGCTGCCGGGCTGGAAGATCGAGGCGTACCGGATCACGTTGGCGGTGTGCCAACCTCCCGCCGCGGCGGTAGCGGCGATGAAACCGGCGACCTCCGGTTGGTAACGGCCGGTGAAGAAGACCACCGACGCCACGCCCGCGCCGATGGCTGCGTCGACCACCCGGTCGGCGTCGGCGACGCTCAATGCGAGCGGCTTGTCCAGCAGGAGGTGCCGACCGGCGGTGGCGGCTCGTACGGCGATGTCCGCCTGGATGTCGGGCGGCAGGGCAACGGCAACCGCGTCACACGCCTCGACCAGCGAGTCGACGTCCTCGAAAGCTGACACCCCGTACCGGTCGGCCAGCGCCGCGGCTCGGTCGGGGTTGCGTCCCCACACGCCGGCCAGTTCCGCTCTCGGGTGTGCCTCGAGCGCCGCCGCATGTGTCTCAGCCGCCCAGTGCCCGGTGCCGAACAACCCGAACCGCATCCCGTACCTCCGCCGTCGTCGCCTCGCCACAGCCGATCCGCAGCAGAGATCACGTTAGCCTTCCGCGCACGTCCGTGCCCGGCATGGTGCCTGCTCAGGGGCAGACAGGGTGCCCGACCGTCCTGGCGGCGGTCGCTCTTACTACGGGGGTTAGTAGAGTGGACCGGTGATCGGACCGAGCACCGGGCGTCCCGGGTGAGCAGCGCTGCGACCACCGTCGGGTCGCCGGTCGACGGGACGCTTGCCGGCGCCGTCATCGTGCTCTCGCTGCTGGTCGCCGGGTGGGCCCTGGTGGTCGCGCTACGCCACCGGCCGCCGGACCGGATACAGCTGATCGGGCTGGCCGGGCTGGAGTTGCTGCTGCTCGGTCTGGTGCTGGTGACCGCCGTGGCCCTGGCCGGGGGTGAACGCCCGGGTGAACCGGGAACTTTCTTCGGCTACCTGGTCACCCTGGTCTGCCTGCCACCGCTTGCGGTGGTCCTGGCCCGGATGGAGCCGACCCGTTGGGGGTCGGCGATCGTGTGTGCGGTGTGCCTGGTCACTCCGGTGGTCGTGATCCGCCTTCAGCAGACCTGGCAGGTGCTCGGTGGCTGAGCCGGGCGGCCCCCGCACCCGGACCAACACCGGCCCGGGACGGTTGCTGATCGCGGTCTACCTGCTCTTCGCCATCGCCGCCAGCAGTCGCGCCGCCCTCCAGATCGCCACCAGGTTCGACGAGGCGCCGTTGGCGTACCTGCTCTCCGCGCTCGCCGCGATGGTCTACATCGTGGCTGCGGTCGGGCTGGCGCGGGCAGGTCACACGGGTCGCCGGATCGCCCTGGCCTGTTGCGCGCTCGAACTGGTGGGAGTCGTCGTGGTCGGCGCCGTCAGTCTGGCCCGACCGGACCTTTTCCCCGACGAGACGGTCTGGTCCGGCTTCGGCAGCGGCTACGGCTACATCCCCCTGGTACTACCGGTCCTCGGCCTCGCCTGGCTCCGGCACACCCGACGCCAGGGTGCCGGGAGGGGCACCGTGGCAACGCCCGGCGGGTAGCCAAGGTGCCCTTCCCGACACTTCAGCCCTGGGGACCACCAGCGACGTAGACGACCTGCCCGGACACGAACGACGCGCCTTCGCTGGCCAGGAACGAGATGGTGTGCGCCACGTCGTCGGGCCGCCCCACCCGACGGACCGGGATCGCCGACTCGGCGTGTTTCTGCATCGCCTCGAAGTCCACCTTCATCCGCGCGGCAGTGGCCGCGGTCATGTCGGTGACGATGAAGCCGGGCGCGACCGCGTTGACGGTGACCCCGAACGGACCCAACTCGATGGCCAGGGTCTTGGTGAAGCCCTGTAGACCGGCCTTGGCCGCCGAGTAGTTGGCCTGGCCCCGGTTACCCAACGCGGAGGTGCTCGACAGGTTGACGATGCGGCCCCACCGGGCCTCGACCATGTGCTTCTGCGCGGCCTGGCTGAACAGGAACGCTCCACGAAGGTGTACGCCCAGAACTGTGTCCCAGTCGCCGTCGGTCATCTTGAACAGCAGGTTGTCGCGGAGCACACCGGCGTTGTTGACGAGCACGGTCGGCGCACCCAGCTCGGTGGCCACCCGCTGGACGGCGGCCTCCACCTGGGACCGGTCCGCCACGTCGGCACCGACGCCGAGCGCCCGGCCACCGGCCGACACGATCGTGTCCACCGTCTCCTGTGTCGCCGACTCCTCGATGTCCACCACCGCGACGGCCAGCCCGTCGGCGGCCAGTCGTTTGGCCGTGGCCGCACCGATTCCCCGTGCCGCCCCGGTCACGATGGCGACCCGCTGCCCCTCCGACATGCCTACCTCCCGGTAACGTGGCTCGACCGCAGGAGCCTAACCCACACCGGGCCGGCCTCGTCTCCGTCACTTCCGACCTCCGGACCGGGTACACCGCTGGGCGGTCCTTCAGTGCGACCAGGATCTACAGAGCCTGATCCACCGATAGCCGTGCCCGGACAGGTGCAGTTTGTCCAGCTTGCCGACGTCGTCGTAGTTGCGGTCGGCGAGCACGTCGATGGGCAGGTCCGCTTCCGGCTGAAGCCGACTGAGGTCCACCTCGGCGTCGACGGTGCCGAGATTGTGCAGGAAGATCATCGTCCCTGTCGGCCCGTCGGCCCGGTGCGCCAGCACTCCCGGCGGCATCGGCACGTCGATGTGGGTGGTGGAGCCGCAACCGATCTCCGGCGCCTCCCGCAGCGTACGGATCATTCGCTCGAACCAGGCCAGCAGCGACGTCCGGTCCCGGCGTTGCAGGGTCACGTTCACCTTCTCGTACCCGAACTCACCCTTGTCGACGACCGGTCGCACGAGCTTGTCCGGCTCCGCGGTGGAGAAGCCGGCGTTGGACTGGTTGGACCACTGCATCGGGGTACGGATCGCTTCCCGGCCGTCCAGCGACAGGTCCTCCCCCATGCCGATCTCCTCGCCGTAGCGCAGCACCGGTGTACCGCGCAAGGAGAACTGCAGGGAGTACGCCAACTCGATACGCCGGCGGTCGTTGCCGAGCATCGGTGCCAACCGGCGGCGGATGCCCCGGTCGTAGATGCGCATGTGCTCCTCGGGGCCGAACTGCTCGTACACCTCGTTGCGCTGTTCGGCGGTGAGCCTGGACAGGTCGATCTCGTCGTGGTTGCGCAGGAACGTCGCCCACTGGCCGCCCTGGGGCAACGCCGGGGTGTCCCGCAACGCCTCGATCACCGGTTCCGGATCCTGCCGGGCCATGGCCAGCATCAACCGTCCGTTGAGCATGAAGTCGAAGAGCATGTGCAGCCGGTTCGCCGAGCCGCCACTGTCGCCGAAGAAGGCGGGCAGGTTGTCGGGCTCGACGTTCGCCTCGGCCAACAGGACCGCGTCCCCGCGACGCCACTGCACGTGCTGGCGCAGGTCGGTGAGGAACTCGAAGTCCAGTTCCGGGTTCGGATCCCCGGGCTCGGTGCGTTCGATGATGAACGGCACCGCGTCCATCCGGAAACCGGCTACGCCGAGCTGGATCCAGAACGACATGATCTTCTTGATCTCGTCGCGTACCGCCGGGTTCATGGTGTTGAGGTCCGGCTGGAACTTGTAGAAGCGGTGGTAGTACCAAGCCTTGGCGGTCCGGTCGTACGTCCAGGTCTCGTGCTGTTCGCCGGGGAAGACCATGCCCTGGTGCCGGTCGGCCGGTTCCTGGTCGGACCAGACGTACCAGTCGCGGTACGGCGAGTCGGGCGAGGAACGCGCGGACTGGAACCACGGGTGCTGGTCGGAGGTGTGGTTCACCACCAGATCGATGATCACCCGGATGCCCCGGTTGTTGGCCTGGTGCAGCAGCTCGGCGAAGTCGCCGAGTGTGCCGAAGCGCGGATCGACGTTGTAGAAGTCGGTCACGTCGTAGCCGTCGTCGTCGTTCGGCGACGGATGGATGGGGTGCAGCCAGAGGCAGGTCACCCCGAGCCGGGCGAGGTAGTCCAGCCGGCCGATCAGCCCCCGGATGTCTCCGACTCCGTCACCGTCGGAGTCCGCGTACGTGTCGATGTCGAGGCAGTACACGACCGCCTCCGAGTACCACCTGTCAGACATGCCCCCGTACCTTCTCCCGACCGGGTCGTCGGCAAACCCGAGTCGTCACCGTGCCGGCGCGTCGATGCGGCGCACCGCAGCGGTCGGCGGTCCACTCGGTGTGTCCCGTGGTCCGGGCGGGTATAGACCTCCGTTATCCCGCAACCGCGAAGGGCAGCATCATGGCATTCGCCCAGGACGTCGACCCAGCTCAGGTCGGTGGACTCACCGGCTGGACCGCCGGGGTGATCGAGGCGGGCGGGGCTGTGGGGGTCGCCCTGCTCGTCGCGCTGGAGAGCATCGTCCCACCCATCCCGAGCGAGATCGTTCTGGCGATGGCGGGCTACCTGGCCGGGGAGGGCCGGTTCAACGTGGTCGTGGTGACCGTCGCAGCCACCACCGGCTCGGTACTCGGTGCGCTGTTCCTCTACTGGGTCGGCGCGGTCGTCGGCGAGGACCGCCTCAAGCGGTGGCTCGACCGGTTACCTCTGGTGGACCTCGACGACCTGGAGAAGGCTGACCGGTGGTTCGAGCGGCACGGCCGCTGGGCGGTGTTCCTCGGCCGGATGGCACCGGTCGTCCGCAGCCTGGTGTCGGTGCCGGCGGGCGCGAACCGGATGCCGCTCGTCGAGTTCGTCACTCTCACCACACTGGGCAGCGGCATCTGGAACGGGATCTTCATCGGGCTGGGCTACGCCCTCGGTTCCCGCTGGGAGCAGATCGACCGCTACAGCTCATGGTTCGACTACGGCCTCCTCACCCTGTTCGCCCTGATGCTCGCCACGTGGGTGTTCAAGAAGATCCGCCGCCGCGCCCCCACCCACTGATCCGCCTCGTCCGGGCCACACGCCACCGCCCCGCCACCCCTGCCAGCCCAGGGACACCGGGGCGGCGACCCTTCAGGTGAAGGGAAGGGCCCCTGCCGTACCGCAGGCGTCGACAGGGTGCCCTTCCTGCACCTCAGCGGCGGAAGTGGAACCAGTTGACGTTGACGAAGTCGTTGGGCTGCCCGCTGGTGAAGGTGAGGTAGACCGTCTGCCGGCCGGTCACCGACGAGACGTTGCCGGGAACCGAGCGCCAGCTCTGCCAGCCGCCGGTGTCGGCGATGGCGAAGCTGCCGATCGGCGTCCCGGTCGGGCTACCGACGCGTACCTCGACCAGCCCGCTCAAGCCGGCCGCCGCGCCGGAGGCGACCCGGGCCACGAAGTCGCGTGGGCCGACGGTGCCGAACTCGACGTTGTCGAAGCGGACCCAGTCGCCGTTGCGTAGCGCCCCGATGTTCTGCCCGCCCTCGGAACATGTCTCGACGATGACGCCGTTCTGGGCGTCGAACGACTCGGCCTGGATGGTCGCGTACGCGTCCCGCGTCCCGCTCGGCGGCGGGGTGGTCGGCGGGGTGGTCGTGGGCGGCGGGGTGCTTCCGCCGCCCCGGCTGTAGACGGCGACGTAGTCGACGAGCATGGGTCGGCCGGGCACCGTCGCCGAGGTCGGCGTCGCGCTGCCGGCGACCCCGTTCGGGAAGGCGCCACCCATCGCGACGTTCAGCAGCAGGAAGTAGCCGGCGTGACTGGTCATCTGCGACCAGTACGGCTCACCGATCCGGGTCTGGCTGACCGTGTGGTAGAGCTGACCGTCCACGTACCAGCGCAGTTGCTGCGGGCTGACCGAGGCGTCCCACTCGAACCGGTAGGTGTGGAACGCCGACTGGCAGGTGCTGCCGGGGCAGGCCCGGGCGGCGCCGATGCCGTTGAACTCGTCGCACGGGCCGCCCGGTGCGACGCCGCAGTGCAGGACACCCCAGACCGAGTTGAGTCCGTTGACGTTCTCCATCACGTCGAACTCGCCGATGCCCGGCCAGTTCTGGTAGTTGCCCCGGTAGGGCGAGCCGAGCGCCCAGAACGCCGGCCAGTATCCGGATGCGGCGGCGCCTGTGACGTTCGGCATCTGGATGCGACCTTCGATGGCCAGCACCCCACCGGCCGGTGCCTTGAAGTTGCTGCGGACGGTCTCGATGCGGGCCGAGGTCCAGCCACCCGCCCCGTCGCGCAGCGGGGTGATCCGCAGGTTGCCTGCGCCGTCGTGACTGACGTTCGCGGTGCTGCTCGTGTACGTCTGGATCTCGCCGGTGCCCCAGTTGGGCGGGCCACCCGGGTAGCTGGTGCCGGTGTCGATTATCCAGTTGTCGGCTGACGGGAGGGTACCGGCGGCTCCGGTGAAATCGTCGCTCCACACCAGGCTCCAGCCGGACGGGGGTGGCGGTACGGCGGCGTCTGCTGTGGGGCTGAGCCCGGCCAGGGCGGTGGTGACGACGGTGAGCAGGGCCAACGCCAGCGGTAGCCGGCGTCGCGCAGGTGGGGCGGCGGGTGCCGCCGTGGTGAGTGTCATGGACGTGCCTCTCTGCGGGACGGGAAGAGAGCGCTCTCTCACGAGTTCTACGTGCCCGTAGGGCAGTTGTCAATGTCGATAGGAGCGGTCAGCCGAGCGGTCGGGAACGCTTCGCCGCACCGGCAGGCGTTTCCCGGTGCCACCACAGGGGGTAATTGCCGGCCGACCCGGCGCGGACGGACCGTACCGGCAGGAGTGAACGGTGGTAGCGATGGTCAGGCAGGCGGCACCGGCCCTGAGCCCCCCGGTCGAGGAGGCCGACGATCTGCTCACCGTGGGTGTCGAGGAGGAGTTTCTGCTCGTCGACCCGGACACCGGGGTCGCGGTACCCGCTGTCGAGGCCGTGATGGAGCAGGTCCCCGCCGAGCTGCGGGGACAGGTGGAACGGGAGTTCCAGGCCAGCCAGATCGAGATCGGCAGCCCACCGGGGCTGGAACTCTCCTCGATCCGGCACTCCCTCGGCCTGCTCCGCTCCTCCCTCGCCGACGCCGCCGAACGGGCCGGCACCCAACTGCTGGCGATCGGCACCGGGCCGATCGACGGGCCGGTGCCCGCCGTGGTCGACAAGCCCCGTTTCGACCGGATGATCGCCCGGTTCCGGCTGCTGGTCCCCGGGCCAGGCAACAACGGCATGCACGTACACGTGGGAATCCCGGATCCCGACGCGGGCGTGCAGGTGCTCAACCACGTACGGCCGTGGCTACCGATCCTGCACGCGGTCACCGCCAACTCGCCGTTCTCCCGGGGCCAGGACACCGGCTACGCCAGCTGGCGGTCGATCGAGTGGGAACGCTGGCCCTCGGTCGCACCCACGCCCTACCTGGTCAACCACGAGCACTACCAACGGCTGATCCGTCAGCTGATCGCCAGCGGCGTGATGCTCGACGAGGGCATGCTCTATTGGTACGCCCGACTGTCGGCCAAGTACCCGACGGTGGAGCTACGCATCGGTGACGTCTGCCCGACCGTCGACGACGCGGTCCTGATCGCCGCCTTGGTCCGTGGGCTGGTGGCGACCGCACTCGACGACATCCAGGCCGGACGGCCACCGCTGCCGACCGACCACCACCTGCTGGTCGGCGCGCACTGGCGGGCCGCCCACGACGGATTGGAGGGAGAGGCGGTCGACCTGTCCAGCGGCGAGCTGCGGCCAGCCTGGGATCTGCTGCACCAGCTCGTCGGGCGCCTCGGGCCAGCACTTGAACGACACGGCGACCTCGCCGAGGTGACCGGCCTGCTGGAGGGGCTGCGCCGGCACGGCAGCGGGGCCGCACGGCAGCGTTCGGTGTACGCCCGCACGGGGCGGTTGGAGGACGTGGTGAAGGACGTGGCACGCCAGACCCGGGGCGGGGACCCGGCCTGACGCAGGAGGTGACAGTGTGGCGGAACGGTTGATCGTCGTAGGCGGGGACGCCGCCGGCATGTCGGCCGCCGCCCAGGCGCGCCGTCGCCGGGGCAGGGACGACCTGGAAATCGTCGTGTTCGAACGGGGACACTTCACCTCCTACTCGGCCTGTGGGATTCCGTACTGGATCAGCGGCCTGGTCACCGACCGGGAGCAACTGGTGGCCCGGTCACCGAGGACGCACCGCGAGGACTACGCCATCGACGTGCGGATCCGACACGAGGTGGTGGCGATCGACCTGGTTCGTCGCGAGGTGGTCGCCCGCGACCTGGACGGCGGCGGCGAGGTCCGCGAACCGTTCGACAACCTCATGTACGCAGCCGGGGCCGTGCCGAAGAAACCCGCCTGGGCGGACACTGCGGCGGCCGGGGTCTTCGGGGTGCAGACCCTCGACGACGGCTCGGCTCTGCGCGGCTGGCTGGAGGCCAAACCGCAGCCCCGGCGGGCGGTGGTGGTCGGCGGCGGCTACATCGGTGTGGAGATGGCTGAGGCACTCGTGCGCCGGGGCCTGTCGGTCACCCTGGTCGAACGCGACGAGCAGCCGATGTCGACAGTCGACCCCGACATGGCCCGGCTGGTCACCGACGCCATGGGAGGGCTGGGCGTGGACATCCGGACCGGTGTTCGGGTGACCGGCCTGTCGGAACGTGACGGCCGGGTCTGCGAGGTTCTCACCGACGACGGGCCGATCCCGGCCGACCTGGTGGTCCTGGGTCTCGGCGTACGCCCCAACACCGAGCTTGCCGCCGCTGCCGGCCTGCCGCTCGGTCCGACCGGCGGAATACGGGTGGACCGCCAGATGCGGGTGTCCGGGGTGCCCGGGGTGTGGGCTGCCGGAGACTGCGTGGAAACCCTGCACAAGGTCAGCGGCATGCCGGTGCACGTGCCACTCGGTACCCATGCCAACAAACAGGGCCGAGTCGCCGGCATCAACATCGGCGGCGGGTACGCCACCTTCACGGGAGTCATCGGCACCGCGGTGACGAAGGTCTGCGACCTGGAGGTGGGGCGGACGGGGCTGCGGGAACGCGAGGCCCGGATGGCCGGATTCGAGTTCGTCTCGGTGATCGCGGAGTCCACGAACCGCGCCGGCTACTACCCCGGCGCCCGGCAGATGACGGTGAAGCTGATCGCCGAACGGCCGAGCGGGCGACTGCTCGGTGCCCAGATCGTCGGCTGGTCCGAGGCGGCGAAGCGGATCGACACTCTCGCCGTGGCGCTGTGGAACAAGATGACGGTGGACGACATGACCGCGCTCGACCTCGGATACGCCCCGCCGTACTCCCCGGTGTGGGATCCGGTGCTGGTCGCCGCCCGCAGAGCCGTGGACGCGCTCGCCCGCTGAAACTCCTCGGCGTTCGTGTCGGTGCCGCGGATTAGCGTGTACGCGCAACCCACTCAGGGCCGACGCGAACCCCTCGGAGGAGCACTGATGTCGCAGGAGACGACCTACCTCGAACTGTCCGAAGTCGACGGTGCGGCGCACAAGTTCTACGAGGTTGAGGTCGACGACACCACGATGACGGTGCGCTTCGGGCGGATCGGCGACCAGGGCCAGGTGAAGACCAGCGGCTACCCCGACAACGCGCGGGCCCGGGCCGCCGCGGCGAAGAAGATCGGCGAGAAGATCCGGAAGGGGTACGCCCCGGCGGTCCGCGGCGTACGCCAGAAGCGGTCCGTATCCCGACGGGAGATCGTCAGCACCCGCTCCACCGCCCGTACCGCCCCGGTGCTCTGGCGGTACGACTCCGGTGCCCCGGCATTCGGCATCTTCGTCGACGGGCGCACCTGCACGGTGGGCAACGAGCGAGGTGTGATCACCACCCTCGACCACGACGCCCGTGTGCTGGACCAGGTTCGGCTGCCCGACGGGGTCAAGTGCATCGTGGCCGACGACGCCTGGGTCTACGCCGGCTGCGACGACGGCAACGTCTACGACCTGTCCGGCAAGATTCCCCGGGTGGCGTACGCTATCGCGCCGGACATCGACATCTACTGGCTCGACATCCACGACGGCGTGCTGGGCGTCTCCGACGCCGACGGCGGGATCGCCGCCATCGACCACGAGGACGAGTTCCTCTGGCGGCGGGCCGGACGCGGCAGATCGGCGTGGATGGTGCGCTGCGACCCGGACGCCATCTACCACGGGGACTCTACCGGGGTCAGCGGCTACGACTGGCGCACCGGCCGCGAGTTGTGGCACACCCACACCGGCTCGGTGCTCTTCGGCTGGCAGGAACGCGACACCGTGTTCGCCGGCACCGCCACCCGCGAGGTGGTGCGGATCTTCAAGGACGGCCGGGCCGCCCGCAGCTACCGCGCCGACGCGCCGGTTTTCTCCTGCGCCACCGCCGCCGACGGTCGTTACGTCTTCGCCGGGGACAGCCAGTCGTCGATCTACTGTTTCGCCGCCGACGGCACCCGGCTGTGGAAGCTCGGCACCGGCTGCGGATCGGCCTACTCCATGCAGTACCACGACGAGCGCCTCTTCGTGGTCACCACAAGCGGTCACCTCGCCTGCATCGACGCCAGCGAGCCGGCGATCCGGGCGGCGGAGGCGGGCAGCGTGCCCGAGGTGGTCGACGTGAAGGCACCGGCCCGGCTACCCGAACCGGCTCCGGTGACCGAGGTCGAGGTCATCGCCGACACCGGTGACGGGGTGGTCGTCGAGTGCGTCGAGCAGGGCGGTCGGCTGCGGGTTCAGGTGCTCTCGACCGGCTACCACCGGGACTGGTCGGTGCAGTTCCCCAAGGGCATCCGCGAGCCCGGGGCCCGCTACCTGGTCACCGACGTCCGCGAGTCCGGCCGTGGCGGCTTCTACCGGGCGTACGGCGACATCCGCCGGCTCCGCTGATCACGGTGGTGACCGGCCCCGGGCTTAGACCATCATGAGCCGGTGGGCGTTGCCGCGTCGATTCGCCTCGGTCGCGCCCGTGCGGGCTCGTCCTAGGCCTGGCAGGTGGGGCACCAGTAGAGGTTGCGGGCGGTGATGGTGCCCCGGCTGATCGGGGTGCGGCAGACGTGACAGGGCTGGCCGGGGCGGCGGTAGACGTAGACCTCTCCCCCGTGGCGGTCGACTCGGGCCGGACGACCCATCGCCTCGGGCAGGTGCGCGGCGCGGACGGTGTCGATCCGGCCGGCGCCGACGGCGAGCGTCATCAGTTCCACCAGATCCGCCCAGAGCACCTGCCATCCGGCCCGGGTCAGCTCCCGGCCGGGCAGCCTCGGCGACAGACCGGCGCGAAACAGCACCTCGGTCACGAAGATCAAACCGGTGCCGGCCACCACCGTCTGGTCCAGCAGCAGCGCCGCCAGCGGCGTCACGCTGCGCGATACCCGAGCGTACGCCCGTTCCGGATCGGCATCGGCGCGCAGCGGATCCGGTCCGAGTCGGGTCCGCAGCGCGGCTACCTGGGGCGGGTCGAGCAGTTCGCAGACGGTCGGCCCACGCAGGTCGAGCCAGTGCCGGTCACTGGTGAGCCGTAGTCGAATCTGCCCCGTGGGCTCCGGTGGGTCCCCGGAGCCGTCGGTGACCTTGCCGTACAGGCCGAGGTGCACGTGCAACGTCAGTTCGTCGGCGTAGTGGTGCAGCAGGTGTTTGCCGTACGCCTCGGTGCTGTCCAGCACCGTCCCGGAGATCCGGGCGGCACCGTCGACGAAGCGGCCCTGAGGGCTGGCGGCGAGCACCTTGTCTCCGGCGAACAGTTCGGCGTGGCGGGCCGCCAGGCGATGGATCGTGTGTCCCTCTGGCACGCACCAAGCGTAGCCAGCGGTCCGCACACCTGCGGCTGGGCAGGTCGACTGCCGGAACTGGCTGCCCGGCCGGTGGCGAAGCGCTGAGCCTGCGAGGCTGCGGGCCGCCCATGTCGGTTGGCCGTTGCCGGAGGGCCGGCACGTCGGTCGTGGAGGCCGCCACTCGCTCGCAGGAAGCTACCAGCGACGTCTGGTTCAATTGCCGGGTCGACCGCCAGCACGGCGGGTCCACATCGATTCGACGGGGCGGTGGGTCATGACCGATCGGATGCGCCGCGCGGTCGTGGTCGGCAACAGCGACGGGATCGGGCTGGCGTTCACCCGCAGACTGCTCGCCGACGGCTGGCTGGTCACCGGGCTGTCCCGCCGGGACAACGCGATTGCCGTCCCCACGTACGCCCACCACACCGTCGACGTCACCGCCGCCGACTACCCCAGGGTGCTCGGTAGGGCGATCGACGAGCTTGGTGGGGTGGACCTGTGTGTCTATGCCGCCGGTATCGGAGAGCCTGTCGACCCGACCGACCTCGACGCGCAGACCCGCACCTTCGAAGTCAACCTGATGGGCGCGGTACGCACCGCTGCCGTGGTGGTGCCGAGGATGCTCGCCGACGGTGACGGGCACCTGATCGGGATCTCCAGCCTCGCCGACCGGCTGATCTCCGCAGAGGCCCCCGGCTACGCCGGTTCGAAGGCGGGACTGTCGTCGTATTTCATGGGTCTTTCGGCGGCTCTGCGCCGGCACGGCGTGCACGTGACCACCGTGCGGTTCGGATTCGTCGACACCAAAATGGCCAAGGGTGCGTTCCGACCACTGATGATCCCGGTGGACAGGGCCGTGGAGGTCCTCGCGCACTGTGTCCGCAACCGTCCGGTGTGCGTCTCCCGCCCCCGCCGTATGGCCCTGCTCGCCGCGACCCTGGCCCCCCTCACCCATACCCGCTGACCCCACCAGCCCAAGCGATCATGCATATGTGGCTGTCCATTTGCCCTGATTGACAGCTTTGTTCGTTGCCACCACTGCATGATCGCCGGGGCGTTGGGGTGGGTGGCGGGTGTCGGCAGAGCGGGGGTTGGGTACGTCGAGAGTGTTGTGGCGAGGCCGGCGAACGCGCTGAGGCCGCCGTCCACGCATCGATCAGGAGGTGAAGAGTATGAAGTTTCCTTCGCTGTCGCGCCGGGACGAATCGGTGCCGTCGACGGAAGACGACCGCAACCACCGTGGCACGGTCGCCACCGACACCCGACCCGACGACACGGGCAGCATCGAACCCGGTCGAGCGCCGTCCGGCAACACCGTCGTCTTCGGGCGGGCTTCCGCTGACCGCGACGTCGCCGAGGGCAGCGACCGGGCAGCCCAGCAACCCGATGCTGAGC
This sequence comes from Micromonospora sp. HNM0581, assembly GCF_012726175.1. Classification (GTDB taxonomy): domain Bacteria; phylum Actinomycetota; class Actinomycetes; order Mycobacteriales; family Micromonosporaceae; genus Micromonospora. The sequence continues at coordinate 57,788 of NZ_JAASAD010000001.1, forward strand.
GGACTGCCGAGGCGCGGGCCGCTACCGCCCGCTCCACGATGCAGGGTTCCCGTAGGGCCCGCGCCGCCACCAATACCACCGACGCCGATGGAACAGTGGAGGGCCGTCGTACCGCGAACCTCGACCGTACCCTCGACAGCCACCGCACCGCCGATGGCGACCGGATCGCCGACACCGTCGAGCACGGCAGCACCGACGACCACCGCGAACCCGACGCCGAGGCAGGCCGAAAGGCGCCACCGGCACCCGTGGGACCGCGGCCCCGGGCCAGCATGCTGGCTACGCTCGGTCTGGTCGTCGGTGTCGGAGGTTTCCTGTCCGTACTCACCGGCGCCCTCGCCGGGTACGGCATCGCACTGGGCGCGGTCGGGGCGGTCTTGGCGGTGTTCGGGTTGATGGCCACCCGGCGGCGGCACGTCGCCGGCAAGTCCGACGCGCTGTTGGGCATCGCCTTCGGCCTCGGCGCGGTGGTCCTCGGCGTCCTCGCGATGACCGGCCAGTACGACTGGCCGACCACCGATGGAGACACGGTGGTCCGGTTCCGTGAGTGGCTTGATTCACAGTTTGTGGATCGTCTGTAGGGGGCACTTTCCGACTCGCCGGTGGTTCGCCGGCACCGGTCGGTGCGGAACCGATCGAAGCCCGATCAGCTCCGGTGGTTCACCGGCCGGGCGCACGCGCTCGTCAGGGGCGGCGATTCGCCGCCCCTGACGCGTGTCCGGGTAGCCAAGGCTCCCCGCACCCACCCCAGGGCTCGGGCCAGCCGAGTCAAGCCTGGATGCAACGAATCGCCTCCAATCACGCGCTAGACGCAACGAACATCTGCTAGGTGCAAGGGTTCGCGGTGGATTCTGCCTGTCTGACCCGCATACGGTTGAGCCACGGCGCCAGCCCGTGATCCGACGGAGGCCGGGCGCGCCCGAGGCTTGGAGCAGGACAATGACGATGGACGCCACCCGCCAGCGCTTTCTGATGTGCCGGCCGACGTACTTCGCCGTCGACTACGCGATCAACCCGTGGATGGACCCGACCGCACCGGTCGACACCGACCTCGCCGTGCGGCAGTGGGAACGGTTGCGCCAGGTCTACCTGGACCTGGGCCACACCGTCGAGGAGATCGCGCCGGTACCAGGCCTGCCCGACATGGTCTTCGCCGCTAACGGCGGCACCGTGATCGACGGCCGGGCGATGGCAGTGCAGTTCCGCGACCCGCAACGCGCCGACGAGGGCCCCGCGTACCGCGCCTGGTTCGAGGCCGCCGGCTTCGAGATGTACGACCCGAAACACGTCAACGAGGGTGAGGGCGACGTCCTGCTGGCCGGCGACCACCTGCTCGCCGGCACCGGCTTCCGTACGGCACACGCCTCACACGCCCAGCTTCAGGAGGTATTCGGCTACCCGGTGATCACCCTGCAACTGGTCGACCCGCGTTTCTACCACCTGGACACCGCGCTGACCGTCCTCGATCAGCGGACCGTGGCGTACCTGCCGGAGGCGTTCTCACCCGGCAGCCGGGCCGTGCTCCGCAGGCTCTTCCCGGACGCGGTGCACGCCGGCATGGCCGACGCGGAGGTGTTCGGCCTCAACGCGGTCAGTGACGGTCGACATGTGGTACTGCCCGAGCAGGCGACCGGCCTGGCCGCCAAGCTGCGCGACCGGGGCTACCAGCCGATCGGCGTCGACCTGTCGGAGCTGCGTCGGGCCGGTGGTGGCCCGAAATGCTGCACGTTGCGACTCCGTCAGGGAAAGGCGAAACGATGATCGAGGAGATGCTGCGGACACCTTCCGCGGTGCGGGACGCGGAGCGACACACCGCGCACAACTACCATCCGCTGCCGGTGGTGATCTCCTCTGCCGAGGGCGCCTGGGTCACCGACGTGGACGGGAACCGCTACCTCGACTGCCTGGCCGGCTACTCGGCGCTGAACTTCGGCCACCGGCACCCGACGCTGATCGCCGCGGCACACGCCCAGCTCGACAAACTGACACTCACCAGCCGGGCGTTCATCCACGACCAGTTCGCCGACTTCTGCCGGGAACTCGCGGCACTGTGCGGCAAGGAACTGGTGCTGCCGATGAACACCGGAGCCGAGGCTGTCGAGACCGGCATCAAGGTGGCCCGCAAGTGGGGTTACCAGGTCAAGGGGGTACCGGACGGCCAGGCCAACATCGTCGTCGCGGAGGGCAACTTCCACGGGCGTACGACGACGATCGTCAGCTTCTCCACCGACGCTGATGCCCGAGCCGGCTTCGGGCCGTACACCCCGGGTTTCCGGACCGTACCCTACGGTGACCTGGCCGCGCTGGCCGAGGCGATCGACGAGCGGACCGTCGCCGTGCTGCTGGAGCCGATCCAAGGCGAGCAGGGCGTGGTGGTGCCGCCCGAGGGCTACCTCCCCGGCGTACGACAGCTGTGCACCGAACGCACCGTGCTGTTCATCGCCGACGAGATCCAGTCCGGACTGGGTCGCACCGGCGCCACGTTCGCGTGCGAGCAGGAGGACGTCGTGCCTGACGTGTACCTGCTGGGCAAAGCACTCGGTGGCGGCGTCGTGCCGGTCTCCGCAGTGGCCGCCGACACCGACGTACTCGGTGTACTCCGACCCGGTCAGCACGGCTCCACCTTCGGCGGCAACCCTCTCGCCTGCGCCGTGGCGACCGAGGTGGTCAGGCTGCTGGCGACCGGCGAGTTCCAACGCCGCTCCGCCGTACTGGGCGAGCGGCTGCACACCGGCCTGCGCGGCCTGATCGGCAAGGGTCTGGTCGCGGTACGTGGTCGGGGCCTGTGGGCCGGCCTGGACATCGACCCGTCCCTGATGAGCGGTCGGGAGGCCTGCGAGCAGCTGATGGAGCGCCGGGTACTGGCCAAGGACACGCACGGTTCGACGATTCGACTCGCTCCGCCGTTGGTGATCACGGAGGAGGAGATCGACCATGCGGTGACGCAACTGGCGGCCGTACTGTCCGGCTGAGCGGTCGTACCATGGCGGTGGGCGTCGGATCACGGTCCGACGCCCACCGCTGGTGTCGCGCTCAGCGGGGCAGACGCATCGCCATCGTCGGGGCCTCGGACATCACCGAGTCCGGGTTGTACGGCGCCCCCGCCGGGAACTCGTCCGGACGGCCGACCTGCACACCCGGATACAGCTCCACCATGTCACCGGCGCCGAGCACCCGGGACTGCTGCGGGGCCAGCGGGATCCGTTCCGCCTCGGTGAGAGAACCCCCAGGCCGTACGCCGGAGCCGTTGGTGCTGACGTCGGTGGCCACCACATCAGCTCCCCGCAACTCCAGCCGCAGGTGGTTGCGGCTGATCCAGCGCCGCGCCTCGTCGTTGAGCCACTGTCCGAGCATCATGGCACCGGGGCCCTCCGGTGCCCGGCCGATCACCACCGGCTGGTCCTCGGTGAGCACGAAACGACGACGGATCAGGCCACCGACGCGTACCGCGAGGACCTCGCTGCGCGGCCGGGGCCCGGCGTCACGAAGCCGCGCACCGTGCCGGGGGCAGGTCGGTACGCCGTTGCGCAACGAAGGTGGCGGTTGCCCGGTCGGTGCGCGGTCGATCCGGGCCAGGTCGGCGAAGGCTCCCCCACCACCGGCACCGCCGAACAGGGTGCAGCCGGATTCCGTGCAACGCCACTCCCGCGAGAGCAGTTTGACGCCGACCGGTGAGGGTGGGCCGGAGACCGGGGTGTGACCGCCGCCGACATGGGCGATGAATACCGGACCGCCGGCACCGGGCACCGGGGCGAGGACCCGGCCTGGTTGTTCCACCAGCCAGGGGAACCGCCCACGCAGGCCGTCGAAGCGCACCCGGCTGAGCACCGGCAGGCCGAGCAGGTCGGCTACCTCGAGCATCCGGTCTCCGGGGTTGTCGAGCACCTCGACCAGGCCGTCGTCGGCCCACCTGCGCACCACCATCCGCTCGTTGGAGGTGAGGTCGGCGTCGGAGAGCATCCCCCGGTGCACCACCGCGTAGACCGGGACGCTGTCCTCCTCCAGGCTACGCGCGAGCGCATCGATGACCATGCCGAGGCGCAGCGAACTCGCCGGCCGCCCACCGTCGAGATCCTGGTAGCGGATGATCTCGGCCAGGTCGAGCACCGCGCGGGCCAGCTGTGGGTCGGTGCAGACCCGCCCTTCGATGGCGTCCAGCACCTTGCTGATCTCGAACCTCATCGGACACCCTCCACGATCTCGTCGATCCGACGGGCCAATCGGATATCACGGACGGTCACCCCACCGGCCGAGTGGGTCACGCAGCGGAAAGTCACCGTACGCCACCGGATGTCGATGTCAGGGTGATGATCCATCTCCTCTGCCGTGCCGGCGACCCGGCCGACCACCACGATGGCGTCCGCGAAGCTGGCCAGCTCCACGGTTCGGGTGATCCCGGTCGGGTCTCCTGACCAGCCCGCCAGCCCACCCAGCTCGTCTCGCACCGCCTCGGCGGTGAGCACCTCTGCCATGGCCAGACCCTACCGGTGCTGGCTGGCTGCACCGTCACGCCGATCGTGGACGTCGGACTGGTCACGGACGAGGTCCGGCCCCGGCCCGGGAAACAGTGTCCGGACTCCGCACCAGGCCGGACCGCACTCGGCAGCGTGTCGTCAGCTCATCCGGCTGACAGCGGATCGGAGGTGACGCAGGTCGCGGCGGCGACGCTCGTAGGTGGTGGCCAAGCTGATGAGAGCCAACCCCGCGGCGGCCAGCAAAGCCCACCGGGGCAGCAGATCCCAGGTGCGGACCAGCTCGTACAGGGCGAGTAGGGCCAGCGTGCCTCCGCCGAGCAGCACCGGCGCCTGCCAGCGGCGAACCGCACCGAGCATCGTCGCGGCGAGCCCGGCGACACCGAGCAGCAGCCGCCGCCACGGATGCGGATCGATACCGACCAGCACGGTGGTCAAGCTGGGAAGCAGCACAGCGACCAGGCCCGGGCTGAGCGCCAGCCAGCTGTTCAGTCCCGGCCGGGTCCGCAGCGCCAGCGTACCGGCGCCCAACGCAAGAGCCGCCAACGGCACCGTGTACGCCTCCAGCACGCTCACTCCGCCGGCCACCAGCAGCAGCCACCCGGCGAGTAGTTCGCTTGTCCCGCCGATGCAGGCGAAGATCAGGCGCCGCTCGGTCGATTCGCCCCGACGCAACAGCCGGACGCCCATCGCGACGCCCCAGAGCACACAGATGGTCGCCGCGTACCGGAGCGCGCCCAAGGTGAGCAGCAGCGCGAGCAGCGCCATCGCCTGTGCGGCGGCGTCCAGCGCCCGACCCTGCAGCACCGCTACCGATCCCAGCCACCGGCTCGACGGCAACGTCCCGGCGAACACGAGGGTGAGCACGGCGACACCGAGCACCGCGAAGGCCGCCACGCGCGGCGGCTGTCCACCGGCGAGCAGGGCGGTCACCGCGAAACCGGCCGCAGCCGTCACCGCGACGAGCCAGCCGAGCACCCGTGCCGCGAGGTGACGTGCGCCCACTGCGACGACGGTCGCCGCGAGCACCAGCAGACCCGACCCGCTCAGGGCGGCGGCCCGGGTGGCCTGCAGATTGAGCAGACCGGCGACCAACAGCAGCAACCCGACCGGCAGAGCCGCCCCGACGGACGGCCCGCCCGGGTACCACAACGCGACGGTGAGCAGCAGCACCACACCACCCACCAGGGTCACGGCCGGCACCACCGGCCAGGGCGCGGTGGCGGCGACCAGCAGCACCGGGCAGGCCGCGGCCACGAAGGGCAGCATCATCCCGGCGACCCGCCAACCGGCGGTACCGGAGGTCGGCCAGGCGGCCAGGGCCGCCGCCGACGCCAGCAGCGCCAGGGCCAGGCCGGTCGGTAGCGCAGCCGGTACCGTCTGGGTGGCCGGCGCACCGGACCACAGGGCACCTGGCGGGCCGTACGGCGTCAGCACGGCCGGCACTGCCACCGGCACGGCGGCAACCGCCGCCACCACGGTCAGACCCAGCCTCACCGCCGGCAACACCCTCGCCGGGCGGCCCCGGAATCCGGCGAGCGCGACGAGCGTGGCCGCCACCGCCGAGTAGATCGTGACCCGCTCCGCACCCGGCACGGTCAGCGGCGACAGGCCGGTCGACACCGCCACCACCGCTAGCCCGGTCGCGGCGTACCCGGACAGCTCCGGCCAGGATCGACGCAGGGTGAGCAGCGCCACCGCCGGCAGCACGACGGCGGCCAACGCGGCCCGGGCCTGCCACCACGGCGGGGCCCCGACGCCGATCGACGCGATCGCCGCACCGGCCGGCACCACGAGTACGGCGGCAGCCAGCCCACAGCCGGCCACCGCCCGCCGCACCGGGTCGCAGTGTCGGCCGGCGACCGCCACGCCGAGGCCGACGGACAGGATCACCGCGCAGGCGGACCCGGCACCCAGCGGATCGGCCAACCCCACCGCCAGCCCGTGACCGAGCACCACCGCGGCAGCCGACGCCGAGGTCAGCACCGTGACCGTCGGCAACGTCGGCCTCCGCACCGCCGCGACGAGCAACACGGCCCCCACCGCGAGGTCGATCGCGACCACGGCGGACCACGACGTGGCCCAGGCCGCCGGCACGGCGAACACGGTCGCGGCGAGACCGACCGCCGGCACCGCCGACCGCACCGAACGGGGCAGCAGCAGTGTCACTGCCGCGAAGGTCAGCGCCACCGCCACCGGTAGCTGCCAACCCCAGGCGAAGACCGGCCCGGCCGTGGCCCCCCGCCACGGCGGCAACGACCGGCCCACGGCAGCGCAGGCCAGGAACAGCCCCGCCAGCGCCGCCACCAGTCCTCCACCACCGGCGACCAGCAGCGCCCCCACGCGTGGACCGGCCCGCCAGCCGGGCGGAAGCAGTCGTACCGCGCCGGCCAGCCCGGCCGTGACCAGCGCCGCCACCACCAGCCACACCGAGGGGCGTAACTCCACCGCCGGGCGGATGATGGCACCGGCCAGCACCGGCACCAGCACACCGGCCGTCAACGTCCGTGCTGGTCTGCCGCCGGCCAGCAACGCCGCACCGAACGCGGTGAGCGACACCAGCAGCAGCGGTACGCCGGCCAGTAACGGAAACCCGCCCGCCCGTCCGGTCAGCAGCGGCACCAGCGCGCAACCCGCGCCGAGCAGCAGCCAACCGGCGAAGGCGGCCCAGGCCACCACCACACCGGCGAGACGGATCGCCGGATTCGTCGCGGCCCCCTCGTCCGCGACGAGACCGGCACGTCGCCGCAGCGCCACCACCACCGCCAGGTCGACCGTGGCCACCCCGACGAAGACCACCGCCCAACCAGCCGGTTCCGGACGGGCCTCGGCGGCAAGCAACGGCAGCAGCGGCTGGACGGCCAGCAGCACGGCGAACCACGGCACGGCCAGCCGGCTGAGTCGGGCGTAGCCGACGGACACCGCCGCAGCGATCACCGCGACGAGTGCGGCGTACCGGCTGCCCGGCCAGGTGGTCACCCCGAACAGGTCGACCGACCAGGCCGCGTACCCGTCGAGCAGCACCAGCAGCAGCCCGACGGCAGCGAAGGTCTCGGCCGTGCCGGGCAGACCCCGCCGACGGGCTGCCAGCGGCACGGCGAGCAGCAGCGCGGTGACCGCCAGCAGGATCGCCGCCCGACCGACCACCCCAACAGATGCCCAGGCCACCGCGGTGAAGACGGTCGCCGCCGTGCCGAGCAGCAGTCCACCCAGGACGAAGAGCACACCCTGCACGGTCCGGGTCGGGGTTTCCGCGCCGCCCAGGCGGACCGGCTGCGGGGCCAGCCGTCGACCGGCCGGCACGTCGGCAACAGCCAGTGCGGCGCTGCGGCTGGGCGATACGGGCGTCGGGAACTCGGCCCGGACCGCGGCCGCCAGTTCGCCCCGGCGACGTCGTACCGCCTCCAGCCGCCCGACGAGTTCCTCGTACGCCTGACGCGTCCGCTGTACTTCGCTACCCAGCGCGGTGATCTGCCGGTCGAGCCGGATCACCTCGGCGGCGGTCGGGTGCGGCGGACGGCCGCAGCCGAGGCAGCCGGACTCGAGATTCGCCGAGGATCCGCAGGCCGGGCAGGGGTAGTCGTTGTCCACGCGGTCATCCTCGACGGCAGCGCTCCGCCGGCACCAGAGTGCGCGTACTCAGGCTCGGGTGTGCTCGAACACCCAGGCGGCGTACCCGGGATGACCGCAGTCCACCCTGGTGACAAGAATTTCCGGCACCTCGTAGGGATGGCTGGTCCGCAGCTGCTCGACCAGAGCGTCGACCCGGTCGGGCGCGGTCTTGAACTGCACCGACCACTCGCTGCTGGTCTCCACCCCGGATCGCCACCAGTAAGTGCTGTCCACCTGGCCGCCAACCTGGGCGCAGGCCGCCAACCGCCCGGCCACCGCGGCGGCGGCCAGCAGATCGGCGACCGACCGCGCGTCGACCACCGTCGTCACCACACTGATCTGCTCCACCTGCGCACCCTACGTCGCGTCGTCGTGGTTGGTCGCGATCCACTCGTCAATCCGACACCACCACTCGTACAGCCAGTCGATGCGTTCCTGCCGACCGGTCGGGATCTCCTCCGGAGGCACCGACCAGAACCGCATCACCAACCGTTTGTCCATCGGCAGCTCGCGCCACACGTCGGTTACGGTGAGCATCCGGTCCAGGCCGGTGTGAGCCACGAAGATCGCGCCGGCGTCGGGTGCCGCGTCGAGCGCCGCCAGCAGCCCGCCCGGTTGCGGGGCGAGCACGTGGCGCATGGCCTCCGCCTTCAGGGCCATCCGCTCGTGCCCCCGGTCGCGCAGTCGGGCGATGGCCCGCAGCCGGCGTTTCGGAGTGAAGTTGCTGCCCTCGGGAAAGATCACGAAGGCGTCGTCGTCGTCCAGACCGGTGGCGAGGTGCCCGACCTGCTCGGTCAGCGAACCCCGACCGTCGCGTCCCGGGGCGATGAACCGGCTCGGCAGCCGGTTCAGCAGCACGTCGATGGCCGGATCCCATTGGAGGGTGTCCTTGAGGACGATCCGCGGCTCCCGCTGGAACCAGTTCACCAGCGCATGGATCAGGATGAACGAGTCGCCAGGACCGGCGTGCCGACACAGCACCAGTTCCGGCCGGCCCGGCAGCGCGGTGTCCGGGTCGGTGCCGACCACGTCGATGCGCAACCGCAACGTCCACCGGGCCTGCCAGAAGAGCACCCGCAGGAACCATCCGGCCAGCACGTAGTGGGCCCGCTGGAAGGCTGGTGAACGTGCCCGCCAGCCGAACCCGGAGCCCACCCAGAGACCGAAGAGGCTGAGCAGTGCCGCCGCATCCCACACCAGGTAGAAGCAGCCGATCCAGAGCAACCGCAGCGGCCGCAGGCGCCCGGGGACGAACGGGGACGCGACGAGCGCCAGCAGGGCCCACACCGGCACCGTGGTGACCAGCAGGATCGCAGCCAGCACCACACCGGGTCCCAGCAGCAGTCGGCGTAGCCAGCGCGGGGGTAACGGCATCATCGTTCCAGGTTCGCCAGGTAGTGCCGGGAGGCCGAGTAGGCCCGACTGATCCGGCGGCCCACCGCCGCCATGTCCCGGTAGGCCCACGGAGTGTCGTCGCGGGGTTCCAGCCCACCGGTCGGCAGCACGTGCACCTCCACCCCGTCGGGCAGGGCGGCCATCTCCCGGGCGAACCGGTGTCGGCGGGCAATCTCGAATGCGACCTGCGCGATCTCCCAAGGCCGTCGGGGCGGCGCCAACGCCCGCTCGATCCGGCCCACCTGGAGTACGAAGATCCGGCCGGCACCGGCGGCGACCGCCTCGCCGATCGGGATGGAGTTGACGATCCCACCGTCCACGTAGTGCTGATCACCGATGCGGGCCGGCGGTAGCAGCCCCGGCACCGAGGCGGAGGCGAGGACGGCCGGTACCACCGGCCCGCTGACGAACCAGTGCTCGGCGGCCCGCTCGATGTTCGCCGCGCAGCAGCGAAACGGGATGGTGAGGTCGGCAAAGGTGGTGTGGGCGCCGAGTTCGTTCTCCAACAGCTTCCGCAACGGTCGGGGCGAGTGCAGATGGGTACGGGCGGCGAAGCGTCGCAGCTGCCGAGCGACCGAGTCGCCGTACACTTCGCTGGCTTCCGGGGAAGCCCAGAGACGCACCAGCCGGTCGGTCACCGCCTCGGACGGATCGGCGGCCACCAGGGCGCCGTTCACCGCGCCGATCGAGGTGCCGAGCACCAGGTCAGGTCGGATTCCGGCCCGGAACAGGGCCCGCAACATGCCCACCTCGACCGCGCCCAGGACACCCCCGCCGCCGAGCACGAAAGCAACCGGTCCCCGCGCCATGCCGTTCATCCTGGCACGGCCCGGCACCGACGGCCCCACCCCGGCACCCCTGCCCCCTGGAACAGCGTCGCGCCGCTACCCGACCGCTCATCCCGCACCCTGCCGGTGCCGCATCGAGGGCCGTTGACAGTGGCGCAACATTCGCGCAACCTGATACCGCTCCCACCTATGAGGCAGGTGCAATCCGTGAAGCCAGCACTGCAGCCCGGCCGGTTGCTGGCCACCAGATACCGGCTGATCGACCAGATCGGCTCCGGCGGCATGTCGGTCATCTGGCGGGCCCACGACGAGATACTCGACCGGGTGGTCGCGCTCAAGGTACTCGCCCCGTCACTTGCCGCCGACGCCAGGTTCCGCGACATGGTTCGCGAAGAAGCCCGAGCCGCCGCACAGCTGGTCCACCCGAACGTCACCTCGGTGCACGACTACGGCGAGACGGTGTCGCCGGACGGTGCCATCACCTCGTTCGTGGTGATGGAACTGCTCAGCGGTGAGGAGCTGGAGTTCCGGCTCACCGAGGGGCCACTGCCGTGGCAGCAGGCGGTGGAGATCGGAGCCCAGGTCGCCGACGCTCTTGCCGCCGCCCACCGGCTCGGCATCGTGCACCGGGACATCACCACGGCCAACGTGATGATGACCCAGGTCGGCGCAAAGGTGCTCGACTTCGGCATCGCGACCCGGATCGGCGCTCCCGACGACGACGAGGACGGCGCCACCTTCGGCACCCCCGCCTACGTGGCGCCGGAGCGGCTCGACGGTGCGCCTGCCCAGCCGGCGACCGACGTCTACTCGCTCGGAGTGCTGCTGCACGAGACCCTGACCGGTCGGGTGCCCTATCCGGCGGACACCTGGGACGAACTCGCCGTCGCGCTCACCGAGCTCCCACCGCCGTCGCTGACCGGGGTGCCGGGGCTACCGGTGAAGGTGGCCGAGATCTGCCTGCGTTGCCTGTCCCGGGATCCAGCCGACCGCCCCACCGCCCGTCAGGTGGCCACCGCGTTGCGCAACCAGATGCTGCCCGCCGATCCGCGGGCCAACGCGATGCTCGCGGCCACCACCACGCTGCCTACGACGGACCGGACCGCCACCGTCCCGGGTCCCGCCTGGGTCCCGCCTACCGTCGGTAGCACCGCTGCCCAGCCTGACCTCGACGGGTCCACCTTCGACACGGCTCCGGGTACCGGAACCGTCGTCGACCCCATCGGCCGGCGCCCGGACGGAGACGGGAAGACCGGTGTCGGGGTCGACGGTGCCGGGTCCGTACCGGCCTCCGGTGCCGTTCCCGAGGGGCGGCGGCGTCGTAGCCCGCTGCTCGTCGCTGCGGCCGTAGCCGTGCTGATCGTGGTGGCCCTGGCGGTGCCGGCGTTGTTGCCGGAGGAAGACGGTGGATCAACTGCCGTGCCGCCCACGACCGAAGCGACCGCGATGCTCCAGCCGGCTCCACCGGGCGGCACCGCGAGCGTGCCGCCCACCGCCGTACCGTCGGGTTTCCCGCCGACGCCGGCCACGACAACCGACGGCCCCGACCCGGGTGGCGACAGTCTCGTGGCGGCCGCCAACCGCCTGGACGAGATGATCAGTGCCGGTCTCGCAGATGGCGGCATTCGCGACGATGTCGGCCTCGATCTGCGCAACGAACTCCGCAACCTCACTCGGGCGGTGGCCCGCGGCGAGGGAGAGCTGGGACCCGGCGTGGCTCGGCTCCGCGAGAAGGTCTCCATGCGGTTACGCGAGAACGGTCTCAGCACGGCGTACGCACAGCAGCTGGACGCAGCGATCACCGCGCTCGGTGCAGCGCAGGTCTGATCGGTGCGAACGGTCAGGCCGGAGTGACCCGGGCCGGTTCCCGCACCGTGGCGCCAGGGGACGCCCCGGCCAGGAAGCGGCGGTACACCTCCTCGTAGCCGACGGCCATCCGCTCGGTGGAGAAGGTCCGGGCCACGTGCGTCACGCAGTCCTCCGGGTCGAGGTTGACGGTCTGCCGCAGTGCCGCCGGCAACTCGTCCGGTCGCTGACAGATCAGCCCACTCACCCCGGTACGCACCAGTTCCGGTACCGCTCCCCGGTTCAGCGCCACCACGGGTGTCCCGGTCGCCATCGCCTCGAGCATCACGATGCCGAACGGCTCCTCCCACTGAATCGGCATCACCAGGCAGCGCGCCTCGACCAGCAGCCGCAGTACGGATCTGCGGTCGGCGTCGAACACCACCGTGACGTCCGGCCCGAGCATCGGCTGGATCACCTCGTCGTAGTAGCGCCGTTCGGCGGGCTCGTTGCACTTGCCGGCGAGCACCAGCGGCAGACCTGCCGCCCGGCAGGCTCGAATGGCCAGCTCCGGCCCCTTGTCGGGGCTGAACCGGGCGAGCCACAGCACCGGCCCGTGACTGGGGGCGTGCTTGCGTGGGAAGCCGGCCAGGCTCATCGCGTTGTGTACGGTGCCGACCCAGGGCAGGTGCGGGTTCAATGCCCGCTGGGTGTGGGAGATCGCCACCAGGCCCACCCCCCGGTCGGTGTCGCTGAGCACTGTGCCGTACTCGCCCACCGGGTTGCCGTGCACGGTGGCCACGGTGGGTACCTCCCGACGCCCGGCCACCAGCGGACCGATCGTGCTGTGATCGTGCACGATGTCGAAGTCGGCGGCGCTGAGCAGATGGTTGACCCGGGCGAGATGGGCCAGTTCGGGCAGCGCCTCACCGAGGCGGTCGAACTGCAGCTCGTCGAGGGTGGCCAGGAAGTCGGCGGCGGTGCCGTGCGCCGCGCCGGCACCCATGAGCGTCACCGCGTGCCCGCGGGCGATCAGGGCGTCGACCAGACCGGCCACCACCTGTTCCAGTCCGCCGTAGCCTGGTGGCGGTACCGAGAGCCAGGGTGGCACGACCATGGCTATCCGCAACCGCTGTTCACGCGCAAGGTCGTCGGCCACGTGCCCTCCCCGTCGGTGTCCGGGGGCGTCAGCCCCGATCGGCTGCCGTGCTGGATCGAGGGTCTTCCCGGTCCCAGCGTGGGCAAACCGGCGTCCGTCACAGCCGTTCAGCCAGCCACGAGCAGTTGGTCCCGTACCATGCACACTCCCTCGGCCGACCAGGCGATCCGTTCCGCCTGATCCCGTTCCCACCAGGACCGGACCACACCAGTCAACGTCACCGTGTCGTCGCGCACGTCGACGGTCACCCGTTCCGTTCCGATTCCCCGCAGCAGGGCCCGTTGCACGTCACTGCGGATCCGTTCGGCGTCGATCGGCGCGGCGGGCCGCACCTCGACCAAATTCGTGACACCGCGTACGCCCCGAAGCCGCCGCAGCTCCCGCTCGGCGGTACGCCGCTGCCAGCCGAACTCCACCGCGCCGCGGAGCATCAGCCAACCGTCGGCAACGGTCAGGTCCAGCCGTTCGGCCGGCACGAAGCCGTTCCATTCCAACGTTCGGCTGGCCGCGATCGCCAGGTCGCCGTCGGTGACGTCCACCGGGCCCGTCGGACGTACCTCGATGTCGTCGGCGACGCCCCGGACTCCGCGTACCCGGTGGGTCCCGCGCACCGCCGCCCATTTCCGGGCGGCGCTGTCCACGCCACCGGTGAGCGCAACCACTCCGTCTCGTACGCTCACCCCGATGTCGGTCGAGCGTACCTGCGCGTCCCAGGCGAGTTCGTCGAGCACGTCACGCTGGATCCGGTTGTCGTTGTGGACCGCCGTCGGCGTGGTCATGGCAGGCACCCCCGTCCGCTCTTCGAAATCTCCACCGCCGATGCTGGCTGCCGATGGGGTGAGCCCGGTTCGCCCGTTCCGGGTGAGTCGCCGAGAAGGGGCGGCGGGTAACGCGGCCAACCCCCTTGGCCGCGCCACCCGCCGCCCCGGAGGGAGGAAGCAGGTCTGTTCGTCAGGATGCTTCGGCGAGCGTCACGATTGCCGTCGTCTCGGCCCCGTTCCGCTGGTACGTGATCTCGACCTGGTCGCCGACCTTGCCGGCCTGGACGGCGGCTACCAGGTCGTTGGAGTCGTTGATCACCTTGTCGCCGAACTTGGTGATCACGTCACCCTGTTGCAGCCCGCCCCGCTCAGCCGCGCTGCCCGGGCTGACCGCGCCGATCAGCGCACCGCCGTCCGGCGCCGCGTTCACGCTCACCCCCAGCGACGGGTGGCTGATTTTCTCGCCACGCTGGAGCTTCTCGGCGACGTCCTTGGCCTTGTTGCTCGGGATGGCGAAACCCACCCCGATGTTGCCGGTGCTGCCCTGGCCGGCGGTGGCGATCGCCGTGTTGATGCCGATCACCTCGCCCCGGGTGTTCACCAGCGCACCACCCGAGTTGCCCGGGTTGATCGGAGCGTCGGTCTGCAGCAGCCCGGAGATCGAGCTGACACCCTGCCCCGGGAGTTGCTGGCCCCCGCCGGCCTGGATGGTGCGGTCCCGGGCGCTGAGAATCCCCGCGGTGACCGAGCCCTGCAGGCCGAGTGGACTGCCCAGTGCGAGCACCTGGTCACCGACCTGCATCGCGTCGCTGTCACCGAGCGTGGCCGGTTGGAGGTCGGTCAACCCGTTGGCCTTCAGCACCGCGAGGTCGGTCTTCGGGTCGGTGCCGACGATCTCGGCCTGCGTACTGGTGCCGTCCGCGAAGAAGACACGGACCGTGTCACCGCCGCCGGCGATCACGTGGTTGTTCGTCAACAGGTAACCGTCGGAGCTGAGCACCACGCCGGAGCCCTCACCGCTGCCGGTGCTGATGGACACGACGCTGTCCTGCACCGAGGCGGCGATGCGCGGCAGGTCGGCGCCGTCGATCACGGGTGCGGCGCTGTAGGTGCGGGTGATTCCGCCACCGTCACTGAGCGCGAGAGCCAGGGCTCCCCCGGCGACCCCGCTGCCCAACAT
The DNA here is from genome assembly GCF_012726175.1 of Micromonospora sp. HNM0581. GTDB lineage: Bacteria > Actinomycetota > Actinomycetes > Mycobacteriales > Micromonosporaceae > Micromonospora. The sequence goes on from NZ_JAASAD010000001.1 coordinate 72,940, forward strand.
CAGGGCGAACACCGCCACGCCGGCCCCAGCCAGCTTGGCGATCCTGCCGGGGCGGGGGCCGGCACCCGCCGGGGTCGGTCCCCACGGGGCCGGCTGAGCCGGGTACCCGGCTGGTACTCCGCTGGCCTGCCCGGGGTGGCCGGGCTGCCCGGCGCCGGGTGGCTGGGCGCCGCTCCAGGTGGGCGGGCCGGGGTACCAGGGGTTGCCGGGGTAGTGGGCACCCGGCTGGTACGGGTGGTGGTGGTGCTGGTTACTGCCGGGCGACGCCCATGAGGGCTGGTCGACGGCCGAGACCGGTACGGTCGGCCCCTCGACCGTCGAGTCGGCGTCGGATCGGGTGGGGAACGAAGAGTCGGACCGCACGTACTCGGCGCGGGTCAGCTCGGGATGCGACGGCTCGGCGTCGGTGGGGGCCGGCCGGCGCGGGTCGGACTCGTACTCGGTCATGCCTCTACCTTCCCCCATCGCTCTGCGTCCCGCCTTGGGCTGAACTGAGGATTGGCTGAAAATCACTGGTCGTCGATGTCGGTGGCCGGTGCGAGCGGCAACCGGACCCGGAAGGTGGCACCACCACCCGGTGTCTCGGTTACCTCGACCGCCCCCTGGTGCACGGTCACCAGGGCAGCCACGATGGCCAGGCCGAGTCCGGTGCCGGTGTTGCCGTCGGTCCGACGGGTACGTGAGGCGTCCACCCGGTAGAAGCGCTCGAAGACCCGCTCCGCCTGTTCGGCGTTGAGCCCCGGGCCGGTGTCGGCCACCTCGATCACCGCCAGTTCGCCGGGCTCGGCCCGCAGCCGCAACGTCACCGCAGCACCGGGCGGTGTGTGTCGCAGTGCGTTGGTCATCAGGTTGCCGATCACCTGCCGTAGCCGGGCGTCGTCGCCGCGTACCACGAGCGGCCCGGAGTTGGGCCCGATCTCCAGCTCGATCCGTCGATCCGGTGCCACGGCGCGGGCGGCCGCCACCGCGTCCGCTGCCAGCACCGGCAGCTCCACCGGGGCGAGCGAGAGCGGTCGTTCGCGGTCCAGGCGCGCCAGCAGCAGCAGGTCCTCCACCAGGAGCCCCATCCGGGCCGCCTCGTCCTCGACCCGTCGCAGCAGGTCGGCGGTTTGCTCGGGGGCCCGGGCCGCACCCTGACGGTACAGTTCGGCGAAGCCTCGGATGGTGGTCAGCGGGGTGCGCAGTTCGTGTGAGGCGTCCGCCACGAACTGTCGCATCCGTTCCTCGGAGCGGCGGGCCCGGGCCTCGGAGGCCCGCGCGCCCTCGGCAGCCTCCCGGGCGGCGATCTCGGCGGAGCGGGCTGCGGATTCCGACGCCGCCCGGGCAGTGAAGGCCATCTCGATCTGGCTGAGCATCGCGTTGAGGGCCCGGGAGAGGCGTCCCAGCTCCGAGGTCGGGCAGGGCTGGCCACCCTCCGGGTCCGGCACCCGACGGCTGAGATCACCACCGGCGATGGCGGCGGCGGTACGTTCGATCTCCACCAGCGGTTTGAGGCTGGTTCGGACGATCGCCGCGCCGACCGAGGCGAGCAGTATCAGCACTGCCCCACCGACCAGCAGATCGATCCAGATCAGCCGTTTCACCGCTTGGTCGACGTCGGTGAGGTGTTGACCGATCGCGGTCCACTGACCGTTCGGCAGTTCGGTGTACAGCATCCGCCAACGCATGTCGCTGGCCCGTGCGCGGGCCAGGAACGGTTTCCCGGCCGCCTGTTCGAAGCCGGCGGCGTCTTCCGGCCAGGGCGGTAGGTCGTTGACGTCGAACCGTTTGGTGTCGAAGTAGACCCAGGAGACGGAGCCGGTCCGGCTGTCGGTGAAAACCACCAGGTAGTCGGTGGGCAGGTCGGTGCCGAAACGCTCGGCTCCGGCCACCGCTTCGAGATTGTCGGCCGAGGTCGTCAGTTCCACGTCTACCTGGTCCACCAGGTAGCTACGCAGGAAGATCGTGGTCAGCGAGGCGATCACCAGCAGGGCGGCTGCGACCAGGGCGAGGACGGCCGCGACCAGCTTGACCCGCAGCGGTACCGCGCGGAGCCGGAGCTTGCCCTGCTGCAGGGCGTTCACGCCGCCGGCTTGCGCAGGACGTACCCGACGCCGCGCAGGGTGTGGATCAGCCGAGGGTCGGTGGTGTCGACCTTACGGCGCAGGTACGAGATGTACGACTCGACGATGTTGTCGTCGCCTCGGAAGTCGTAGTTCCACACGTGGTCGAGAATCTGTGCCTTGGAGAGCACCCGGTTGGCGTTGAGCATCAGGTAGCGCAGCAGTTTGAACTCGGTGGGCGAGAGCTGCACCCGTTGACCGGCCCTGTACACCTCGTGGGTTTCCTCGTCCAGCTCCAGGTCGGCGAAGGACAGCCGGGCCGGCGCCTGCTCACCGGTGCTGGTGCGGCGTAGCACCGCCCGGATCCGGGCGGTCAGCTCCTCCAGGCTGAACGGTTTGGTCACGTAGTCGTCGCCGCCGAGGGTGAGCCCGCGGATCTTGTCGTCGGTCGCGTCGCGGGCGGTGAGGAAAACCACCGGTGTACGCGTACCCCCCTCGCGCATCATCCGGATCACCTCGAACCCGTCGAGGTCCGGCAGCATCACGTCGAGCACCACGAGGTCGGGGCGATGGTCCCGGGCCGCGCTCAGCGCCGCGCTACCACTTGTGGCGGTGGCCACGTCGAACCCTGCGAAGCGCAGGCTCGCGGAGAGCAGTTCGAGGATGTTGGGATCGTCCTCGACGACGAGCAGTCGCGCCTCGGTCTGGGTAGCGGCCATGCCGCCCATCATCCGCGCGGACACTGCGCCTCCGCTGGGCGGATGCTGGAAAAACCCTGTGAGCGGGCGGAGTCGGCCCGGCACCACCGCCGGGCCCGGCCTCACCTGCGCCGGGTGGTCAGGCGGCCAGCGGCAGTTCCCGCTCCGCTTCACCGGCCAGCGGGCACTCCCCCGCACCGGCCACGGGCCCGGCTGCCGGTGACCGGTTCGGTACCGGTAGCACGGAAGGGGCGGGCCGTACCGGCTGCGCGGGCCCGGCGGCCACCGGTGCCGGCCGCGCCGCCGGTGTCGACGGTACGAGGTGCACCGCCGACTCGGCGACCTGGGCCAGCGCCCGCCGGTCTGCGGAGCGTCCGGGGTGCAGCGGCGCGGCGATGTCGACGCAGACCGTCAGCTTCCGGATGGCGAGGATCCGCCGTACCGAACGCACCAGCGTCTCGTCGGCGACGAAGGCCGGTGCGGTGGTGGTCTCGCCGGTCTCCCCACAGCGGTAGCCGATCCGCATCGGCACCACGGGGGCACCGGCATCGATCGCGGCCTGGAACATCGCCGGTCGGAAACCGGTCGGCGGACGGCAGGAGGTCGCGGCGCCGCACCAGGTGGTGCCTTCGGGGAACACCGCCACCGAACGGCCGGACCGCAACGCGGCGGCGACCCGACCTACTGTCGCGGGGAGCCCGCGGGGGCGGGCACGGTCCACGAACACGGTGCCGGCCGCACGGGCGAGCAGGCCGACAAGTGGCCACCGCCCGATCTCCTGCTTGGCTACCAGCCGGGCCGGCGCGACCGCGAGCAGCGCGAGGACGTCGCACCAGGAGACGTGGTTGGCCACCAGCAGGGCCCGCCGGCGGGGCAGCCGACCGCGTACTTCGAGCCGTATGCCGCAGGCGCGGGTGGTGAACCGGGCCCAGCCACGCAGCGCGGCGTGGCGTTCCTGGGCCGGCAGCGCCGGGAGCAGAGCCGCCAGCCCGATGCCGAGTACGAGCATGCCGAGTAGGCCGGCGACGCGGCCAGATTGCCGGAGCACCGAACTTGCTGGTGCCCCGTCGCGGGGGAGGCAGTCCGGACCGCAGCCGGAGCTGGGTCGCCAGAGCCGGTTCACGGCTGCCCGCCGAGGAAGTGCCGCAGGTAGCGCGGGTTGATTCGGTCCATGCAGAGCAGCACGTAGAAGTCGGCCACCCTGAAGTCCGGGTCGTACGCCGGTTCCCCACAGACCTGGGCACCGAGCCGCAGGTAGCCCCGTAGCAGCGGCGGGACCAGCTTGGCCGACCCGGCGACCGTCTCGGTCGGCACAGCCGGTTCGGCGAACCAGGGTCGCAGCGGGCGGACCCGCAGTGCTGGGGGGGACAGGTGTTTCGCCCGCACCTGGGCCCACACCTCGGCGGCGGCCAGGCCACCGTCGGCCACCTGCACGGAGGCACATCCACCGAGCCAACGCAGACCGCGCAGGTGCAGGTAGCGGGCGATGCCCGCCCACATCAGGTTGATCACCGCGCCGCTGCGGTGCCCCGGGTGCACGCAGGACCTGCCGGCCTCGACCAGGTGGGTACGTAACGGGTCGAGTGCGCTGAGGTCGAACTCGCTTTCGGCGTACCGGCGGCCGGTACGCCCTGGTGGCAGCAGCCGGTACGTACCGACCACCTCTCCGGTGCTTTCCTGGCGCACCAGAAGGTGATCGCAGTAGTTGTCGAAGACGTCACGGTCGAGGCCCGCCGTGTCGCGGGACACGGTCGCGCCCAACTCGCCGGCGAACACCTGATGACGCAGGCGTTGCGCGGCCTCGATCTGGCTGGGGTCGTCGGCGATCGACAGGGTGTAGCCACTTGTCGTCAGTGCTACGTCAGCGGCTGGCAGAACGGCCATGCCACCTGTGTAGCGCCCGGTCGGTTGCCAGCCATGGTGACCAGCGATGTCGATCCGGTGAACGCCGGTCGGCGACCGGTGGCCGACCCGTCGCACCGGCGGCCCGTGACGCGTGCGAGGCTGCCGGGGGTGCCGGCGACGAGCCGGGCGGCGGAGCGGAGGACGGTCCGATGATCATCGAGGGGCGCTTCAACGGACCACCCGGTTCGGGCAACGGCGGTTGGAGCGCCGGGGTGTTCGCCACCGCCTACGGCGGGAACGAGCCGGTCGAGGTGACCCTGCGCCGGCCACCGCCACTCGACACCGAGCTGACGCTCGTCGGCTCGCAGGTGCACGATCCGGCCGGCGAGGTGGTCGCGCAACTGCGCCCGGCACCGGATCTCGACGACGCCGTGGTCCCGCCGGTCGACTTGATGACGGCCCGGTCCGCGTCGGCGGCGTACCCGGGGCTGGTCGACCACCCGTTTCCCGGCTGCTACGTCTGCGGCCCGCTGCGCACCGACGGCCTGCGGATCTTTCCGGGGCGGCTGCCGGACGGCCGGACGGCCGCACCGGTGCGGGCACCGGTACGTCTCGACGTCGCCACGGTCTGGGCCGTCCTGGACTGCCCCGGCGGTTGGGTGGTGATCGGTGCCGGACGCCCGTACGTGCTCGGCCGGATCGCGGCCCGGGTCGAGGCGCTGCCCTGCCCTGGCGACGAGTGCGTGGTCACCGGCGCACTGGTGCGTACCGAGGGCCGCAAGGCGTTCGTGCACACCAGCCTGTACGCCCCGGACGACCGGCTACTCGGCCATGCCCGGGCGACCTGGCTCGCCGTCTAGGGGCGGCGGTCGACGGCTCGTACCTGGGGCGGAGGCGGTTCCCGCCTGAGGCGGACCACGATCTCCGGAACACGCCCGATTGCATTGCTCGACCACTAGCGTCACGCTGTGCAACGGCGCACCTAGGCGCCGACACAGGAGGAGAACGATGACCGACGGGCAACCGAGCCCCCCAGACGACGCACAGATCGTGGTTTCCGGTCTGACCAAGCGGTACCGCAACATGTTCGCGGTCAACAACTTGTCGTTCACGGTCGAACCGGGCCGGGTCACCGGCTTCCTCGGCCCGAACGGCGCGGGTAAGACCACGACCCTGCGGATGCTGTTGAATTTGGTCACCCCGACCGCCGGAGCGGCCACCATCGGCGGTCAGCGCTACCCCGACCTGACCGACCCGCTACGGCATGTCGGCGCGGTCCTGGAAGCGTCCAGCGCGCACAAGGGGCGTACCGGCATAAATCACCTGAGGGTGCTCTGCGCGGCTGCCGGATTGCCTCGGGAGCGAGCCGACCAGGCGTTGGATCTGGTCGGGCTGGCCCCTGCCGGAAAGCGGAAGTTCAAGGGTTACTCGCTGGGCATGAAGCAGCGGCTCGGCATCGCTGCCGCGATGCTCGGTGACCCCCGGGTGCTGATCCTCGACGAGCCGGCCAACGGGCTGGACCCGGAGGGCATCCGGTGGATGAGAGGGTTCCTCAAGGGGTTGGCCGCCGAGGGACGCACCGTACTCGTCTCCAGCCACCTGCTCTCGGAGATGCAGTTGCTGGCCGACGATGTCGTGATCATCGCGGCCGGACAGCTGGTCCGGCAGGGGCCGGTGGACCAGGTGATCGGATCCATGGCGCAGGGCGTCCGGGTCCGGGTCCGCACCCCGCAGGCCGACGTGCTGACCGCGGCGCTCAAGGACGGACCGGCCACGGTGGAGGACGACGGGCAGGGCGCCCTTCTGATCGGCGGGGTCGATGCCCCGACGGTGGGGCGGGCGGCCCTGGCCGCCGGGGTGGAACTGCACGAGCTGACCACTGAGCGCCCCGACCTGGAACGCGTGTTCCTGGAGCTGACGGCCGGAAAGGCGGGCATCCGATGAGCAACCTCGTCCGCGCCGAACTCCTCAAGATCCGTACGACGAGTACCTGGTGGTGGCTGGCCATCGGTGCGTTCCTCTCGATCGTTCTGGCGTTCACCGTCAACGCCTGGCTGGCCAGCGAGACACTCGGCGGCAGTGGGGACCAGTTCGGCTACACCGGCGACGCCGCGTCCGCGCCGGCGCAGGCCGCCAACCTCTACACCTCAGGCCAGTACCTCGGCCTGATGTTCGTGATGCTCATCGGCATCCTCATGGTCACCAACGAGTTCTTCCACCAGACCGCGACCACGACGTTCCTGGCCACCCCGCGCCGTACCTCGGTGATCGTCAGTAAGCTCGTCGCGGCCAGCCTGCTCGGTTTCGCGTTCTGGCTGGTGACCACGCTCATCGACCTCGCCGCCGGCGCGACGTTCCTCGCGCTCAACGACTACGGAACCCAGCTCGGCGAGTGGGAGGTCCAGCGGGCCCTGCTGCTCAACCTGATGGCGTACGCGATCTGGACGGTTCTTGGCGTGGGCATCGGCACGCTCATCACCAATCAGTTGGGCGCGGTGATCACCGCCTCGGTGCTCTACCTCATCGGTACTCAGGTGGTGGGCCTGCTCTTCCTGTTGCTGGCGAACCTGTTGGACAGCATGGCGGTCATCAAGTGGCAGGTGATCTGGCCGGCCGCCGCCTCCCAGATCATGATCACGCCTGGCGAGAACGAGATGCTGCCCGCCTGGTGGGTCGGCGCGCTCGTGCTGGTGGGCTACGCCCTGGTCAGCGGTGTGGTCGGGATCGTCATCACCCGACGCCGCGACATTTCCTGACGCCCGGGCGGCCGAGTCGGGACGCCCGACCTCGACGGGTCCGGACCGCCGGTGACAGCCGGCGCTCCGGGCCCGTCAGCGGTAACAGCAATCAAAGAATCACGCAGCGCTGACCGAACTTCTTGCATCTTCTGTGAATCCGACCACGCGGCGGAGGCGGAAATGCCTCCGGGTCGGGTACGGCGTAGCCTGGAACCGTCCTGTGCGCCCGTCCCGGCGCACCGGTCCCCGCGTGACACACAACCCGCGTGAAAGAGGCGATTACCGGCCGTGTCGACCCAGCAGACTTCGCAGGAGAACCCACTGGCGGGTTTCGGCCCGAACGAGTGGATCGTCGAGGAGATGTACCAGCGCTACCTCGCCGATCCCGGCAGCGTCGATCCGGCCTGGCACGACTTCTTCGCCGACTACCGGCCTGGCCAGAGCACAGCGGGAGCCGGTGACCGGCGGTCGGCCGCCACCGCCGCGACCAAGGACGCCGCACCGGCCAGGGCCGAGACTGCTCCGAAGAGCGCACCGACGGCCAAGACCGAGGGTCAGGGTGACCGCAGCGCGGCGGCGGATACGACGAAGTCGGCACCTGCGACCACCAAGCCGACCGCTGCCAAGCCGACCGCCGCGAAGCCAGCCGCCGCGAAGCCGACGGTCGCCGCGAAGGCCGAGCCGACGAAGGGCCGACCCGACCGGACCACACCAACCGCCAGCGGTCCGCAGACCACGCCGCTCCGCGGGGTGGCCGCCAAGATCGTGCAGAACATGGACGCGTCGCTGACCGTACCGACCGCGACGAGCGTCCGGGCCGTGCCGGCCAAACTCCTGGTCGACAACCGCATCGTGATCAACAATCATCTCGCCCGGGGGCGCGGCGGCAAGGTCAGCTTCACCCACCTGGTCGGCTACGCCCTGGTGCGGGCGCTTGTCGCCCACCCGGAGATGAACAACTCCTTCGCCGAGGTCGACGGCAAGCCGGCGACGGTCCGCCCCGAGCACGTCAACCTGGGCATCGCCATCGACCTGACCAAGCCCGACGGCAGCCGCAACCTGGTGGTCCCCTCCATCAAGGCGTGCGAGCAGATGGACTTCCGGCAGTTCTGGCAGGCGTACGAGGACGTCGTCCGGCGGGCCCGCAAGAACGAGCTGACCATGGAGGACTACTCCGGCACCACCATCTCGCTGACCAACCCCGGCGGCATCGGCACCGTGCACTCCATGCCGCGCCTCATGCAGGGCCAGAGCGCCATCATCGGGGTCGGTGCCATGGAGTACCCGGCGCCGTACCAGGGCATGAGCGAGGCCACCCTGGCCGAGCTGGCGGTCAGCAAGGTCATCACGCTGACCAGTACCTACGACCACCGGATCATCCAGGGCGCACAGTCCGGCGAGTTCCTCAAGGTCATGCACGAGCTGATGCTCGGCGAGCACGGCTTCTACGACCAGATCTTCACCTCGCTGCGTATCCCCTACGAGCCGGTGCGCTGGATGCGCGACGTCGCCGTCGACAGCGAAGGCCAGATCAACAAGACGGCGCGGGTGCACGAGCTGATCCACTCCTACCGGGTCCGTGGCCATCTGATGGCCGACACCGACCCGCTGGAATTCAAGATCCGTAAGCACCCGGATCTGGACGTGCTCCAACACGGCCTGACCCTGTGGGATCTCGACCGCACCTTCCCGGTCAACGGCTTCGCCGGCCGGCAACGGATGAAGCTACGGGAGATCCTGGGCGTCCTGCGCGACTCCTACTGCCGCCGGGTAGGCATCGAGTACATGCACATCCAGGACCCGGCCGAACGACGCTGGATCCAGGAACGGGTCGAGCGCAGGTACGAAAAGCCCCCGGCCGGCGAGCAGAAGCACGTGCTCAACCGGCTCAACGCCGCCGAGGCGTTCGAGACCTTCCTGCAGACCAAGTACGTCGGCCAGAAGCGCTTCTCCCTCGAAGGCGGCGAATCACTCATCCCGCTGCTCGGTGAGGTGCTGGAGGCCTCCGCCGAGGGTGGCCTGGACGAGGTCGTCATCGGCATGGCGCACCGGGGCCGACTCAACGTGCTGGCGAACATCGTCGGCAAGCCGTACGAGAAGATCTTCTCCGAGTTCGAGGGGCACCTGGACCCGCGCTCCACGCAGGGTTCCGGCGACGTGAAGTACCACCTCGGTCAGAACGGCAAGTTCACCACCCCCGACGGCGACCACGCCGTGAAGGTCTCGGTGGTGGCCAACCCGTCTCACCTGGAGGCCGTCGATCCGGTACTGGAGGGGATCGTCCGGGCCAAACAGGACCGCATCGACCTCAAGCTGGAGGGCTACACCGTCCTGCCACTGGCGGTGCACGGCGACGCTGCCTTCGCCGGTCAGGGCGTGGTGGCCGAGACGCTCAACCTCTCCCAGCTGCGCGGTTACCGTACCGGCGGGACGGTCCACGTGGTGGTCAACAACCAGGTCGGCTTCACCACCGCACCGGAGTACAGCCGCTCCAGCCTCTACAGCACCGACGTGGCCCGGATGATCCAGGCCCCGATCTTCCACGTCAACGGTGACGACCCGGAGGCCGTCGTCCGGGTCGCCCGGCTGGCCTTCGAGTACCGCCAGGCGTTCAACAAGGACGTCGTGATCGATCTGGTCTGCTACCGGCGGCGCGGACACAACGAGGGCGACGACCCTTCGATGTCCAACCCCCAGATGTACCGGATCATCGACTCGAAGCGCTCGGTCCGCAAGCTCTACACCGAGGAACTGATCGGGCGGGGCGACATCACCGTCGAGGATGCCGAAGAGCTGCTGCGCGACTACCAAGCCCAGTTGGAGCGGGTCTTCAAGGCCACCCGCGACGCGGCCAGCACGCCACGCCAGCTGAGCCGTCCGGCCCGGCAGGACGAGCCCGAACCGCAGGTGGAGACGGCGACCGAGGCGTCGGTCATCAAGGCGATCGGTGAGGCGCACGTCAACCTTCCTGACGGCTTCACGCCCCACAAGCGAATTCGGCAGCTGCTCGACCGGCGGGCCCGGATGGCTGTCGAGGGCACCATCGACTGGGGCTTCGGCGAGATCATCGCCTTCGGTGCGCTGCTGCACGACGGGGTCACCGTCCGGCTCGCCGGACAGGACTCCCGGCGCGGGACGTTCGTGCAGCGGCACGCCTCGATCGTCGACGCGGAGACCGGCGACGACTACCTGCCGCTGCAGTCCCTCACCGCGGACGGCGAGCGCTCCCGGTTCTTCGTCCACGACTCGCTGTTGAGCGAATACGCGGCGATGGGCTTCGAGTACGGCTACTCGGTGGAGAACCTCGACGCGCTGGTCTGCTGGGAGGCGCAGTTCGGTGACTTCGTCAACGGCTCCCAGTCGGTGATCGACGAGTTCATTTCCTCGGGCGAGGTGAAGTGGGGCCAGCGTTCCGCGGTGACCCTGCTGCTGCCGCACGGCCACGAGGGTCAGGGCCCGGACCACACCTCCGGCCGCCCGGAGCGGTTCCTCCAGCTCTGCGCCGAGGACAACATGCGGGTGGCGAACCCGACGACCCCGGCGAACTACTTCCACCTGCTGCGCCGGCAGGCCCTGTCGCCCAAGCGCAAGCCGCTCGTGGTGTTCACCCCGAAGTCGCTGCTGCGGCACAAGCTCTGCGTTTCCTCGGTGGAGGACTTCACCACCGGTACCTTCGCCCCGGTGCTCGTCGACCCGGCGGCCGGTAACCCCGAGCGGGTCAAGCGGGTGCTGCTCTGCTCGGGCAAGATCTACTACGACCTGTTCCAGGCGCGCCAGGAACGCGAGATCACCAATACGGCGATCATCCGTCTGGAGCAGCTCTACCCGATGCCGGTGGAGGAGATCCAGGCGGCTCTCGCGCAGTACCCGAACGCGGAGGACTTCGCCTGGGTGCAGGAGGAACCGGCCAATCAGGGTGCCTGGTCGTTCGTCGCGCTCAACCTGCTGGAGCATCTCGACGGTGTTCGGCTGCGGCGTATCTCCCGTCCGGCCGCCGCGGCTCCGGCCGTCGGCTCGGCGAAGATGCACGAGGTCGAGCAGACCTCGCTGATCGAGGCGGCACTTCCCCGCCCCTGACGAGAACTGACCCGGTCCCGTCCCGCCCACGGCGGGGCGGGACCGACCGGCTTCACCGGGGCTCCGGTGAGGAAGCGAGTTGACTCATGTACTTCACCGACCGGGGCATCGAGGAACTGGTCGAGCGGCGCGGCGACGAGCAGGTCAGCCTGGAGTGGCTGGGCGCTCGGCTTCGTGACTTCGTCGACGCCAACCCGGAGTTCGAGACTCCGGTCGAACGGTTCGCCACCTGGCTGGCCCGGCTCGACGACGAAGACGACGACTGATCACATGCCTGTCGTCCGGCCAACCAACCGGCGTACCTGGTTTCGACGTCCACCAACGCCGACCGGTGTCGCGGCGGCCACCATCGCGATCGCGGTCCTGCTGGCCGGCTGTTCCGGCCAGCCCGGACCGTCACGGGCGTCCGGCGGGGCCAGTTCCGCACCGCCGCCCGCGCCCTCCGTGTTCTACCTCGACCCGGCCAATCCGGCCGAGGCGGAGGCCCAGCGGCGTGCGGCCCGGGGTGAGGCGACCGCAGCGCAGACGTTACGCGCGATCGGCAGCCGACCGAGCGCGAAGTGGCTGACCGGTGGCGACCCCCGCGACGAGGTCGACGCCTTCCTTGGGCAGGCCGCGATCGCCGGGCAGACACCCGTGTTGGTGGCACACAACCTGCCACAACGTGACTGCGGCCGGCGGGGTGGTGGAGGTGCTGGTACCAGTACGCAGTACCAGGCGTGGATTCGTCAGGTCGCCGCCGGTATCGCCGGCCGTCCGGTCGTCGTCGTGCTCGAACCGGGGGCACTGCCCGACGCGGTGGCCGGCTGCGTCGTTGATCCCGCCGCCCGGCTCGCGCTACTTCGGGACGCGGTCGCGGTACTGGCCAGTACCGCGACCGCGCGGATCTACCTCGACGCGGGGCACCCGGAATGGATCCGTGACGTCGAAGCATTGGCGGCGGCGCTGCGCCAGGCCGGCGTGGCCCAGGCCGACGGGTTCGCGCTGAACGTGGCGAACTTCGTGTACACCGCGGACAACGTCGACTACGGGCACCGGATCTCCGACGCCCTCGGTGGCGACAGCACATTCGTCATCGACACCAGCCGCAACGGCAACGGACCTCACCCGAGTGAGCGGGTCGACGGTGCGCCGAGTTGGTGCAACCCCCCGGGGCGGGCGATCGGTGAGGATCCCACCGCCGAGCCCGGCCTACCCCGGGTGGACGCCCTGCTCTGGATCAAGTTTCCGGGCGAGTCCGACGGTGCCTGTCGTCCGGGTGAACCGCCCAGCGGTGAGTTCTGGCCCGCGTACGCCATCTCGCTGGTCCGGTCCTGACCTGCCCGCCGGTCTTCAGGACCGCAGTCAGCCCGGCGGGGTCGTCGGTCCGGCCGGTGCCAGTCCGATCCGCCGAAGCTTCTGCCAGCCCAGACGACCGCCGGTGAGGGCCGTCGCCGCCGACTGGATCAGCACCAGGTACATCAGCTGGCGGTAGACGAGTTGCTGCAGTGGCAGCACCCACAGCACGCCCAGCTTCTCCCGGTCCAGTCGGAACGCCACCACGGCGGTCAGGATCTGCAAGGCGAGCATGATCAACCAGGCCACCGCCGTGGCGGTCCGGTCGAGGAAGAACAGGCCGTAGACCGCGAGCAGGTCGATCACCGGTGCCAGCAGCGGCAGGAGCACCCCGAAGAGGCTCAGGAACAGCAGGCACCGCCGGGTGAAACGACCGGAGGCACCATGGTCGGTGAGCGAGCGACGGTGCTTCCACATCGCCTGCATGGTGCCGTAGCTCCACCGGTACCGCTGCTTCCACAACTGGCCCAGGGTCGCCGGTGCCTCCGTCCACGCGCGGGCTGTCTCCTCGTACACCACCTTCCAACCGGCACGGCCGATCGCCATGGTGATGTCGGTGTCCTCCGCCAGTGTGTCGTCGGTCATTCCACCCGCGTAGGTGAGCGCCTGACGACGGAAGGCGCCTATCGCTCCGGGAACGGTGGGCATGCAGCGCAGCGTCTCGTACAGCCGGCGGTCGAGGTTGAAGCCGATGACGTACTCGATGTGCTGCCATTTGGCGATCAGGCTGTCGCGGTTTCCCACCTTGACGTTCCCTGCGACCGCACCGACCCGTCGATCCGCGAACGGCTGGACGAGCCGTCGGACCGAATCACTCTCGAACACGGTGTCGCCGTCCACCATCACGATCAGTTCGTGCCGGGCCAGCGCCACCCCCGTGTTCAACGCGCTCGGCTTGCCGCCGTTGGGCTTGCGGACGACCCGTACGTTCGGTAGTCGGAGCGCGTCGACGATCTCCGCCGTGCCGTCGGTGGAGCCGTCGTCGACGACGATCACCTCGATGCCGCCCGGATGGTCGCCGCCGGCCAGCGAACGGACCGCCGCGGCGATGCCTTCCTTCTCGTTGTAGGCGGGCACGATCACCGAAACCGGTTCGGTCACCGGCGGCCCCCAGGCCCAGTCTGCGGCCCGGCGTTTTCGGGCGTGCCGGCCGGCGAGCGCGAACAGCAGCACGGTACGGCCGACCGTCAGCGCGCCCACCACCAGGAAGATTCCTCCCAGCCAGCCGAGCGTGTGGTCCGCACCCTGCACCGCCCAGACCAGCACCCGACCACGCCAGCGCTCCCCCGTGGTGGCCGGCTGCGCCGCGTCGACGCGGTGGTCGACGCCGGCCTCGGCGAGCGCGAGGTTCAGTCCTTCGGTGACCGTGACGAAGCGGTAGCCACGTTCCTTCATGAGCGGGATGAACCGGTCGAGTGCCGCGACGGTCTGGGACCGTTCGCCCCCCGCGTCGTGCCAGAGCGTGATCGCCCCCGAGTAACCGGGCGGCGTGACGTTCGTGATCATCTGGTCGACGCCCGGCCGCGCCCAGTCCCGACTGTCGGTGTCGTTGAGCACGCTCAGGTAACCCAGCTCACCGGCCTGGACGAACACCGGCCAGTCCAGGTCGTCGATGGCAGCGGGGAAGGACGAGTACGGGAACCGGACCAGCGGGCTACGGACCCCTGCGGCGCTGGCGATGGTGAGCTGCGTCTGGGTGTACTCCATCCGGCGGCGCCAGTCGGGCAGCGTCGCCAGGTCCGGGTGGGTGAAGGTGTGCACGCCGATCTCGTGGCCGTCGACGGTCAACTCGCGGACCAGTTCCGGGTAGCGTGCCACCTGCGCGCCGAGCACGAAGAAGGTGGCCGGAACCTGGTGCGCGGCCAGCACCCGCCGCACCTCCCGGGTCCACACCGGGTCCGGTCCGTCGTCGAAGGTGAGCGCGATGGTGCGCGGGGGCAGCCGGTAGGACCGGGTCGACCCGTCCGCGCTGCTGATGATCGGACCCCCCGAGACCACTGTCGTCGGGACGTCATGCTGGCCGTCGTGGCTCTGCTCACGGTCCGGCACGAAGGACGCGTTGGCGTACGCACCGACGAGCAGTACCGCGGCCAGGACCGTGCAGAGGACACCGAAGAGGGCCCAACTCGGCGACGGTACGGCCCGACCTCGTAGCCTGCGGCGCGGTCGTCGCGCTGCGGGATCAGCCATCGGCGGCGTCGGCTGTTTCGTCGACGTCTGTCGGGTTCACGGTCGGTGACGGCGGCGGCGTGGCGGTGGACGGTTCGGCACTTGGTGAGGCCGGCGGGCTGCTCGACCGGGAGGGGCGGGGCGACACCGAGGTGGCCGAGGTGCTGGGGCGGGGCGTCGTCGCCGTACTCGTGACCGCCGTGGGTACCGGGGTCGGGGCGGTCGTCTGGACACGCGGCACCGGGTCCTGCACGGCCCTGACGTTCTCGGCGGCTCTGGCCTCGACCATGGTGGGCGGCGCCGCGGCAGCCGGGATCGACGCCGCGGGTGGCGGTCGCCAGGACGGACTCGTCGGTGCCGCGGAGGGCAGCATCGTGTCGGCCTTCACCGGCTCGCCGGCGAAGCTGAACACGACCAGGCCGGTGTAGGCCAGACCGACCAGCCCCAGGGCGTACGCGACCAGCCGCAGCCGGGATCGCCGCCGGCCGGTCGGGTCGACGAAGACGGGTGGTGGCTGGGGCACGGCGGCCAGGATCGTGGTGGGCAGATCCGCCGGTATCACCACGGTCGGCTCGTCCACCACCGACTGGACGACAGTCGGTGCATCCGCCGCAGCCGGTTGGACGACGGTCGGTCCGTCTGTCACCTGTTCCGGTGCCGCCGGCGCTCCGGCATCGTCCGACCGCATGACGGCCGGACGCACTACGGAACGTGTCGAGGTGGCCGACTCGTCTGCTCCGGCGGGTTCGACTTTCCGTGGCACCTGAGAGGTATCCGCACTGGTCAGCGGGTCGACAGTCATGCGGGGAAGTTTAGGAGTGAACTTCCTTCGGATCATTTCCGGAGCGTGATGGTGCGACGGGAATCCCAGTGTGTCGAGCGTCGCCGTCATCTGCGTCACCGTCCTGTCACGTGACGCGACGACTCTCTCGGTCGTCCGGGGCGACGCGTGGTCGATGCGGTTCGCCGACTCCCCCGATAGCGCCGGTGAGCTGGTCGAACAGACCATGCAGACTGGTGCCGGCGGATGCTTCGGAGGGCTCGTCCAGCCCTTCCCCCCGGTCGGTCGGACGGAAATAACGACATTCGCGGGCGAGCCGGATCTGTGAGACGTACCACCTGCCGGCCCGGGACGCGCGCCGCACGATCCCGACCGTTCGAGCCCGAGGACCCGTACGACACCGGCCCTGATCTTGTAGCGTGAGGCCGTGGCCCGCAGTGTCTACCTGACCGGTGTCGGCTCGGGCGGGGGGAAGTCGACGATCGCCCTCGGTCTCGCCGAGTTGCTGTCCCGCCAGGTTGGCGGCATCGGTGTGTTCCGTCCGCTCGTCGCCCAGGATCGCCCCGACCCGATCCTCGCCCTGCTCAGTGAGCGTTACCGGGTGGGTCTGCCGGTGGCGGACCTGCACGGCACCACGTACGGCGACGCCACCGACCTGGTCGCCGACGGTCGTCGGGAGGAGCTGATCTCCCGAATCGTCGAGCGCTACCGGAAGGTGGAGCGGCGGTTCGCGGCGGTCGTCGTCATCGGTAGCGACTTCGCCGCCGCCGGTGACACCGCCGGCCCACGTGAGCTGGCGTTCAACGCCCGACTGGCCAACGAGTTCGGAAGCGTCGTGGTGCCCGTGGTGGACGGGTACGGGCAGCAGCCCTCGTCGATCGCCGCCGCGGCCAGGGGCGCCTACCATGACCTCGCGGATCTCGGCGCGACCGTGTTCGCGGTGCTGGCCAACCGGGTTCCCGGCCCGATGGCACTGCCGTCGCTGCCGGTGCCCGCGTACGCCATCCCGGAGGTGCCGAGCGTCTCCGCACCGACGGTGGCGGAGGTGGCCGGGGCGCTGGGCGCCACCCTGTTGGCCGGTGACGAGACCGCGCTCGCCCGCGACGTGCTCGACTACGTCGTCGGTGCGGCCCACGTACCGACCCTGCTGGAGCACCTGACCGAAGGCGCACTACTGATCATGCCCGGTGACCGGGACGATCTACTGGTCGCGGCGAGCGCCGCACACGTCGCCGGCCAGGTGTCGCTGGCCGGGCTGGTCCTCACCCTCGGGGTGCCGCCCGATCCCCGGGCGATGCGTCTGGTGGAGGCGCTGAACGCCCGACTCGCGGTGCTCTCGGTGACAAGCGACAGTTACCACACGGTGGCCGCCTCGAACCGGATCGAGGGCCGTCCCAGCGCCGGAAACCCCCGGAAGGTCGAGGCCGCGCTCGGTGCCTTCGAGGCGCACGTGGACACCGTCGAGTTGGCCGCTCGGCTGAAGGTCAGCCGATCCGCACGGGTCACCCCGCTGATGTTCGAGTACGACCTGATCGACCGCGCCCGCACCCGACGTCGGCACGTGGTGCTGCCGGAGGGCACCGAGGAACGGATCCTGCGCGCCGCGGAGATCCTGCTCCGCCGGGGCGTGGCCGACCTGACGTTGCTCGGCCGGTCCGACGAGGTCGCCCGACGCGCCCGCGAGCTGGGGGTGGACATCGGTGAGGCCCAGGTGATCGACCCGGCGAGCAACCCGTGGCGCGACGAGTTCGCCGCAGCTTACGCGAAGCTGCGCGCCCACCGGGGTGTGACCGCCGAGCTGGCGCAGGACATCGTCACCCAGCCCAACTACTTCGGCACCATGATGGTGTCGGGCGGCCACGCAGACGGCATGGTCTCCGGTGCCACCCACACCACGGCGGCGACCATCCGGCCCGCCTTCGAGATCGTCAAGACCATGCCGGAGGTCTCCGTCGCATCGAGCGTCTTCTTCATGCTGCTCGCCGACCGGGTGCTGGTCTACGGCGACTGCGCGGTCAACCGCGACCCGGACGCCGCCCAACTCGCCGACATCGCCCTCTCCTCGGCGGACACGGCAGCCCGCTTCGGTATCGAGCCCCGGGTGGCGATGCTGTCGTACTCGACGGGAGCCTCGGGTGCGGGCGAGGACGTGGAGAAGGTCGCGGCGGCCACCGCGCTGGTCCGCAGACGTCGACCCGAACTGGCCGTAGAGGGCCCGATCCAGTACGACGCGGCCATCGACCCCTCCGTCGCGGCCACCAAACTGCCGGGCAGTACCGTGGCCGGCCGGGCGACGGTCTTCATCTTTCCCGACCTGAACACCGGCAACAACACCTACAAGGCGGTGCAGCGCTCCGCCGGGGCGGTAGCCGTCGGGCCGGTCATGCAGGGACTGCGCCGACCGGTGAACGATCTCTCCAGGGGAGCCACCGTGCCGGACATCGTCAACACCGTGGCGATCACCGCTATCCAGGCCGCCGCACTCGCCGAGGGGCAGCAGTGAACAAGGCGCTGGTCATCAACAGCGGATCATCGTCGATCAAGTACCGGCTGTACGACGACGCCCGCGTTCTGGACAAGGGCACCGTGGAACGGATCGGTGAGCCCGGCGGCGGGCCGGCCGACCACACCGGCGCGATCCGGCAGATCCTGGACGGGCTGGATCTGACCGGTCTCACCGTCGTGGGGCACCGGGTGGTGCACGGCGGACGGCGGTTCACCGCGCCGACGCTCGTCGACGACGCCGTGCTCGCCGCCCTCACCGAACTGGTGCCGTTGGCGCCTCTGCACAATCCGGCGAACATCACCGGCATCGAGGTGGCCCGCCACGCCCTTCCCGAGGTGCCGCAGGTGGCCGTCTTCGACACCGCCTTCCACCACACCCTGCCCGACTCCGCCGCCACCTACGCCATCGACCGTGCGGTCGCGCAGCGGTACGGAATTCGGCGGTACGGCTTCCACGGCACGTCCCACGCGTACGTGTCCCGACGCACCGCGGAACTGCTAGGCCGCCCGTACGAGAAGATCAACACGATCACGCTGCACCTGGGCAACGGCGCCAGCGCGTGTGCGGTGGCAGGCGGACGAAGTGTCGCCACCTCGATGGGCATGTCGCCACTGGAGGGCCTGGTGATGGGTACCCGCAGCGGTGACCTCGACCCGACGATCGTGTTCCACCTGCGCCGCGAGGGCGGACTGGGCGTCGACGAGATCGACGACCTGCTCAACCACCGCAGCGGCCTGCTCGGGCTGAGCGGGGTCAACGACATGCGTGAGCTGCTCGCCCGTCGCGCGGCAGGCGACAGGGCCGCAGCGCTCGCCTTCGACGTCTACTGCCGCCGGATCACTGGTTACGTGGGGGCGTACTACGCGTTGCTCGGTCGGGTGGACGCGGTCACCTTCACCGCCGGGGTCGGCGAGCACGCGGCGCCGGTACGCGCGGCGGCGCTGGCCGGGCTGGACCGGCTCGGGATCACCGTCGACGCCGATCGCAACGCGGACAGCGGGGACCGGCTCATCTCCGCGACGGGTGCGGAGGTCGCCGTCTGCGTCATCGGTACCGACGAGGAGCGGGAGATCGCCCGCGCCGCCCGGGCCGTGGTCACAGACGGTAGCTGACGTCCACCTGGTGCGGCTGACCGGGTGATGGGCCTGGCGGGACGACGGCACCGACCAGCCGACTACCCGGGGGTCGGCGGGCAACGGCGTAGGCCAGCCCGGCAACCGGAGGTCGGCGGGCGCCGGCAGGTCGGTCGACGATCCGCCCGGTCAGCCGAAGGCGAGCCAGGTGGCAAGGGCGAGCAGCATCCCGGCGACCACGGCCGCACCGACGATGAGACTGGTACGCGACGCCACCTCCACCGCAGCGGTCTCCGGGTTGGCGAAGGCGCGGAACGCCTCGGTGTTGCCGCTCGGATCGGTGTGGTTCTCAGCCATGCCGGAACCATAGCGAAGCCGATCCAGCGGCCGTGCCCGGCACGCTCGTACCCGTCGACGCCGGGCGGGCACAATCGGAGGATGTCGCGTCGCGCCACCTCCGCCCTGGCCGCCACCGCCCTGCTCACGAGCCTTCTGCTCGGATGCTCCACCGACCGTGAGCCCGAGTGGACCGATGCCTCCCCTCCGCAGGCCACCGTCTCCGGTGCACCGTCGGCTTCCACGTCAGCACCGGCGATCCCCGCCGGCCGGGCCCCGGAGGGCAGCTTCGCGCTCGGCGTACGGCAGCTGAGTTTCAACCGGGACGGCGACCGACCGCTGCCGGTGACCCTCTGGTACCCGGCTGCCGGCCGGACCGGCGCGCCGCCGGTCGACGATGCCGAGGCCGCAGCCGGAAAGTTCCCCGTGGTCATGTTCAGCCACGGTCTGGGCGGACGCCCGGACGACTACGAGTCACTGTTGACCCGGTGGGCCTCGGCCGGTTTCGTGGTGGCCGCACCGACCTTCCCGAACACCTCCCGGGATGGCGACGAGAACAACGTGCTCGACGTGCTCAACCAGCCGGCCGACGTGTCGTACGCGCTGACCCGGGTGCTCGCCCTCAACGCCCGTGAAGGTGATCCACTACGCGGCCGGTTGGCCACCGACCGGGTGGCCGCCACCGGCCACTCGGCGGGTGGGGTGACCACCATCGGGCTGTTCACCGCCGGACGCGACGACCGGCTCACCGCCGGAATCGTCTTCGCCGGCACCGCCCTCGGCGTGGGTACCGCGTTCGCCGGTGCCGCCGCACCGCAGCTGTTCGTGCACGGTCAGGCCGACGAGGTGGTGCAGTACGCCGCCGGCAGGGCCGCCTACGACAAGGTGCCGTGGCCGAAGGCGATGCTCAGCCTGCCCGACGGCGACCACGGCCGTGCCCTGCTGCGCGGTGAGGGAACCGCGCTACGGGTGGTCGCCGACACCACCACCGAGTTCCTGCGGTGGACGCTCTACGGTGACGCCGACGCGAAGACGCGCATTCCGGCCGCCGCCGCTCGCGACGACGTCGCCGACCTCGACAACAACCTGTAGGGAGAGCAACGGCAACTCGTGACAGCTGGCGCACGCGACGTCATGCCTCGTGGTCGATGACCACCTTGCCGAAGACGGCACCGGAGTGCAGCCGGGCGAAGGCGTCGCCGACACGGCTGAACGGCACCACGCTGTCCACCACCGGTCTGACCCGCCGCTCGGCGCAGAACGTCAACAGGGTGGCGAGTTCGTCCGGCGTACCCATCGAGGTACCCAGGATCTCCAGCTGCATGGCGAAGACCCGGCGCAGGTTCACCTTCGGCTCGTGACCGGCAGTCGCACCGGAAACCACGATCCGGGCCCCCGGGGCGGCCGACTTCAGCGAGTGGTCGAAAGTGGCCGCACCGACCGTCTCGATCACCACGTCGACCCGCTCGGGCAGCCGCGCGCCCGGTTCCACGGCGGTCGCGCCCAGTTCGGCGACGCGCTCACGCTTGGTGGCGTCGCGGCTGGTCGCGTACACCCGTTTGCCCATCGCGACGGCCAGGGTGACCGCCGCTGTGGCCACGCCACCCCCGGCGCCCTGGACCAGCACCGCGTCGGCGTCGGCGACCCGCCCCTTGGCGGTGAGCATCCGCCAGGCCGTCAGCCAGGCCGTCGGTAGGCACGCGGCGTCGGCCGCTGCCAACCCCGCCGGCAGCGGCAGCAGATTCGACCGGGGTACGGCGACCCGCTCCGCCAACGTGCCGGGGAAGTGCTCGGAGAGGATGGTCATTCCGCGCGGGTCACCCGGAGTCGGTACGACGGGATAGACGACCATCTCGTTGCCGTCCGGATCCACCCCGGCCGCGTCACAGCCGAGGATCATCGGCAACTGTTCGGCACGGAGCCCGACGCCGCGTAACGACCAGAGATCGTGTTGGTTGAGCGAGCTGGCCGTGACGCGCAACGTCACCCAGTCGTCGTGGGGCAGGATCGGCTCGGGCTGCTCACCGACGGTGAGCGCCGCGAGTGGGTCGACGTCGTCGAACCGGGAGGCGAAGGCGGCACGCATGATCCGCACCGTAACAAGCTGAGCACCTGTCAAGAAGGGCCCCTTCCACATACGAGACGTTCGGAAGGGGCCCTTCCTTGCAGCTCAGGCGCGGGCCACGCCGTCACGGCGGGCGGCTTCGGCGACCGCGTCGGCTACTGCGGGCGCCACCCGAGGGTCGAGCGGCGAGGGCACGATGGCCTCGGGCGTGAGCGTCTCGGCCACCACGGAGGCGATCGCGTCGGCTGCGGCGACCTTCATCGCATCGGTGATCCGGCTGGCTCGGGCGGCGAGCGCACCCCGGAAAACCCCCGGGAAGGCCAGTACGTTGTTGATCTGGTTCGGATGGTCACTGCGACCGGTGGCGACCACCGCGACGTGCCGGGCGGCCACCTGAGGGTCCACCTCGGGGGTGGGGTTGGCCAACGCGAACACGATGCCGTCCGGAGCCATGCCGGCGACTGCCCGTTCGGGGATCAGCCCACCGGAGACCCCGATGAGCACGTCGGCGTCGCGCAGTGCCTCGGTGACGTCGCCCTGCCGACCGTCGGCGTTCGTCAGTTCGGCGAGTTCGACCTTCGTCTCGGTGAGGTCGGTGCGCCGCCGGGAGATGATGCCCCGGGAGTCGCAGACGACCACCCGTTCCGGGTCGACGCCGCCGGCTACCAGCATCCTGGTCACCGCGACGCCGGCCGCGCCCGCGCCACTGACGGCCACCCGCAGGTCGCCGAGTTTACGATTGAGCAGGGTCACGGCATTGCGCAGCGCGGCCAGCACGACGATCGCGGTGCCGTGCTGATCGTCGTGGAAGACGGGGATGTCCAACGCCTCGTCGAGCCGCCGTTCCACCTCGAAGCACCGGGGTGCGCTGATGTCCTCCAGGTTGATGCCGCCGAAGGACGGCGCGAGCGCGGTGACCACCGCGACGATCTCGTCGACGTCCTGGGTGTCCAGGCAGACCGGTACCGCGTCGACCCCACCGAACTGCTTGAACAGAACGGCCTTGCCCTCCATCACCGGTAGGGCGGCGCTCGGACCGATGTTGCCGAGACCGAGTACGGCTGAGCCGTCGGTGACGACCGCGACGGCACGCGAGGCCCAGGTGTACTCGTGGGCGAGGGCCGGGTCGGCGGCGATCGCCTCGCAGACCCGGGCCACACCCGGGGTGTACGCGAGGGAGAGATCGTCCCGGCTGGTCAGCGGCACGGTCGAGACGACGGCCATCTTGCCGCCCCGGTGAAGTTGGAAGACGGGATCAGCGGGGTCCACGGCGGACGAAGACATGGTGACTCCAGAAATATCGAGCAACTGGGCCGTCCGGTCGGGCGCACGGTGAGGCGAGCGAGCGGCGGCGGTGCGGGGGGTCACCCGGGCACCTCCGAGCATAGTCACGCTCCGACACCCGGTATGTGAGCGGGTTCATAACGGTCGGGGCGGCACCCGGCCGGGGCGGGGCCAGTACCGGGCCACCACCCGTCCCTGGACGTCGGCCACGCCGTACGTCCGGGAGTCGTCGGTGACCAGGCAGTTGTCGCCGGAGAGCCACCAGCCGCCGGCGGCTGGCCGGATCGCCCGTTTGACGACGAGCAGGTCCGGGCGGCTGCGGAAAACCGCGATCACCACGTCGCCGGGTCGGGTCGCCCGACCGCCCCGGCGAACCAGCACCGCGTCGCCGTGGCGCAGCGTGGGCGCCATGGAGGGTCCGGTGACCAGCACGGCCCACAGCGGCCACCGCAACCGGCGGGAGGGCACGGGTTTCACCTCCAGCGACCTCGGGGACCACCGTCCAGGAGTAATGTCGTCTTGGATCATCGCAAACTTCCCATGGAGGATCCCGATGCGACTTCCACGCATCCTTACGCCCCGCGTGAGCGCCAGTGCCCACTGTGACCTGCCCTGCGGTGTCTACGACCCAGCGCAGGCCCGCATCGAGGCCGAGTCGGTCAAAATGATCTGCGAGAAGTACCAGGCCAACACCGACCCGGAGTTCCGCACCAGGGCCATCCTGATCAAGGAGCAGCGGGCCGAACTGGTCAAGCACCACCTCTGGGTGCTGTGGACCGACTACTTCAAGCCCCCGCACTTCGAGAAGTACCCGAACCTGCACCAGCTGTTCAACGAGGCCACCAAGCTGGCTGGTGCCGCCGGCGCCAAGGGTGCCACCGATCCGTCCAAGGCGGACGAGCTGCTGCAGAAGATCGACGAGATCTCCAAGATCTTCTGGGAGACCAAGCAGGCGTGAGGTCACCCGGGTACGGCACCTGAGACTGGTTGGTCGCGTCGGCGGTCGACGTCCCGTTGTGGCGGCGTCGACCGCCGACGCGTCCGCCCGGTGCCACAGCACGGACGGTCCGGTCCGGTACGGTCCACCCGTGCCGCCCGGCACCACACTTGCCGCCATCAACCATCCGGCGGTCCGAGCGGGTAGAGTCCCCGACCGGGGGGATGAGTGGTGACTCAACTGACCGGCCAACCGATGACCGATGACGACATCGTGCACCTCACTGTGCCCGCGGACGGCGGCTACCTGAGTGTGCTCCGTACCGCCACCGCAGGCCTCGCGGCCCGCCTCCAGTTCGCTCTGGACGAGATCGAGGATCTGCGCATCGCAGTCGACGAGGCGTGCGCCATGCTGCTCGCCATCGCTGCGGCCGGCGCCGAGCTGGACTGCCGCTTCGCGGTAACCGAGGACGCACTGACCGTCGAGGTGACCGTGCCGACGATGCCAGGTGCCCGGCTGCCAGCGGAATCGTCGTTCGCGTGGAAGGTGCTCACCGCGCTCACCACGTCGGCGGGGGCGCGAGCAACCGACGGCCTGGCGACCATTTCACTTCTCACCAGGCGTGCCTCCGGTTGGTGACCGCGGGCGTCGGTCAGCTCACTCGAAGCCCAGAGCGCGGGTGGTCGGCGGGCTCACCAGCAACCAGGTGACGCCGAGGCCGAGCGTGATCAGCGGTACACCGAGCCAGCCGAGCCCGCCCTGGAGCATGAACCAGCCGATCGGCAGCAGCATGAGCTGAAGCACGATGGCCGGCGCGCGGGCACCAGCCCTCCGGCGGAGCAGGGCGCGGCCCAGCACCCAGAGGGCCACCGCGGCACCGATGGCGAAGGCCGTAACCAGCAGTGCCGACGTCAGATCGGTGGCGGTGCCGGTCAGATCCGCGAAGATCAGCCAGGCGGCGACCAGCCCGACAGCGACCGCCTGGCCGCGCAGCAGCCAGACCGCCCAACGGAGCGTGACGGGGGTCGGGTCGGAGTGGATGGTCACGCGGTCACGATACCGATGACGGCTCGGAGTACAGTGCCGTCCCATGCGGGCCGTCCTGCTAATCAATCCGAAGGCCACCACTACCAGTGAACGTGCACGCGACGTGCTCGTCCGAGCACTGCGCAGTGAGGTCGATCTTTCCGTGCGCTATACCCGCCAGCGCGGCCACGCCACCACGTTGGCCCGGGAAGCCGCCGAGGAGGGTGTCGACGCGGTGGTCACACTCGGTGGCGACGGCACGGTGAACGAGGTGGTCAACGGCTTGATGACAGCGACCACGGCAGGTGGGGCCGCACCGTCAGCCGAGCGGTTGCCGGCCCTCGCCACCGTTCCGGGCGGTTCGACGAACGTGTTCGCCCGGGCGCTCGGCCTGCCTCGGGACTGGCCGGAAGGCGCCAGCATGATCATGGAGGGACTGCGGCTCGGCCGGCGCCGCACGATCGGCCTCGGCCGGGCGGACGACCGCTACTTCACCTTTTGCGCCGGCTTCGGGCTCGACGCCTCGGTGATTCACCGGGTCGAGGAGGCCCGCCGCCGGGGTCGGGTCTCCTCGCCTTCGCTCTACTTCCGGGCCTTCTCCGCGCAGTTCCTGTTGGGTAGCGAGCGACGACACCCGGCTATTCGACTGGAGCGGCCGGGCGAGGCCACCGAGGGGGAGCTGGCCACGGTCATCGTGCAGAACACCGCCCCGTGGACGTTCGTCGGGGATCGGGAGGTCAACCCGAACCCCGCCGCGTCCTTCGATCTGGGGCTCGATGTGCTCGCCCTGCGCCAGCTTGGCGTTGCCAGCACGACACGCACCGTGACGCAGTTCTTCTCTCCCGCGTCTGATCCACGTGGTCGCAAAATTCTTCAGCTGCACGACATGCCCGAGTTCACGCTGGTCGCGGGCCGTCCGCAGGCTTTTCAGCTCGACGGGGACTACCTGGGCGAGCGGGAAAAAGTCAGATTCACAAGCGTTCCCGCCGCACTCAGAGTAATCTGTTAGGTCTCCGGCCCTCACCGGGGTGAGGTGGTCGGCGACACCCCCGCGCAACTACCGCGACACCCTGGACGGATGCCGGAAATGTCGGCAATGCGCGCGGGACTGTACTATATTGATCCTCGACTGTGGTACGACGGGTAGCCGGAGAGTTCCGGAACCCGGACAAATGGGTTGTGGGCTTGCTCACCGTCCGGAGTTTTTCCGAGCGTCACCCTTGACATCGCGTAAGTTCGTGAAAGTATTCACAAGCAAACTTGAGTTACCGGGACATTGCCTGGAGATGCTCGACACGTGGAGCTTTTTCAGCAGGTCTCCGGAACTGACAGCCTGCTCACGCACTGCCGAAATGGCGGACGCGAACCGTCACCATCGGCAATGCGGATGCATAAAGGAAAAGCACCAACAAGCAACATCTGCCACCCATCCAGAATGAGGAGTGTTGCCGCCATGGACTGGCGTCACCATGCTGTCTGCCGCGACGAGGACCCGGAGCTGTTCTTCCCGATCGGGACGTCCGGTCCGGCTCTCCTGCAGGTCGAGCAGGCCAAGGCCGTCTGCCGGCGCTGCTCTGTGACCGACCAGTGTCTGCAGTGGGCACTGGAATCCGGTCAGGACGCTGGCGTCTGGGGCGGAATGAGCGAGGAGGAGCGACGCGCCGTCAAGCGTCGCGGCGGCCTCCGGGTGCTGCGCGCTCACTCCGCCTGACCACCACACACACGTACGAACCAGAACGCCCCGGCGGGCTCAGCCCGCCGGGGCGTTCTGCCGCCCGACCTGACCCACATTCACGCTCCCCGAAACAGCGTCGATAGTGCCGACTCGGCAAAAGCAAGGTCGCGACAAGCCTGGCATCGCGCGTTCTCCCACCGGTACGGAGAGTCAGGTGTGAGTCGGCGTCGGCGTCGCCCGACGGAGTATCAGATCCACCAGTTCCGGCGCGTCGCCAAGCGGCCGTGCCACGGCGACCGCCCCGGCGTCCCGAGCCGACGACACCACCGCGTCGTGGAACAACCCCGGCGCCAGGAAGTAGGCCGCCACGGCGATCCGCCGGGCGCCAGCCGCCCGCAGCCGAGTCACCGCCGCACCGGCATCCGGCGGCGCCGCCGAGGCGTACGACACCCGGACCGGGACGTTCAGGGCCGCACCCAACGCGGCGGCCACCCGACCGACAGAACCTCGTGCGGCGGCGTCACGGGTCCCGGCGGCGGCCAGCACCACAGCGTCGCAGCCGCCCGACAGCGCCTCACCCAACCGTCGGCGCAACCCGGCCAGCAGGGCCGGATCCACCTCACCCCCCACCGGCCCGAGTACGTCGGTGACCCGCACCCGCACCGGCGGCCCGGACCGCTCAGCCGCTGCCACAGCCGCCGGAATGTCGACCCGACGGTGATAGGCGGCGGTCAGCAGCAGTGGCACCAGCACCGCACGAGAGTGCCCGGACGCCGCCAGCCCGCGCAGCGCGTCGGTCGGGTCAGGCTCGGTGTGGTCGAGCCAACTCGCCAGCACCGGCGTGCCCGGGCGAGCGGCGGCGACCGCCCGGGCGAGAGCCCGGATCTCTTCGGCCGCCCGGGGATCACGACTGCCGTGGGCGACCAGCAGCAGCGGGTCGCCAGCCGGGCCCACGCCTGCGGTCAGACGTGCAGACCGCACTCGGTCTTCTCGAACATTGCCCAGCGACCGGACCGTGGATCCTCACCGGCCCCGGTCCGTCGGGTGCACGGCCAGCAGCCGATCGAGCCGTAGCCGCGCCGGAACAACTCGTTCACCGGCACCTTCCACCGGGCGATGTACCCGTCGACGTCCGCCTGCGTCCAGGCCGCGATCGGATTGACCTTCACCTTGCCCCGGCGCGGATCGAAGGTGACCACCGGTGTGTTCGCTCGGGTGAACGACTCGTCGCGGCGCAGGCCGGCGGCCCACGCGTCGTAGCCGGCAAGCGCCCGTTCCAGCGGCTCCACCTTCCGCAACTGGCAGCATTCGTCCGGCGATCTGTTGAACAACCGTGGTCCGTACTCACCGTCCTGTTGGCCCACGGTGAGCCACGGCCGGATGGACCGCACGTTCACCGGGAGCGTGCGGGCCACCTCGTCGCGGACGGCGAGAGTCTCCGGGAAGTGCAGTCCGGTGTCGAGAAAGATCACGTCTACCCCGGGCGCGACCCGGGAGACCAGATGGACGAGGACGGCGTCCGCCATCGAACTCGTCACACAGAACCGGCCTCCGAAGGTCTCCGCGGCCCACCGCGCGATCTCCAGCGCGGGCGCGCCCTCCAGTTCCCGGCCCGCCCGTTCGGCGAGCGCCCGCAGCTCGTCCGGATCGCGCCGGGACGGATCGGCGGTGACCCCGGCCGTCGTACCGACCAGCCCCAGACCGGCGGCGGAGACCAGGGCGCTCACCGGTTCACCGCCCGGGCGAGCAGGCCACCGAACCTGACCGTGAACACCCGCACACAGGCGTGGCACTCCCATGCGCCGGGCCCGGTCTCGCTCGGCCGCAGATCCTCCTCGCCGCAGTACGGGCAGTACAACGGCACGGAACGAGTTTCACCACTCATCGCAGTTCCTCCTCGTCGACCCGAATCACCCAGTTGGCGAACGTCTCACCCTCGGTCCGGCCAGCCAGATACCGCTCGGCCAGCCGCTCGACGTACCCGGGCAGCTCCTCGGCGGTGGTCTTCAGACCACGCAGCTTGCGCCCGAAGCCGGCGGTGCGTCCCTCGGCCATGCCGAGCCCACCGCCAAGATGCACCTGGAAGCCCTCCACCTGGCGGCCGTCCGGCCCGGTCACGAGCTGCCCCTTGAGGCCGATGTCGGCGACCTGGGTTCGGGCGCAGGCGTTGGGGCAACCGTTGATGTGGATGGAGATGTCCGCGTCGAAATCGCGTAGCCGCTGCTCCAACCGGGCCACCAGCTCTTCGCCACGCGCCTTGGTCTCGACGATGGCGAGTTTGCAGTACTCGATGCCGGTACAGGCCATCGTGCCGCGCCGCCAGGCCGAGGGTTGGGCCTCCAGGCCGATCTCCCGCAGACCCGCGACCAGCGACTCCGTCCGCGCCGGCGGTACGTCGAGCACCAGAAGTTTCTGGTACGGGGTGAGTCGCACCCGCCCGCTGCCGTGCGCCTCGACCACGTCCGCGAGCTGGGCGAGTTGGGTTCCGGAGACCCGCCCGACCACCGGGGCGGCGCCGACGTAGCTGCGGCCGTCGCGCTGCCGGTGCACGCCGATGTGGTCGACCGGCCGTTCCGGCAGCTCCGGGGCAGGACCGTCGAGCAGCGTGCGACCCAGGTACTCCTTTTCCAGTACCTCCCGGAACTTCGCCACGCCCCAGTCGGCCACGAGGAACTTCAGCCGCGCACGGTGGCGCAGCCGGCGGTAGCCGTAGTCGCGGAAGATGCCCACCACCCCGGCCCAGACGTCGGGCACCTCGGACAGCGGCACCCAGGTGCCCAGCCGCTGCGCCAGCATCGGGTTGGTGGACAGACCTCCGCCGACCCACAGGTCGAAGCCCGGGCCGTGCTCCGGGTGGTCGACACCGAGGAAGGCGATGTCGTTCGCCTCGTACGGGGTGTCCACCAGCCAGGAGATCGACGACTTGAACTTGCGCGGCAGGTTGGAGAACTGTTTGTCGCCGACGTACCGCTTGACGATCTCGTCGATGGCAGGGGTCGGATCGATTCGCTCTGCCTCGGCCACCCCGGCGACCGGGCTGCCCAGCACGATCCGGGGACAGTCGCCGCACGCCTCGGTGGTCTGCAACCCGACCGACTCCAGCCGCCGCCAGATCTCCGGCATGTCCTCGACCCGGATCCAGTGGTACTGGATGTTCTGCCGGTCGGTGATGTCCGCCGTGTCCCGGGCGAACTCCCGCGAAATCTCGGCGATCGTGCGCAGCTGGGCCAGGTCGAGCTGACCACCGTCGACGCGTACCCGCAGCATGAAGTACTCGTCTTCCAGCTCGTGTGGCTCCAGTACGGCGGTACGTCCGCCGTCGATGCCCGCCTTCCGCTGGGTGTACAGGCCCCACCACCGGAACCGCCCACGCAGATCCTGCGGGTCGATCGAGGCGAACCCTCGATGGGCGTAGATGTTCTCGATGCGGGCCCGGACGTTCAGCGGGTCGTCGTCCTTCTTGATCCGCTCATTGGGGTTGAGGGGCTCCCGGTGCCCCAGCGCCCACTGGCCCTCACCACGGGGGCGCCGGGGCGCTCGCGGCGGGCGGGCCGGAATCTCGCTGACTGCCATCGCGGCGTCCTCCGTTGTCTGCTGCGCCTCGGTGGGGCTGCGCGGGCGCGACGACCGGTTCCCGGGAGGGACCGTGGACAGCGATGTCTCTGCACGGCCGGCGCGCTGCGTGCCCGAGGCAGGGATGGTCGGGCGTCGTCAGTGAGCCGGACAGATGGCGCTGCGGACACGGCCGTAATCGACGTGGCGTCTAGCCACGAAGCGGCGCACGACAGCGGCAGTCATGAACGTCATGCTGCCACACCTCAGGCGGTGCGGCCAATGGTCACGTGCCCGATCCCACATCACGGGCGGTCGTCGCCGTCTGCTCCGAGCGTCACCGGGACAGGGACGTGGCCGGTAGTCGCCCGAGGTCACCCTCCGCTACGGCCCTCGGGGGCACTGCGCGCCAGCGGCAGCGCCAGGAACGCCTCGGTGCCGCCGTCGGTGCCGGGACGCAACTCGATGGTGCCGCGCAGTTCACCGGTGACCAGCGCCCGGACGATCTGCAACCCGAGCTTGGCGCCACCTTCGGTGTCGAAGCCGGCGGGCAGACCCCGACCGTTGTCGGTGACGGTGACGGTGAGCGTTCTGCGGAGCCGGTTCGCCGCGACCACCACCTCCGGTTGCGGGGCGCCGAGGGTCACCGGGGCGTCGTCGCCGGCCGGTGGGAAGCCGTGTTCCACCGCGTTGAGCAGCAACTCGTTGAGCACCATCACGAGCGAGGTGGCTATCTCGGCCGGTAGCACGCCGAAGGTACCGGTACGGCGCATCGCGACGGTCACCTCGGTCGCGGCCACCTCGGTCGCCGCTTTGGCCACCCGGTCGACGATCCCGTCGAACTCCACCGCCTCGTCGCTGGACATGGCGAGCGTCTCGTGCACGAGGGCGATCGACGCCACCCGGCGTACCGATTCCTCAAGCGCGACCCGAGCCTCCGGCATCGCCACCCGGCGGGCCTGGAGGCGCAACAGCGCCGCCACCGTCTGCAGGTTGTTCTTCACCCGGTGGTGAATTTCCCGGATGGTGGCGTCCTTGGTGATCAGCGCACGATCGCGGCGACGTACCTCGGTGATGTCGCGGACCAGCACCAGCGCGCCGATCGGGACCCCTGCCGGTATCAGCGGCAGTGCCCGGGTGAGCATGGTCGCCCCACGCGCATCGATCTCCCGGCGCGGAGGCGCCTCGCCGCGCAGCGCGGCGAGGATGCCGTTCGCGGCGTCCGTGCCTTCCAGGGGATCGCCGGCGAGCCGCCGGTGCAGCACCGCCAGATCCTCACCGACCAGGAGCGAGGCGTGACCCAGACGACGGTACGCGGACTGCGCGTTGGGGCTGGCGTAGGTGACCTTGCCGCCGGCGTCCAGCCGCACCAGCCCGTCACCGACGCGCGGTGCCGAGGTGGTCTCCCCCGGGTGCCGTGGCGGCGGGAACGTGCCGTCGGCGATCATCTGCGCCAGGTCGTCGGCGGTGGTCAGGTAGTTCAACTCCAGCTGGCTGGGCGTACGGGCGGTGGAGAGGTTGGTGTCCCGCCCCACCACGGCGATCACCTCGCCGGATTCGCCGTCGGCCGTACGCAG
The DNA here is from genome assembly GCF_012726175.1 of Micromonospora sp. HNM0581. Classification (GTDB taxonomy): domain Bacteria; phylum Actinomycetota; class Actinomycetes; order Mycobacteriales; family Micromonosporaceae; genus Micromonospora. The sequence goes on from NZ_JAASAD010000001.1 coordinate 104,656, forward strand.
CCGGACCGGGATCGCCTCGTGCCGGGCGGGCACGTCGCCGTACCAGACCGGGTCGCCTTCGCGCCAGATGCGCCCCTGCCCGTAGGCCACCTCCAGGTGTGCCACCTCCGGGCCGCCGACGATCCGTCCCACCTGGTCGTCCTGGTACGCGGTGGGCGCGGTGGTCGGGCGTACCTGGGCGACGCAGAGGAAACTCCCTTCGCCGTCCACCGGCACCCACAGCAGCAGGTCGGCGAAGGAGAGGTCGGACAACAGCTGCCAGTCACCGGCGATCCGGTGCAGGTGGTCGATGTCGACCCGGCGCAGACGGGTGTGCTCCTCGGCGAGATCACGCAGCGTTGACACGTCGACCAGCGTGCCACGCCGGGTGTCATCTCGTCGCGGTGATCTTCTTCAACCCGCGCGGCGCGTCCGGGTCCTCGCCCCGGGTCAGGGCGAGCGCCAGCGCCAGCCGCTGCAACGGCAGGATGTCCAGCAGCGGGGCGTACCGCTCGTCGGTTTCGGGCACGGCGAGGCGGGTGGCGCCGCCGACGTCGGCCGAACCGACCACCACCACGTCGGCACGGCGCTCGCCGAGCCGGGGCAGCACCTCGCCCATCGACCGCCCGCCCGGTCCCGATCCGATGACCGCCAGCACCGGGACGTCCGGGTCGGTCATGGCCAGAGGGCCGTGCAACAGGTCGGCACCGGAGAACGCCAGCGCCGGGAGGTAGGACGTCTCCATCAGCTTCAGTGCCGCCTCCCGGGCCGTCGGGTACGCGTACCCCCGGCCGGTGGTGACGAGTTGGGCCGCGAAGCGGTAACGCGGCGCGAGCTGAGCCGGGACGGGGTCGGCGAGGGTACGGGCGGCGAGCTCGGGCAGTTCGGCCAATGCCTGCCGCTCCTCGGTGGGTAGCGCACCGTCGCCGGCCCGGATTCCCTCGACGAGCATCAGCAGGGCGAGCAGCTCGGCGGTGTAGGTCTTGGTGGCGGCCACCGCCCGCTCGTGTCCGGCCGCGATGTCGATGGAGAGTTCCGCGGTCGCTGCCAACGGTGAGTCCGGGGCGTTGGTGATGGCGAGGGTGAGGGCTCCGGAGTCGCGGGCGGACCGGAGCACCTCCGTCAGATCGGGCGATCCGCCGCTCTGGCTGACCCCGACCATCAGGGCGCCGGAGAGGTCAGGCCGGGCGCCGAAGAGGGTGACCGCGCTCGGCGAGGCCAGGCCGGCGGGCAGACCGAGGCGGATCTCGCTGAGGTAGGCACCGTACAGCGCGGCATGGTCGGAGGTGCCGCGTGCGGTGAACACCACGTGCCGGGGTCGACGCTCGGCGACGGCTGCGGCCACCCGAGCGATGGGTGTCGCGTGCGCGGCGGAGAGCAGCCGCTCGTAGCCGGCCGGCTGCTCGTCGATGTCAGCGGCCATGCCGCTACCTGGGCGCGTCACAGAACCTCCCCTGCGCGATACACGCGTGATCGATGCTCAGTGTTGCATCTTTTCGACATTTCAGGCAACCAAATGAGCAGTAGTGCGCAGCGGATCACCAAAACCGGGGTTCGTCACCTACGCTGACCCGACCTCACCGCGCAGCCGGGACCAACGAGCGAGAGGACCACGTGGCCGAGGGAACGGACGACCGGGCGCTGCCGGCGACGCAGGAGCTGATCCTGGCCCGACGGGCCCTGGATTCCGGCGAGCTGACACATGCCGCCGACCACGTCGCGGCGGCGCTGGCCCGGGCACCGACACTGCCCGAGGTCCACGAGACCCTCGCCCGACTGGCCGCTGCCAGCAGCGACGGCGGGCTCGGTCTGTTCCCGTTGCAGCACCACACGTTCGTCGGCGCCGTGGTAGCCCGGGCACACCTGCTCGCCACGGCCGGTCGCCCTGGCGAGGGCCTTGATCTGCTGATCGCCGCGACAGCCCATGCACCGGGGGCGGACTGGGCGGGGGTGCCCTGGGTGACGTCGCCGGAGTTGGCCGAGCGACTCGGGCCCGAACGGACCGCCCGGGTGCTGATGCAGATCTGCGCCGCCGTGCCCGATCCGGTTCCGCCACCGAACCGGGCGGCCCTGTCGCCATACCTCACGCTCGCCCGTAACGCGATCACCATCCACCCTGAACACGCGCTGCTGCTCGGCACGGCGTCCGCGCTGGCCCGGCGGGTGGAGGAGGTCCCGCTCGCGGTCCGGTGGGCCGACCGGGGCGTACGCGCGGCACCATCGAAGATGGGCGAGGTGTGGCTCGGGTACGCGCTGCGTAGCGCCGGCCGGACCAGGGAGGCACTTGCCGCGCTGCGCCGTGCCGTCGAGCACGACCCGGACGACCTGGCGGTGTACGCCGACATCGCCGGCACCCTCGCCGACCACGGCCGGCTGGCGGAGGCGCTGGTGTGGATCGAGCGGGCCCTGGTCCGGAACCCGTCCTTCGACTGTGCGGTGCACACGGCACACCGCCTGCGATTCCAACGCGACGGTGCGGTCCGGCACCTGGTGGCGCTGGCGGACTTCGTCCGCGACCATCCGGACGACTCACACGAACACAGCGACCTGGCCGAGTGCTGCCGCGGACGCCCCTGGCTGGGTCAGCTGACGCCGGCCCCGTCGACCACCGGGTCCACCGCGACGCCCGGGCGATCCGGCAGCGGGCACGTGGACGGGTCGCCGACGGCGGAGCGTCCCGAGCCACCGTCGACGGAGGCGACCCGCCGCCTCCGTGAACTGGCCCACCCCGCCTGGCCGCACCCGCCGGCCGCCTACGACGCGGCGGTCAGCCTGGCCACGCTCGAGCTGGCCGACCTGCTCGGTCTACTGGCCCATCCGCCCGCCACCCCGCAGACCGCGCTGGGGCAGGTGCTCGCTGGCCAGGATCCGGCGCTGTGGCTACGCTGCGTGCAGGTCTGGACCTGCCTCGGTCTGCTGCATCACCGCACCGATGAGCCGTGGGCGGACTCAACCCGACGGCGGGTGCTCGTGGAATTGGCACGCGAGGTGCCGGAGGTCGCCGAGGCTGCCCTGTTCGCCCTCGTGACCGCCGCCTGGGTCGACCCGTCGGTACGCACCGACGTGGCCGCACTGGTCACCGAACGGTTGGCGGCTGCCCGGCGACACCCGGAGCCCAACGCCGTTTCCCTGGCACACCTCGCGCTGGCCACGCCGGACCTCGACCCGGAGACCGTCCTACTGGCCCAGCGGCTCGCTGGCGTGACCGCCCGGCGACGCCGCGGTGCCCTGCGCGCCCTGTTGCGCCGCCTGTTTCGTCGATCGTGGTGACGATTGCGGACGTCACGTCCCGCCAGGGCGTTCCCTCCGGCCGGCACACCCCTGCCCGCCACCTGCCCGGGCAGCCTCCGGTCACCGTCAGACGGCCGGCGACCGGGCCAGATCAGCCTCGGCCTGTTCCTGCCCGCTGCTGCCGTCCGACTCAGGCTCGTTGCTCGTGCGCAACGGGATCTCCCGAATGAACCACGCCAGCACCGGAACCGCGACGGCGAAGAGCACCGCCCAGAGGAAGACATGCGAGATCGCGTCGGCGAGCCCACCGAGCACCACTTCGCGGGCCTGGGCGGGTAGTTCCCGTAGCTGCTCGATGTTCATCGCCGCGCCGGCCTCCCCACCGTCGCTGAACGCGCCACCGGCGGCCGAGCCGGCAAGCCGGTTGGCGAAGATGGCACCGAACAACGAGATCCCGAAGGACCCGCCGATGGAGCGGAAGAAGGTGGCCGCGCCGCTGGCCGCCCCCAGGTCCTTCTGGGCGACGCTGTTCTGCGCGATGAGCATCGAGGTCTGCATGAGGAACCCCATGCCGGCGCCGAGGACGAGCATGTAGAGCGACGACTGGTACCTGCTGGTGTCCACCTCCAGCAGGCTGAGCAGGGCGAGCCCGGCGGCCATCACCCCGCCGCCGACGATCGGGAAGATCCGGTACCGTCCGGTCCGGGTGATCGCCCGGCCGACGACAAGCGACACCAGCAGCATCCCGAACATCAACGGCAGCAGCAGCAGACCGGATTCGGTGGCCGAGGCCCCCTGGACGGTCTGCTGGTACAGCGGCAGGAAGTTCATCGCGCCGAACATCGCGAAGCCGAGCAGGAATCCGATCACCGAGATGAGGGCGAAGTTCCGGTTGGCGAAGAGCTGGAGCGGCAGGATCGGCTCGGGGACCCTACGCTCGACGAGCGCGAAGATGAGGAGCGCTGCGACGGCGAGCACGGCGAGGCCGAGGATCTGCGGAGACGCCCAGGCGTACTCGTTTCCACCCCAGGTGGTGATCAGCACGATTCCGGTGATACCCACCGACAGCAGTGCGGCACCGAGCCAGTCAATGCGATGTTCGGTGCGGTACCGGGGCAGGTGCATGGTGGCGATCAGCAGTACCAGCGCCACACCGCCCAGCGGCAGGTTGACATAGAACGCCCAACGCCAGGAGAGGTGATCGGTGATGAAGCCGCCGACCAGCGGGCCGGCGACCATCGCAATCGCCATGACCCCGGCGATCATGCCCTGGTAACGGCCGCGCTCCCGGGGCGGTACGAGATCCCCGATGATCGCCATGACGCCGACCATCAGGCCCCCGGCACCCAGCCCCTGAACCGCCCGGAAGGCGATCAACTGCACCATGCCGTCGTCCGGGCCGCCGAGGGGTCCCGACCCGGCCATGCCGCAGAGCGCAGAGCCGACCAGGAAGATCACCACGGCGGTGAGGAAGACCGCCTTGCGGCCGTAGAGGTCGCCGAGTTTGCCCCAGATGGGGGTGGAGACGGTGGTGCCGAGCACGTAGGCCGTCACCACCCAGGTGAAGTGGTTGAGTCCACCGAACTCACCGACGATGCGCGGCAGCGCGGTGCTGACGATCATGTTGTCGAGCATCGCCAGCATCATGGCGATCATCAGACCGAAGAGCACGACCCGGACACCGGGTCGCGCGGCACCCTGCTTCTGCTGGGCCATCGGTAAGCTCTCCCCCCGAGATCCGGCGCACTTACTTACCGTCCGGCCAGTTACCTTACTAGCCGGACGGTAAGTTGGACAGGCTGCGACGGTCAACCGGAATGGCGGTCAAAGGTGAGTCAGAGCACAGGCGGCACGCGAGAGCGGATCAAGTCCGTGGCGCTGGAACTCTTCACCGAGCACGGGTACGAAGCCACGTCGCTGCGCGAAGTGGCCGAGCGACTCGGGGTGACCAAGGCCGCGCTCTACTACCACTTCAACAGCAAGGACGAGATCGTCACGAGCGTGGTGGAGGACTGGCTGGGGCGGATGGATGCACTGATCGCCTGGGCCGAGAGTCAACCCGCCACGCCGGCCACCCGCCGGGCCGTCATCGAGCGGTACGCCGACATGATGTTCAGCGGTGGACAGCCCTCGGTGATGCGGTTCTTCGAGCAGAACCAGACGGCACTCAAGAGCCTCTCCGCCGGCCGCGAACTACGCGGCCGGATGTTCCGGCTGTCCACCGCCCTCTGCCAGGGCGACGAATCCCCCAGGGCCCAACTCCGTACCGTGCTGGCGCTGTTCGCCGTACACAGCAGCTGGTTCGCCGTGCGCACACCGGACATCACCGACGCCGAACGCAAACGCGTAGCCCTTGAGGTAGCCAACGAGCTGCTCGCCGCACCACCCGCCACCGAGCAGACCCCGCGTTGACCGACAGGTCAGCCGCGAAGCCGATCTACACCCGCGCCGCCGACCCCACGGTCAACGCGGCTGAATGGGGAGAGGAAGACGGAGGGCTAGCAGATTCACGCCGGGGTAGGGGCTCCAGTCCTGTCCGGGTTGCCGGACGAAGCCACGCCTGCCGTAGAGGCGATGGGCCGGCTCGGCGTGACCCTCGCGTACGCAGATGGTCACCGCGGTGCAGCCCATGCCGGCAGCCCGCGCGATGCACGCCTCGACAAGAGCCGCACCGACTCCCCGCCCCTGCACGCTCGGGTCCACCGCGAGCATCCGGAACTCCGACTCCCCCGGGCCGCACATCTCCGCGTACCGGGTGCCGGGCAGCACGAAGGTGACCGAGCCGAGCAGCTCAGCGGTTTCCTGGTCCACGGCCACCAGCACGTCACCGTGCTCCGCCCGGGCGGCGACGTCGGCCAGCACCTCCGCGTAGCCGCTCTCACCCTTGAGCTGGCCGTCGGACTCGTACGCGGCGACGGTGAGCCGGGCGACTCCGGCGAAGTCGGCCGGCTCGACCGGACGGATCAGCACGCTGCTCAACCGATGACCGCGATCAGGTCACCGTCCTGCACCACGTCACCCTCGTTGACCGCGAGCTGCTGCACCACCCCGTCGGATTCGGCGATCACCGGAATCTCCATCTTCATCGACTCCAGGATCACCAGGGTGTCCCCCTCGGACACGGTGTCCCCGGCCGACGCGACGACCTTCCAGACGTTCGCCACCATCTCGGCGCGGATCTCCTCGGCCATCTCCCGGCCCCTTCCTCGCGGCTCCTGCGAGGTATCCAATCATGTGCGGACGGTCGACGGGTGCGGAGCGGCCCCGGCAGCGGTCGACCCGCACCGCCGGCACTAGCATCAACGCGTCAGACCCGGACGCCGGCATGGGCGACAGTGCCCCGGTGACGGGGGCCGCACGCGGCCCGATCCGGCCATCACGAGGAGGTCACCATGGCGAAGAAGGCCCGCAAGAAGAAGGCTCGCAAGAAGAGCGCCGCGAACCACGGCAAGCGCCCCAACTCCTGAGCCGACACGCGGCTGCCCGCCGCGTTCGGACGACGGACACACCGGTGCCCGGGTCGTCATCGACCCGGGCACCAGCGCGTGTCAGTCGGCCAGTTCGCGCGATTCGCTGGCTTCGAAGACGACCAGTTCGCTGATCCGTACCCGCAGCCGCTCGCGCAGTTCGTCCGGCGCGGACTCGTTGCCGCAGTGACGGGCCACCAGCGCCTTGACCTCCTGCTCGATGCCGTACTCGCGCAGGCAGTGGCCGCACTCGTCGAGATGGTGCCGGATCAACGCCCGCCGCTCCTGCGCGCACTCCAGGTCGAGGTAGAGGTAGACCTCGGCGAGCACCTCACGACAGTCCGTCTCGTGCGGGTCTCCACAGCTCACGTCACACCTCCCGGCCGGTGGCGGCGCTCGGACTCCGGGCCGGGTGGGCCGCGGAGAACCCCCGCTCCGCGGCGTACCCCTCAAGCAGCTTGCGCAGATTACGACGCCCACGGTGCAACCGCGACATCACCGTGCCGATCGGCGTACCCATGATGTCGGCGACCTCCTTGTAGGAGAAGCCTTCGACATCGGTCAGGTACACCGCCAGCCGGAACTCCTCCGGCAACTGCTGGAGGGCTTCCTTGACGTCGCTGTCCGGCAGCCGGTCGAGCGCCTCCGTCTCGGCGGACCGCAGCCCGCTGGAGGTATGCGACTCCGCCTCAGCCAGTTGCCAGTCGGTGATCTCGTCGGTGGGCGCCTGCACCGGCTGACGCTGCCGCTTGCGATACGAGTTGATGTAGGTGTTGGTCAGGATCCGGTAGAGCCAGGCCTTCAGGTTCGTGCCCTGCTCGAACTGGTGGAAGGCGGCGTACGCCTTCAGGTACGTCTCCTGGACCAGGTCCTCGGCATCCGCCGGGTTACGCGTCATCCGCAGGCCGGCCGCGTACAGCTGATCGACGAATGGCATCGCGTCCCGTTCGAACCGGGCCCTGCGCTCGTCCGTCTTTTCGGTGGTCAACCGCACATCCCCTCGGGTCGGATGCTTCCCCGCCGAGGATACGCGCACCGGCCTCCCGGAAAATTCAGTTCCGACGGTTGTGCCCGTCGCCGCCTCGGCTGGTGGCGCCGCCGCCGGCCAGTCCGGGCCGGCCAGCAGCTGCCGGAGCTGCCGTGCCTCCCGCTCGTCGTGTTCCCGGTTCCGGATCTCGGTCGGCACCGGTCACCCCCTCGCACAGTGGTTGTCCGAGGTGTTCAACACGCGTGGTGTGTCGGGACATTCCGGCTCGGGCCGGGCATTCCTGGTCCCACCCCGGTGGTGCGACCGTGGCTGGGACCAGGAAGGGCCTGGGAGCCCGGTGTCGCTGCCCGGGCCGGGCACTGGGACACCATCGGTTGCAACGAAGCGGCACGGCCGGCGGACACGGCAACGGGCCGTGGCAGACCAACGACGGTCGGGGTGCGGTCAGACCGCGGCCCAGCCGTGCTGGCGCAACCAGTCGAGCGTCACGGCGGCCGTACCGATCGGGTCGCCCCGCAGATCGTGGCGCTCCCCCGCTCGGACCACCACCCGCACCCCCGGGCCCGGCTCCGGCACACCGAACGGGTCCCGGTCCCCGTTCACCACGAGGGTCGGCACGCCGGTCACCAACTCCTCGGCCCGACTCCGCTCCGGCCGACCGGGTGGATGCAGCGGGAAGGCGAGTGCCACCACGCCGTCGGCGCCCGTCGCGGACGCCGTCCGGCACGCCACCCGCGCACCGCTGGAACGGCCGCCCACCACGAGCGGTACACCCGGCTGACGTTGCCGCAGCACCGTCAGGACGGCCGACCATGCTTCGTCGAGGTGCCCGGCCGGGGCGGGTGCCCGCCGGCCGGCGACCCGGTACGGCTGGGTCACCCGCACCACCAGCAGCCCGGCGCTCACCGCCGCGTCGCGCAGGGCGACGAGGTCCGGGGCGTCGACACTGCCACCGGCCCCGTGCCCCAGCACCAGTAGAGCTCGGGGCGGGCCGGACGGCTGATCGGTGTCGACCCGGGCGGGTCCGCGTGCGGTGTCGAGGACGTCGTGTGGCACCGCCCCCATTGAACCTGTCGCCACCTGGCCGCGCCCGTCGGTCAGCTCAACGGCACCAGGGTGAGCAGGCGGTCGCGAACCGGCGGACCCGGCTCGTCTCCAGCCTCCGGGTCGGGTTGCACCTCGTTACGCCAGGCGACGAGCATCGCCCGCCGTTCCCTTGGGGTGGTGCCACCCCAGACGCCGTGGCAGTCACCCACCTCAAGCGCCCACGCCAGGCAGGAGCCCTGCACGTCACAGCTGCGGCACAGGGCCACCGCCGCGTCGGCCGGCTCGTTCGGCGCCGGAAAGAACGTCTCCGGGTCGACGCTCTGACAGGTGCCCCTGGTGCGCCAGGCTTCGTCCTGTCGCCGCTCGCGCAAGGCCCGCAACAGTCGCGGATCTTGTCGTGCGGCGGCTACCTCGTTCGGACGGGGCACACGTGCCCGTGTCATCCACCCACCTCCCCCGTGGGACCAGCAAGATCGATAAACATCGTTCACCGAACGCAAACGACACCTATCACCGGCGCTGTGTTGTATCGCACTTGCCCACACGGGTACAAGTCTTCGTCGGGAAGTTGGGGCAACGTTCGAGTCACCTTTCACCCACAACCACGGCAAATCACTCCCGACAATGTGCGGGTGCGATCAGAAAAGCGTCGTCTCGTCCGGCCCGCCAGGTCGGGCCAGCGGCACCCGAGCGGTCAACTCCGGACCGTCGTTGCGTACGTCACCCACCGCACGCCCCACCGGTCGCACCTCCAACCGGGCCAGCCAGTCAACCGGTGGCGGCACCAGCAGCTCGGCCGGCTCAGCGACACGATCCAGCCAGCTCGCCCAACGCTCGGGCGGAAGCAGCAGCGGCATCCGGTCGTGCACCTCGGCCAGTTCACCGAGGGCGGTGGTGGTCAGCACGCTGCACGTCAACAGAGTCGAGTCCGGACCGTCCCAGACCGACCAGATGCCGGCGAAGGCCAGTACCGAGCCGTCGCGTGGGGTCAGGTAGTACGGCTGCTTCGTACCGTCGGCCAGCCGCACCCACTCGTACCAGCCGTCGGCCGGCACGAGACACCGGCGGCGGTCGAAGGCCGGAGCGTACGCGCGGCTGGAGACGATCCTCTCGACCCGCGCGTTGATCATGCGTGCCGCCCCGGCAGGGGTACGAGACCAGGATGGCACCAGACCCCAGCGGCCCACCGAGAGTGCCCGATGCCCCGCAGCGCTCACCCGGACCAGTGGCACCGGATCGGTAGGCGCCACGTTGTAATCGGCGACCAGCCCGTCCATCGTCTCGTCGACCGCCTCGAACAGGCCGCTCAGGTCACCTGCGCTGCGGGTCGTGGCATACCTACCGCACATGCCACTCACGCTAGCGCGCGGTCCGCCCGGCGGCCGTCCCGTTCCCCGGGAGTACCCGGTGACGGTGGCGCCCACCGGGACCACGACACGGCAGAATGCAACCGTGGGGAATGTGACCGCGACCCGGCCGCTGCAGCCGTGGGCCGCACCGAATGCCAGTGACCCGGTGTCGGCGTCGCTGCGCCTGCCAGGCTCCAAGTCGATGACCAACCGGGCCCTGGTGCTCGGCGCGCTGGCCGCCGGGCCCTCGACGCTGTCCCGCCCACTGCGGGCCCGGGACACCGAGCTGATGGCCGCCGCGCTGCGGGCGATGGGCGCCCACGTCTCGATCGCCGACGACGACCGTTGGCTGATCCGACCGCACCGGCTGTTCGGCCCGGCCCACGTCGACGTGGGGTTGGCCGGCACGATCATGCGCTTCGTACCTCCGGTCGCGGGACTCGCCGACGGTCAGGTAACCCTCGATGGTGACCCGCACGCGCGTACCCGTCCGCTCGGCCCGCTGATCGGGGCGCTGCGGTCACTCGGCGTACGGGTCGACACCCCCGCCTCGGGCAGCCTGCCGCTTGTGGTGCTGGGCGCCGGCCGGGTGACCGGCGGCGAAGTGGTGATCGACGCTTCGGCCTCCAGCCAACTGGTCTCCGGCCTGCTGCTCGCCGCCCCCCGCTTCGACCGCGGGGTGGTGGTGCGGCACGTCGGCCCGCCGGTACCCTCCGCACCACACCTGCGGATGACCGTGCAGATGCTGCGTGCCGCCGGTGCCGCCGTCGACGACAGCGCACCCGACGTCTGGGCGGTCGAGCCCGGGCCGCTGACCGGGCGTAGCTGGGAAATCGAGCCGGACCTCTCTGGCGCGGTGCCGTTCTTCGCCGCTGCCATGGTCACCGGCGGCGAGGTGACCCTGCGCGGCTGGCCGGCGCGGGGCAGCGCCCAGCCGGTGGAGCGGTTGCGTTCACTGCTGCAGCAGATGGGGGCGACGGTGACCCTCACCACCGAAGGGCTCTCGGTGCGCGGCACCGGCCCGGTGAAGGGTTTGCACGCGAACCTGTCCGACGTCAGCGAGCTGACCCCGGCGCTCACCGCGCTGGCCATGCTCGCCGACTCGCCGTCGGTGTTCACCGGGATCAGCCACATCCGGGGCCACGAGACGGACCGGTTGGCCGCCCTGGCTCGGGAGTTCACCGGGCTGGGCGCCGACATCACCGAGTCGGCCGACGGGCTCGCGATCCGCCCCCGACCGCTGCACGGCGGGGTGTTCCGCACCTACCACGATCACCGGATGGCGCACGCGGCGGCGGTGGTCGGGCTGGTGGTGCCGGACGTCGAGCTTGACGACGTGTCGTGCACCTCGAAGACCATGCCCGAGTTCCCGGCACTATGGTCGGCACTGGTGACCGGTAAGAGCTGAGCGGAAGAAGGGTCGGCCCTGACGACGAGGCGGCGGGAGTACGACGAGGACGACGTCCGGATTCGGCCCGGCAGGTCCTCCCGCCCGCGTACCCGGACCCGGCCACGCCACGCCGACGCCGAGGACGGTTTCGTCGTCGCGGTGGACCGCGGCCGGTACACCTGCGTACTGCCCGCTGCCGGACCGGACGATCCCACCGTCACCGCCATGCGCGCCCGCGAACTCGGCCGCAAGTCCGTGGTCGTCGGTGACCGGGTCGGGCTGGTCGGCGACACCTCCGGATCATCCGGTGCGCTGGCCCGCATCGTCCGGATCGAACCTCGACGCTCCGTGCTGCGTCGCACCGCCGAGGACGACGCCAGCACCGCCGAGGGGCGACTCGAACGGGTGGTGGTCGCCAACGCCGACCAACTCGTGATCGTCAGCGCGCTCGCCGACCCGCCGCCGCGCACCGGCTTCATCGACCGTTGTCTGGTCGCCGCGTACGACGCGGACATCGAACCGCTGCTCTGCCTGACCAAAGCCGACCTGGCCCGGCCTGAGCAGATACTCGGCTACTACACCGAACTGGAACTGCCGTACCTGCTGATCCGGCCGGACTCCCCACTCGACGCGTTGCGCAACCTGCTGACCAGTCGGGTCTCGGTGCTCGTCGGGCACTCCGGGGTGGGCAAGTCGACGCTTGTGAACCGTCTCGTACCCGAGGCCGAACGGGCGGTCGGCACGGTCAGCGCCATCGGCCGGGGACGGCACACGTCGACGAGTGCGGTGGCGTTGCGGTTACCCGCGCTGCCCGGCGCGGAGCAGGATCCGGGCTGGATCGTGGACACTCCGGGCGTGCGCAGCTTCGGGCTGGCCCACGTCTCGGCAAAGAGTCTGCTGCACGGCTTTCCGGACCTGGTCGACGCCACCGCCGACTGCCCGGCGAACTGCCCGCACACCGCCGACGAAGCCGACTGCGCACTTGACGGCTGGGTGGCGGCCGGGCGAGCCGACCCTCGGCGGTTGGGCTCGTACCGTCGGTTGCTGGCCTCCCGAGCCGGCGAGACCGATCCACGGACCGAGCCCGACCCGCGCGGACACCCCGAGTGACCCCGGGGCGCGAACCATCCGGCCGGGCCACCGTCGTGCCGTCGCGGCCCCCGGCGTCGTTGTGGTGCCGCCGCCGATACCGTGTCCGACATGACCGGGTACGCCGCTGACCTGACCCTCGCCCACCTGCTCGCCGACACCGCCGACGCGCTGTCGACAGCCCGGTTCCGTGCCCTCGACCTACGGGTCGAGTCGAAGCCGGACCTGACCCCGGTATCCGACGCGGACACCGCCGTGGAGCGCGAGATCCGCGGTCTGCTCGCCGAGCACCGCCCCGCCGACGGGCTGCTCGGTGAGGAGTTCGGCGCGACACCCTCCGCCGGGGCCCGCCAATGGGTGATCGACCCGATCGACGGCACCAAGAACTTCGTGCGGGGCGTGCCGATCTGGGCCACGCTCGTCGCGCTGCTGGAGGACGGCCGCCCGGTCGTCGGTCTGGTCTCCGCGCCGGCCCTGGGGCGCCGCTGGTGGGCGGCGCGGGGCACCGGCGCGTACGCCGGGCCGGACGCCTCCCACGGGGTGCCCATCCGGGTTTCCGGCGTGACCCGGATGGCCGACGCCAGCCTCTGCTACTCCTCACTCGCCGGCTGGGAGAGGGCCGGACGGCTCGACGCGGTGCTCCAGTTGATGCGGGACACCTGGCGCAGCCGGGCCTACGGTGACTTCTACGGTTACATGCTGTTGGCAGAGGGCGCGCTGGACGTGATGATCGAGCCCGAACTGTCCCTCTGGGACGTGGCCGCACTGGTACCCATCGTGACCGAAGCGGGTGGCACGATCACCGATCTGGCCGGCCAACCAGCCCCCGCAGGAGGCAACAACAGCGCCCTGGCCAGCAACGGCGTGCTGCATCCGGACATCCTCCGCCGCCTCGGTAGCCCACCGCGCATTGACGCCCGGTAACCTCTATCCTCGCCAGGTGGCTACCTCCGGTTGGTGTTTCCTGGCGGCGATGATCGTCGCGTACGGCGTCGCCAACCTGCTTCAGTCGGTCGCCGCCGCCCGTACCACGGTGCACCACACCTTCGATCCCGGGCTGCTGCTGCGGCTGGCCGGGCACCGCACCTACCTGGTCGGGCTGGCCTGCCAGGTGGCAGGGTTCGTCCTGGCTTTCCTGTCCCGGCGTGACCTCCCGCTGTTCCTGGTGCAGGCGAGCGTGGCCGCCGGCCTCGGCGTTACCGCCCTGCTCGGCGTGATCCTGCTGAAGTGGCGGCTGCCGGTCGCCGAGGTCGCCCTGCTGGTGCTGCTGTTCGCCGGCATCACCGCGCTCGTGCTGTCCGCCCGCCCGGCGCCGTCGAAGGCGCTCGGCACCGGGGGCATGGTCGCCCTGCTGGTGACCCTGGCGGTGATCGCGGTGCTGGGGTTCTTCGCGGTCCGGTTGCACGGTGCACCGGGGTCGGTGGCGCTCGGGTCACTGGCCGGGCTGGCCTTCTCCGCTGCCGCGGTGGCGGCCCGGCCGCTGGCCTCCGCACCGGGCTGGGACGCCTTCCTCGGCGACCCGCTGCTCTACCTGCTCGTCGGCCACTCCGTGGTCGGTCAGTTGCTGCTCGGGCTGGCGATGCAGCGCGGTTCCACCACGGCGGCGGTGGCAGCCATGGATGCCGCCGGCGCGGTGCCCGCCGCCATCGTCGGGCTGCTGCTGCTCGACGACAAGATCTGGCCGGGCCGGGAATGGCTCGCCGCAGTCGGATTCCTGGTCACCCTCGCCGCCGTCGTCGGGCTCACCCGGTACGCGGAGCCGCAGCACCATCATGCCGTCGCTCGGGAGACCACCCGGGCGGTGGTCGGCGGCCCGCCCTCACCCGTGACTGCGGCCTGCAAGGTCGCCGTTCCCGCCGGTCCGCTGCCTCAGGCCGCTTCGACCGGCCTACGCCGGACCAGCACCCGCTCGTAGAGCCGTTCCAGAGCACTTGCCGTACGTTCCCAGGTGTAGCTGCACCGCACCCGGTCGACCGCGGCGTGCCCGTACGCGAAGCGGCTCGCGTTGTCGGTGAGTAGTCGACGAAGCGTCACCCCGAGGGTCCGTACGTCGCCCGGCGGCACCAGTTTGCCGGTCACCTCGTCGACCACGGCGTCGGCGATGCCACCCATGGCATAACCCACCACCGGGATTCCGCAGGCCATCGCCTCCAGTGACACCCGCCCCGCCGAGGAGTAGTGCGGGGTGCAGGCCACCACGTCGGCCGAGCGGTACCAGGTGGCCATCTGTTCGTGCGGCACCGCACCGACCAGGTGCACCTGCTCGCCGACTCCGACCCGGTCGGCCAGCTCCCGCAACCGGCGGGCCTCAGCGTGGTTGGCCAGCCGGTCCGTCGGGGGACCACCGGCGATCACCAGCTCCGCGTCGCCCACCAGGCGCATCGCCCGGATCAGGTCTTCCTGGCCGTGGCCGCGCCCGAGCCCGCCCACGGAGAGTATGCGGGGGCGCTGTTCACGTGGGGCGGCCTCACCTTCGGGGTGGAAGCGCTCCGTGTCGACCCCGGTCGGAACCATCGCGACCGACGTTCGCTGCAGGCCCATCCGGGTCAACTCGTCGACCTCGTCGTTGCACTGGGCGACCGCGATGTCCACCGCCCGGGTGAGTGCCCGCTCCAGCGGAATGCGGGTGCCCGGCCCGTCGTACTGGGTGCCGAGGTGACGCAGCTGTTCCATGCCGATCGAGTGGAACGTCTGCACCATCGGGATGTCGGTTCCTCGAACGGCGTGCGCGGCCGCCAGACCGCCGATCCAGTAGTGGCCGTGCACCACCTCCGGGGTCCAGTCCCCGGACCACCGGTCGGCCAGCCAGGCACCGTACGCGGGTACGTAGGGCACCAGTTCGACTGTGGGGATCGGTGCGACCGGACCTACCGGTGCCCGCTCCACCTGATAGCCGTCAACGTTGGCGGTCTCCGCAGCCGCAGGATCGTCGTGACGGGTGTACACCCGCACGTCGTGCCCCCGCCCGGCCAGTTCGGCCGCGACCCGTGCAATGTGCTGATAGGTGCCGACGACGGTTCCGTCGCCGGACGGCGGCGCAGCGGCGTGGGCACAGACAAGGCCGACGCGCATGGGTCACCTCCATGCGGATGAGGCGGTGGTCTCCGGTCAGAGCGTCCCATTAACCGGCGTCCGAAGAGCCGAAACCTCGCAGATCGGGGGCGCTTGCGGCGGCATGACCCGAATCTGGCGGGGTACCGGTGGGAGATGCCCCTCGTCCGAAATCTGGCCGACGCCACGATCGTCATCACCGGTGCGTCAAGCGGCATCGGCACCGCGACGGCGTACGCCCTGGCGCGTCACGGCAGCACCGTCGTGCTGGCCGCACGAACCGAACCGGCACTGCGCGAGGTGGCTCGGCGCTGCCGTGAGTTGGGTGGCCGCACTCTGGTGGTGCCCACCGATGTGACCGACGCGGACGCGGTGCGACGGCTCGCCGCGACGGCGGTGGCGGAGTTCGGTCGGATCGACGCCTGGATCAACAACGCCGCGGTCGGCACCATCGGGTTGTTCGACGAGATCCCGGTGACCGAGTTCCGCCGGGTGCTCGACGTCAACCTGCTCGGTACGGCGAACGGAATCCGAGCCGCGTTGCCGCATCTCAGCGCGGCAGGTGGCGGCGTCGTGGTCAACAACGCCTCGGGGCTGGCCGAGGTGGCGATGCCGTACCAGTCCCCGTACAACGCCGCGAAACACGGGGTCCGGGGACTTTCCGACACGGTACGCCAGGAGTTGCGTGCCACCGGCCGGGGGGCGGTCTCCATCTGCACCGTGCTGCCGGCAACCATCGACACCCCGTTCTTCCGGCACGCCGCCAATCACAGCGGCCGGCAGGTCCTTCCGCCACCGCCGGTCTATCCGCCGGAGGTGGTCGCGGAGACGATCGTCCGGCTGCTCAGGCGACCCCGCCGGGAGGCGTACGCCGGTGGTGCCGCCCGCCTGATAGGCATGCAGTGGCGGCTGGCACCGGCACTCGCCGAACGGGTACTCGGCTGGTACGGCCACCACACGCAGTTCGGGCCGGAACCGACAGCCGACACCACAGGTAACGTCTTTCGTCCCCACGCCGAGGCCACGGTGGCCGGCGGCTGGCACGGCCGGCGTCGCCAACTGGTCCGGGTCTCCGCCGCGTTCGGGCTGGCCGCCGCCGGTACCGCAGTCGGCACGGTCGCCGCGCTGGCCCGTCGACGGGCCCGCTGAGCTGACGCGACGGCCCGACGTCGGCGCCGGGCCATCCGCTCCGGCCCGACCGGTTACGGCGGGAGGGCAGCGGGTAGTGGTCAGTCATGCGCGACGACGAGTACCCGACCCCCGTGTCCGATCCTGAGGCCGACGGCCTGCCCGACACCGCCGACGACGATTCGACGGCCGGGGACGACGTGCTGACCGGACGGGAGGCGGACGGCCCGGCGCCGGCCCAGCTACCAGGTGACCGGACGCCGGCGGCCGTCGACGAGTTCGGCACCACCGCCGAGGAGCAGCTCGACGGCGAGTCGCTGGACTACAAGCTGAGCCGGGAACGGTTCGAACTGCCGGTCGACGATCCGCTTGCCGGGCCGGTCGACCCGGACATTGCGGCGGAGGCGGACAGCCGGGAGCAGGCGGCGCAGGCGCAGCTGGACGCCGACGTGATCGACCCGGGCCCCACCTCCGACCCGAAGTCCCCGGTCTCCCTCTTCGACCATGACCGGCTGGGCACCTCCGCGGACGCCACGGTGGGCCGGCTCGTCGAACCGGACGAGGGGGCGCACACCGACCAGGAGACCGATTCGATCGCGTACGACGCGGGTGCCGCCGGTGGGGGGGCCAGCGCCGAGGAACTGGCCGTGCACGAGACCCGGCCGCCGCGTTCGGTGTGAGCTGCCGGAGCTCAGTCGTCCAGTCCACGGTCGATCGCGTACCGGGTCAGCTCGACCCGGTTGTGCAGTTGAAGCTTGCCGAGGGTGTGCTGCACGTGGTTCTGCACCGTGCGGTGCGACAGGCCGAGCCGCTCGGCGATCTGCCGATACGACATTCCCTTGGCCACCAGGCGCAGCACTTCGGTTTCCCGTTCGGTGAGCCGGGGTGCCGTGTCGCGGGCACCGGCCGCCGTCTCGTCGCCCACGGCGAGCCGGCGGTACTCACCGAGGACCAGTCCGGCCAGTCCGGGCGTGAAGACCGGTTCACCCGACGCGGTACGCCGTACCGCCGCCAGGAAGTCCGCGAGCCCGGCGGCCTTGAGCAGGTAGCCCGTGGCGCCGGCCTTCACGGCATCCAGCACGCCCTGCTGCTCGCCGCTGGCCGAGAGCATGAGCACCCGTACACCGGGGTACGCGGTCCGTAGTCCGTGGATCACCTCCACGCCGGAGATGTCGGGTAGGTGCAGATCGAGCACCACCACGTCGGGACGGACCGCGGCGACCACTCGCACCGCCTGGCGGCCTTCGCCGCAGACGGCCACCACCTGGTGTCCTGCCTCCGTCAGATCCCGGGCCACCCCTTCCCGCCACATCGGGTGGTCGTCGACCACCATCACGCGTACGCCGCTCACAGCTTCCTCCTCGGCACGGTGAGTTCGACCTCGGTGCCGGTACCCGGGATCGAGCTGATCCGGGCGGTACCACCCAGGTCGGTGAGGCGCCCCCGGATGGCCTGCGCAACGCCCAACCGACCCGCAGCCGCGGCCTCGGCCAGGCGGTCGGGTGGGAAACCTGCACCCTCGTCCCGGATCGACACGGTGACCGTCGACCCTTCGTCCTCGACCAGCACCCAGGCCCGACCGCCGCCGTGCCGGGCCGTGTTGTCCAACGCGGCGGCGACGGCCGCTGCCAGCTCGCGGGCCACCGCCGGAGGCAGCGGCACCGGGCCCGCCGGGGCGGACAGTGAGACGGTGGCCGAGGCGTGCCGGCCGAGCAGGTTACGCAGATCCACAGGTGTGTCGCCGGCACCCGACGCTACCGGCCCGGTACCGGAGATCAGTGACCGCAGCGCCACCTCCTGCTCGCCGGCCAGCCGGGCCAGTTCGCCCGCCTCACCGTCGAGGTGGGCACCACGCCGCTGCACCAGGGCCAGCACCTGGAGCACCGAGTCGTGGATGTCACGGGCCAGGCGTTCCCGCTCCCGGTTGGCGGCCTCCAACTCGACCGCCCGGTGCAGCCGTTCTTCGGCGACGACCGTCAGTCGGGCGACGTGTCCGACCACCACTCCGGCGAGCAGCATGAGGATCGCGCCGTTGAACGCGCTCGGGGTGACCACCCCCCGGGTCGTCAGGTCGGTGACGCCGAGTACCAGTGCCGCGGCAGCGCCTCGCCGCCGCCCACCGGATACGGCCCAGGCCAGCACCGGCCCGCTCAGCCAGGCCACCGGGAGGACCGGCAGTCCCGCGTCGAGCGCCGGCCGGCCCATCACCGCCGGGGTCGCCAGCAGGATCGCCACCACCACGCCGAGGTCGGCGAGGAGCAGTGGCCAACCGCGCCGGGCCGGGACCGCGTACACCATGGCGGTGACGGCGGTCCAGAAGGCCATGACGAGTACCAGCGCACCCGCGGCGCCAGGGTGGGCGTAGCGGTCCGCGTCGCGGATCAACACCACGCAGACGTACGCCAGGGAGGCCACCCGGAAGACCGCGACGGCCCGCCAGAGCGGAACCTCGAAACCACCGGCTGCGGGCACGTGCGCCACGATGCCACAGGCCTTCGGGCCGCTGCGGCCAGTGCAGCTCGACCAACCCTGACGTACGGTGGTAAAAGCCGCGTAAGCCTTTGCGATCTCTGTCGGGACGGGGCCATGACGAACGCAGGACCGCCCACACCGCGTACGGTGGTGCCCATCGAACACGCCCTTCTGATCGCCGACGCCTTCGACCAGGCCCAGGTGACCGAGCTCCGTCACTCGGTCGCCGCCTGCGCGCGCGCCAGCGGGCTACGCGACGAACGGTTGGACGACTTCGTGCTCGCCGTCAACGAGCTGATCACCAATGCGGTTCGGCACGGTGGCGGCCAGGGCTGGCTGCGGCTGTGGGAGGAGCCCGGCCTGGTTCTGTGCGAGGTCGCCGACCACGGGCGAGGCATCAGCACGCAGGACCTCGACAACCGCAACCGACCCGCGCCGGAGACGGCCGGCGGCTGGGGGCTCTGGTTGGCCCGAGAACTGACCGACGCGATGGACGTCGAAACCAGCTCCGCCGGCACCACGGTGCGTATCATCACCGCCACCGTCCCCGCCGAGCAGCACGTCGGCCGCCACCGCAGCACCGAATAGCAGACTCGGGCCCTACCAGCTGTTGCCGGTCAGCCTTTCGTAGACGTCCACGTAGCGAGCCCGGGTGGCGTCGACCACATCGGCAGGCACCTGCGGTGCCGGGTTCCGCCTGTCCCAGCCGCTGCGCGCCGCCCAGTCCCGTACGTACTGCTTGTCGTAGGAGAACTGGGCGCGTCCGGGCTGGTACGACTCGGCCGGCCAGAAGCGGGACGAGTCCGGGGTGAGCAGCTCGTCACCGAGGACCAGGGTGCCGTCCGATGCCCAACCAAGCTCGATCTTGGTGTCGGCGACCAGGATGCCCCGATCCGCCGCCAGTTCGGCCCCTCGGCAGTACACGTCGATGGTCAACTGACGCAGGCGGTCGGCGGTCTCGGTGCCGACCTTGTCTGCCACCTCGTCGAACGTCATCGGCTCGTCGTGCTCACCCACCGGCGCCTTGGTGGACGGTGTGAAGATCGGCTCGGGCAGGATGGACGCCTCCACGAGCCCGCGCGGCAGCTCGACACCGGAGACCTTCCCGGTGCTCTCGTACTCCTTCAAGCCCCCGCCGGTGAGAAAGCCACGGGCGACGCACTCGACCGGGACCATCTCCAGCCGACGGCACCGGATGGCCCTCCCAGAGAACTCAGCCGGCACGTCCGTCGCCGAGAGGACATGGTTGGGCACCAGGTCGGCCAACTGCTCGAACCACCACAACGACAATGCGGTGAGCAGCTTGCCCTTCTCCGGGATCGGGGTCGGCAGGACCACGTCGTAGACGGAGATGCGGTCGGAGGCGACCAGGATCAGGTCATCGCCCTCGGCGTAGACGTCCCTCACCTTGCCCGAGTGCAGAAGTTCCACGCGGACAAGTAGACCACGCGCGGGGCGTACCGCCGCTGGCGGTACGGGGCAAGACCACCAGTGCGCGGACGTTCTCGGTGCGCCCGATCAGCGCCGGCGGCGGGTCAGCCGGATCACCAGCAGGACGATCACGACCACCACCGCCAGGCAGCAGAGCAGACTCAGGAAACCGAAGACACCGAAACCGCTCCCGCGCCGTCGGGCCGCCTCCACCACCAACTCACCAGTACCCGACGACGCCCACGCCACGACCGGAACGAAAACCGCGAGCACGACCGTACCCACGAGCATGCCGAGCCGCCCCCACCACCTACCGAAAGAAGACATGCGCCCATCCTCGCCGAGACGCGCAACCCAGAGCTGCCTCGGGCTGCCTCGGCGACGGATGTCCCGCACCAGGGACGACGCCGGTATGGACGACGTCGAAAAAACAGCGACCCCGGACGAATCCGGGGTCGCTGTCGAACAGTAGCGGGGACAGGATTTGAACCTGCGACCTCTGGGTTATGAGCCCAGCGAGCTACCGAGCTGCTCCACCCCGCGTCGGTAGAACCAGCCTACCCCATCGGTCAGCACGATCATCGGCACCCCCACCCGTAACGCCCCGTCTCAGGAATCCAGCCACCCGGGGGCCGCCGGTGCGTCGACGCCCACACGACGGAGCTACCGGACCGACCTGTGACGAACGAAAAGAGGCCCCGGAGAATCCCGGGACCTCTTCCTCGCAGTAGCGGGGACAGGATTTGAACCTGCGACCTCTGGGTTATGAGCCCAGCGAGCTACCGAGCTGCTCCACCCCGCGTCGGTAGATCCACCGTAGCGCACCGCCCCCGCTGCCCGCAAAACGACCCACGGAACGCCCGGGTTCACCGCCACGGCCCGACCATCCTGTCGCCGGTCGGTCAGCAGTTCAGATCGGTTCTCGCCCCGGAAACGGTGCGGCCCGCGGCAGAGGCGAGGAACGCCGGGCCGCGGGCCGCACCGTTTCCGCCGGTCAGCCGGTCGGTGAAGGGCTGCCGGAAGGAGCCGGTGAGCTCGGCGTGCCGTTGACACCCGCCGACTGCTGAGCCTGCTGGAACGCAGTGAGCGCCTCGTCCAACGCCGCCAACGCACGGCCGTACCGCTCGAAGTCGCCGGACGCCTGCGCGGCGCGCACCTCGGTGATCGCGGCCCGCACCCGATCGGCGGCCGCACCGAGTTCACCTTCGAGCGGCGGCGCGTCATCCGGCGACGGAGTTGCCGACGGCGACGGTGACGGCGACGGCTCCTCCCCCTCCGGTGGTTCCTCACCTCCGGGCGGCGGCGGATTGCCTGCCGCCGCCTGCTTGCCCTGCTCGACGAGCTGCTTGATGCCGTCGCTGACGTTGTCGGCCAGAACGACGTAGGAGCCCCCGTCGCCGTACGACATCAGCACCTTCTGCAGCAGCGGGTACGCGTCCTGCTGGTTGCTCTTCACGTAGACCGGCTCGACGTACAGCATCCCGTTGTTGAAGGGCAGCGAGAGCAGGTTGCCGTACTGCACCTGAGCCTGGTTCGAGGAGAGCAGGTTCAGCTGCTGCCGGATGGTGGCGTTGGTGTTCGTCATCCGCTGATGCACCTGCACCGGCCCCGAGATCGCTGTCTGGTCCGGCAACTCCAGCACCTGCAACGTCGGCTTGCCATCCTGGTACGAACCCGAGATCAGCGCGGCCAGGTTCTGCCTACCGTTCGGAGTGACCGCACTGGTGAGCTGGAAACGCGGCGCATCCTGACCCGGGAACTGGGTGTAGAGGTAGTACGGCGGCTGCTTCTGCCCGCTGTCCGGCGCGTCCGGCACGTTCGGCACCTGCCAGAAATCCTGGCCGGAGTAGAAGTCGCCGGGGTTGGTGACGTGGAACCGGGTCAACAGGTTGCGCTGCACCTTGAACAGGTCGGCCGGATAGCGGAAGTGGGCGGCCAGTGCCGGTGGGATCTCGGCACGCGGTGTGATCAGGTCACCGCCGAACGCCTTGTTCCACGCCTTCAGCACCGGGTCGTTCTCGTCGAACTCGTAGAGAGCGACAGTGCCGTCGTACGCGTCGACGGTGGCCTTCACCGAGTTCCGGATGTAGTTGACGTTCTCCCGGGCCAGCTGGATCGTGCCTCGGCCGGTCAGCTCGTCGGTGGTCTCCTGCTGGAGGTTGACCCGCTCCGCGTACGGGTAGGTCGCGGCGGTGGTGTACCCGTCGACGATCCACTGCACCCGGCCGTCGACCAGGGCGGGGTAGGGGTCGCCGTCCAGGGTCAGGAACGGCGCGACCTTCTCCACCCGGTCGCGGGGGTTACGCACGTACAGCAGCTTGGAGTTGTCGTTGACCGCCTCGGAGAGCAGGAAGTTCGCCTCCTGCTCCTTGATCGAGTAGAGCAGTCGACGGGTGAACGAGCCGATCTCGACGCCGCCGGAACCGGTGTAGGTGTAGTACGACTCGGGTCCGTCGCCACCTTCGCCGCTCTCACCGGCCGGGCGGTCGAACTCGGCCGGGTTTGCGTCCGCGCTCGGCTTTCCGACGATCGCGTAGTCGCCGGCCGCCATCCGCTCGCCGTAGTAGATCCGGGGCTGACTCGCCGGAATCAGGTCGGTCGGCGAGGCACACGACTCCTGTGACCGCTCACCGAGCGACCCGGAGACGAAGAACGGCTGCCCACCGCAGACCACCCGGTTCGCCGGCGCGGCCACCACGCCGTAGCCGTGGGTGTAGACCGTGTGCCGGTTGATCCAGTTGCTCTGTTGAGCGGTCAGCTCGCCGTAGTTGATCTCCCGTACGCCTACGACATAGTCCTGGGTCGCACCGTTCAGCGTGTACCTGTCGATGTCGAGCTTGGGACCGAAGTCGTAGAAGCCACGGACCTGCTGGAGCTGCGTGTAGGTCTCACTCACCAACTGCGGGTCGAGCAGCCGGACGTTCGGCACCACCGACGTGTCGGTGGCCAGGCTCTCCGGCGGGTTCAGGTTGTTCGCCGAGTACGCCGAACTCTGGGTGATGTCCAGCCCGAACGACGCGCGGGTGGCGTCGATGCTGCGCTGGATGTACGGCGCTTCCTTGTCCCGGGCGCTCGGCTTGACCTCGAAAGTCTGCACCGCCCACGGGTAGATGCCACCGATCGCCACTGCGGAGACGCCGAGCAGGGCCAGCGAGATGCCCGGCCAGACCAGGTTCCGCATCCATGCGTTGGAGAACACGATGATCGCGATCGCCACCACCACGGAGATGTAGGCGAGGATCTCCTTGGCCGGCAGCAAGGCGTTGATGTCGGCGTAGCCGGCGCCGTAGACGTTCACGCCGTCGTTGTACTCCAACAGCATCGCCCGCCGGTCCAACACGTACGCGATGGCCTTGAGCAGGACGAACACCGCGACCAGCGTGCTCAGGTGCGCCCGGGCGGCGTTGCTCATCCGGTCACCGACGCCCTGCAGGCGCACCCCGCCGAACAGGTAGTGCACGGCCAGCGCGCCGATCAGCGCCAGCACCACCGCGGTGAAGCCGAGCCCCAGCAGGAACCGCCAGAACGGTAGCTGGAAGACGTAGAAGCCGACGTCGACACCGAACTCCGGGTCGTCCACACCGAAGTTGCCTCCGTGCAGGAAGAGCAGCCACTGGTTCCAACGGCTCTGCGCCGACAGGCCGGCGAAGAGGCCGACGACGGCGGCAGCTGCCGTGATCCACAGACCCAGCCGGGGGCCGAGCAGCATCCGGTACCGCTCCAGGGTGGCCTGTTCCGGTGAGTGGGGTCGCATCCGTGGCCGCAGCCGCTGCGCGAGCCAGAGGTTGCCACCGACTATCGCCGCCATCGCCAGACCTGCGGCCAGGAAGAGCAGCAGCCGGGTGACGAGCACCCCCCGGAAGACCTCGGTGTAGTCGACCTCGGAGAACCAGAGCCAGTCCGTCCATGCCTGCACTCCCCAGCCGAGCAGGGTGAACAGCACGAACACCCCGATCAGGACCCCGATCGTGACGCGTCCGCGTCGGCTCATCCTCGGCAGGGGGCTGCTGCTACGCATGACCACAGTTGGCTCCGCACGCTCGTTATGATCGGCTCCGACCAGGCACCCAGAGTACGGGGTGTTCCTGAAAGCGTGAGGGCAAGGTCATGCCGCGCGGCTCAGCAGTACGTCGGCTCGCCCCCCGAACGCAGCGTCTCCAGCGCGTCCAATGCCTCGTCGAGCGAGCCCACCTTCACCAACGGCAGGTCCGGCTGCCGGTTCCGGACCGCTTCGGCACAGTTGGCCGCCGGCACCAGGAACGTGGTTGCGCCGGCCTGTTTCGCGCCGACCAGCTTCTGCGGGATCCCGCCGATCGGGCCGACCTGCCCGGCGTCGTCGATGGTGCCGGTGCCGGCGATGATCCGACCACCGGTCAGGTCGTCCGGGGTCAGCTTGTCGATGACGCCCAGGGCGAACATCAGACCCGCACTCGGACCGCCGATGTCCTCCAGGTCGAAGGAGAGGGTGAACGGGTGCGGCTGCTGCTGCTCGATCTCGATGCCGATCCGCGGCCGACCGTCGTGCTCCTGGCTGATGATGGTGTCGGTCCGCGCGGCACCGTCCCGGGTGTATCCGATCCGCAGCGGCGTACCCGCCGGCCTGGCCCGGATGAGTTCGGTGAGCCGGGAGGCGAACGGCACCGACTCGCCGTCGACAGAGGTCACCACGTCGCCGGGGCGGAGCACCGCGGCCGACGGCCCGTCGGTGGCAACCGTCTTGACCATGACCTGCACCTCGTACCCGAGTTCCCGCAGCGCGGCGGTCTCCGCGCTGGTCTGTGAGACCTGGAAGTCCTCGGCGTTGCGCTGCTCCACCTCCTCCTGGGTCTCCCCCGGTGGGTAGACCAGCTCACGCGGCACCACGGCCTGCTCGTCGGAGAGCCAACCCTGGATCGCCGAACGAAGCTTGACTCCGGGCTGCACGCCCACCGTCGTCAGCCGCAACTGGCCTGCGGAGGTGGAGGTTTCCCGCCCGGTGACCTGGATGACCTCCTTACCGTTCTCCTGGCCCAGTGTGTCGACGGTCGGGCCGGGGCCGAGCACCACGTACGGCACGGGCGCACCGAGCACCCCGATGCTGAGCAGTGCGGTGAGCAGAGCACCGAGCAGGACGGTCAGGCCGCGACGTCTCATGCGGCCGAGCGTACCGATCCGGTGACGACTCCCGGCCGGCACGACTGACGACTTCGCCCTGAGCGCAACCACGGTGACGACGGTCCGGGGCCGAGCGCGCGTACCGTAGACGTCGTGCCTGATATTCCGTTCGGTTTCGCGCTACCGGGTGGGCAGCCGCCCGACCCCAACGACCCTGCGCAGATGCAACAGTTCATGTCGCAGTTGCAGCACCTGCTCTCCGCGCCGGGCAGCGGGCCGGTCAACTGGGATCTGGCTCGTCAGGTCGCGGCCAGTCAACTCGCCGCGGCAGGCGACCCGGCGGTCTCCCCCTACGAGCGTCACGCGGTGGAGGAGGCGCTACGCATCGCCGACCTGTGGCTGGAGCCAGCCTCCGCGCTGCCCTCGGGCATTCGAAACACCGTGTCCTGGAACCGCAACGAGTGGATCTTCAAGACCCTGGACGTCTGGCGGAAGCTGTGCGACCCGGTGGCCAGCCGGATGGTCGGTGCGATGGGTGACCTGGTCCCCCCGGAGGCCCGCGCCCAGCTCGGCCCGATGCAGTCGATGGTGGCCACCCTCGGCGGCGCGCTCTTCGGCGGCCAGCTCGGTCAGGCCCTCGGCTCGCTCGCCGCGGAGGTGCTCTCGGCCGGTGACATCGGTCTGCCACTCGGCCCCGCCGGCACGGCCGCGCTCGTCCCCGCCAACATCAGGGCGTACGGCGAAGGTCTGGAGCTGCCGGAGGACGAGGTACGCCTCTACGTGGCCCTGCGCGAGGCGGCACACCAGCGGCTCTTCGAACACGTCCCGTGGCTGCGGGGGCACGTCCTCAACGCCGTCGAGACGTACGCCGCCGGTATCCGGGTGAATCGGGAGGCGATCGAGGAGGCGATGGGGCGGGTCGACCCGACCGACCCGGAGTCGATGCAGGCGATCGCCCTGGAGGGAATTTTCACTCCGGAGGACAGCCCGACCCAGAAGGCGTCGCTGGCGCGACTGGAGGCTGCCCTCGCCCTGGTGGAGGGTTGGGTCTGCCACGTGGTCGACGAGGCTGCCGCCGGCCGGCTACCGAATGTCGTGGCGCTGGGTGAGGCGTTCCGTCGCCGCCGCGCGGCCGGCGGACCTGCCGAGCAGACCTTCGCCGCCCTGGTCGGGCTGGAACTGCGGCCCCGTCGGCTGCGCGAGGCCGCGGCGCTCTGGGCGGCGCTCACCGAGCACCGGGGCATCGCCGGCCGGGACGCGCTGTGGGGGCACCCCGACCTGCTTCCCTCCGACGACGACTTCACCGACCCGGTGGCCTTCGCCACCGCCGAGGGGGACCTGATGACCGAGTTGGACAGTTTCGACTTCTCCGCTCCGGGTGGCCCGGAAGAGAAGGCCCCCGGGGAGACGGACCGACCCGACGACACGCAGGGTGGCGGGGACCGTCCCTGACGGTCGACCACGGCCGGCCGGCGGGTCAGCTCAGCCGTTGCGGCGGACGCCGGACAGCAGAGACCGGGTGTGTTCCCACCCGTCCAGCGCCGGATCGAGCCGGGCCAGATCCACCGGCCCCCGCAGCCGGTGCCAGGAGGGTGTCACTGCCAGGTCCCCCGGGCGGGGTGCCGCCGCGCGGATGGTCGCGGGTACGGCCGCGTCCATGTCCAGCGGCGGCAGCCAGGATGGCACGGGCAACTGCGCCGCAACCCCGAGCAGCCCCGGGAGGCCACCTTCGACCGGGGCGACCGCGACCGGCCGGCTGGTCAGCGGACGCAGCAACTTGCCGACGGTGAGTCCGGGCAGGTCGGGCGCGTCCCCCGCGACGACGGCCACCTGTTCGTAGCTGCCCGTCGCTGCCGTGGGCTCCCCCGTCGGCCCGTCCTCGGGGGGCGGGGCCGTGCTGGCTGTCCCTGCTCGCCGCCGGTCAGCGGTCAGTGCGGTGAACACCGCGTTCGGAGTCGGCTCGGACACCTCGTACACGGTCGTGCCGGGCCAGATCACCGCGTCTGCCAGCCAGCGGTCGGCTCGGGTGACCGCCACTGCAATGTCCACCTCGTTGAGCATGGCCAGCAGGTCGATCACGTCCTCGGCGAGTGCCGTGCGCCAGTCCACCGGGTCGACGCCGGGGGGCGACCAGGCGACCGGTGCGAGTAGCGCCACCACCACACGTCGGGCCATGCACCGACCCTATCGCCGTGGCCCCGCACGGCTCACGGGGTGCCGGCGACGGCCGCCACGCCCTCAAGGTAGCCACGGGCTCGTTCCGTCTTCGGATACCTGCCGACGAGTGCCCAGAACTGGGCGTTGTGGCTGGGTACGACGAGATGGGCCAGCTCGTGCAACAGGACGTAGTCGATCACCCAGTCGGGCATCTCCTGGATCCGGTGCGACAGCCGGATCGACCTGTCCGCCGGGGTGCAGGAGCCCCACCGACCGTTCTGGTTGCGCACCCACCGGACGCTCACCGGTACGGCCTGGTTACCGTACTCGGAGAGGTAGAGCTTGATCAGCCGGCCGGCACGGGCCAGCAGATCGGCGTCGGAGCGGACCAGCCGTCCCTCCCGGGCCGCCAGCCGGGCGAGCATCCGGTCGACCCACTCGCTCTCCTCGGCCCGGGAGAACTGGTCGGGTATGAGTACCACGACCCGCTCCCCGTCGCGGTAGGCGGACACCGTGCGTCGCCGGCGCTGGCTGCGCCGTACCTCGACGACCGGCTTCCGCGGCCCAGCCATCAGTGGACCGCGCAGCCTCGGTTTGCTGTCACGTTGGCAAGCTAATGCGTTGTGACCAGGGGTCCGCAAGAGTCAACCCCCCGACACGCGTCCGGAAAATGGGGATTGGTCGCCAGGAGTCCCGAAAAAAATCCTACCGAACCTGGGACAGCCGTCACGGTCACCCTTCGTGGTGGCCGGCAAGGTGTCACACCTGACTCGATCGACACGCTAAGTGATCATCACCAGGTCGATCGAATCCTCGCCCCCGCCGCTCCGGCGGCGTGACCAGCGCACTTTACGGGGTACCGGTCGGCGTGTCCCCGGCGAACTGACTGATCTGGCCCAATTCGGCGTGCACACTCTCGACGTCGCCTTGCTCACAGTGGCAATGCGCAGCTGACATGGAACCGCCCACACCTGGGTAGGGTCCGCCAACCGGTGGTCACGTGGGTGGCCACCGGACAGAACCGGTGCCGGACGCCCCTGAGCGGCTGCCACCGGAGACCCACCGGGTCGTTGTCGACCGGGTGGACGACACGAGGAGGGCACACCGTGGCCGACCAGGCCCAGACCTACAACGGTTACTGCGTCAAGTGCAAGGAGAAGCGGGACTTCGAGGGCCGTGTCGAGGTCTCGAAGACCGGCATGAACATGGCCAAGGGCAAGTGTCCGGTATGTGGCACAACAGTGAACCGCATCCTGGGCAAGGCGAAGGTCTGACGAACACACACCGGGATGGGGACGGCCTGCCGCCACCCCATCCCGGTTGTGCGGCGACTGTCAGGCCACCGACAGTATTGACCACGGGTTGTGGATAACTCGCCGAAACCTGTGGACAGTCCAGGATCTGGGGCTGACGACCTGTGGACAACGATCAACGGACAGCGTATGTGCGGTAACTATTCGTGCCTATGACACGAACCGCCGAACGCCCGTTGTCTCCCCGCCCCCGCCTGATACCGGGACTGCCCCGCCTCTGGCGCGACAGGCACACCCTGCAGCTCGGCCTCGGCGGAGAGCGGGCGGTCCTTGTCGAGGTGGCCGACCCCCGGACGGCCCGGCTACTCGACCTGCTCGACGGCACACGCAGCGAACGGCAGGTGCTGGCCGGAACGGAAGTGCGCCCGGAACACGCCCAGGCCCTTCTCGACGCCCTACGCACCGCCGGTCTGGTGGTACCGGCGCACACCCTCGTACCCCGGGATCTCACCGGACCACGTCGGACCCGGCTCGCCGCCGAAGTCGGCGCGCTGGCGCTGGCCGCTGCCCGCTTACCCGGCACCCCAGCCCAGTTGCTCCGGCGCCGCCTGGCAGCCCGGGTGACGGTCGCCGGGAGCGGTCCGCTCGGTCCTGCCATCGCGGTCGCGTTGGCCCAGGCAGGCGTCGGCCACGTGCACTGCGACCTGCCCGGACCGGTTCGTCCACTCGATCTCGTCGGCACCGGCATCGCCGCCACGGAGATCGGGTGCCCGCTCGACGTCGCAGCTCGGGCAGCGGTACAACGGGCCGCCCCGGGCACCGGAACCGGCCCGCTACGGCGACCCCGCCCCGACCTTGTGGTGCAACTCGGCTCTGACCGACCGGTGGAGCTACTGGCCGCCGGGCATGCCCAACGGCGACAGCCGCACCTGCTCGTGGACGTGCGGGAGGGCATTCCGACGGTCGGCCCGCTGGTCCGGCCGCCGGCCGGCCCCTGTCTGCGTTGTCTCGACCTGCACCGGGCCGACCGGGATCCCGGCTGGCCGGCGCTCGCGGCCCAACTCGCCAGCGACCCGCCCGTCCCTGCCTGCGCCGTGAGTCTCCTGCTGACCGCGACCGGTCACGCCGTCGGTGAGGTGCTAAGCCACCTCGACGGCGGAACCCCCGAGACCCTCGGCGGATCGGTCGAGGTGATGGCCCCCGGCAGCCTTCGCCGGCGCTACTGGCCACCGCATCCGCGCTGTCGGTGCGGCGGATGACACGGGCACCGGCAGCGTGGGTGCGGCAGCACGGCAGCAGCGGACCGGCCCGGTCGGTAACAATGACCAAGTGACCGACATCCCGCGCCGGGCCGTGTCCCGGACCGCCAAGCTTGCCGCTCTGCCGCTCGGCTTCGCCGGCCGGACCGTCCTCGGCGTGGGAAAGCGTGTCACCGGGCTCGCCTCCGACGTGATCTCCGCCGAGATTCAGCAACGCACGGCCGAGCAGTTGTTCAGCGTCCTCGGTCAGCTCAAGGGCGGTGCGATGAAGTTCGGTCAGGCGCTGTCGGTGTTCGAGGCGGCCCTGCCGGAAGAGGTCGCCGCGCCCTACCGCCAGGCGTTGACGAAACTTCAGGAGGCCGCGCCACCGCTGCCCACCTCCAGCGTGCACAAGGTGCTTGCCGAACAGTTGGGGCCGGCCTGGCGGGAACGGTTCGTGACCTTCGACGATTCCCCGGCCGCTGCGGCGAGCATCGGACAGGTGCACCGGGCCTTGTGGCGGCTGCCGGACGGCTCCGGCCGGGACGTCGCCGTAAAGATCCAGTATCCCGGTGCCGGCGATGCCCTGCTCGCCGATCTCAAACAGTTGTCCCGACTGGGGGGCATGTTCCGGGCGATCCAGCCCGGGCTGGACATCAAACCCCTGCTGGCCGAGCTGCGAGAAAGGATCACCGAGGAGCTGGACTACGAACTGGAGGCGGAGTCACAGCGAGCCTTCGCTGCCGGGTACACCGACGACCCGGACATCTACGTGCCGGAGGTCCTGCACGCCTCGCCCCGGATGCTGGTCACCGAGTGGATAACCGGCACCCCGTTGGCCGACATCATCCAAACCGGCACGGAGGAGCAGCGCGACCAAGCGGGTCGGCTGATGGCCACTCTCCACCTTTCCGCGCCGGCCCAGGTCGGGCTGTTGCATGCCGACCCGCATCCGGGAAACTTCCGTCTGCTGCCCGACGGCCGGCTAGGAGTGATCGACTTCGGGGCGGTGGCCCGGATGCCGGAAGGTACCCCGGAGCCGATCGGCCGTATCGCCGGGCTGGCCCTACGCGGCGATGCCGACGGGGTGGAGGCCGGGTTGCGGGCCGAGGGCTTCGTCAGCGGCACGGATCCAATCGACGCCCACGCGCTGCTGGAGTTCCTACGTCCGATGCTGGAGCCGATCGCCGTCGACGAGTTCCGTTTCACCCGGGCCTGGCTACGCGCCGAGGCCGCCCGGCTGGCCAGCCCTCGCTCCCCGGCCTACCAGTTCAGCCGACAACTCAACCTGCCACCGTCCTACCTGCTCATCCACCGGGTGACGCTCGGGTCGATCGGGGTTCTGTGCCAACTGGAGGCCAAGGCGTCCTACCGGGGCATCCTGCAACGCTGGTTACCGGGGTTCACGCCGGTCGGCTGAGCCCGGCCACGTCGCGGCGGGCGGGGACCGCGGTCCCCGCCCGCCGTCGCGGGGTTCGTCCTACAGAGCGCCCAGCTCGCGAGCTGACCGGGCGCGGCCGGTCATGGCGATGGTACGGGCGGATCGGGTTGCCTCAGTGCTCGTGGTGGTGCGACCGGCCTGAGGCCGAAGCATTCGAGCCCTCGACAACGCTTCGTGGATGAGATACATCTCGACTCCGTTCGGAAGGTGCAGCATGGTGGTCAGCTTTCTGTCGGCCGGTGCGACACCGGCGGGGTTCGTCTCGATCGGGAACATGTCAGGCAGCCAGCCGGACAGCGCTGCGTGACGCGGCGAGGCCATTGGCCGCCAGTCGCGCCTCCGCCTCGACCCGCAACTCCGCGTCCCGGGCGAGGTCCTCCTTACGGGGGCGGCCACGCGGCCGCTTACGCGGAACGACCGCGCCACGTTCGAAGATCTCACCGCCCCAGACGCCCCACGGCTCGGCCCGCTCGACCGCACCGGCCAGGCACTCGGCGCGCAGCGGGCAGTCCCCGCAGAGCGACTTGGCCAGTTCCAGCTCGGTCGGCGCGTCGGAAAACCACAGGTCGGGGTCGAACTTCCGGCAGGGCAGGCTCGCCTCCAACTCGACGCTCAGGTCGAGTGGGGCCAATGCCAGACTCATCGCCCGGTCACCTCTCTCTCACCACGATCTCGTGGACCGCTGTTGCGACGTACGTACTTCGGCGGTGCAAAAAACTGAGGCCGCGGATCCCGGTGTGCGGGTTCCGCGGCCTCGAGGTGAGCCGGTGGTCTGTGATCAGACCGGTCTACCTCGAGGTGGAACACCGCGGATGTCCATCCGCTTGTTGACGTCATCGACACCATTGCCCGCGCAGCCACTGCTCCCCTGGAACGCGCTCGTGACCGGTGCGAGGATCAGCTCGGCCTGAGTCTCGGCCCGGTGCACTTGCGGAGCCCACGGTCGCGCAGCGACAGTGGCGGCCCGAACGTCCGTCCGCGAAGAGACGGACGACAGGGCAGCCGGCAGCGGAGCGACGGCAATGGGCAGCTCCGTCGGACGCTTGTAGATGTAGAGCTCCATCGGTGCCACCTCCTTGACGTCCACTCGTGATCGACCTGGGAACAGACCCCGTGAGCAGCCCTAACAGGGCCCCTTCCGAGGTGTGCCATGAGGCTATGCCGGCTGACAGGGCGAGGGCAAACGAATTAACGGTCGGATTGGAAAGTTTTCTGAGGGCAGATTTCGTCGACTGCCGCACCACCAACCAACGCCAGCACCGCCTCCCCGTACAGGCCGAGCTTGCGTGGTCCGATCCCGGCGATCGCGACCATCTCCTCGGCCCGGCCCGGCCGCCGCTCGGCAAGTGCCACGAGCGTCGCGTCGGTGAAGACCACGTACGCGGGCACCTTCTGCGCCGCGGCCACCCGGGACCGCCACTCGCGCAGCCGTTCGTGCAGCTCGTCATCGATGTCGGAGGGACAAGCGGCACATCGACCCAGCTTGCGGTCCGGCCCGGCGAGCAGGGTGGTGCCGCAGATTCGGCAGGACACGATCCGGGTGGCGGCCCGCCGTGACGTGGTCCGCACCTGTCGTTCCCCGCTGGCCCGCTCCGTCGAGGGGGTGGGCGCCAGCTGCGGCAGAAAACGGCATGGCCGCCGGGGCCGGCCGCCCGGCGAGCGGGCCGAGGCGTACGACAGCCAGAGCCACTGCCGGGCCCGGGTGATACCGACGTAGAGCAGGCGGCGTTCCTCCTCGACCTGCTCGGTGGTACGCGCGTAGCTGGTGGGCAGGGTGCCCTCAGCCAGACCTACCAGGAAGACGGCGTCCCACTCCAGCCCCTTGGCCGAGTGCAGGGAGGCCAGCGTCACCCCGTCGATGGTCGGCACGTGCTGCTGGGCTGCCCGCCGGGCCAGTTCCTCGGTGAAGTCGGTGAGGGTGACCGGGCGTTCCACAATCGCGGCCACCCCGAGTGGCTGGATCGCCGGAGTCGCCTCGTACTCCTCGGCTAGCTGCACCAGCGCGGCCAGTGCCTCCCACCGCTCGCGGGCTGCACCGCCCGGCGGTGGGGAGTCGGGGGCCCATCCGACGCCGGCCAGCGCCTCGACCACCGCGACCCGCAGCGGGGTTTCACCCGACAGCGACCGGGTCGCCGCGCGCAGCGCGACCATCGCCTGCCGGACCTCGGTGCGTTCGAAGAACCGCTCCGCCCCCTGGACCAGGTACGGCACACCGGCCTCGGCGAGCGCTTTCTCGTACGCCTCGGACTGCGCGTGGGTGCGGAACAGGACGGCGACCTCGCGGGCCGGGACACCGGCGTCGATCAACGCGCGACAACGGGCGGCGACGGCGGCGGCCTCGGCCGGTTCGTCGGTGAAAATTCGTCGCTCCGGCTCCGGACCGGCCGGGCGCTGCCCGACCAGTTCCAGGCGCAACCGCGCCTCGGTACCCCGGGCCTGCGAGATGACCGCGTTGGCGAGCCCTACCACCTGCGGCGTCGAGCGGTAGTCGCGAACCAACCGGACCACGGTCGCCGTACGGTGCCGACGCGGGAAGTCGACCAGGTAAGCCGAGGTGGCCCCGGTGAACGAGTAGATGGTCTGCGAGGCGTCGCCGACCACGGTCAGGTCGTCCCGCCCGCCGAGCCAGGCATCGAGCAACCGCTGCTGCAACGGGTTGACGTCCTGGTACTCGTCGACGACCAGGTGCCGGTACTGGTTGCGTACCTGCTCGGCGACATCCGGATGCTCCTCTATCCCCCAGACCGCGGCGCGCAGCACGTCCTCGAAGTCGATCACGCCCCCGGTGCGCTTGAGCCTCTCGTACGCGGCGAACACCTCCGCCACCTTCGCCGGATCGTGCACGGTCTCCCGCAGCGACTTGGCCGCGGCCACCATGTACTCGGCTGGTTCCACGAGGGACGACTTGGCCCACTCGATCTCACCGGCCAGATCGCGTGCGGCCGTCCGGTCGGCCCGTATGCCAGCTCGCGCCGCGGCGACAGTGACCAACCGGACCTTGCTGTCCAGCAACTCGGGCATGGCCCGGCCGTCGAGCAGTCGAGGGGCGAAGTAGCGCACCTGACGCAGCGCCGCCGCGTGGAAGGTCCGTGCCTGTACGCCGGCCACTCCGGCCACGGCGAGCCGATGGCGTAGTTCCGCGGCGGCGCGGGCGGTGAAGGTGACGGCGAGGACGTGTCGAGCCGATATCTCGCCGGTCAGGGCCCGGTACGCGATCCGGGACGTGACGGCCCGGGTCTTGCCGGTACCGGCTCCGGCCAGCACGCAGACCGGGCCGGCCGGAGCGGTCACCGCCGCGCGTTGCTCCGGATCGAGTCCGGCGAGCACGCGTACGGATGCGGAGTCAGCCACCACAGCGGGGAATTGTCGCAGCTTCCCCGGACGTTGCAGCGGATAGCCTGTGCTTGACCGGTAAGTCACCGGGCACGACGTTGGAGGATCTGACCATGCTGACGATGTATTCCACTCCCTGGTGCGGCTACTGCCACCGGCTGAAGTCGCAGCTCGATCGGGAGGGGATCACCTACCAGGTGGTCGACATCGAGCAGGATCCGGCGGCTGCGCAGTTCGTCATGCAGGTGAACGGTGGCAACCAGACGGTGCCCACGCTGCGCTTCGCTGACGGCAGCGCGCTCACCAATCCGTCGATCAACCAGGTCAAGCAGCACCTGGCGAGCATCGTCGCCTGACCCCGGCCGCACTGTTCCGATCGTGAAGTTGTTGCCCGGATGGTCGTCCACCTGGCAACAACTTCTTCAACGACCACGCCGGAGGCGGTCAGGTGGTCGGGTGGGGCCACCGACCTCGGGTGCTCGGCGTGGGGCGGGGACGCGGGGAAGCGTCGATGGTCCGGGCGGCGGGCTCAGGTGGCGCCCACGCCACAGGTAGTTGCCGGCGAGCAGGGTCGCCAGACCGACCGATGCGAAGACCAGCCGGTAGTCGAGCAGGGCGACGACCAGCGCGCCCACACCGATCGAGAACGCCTGCGGGAACCTGATCGCCGCCTCTGCGGCGGCGGCAACCCGTCCGAGTAGTTGCGGTGGGGTCCTCCGCTGGATGAGCGTGTGCAGCCCGACCAGGGTCAGCGGCAGCGACAGACCTGCCAGCAGCACAGCGGCGAGGCCAAGCCACAGGTTCGGGTAGGCAAGCAGCAACGCGGCGGGTCCGAACAGTGCCACGCCGACGGCCAGGGCTCCCAGCTCACCGACCCGCCGCAGCACAGCGACAGAGAGCAGCCCACCCACCAGGCCACCGACACCCTGCACGGTGAGGAGCACTCCGACGAATGCCGGCTCCCGCCCGAGCCCCCGGTCGACGTACGCGAAGATCAACGACTCGGTGAAACCCATCACCAACGAACCGAGACCGTACCCGAGTAGCGCACGCCGCAGGGCCGGCTCACCCACCAGGTAGCGGAGCCCGGCGACCAGTTCCTCCGCCCGACGCGGACGGTGCCCGGGGCCGGGTGCCTGCCCGAGGGCCGAGGTGTCCGGGGCGGGCGGCATGTCCGGCGCGGATGACGGGTCGGGGGCGGATGACGGGCCGGACGCGGCGGGCGGGCGGGGTGTGCCGACCACCACGGCGGCGACGAAGAAGCCGAGTATTCCGACCACGGCCAGCGGCCAGCCGCCGAGCGCCGCGTAGAGACCGGCACCGGCGAGCGGGCCGATCAACCGGAGTCCCTGCCGCGCCGTCTGCAACGCCCCGTTCGCCTCGCCGAGAAGATCCGGTGGAACCAGCTCCCGTACCAGGCGGCTGAGCACCGCACCAAGGGTCAGGTTCGACAATCCGTACAGCGCGGCTACCGCGTAGATGAGCCACGTGTCTCCCGCGTCACGAACCGTGAGAAGAGGGGTGAGCAGCAGCGCCGTCGCGAGGTTGGTGACCACGAAGAGGGGGCGCCGCGGGTACCGGTCGACGAACCATCCGACAAGTGGTGCCAGTAGGCGTGGCGCGAGGATGACGAAGATCGTGGCACCGGCGAGGCCGTCCGATCCGGTCAGGTCCTTCACCCAGACGGCGAGCGCCAGCAGCAGGATCGACTCCGCGGTCATGCTGGCCAGCAGTCCGCCGAAGAGCAGACGGAAGTCCGGGCGGCTCAGGACGGTGCGCATTGATCCTCCGTTGGCGGGGCTCGGATAGTGGCGGGCAGGTTCGGCGGAGCCGGCGGCGCGGATCGCGCAGCCCGGGGTGGCTGTCGGGTCTGCGTATTTCTGATGACACGCCCTCCACCGGTACCTTCGGCGCCGGTCGCGACGTCCATACTGACCGTGGGGGCCGAATTTCATACAGTTACCGTCGCGTCCGCGGCGGTCGACGGAAAGAGGACACTGTGCCTCCTGCCGCACCCAGCCCGATCCTGCGCCGCCGCCGGCTCGGCGGCGAACTGCGCCGCCTACGCGAGGCCGCCGGGCTCACCGGCGACCAGGTCATCGAACGCATCGGCTGGGCTTCCGCGTCCAAACTGTCCCGTCTGGAGAACGGCCGCAGCCGACCCGATCCAGGCGATGTCCGTGATCTTCTCGACCTGTACCACGTCGACGACACTCTCCGGTTGGAGTTGCTCGGCATCACCCACGAAGCCGGCGACATGCGTGGTTGGCTCAAGAGGTATCCGGCGATGACACAGCAGCAGCGTGGCTTCGCCGAACTGGAGGCGGGTTGCGCGGAGATCTCCGAGTACAACCCGGTGCTGGTGCCGGGCCTGTTGCAGACCACCGGGTACGCGCGGATGCGAATTTCCTCGGCCTGGCAGGTCGACCAGGAAGCCGGCGCCCCGGCGGCCGAAGACGACATCGAGACCGAGATCAGGGCCCGGTTGGCGCGCCAGTCGGCGCTCACCCGGGAGACCGACCCGCCCCGCTACACGGCGGTGTTCGAGGAGTCCGCGCTCGGCCGTCGGGCCGGACCGCCCGAGGTGCTGCACGAGCAGTTGGCGCAGCTCTGTGAACTGGCTCTGCTGTCGAACGTCACGCTGCACGTGCTGCCCCGCGACACGCCGATCGGCAAGTGGTATCTCCCGCCGACCGCGTTCTCGGTCTACCGGTTCGCCGATTCCCTCGATCCCGAGACGCTCGCCATCGAAGGTGGCTTCACCGACGTCATGTCGACCGACCCAATAACCCTAAATCGCTATAAAGTGGTGTTCGAGTGGCTTTGCGCGGCGGCGCTCACCGCACCGGACACCCTCTCCTGGCTGATGGAATCGTCGGGACGGCCGCCCGGCGCGGCGATCCCGCCCACTGTGGTGAGTGGTCCGGCAACGGCGCCGGCTCAACGCCGCAGATCATCCGGGCGCCTGACGGAACGGTGACCAGCACCGCCCTGCCGTCGGGGACGTGCGGTGCCGCTCGGCCCATCGGTTCACCTCAGGAGCGCAACGATGAACGAGTTCCGCAACACGCCGTCCGTCCTCGCCCAACTCGCGGGCGCACCCTGGCGCACCAGTACGCGCAGCCAGACCTCCAACTGCGTGGAGATGGCACCGCTGTCCCACGGCCCCGCCGCAGTGGCGCTGCGCGACAGCAAAGACCGAGGCGGCCCGGTGCTTCTGTTCGGCCGGACGGGATGGCAGGGCTTCATCTCCAGTGCCAGGACGGGGCAGTTCGACAGGCCCTAGCTAGTACGCGGACTTCCAACGGGGTCGCCGGCCGTCCAGCCAGCGACCCCGTCGTCAACTGCCCCAACCGGCCCTGAGAAGGCATCGGATGATCGGTCGGGTCTGCCGACCGACAGGTGCGTTTCACTTGCTAGGCCGAGCAGCGAGCGTACGATGACCGGGGTAGTGACGTGGAACTTGCACTGTTCCACCGCGACACATCCGGAGACCCAGATGCGGTTCCTGATCGTTCGCGCCGACACCCGCACCGCCGCCGACATCAGCTCCGCGTAGTCGGTCGGTCGACGCCCGCCGGACGAGACCGGCACCTGATCCACCCCCGTCCGTCGTGGTCGCCCGGCTCCCCCACCGGGTTCCCCACCAGCCGACCACGACGGCCCGTGTCCCCGGTCCGTGACCGCCGCGGCAACGACGGTCACGGACCGGGGCCGCACCGCTGAGGCCCTTCAGCAATGCCCACCGAGCCAACGGTGCACCAGAAACAGTGCGATCGACGACGGCGGCGGCAGTAACAGGTGGGTACCACCCACCTCGACCGGCCGGCCGGTGAGCGCCGACCCGATCTCCGACCGGGAGAACCAGCGTGCCTCGGCGATCTCAGCCGAATCGAGCAGCAACGGCTGCCCGGGGTCGGCGGTGGCCAGGAAACCGAGCATCAACGAACCGGGAAACGGCCACGCCTGACTGCCCGCGTACCTGATGTCGCAGATGTCGACGCCAACCTCCTCGCGCACCTCGCGCAGCACCGCGGCCTCGGCCGACTCCCCCGGCTCCAAATAGCCGGCCAGGCAGGAGAAACGCCGTCCGCCCGTCGTGCTGGGCCAGGTGGCGTTGCTGCCGAGCAGGCAACGACCCTCACCGCCACCCACCCCGTCATGCACGAGCACGATCATCGCCGGGTCGGTACGCGGCCACACCCGCTCCCCGGTACGGTCCACCCGGGACCAACCGGCCTCGTCCGCCCGGGTCGGCTCACCGGTCACCGGGTGATACAGATGTCGCAGGTGCCAGTTGGTCAACGCCAGTGCGGTGGTGAACAGCCCGGCGTCCCGGTCGCTGAGCAGATGCCCGACGTCCCGCAGGTGAGCCGCCCGGGTCTCCGGCACCGCCGGCACGGTGCCGTGCACGCAGAAAACCGGTGTACCGTCCGGCTCCACGCCGAGGAACATCGCGTCGGAGGCGGGTGCCGGAGAAAGGCCGTCGACAGCCAGCAGCACCAACTCCGGTACGGCGGTGTCGGTACGTACCAGTGCCCGCCCACCTGCCTCGACGTCAAGTACCAACACCCGCGCCCCGGCCCACGCCTGCGCCAGCCACCGCGGGTCGGCACGCCGGTACGCCGCGCGGTCCAGCGTGGCACGGGCCAAAGGCGGACTGCTGTCCCCGTACCCGCTCGTCACGGAACAGCGACGGTCTCGACCTGGGCCAACGTGGCCAGTGACGGGGCGATCCGCTCGGCGTCGCCGAGCACGACCGTGACCGCTCGGGACGGCGCGAGATAGCGAGCCGCCGCCTCGGTGACGTCGTCGACGCCCACCTTGGCCAGCCGGGACGCGTGGTCGGCCAGAAAGTCCAGCCGCAGCCCGTTGCCGGCGTAGGCGCTCACCAACGACGCCAGCCCGGCCTGCGTGGAAATGCCGAGCTGAAGAGTGCCGAGGGCGTACTGCCGGGCCTGTTCCAACTCCTCCGGGGCAGGCGGCACCGTGGCGAGCCGGCCAAGCTCGTAACTCGTCTCCAGCAGGGCCGGTGCCGTCACCTCGGTGGCCACCTCGGCGGCAGCCACCAGAACGGAACTGGCCACCGCGTGCTCGATCAACGAGTGCGGACCGTACGTGTACCCCTTGTCCTCCCGGATGTTCTCCACCCAGCGCGAGGAGAAGTAACCGCCGAAGATCAGATTGGCCAGCTGCAAGGCGGCGTGGTCGGGATGGGTACGCGGCACCGCCGGCAACGCCACCCGCATCGACGACTGCACCGATCCGGGCCGGTCGACCAGCAGCAGCGGCCCCGGTCGCGGCGGCGGGGCAGGTGGCGCCTCGGCCACGTGCCCGGCACCGCTCCAACCGCCGAGTGCCCTCCCGGCCGCATCCAACGCCCGCTCCGGACGCAGGTCACCGACCAGCACGAGCACCGCACCCGCCGGATGCACCCGTTGGGCGTGCAACGACCGCAACGCCGCCGGACGGACCGCTGCGACCTGCTCCGGTTCTGGCGTCTGCACGGCGTACGGGTGCCTGGCGAAGATCCGCCGCAGCAGTGCCTTACGGGCCAGGTGCGTCGGCTGACTCTGGGCGACCTGGATACCGTCGACGAGACGGTCCCGCTCGACGCCCACCAGCTCCGCCGGATAACTGGCCCCGGTGAGGATCTCGGCAAGGATCTCCAGCATCCGATCCAGCCCGGTAGCCAGGCCGGTGCCGGAGATCATTAGCCGGTCCGGGTCGAGTCCGGCGGCGAGCCCCCCGCCGACCTTCTGCAACTCCGCGGCGATCTGCACACTGCTCATCGTCGCCGTACCGGCGAGCAGCGCCTGCGTGAGCAGGTGCCCCCGGGCCAGGTGGACCCGACCGAAAGGCATCCAGAGCCGTAGTTCCACCAACGGCACCGCCGGCCGCCGGACCACGATGACGGTGAGCCCGTTGCCGAGCGTACGCTCAGCCTGCCGAGGCAGCTTGAGCCTGCGGGTCGGCCCCAGCGCCGGCAACGACCGGTGCCCCACGGTCACAGCCGGCTCACTCCTCGCACTCACCGGAGCCCACCTTCCGCTCGTGACTGCGGGGCTCGCAAAACCAGCTCACTCCTCGCACTCACCGGAGCCCACCTCCAGGGAGGACCTCGATGGAGGCGCGGCGCTCCGGGCGCAGGGTCGCCGCGGCCGTCCGGACCTGCTCGTCGGTGACCGCACCGATCAGACTGGGCAACTCACCCAACAGCCCCGGCTCGCCGCGCTGCTGCTCCAGCACCGCCATGCCCAACGCACGGCCGAGCACCGCGTCGGTGTCGCGCAGCAGGTGGGTGGCCATCCGCGCCTGCGTACGGGCCACTTCGCCGTCACCGAGCCCGTCGTGGGCGAGCCGGTCAAGTTCCTCGTCCAGGGTCCGCAGGACCTTGTCGACGTCACCACCGGGCGGCAGATGCGCCTGAAGCAGCAACGCGGTCGGGTCGCGCACGTCGAAGGGATCACCCATGAAGCCGAGATAGCCGCCGACGCTCGTCACCGCGCGGTCCCGGCGGACCAACCGCTCAACCAACCGGGACGCGTCGCCGTCGGTAAGTACCTCGGCCAACACCACATAGGGTAGGTATGCGGCGAAGTCGTCGATCGGGTCGGGTACCCGCCACGCCGAGGCCACCGCCGGTAGCGGCGCCAGATCGTCGGTGTACGCGGTGCGCCGCTCGACGGTCAGGTCCGGCTCGGCGAACTCCGGCCGGGCGGGCGCCGGTCGGGCCGGTACGTCACCGAAGTGCCGCTCGATCAGGGTGACGGCCTCGGCGGTGTCGATGTCCCCGCTGACCGCGAGCACCGCGTTACCGCTGGCGTAGTAGCGCCGGAAGAAGTCGGCGGCGTCGGCGACGGTGGCCGACTCCAGGTCGTCGAAGGAGCCGTAGCCGTCGTGCGCGTTGGGGAAGGTGTCGAAGAGCACCGGCGGTAGGGTCAGCCAGGGAAAGCCACCGTACGGCCGGTTGAGCACGTTCACCCGGATCTCCTCCTTGACCACGTCGACCTGGTTACGCAGGTTCTCCTCGGTCAGCCGAGGACCGCGCATCCGGTCGGCCTCCAGGAACAGCGCCCGCTCCAGGGCGTTGCTCGGCAAGGTCTCGAAGTAGTCGGTGTAGTCCAGGTGGGTCGAACCGTTGAAGGTGCCCCCGGCACCCTGCACGTGGCGGAAGTGGGCGAGCTTCTCCAGGTTCTCCGAGCCCTGGAACATGAGGTGCTCGAAGAGGTGAGCGAAGCCCGTACGCCCCTCCGGCTCGGACCGG
The DNA here is from genome assembly GCF_012726175.1 of Micromonospora sp. HNM0581. Classification (GTDB taxonomy): domain Bacteria; phylum Actinomycetota; class Actinomycetes; order Mycobacteriales; family Micromonosporaceae; genus Micromonospora. The sequence continues at coordinate 147,061 of NZ_JAASAD010000001.1, forward strand.
ATTCCGACGTCGTATACCACCGCCACACCGATGACCGGAGCAGTGCGATCCGGGGTCAGGACGACCCGTAGGCCGTTGTCGAGGGTGAACCGTTCGACCGGATACCTCGTCGCTGGGATGCTCGCTCTGCGGGTCGGCACGGATCCGACCCTAACGTCTCGGCACGCCCGCCGGTGCGTGCGGGCGAGGATGCGTACCCGCCGGGTCACCCCACTCTCGTGACCCCGGCCTGGTGGGTCTCCCCCGTCAGCCGCGACGTTGACCGGCGTAAGCCGCCGTGGGCGCAGGACCAACCAGCAGCACCGACCACGTCGCTCAAGGTGACAGCGTCCGACGACACTTCTCGTACGGCGCCGAAACCCGAGACGCATCGGCTTCAAAGACGCGGACGGCCGGGCCGTCAACGATGCCCGGAGCACCGTTGACGACCCGGCCGACACCGGGTGACCGAAGGTCAGATCGGACGGATGTTCTCCGCCTGCGGGCCCTTCTGACCCTGCACGACCTCGAACTCCACCCGCTGGTTCTCGTCGAGGCTGCGGTAGCCGGAGGTCTGGATCGCCGAGAAGTGGGCGAAGACGTCCGCGCCGCCGCCGTCCGGGGTGATGAAGCCGAAGCCCTTGTCAGCGTTGAACCACTTGACGGTGCCAATAGCCATGCTTGTTTCGTCTCCTTGACGGAACGTCAACTCCGCACCTGTTGCGGAGCTGAAAAGGATTGCCCCGAGCGATGCCGCCCGGAACGCCTGTCGCTGCTGGTCGCCCCGCCCGGAGAAGTCCGGACATAACAAAGAGCGCCTGGGGCCACATTCCGCCAGGCGCAAACAGAGCTGGTAACCGAAACTGCAACGCGGGCACTCTACCACGGATCCGGGTTGGCGCCAGGGGTCACCGTGACTGCGGCACCGACGTGATCAACGCGGTCAGCCCGTCGACGTCGAGCAGGTCCGTCGGCCGGACGGTCACCCCGTCCCGCACGTAGTGGAACGCCGCCCCGACCCAGTCGACCGGCACACCGGCCAGTTCCGCCCACGCCAACCGGTAGACCGCCAACTGCACCGCCGCCACCTCGGCAGCCGTGCCGTCCGGCCGTGCGCCGGTCTTCCAGTCGACCACATCGAAGCGGTCTCCTGGACGGCGGAACACCGCGTCCATCCGGCCGCGTACCACCACACCGCCGATCACCGTGGCGAACGGCACCTCCACCTCGGCCGGGATGCGGTCGGCCCACTCACTGGCCAGGAAACGCCGCTGAAGTTCAGCCAACTCCCCGTCCGGTGCGGCGTCCGCATCCGCCGCACCGGGCAACTCGTCGGTGTCGAGCAGCCGGTCCGCGCCGAACCGCTGCTCCAGCCAGGCGTGGAACGCTGTACCCCGGCGGGCGTACGGGTTGGGCTCGGTCGGCATCGGGCGGCGCAGTGACCGGGCCAGCCCCGCCGGATCCCGGCGCAACGCCACGAGCTGAGTCACCGAAAGATGTTCAGGTAGCGATACCTCGACCGGGCCGGCCAGCCGACTCAACTCCGCCCGCTCAGCCAACAGCAGCTCAGCCTCCTGCCGCCACCGGGCAACCTCCGGATCCGATCCAGCCGCGTCGTCCGGCCGGTCCGCGCCGTCAGCGTCGGTCAGGAAACGGCGTACCAGTGTCGCCGCCTCGGCCATCACCGGACGACGCGGACCGAGCGGATCGGCTGGCCACTCGGCCCGCACCACCACCTCGGTGGTCGGGTTCACCTCGTCCGGCGCCGGCTCCGCGGTCCACACGTCGACCAGGTGTCCGGTACCGCCGTCCAGGCATGCGTCGTACACCTCGCGCAGCAACGCCGACGGACCGCGTGGCCGCTTGGTGCCTTCGCCCCACCAGTGACCGGAGCAGAGCAGCAGGCGCCGGGGCCGGGTCACCGCCACGTAGGCCAGCCGACGTTCCTCCCGCTCGTCGTGGGCCCGCCAGGCATCGGTGAAATCCTCCACAGCCCGAGCCACCCCACGCTGGTCCTCCGCCTCGGCCAAGGCCAGTTCGGGCAGCCCGTCGGCGTCGCCACGCAGCGGAAACGGCAGAACACCCAGACCGCCGAGCCAGTGATCCGAGTTACGGACCGGCCCCGGCCACACGCCACGGCTCAGCCCGGCCACCGCAACCACGTCCCACTCCAGCCCCTTGGCGGCGTGCGCGGTGAGAACCTGCACCGCTCCCTCGACCACCTCCACCTCGCCCGGCGCGAGACCGCGCTCCTCGTCCTCGGCGGCGGCGAGATAGGCCAGGAACCCGGCGAGCGTGGCGGCCGGGGACTCCCCACTGAACCGGGCCGCCACGTCGCCCAACGCATCCAGGTGACCCCGAGCCAGGCCGGCATCGCCGGCACCGTCGCGGCCGGCGCGCACCGCCACCTCCACGTCCAACCCGGTGGTCCGCTCCACGTCCGCGATCAGTTCCGGCAGGGTCTGATCCAGGCGGTAGCGCAGCAGGCCAAGTTCCCGGGCGTACGCCCGCAACCGTGCGTACCCCTCAGCCGAGTACGCCTGCGCCGGTCCCAGGTCGGCGAGCGCCTCCACCAGGGTCGCCTCGTCGAGGCGATCAGGGGTGATCTCCGGCGCGCCATCGTCGGCGAGTCGGCGGCGGGCCGCCGCGATGGCCCGTGCCCGGCGATGCAGAGCCACCAGATCCCGTGGCCCGATCCGCCATCGTGCGCCGGTCAGCAGCCGTAGCAACGCCGCCCCGTCGGTCGGGTCGGCCAACACCCGCAGCGTGCAGACCACATCGCGTACCTCGGGGGTGTCCAGCAGGCCGCCGAGCCCGACCACCTCGACCGGCAGGCCTCGATCTCGCAGTGCGGCGGCGATCGCCGGGATCTGGCTGCGCAACCGGACCAGCACCGCGGAAGTCGGGCGTCGCGTCACCGGGATCTGCTCCGGCAGCACGCCCGGCGTGCCGGCCGCACCCCACCATGCTCCGAGCAGGCTGTCGGCGATCCAGTCGGCCTCGTCGGCGTACGTCGGCAGCAACGCGCAGTGCACCGTGCCAGCGGCGGCTCCCCGCGGGCTGCGATGCGGGATCGGCTCGTCGACGCCGAGCGCCGCGTGGAGCTCGGGCACCCGGGCCCCGGCCGCACGCAGCGGCGTGGCCAGCGCGTTCGCCACCGCCAGGATCTCCGGCCGGTTACGCCAGCTGGTGGTCAGACCGAGCGCCCGCGCCGGGCTGCCGGCGGCGCCGGCGAACTCGGTCGGGAAACGTTCCAGGGTGCCGGCGCTGGCTCCCCGCCACCCGTAGATGGACTGGCAGGGATCTCCCACCGCCGTCACCGGATGACCGTCGCCGAACAGCGCCTTGAGCAGCACCACCTGGGCATGACTGGTGTCCTGGTACTCGTCCAGCAGCACCACACGGTAGCGACTGCGCTCGATCTCACCGACGCCCGGATGGTCCCGCGCCACCCGCGCCGCCCGGGCCAGCTGGTCGGCGAAGTCCATCGCCTCGAAGTCGTTCTTGCGCCGGGCGTACCCACGCACCAGCGGCAGCAGCTTCAGCCGGGTCTGCTGGAGGGCCAGGGCCTTGCGTACCCCGGCATAGATCCGCCCCGGACGCGACTGCACGTCGGCGAAGAACCGGCCGGTCCAGGCGGCCAGCACGTCCGGGTCGACCAGGTGTTCGTCCAACTCACCGGCCAGCGCCAGTACCGCATCGGTGACGGTACTCGGCATCCGGTCCACCTCGGACATGTCCCCGTCGTAGTTCCGCACGATGAGGTCGACCAACTGCCAGCGGGACGCCTCGGTCAGCAGTCGGGTCGAGGGCTCGTAGCCAGCCCGCAGACCGTGCTCGGTGACGATCCTCCCGGCGTAGGAGTGGTAGGTGGACACGGTCGGCTCACCGGTGAGTGGATCGTCGAGCGGGTTACGTGCCCGCCGGCCCAACCTGCGGACCAGTTGGTCGAGCCGAACACGTACCCGATGCGCCAGCTCACCGGCCGCCTTCCGGGTGAAGGTGAGACCGAGCACCTGCTCGGGCCGGACGTACGAGTTGGCCACCAACCAGACCACCCGGGCGGCCATCGTCTCGGTCTTGCCCGAGCCGGCACCGGCAACCACCAGCAGCGGCTCCACCGGTGCGGCGATGATCGCTGCCTGTTCCCGGGTGGGGGCCGGCAGGCGGAGCAGTTTCGCCAACTCCATCGGCGTGTAGCGGGGACCCGCGTCGGCCGCACGGGGTGTCGGTGGGACCGGCTCGAACAGGGTGGGCTGGATCACGGCTCAACCACCTGCCGCCCCTGCCCGGACACCGGGCAACTGCTGCGCACCGGGCACACCCGACACTTCGAGTTGGCCACCGCCGCGAAGGTCGCGGCGGCCATCGTGTCGGCGGTACGCCGCACCAACGCGGTCGCCCAGCCGGCCTCAGGACCGTCGGTGGTGGGTGGCTGAGCCTGCTCACGGGCGTCCTTGGCGCCGGTGCCGAGCTGCACCAGGGCCGCGCCGCCGGGCTCGTCGCCGAACTCGGCGAACGCTCCCGCCTCCACCGCCGCCTGGTACGCGCCCAACTGTGGATGCTCGGCCACCTCGCCCTCGGTGACCGCGGTGGACTTGCCGGTCTTCAAGTCGACCACCACCAGTCGGCCGTCCGCGTCGACCTCCAGTCGGTCCACCCGGCCGGTCAGGTCGACCGGCCGGTCCGGATCGTCGAGGCGCACCGCGAACTCCTGCTCGATGGCGAGCAGCCGACGCGGGTTGGCCGCCAGCCAGCGCAGCAACTTGTCGACCATCGCCTCGGCGCGGGCCTGCTCCGGACCGACCATCCACCGCGCCGCCAACTCGATCGCGTCAAAGCGAGCCGCCACGTACTCCAACAGCGTCTCCCGGTCGGCGCGAGCGTCCTCGGCGAGCATCGCCGCCGCGTGCACCAGGTTGCCGACACCCTGCGCGGTGCTGGCCGGTGCGCTGCCGCCGTGCCGTTCCAGCAGCCAACGCAGGCTGCACCGCAGCGCACTCTCCATCCCCGACGGGGTCACCCGCACCGGCTCACCGTCGTCGACGAGCGGCCGGTCGTCGGACAGGGGCCGCAGTCCCCACCAGTCGTCGGGGTGCGCACCGGCGACCCCGGCGGCGGCCAGCCGGGCCAGCTCTGCCGCCGCCGCGCGCCGCCGGGTGACCGGCGCCGACGCGTCGGTGACCGCGGTACGCAGCTCCGCCACCAACGCGGGCAGGGTGAGCGCCCGGGGCGGGCGGCTCAACGGCAGCCGCCGCAACCGGTACCGCTCGGGCTCCGTCATGCCCGCCGGGTCGTCTTCGCCCAGATCCTGACCCGCCGGGGCGCTGGTCGGCGACGGCTCGTCCGGTGGCCGGGACGGCGCTGGTGGACCGGTGGCCCCACCGGGATCGTCAGTGGGGCCCAGCTCGTAGAGAAACCGACTGGGTTGCTCCTCGTGGTCGTCGCCTCCCACGGAGGCGGAGGCCACCGCACTGACCAACAACCGACGCCGAGCGCGGGTCACCGCGACGTGGAACAGCCGCCGTTCCTCGTCGAGCAACGCGGAGGTCTGCCCGACCACGGTGGCCACCGCAGCCGAACCGTCGCCTCGACCGGCCAGCACGTCGACCAGTCGCTCCGAGCCGAGCAGGCTGCCGCGCAGCCGCAGATCCGGCCAGACGCCCTCCTGCACCCCGGCCACCGCGACCAGATCCCACTCGAGTCCCTTGGCCGCGTGCGCGGTGAGCAGCCGCACGGCGTCACCCCGGTCGGCGGTCGGTGCGAGCGTGTCGGCCGGCAACTCCTGAGCGAGCACGTGGTCGAGGAAGACCTCGGCGCGTGCCCCCGGCAGCCGGTCGGTGAACCGTGCGGCGGCGTCGAAGAGGACCAGCACCGCGTCCAGGTCACGGTCGGCCGCCTCGGCCCGGCGGCGGCGGGCGAGATCACCCTCGCCGGCCACGGACGGGCCCCGGGCCAGCGCGGCGGACCACAGCTCGGCCAGGCCACTGGCCTGCCAGGCGGCCCACAGAACCTCCTCGGCGGTGGCGCCCGGCCGGCCGGCCACCTCACGGGTGACGGCAAGCAGCCCGGCCACTGTCTGTGCCGGCTCGGCCCAACGCCTGTCGACCCCGGCCAGCTCGGCCGGGTCGCGGAGCGCCTCGACGATCAGCTCCCCGGAGGGTCGGCGGTCGCCCCGCGCCAGAGCGAGGGCACGCAGGCCCTGCCGCAACCGTCGCTCCGCCAGCGGGTCGGCACCGCCGAGCGGAGAGTGCAGCAGCGCGACCGCAGCCTCCTCGTCGAGTCGCTGCGGCTCCACTGCGCAGCGCAGCAGGAGCAGCAGGGGCGCGACCCCTGGTTGCAGGTGCAGCGGAAGATCCTCGCCGTGCACCACGGTCGGCACGCCGGCAGCATGCAACGCCCGACGCAGCCCCGGCAACTGCCGCGCGGTTGAGCGCACCAGCACCGCCATGTGCGACCACGGCAGACCGTCGAGCAGGTGAGCCGTGCGTAGCGCGTGCGCCAGCCACGCCGCCTCACTCGTGGTCGAGGAGAACGTGCGTACCTCCACCGCCCCCGGTGGGGTGTCCGGCAGAGGTCGCAGCCGCCGGTGTGCGGCCGGCCCCCGCAACCGTCGGGCCAGCCGGGTGGAGGCGGCCAGCAGCCGCTCGCCCGAGCGGTAACTGGTGGTCAGTAGCACCTGGGTTGCCGGTGCGCCGGAAGCGGTGCGGAACCGGTGCGGGAAGTTCATCACGCCGCCCGGGTCGGCCCCCCGGAAGACGTACGTCGAGGAGTCGGGATCGGCGAACGCGACCAGGGGAAGCCCACCACCGGCCACCGTGTCCAGCAGGTCGAGCTGCGCAGGGTCGGTGTCGGCCAGTTCGTCGACGTAGACGTAGGACAACCGGTGCCGCTCGGAGGCGAGCAACTCCGGATCGTCGCGCAGCATCCCGGTCGCCGCCCGGACCAACTCGGCCGGATCGTAGGCGACCGAGCCACGGTCGGCCACGTCCCGCAGGGCAAGTACGGCCACGTACTGCCGCAGGAACCGGGCGGCGGCCGGCCAGTCGGCACGGCCGAGCCGCTCACCGAGCCGGGCAAGCTCGACCGGGCCCACTCCCCGCTCGGCGGCCCGCATCAACAGGTCGCGTAACTGGGCTGCGAACGCCCGGGTACGTAAAGCCGGCCGCAGGTCCGCCGGCCAGCCGACCGGATCGTGGGCGTGCTCCGGGTCGGGCTCCGCCTCGGACTCCGGGCCGACCACGTCCAGCAACTCACGGATGATCAGATCCTGTTCCGGGCCGGTGAGCAGCCTGGGTGACGGTTCGCCACGCTCGGCGGCGGCCCGCCGCAGCAGACCGAAAGCGTACGCGGGGAAGGTGCGCACCAGCGGCTCGCGCAGCACCCGCTGACCGGTCGCAGCGATCCGCGCCTCGATCCGGTGCCGCAGGTCGACGGTGCCGCGCCGGCTGAAGGTGAGCACCAGGATCCGCTCCGGATCGACTCCCTCGGATACCCGGGCGGTGACCGCCTCGACGAGGGTTCGGGTCTTCCCGGTGCCCGGACCGCCCAGGACGAGCATCGGGCCGGCGGTGTGCGCGACCACCTCGGCCTGTCGCGGATCGACCCACCCGGGCCCGGCCTGGCCCCACCCACCAGCGCCATCAGCGACGTGCCCCACCCCAGCCGATCCCGGCGCCGAAGAACCCGGCACCGACGAGCCCGGAGTCGATCTACCCAGGGCCGACGTATCCGGGGCCGGAGCGTCCGGGGCGGGTTGCGGATGGGTGACCTGCGAGAGCGGCCCGGCGGACGGACCACTCCCCTCGGTCGGCCCGCCGGGCCGACCACTCCCCTCGGTCGGCCCGCCGGGCCGACGCACCAACCGGTACGCCTGCATCCCGCCATCCCATCACGGACCTGCGACACCGCCCGACCCGCCACACCCCGCACCGGTCAGGCCGCAGGCGGGTTCAGGTGAGTTGAGACTCGATGAGATCGAGTGCACCGGGGACGGTGTCGACCGACCGGAGCAGGTCGAATCCGGCCGGTTTGAGGAACGTCTGCTCGGTCAGGTTGCCTAGCCATGCCAGCAGCGGACCGTAGAAGCCGTCGGTGTCGACGAGCACCATCGGCTTGCGGTGCAGAGCGAGCGTCGCAGTGGTCCAGACCTCGAACAGTTCGTCGAGCGTGCCGAGCCCACCGGGCAGAGTGAGGAAGGCGTCCGACTTCTCGATCATCAGGACCTTCCGGCTGGCCATCGACTCGGTGACCACCAGTTCGTCGGATGCGAGGTCGGCCACCTCCAGGTCGACGAGCGCCTGCGGGATGACGCCGATCGTGCGACCACCTGCGGCGCGTGCGCCGTCGACCAGTGCACCCATCATCCCGACACAGCCGCCGCCGCTGACCAGCGTGTGTCCGCGTCGAGCGAGCTCCGCGCCGGTGTCGCCCGCCAGGTCGAGCCAACGCTTGTCCAGCGTGCGGGAGGAGGCACAGAACACACAGATCGCGGCCACCGGTCAGTGCCCCGCCGGATCGTCGGACACTGCCGTCTCGTCGGTCACCGGCCCGCGCGGGTCAGCCGGCTCGCCGGCAGGGGTCGAATCGTCCGCGGCGGCCTGCTGGTCGGCGGCGGCCCGGGCGACCGCTTCCTCGCGTACGGTCTCCTGCTCGAGGTTGAGTGCGGCTTCGGCCTCCACGATGTGTCGTACCGCTGCGGCGACGTCGTCGGTGACGCAGATCAGCTCCAAATCCACCGGGCCGATCTTGCCTTCGGCTGCCATCGTGCCACGCAGCCAGTCGAGCAGACCCTGCCAGTAGTCCACGCCCATCAGCACCACCGGGAACCGGGTGACCTTCCCGGTCTGCACCAGGGTCAGCGCCTCGAAGAGTTCGTCCATGGTGCCGAACCCGCCGGGCAGCACCACGAACGCCTGGGCGTACTTGACGAACATGGTCTTGCGCGCGAAGAAGTAGCGGAAGTCGATGGCGAGGTCGACCCATTCGTTGATGCCCTGCTCGAAGGGGAGTTCGATGCCGAGGCCGACCGAGTGACCACCGGCCTCGCTGGCCCCCCGGTTGGCCGCCTCCATCACGCCGGGACCACCGCCGGTGATCACCGCGTAGCCGGCCCGGGCCAGCGCGGCCCCCAACGCCTCGGCGAGTTGACACTCGGGGCTGTCCGGCTTACTGCGCGCCGAACCGAAGACGCTGACCGCCGGCGGGAGGTCGGCGAGGGTGTCGAAGCCCTCCACGAACTCGGAGAGTATGCGCAGCGCACGCCAGGCATCCTTCGTCTTCCAGTCGGCCCGTGCCCGAGAGTCCAGCAGCCGCTGATCCGCGGTGCTGCCGGTCACCGACTGACGGCGGAGTGTGACTGCGCCGCGATGCCGCTCCTGTCCTCGTACGCGCCCGTTGCTCTGGGTCATGGAAGCAACCGTAGTGGAGTCCCGCCGAAGAACCCGGCAAACACTTCGCGATCTTGTGCAACCAAATCGTGTTGCCATCCGTCTTACTATTCACATACCGGGTATGCCAGGACGCGCGAGCTTCGGGGGAGGAGAGAGCGTGATCAGCAACAACGAACGGGTCAGGATCCGCCGCCAGATGCAGCGGCGCATCCGCGACGTGGTGGCCGAGCGCCGCCGCGCCCGGCTACTCGACAAGGCAGCCGAACAGCCGGCCGATCCCGATGCGACGTCCCGCCTGACCGCCGTCTGACGCCTCGACCGATCGCGTCGACCCCACCCCCCGGCGGTCAGGCCGGGGCGAGCCAGCGGTGCAACGTCGCCGCACCGTCGCGTATCTTGCTGATCTCGACGTGCTCGTCCGGGTGGTGGGCCAGGTTCGGATCGCCCGGGCCGAAGTTCAACGCCGGGATACCCATCGCCGCGAACCGGGCCACGTCGGTCCACCCCAACTTGCCGATCGGTGCGGCACCCACCGCCGCCAGGAACTCCCGGGCGGGCGCCGCGTCCAGTCCGGGCAGAGCGCCGGCCGCGCAGTCCGTCACCGTCAACGCGTAGCCCGCGAAGACCTCACGCAGGTGGGCCTCCGCCTCGGCCGGCGTACGGTCCGGCGCGAAGCGGTAGTTCACCTCGATCTCGCACCGGTCCGGCACCACGTTGCCGGCAACCCCACCGTGGATGCGGGTCGCATTCATGCCTTCTCGATACTCACACCCGTCGATCGTCACCCGCCGGGCCTCGTAGGTCGACAAGCGGCGGAGCACCTCACCGGCACCGTGCACCGCGTTGACACCGTGCCAGGAGCGGGCCGAGTGGGCCCGGACCCCGCTGGTCACCACGTCGGCCCGCATGGTGCCCTGGCAGCCGGCCTCGACGATGCCGTACGTCGGCTCCAACAGCAGGGCGAAGTCGGCTTCCAACCAGTCCGGGTGCGTCTGCGCGACCAGGTGCAGACCGTTGTACCTCGACTCGATCTCTTCAGCCTCGTAGAAGAAGTACGTCACGTCGTAGCGGGGATCGGGCTGGTGCGCCGCGAGATGCAACGCGTAAGCGACCCCCGACTTCATGTCCGAGGTGCCGCAGCCGTACATCAGATCGCCACGCAGGGTCGACGGGAAGTTGTTGTTGAGCGGAACGGTGTCCAGATGGCCCGCCAGCACCACCCGGCTGGTCCGCCCCAACTCGGTACGCGCCATGACGGTGTTGCCGTGCCGATAGGTGCTCAGGTGCGGGACGCCCCGAAGAACCTCCTCCACGCAGTCGGCGATCGCCTTCTCGTTGAGGGACACGGACTCGATGTCGACCAACGCACGGGTCAACGCCACCGGATCGGCGAGGACCTCGGGGGTAAGCGGGTTCTCCATGGTCCGCACGGTACCGTCACAACCGGCGACCGCGAGACGCAAGCCCTCGGGCGAAGCGTGAGGGCGGGCCGGCAGCGCCGCAGTCGCGAGCAGCAGCCCACCCGCAGGAACGAGAGGTGAGTAAGTGACGTCCACACAATCCGCGTGGGGCATTGGCCTGGCCACCGTCACCGCCGAGGACCAGGTACTCGACACCTGGTACCCGACAGGCAAGCTGGGCCTCGGCGAACTGCCGCTGGTCGCCGGTGAGGACGAGGCCGACGTGCTGGACCTGCCGCCTGGCGCGATCGGCGACCGGGCCCTGCCGGGTCTGCGTACCATCCAGGTGGTCACCGTCATCGGTGCGCTCGACGACCCGATCAAGGATACGGCGGACGCGTACCTGAGGTTGCACCTGCTCTCCCACCGCCTGGTGCGCCCCAACGAGATCAACCTCGACGGCATCTTCGGGAAACTGGCGAACGTGGCCTGGACCTCAGCCGGGCCGTGCCCGCCGGAGCGGGTGGACGAATTGCGCGTCATCGAGCGGGCCGCCGGTCGCCACCTCGGGGTGTACGGGTTGGACAAGTTTCCCCGGATGACCGACTACGTGGTGCCCTCCGGGGTGCGGATCGCCGACGCCGACCGGGTCCGGCTCGGTGCCCATCTCGCCTCCGGCACGACCGTCATGCACGAGGGGTTCGTCAACTTCAACGCCGGCACGCTCGGCACCTCGATGGTCGAGGGGCGCATCGTGCAGGGTGTGGTGGTGGGTGACGGTTCGGACATCGGCGGCGGCGCCTCCATCATGGGCACCCTCTCGGGCGGCGGCACCGACAAGGTACGGATCGGCGAGCGTAGCCTGATCGGCGCCAACGCCGGTGTCGGCATCTCCCTCGGCGACGACTGCGTGGTCGAGGCAGGTTGCTACATCACCGCCGCCTCGAAGATCAGTCTGCCGGACGGTCGGGTCGTGAAGGCACGCGAGCTGTCCGGCGTCGACGGGCTGCTGTTCTGGCGAAACTCGGTCTCCGGAGCGCTGGAGGCCCGCCCCCGTACCGGCCGGGGCATCGAGCTGAACGCAGCGCTGCACGCCAACGACTGAGCTGCCGGGAAGGGCACCTTTGCCACGCCTCGTCTTCGGGAAAGGTGCCCTTCCGGGCTAGCGGTCGCATCCGGTGGGGTGCCGGATCCGACGGTGTGGATCACCGCAGGCGGTACGCCTGAATGGTCCGTTGGGTGACGGTGTTGCCGGCGGTGTCCCGGGCGGTGGCCCGCAGCGACACGTGTCCCGGGCCACGCGGGTGCCGAACCGTGGCCTCCCAGCCGTTGTCGGCCTTGCGCAGCTTGGCGCGCTGCCATCGTTTCCCGCCATCGTAGGAGACCTCGACCGTCAGGGACGCCGTCCTCGCCACCGATGCGCCGGGTTGGGGCTGCACCACGACCGGAACCACGAAGGATCGGCCCGCCGGTGCGGTGTTCCGCTCGTCGAGCCGCGGCGTGAAGCGGATCACCGAGACGGGCAGCCGGAACGGGTCGTCACCGCGGACGTGCCGGGAGCGGAAGGTCCAGGTGGTAGCGACCTCGCTGCTCAGATCGGTCACGCTCCGCTTCGCTGACGTCTCCAGCCGGTAGCTGGCGGAACCAGCCGGCACCTCGAACTGCCCCCATCCGGTGCCGGTGGTCTCCTCGACCAGTCTGCCGTTGCGGTACAGGGCGGTACGCGAGACGTCGGCGAGCGAAGCTCCTTCATGTCCTGCTGCGTCGCCGTACATCGTCGTCGAGAGGGTGATCAGATCGCCCTGCCGGGTCAGTCCCTGGCCCGGCCAGCCAGGCACCGCGAACGAAGGCCCGTAGGCAGCGCCGCTCCACGAGTCCCGGTAGGTCCGTCCACCCCGGTACGCCACTGGCTCCGACCACAGCATGGCCACCGGTTCGAGCCAGGGTGAGTCGTCGCTCGGTGCGCCGAACCACAGGTCGGTGCTCCACCGCACGTCGGCGGTGTTGAAGTACTCGGTCCGCTTGCTCGGCAACGTGACCGGTAGCCCGAGCGCCCAGCCGCCCACCTCCGGCTCGAAGGCGGGGAAGGCCATCCGGTCGGCCACGGTGTCCGGGTAGCCGTCCCGGAACGTCTGCTTGACGGTGGCCAGATCGCTGGTCCGGTAGTGCCGGGTGAAACCGTTCGGCATCCAGCCCCGCACCATCTCGGCGAGGGCGTACAGGTACGGACTGCTCGCCGCTTCCTGGTCGGCGAACTGACTGGTGATCACGGCGTAGAACCCGTCCTGCGTCGTCCGTGGCCCGATCCGACCGGTGAAGATGTCGTCGAAGTCGCCGGCGACCACGCCGAAACTGGCTCCGCCGCCATCGACCAGGAACGTCGCGTCGACGGCGACGAAGGCGGGCGTCGCGGCCCGGTCCGGCACGCTCATCCGCACCGGACCTGCCGTACGCGCATCGACGACGAGTTCGATGTCGGCGTCGACGACCAGCTCCGGTCGGGTCAGCAGGGTCAGGTTGCCGCCCTCCTCGTCGTCGACGAAACTGGCCAGCCCGTACCGTCCCTTCGGGATCCGCACCTCGGTGGTGCCCTCCGGGTCGTACACGGAGTGCTCGCTGAAGTCGTCGAGTCCGATCAGGAAGGTCGCGGAGTTGTCCGGCTCGGCGCCGTCACGGTCGAGGTGACGCAGGGTGAGCGTGTAGCTTTCCACCTCCTTGTTCACCGCCAGTGGGGTGAGCGCCACCAGGTCACCGGAGCGGGCGACCACCCGGCCGGTGTAGTGACCCTCCGGGCCGACGCCGCTGGTGTCGACGGTGACCGTGGTGGATGCCGTACCGCCGGGCGGTACCTGGAGCTGCGGGGCCCCCAACGTGAACATGCCCTCGGGGGCCGCTTCGCGGTCCGGTCCGGTGGCGTCGACACTGAGTGTCAAGGTGAGTGGTGTGGTGCCGGTGTTACGCCAGGTCACCTCGCGCTCGATCGGTTCGTCGTCGTCGTGGGGCCACAGCGTCCGGCCGAACGAGACGCTGGCCGGCTCGCTGACCACGGACTGGGCGATGGCCCGCGCCACGTCGACCCGGCCGGCGCCCTGCTGGTACGCGGTCAAGTCCGGATCCGGTTTGGCCGAGGCCATCAGGGTGGCCTTGAGTCGCTCCGGTGTCGCATCGGGGTGCTGCTGGGCGAGCAGTGCCGCCGCACCGGCGACGTGGGGTGCGGACATCGAGGTACCGGAGAGCGAGACGTACTGTCCTCCGACGGGTTCACCGAGCTCGGTGCCCTGCCCCCGGGCGGCCACGATGTCGACTCCCGGTGCCAAGACGTCCGGCTTGAGACCGTCGTCTCCGACCCGTGGACCCTGGCTGGAGAAGTCGGCGAGCTGGTCGTCCCGGTCGACGGCACCGACAGCGAGCGCGGCGTCCGCGCTGGCCGGTGAGCTGACGCTGCCGACCCGTCCGTCGTTGCCGGCGGAGATCACGAAAAGGGTGCCGGTCTGCTCGGTCAGTGTGTTCACCGCCTCCTCCAGCGGGTCGACACCCGGGCTGTCCGTGCCACCGAGGCTGACATTCACCACGTCGGCCCGGGCCTCGGTGGCGGCCCACTGCATCCCCGCCAGGATGGCCGACTCCGCGCACCCGATCCCTTCGCAGACCTTGCCGGAGAGCAGGGTCGCGTCGGGTGCCACCCCGCGGTGACGGCCGTCGGAGGCGGCGCCGCTGCCCACGATGGTCGAGGCGACGTGGGTGCCGTGCCCTACCAGGTCGCCCGGGTCCGGGTCCTCGGAGAAGTTCCTCGCCTCGGCCACCCGGCCGGCCAGGTCGGGATGCGCGGCGTCGACACCGGTGTCCAGCACCGCGACGCGTACCCCTTGACCGGTGTAGCCGGCCTGGTGGGCGGCGGGTGCCCCGATCTGCGGCACGCTGTGTTCCAGTGTCAGTTGTCGCCGGCCGTCGAGCCAGACCTGCTCGACACCCCCCGCCGCGTCGAACCGGGCACCGGTGGATTCGCCGGCACCGGCGACCGTGGCCCAGAACCGGCCCGTCTGCCGCTTGTCGGCGGTTGCCGCGACACCTCCGATGGCGGCCAGGTCACGGGTGACGGTCAAGCCGTCGGGCGCACCGGCCCGCCGGGCCGTCGCCCGGTAGGTGACGAGCAGGGGCAGGTCGTCGCGGTGCGCGTCGTCGTAGTCGGCGGCGACCAGTCCGGCCACGTCGAAGAGCCGGCGATCGAGCCGTCCGTCGCGGATCATCGGCAGGGCGTCCTGCGGCACCACCCAGAGGTGGTTCCGCTCCCGCCGGGTGATGAAACGGATGTCGTCCCGACCTTCGGCCGGGCGTACGCTCGCCCCGGCCGAGGTGACGGTCACCTGGTCTCCGGTGATCAGGGTGACGGTGGCCGCTTCGCCACCGGTGGCCGGTCGGCCGTCGGCACCGCTGGCCGGTGGGGCCGCTGCCGGCGAAGTCGGCGCGGCCGTGGCCGCCACCGGTACGCCGAGCACCAGACCCAGTACGAGTCCGGTGGCGGTCAGTCTGCTCCTTCGTCGCAACTGAATCCTCCTCTGGAAGCGTCTCCATCGATGTACGCCACATCGACTCACCCCAGAGTTGCATACTCAGTATGCAACACGGGGTCGAGAATTTGACGAAGTTGAGTCGCCGGCGAGGCAACCCCGGGCACGGTCGGACAGGTGAGGTCCATCCAGGACCGACCCCCACCACAGGTGCCTCGACGGCGGATCACCGACCCCCACCGGAGTCACTGTCGGTGTCTACCGGCGCTCGGGGCGGGTGTCATCATCGGCCGGGAGCTACCGGCGGATCTCGTAGCGATCGGCGGTCCAGACCGACCGACACGCCAGACCGACTGACCACAATGACCCTTCTAGCTGGGGAAACACCCCCATGACCAGTGGCACCCGAGCCACCATGTCAGGCACTGTAGGTGACAGGTGCGTCACCGGGAGGCTCACATGGGAGGCCGGATCCTCGAACTACGCGTACACGGAGTGTCAAACACACCGCCGGCCGAGACCCTCGGCCTGACGGCTGAGCCGGGCGACGAACCACCCCAGCCACGGCTCGTCGCCGGCGGCCCGGTCACCGGCTTCTACCGCCTACCGAACGCCGCGCCGCGCGACCCGATCGTCGTCGAGGCGTACAGCTGGGGGCAGTTGACCTCCGGTGCGCGCACCGCCCGCGACATCGAGCGTGCCCTGTGGACACTGCTACTACCGTTCACCCTGGCCAACGTCGCCCTGCACGCCCGGCCGGGCATACCGGCGGACCCCAAAACCGAACGGCTGGCCAGTCGCTCCGGCGTGGCGGCCTGGCTGATCCGGCTCTTCTGCCTGACCCTGACGGGCACACCCGTGCTCGCCATGACCGGGGTCGGCATCGATCTCATCGGCTGGCAGTGCGTGGACGAGGCCTGTCTCAGCCGGATTCCCGGCCCGTGGGGCTTCCTCGCCAACGCCTGGTGGCAGCAGGGTGGTCGGGCCCTGGCCGTGGGCCTGACCGTACCGCTCGCCATGATCGCAGTGCTCGGTCTGGTGACCTGGCGTACCTACCAGTACGAGGCGGTGATGCCGGCCGACCCCACCACGAATCCGGCGGCACGTCGCACCCCACCTCCGGCCGACGTCGACGTACCACTCGGTCAGCCCATGCAGGACCCATCGCCCGCCACCGAGCCAGCACCTGAACCTTTGGCCAATCCTCTACAGGATCCGACGTTCTGGTGGGGCGAGGGGCAGCTACGCCGCGCTGCCGTACTGCACCTGTGCATCGGCACGGTGGTGGCGGCAGCGGTCCCACTCGGCACGGTCTCGGTACTCGACCCGCCGCACGGCGCCCGAGCGGCTGTCACCTGGTCGGCCGTGGCTGCGTTCACCGCCGTCGTGGCGATCACGCTCGTCGCCATAGGGCGGCCCTTCCTGAGCCGGCGCGACGGCGCCACCCCACTCGGCAGATGGAGCATCGCGGTCATCGTCCTCACCGGAATCGGCCTGACCGGGACCTTTGTGGTGCTGCTACTACCCGACACCACAGCCGGCGTCACATTTGTCGACCTACGTCCGCCCGTCGGCTGCGAACAGGATCCGACGCAGCCCGGATGCCTCACCGACCGCTCGCTTCCGGGCTTCGACCGGGTCGTCGCCTGGCTGGGAACCGGCCAACTGCTCCTGCTCATCGCCATCGGCGCGACCGCTCGCTCCGGTCGGCGCGGTGGCGCCACCTCAGCCGTCGCCGCGCTGCTGATCGTCCCCGGTGCGGCCTGGTGCCACGGCTGGCTACCCGCCGCGCCACCGGCCCCGATCGCGCTGTGGCAGTTGGTCCTGCCCTTGCTCGCCCTCGCCTCCATCGGTCTGCTGCTGCCCCGGACCCGCCCCACGAAAATCAAGCAACCACTCGAACCGCACACCGACCTGGCCTGGCACGGACGCGCGCCCGCCGTCATCGCCGGCTTCGGCTGGCTACTCTGCCTGGCTTACAGCACCGGCGTGCTCTACTGGGTCACCAACCTGCTCAACGACGGGGACGCAACCGGCGAACGACCCCTGGTGGTCCCGCCGACCCCGGTGACCTGGGCCGGCCTGGCCTTCGCCGCCGCGCTGCTGATACTCGCCCTGATCGGCGTCCGCGCCGTGGTGCTCTTCCACCTGCTACGCCGTCGGGAGTACGCCCAACTGGCCGCCCGAAGCGACCAGTTGTCCGCACACGACCTGCGCCGCGCCCGGGACGTCAGCTCCCACCAGGCGCTGCACCGGCTGGTCGGCGAACACGCCCTGCGCCTGACCGGTTGGTACGCCAGCGCGCTGGCGGTGCTCGCCATCGTGGCCTGCGCAGCCGTACTTGCCTGGCCCCTCCCGGCGAACACGACGACCGGCGGTGCCGTTGTCGTCATGAACTCCGTGGCGGATCTCGGCGACGCACTACTCGGCTGGCTGCCGGTGGCGGTGGCCGCCGTCGGCATGCTGGTCTACCGCAAGAACACCATCCGACGGTCCGTCGGCGTGGTCTGGGACGTGGGAACCTTCTGGCCACGCGCCGCCCACCCGCTGGCACCGCCCAGCTACGCGGAACGGGCGGTACCCGAACTACTCACCCGCTCCGCCGGGCTGATCGCGCTCGCCGAGCACGACCCACGCAGGGTGGACGGCATCATCCTCTCCGGGCACAGCCAGGGCACGGTGATCTGCACCGCGGTCATCCTCCAGATGCCGAACCGCTGGCGACACCGGATCTGGTTCTTCTCCTACGGCTGCCAACTGACCCGACTCTACGGTCGGGTCTTTCCCGCCTACTTCGGACCCGACCGGCTGCCGGTGCTGGCCGAGGCGCTGGCCCGTCCCGGCGGCGGAACCCGGTGGACGAACTTCTGGCGGGACACCGACCCCCTGGGTTGGCCGGTCACCGCCGGGGAACGGGACATTGCGGTCATCGACCCCGAGGCGCTGCATCCCAGCGACGGTGAAATCGCCGATCCACCGATCCGCAGCCACAGCGGCTACCCGGACGCCGCCGAGTTCCAGCGGGAGAGATCCCGGGTGGCGTGGCTCCTACGGCGGGCCGTCCCGTCACCCCGACGGGAGCTCCGCTAGGCGTACCGTCAGGTCGGCACGGTCGACGGTGCCGGCCACGAGTGCCGCGTTCACCTCGTCGCTGCCCAGCGCCCAGGCTCGGGCGTCCTGCTCCGACCTGCCGTACGCCAAATGACGGGCGATCAGTCGACGACGCCGCAGATCGGCGTCGAGATCCAGGAACCACGCCTCGTGCAGCAGGGCACGCACCTCGTCCCAGGGCCAGTCGGGGATCAACAGGTAGTTGCCCTCGGTAACCACCAGTCGGACCTCCGGCGGAACCTCGATCGCCCCGGCGATCGGCTCCTCCAGATCCCTGCGGAACTGCGGCGCCCAGACCGACGTCGGCTCCTTACGCCGTAGGCGACGCAGCAGTGAGACATACCCGTTGGCGTCGAACGTGTCGATCGAGCCCTTTCGCAGCTCCCGACCAAGCCGATGCAGCTCGTCCTGAGCGAGGTGGAAGCCGTCCATCGGCACCAGCCGAGCAGCCGGGCCGATCGCCTCGACCACCTGTGCGGCGAGCGTGGACTTGCCGGCCCCAGGTGCACCGGTGATGCCGAGCAGCTGCCTCGGCCCGGCATCAGCCAGCCGCTGGGCCCGCTCCAGCAGCGCCTCGACCGACAACACCTGCGCGACGGTCATCAGGTCAGGACCGGCCGGCTGACGGTGAACCGGGCCCGGACCGCCGCGTGCACGCCCTGCGGCTGCGGGTCGAGTTCCAGTTCCGGTGGGCCACCTGCCTCGATCCCGCCGGTGTCGAACGCCATCCGGGTCATCATCGGCTGGGCGCTGCCGCCCTCGTCGGACAGCTCGACCAGGTCGGTCACCTCGGCACCGAGCGCCTCGGCGTACTCGCGGGCCCGCTGCAACGCGTCGGTGATCGCGGTGTGTCGGGCCTGCCGGTAGGCCGGGCTGTCCGGCCGCAGCGACCACCACGGACCGGCGACCTCGACCTGATCCTGATC
Source organism: Micromonospora sp. HNM0581 (assembly GCF_012726175.1). Lineage (GTDB taxonomy): Bacteria > Actinomycetota > Actinomycetes > Mycobacteriales > Micromonosporaceae > Micromonospora. The sequence goes on from NZ_JAASAD010000001.1 coordinate 166,377, forward strand.
CGCCAGGCGCAACATCAGCTCGCCGAGGGTGGTGAAGTCGGTGACCGTCACAGTGGTCACCACCGAACCGTGCCAGGCCACGATCCGCTCCCCGGAGCGACGCGTCTCGGGGCGCACCCGCAACTCGCCGGTCTCACGTCGATCGATCGTCGGCCCGTACGAGTCGAGCAGCACCCGGATCGCCGCGGCCCGCTCGGCCAGCCGGGTCAGCGTCGTCTCCCGATCCCGGTCTCGGGCCAGCGCGGTCACGGTGAACCGGGCGAGTTCCGGCGAGACCTCCCGGTACGCCTCGCCGCGCACGGTCACGACTGGTCCGTCCACCATGCTTTCACCCTACTGGTGGGTCCGGTGCCGCGCCCAGCGATGAGCCGGCTTCAGACCTGCGGTAGCTGGGCGACATATGAGACGGTGCCGGCCCGGACGCGGCAGCCGCGGAGGTGGCCACCGGCCGCTCCGACGCCGTGCAGCCAGGCCACCTCGGCTGCCGCCGCGCCCGCAGGGAACGAGATCACCTGCTCGTGGTGCGGGCGACCGGCCAACTCGGCGCGGGCGGCACCCGCCTCGGTGTACCGGGCGTCGAGGGCTTCGACGTCATCGGCGCGCAGCGCGGCTGTCACCTCGTCGAGAAAGCCGGTGACCTGGGCCAACGCGGCCAGCACCTGGTCACGGTTGCCGCGTAGCATGTTCGCGGTGCGTTGCGCCGGGGTGCCGGCGACCCGGGTTCCGTCCCGGAAGCTACCGGCGGCCAACGCCAGCACCGCGTCCCGCACCGGCGAGCGGTGTGCCGCGCCGGCCAGCGCCCCGGCGAGCAGGTGCGGTACGTGCGAGGCGAGCGCCACCACGGCGTCGTGCCGGTCCGCCGCCATCGGCACCACCCGGGCGGCCAGAACGTCGGTGACCAGGGGGACGAGGCGGCGGAACGCGGCCAGCCCGTCCGGTGCGGGGCAGAGCACCCAGGCGGCTCCGGTGAACAACTCCGGCAGCGCCGCCGCGAGCCCCGCCCGGTCGGTGCCCGCCATCGGGTGCCCGGGTACGAACCGGCTGGTCAGCCCCTGTTCCGCGGCGAACGCCGCCAACTCGGCCTTGGTGCTGCCCACGTCGGTGAGCAGGCAGTCCGCGGTGGTGGCGGCGGCAACCTCGACCAGGGTCGCGGGCAACGTGGGCAGCGGTCCGCCGAGAAAGACCACATCCCGCCCGGCCACGGCGTCGGCCAGCCGCTCCGCCATCGGTACGCCGGCCAGCCGGGCCTGCCCACGGGTTTTCCCGTCCGGATCCCAGCCGGTCACCTCGACTCCGGCGGCGTGCAGTCGGAGCAGCACCGAACCACCGATCAGGCCGGTGCCGACCACCGCCGCCCGTAGCCGTGCGTCGTCCCCGAGCACCATCCGCGTACCTCGGCGTTCCCGTGTCGTCACGAAGCCGGCCGGCCCCGCGGCGTGCCTGCCCCGACCCGCGCGGAACAGCCACGACGTCCGCCGACACGCCCTACGTCCGCGCCGAGGATATCGCCGGCCGGATCCACACCGTCGAGGTGCCGCCACGACCCGACGGCGCGCCGATTTACAAGATCAAGATTGACCACGAATCGGACTGCGAGGAGGTGTGATCAGGGACATTCCGCTGAAGGTCGAACTGACGCTGCACGATGGCCGGACGGCAGCCCTGCAGGAGTTGTACGGCAGCGAGCTGCTGGCGTGGCACAGCCGGGACAAGCTGCCACGGGTGTTCGAGCGGATCACGGAGGGCTGAGTCGACGAGTTGACCGACAGCCGCCCCCGGGGGCATCCAAGAGGCGGACGTCGGTCGTGGTCAGGTCAGACGGGCAGCGACCGACGAGATCCGCTCGTCGGACTCGGTGAGCGCCGCCCGGACGTACTGCCCACCGCCGGGACCGTAGAAGACACCGGCGGCGACCAGGATCCCCCTCCGGGCCAGCCAGTCGACGGTGGCCCAACAGTCCTCGCCCCGGGTGAGCCACAGGTAGAGCCCCGCCTCGGAGTGTTCGACGGTGAAACCGGCGCCGACGAACGCCGCCCGCAACGTCTCGCGCCGCGCGCGGTACCGTTCCCGCTGCTCCTCGGCGTGCCGCTCGTCACTCAGCGCCGCCACCATGGCCGCCTGCACCGGCGCCGGTACGATCATCCCCGCATGCTTGCGGATCTTGAGCAGTTCGGCCACCAGCGCCGGGTCACCGGCCACGAAACCGGCCCGGTAGCCGGCCAGGTTGGAACGCTTGGACAGCGAGTGCACCGCGAGCACGGAGTCGTACGAGCCGCGGCACACCTCCGGTGAGAGCACCGACACCGGCTCGGCTTCCCAACCCAACGGCAGGTAGCACTCGTCGCTGGCCACCACCGCGCCACGCTCCCGTGCCCAGTCCACGACCTTGCGCAGATGCGTGACGGGCAACACCCGCCCGGTCGGGTTACCCGGCGAGTTCACCCACACCAGACGGACCCGGGACGTCGGGCCGACGGCGGTCAGCGAGTCGGCGCGTACGGTGGTGGCGCCAGCCAACCGGACGCCGTCCTCGTACGTCGGGTAGGCGATCGACGGGACCACCACCACGTCACCGGGCCCCACCCCCAGCAGGGTGGGCAGCCAGGCCACCAGTTCCTTCGAACCGACCGTCGGCAGCACACCGAGCCCGCCCACGTCGGCGCGACACGCCCGCGACACCCACCCCGTGATCGCGTCCCGCAACGCGACGGTACCGGCGGTCAGCGGATAACCGGGCGCGTCCGAAGCGTCCGCGAGTGCCTGCCGGACAACCTGCGGCACCGGATCGACGGGCGTACCCATCGAGAGGTTGATCAAGCCGTCCGGATGCGCCGCGGCCAGCGTGGCCGCGGCGTCCAGGGTGTCCCAGGTGAACTCGGGCAGCCGCGACGAGACCGGCGCGGGCCGGTTCAGTGGCCCTCGCCGCGAGGCGGCTGCCCGGCGACGAACGTGGCGTCCTTCTCCACCTTGCCGATCTTCGAGGCCCCGCCGGGCGAGCCGAGATCCTCGAAGAACTCGTAGTTGGCGCCGGTGTAGTCCTTCCACTGCTCCGGGACGTCGTCCTCGTAGAAGATCGCCTCCACCGGGCAGACGGGCTCACAGGCACCACAGTCGACGCACTCGTCGGGGTGGATGTAGAGCATCCGGTTGCCCTCGTAAATGCAGTCGACCGGGCACTCCTCGATACATGCCTTGTCGAGCACATCCACGCACGGCTCGGCGATGATGTAGGTCACCGGTCTTCTCCTCCGCAAGACACGCCGCGATCACCCGCGACGGTAAGAGCCTAGTATCTCGCCGGGGAGGAGGTCGATCGTGCTCCGAGAGCAAGACGTGGGACACCGGATCGTGGTGCGGCGCCGCATCGGTGTACGCGGTGGCCGTACGGTCTACTCCGACGCCCTCGGTGAGCTGGTCGAGCTCACCGAGACCCATCTCACGCTCACCACCCGACAGGGGCGGTTGCGGGTACCGATCGCCGAGGTGCACCGGGCCAAGCGGGTCCCGGCCTCCCGCCGGCCCACCGCCACCGCCACGATCGAACTGGAACTCGCCGCCGACGAGGCGTGGCCGGCGCCCGTCCAGGCCCGGCTGGGCGACTGGCTGCTCCGGGCCGCCGACGGCTGGACCGGACGGGCCAACTCGGCTCTACCGGTGGGCGATCCGGACCGCCCGCTGCCCGCCGCCCTCGACGAGGTAGAACGCTGGTACGCCGAAAACGGCCTGCCGGCCATGGTGAACACGCCGCTGCCGCTGGCCGCACCGGTCGGCGGCGAACTCGACCGGAGAGGCTGGGGTAGCCGCCCACCGGTGCTGGTGCAGACCGCGCCACTCGCCACCCTCACCGCACCGTCAGCCGACGTCGTGGTCACCGGAGCAGCCGGCGGCCCCGACCCCACCCGCGCCCGGAGTGACCCTGCCGGCACGGGAAGCCGGTCCGGACCGGGCGGCGCGCACGATCCGGTGGTCGAGCTGGCCACCGCGCCGTCGGCGGACTGGCTCGCCGTGGCGGCCGGGCGCAAGGGCGGGCTGCCGGACGCCGCCCGACACGTGCTCACCGCGGTGGACCAGATCCGCTTCGCCCACGTGTACGTGGACGGCACGCTCGTCGCCACCGGCCGGGGCACGGTGACCGGCCGGGGCCGCTGGCTCGGGTTGTGCCTGATCGAGGTGCTGCCCGCCGCACGCCGGCAGGGGTTCGCCGGCCGGCTGATCCGGGCACTCGCCGACTGGGCCGCCGAGGCCGGAGCTACCGGTGCGTTCCTACAGGTCGAACAGAGCAACAGCGGTGCGGTCGCGCTCTACCGCAGGCTGGGCTTCACCACCCACCACACCTATCTGACCCGCGTCGCACCACAGTGACCCCGCCGATCAGCGACGGACGACCCGGCGGGGCCTGGCCGCACTGGTCTCCGCGTACCGTTGCAGACCGCGCGAACGGTGGTCACGACCGAGCGTGACCAGCAGCAGATAGCCCAACATCGTTCCGATCGTGGTCACCACCAGGTAGAGGCCGATCTGCGCGAAGAACGTCGCACCGCCACCGGCGAACGGGTTGTCACCGACCAGCAGCGGGCCGACCAGCACTGTCGCCCCGACCGCCAGGCCGACCGCAGCGGCCACCTCGCCCGCCCAGCGGGCCAGCGGACGTCGCGCACCCCAGACGAACGCGACACCGGCCAACATCAGACCGATCACCACGAACATCCCGAGCGACACCCGGTCGGCGACGCTGTCGTCGCCGTCGAAACCGAACCGGATGACCAACCGGGCGAGCACGTTGACCGCGAACAGTGCGATCGCGAGCACCCCGACCGCGCGCCACCGCTGTCCCATTACACGCCTCCCGCCGTACCGCCCGCCCGGATGGCGGGTCTCCTGGCAGGAATATCTACCACCCGTCGCTGAGCGACGTCAGTACCGTCCAGAAGGCGGAGCCGGCGCGAGGATCGATCGGAACGCCATCACCGCGAAGGTCATCGCCCCACCCACCACCAGGGCGAGCCCGACCCAGTTGCCGACGAGCAGTATGTCACCCTCGCTGGTCCGGCCGGCGGCGATCACCATGATGGCCACCCAGGGCAGCGCCGGCAGCACCACCGCCCAGCGCCGGCCGACCGTCTCGACGGCGAACCAGCTGAGTGCGACATTCGCAGCCACGGCCACGAGCACCGTGACACCGATCAGATTCCCACCGACCCGCAGCGGAGCGAGCAGCAGCTCCAGCACCGCGGTCGCCGTCGCGGCCACGACGGCGAACACACCGCCACTCACCCGCAGACCGACGTCGAGCGGGCGCCGCCACCCACGGCGAGACCGGGGCGGCTGCTGTTCCTGCGGAGCGAGGAACATCGCGGCGGGCAGGGTCACCGTTGACCGGCCGAGGACACCGGCCGACGGCCGGAACCGCCCTCGACATCCGGGCCGCCGCCCGTGTCCGGCGCCGCGGTGTCGACCCCGGCGAACAGATCGGACTCCCAGCCGTACGGGCCGCTGCCCGTCCCCTTCGTCCCGAGCGCCAGGGTGAAGTACTCCACCCCCATGAACTCGGCACCGAAGTTGCCGGCGATCGAGTACAGCCAGGAGGTGGCCGGGATCTGGGTGGCGTGGGCACGCATCGCGGCCTCCTTCGCGGCGTGCTGCCCGGTGGCGTCGATGCGCGCCGCGATCTGGTCGTCGGCGGTGCAGAACGGCAGCTCGGTGGCATCGGCGACACCGGCGAAGGGATTGTCCGACGTCTCCGCGAAGTGCGTCATTCCCGCCTCCAGCACGCTGCGTGGCATCGCCGTCCAGTAGACCTTCGCCGGTGCGAGCCCTTCGGCGGCGGCCCGGTCCACGGCCAGCATGGTGACCCGGTGCGCCTGGATGTGGTCGGGGTGGCCGTAGAAGCCGTTGTCGTCGTACGTGACGACGACCTGCGGGCGTACCTCACGGATGATCTCCAGCAGATGACCGGCTGCCTCGTCCAGATCGGCACCCCAGAAGGCCCGGGGATGCTCGTTGGTTGGCAACCCCATCATCCCGGAGTCCCGGTAGCGGCCGGCCCCACCGAGAAACCGGTGATCGGTGACCCCCAGCTCGGCGCAGGCGGTCGCCAGCTCGGCGATCCGGTACCCACCCAACTGGTCGGCCTCGGCCGCGGCGAGTCCGGCCAGCTCCGGTACATGGATCTCGCCCTCCTCACCAAGCGTGCAGGTCACCAGGGTGACGTGGGCACCCGTGGCCACGTAGTGGGCCATCGTCGAGCCGGTGCCGATCGACTCGTCGTCGGGGTGCGCGTGCACCAGCAGCAGGCGGCGGTCAGGCAGCGTCGTCACGACGGTCACTCTAACCGGCAGTTCTCGTCCACCGGCCGGGACGCGTCCGCGCAGGACGCTCACATCGGGGCCGCCACCGGCCTACGATCTGGCTTGTGGACTTTCCCGAGCTGGCCGCCCGCACCCGCAGGTTCAGCCACGGGGCGCCGCGGGCCGTCTCCGTGTCCGGCGACGGAACCCGGGTGATCTTCCTACGATCGGCCGGGCCGGAGGATCCGGTCGACGCGCTCTGGCTGCTGGATGTGACGACCGGCGCAGAACGACTGGTCGCCCATCCGAGTGCCCTGATCGACACGGACCGGGACTCCGACGCGCTGAGCCCGGGGGAACGGGCCCGACGGGAGCGGCTACGGTTGAGCGCCTCCGGCATCGGCTCGTACGCCCTCGACGCCACGGGACGGGTCGCGGTGTTCGTGCTCGCCGGCCGGCTCTTCCGGGCCGACCTGGTGCACGGCGACGTGATCGAGGTGCCCACCGTCGGGCCTGCGCTCGACCCCCGCCCGGACCCGAACGGGCAGCGCCTGGCCTACGTGACCGACGCCGCGGAGGGGGTACGCCGGGGCGAGCTGAGGGTGATCGACCCCGACGGTGCCGACACCATCCTGGCCGGCGAGGACTCCGGGGTGCTCTGGGGACTGGCCGAGCACATCGCGGCGGAGGAATTCGGGCGGCACCGCGGCTACTGGTGGGCACCCGACGGTCGGTCCGTGCTCGCCGCCCGCGTCGACGAGTCCCGGTTGCCCCGCTGGCACCTGCACGATCCGGCCCAGCCGGGCAGCCCGCCGGCAACCGTCGCGTACCCGGTGGCGGGCGGCCCCAACGCCGAGGTCAGCCTGCACCTGCTCGACCTCGACGGCGGTTGGGTGGACGTGCACTGGGACCGGGAAACCTACCCGTACCTGACGGCGGTGCACTGGGGTGAGGGCGCCCCGCTGATCACCGTCCTGCGCCGCGCCCAGCAGCACGGACTGGTACTCGCGGTCGATCCGCGCACCGGGGAGACCCAGGTGCACGCCGAACTGGCCGACCCACGCTGGGTCGAGCCGATCCCGGGTACCCCCGCTCATCTGCCCGACGGTCGAGTGCTGGTCGGTGGCGAGCTGGCCCACGACGGGTACGACGCCCGCTGCCTCTTCGCCGACGGAACGCTGCTCACTCCGCCGTCACTGTACGTACGCCGGGTGGTCGGCCGGCTCTCCGGTAACAGCGGGCCCGAGGACCTGCTGGTCGAGGCGAGCGATGGTGAGCCGAGCGAACAGCACCTGTTCCGGATCCGGACCAGTATCGGCGGCGGCGTGGACGCTCGCCGGCTGACCAACGACGCCGGCTGGCACACCGGTGCGGTGGGTGGCGGCGTGCTGGTCGTCGGTAGCGCGTCGCTGGATCACGCAGGTGTCCGGTGGACGGTCTTCCAGGGGGACCGGGAGGTCGGCACGCTGCGGTCGCTCGCCGCCACGCCAAGCTACTGTCCGCTGCCGCTGCTGGAGCGGGTGACCGACCGTCGGCTGCCCGCAGCGGTGCTCTACCCGGACCATCACGTCACCGGTCGACGACTGCCGGTCCTGCTCGACGTCTACGGCGGTCCCGGCCACCAGGAGGTGGTGGCCAGGCGTTCGGCCTGGCTGGAGCGACAGTGGTGGGCCGACGCCGGTTTCGCGGTGGTGGTCACCGACAACCGGGGTACGCCGGGCATCGCCCCGTCGTACGAGAAGGCCATCCACCGGCGGGTCGCCGACGTGATCCTGCTCGACCAGGTGGAGGCACTCACCGCGCTCGCCGACAAGCACCCCGACCTCGACCTGGACCGGGTCGCGGTGCGCGGCTGGTCGTTCGGTGGCTGGCTCGCCGGTCTGGCGGTACTGCGGCATCCGGAGCTGTTCCGTTGCGGCATCGCCGGTGCGCCGGTCACCGACTGGGCCCTGTACGACACCGCGTACACCGAACGGTACCTGGGGCCACCAGCTGACGGTGAGGACGTCTACGCGCACCACTCGCTCGTTGAACTGGCCACCGAGCCGGTCACCGACCCGGCACACGCCCGCCCGTTACTGCTGGTGCACGGCCTGGTCGACGACAACGTGGTGGCGGCGCACACACTTCGGCTGTCGGCGGCGTTGCTGGCCGCCGGCCGGCCCCACTCGGTGCTGCCGCTGACCGGCGCCACCCACATGGCCGCCGGGGGCCTCGCTGAACGCCTGCTCCACCTGGAACTCGGTTTCCTGCGCACCCACCTTGGGAGCTAGGTCGCGGTTTCGGGGCCGACGTGACCTTCCATCGGGTGGACAGCGCCCCGGAGGAGGTGCCGCCGGTGCGCCGGCCGGCTGGTACTGCACCGGCGGGGCATCCGGCTGACCTGCTACCGCTCTTTCACCCGGATCCGAACATCGATATGGCGAGAGGGTTTCCAAAGTACGGGACACACGGGACACTGCCTTGCGCGGACGGCCGCCTGGATCGGCGTAACGTGTGTCACTTAGCTGCACCGTACGTCCGGTGCGGTCGTTGGTGTGCGCATGACGTGGCAGGCGGATGCGGGTACGCCCGTTCCGCGTACCACCCGGAAGTGTTCCGCCGCCCGTGACAGGGCCCCGTCAGGGAGACGACGCGAATGACATCATCGGCAACGAGACCGCGGGGTGTGCGCGCCCGCGCCGCCATCGCGGCGAAGACGTTGCGGACGGACCGTTGGTGGTTCGCCCCGCTGATCACGGTCATCGGGCTCAGCGCGTGGGTAGCGTACGCGACGGTCCGGGTCTTCATGCACAGGTGGTACTGGGTCGAGGACTACCACTACCTGACCCCGTTCTACTCACCGTGCGTCACCGACCGGTGTATCCCGGAGGCCGCACACTTCGGGCAGTATCTGCCCGGCTGGTGGATCATCCCGGACGCCGCGTTCACCCTGCCGTTCCTGTTGCTCTTCCGGCTCACCTGCTACTACTACCGCAAGGCGTACTACCGGTCGTTCTGGCTGTCACCACCGGCCTGCGCGGTACCGGACGGTCACGCCTCCTACGGTGGCGAGACCCGGTTCCCGCTGATCGTGCAGAACTCGCACCGCTACTTCTTCTACTTCGCGGCGGTCATCTCCCTGATCAACACCTGGGACGCGATCCTCGCGTTCCACAGCCCCGAGGGCTTCGGCTTCGGGTTGGGCAACCTGATCCTGCTCGGCAACGTGGTGATGCTCTGGGCGTACACCATCTCCTGCCACTCCTGCCGGCACATCATCGGTGGGCGGCTGAAGAACTTCTCCAAGCATCCCGTCCGCTACCGGGCCTGGGGCTACGTCTCCTGGCTCAACGTCCGGCACATGCAGCTCGCCTGGATCACGCTCGGCACACTGGCATTGGCCGACTTCTACGTCATGTCCGTCGCCGCTGGGTGGATCTCCGATCTGCGGTTCATCAACTGAGGGCCCCTGACATGACGACCGATTCTCACCGCGACACGAGCGCTACCACGCGCATCGAACGACACCACTACGACGTCGTCGTGATCGGAGCCGGCGGTGCCGGCCTACGTGCGGCGATCGAGGCCCGGCTGGCCGGCAGGAAGACCGCGATCATCTCCAAGTCGCTGTTCGGCAAGGCGCACACGGTGATGGCCGAGGGCGGCGCCGCCGCGGCCATGGGCAATGTGAACAGCCGGGACAGCTGGCAGGTGCACTTCCGGGACACCATGCGCGGCGGCAAGTTCCTCAACAACTTCCGGATGGCGGAACTGCACGCCAAGGAGTCACCGCAGCGAATCTGGGAGCTGGAGACGTACGGTGCGCTGTTCGACCGCACCAGGGACGGCAAGATCTCGCAGCGCAACTTCGGCGGCCACGAGTACCCCCGCCTGGCTCACGTCGGTGACCGCACCGGGCTGGAGCTGATCCGCACCCTCCAGCAGAAGATCGTCTCGTTGCAGCAGGAGGACAAGCGCGACCACGGCTCGTACGACGCGCGGATCAAGGTCTTCTCCGAGACCACGATCACCGAACTGCTGCTCGACGGTGACCGCGTCGCCGGCGCCTTCGGTTACTACCGGGAGTCCGGCGAGTTCGTCCTCTTCGAGGCGCCCGCCGTGGTGCTCGCCACCGGGGGCGTCGGCCGGTCCTACAAGGTCACCTCGAACTCCTGGGAGTACACCGGGGACGGACACGCGCTGGCGCTGCGGGCCGGGGCGACTCTGATCAACATGGAGTTCCTTCAGTTCCACCCGACCGGCATGGTCTGGCCGCCGTCGGTCAAGGGCATCCTGGTCACCGAATCGGTACGCGGTGACGGTGGCATCCTGAAGAACTCCGAGGGCAAACGGTTCATGTTCGACTACGTCCCCGACGTCTTCCGCAAGCAGTACGCGGAGACGCCCGAGGAGGCGGACCGCTGGTACGACGACCCGGACAACAACCGGCGCCCGCCGGAGCTGCTGCCCCGTGACGAGGTCGCCCGGGCGATCAACAGCGAGGTGAAGGCCGGTCGGGGTACGCCCGCTGGCGGCGTCTACCTGGACATCGCCTCCCGGCTGCCGGCCGAGGAGATCCGCCGTCGCCTGCCGTCCATGCACCACCAGTTCAAGGGGCTGGCCGACGTCGACATCACCAGGGAGCCGATGGAGGTCGGTCCGACCTGTCACTACGTGATGGGCGGGGTGGAGGTCGACCCGGACAGCGGTGCCGCGTACGGCTCGGTGCGCGGGCTGTTCGCTGCCGGTGAGGTTTCCGGCGGGATGCACGGCTCCAACCGGCTGGGCGGCAACTCCCTCTCCGACCTGCTGGTCTTCGGCAAGCGGGCCGGCGGGCACGCAGCCACCTACGTCGACCGGCTCACCGGTCGGCCCCGGGTGGCGGTGTCGACGGTGGAGACCGCCGTGGAGACGGCCCTGGCGCCGTTGCAGCGGGACACCGGCGAGAACCCGTACACCCTCCAACAGGACCTTCAGGCGGTGATGGGGGATCTGGTCGGCATCATCCGGCGGGAGGCCGAGTTGGCGGACGCGCTGGCCCGCCTGGCGGAGCTTCGTGAGCGGGTGGCGAAAGTCAGCGCCTCCGGTGGCCGGCGCTACAACCCGGGCTGGCATCTGGCACTCGACCTGCGCAACATGCTTGTCGTCTCCGAGTGCACCGCGAAGGCGGCGTTGGAGCGCCGAGAGTCGCGCGGCGGCCACACCCGCGAGGACTTCCCCACGATGGACCCGCAGTGGCGGCGGGTCAACCTGGTCTGCTCACTGGCCGGCGGCACCGTCCGGCTGGAACGCAAGCCGCTACCGAAGATGCGCGCCGAGCTGATCGGCCTGTTCGACCGCGCCGAGTTGGCCAAGTACCTCACCGACGAGGAGCTGACGGAGTTCGACGCCCTCGTCGCCGCCGATGCCGCTGACGCGGCCACCGACGACGTCGAGAAGGAGCGCTGAGCAATGGCTACCGAGACAGCTGGCACGCCCGGCAAGCAGGGCGCGAAGCGCCAGTTCCGGATCTGGCGGGGGGACGCCGAAGGTGGTGACCTGCAGGACTACACCGTCGAGGTCAACGAAGGTGAGGTGGTCCTCGACGTGATCCACCGGCTGCAGGCCACCGATGCTCCCGACCTGGCCTGCCGATGGAACTGCAAGGCCGGCAAGTGCGGCTCCTGCTCGATGGAGATCAACGGGATGCCCAAGCTCGGCTGCATGACCCGGATGTCGACGTTCGAGGAACACGAGACGGTCACCGTGACACCGTTGCGGACGTTCCCGGTCATCCGGGACCTGGTCACCGACGTGTCGTTCAACTACGAGAAGGCACGGGAGACCCCCGCCTTCGCCCCCCCGGCCGATCTTGCCCCCGGCGACTACCGGATGCAGCAGGTCGACGTGGAGCGCTCGCAGGAGTTCCGTAAGTGCATCGAGTGTTTCCTGTGCCAGAACGTCTGCCACGTGATCCGGGACCACGACGAGAACAAGCAGGCGTTCTCCGGCCCCCGGTACTTCATCCGGGCCGCGGAACTCGACATGCACCCGCTGGACGCCCGGACCGACCGCAAGGAGTACGCGCAGTCCGAGCAGGGCCTGGGTTTCTGCAACATCACCAAGTGCTGCACCGAGGTCTGCCCCGAGCACATCAAGATCACCGACAACGGCATCATCCCCATGAAGGAACGGGTCGTCGACCGCAGGTACGATCCACTCGTGTGGCTCGGCAGCAAGATCTTTCGGAGGGGTCAGGTGCCTAAGACCAGCGTTACCAGCGGACACTCCCCGGGCGCGTTGCGCTCCTCCACCACGGCGGACGACGGTGTGAACTCACACGCGGGTGGCTCGCACGACGCCCAGGCCGAGGTGCAGGCCCTGCAGGGCGTCAACTGGCACCGCGAGGTGCCCCATCCCACGGCCCCGGCGGTCGACGCCAGCGGCAAGCTCCCGCTGACGGAGCTCACCTTCGACCGCGCCGCCGCCCCCTCCCCCTTCGGCGACGACGTCACCTTCCCGCTCCCCCCCGAACACCTCAATTTCGCCCACCCCGACCAAGACGAACCCACCCACTAACCCCGCCCGCCCGCCCTTGTTGATCATGATGTTAGCGGCAGTAGTTGATCTACAGGATGCCGCTAACCTCATGATCAATGCGGTTGTCCACAGGGGCTGCGGTAGGCGACTGCGGTCCCCGAGGCTTTGGGGATGGGTTGGGAAGGGCGAATTCGGCGGGTCGCGGCGGGGCAGGACGGGCTCGTGTGCCGTGGGCAGGCGCTGGCGAATGGCTACATGCAGCATGAGGTAGACAACCTCGTCACGTCCGGGCGGTGGCAGCCCTTGGCACGGGCCGTCTATCTGCCGCAACCCCTCTGGGCGGCGGAGCCGACCCGGCGCCAACTGATCCGGGCCGTACTGCTCTCGCTGGGGCCAGCCGCCCATGCAGTCCACGAAAGCGCTGCCGAACTCCACGGCATAGCCGGCTTGCCGAGGTCCGACGAGATTCACGTAGGTCTGCCCGGAGCAGCAGCCAAGCGGGCGCGGATCCGGCAACCCAACATCATGCTGCACCAACGGGAACACCCGCCGGGGTCCCTGGTCGACCTGGGCGGGTTGCCGGCCACCGACGCCATCACCACGGTCAGCGACGTGATCCTACGGGTTGGGCGATACGCGGCCGTCTCAGCGCTGGACTCGGCATTGAGCCGGGGACTGCTGGCCGAGGACGACCTGGCGTCGATCGCGCACCGGATCCGTCGCCGGCGGGGCGCCATCTCGGCCCGCGGCCATCTCGCGGAAGCGGATGGGCGAGCCCAATCCCCGTTGGAGACCCGCACCAGGCTGCGCTGCGTCGACGGCGGGGTGCCGCCCGACACATTGCAACTACCGGTACGCGACCGCGACGGATACCTGCTCGGCATCGGCGACCTCGGCTGGCTCGCTCCCCAGGTGATCGCGGAGGCCGACGGCCAGGGCCCCCACCGCCTTCCCGAGGCGATCTTCGCCGATCGCCGCCGACAGAACCGCCTGACCAACGCCGGCTGGAAGGTCCTTCGCTTCACCTGGCAGGACACCCTCGACCCGGCCTACATCCCCTGGATCGTCCGCCAAGCCCTGTCCGCCCCTCCGCCGCGTTGATCATGAGGTTGGCGGCACCCTGGAGATCAACTAATGCCGCCAACCTCATGATCAACGCGCGCAACAGTGGATGGGGTGGGGTGGTTAGGGGGTTAGGAGGGGGCGGAGGGCTGCGACTATGGGGGTGTCGGCGGGGAGCCAGGCTACGGTGTCCAACTCGGTTGCCGTCAGCCAACGCAGGGCGGAATGTTCGAGGGCCTGCGGCTCGTCGTCGTACAGGAGGCGGGCGGCGTACACCTTCAGCACGGAACGACCATGGGCCATCCGGACGTCGTGGCCGATCCGGGCACCGATCTCCACGCGTACGGCCAGTTCCTCGGCGCATTCGCGGGCCAGCGCCGCCGTCTCGCTCTCTCCCGGCTCCACCTTGCCGCCGGGGAACTCCCACATGCCCGCGACTTCGGGCGGGGCGGCTCTGGCGCAGGCCAGCACCCGCCCGCCCCTGATGATGGCCGCGCCGACGATCACCTTCGGATCGCGTCGCACGGCATCCTCGCCACCATTCGCCCGTTCGGTCCGCACGGCCGTCCAGAGTGCCAGATCAATCGGCGGTTTGGGTAGCTTGGTCGTCCGTCAGGCCAGGAATACCCGGAAGTGTGGGCGTGGACACACCACCCGTGCGACGTAAGACTAGGACCACCGACAATGACACGGGGCGGCGACGATTTGGCCACAAGCCGGCAACGAAGCCTGGGAGGTGCGGTGTTGCGTGCGCTGTTCGGCAGTCGGACCAGGCACGACTACCTCAGCGACGCCCTCACCCTACTGTCCGGTTGGACACGTGAGGGTGAGCAGATTCGACGCACCCTCGTCATCGACGACACCCAACACGCGGCACTCACCGAGCGTGTCAAGGTGGTCGCCGACGCACTGCATCTGCGTCCGGAGATCAGTCGACGCGCCGATCACACCCAGATCCGGGTCGGGCACGGCAACGAACCCCTCACCGAGGGTGAGGTTCTGCTGGCCGCACGCATCGAAGACGCCTACCGTACGGTCACCGAGAGTTGACCGTACGTCTGCTGGCACCCGCTGCCTACCGTTGGCGGCATGACCAACGCGACCTATGACCGCAAGGAACAGTTCCAGCAGATCCAGAGCGGCCTGCTCGACGGTGAGACCATCATCGCCGTCTACGACGCCGTCGGTACCGGCACCGGGTTCATCGGGCTGACCGACCGGCGTGTCATCATCCAGGACCGCTCGTTCATCGGCAAGAAGTACGCGATCACCAGCATCCCGTACTCGAAGATCACAAGTGTGAGCGTGGTCAGTAACAAGTCCTGGGGTGGCTCCTTCTTCTCCACCGGGGCGATCGCCATCCACGTCGGCACGCACACGTACGAGGTGGAGTTCCGGGGCGACCAGAAGAGCCACCACGTGCACAACGTGATCCTGCACTACATCAGCTGACAGGCGACGGTCCCACGCTGGAACTGGTCATCGACACCGGACCGTCGCCGTCGCCTGGCCTGTCGCCGGCCAACCGTGACCATTGTCCAGGCGACGCCGGCTGACGGACACCTCGACGAGCCGACCGGTGTGCTGGAGGGTTCGGGCTCTGCCGGCCAGGGCGGTGAATCTCGGTGCCAACCCCACTGCGGGCCACCAGCCAGATGGCGGGCGTCAGCGCGAGGACCGGAGTAGCAGCCCGGGCGCCTCAGACGTTGAAGCGGAACTCGACGACGTCGCCGTCCTGCATGACGTACTCCTTGCCCTCGATGCGGACCTTGCCCGCCGCCTTCGCCGCGGCCATCGAGCCAGCCTCGACGAGGTCGGTGTAGGAAACCACCTCGGCCTTGATGAAGCCGCGTTGGAAGTCGGAGTGGATCACTCCGGCGGCTTCCGGGGCGGTCGCGCCGATCGGCACGGTCCAGGCCCGCGCCTCCTTGGGGCCGGCGGTGAGGTACGTCTGGAGCCCGAGCGTGCGGAACCCCACCCGGACCAGTTGGTCCAGCCCCGGTTCGGCCTGCCCGATCGACTCGAGCAGCTCCCTGGCCTCATCCTCGGGCAGGTCCACCAACTCAGACTCGATCTTGGCATCCATGAAGACCGCTTCGGCCGGCGCCACGAGCGCCCGAAGTTCGTCGAGGAACTCGGCGTTGTTCAGCTCGGCTTCGTCGACGTTGAAGACGTAGAGGAACGGCTTGGTGGTGAGCAGGTGCAGCTCGCGCAGATGCTCAAGCTCGATCCTGGCAGCTGCCGCACCCGCGTACAGGGTGGTGCCGCTGTCCAGCACCTCGACGGCGGCCTTCGCGGCGGCCACCGCGGCGGCCCGGTCCTTGCGGAGCTTGGCTTCCTTTTCCAGCCGGGGCAGCGCCTTCTCCAGCGTCTGGAGATCGGCGAGGATCAGCTCGGTGTTGATCGTCTCGATGTCGTCGGCCGGTGAGACCTTGCCGTCGACGTGCACCACGTTCGGGTCGGAGAAGGCCCGCACCACCTGGCAGATCGCCGAGGCGTCGCGGATGTTGGCCAGGAACGCGTTGCCCCGCCCCTGCCCCTTAGAGGCACCGCGCACCAGGCCGGCGATGTCGACGAACGACACCGGTGCGGGGATCACCTTCTGCGAGGCGAAGATCTCGGCGAGCTTGTGTAGCCGCTCGTCCGGCAGCCCGACCACACCGACGTTGGGCTCGATCGTCGCGAACGGGTAGTTCGCGGCGAGCACGTCGTTCTTGGTCAGCGCGTTGAACAGGGTGCTCTTGCCCACGTTGGGCAGGCCGACGATGCCGATGGTGAGACTCACGACGAGCCAGCTTACGCCGGTACCGCCCGGCTGCCGGCAGGCAGGCTCGATCAGGCGTCGATGCGGCCTCGGGCTCGACGTCGAGTTGGGTGGCCGGCCCGGCGGCGCGCCGAGCAACGGCGGCGCCGGACCGCCGACGCCGAGTTGGCGCCACGGCAGGCGTCATCGGTCGTGCTGCGGCTCCGCTTGACAGGGCACCAGCAGGTCGATCCGCAGGACGCCGGGGGGAAACTCGGCGGCGGCGGCGAGCGGCAGGGTGAAGCGGGAGTCCACGCCGGGCGGGGCGTGTTGTGACTCGCCGAGCATCCAGTGGACCTCGTCGGCCGTCCAGCCCAGGGCCGGGCGAGCTGCGATCTGCCGCAGCAGCCGCAGTGCGGCGCCGGTGTCGTCGTCGTAGAAGCGCATGCACCAGTGGTGCACCCACATCCCGAGCGCGCGCACCCCGGCCCCGTCGAGCGAACCGACCAGCCGACCGCTGGCGGTGTCACCGAAGGCGCGAACCGGATCATCGGCGCGGTCCCGCTCGATGGCCCCGACCGCGGCCGGAGCTACGGCGCGCATCCGGCGATAGAAGTGCTGGACCGCTGTCGGGTCGAGTGGTGGGTGCTCGTGTCCTGACGCCGCCCGCCCCGCCACGCTTACCATTGCCGCACCCTTCTGGAGTTGGTGGCCGCACGCTACCCACCACAACCGACAGTTCCGCCCCTGCCCACCGTCCCCTTCGGCGATCATGCAGTCATGGTTGGCGAAGAACAGGTCATCAGCTGATCGTCCGGACACCACAAGTGCATGGTCGGCGAGGGAGAGGGTGTGGTCCGAATTCCGCGAGCGGGGTGGGTGGCAACGGGCGCATCATCGGTGACGTGGAACTGGACTTCGAACGGTGTTACCGGGCCGTCGACAGCCGTGACCAGCGGTTCGACGGCTGGTTCTACACCGGCGTCACCTCGACCGGAATCTACTGCCGGCCGTCATGTCCGGCGATGACCCCGAAGCGGCGGAACGTGCGGTTCTTCCCGTCGTCGGCGGCCGCTCAGCGGGCCGGGCTACGCGCCTGCCGTCGCTGCCGCCCGGACGCCGCCCCCGGCTCACCCCAGTGGGACGTACGGGCCGACGTGGTGGGCCGGGCGATGCGACTGATCGCCGACGGGGTGGTCGACCGCGACGGGGTACCCGGGCTGGCCGCCCGGCTCGGCTACACCGAACGCCACCTGCACCGGATGCTGCGGGCGGAACTCGGCGCAGGGCCGCTCGCCCTGGCCAGGGCTCAGCGGGCGCAGACCGCCCGCACCCTGATCGAGACGACCGGGCTGGGCCTGGCCGAGATCGCGTTCGCCGCCGGGTTCGGCAGCGTCCGGCAGTTCAACGACACCGTACGCACGGTCTACGGCGCACCGCCGTCGCAGTTGCGTACCGGGAACGACCTGACGGTCGGCGGCGCGGGTACCGTCACGCTGCGGCTGGCGTACCGGCCGCCGCTGCACGCCGCCGCGCTGCTCGACTTCCTCGCCCGGCGCGCCCTGCCCGGAGTCGACGAGGTGGTCGACGGGACGTACCGACGAGGGTTGCGGTTGCCACACGGCCCCGCAGAGGTCACGCTGACCCCGGCGGGCAGTCATGTTGCGGCGACGCTGCGCCTGACCGACCTGCGCGACCTGGCGCCCGCCGTTTCCCGGTGCCGGCGCCTGTTCGATCTCGACGCGGATCCGGTCGCCGTCGACCAGACACTTGCCGCTGATCCGGCGTTGGCCGCGACGGTGGCGGCCGAGCCCGGCGTGCGGGTTCCACGTGCGGTGGACGGCTTCGAGATGGCCGTCCGCGCCATCGCCACCCAGCAGGTCTCCCTGGCCTCCGCTCGCACCGCCCTCGTCCGTCTCCTCGCTCACACCGGCGCGGTCGACCGAGGCGTTCCGGTCGCGGAGCGCACTTCCGCTCGGTGCGACGCTGCTGGTCGACGGCAAGCATCGCCAGGTGGCGTGCTACGCGGGTTCGCCACCGCGGAGGAGGTGCTCAGGGTGGCGGATGAAGGATTCCGGATGCCGGGCAGCCGGCGCGAGACGATCCGGGCGGTGGCGCGGGCGGTCGCGGACGGTGAGCTTGACCTGGAGTCGGGTGGCGACCGTGAGGAGACGGCGCGCCGGCTCACCGCGATTGCTGGGATCGGCGCCTGGACCGCCGGCTACCTGGCCATGCGTGCGCTCGGCGACCCCGACACCTTTCTCCCCACCGACCTCGCGCTACGTCGGGGCGCCGCCGCCGTCGGCCTCACCGACAACCCCAAAGCCCTCGACGAGTACGCCGTCCGCTGGCGGCCCTGGCGGTCGTACGCCGTGATCCGCCTTTGGCGACCGGCGTGAGCCCCACCTGCTCCACCCCGAACCCGACCGACCGCCCGCCCGTGTTCTGCTGGGTAGGCCGCCACCAGACCATGGAGAGCCGTATGAGCAGCATCATCGACAGTACGGTCGTCGACACCCCCATCGGGCCGTTCACCGTCCTCGTCGGCCCCGACGGCACGGTACGGGCATCGGGCTTCACCGCCGACCCGGCGAACCTGCTTCCGCTCGTACATCCGAGGCTGCGCGGCGAGCCGCGACACCGGCCGGACCTCGGTCCGGTCACCGCAGCCGTCGCCAGCTACCTCGGCGGTGACCTCGCCGCGATCGACGACGTCCCGGTGGAACAGCACACCGGCGGGGCGTTCATGTCACATGCCTGGCAGGTGTTACGCAACGTCGAACCGGGCGTCCCGGTCACCTACACCGAGTACGCCACTCTCGCCGGCAGTCCCACCGCGGTACGCGCCGCCGCAGCGGCCTGCGCCCGTAACGCCGCTGCGCTCTTCGTCCCCTGCCATCGGGTGCTACGCACCGACGGCACGCTCGGCGGCTACCGCTGGGGGCTGCCGGTGAAACGTTGGCTGCTCGACCACGAACGACTCGACCAGCCGCGATCGGTGACCGTTGCCTGCACGTAGCTGCTCGCCGGGAAGGGGCCCGAACCGGTGCCTTTCCTCGCGCCTCAGCTGGTTTCGCCGGCTACGGAGAAGGAGCGTAGGCGGTCGATGGAGAGAAGGGTGGTGGCGACGATGACGAGGGTGGTCATCGCCATGGCCACCGACACGGACACGGTGGTGCCGAGCAGGTTCGTCGGGGCGAGCCGGTCGGCCAGGGCGATCACGTAGTGCTGGATCGACAGCACCCGGGTACCGCTTACCACGTTGCTGAGCAGACCTTCCCAGATCAGTACGTAGACCAGCCCGAGCAGCACCGGTCGACGGGTGAGCAGGCTGGCTGCCACGAACAACGCCGTGTAGGCCAGCGCACCGATCGTTGCGGCGACGGCCAGCGCCACGCCGAGGCGTACCGAGTCGGCCAGCAGGCCCGCAGCGAACAGGGGGACCGCGACGCTGACCGCGGTGACCCCGGCCGCGACGGCCAGCTTCGGAAGTACGATCTGCCAGCGGGGCAGCGGCGTGGTGAGCACGTGCACCACCGTCCCGTCGTCGATCTCGGCTCCGAGCACACCGGTGCCGACGATCAGTGCGACGACCGGCAGCACCACGGCCAGCCCGAGGCCGACCAGTACCGGCGGACCCCAGTCGGTGGGATCGACTCCGAGCCCCCGGGAGAGCACGGCCAGCCCCACGAGCAGTACCGGCAGCGGGAGCAGTAGCAGGAACCGGCGACGCCCGAACAGGCCACGCACGGTGATCCAGGAGACAGTGGACATCAGGCCTCCACCAGGTAGGAGAAGACACTTTCCAGGGATTCGTCCTCGGGCACCAGTTGCTGGACCCGTACGCCGCGGGCCAGGGCGACCTTCGGCAGCATCCGGGTGAAGGCGCCGTAGTCGCCTGCGCGCACGGTCAGGCCGTCGCGTCCCAACTCGACCCCGCTGACGGAGGTCTCGGCGATCAGCGCGACGGCCAACGCCCGGTCGTCGGTGGAGCGGATGGCGAACACGTGCGGCCGATTGGTCATCAGCCGCCGGATGGTTCGGAAGTCGCCGGAGGCGGCGAGCCGACCGGCGACCATCACCTGGACCGTGCCGGAGACCTGCTCGACTTCCTCCAGGATGTGCGAGCTGAACAGGATCGTGCGGCCCGCGTCGCCGAGGGAGTGCAGTAGCTCCATCATGTGCAGCCGCTGGCGCGGATCCATGCCGTTGAACGGCTCGTCCAGCAGCAGTACCTGCGGGTCGTGCACCAGCGCCGCCGCGACCCGGGTGCGCTGGCGCATGCCCTTGGAGTACGTGCCGATCTGGCGGTCCTGCGCGGCGGACAACTCGACCAGGTCGATCGCGCGGCGGGCCGCTGCCCTCGGGTCCGACAGCCGGTGCAGCTTCGCGGTGGCCAGCACGAACTCGTACGCGGTCAGGAAGCTGTGTACCGCCTCCCGTTCGCTGACCAGACCGAGCCGGCGATAGACCGCCGGGTTACGCCAGGTGGGTTGACCGTCCAGGGTCACCTGCCCCTTAGACGGGGTGAGGAAGCCGGCCATCATGTGCAGCAGGGTGGTCTTACCCGCGCCGTTGGGGCCGAGCAGTCCGGTCACCCCTGGCCCTAGGTTCATGTTGACGTTGTTGACCGCGACCACGTTTCCGTACCAGCGGGAGACCTCCGTGAGGTCGAGGGTGCTGGCGGCGGTGGCCGTCGGCTTGGTGGGAGTCGTCGTGGTCATCGTGCGGCCACCTTCTCGTAGCGGGCCAGCAGCAGGGCGACGCAGCCGGCGACGAGCGCGACGGCGGCGAGCGCGTACAACGGGCCGAAGGGGCCGAGGTCGACGCCGGGGCCGTCGGGGTCGGTGATGAGCAGGTCGTGCATCGTCCAGATTCCGACGCCCTGCACCAGCGTGGGTGGTGAGGCGATGCCGGACAGTTGGTTCGCCGTATGCGAGGGCAGCACCGACAGGATGCCGACGATCGGCGTGGTCATCAGGAACACGGCCACGATCCCGCCTGCGGCGAAGGCTCGTTTCCCGGTGAACGAGGCAATCAGCAGGCCGACCGAGGCGAACACCACCGCCCACAGCCCGGCGTAGAGCAGCCCGGGCAGCAGGTCGAGCAGTTCGTCCCAGACCGCGCCCATGCCGGCGGCGCTGAACGCCGCACCGAGGAACATCAGCAGCTGCGGCGCGCCGAGCAGCAGGAAGAGCGCGGTGACCAGTGCGAGCAGTTTGGCCAGTGGATAGTCGGCGTGGGGCAGGGGTCGGGAGAAGTACAGCGGCAGTACACCGCTGCGCAGGTCCCGGGAGACCAGCTCGGGTGCGGCCACCGCGACGAAGAAGATGACCAGCCAGCTCATCGCGTCGGCGAACTGGGCGTACGTGATGATTTGCTCGCCGAGCTGGCTACTGATCGCGGTGACCGAGGCGGCCACCATCAGGACGATGCCGACCACCAGCCAGGGGAAGATCTTCGCTTTGGCGCTGCGCCCCAGCCCGAAGGCGGTCCGCACGCCGTGCAGGTACAGCGCGCCGAAGACGTGCCCGCGGCCGAGCCGGGGGCCGGTGTAGCGCTGGTAGCCGATGTCGTGGATGACGCCGGTCGGCTCAGACATGGCTGTTCTCCCTCCGGGCGAAGAGCTCGGCCACCCGGTGTCGGCGCTGGTCCAGCCGATGCAGGGGCAGGTCCAGCTCGGCCACCGCACCGAGGATCAGGTCGTAGGTGCCCTGGTCGGCCAGCGGCACCAGCAGCAGCCGGCCCTCCCGGCTGACCGGCAGGTCGAGCGCGGCCAGTCGGATGGCCAACGCCTCGGTGCCCTCGCTGACCTCGACCGCGAGCATGTCGGTTGCCGAGGTCATGGCGGCGATGTGGTCGGCCCGCAGCAGCCGCCCACCCTCGATGGCGACCAGGGTGTCGCAGATCCGCTCGACCTCGCCGAGCAGGTGCGAGCAGACAAGTACGGAGATGCCGAACTCGGTGCCGATCCGTTGCACCAGGGCGAGCATCGCGTCCCGGCCCGCCGGGTCGAGACCGTTGGTGGGCTCGTCGAGCAGCAACAGGTCGGGATCGTGCACCAGCGCCTGGGCGAGCTTCACCCGCTGCTTCATGCCGGTGGAGTAGCCGCCCACCGGTCGGTGGCGTTCCTCGTGCAGACCGACGTGGCGCAGCGCCTCGGAGGCCCGTTCCCGGGCGACCGTGCGCGGTAGGCCGCTGATCCGTCCCAGATGGGTGACCAGTTCGGCGGCGGAAAGGTCGGGCGGTAGGCAGTCGTGCTCGGGCATGTAACCGACCCGGGCCCGTACCGCCGCCGTGTCGGTGGTCGGATCCAGGCCCAGCACCCGTATCCGGCCGTGGGTGGGGGTGAGCAGGCCGAGCAGCAGCTTGATCAGGGTCGACTTGCCGGCACCGTTGGCGCCGACCAGACCGACGATCCCTGGTTCCACCGCGACCGTGAGATCGGCCAGTGCGGTGACCTCGCCGCCGTAGACCTTCGTCAACGACTCGGTTGCGATCAGTGTCACGTCGTCAGCCTAGGGCCGCCGGACAATGCTCCGCGCTCCGGAACGGCCCCCGTTTCCCCTGATACCGGTTCGCCTCTTCCCCTAGGGAGGACCGGTCACGTGCCGGGCGACCGCCGCCGGGCGCACCGGGGCGGACGGCTCGGCCGTGGCACCGGTGATCGGTTCGTCTTTCGTAAGGTCTTTCTGGCTGACATGGCACGTCAGCCAGGAAAGACTGGTCGCATGCTCAGTCGCCGCCTGTTTCGTACCCCGCTGACGTGGATCGCGGTAACCGTTCTGGCCGCCGGCTCGGCCTTCGGTCTGTACTGGTTTCAACCGTGGAAGCTGCTGAGCGACGCCGAGGTGGCCGAGCGTCTGACGACTGTCGCGACCCCGGCCGGTTCCGGCGCACCGGCCGACTCGGGCGCACCGCCCAGCTCGGCGGCGCCGGCCGGTTCCGGCACGCCGGCGTCCCCGGCGGCCACCGAGCCTGCCACGGCGGCCCTGGTCGGTTCCGGTGAGTTCGTCAGTCACGAACACGACACCTCGGGTAGTGCGCGGATCGTGCGCACCGCCGACGGTCAGCACCGGCTGGAACTGATCGGGCTGGACACCTCCAACGGCCCTGACCTGCGGGTTTGGCTGACCGACCAGCCGGTGATCGAGGGCCGGGAGGGGTGGCACGTGTTCGACGACGGCCGTTGGGTCGAGTTGGGTCGGCTCAAGGGTAATCGCGGCGACCAGGGCTACTCGATCCCGAACGATGTCGAGCTCGCCGACCTGACCAGCGTCTCCATCTGGTGCAAACGCTTCGCGGTCTCGTTCGGTGCGGCCGAGCTGGGCTGAGGTCGGGCGGGTACGACCCCGTGGGGCGGGTCGGCGGGCCGTACCGTCGGCATCAGTGACCTGACGGGCATGGTGGTGCTCTCGACCGAACGGCGACCGGCTGCGAAACTGTGTGCCGGTCGCCGGAGTTGGGGGTCTGATGAGCAACGGGTGGGTGCTGCCCGACGAGGTGCTGCGTGAGGCACCGACGTATACACCGCGTCCCGGTGAGCTCGCGGATCTTGAGCTACTGCTGATCGGGGCGTACGCGCCGCTGACGGGGTTCATGACGCGGGCCGACCTGGTGTCGGTCAGCCGTCGGGGCCAGTTGGTCGACGGCACCCCGTGGCCTGTCGCCGTCACCCTTCAGGTGCCCGCGATGACTGCGAAGCTGCTCGACGTCACCGATCCGGGCCGCCGGACGCTGGTACTGACCGACAGCGAGGGCGCGCCGATGGCGGCGTTGGAGGTGGCTGACGTCTGGACGATCCGCGACCAGGTGTCCGGGGTGGGCGGCACCGTGCACCGGCTGGGCGACGGCGGTCATGGTCCGTTCCAGCGGTTGCGGCGTACCCCCGAGGAGGTGCGTGCGTTGCTGCCACCGGGTCGGGTGCTCGGGGTGGTCGCCGACCGCCCGCTGCACCGGCCGCAGTTGGCGCAGATCGCGCACGCCGTCCGTACCCTGAGCGCCCACCTGTTGATCATGGTTCCAGTGGGCGAGGACGGCCGCGCCGAATTACCACCGGAAGCGCTTGTTCGCAGCGTTTTCGCAGCTCGGGACCGAATGCCACCGGCAACCCTGGTCGCCGTGCCGTTCTCCCGGCGACGCGACGAGATAAGTGACGCGCTGCTGCTGGCCCGGGTCTCCGCCGCGTACGGCGTCACCCACCTGCTCTCCACCGGCGAGATGCTCTCCGGGGCCGGGCTACGGGTCCTGGTGCCCCGTGAGCTGGCCTACGACAACCGGGACGGCCAGTGGCGCTGGCGAGACGACATTCCACCCCGGAACCGGCGGCTGGCGCTGAGCCAGGCCGAGATCGAGGACCTGCTGGACCGCGGTTTCCCGCTGCCCGAGTGGCACACCCCGCCGGCAGTGGCGAAAGAGTTGAGCCGGGCCCGGCCCCCTCGGCGGCATCGCGGCCTGGTCGTCTTCCTCACCGGGCTCTCCGGTTCCGGCAAGTCGACGGTCGCCCGAGGGCTCGCCGACGCGCTGCGCGAGGAGGGCGAACGCACCGTCACGTTGCTCGACGGCGACGTGGTGCGCCGCGAGTTGACCGCCGGGCTGGGCTTCAGCAAGGCCGATCGGGACACCAACGTGCGGCGGATCGGGTGGGTCGCCGCCGAGATCGCCCGGCACCACGGGATCGGCATCTGCTGCCCGATCGCCCCGTACGCCCAGGCCCGGGGGGCGGCCCGGGAGATGGCGGTGGCGGCGGGCGCCGGATTCGTGCTGGTGCACGTCGCCACTCCGCTGGAGGTCTGCGAGCGACGCGACCGCAAGGGCCTGTACGCGCGGGCCCGGGCGGGGCTGCTCACCGGGATGACCGGCGTCGACGACCCGTACGAGGAACCGACCGACGCGGAGCTGGTGCTGGACACCACGGACCTCACTGTCGACGAGGCGGTGCAGCGGATCATCCACCATCTGACCGAGACCGGTTGGGTGGAACCCCGTCTGCCGGCGCTCTGATCCCGGGCCAGGGTGCCGGGGGCTCGACGACTACTCACCGACCGGTTGGCAAACTGATCGTCGTCCCGGTCGCCACAGGCGGGACACCACGATGAAACGTACGTCGATCAGTTTGGCCGACGGCCGCGAGCTGATCTACTTCGACGAGTGCGACGACGCCGTCCGGGACCAGCCGGATCGCCGTCCGTTGCCGCCTCCCCCACCCGCCTCCCAGCTGCGCTACGACCCACTCACCGACGAGTGGGTGGCGCTGGCGGTGCACCGACAGACCCGCACTTTTCTCCCTCCGGCCGAGCAGTGTCCGCTCTGCCCCTCGACACCGCAGCGGCTCAGCGAGATTCCGGCCCCGGAGTACGCTGTCGCGGTCTTCGAGAACCGCTTCCCGGCGCTCAGTGAGCGGGTGGTAGCGGAACCGGCCGCCATCACCCCGTTCACCGCCGCCCGACCGGGACAGGGGCGCTGTGAGGTCGTCTGCTTCACCGACGACCACGACGCCTGCTTCGCCGCGTTGCCGCCGCGCCGGGTGCGTACCGTGTTGGACGCGCTTGCCGACCGGACGGCTGTGCTCGGCGGGCTGCCCGGTGTCGAGCAGGTGTTCTGTTTCGAGAACCGGGGTGTGGAGATCGGGGTGACTCTGCACCATCCGCACGGACAGATCTACGCGTACCCGTTCGTCACTCCTCGGACCCGGTCGCTGCTGGGTGCGGCCCGCCGGCATGCCGAGCGCACCGGTGGTGGCAATCTCTACGCCGACGTCCTGGCCGCTGAACGCGCCTCCGGCGAGCGGGTGGTGACGACGAACCGGCACTGGACGGCGTACGTCCCGGCAGCTGCCCGCTGGCCGTTCGAGGTGCACGTCGCACCGCACCGGGCGGTGCCCGATCTTCCGGCGCTCACCGACGCGGAACGCGACGCGTTCGGGCCGCTCTACCTGGACCTGCTACGCCGCTTCGACGGGTTGTTCGACACGCCCATGCCCTACGTTGCTGCCTGGCACCAGGTACCGGTCCATGTCGAACGTGGACTGGGGCACCTGCACCTGCAGTTGTTCAGCATCCGGCGGGCGGAGGACAAGCTGAAGTACCTGGCCGGCTCGGAGTCGGCGATGGGCGTTTTCATCAACGACATCGCCCCGGAACGGGCCGCCGATCTGTTGCGCGCGGTGTGACCGCGGTCCCCTGTTCTACGCGCTGGACAGCAGGGCGCGGGGGGCCCGGGACAGGGCCCCCCGCGGGGAAGGGACGGCTGGCTGTACTCGACAGCCGGGAAGGCTGGCTGCTGGGCACGCGCACCGCGCGGCGGCGACGGTCAACCTTCCGGGACGGGACTGGCATCTCGTCCACCCAGGTCAACGAGGCGCGCCGGACGAGGTGACGCTGGTCGGCGCGTCCTGTCGCGACATGCCGCGTTGCGGTCGTCGGAAACACCGAGCCCGCCGACGCTCGGTTCGGCGGGCTCGGTCAATCACGGTGGGGCTCAGGCGGCGAGGCGACGTGCCAGGTTCTCGTCGAGCGTGTTCATGAACTCGTCGGTGGTCTGCCACGGCGCGTCGCGTGAGATCAGCAGCGCAAGGTCCTTGGTCATCTGGCCGCTCTCGACGGTGTCGACGATGACCTGTTCCAGGGTGTCGGCGAACTCGGTGACCGCCGGGGTGCCGTCCAGCTTGCCCCGGTGAGCGAGTCCACGGGTCCAGGCATAGATCGAGGCAATCGGGTTGGTGGAGGTCTTCTCGCCCTTCTGCCACTGCCGGTAGTGCCTGGTGACGGTGCCGTGGGCGGCTTCCGCCTCGACGGTGCGTCCGTCGGGGGACAGCAGGACCGAGGTCATCAGACCGAGCGAGCCGAAGCCCTGCGCGACGGTGTCGGACTGCACGTCACCGTCGTAGTTCTTGCAGGCCCAGACGTATCCTCCCTCCCACTTGAGCGCGGCGGCGACCATGTCGTCGATGAGCCGGTGCTCGTAGGTGAGTCCGGCGGCGTCGAACTCGGCCTTGAACTCGTTGTCGAAGACCTCGGCGAAGATGTCCTTGAACCGGCCGTCGTACGCCTTGAGGATGGTGTTCTTGGTGGACATGTAGACCGGGTAGTTGCGGTCCAGGCCGTAGCGGAACGAGGCTCGGGCGAAGTCCCGGATCGACTCGTCGTAGTTGTACATGCCCATGGCGATGCCGCCGCCGGGGAAGTTGGCTACCTCCATCTCGACCGGTGCCGAACCGTCGGCGGGCGTGTAGGTGATGGTCACCGTGCCCGGGCCGGGGACCACGAAGTCGGTGGCCTTGTACTGGTCGCCGTGGGCGTGCCGGCCGATGATGATCGGCTTGGTCCAGCCGGGTACCAGCCGGGGCACGTTGGACATGATGATCGGCTCGCGGAAGACGACGCCGCCGAGGATGTTCCGGATGGTGCCGTTGGGCGAGCGCCACATCTTCTTCAGGCCGAACTCCTCGACCCGGGCCTCGTCCGGGGTGATGGTGGCGCACTTGACGCCGACGCCGTGCTGCTTGATGGCGTTGGCGGCGTCGACGGTCACCTGGTCGTCGGTGGCGTCGCGGTGCTGGATCGAGAGGTCGTAGTAGTGCAGGTCGACGTCGAGGTAGGGCAGGATCAGCTGCTCCCGGATCTGCTTCCAGATGATCCGGGTCATCTCGTCGCCGTCGAGCTCCACGACCGGGTTGTTTACCTTGATCTTCGCCATCGGCCGGCGCTCCTCTCGGGTGACATGCTCAAGCAGTACGAGCGTACTGGATCGGTTCAGCTGACCTCTCCTGGCCCGTGTACCCACTGCACCACCTGAAGGATCACTCCGTTGGGGTCGGCGACCTGGAAGAACCGCTCACCCCACGGCTCGGTCTGGATCGGAGTGGCGATCGGCAACCCGGCGGCGACGAGCCGGGCGTACTCGGCGTCGATGTCGTCCACCTCGAAGGCGACGATCAGGCCCTGCGCCCGCTGCGTGCGCAGGCTCTCCGGCTGGAGACTAGCCAACCCGGTACGCAGGAAGATCAGGTTAAATCCGACGCCGTCCCGGGCGAGCGAGACGAAGCCGTCGGCGGACATCTCCTCATGGAAGTCGAAGTGCTGCGTGACGAAGGCCGCCGAGGCCGACACGTCCTCGACGTTCAGCGAGATCGCGGATTTGGTGATGTGCACTTTTACCCCCTGCACGGAGACGATAACTCCGTACATTGTACTACGTACTGCGTACGGTGATGTGACCTGCGAAGATCGGGAGGTGTCCGAACACCGCACCGGAGGCGGAGACCCCGCCCACACCCTGCGCCTGCTCTGGCGACAGACCGACGGCCCCCGTCGTGGCCCGCGCCAGGGTCGCTCACTCGACGAGATCGTGACCGTTGCGATCGAACTGGCTGACACCGAAGGGCTGGAGTCGGTGACCATGCGGGCGCTCGCCCAGGCGGTCGGCGTGGCACCGATGACCCTCTACACGTACGTTCCGGGCAAAGCGGAACTGCTCGACCTGATGCTGGACCTGATCTACACCAACATGGAAAGGCCGGACCGCTCCGGCGAGCCGTGGCAGACGCGGGTGGCGGCAGTAGCGGCTGACAACCGGTCCCTGTTCACCGCTCACCCATGGGCGGCCGAGGTCGCCACCGGCCGCCCACCGCTCGGTCCGGGCCAGATGACCAAGTACGAGTACGAGCTGCGTGCCTTCGACGGCACCGGGCTGGACGACGTGACTCGCGACGCCGCGCTCACCTACGTCCTCGACTTCGTCCGGGCCGCAGCCCGCTCGTCGGCCGAGGCCCGCTCCGCGCAGCAGGAGAGCGCATGGACCGACGAACAGTGGTGGACTGCGAACGCTCCCCTGTTGGCCCAGGTGCTCGACGAGCGACGGTTCCCGACCGCCGTCCGGGTCGGCGCCGCAGCGGGAGCCGCCCAGAACGCCGCATACAATCCCGACCAGGCGTACGAGTTCGGGCTGGCCCGCATCCTCGACGGCCTGACCACCCTGATCACCGCCACGCTCGACGGTACGGCGCCGACATGACCAAGAGGTCTGCGTCCAGGATCAGCGCGACCTGGACGCAAACCTCTTGGTCGTGACTCTCAGCCGGTTGCGGTCACATGGCCGCGACGTCGGCCTGCTTGGCGCGGACGGCCTCGGCGGCCTCCTTGAGCGCGGCCAGTTCGTCGGCGTCGAGATCCGTCTCCACGACGCGCTTGACACCCTGGGCGCCGATCTCGGCCTCCACTCCCAGGTAGACACCGGAGATGCCGTACTCACCGTCGACCCACGCGCAGACCGGCATGACCGCACCGGAGTCCTCCGCGACGGCCCTGGCCATCCGGGCCGCGGCAGCCGACGGGGCGTAGTACGCCGACCCCGTCTTGAGCAGCGCCACCAACTCGGCACCACCGTTGCGCGTCTTGACGACCAGATCCTCGATCTGTTCGGCCGACATGACGTCCCGCAACGGCTTGCCGTCGACGGTGCTCCTGGACGGAACCGGAACCATCGTGTCGCCGTGCGAGCCGAGGGTCAGGGTGCGTACCGACTTCACCGGTACGCCGAGTGCCTCCGCCACGAAGTTGGTGAACCGCGCCGTGTCCAGCATGCCCGCCTGGCCGAGGACGCGGTTCCGGGGGAACTGGGTGGCCAGCTGCGCCAGCGCGGTCATCTCGTCGAGCGGGTTGGACACCACGATGACAACAGCGCTCGGTGCGTACTTCGCGACGTTCTCCGAGACCTGGCGAACAATCTTCGCATTGGTCTCCAGCAGGTCCATCCGGCTCATTCCCGGCTTACGCGGCAGGCCGGCGGTGACGACGACCACGTCGGAGCCCTCGATCGCCTCGTAGCCCTCGCCGTTCGGACCGGTGGTGACACCGACGAGCTTGGTCTCGAAACCCTCGACGGCCCGTGACTGGTTGAGGTCCAGCGCGAGCCCGGCCGGCTTGCCCTCCACGATGTCGGTGATCACGACAGTGTCGAAGACGTCGTACTCAGCGAGGCGCTGCGCGGTGGTGGAGCCGTAGAAGCCGGCCCCGACGACAGTGACCTTCTTACCCATGGTCGTCCCACTCCCTGATCCCAGTCGGTTTTCCGGACCGTATCAGTCATCCTGGCACCGGACCTGCCAGGGTTGGCGGCGATCGCCGGGATGGGGTGAACGTCACCGCCGCCCGTTTCCAGCCCCGGGTGACGTGGTGGCCGTCGCTAGCTGCGTTCGGCCCGCTCGACGACATTGCTGAGCAACATGGCGCGGGTCATCGGACCGACGCCGCCGGGCATCGGGACCAGCTTGCCGGCCACCTCGCCCACCTCGGGGTCGACGTCGCCGGTGTAACGCCCCTTGCCGTCGGTGCCGATCACCCGGGTGATCCCGACGTCGACCACCACCGCGCCCGGGCTGATCATGTCCGCGGTCAGCAGGCCAGGTACGCCGGCCGCGACGACGACGATGTCAGCAGCCCGGGTGTGCGACGCGAGGTCGAGGGTGCCGGTGTGACACAGGGTAACCGTGGCGTTCTCGCTGCGCCGGGTGAGCAACAGCCCCATCGGGCGGCCGACGGTGTTGCCCCGGCCCACCACCGCCACGGTGGCACCGCGCAGCGGCACGTCATGCCGCCGGAGCAGTTCCACGATACCCCGGGGGGTGCAGGGCAGCGGCGCGTCGTAGCCGAGCACCAGCCGTCCCAGGTTGACCGGGTGCAGTCCGTCGGCGTCCTTGTCCGGGTCGATCAACTCCAGCACCCGCTGGGTGTCCAGGTGCGCCGGGAGGGGCAGCTGGACGATGTAGCCGTGGCAGGCCGGATCGGCGTTCAACTCGGCGACGACCTCGTCGACCTGGTCCTGGGTGGCGTCAGCCGGCAACTCACGACGGATGGATGCGATGCCCACCTCGGCGCAGTCCCGGTGCTTGCCGTTCACGTACGCCTGGGAGCCCGGATCGGAACCGACCAGCACGGTGCCGAGTCCCGGCACGGTGCCCCGTTCCGCC
Source organism: Micromonospora sp. HNM0581 (assembly GCF_012726175.1). Taxonomy (GTDB): domain Bacteria; phylum Actinomycetota; class Actinomycetes; order Mycobacteriales; family Micromonosporaceae; genus Micromonospora. The sequence goes on from NZ_JAASAD010000001.1 coordinate 197,938, forward strand.
AGTGCCTTGACCCGCGCCCGCAGCTCGTCCTTGATCTCGGCCGCGGTCGCCTTGCCGTCCAGAAGCGTCGCCGTCACAAGCAGATCGTCTCACGCCCGCCCCCACCGGTTCGCCCGGCCTCGGTGACTTGTCCCGACGGCCGTCCCCTCGATGCCACTTCGAGCGACATGACTCTAATCACTGAGAGTGATCACAAGATCGGGGCACTCATCGCCCACGACCTGTCGGTGGTGCGGCACATCTCCGACCGGCTCGCCGTGATGTACCTGGGCCGGACCGTGGAGACCGGCACCGAGGACGAAAACTACGATCGGGCCACCCACCCGTACACCCAGGCGCTGCTCTGCGCAGCCGCCGGTGCCGGACCCGGACGCCCGGGAACACCGCAGCATCATCCGGCTACGCGGCGACGTGCCCAGCCCGGCAGACCCGCCGACTGGCTGCCACTTCCGCACCCGATGCCGGAAGGCGCAGGACAGCTGCGCCACCCAGGACCCGCAGGCGGTGTTACGCGCCGCCGACCCACACCCGTCGGCCCGCCAACTTCGCCGAACTACGTCCAAAAGTGTGAGCCGCAGCAAGCGCCCGTTGGTGCCACCGCACCCCGGACGTCGGGCACGGTGGCGGTCACCGCGCTAGTGGGCGAAGTGGCGGGTGCCGGTGAGGTACATGGTGACGTCGGCCTGCTTGCAGGCGGCGATCACCTCGTCGTCCCGAATCGAGCCACCTGGCTGGACGATCGCCCGGACACCGGCGTCGATGAGGATCTGTGGCCCGTCGGCGAACGGGAAGAACGCATCGGAGGCGGCCACCGCGCCGCGCGCCCGGTCGGTACCGGCCCGGCTGACCGCCAGTCGGGCCGAGTCCACCCGGTTGACCTGCCCCATCCCGACGCCGACGGTCGCACCGTCAGCCGCCAGCAGGATCGCGTTGCTCTTCACCGCACGCACCGCCCGCCAGGCGAAGGCCAGGTCGGCGAGCGTCGCCTCGTCGGCCGGCTCGCCGGTGGCCAGCCGCCACGTGGTCGGGTCGTCGCCCGCGGCGTCGACCGCGTCACGCGACTGCACCAGCACGCCGCCGCTGACCTGCCGCCACTCGACCGGACGCGGCTGGTGAGCGGGCGCACGCAGGAGCCGGACGTTCTTCTTAACCTGGAGTGTCTCCACGGCGCCGGGGTCGAAGTCTGGCGCCACCACGACCTCGGTGAAGATCTCGGCGATCTGCCGGGCCAGTTCGGCCGTGACCGGACGGTTCACGGCGACGACCCCGCCGAAGGCGGAGACCGGGTCGCAGGCGTGCGCCTTACGGTGTGCCTGCGCCACGTCCGCGCCGACGGCGATGCCGCACGGGTTGGCGTGCTTGATGATGGCCACCGCAGGCTGGTCGGCGAAGTCGTTCGCGGCCCGCCAGGCGGCATCGGCGTCGACGTAGTTGTTGTAGGACATCTCCTTGCCGTGCAACTGCTCGGCCTGGGCCAGCCCGACCGGACCGGCAGGGTCGGTGTAGAGCGCGGCGCTCTGGTGCGGGTTCTCGCCGTAGCGCAGCACCGACCGCCGGCGCAGCGCCAGGCCGGCGAACTCCGGCAGGCCGTCGGTCGCCGGTGCGACGGAGAGGGCGAACCATTCGGCGACCGCCACGTCGTACTCGGCGATGTCGGCGAAGGCTCGGGCGGCCAGCGCCCGACGCTGCGCCAGGGTGAAACCGCCGCCGTCGAGGGCGGCGCGCAGCATCGGGTACGCACCCGGGTCGGTCACCACGGCCACCGAAGCGTGGTTCTTGGCCGCGGCGCGCACCATCGCCGGGCCACCGATGTCGATCTGTTCGACGCACTCGTCCGGACCGGCGCCGGAGGCGACGGTGTCCTGGAACGGGTACAGGTTGGACACCAGCAGGTCGATTCCGGCGATGCGGTGCTCGTCGAGTTGCGCGACGTGCGCATCCTTACGCAGGTCGGCAAGGAGCCCGCCGTGGATAGCCGGATGCAGGGTCTTCACCCGCCCGTCGAGTATCTCCGGGAAGTTGGTCACCTGCTCCACCGGCGTCACCGGCACCCCGGCCGCGGCGATGGTCGAGGCGGTACTGCCGGTCGAGACGATCTCCACACCGGCGGCGTGCAGGGCCGCGGCCAGATCGGCCAGCCCCGTCTTGTCGTAGACGCTTACCAGTGCCCGCCGGATCGGGCGGCGCCCGTCCTGGATGGAGTCCACTCCGACCGTGACCTTTCTTCCGGTGATCGTCCAACCGTCGCGGACCAACCGGCCCACCTGCTCGACGAGCTGGCTGCGTTCCGCTTCCTTGATGCGCTCGGTGAGCGTGTCGACGTCGTCGTCGTCGCGGACCGGCACCGCCACCTGCGCGACGATCGGGCCGGTGTCCATTCCGGCGTCGACGAAGAAGAGGGTCGCCCCGGTCACCTTCACCCCGTAGGCGAGGGCGTCACGCGGGCCGTGGATGCCGGGGAACGCCGGCAACAGGGTGTTGTGCGTGTTGAGGTACCGGTCGCCGAAGGCGGCGAGGAAGCGCGGACCGACAAGCTTCAGGAACCCGGCCGAGATGACCAGGTCGGGTCGGTGTTCGGCGACCCGGGCGGTGAGCGCGGCGTCCCACCGCTCACGGTCCGGGTGGTCCTTCACCCGCTCGACGAAGGTGGGCACCCCCGCAGCGGCGGCCCGGTCCAGGCCCGCGATCCCGTCGCGGTCCGCCCCGACCGCGACCACCTGTGCCCCGTACGCCGGGTCGGCGGCCGCGTCCAGCAGCGCTTGCAGATTGCTGCCGGAGCCGGAGACGAGGACGACGACACGGGCGGACTGGGTCACCGGCCCACCCTATCCGGCCCCTGACCGGCACCATCCGCTGGGCGGCGCGGCGTGCGTGACCACCGGGGCTGGTCGAAACCGGGTACGCTGCCGGTCGCTTGGGAGCGGCGCCTGTCCGGTCCCACACCCCGTCAGGTGAACAACCGTGAGGAGCACGTCGTCATGCAGCCCCAGTACCCGTCACAGCCACCGCAGCCGGTCGACAACAACATGACAATGTCGATCGTCGCGATCTTTCTGTTCTGGCCGCTGGCCATTCCGGCGATCATCAACGCCTCGAAGGTCAACCCGCTGCTCCAGCAGGGTGACTACGCGGGCGCCCAGGCTGCGTCGGCCGAGTCGAAGAAGTGGTCCAAGTGGGCCCTGATCGTCGGTATCGCCTGGCTCGCGATCGTCCTGGTGTGCTGCCTCGGCGGCGGCCTGCTGGGCTCGATGAGCGGCAGCAGCGCCAGCGGTTCCTGAGTCGGGTATGCAGCCCGGTCACCCCGGTCAGGACCCGTACGGCCAACATCCGCCGTACGGGTATCCGACCACACCCCAGCCGACCGACCCGTACGCGCCGTCAGCCAGCCCGTACGGTCAGCCGACCGATCCGTACGCCCAGCAGCCCCCGGCGTACGGCCAGCCGGGTCACGGCCAGCTCTTCGCCGACCCGTACGCCCCGCAGCCGTACGGCGGTATGTCGATGTACCCGAACGCGGGCTTCAGCGGCGCGCAGGGACAACAGAACACCCTCGGTCTGATCGCGATGATCCTCGGCATCGCATCGATCCCGCTGAGCTGCTGCCACCTCGGGATTCCCCTGGGAGTGGCCGCACTCGTGACCGGCTGGCTGGGCAGGCAGAAGGCCGACCAGGGCCTGGCCGGCAACTCCGGTCAGGCAATCACCGGCCTGGTCTGCGGCGCGGTGGGGCTGCTGCTGGGTCTGTTGCAGATCGTCGCGGCGGTACTGGAGCTTGGCCTGTCCTTGTACTCCTGACCGGGGGTGTCTCGGACGCATCCGGGGCGCCCCTGGCCCGACGGGAACGGCCGTGGTGGAGGCTCAGGTCCTGTATCGAGTCAACCAGCGGGCAGCGGCAGCACCCAGCAGTGCGCCGGCACCGGTGACTAGCAGTGCCGCGAGCGCCACCTGCCAGCCGACCGGCCCGACCTCCGCCAGCCGGCCGGCGCCCAGCGGTCCGCCGGACGCCTGCGCCGCCGCACCCAGCAGCAGACCGGCCACCGGTCCGGCGAGTGCCGCTGGTACGAGCAGCCGTCGCCACGACAGCGGAACCCGTTCGGTGGCGGTCAGGCGCACCAACCGGCGGGCGAGCAGCCAACCGGTGGCCATCCCCACGAGGACTGGCAGGGCGAGGACGGTGACCGCACCGAGCCCCTCGACCGGCCCACTGGGTAGGCCGGCGAACAACGGCAGCGCCGGTAGTGCGCCGACCGACACCTCGCTCGTTCGTACCGCCGTGTCGGTGCCCACCGCGAAGCCGGGCCCGAGCAGGTAGCTGGCCGACCACACGCTGACGTTCGGCGCGTACGCCAGGCTGACCAGGGTGATGCCGGCCTGGCCGGCCACGCCGGTGCGGTAGGCGCCGATCAGGTCGGCCGCATCACCGCCACCGGTGGCCACGGCCAGGCCCGCCCCTGCGGCCCCCGCGCCGAGCAGCACCAGGGCGGCGACCAGGCCGGCACGTGCGCCCTCGCGTAGCGGCATCGGCGTCCGCTCGGCGAAGACCGCCACCATCCCGGTCGTGCGGGCGGCACCGGCACCCGCGGCGAGGGTGCCGACGGTCACCAGCGTCAGCCCGGCGCGTACCGGCGACACGTCAGGGCCGCCGGCTCCGACAGCTACGGCGGCGGCCGCTCCCAGCAGCCCGTACACGACGCCCACCGAAGCGGCGGCGGCGAGGGTACGGCCCGGCGAGCGCCCACCACGGGCACCGATCGCGCGGCTGGCGTGCACGCCGGCCCGGGTCAGCCGCCACACGGCCAGCGCGGTTACCGCGAGCGGCGCCAGACCCAGCGGACCGCCGGCCATGGTCAGGGGCACCCCGTGCCCGAGTAGCCAACCTGCCGTTCCTGCTCGTGCGGCGTCGAGCAGGCTGCCGGCACCCTCACTGAGCTGGATCAGCCCGAGTGCCAGCGCCACGGGCAGCCACGTGGTGACGGCCGCACCGCTGGCAGCGACCAGGGCGGCCACCGCGAGTGGTGCGTGGCTACGCCCCGAGGGAGCCGCCCGCGCAGCGGGCACCCGGCGCGGTGGGCCGGCCCGGCCGGGTGGCCGAGCGCCGGCACCCCGAGCGTCGGTGGCCCGGCGAGGCTGGTCAGGGGTGACATAGGACATTGGCTCTACTCTGGCATGCCAGGCTGGCCCTGGGCGCCCGGCACCCGCCCACGTGTCGCCGTCCCACCCCGCTGGAGAGACAAGTTCGTCCGATCCGGCGTGGGCGGGCACCGGCTCCTCTAGCCTCGGCACAGGGGCCGTGACCGACGGTCACGGCAGCACGTGACCGGAAGGGGAGTTGTGAACGCTCCGTACCCACCGCCCCCGCCACCACCCGCCGGCCGGGACCGCACGACCCTGTGGGGTGTGCTCGGCATCGTGACCGGTGTGCTCTGCTGCGGCGTCCTCGGCATCGTCTTCGGCTGGTTGTCGATCCGTGACGCGCGTCGGTACCGCCAGTCACCGGTGCTGGGCTACGTGGCCATCGGGCTCGGCGTGCTGAACATCGTCGTCAGCCTGATCCTGCAGGCGACCGGGAACTACCCGTACTGGAACTGAGGGGCCGGCCTCTCGGGCCGGCCCCTCAGCGTGTTTTTGCCGTTCAGCTCGCGGACATGAGGTCGCGCATCAGCTTGGCCGTTTCGGTCGGCGTCTTGCCTACCTTCACACCCACCGCCTCCAGCGCCGCCTTCTTGGCGTCGGCGGTACCCGCCGAGCCGGAGATGATCGCACCGGCGTGCCCCATCGTCTTGCCCGGCGGGGCGGTGAAACCGGCGATGTAGCCGACCACCGGCTTGCTGACGTTCGCCTTGATGAACTCGGCCGCCCGCTCCTCGGCGTCACCACCGATCTCACCGATCATGACGATGGCGTCGGTGTCCGGGTCGGCCTCGAACGCGGCGAGCGCGTCGATGTGCGTCGTCCCGATGATGGGGTCGCCACCGATGCCGACACAGGTCGAGAAGCCGATGTCACGCAGCTCGTACATCATCTGGTAGGTGAGCGTGCCGCTCTTGCTGACCAGACCTATCCGGCCGGTGCCGGTGATGTCGGCCGGGATGATGCCGGCGTTCGAGGCACCCGGGGAGGCGATGCCGGGGCAGTTCGGGCCGATGATCCGGGTCCGTTCGCCCTTGGCCACGTTGTGGGCCCAGAAGGCGGCGGTGTCGTGTACCGGCACGCCCTCGGTGATCACCACGGCCAGCGGGATCTCGGCGTCGATCGCCTCCATCACCGCCGCCTTGGTGAACTGCGGTGGTACGAAGATGACCGTTACGTCGGCACCGGTGTCCTTCATCGCGTCCGCGACGCCTGCGAAGACCGGCAGCTCGGTGCCGTCGAAGTCGACGGTGGTTCCCGCCTTGCGCGGATTGACCCCACCGACGATCGTGGTGCCCGCCGCGAGCATCCGGCGGGTGTGCTTGGAACCCTCGGAACCGGTCATCCCCTGGACGATGACCTTCGAGTCCTTGGTCAGCCAGATAGCCATGTGTCAGACCCCCGCAGCCGCCAGCTCGGCGGCCCGCTCGGCCGCGCCGTCCATGGTGTCGACCCGCTCGATCAGCGGGTTGTTGGCGCCGTCGAGGATCGCCCGACCGGCCTCGGCGTTGTTGCCGTCGAGGCGGACGACCAACGGCTTGGTGACCTGCTCGCCCCGCTGCTCCAGCAGGCCCAGTGCCTGCACGATGCCGTTGGCGACCGCGTCGCAGGCGGTGATGCCGCCGAAGACGTTCACGAAGACGCTCTTGACCGACGGGTCGGAGAGCACGATCTCCAGTCCGTTGGCCATGACCGCGGCGCTCGCGCCGCCGCCGATGTCCAGGAAGTTGGCCGGTTTGACGTTGCCGTGCCGCTCACCGGCGTAGGCGACCACGTCGAGGGTCGACATGACCAGGCCCGCGCCGTTGCCGATGATGCCGACCTCGCCGTCGAGCTTGACGTAGTTGAGGTCCTTCTCCTTGGCGGCCTGCTCCAGGGGGTCCACCGTCGCCTGGTCGACGAGCGCCTCGTGATCGGGGTGCCGGAAGCCGGCGTTCTCGTCGAGCGACACCTTGGCGTCGAGCAGCAGCAGCTTGCCCTCGGCCGTCGTGGCCAGCGGATTCACCTCGACCAGGGTGGCGTCCTCGGCGACGAACGCCCGCCACAGGCCGACCGCGACCTCGACCACCTGGTCGGCGACCTCGGCCGGGAACCCGGCCGCCTCGACGATTTCCCGCGCCTTGGCCTCGTCGACGCCCTCGACGGCGTCGATCGGTGCCTTCACGACCTTGTCCGGGGCCTCGGCGGCGACCTGCTCGATGTCCATGCCGCCGGCGACGCTGGCGATGCAGAGGAACGTGCGGTTCGCCCGATCGAGCAGGTATGAGAAGTAGTACTCGTCGGCCACGTCCGCCGTCACCGTGATCATGATTTTGTGGACGGTGTGGCCCTTGATGTCCATGCCGAGGATGTCGGAGGCGCGGGCCACCGTTTCCTCCGCGCCCTCGGCCAGCTTGACGCCGCCTGCCTTGCCTCGTCCGCCGACCTTCACCTGCGCCTTGACGACCACTCGGCCGCCGAGGCGTTCGGCGATCGCGCGGGCCTCCTCCGGGGTCGTGGCGACGCCGCCGGCGAGCACGGGAAGTCCGTGCCGCTCGAACAGGTCCCGCCCCTGGTACTCGTACAGGTCCACGATTGCGCGTCCCGTCCCGTCTCTGCGGCGCACCGTCGCGCCGCCACCAGCGTATGGAAAGAAAACAGTGTGGTGCCCGACATCAGTGGTAATTGACGCGGGCCGCCGAACCCTCACCGCCACAACCACGCGCCGCAGCCGGCCTGACGGTCCGGCCCGCAAGGGGAGGTCGGAAAGGGTTCATTGGGCGCAGCCTAACGATGCCGGTGCCTCCGGCAACCGAGCGGGTGCGCGGTGTGCGGTAATGCACAACCCGTACGACGCTGGGTCACCGGCCGGGCGGCGGGCCGGTCACGTCACCCGTTCGAGCGGTCTTGCCAGGGCAACGACGGTTCTCGGCGCTCCCGCGTAACCCCGCAGGAAGGGCATCGTTGAGTCAGATGTCGGAGCGCTGGGAAGCGCGAGGACGGAAGCGGCCGATGCCCTGTCGGTCGAGGGGTGGCGGCGGGGCATCGTGCATAGAGGGGCCGGACGTGTGAGGGGTGCGTCCGGCCCCTTCCCCTGTCTTCAGGCCACCGGTTGGGCGACGTTGTCCCGGACCCACTCCACGATGGAGGCGGTGGTGGCGCCCGGGGTGAAGATCTTGGCTACGCCGAGCCGCTCCAACTCCGGAAGGTCGGCCTCCGGGATGATGCCTCCACCGAAGACGACGATGTCCCGTGCCTGCCGTTCGTCGAGCAGTTCGAGGAGCCGGCGGAACAGTGTCATGTGTGCCCCGGAGAGCACCGAGAGGCCGACGGCGTCGGCGTCTTCCTGGATCGCGGTCTCCACGATCTGCTCCGGGGTCTGGTGCAGACCGGTGTAGATGACCTCCATGCCGGCGTCGCGGAGAGCACGCGCCACCACCTTGGCGCCACGATCGTGGCCGTCCAAGCCCGGCTTGGCGACGACGACCCGAACACGAGAGCTCATCTGGGCTTCCCTTTCACCGGCTCCGCGGCACTCACCTGAACGAACGGTAACCCGCCCGGCCGTGACCGGGGAACCGGGGCCGGCAGGGCGGGCAGTAAACAGGGGTCGGCTTCGACGGCCGGCGACAACCCCTGCCCTCACGCAACCACCATCGCAACCTTACGCAGAGGCACGACGTACGCGGTGCGCGTCAAGTGGGACGCCTCCGCCGTTCGGTCACGGTGTGCGACGAAAGGACGATGACGAGGACACCCCACTACACTTCCGAGCCATGACAATATCGGACGGAACTGGACAGAACGTTCTAAGCAATTCGGCGCTCCGGCTTGTGACAGGCCTGACGGTTGGCTACCGTGTCCACGGTTGTCATCAGGTCTACGGACGGGTGACGACGCGATTAGCCGACGCACGGTCACCAGATTCGGACGGCGGCTGATCCGCATCGGAACCCGACAACGGAGGGTATGCGTGCGCCAGCGCCTGTCGTCTGAGCCCGATCGATATCGCGGTCGTCGCCGCGTACCCACCCCCCCGCGCAGCCGTTACGCCGCGGTCGTCACCACCGCCTTCGTCGGCGCCGGAGTGGTGGCACTGGGCGCCAGCGCGATTCCGGACGCCAAGAGCGTCAGCCCGTCGGTGCTCGACGAGCTCAAGCAGGCGTCGATAAGCAACCAGGGCGCGGCCGACCGGGCCGAAGCCGCCGACCGGGCCTCCCGGGACGGCCGCGGCGGCTCGGACAGCGTCGAGGAGACCGGCGTCTGGCTGCTGCCCCTACAGGGCTACGACTTCAACTCCCCCTACGGCATGCGGTGGGGCAAGCTGCACACCGGCGTCGACCTGGTCGCGCCCGAGGGAACGCCCTACGTCGCCATCCACGAGGGAACGGTCACCAAGGCCGGCTGGTTCGGCGGCTACGGGAACACGGTGATCGTCCAGCACGCCGACGGCAGCGAGGCCATCTACGGCCACTCCTCCGCGCTGAGCGTGCGGGAAGGGCAGCAGGTCCAGGCCGGCGACCAGCTCGGCCTGGTCGGCAACACGGGCCACTCCTACGGCTCCCACCTGCACCTGGAGATCCATGTCAAGGGCGAGCCACTCGACCCGGTGCCGTGGCTACAGGAGCGCGGAGTGGACATCAAGCTGCAAGTCGAGGCAATTTACAGCGAGGTAGCCGCCTCCTGACCGCTTGTGACGCACGTTGACCGCCCGGATCTGTCGATCCGGGCGGTTTCATGTGCCGCACCGGAACCACAAGTGACCCAGGCCACATCGCGAACTGTGGCCAGCGACACACTTCTCCGCCGGATCGTCCCTGGACAGCTCGACACACTGCGGCACGAAGGTGGACAGCAGCGCCAGGCACCGCAGGCGACCCACCTACCCCGGTACCCGTCATCCTTCGGACCGACACCACTATTTCGAGGTCACGACCGCTCGAAGGCAACGAGGTCCGTACCGTGCAGGACGACAACGCCAACCCGGCCCGCAGAATCCCGAACGCCCCTGCCCGCCACCGGCGACGGCCAAGTCGGCGGTCCCGGCTTCTCGTGGTCGGCGCGGTCGCCCTGGCGGGGCTCGGCGCCGGCAACGTCGTGACGAACGAGCGGGACAACCAGCCGGCCACCGGCCCCGTCACGGTCGACGCCCAGAACCGGGTCGCAGCCGCCGAACGCGCCGACCGTTCATCCCGAACGCCGATCGCACCTGACAGCCCGTCGCCGAGCCCGACCCCGACTGCCAGCCCCACCACGAAGCCCAGCCCCACACCGAAGGCCAGCCCGAAGCCGAAGGCCAGCCGAACGGTGACCACCACGGCGAAGCCGAGCAAGAGTACGCAGCCAAAGACATCCTGGGTGATACCGATGGTCGGAGGGGTCATCACCTCCTGCTACGGGCCTCGGTGGGGCACCCTGCACGCCGGAATCGACTTCGCCATGCCTGCCGGCACACCGGTGCGCGCAGCCTTCGGCGGCACCGTGACGAAAGCCGGTGATGTCGGCGACGGGTACGGCATCTCCGTGGTCATCGATCACGCCAACGGCTACCTCACCCACTACGCCCATCTGAGTACGGCCACGGTGGGCGTGGGTGACAAGGTGAGCACCGGACAGACCATCGGCCTCGAAGGCTCCACGGGCGACTCCACCGGACCGCACCTGCACTTCGAGGTGCACCAGGGCCAGATGTGGAACCAGATCGACCCGGCACCGTTCCTGCGTGCCCGGGGCGTCGACGTGGCCTGCTGACCAGCCCGGACGGCCCTCGCCCCGGTCGACCGGTGTCAGATCTTCTCGATCGGAGCGTGCCGCAACACCAGCCACAACGTCTGGTCACCGAAGTCGATCTGCGCCCGGGCACCCGGCCCGTGTCCCTCCACCGCGACGACCCGGCCGAGGCCGTACCGCTGATGGTTCACCCGGTCTCCCACGGTAACCTTCGGCCCCTGTGGCAGCTCGCTCGCGGTGGCCAGCCGGCTGCCGTCCACTCCGAGCTTGCGGGCCAGTTGAACCGCCCGGGGCGTGCCACCTGCGAAGCCACCGCGACCGCCGGGCGCGCGGTCCGCGCGACCGCCCACACCGCCGCCACCGCCGCCCCACGAGGTGTACGCGCCCTCGGTCCGCTCCCAGCGGACCAGTTCGGGCGGTAGTTCCTCGACGAACCGGGACGGCGGGTTGTAGGCCGGCTGCCCCCACGCCGAACGGGTCACCGCTCGGGAGAGATACAGCCGCTGCCGGGCGCGGGTGATGCCGACGTACGCCAGCCGACGCTCCTCCTCCAGCTCACGTGCGTCGCCCAAGGAACGCAGATGCGGAAAGACGCCGTCCTCCAAGCCGGTCAGGAACACCACCGGAAACTCGAGCCCCTTGGCGGTGTGCAGCGTCATCAGGGTGACCACGCCCTGATGGTCGGGATCGTCGGTGGGCACCTGGTCGGCGTCGGCGACGAGCGCGACCTGCTCCAGGAAGCCGGCCAAAGTGCCCCGTTCCCCCTCCGCACCGGTCGCCTCGACCCGCTCGGTGTACTCACGCGCGACGCTCACCAACTCCTGAAGATTGTCGACCCGGCCGGCGTCCTGGGGGTCGAGGCTCTCCTCCAACTCGGTGAGGTAGCCCGAGCGGGTCAACACCGCCTCCAGCACCTCTTCAGGGGTGCCGTCGACGGCCAACTCACGGGCGGAATCGAGCAACGCCACGAAGTCGGCGATGCCGTTGGCCGCCCGGGTCGAGATACCGGGCGCGTCCCCGGCACGCCGCAACGCGGCACCGAAGGAGATGCGATCCCGGCTTGCCAGTGCCTCCACGCAGGCCTCTGCGCGGTCGCCGATGCCCCGACGCGGAGTGTTGAGGACTCGACGCAGGCTCACCGTGTCATCGTCGTTCACCACCGCGCGCAGGTAGGCAAGTGCGTCTCGGACTTCTTTACGCTCGTAGAAGCGCACCCCGCCGACGACCTTGTACGGCAGACCGAGGCGGATGAACACCTCCTCGAAAACCCGGGACTGCGCATTCGTGCGGTAGAAGACCGCCACGTCGCCGGGACGGGTCTGCCCGTCGTCGACCAATCGGTCGATCTCCCGGGCCACCCAGTCCGCCTCGGCATGCTCGGTGTCGGCGACGTACGCGACGATCGGTTCGCCCGGCCCGGCGTCACTCCACAGTCGCTTCGGCTTGCGCGACGTGTTGCGGTCGATCACCGCGTTCGCGGCGTTCAGGATGGTCTGCGTGGAGCGGTAGTTCTGCTCGAGCAGGATGGTGCGGGCGTCGGTGAAGTCCCGCTCGAACTCCAGGATGTTGCGGATCGTGGCGCCCCGGAAGGCGTAGATCGACTGGTCCGCGTCGCCGACCACGCACAGCTCCGCCGGGTCGAGGCCCTCGGTGCCGGAGACCAACTCCTTGATCAGGACGTACTGCGCGTGGTTGGTGTCCTGGTACTCGTCGACAAGCACATGGCGGCAACGACGGCGGTAGCTCTCCGCGACGTGCGGATGCGACTGGAGCAGGTGCACAGTCGTCATGATCAGGTCATCGAAGTCGAGCGCGTGGGCCTCGCGCAGGCGCCGTTGATAGAGGGCGTACGCCTCGGCGAGGGCGCGCTCGTTGGGCCCGCTGGCCCGCGCGGCGAACGTCTCCGGGTCGACCAGCTCGTTCTTGAGGTTCGAGACCTGGGCAGCCAGGCCGCGCGCCGGGTAACGCTTCGGATCCAGGTCGAGTTCACGGGCGACGAGCTGCATCAGCCTGCGGGAATCGTCCGCATCGTAGATCGAGAAGGTGGATTTCAGACCGGCGTGCTCATGCTCGGCACGCAGGATCCGTACACACGCCGAATGGAACGTGGAAACCCACATCAGCCGGGCCCGCGGGCCGACCAGGGCCGTGACCCGGTCCTTCATCTCGCCGGCGGCCTTGTTGGTGAAAGTGATCGCGACGATCTCGCCGGGGTGCACGTCGCGGGCAGCCAACAGGTACGCGATCCGGTGGGTCAGTACCCGCGTCTTGCCGGACCCGGCGCCGGCCACGATCAGCAGTGGCGAGCCCGCGTGGGTCACCGCGTCCCGTTGCGGGCCGTTGAGTCCCTCCACCAGTTGCGTCGGATCGAGGCGGATGGAAGCGGGCCGATGGGGCGGCAGTGTCCGGGCGGGCTCGGGGCCGGGCGGGGACGCGGGGATGTCGAAGAGAGGATGCATCGCACGGCGAGTCTATGCCGCCGCCCGGACATCCCCCGCCCACGGCACCCGGATGCAAGGGAGCGCAGGCACCCGGCCATCGCCAGCGGGAGCGGAAGGGCCCCTCGCAGGCGGGTTTCCCTGCGCGCCGCTGACGGACTCCTTGCGCGACGACCCGCAGGACGGCATACTCGGCAGCGTGTTCGACATGCGCTCCTACTTTTACTACGGCTCCGGGAGTCCGGCAGCCGTAGGTCGCGCCTGATCGATCAGACCTACGAAAAGCCCCGGGCTCTCGGAGCCCGGGGCTTTCGCGTCCCGGGATCCGGGCAACGGGCACCGCACCGCGAGAGGTACCCGAAGATGACAGACGTGATGGAGCAGAACGGCGGCGTGACCGGGCCAGGCACGATCCCGAACGAGGCCGGTTCCACCCGGCCCGAGGCGGGGACCCCGGCCACCGGCACCGCCGAGCCGGACGCCGCCAGCCGGATCGCCGAGATCCGGGTACGGATCGATGAGATCGACCGTGCGCTCGTCGAGTTGTGGCAGGAGCGGGCCGCACTCTCCCGGGAGGTCGGTGCGACCCGGATGGCCTCGGGCGGTACCCGGCTGGTTCTCTCCCGCGAACAGGAGATCCTGGAGCGGTTCCGGACTGCCCTGGGCGCGGACGGCACCCAGCTCGCCCTGCTGCTGCTGCGCGCTGGCCGCGGTCCCCTCTGAGCTACGGCCGACCAACGCACCCGCAGGGGTCGAGGTGGGCCGCGCCGGACGTGGACCGGGGCGTCGGCTGCTGGTGACGGCCGACGCCCCGAATCACTGAGGAGGCACTACCTTCACCGCCGCTCCCGCTACGGATGGACGAGAGCCAGCGGTGTCTGTGGGGCTATTCCGATGCGTGCACCACGTCGCGTACCTCGGCGAAGTGGCAGGCGCTCGGGTGGCCCGACTTGTCGCGGACCTCCAGCATCGGCTCCTGCTCGGCGCAGACGTCCTGAGCTTTCCAACACCGGGTGCGGAAGCGGCAACCCGAGGGCGGATTGGCTGGTGACGGCACGTCACCGGTCAACACGATCTGATCCCGGTGCCCGCGCAGCCTCGGATCCGGCACCGGCACCGCCGACAGAAGCGCCTGAGTATACGGATGGGTCGGATTGTCGTAGATCTCGTCCTCGGTGCCGATCTCGATGATCCGGCCGAGGTACATCACCGCGACTCGGTTGGCGATGTGCCGGACCACCGACAGGTCGTGGGCGATGAAGATGTACGACAGCCCCAGCTCATGCTGAAGCTTCTCCAGCAGGTTGATCACCTGCGCCTGGATGGAGACGTCGAGCGCCGACACCGGCTCGTCACACAGGATGATCTCCGGATTGAGCGCCAGCGCCCGGGCGATACCGATGCGCTGCCGCTGACCGCCGGAGAACTGGTGCGGGTACCGGTTGATGTGGTCCGGGTTGAGGCCGACCAGATCGAGCAGTTCCTGTACCCTGGCCCGCCGCCGGGCCTTGGGCAGCACGTCCGGGTGCACCTCGAACGGCTCGCCGATGATGTCACCGACGGTCATCCGGGGATTGAGGGAGGTGTACGGGTCCTGCATCACCAGTTGGATGTTGCGTCGGCCCCGCCGTCGTTCCTCGGCGCTGACCTGCGACATGTTCTTGCCCTGCACGAACAGGTCACCTGAGGTCGGCGTCTCCAGCCCGACCAGCAGCCGGGCCAGGGTCGACTTGCCGCAACCCGACTCGCCGACGACGCCGAGCGTCTCGCCGCGACGCAGTTGCAGGTTGATCCCGTCGACGGCGCGTACCGCGCCGTACTGCTTCTTGAAGACCACGCCCCGGGTCAGCGGGAAGTGCTTCACCAGGTCGCGGGTCTCCAACACGATGTCACTCATCGCCCTTGACCTCCTTCCAGAAGTGGCAGGCAGCGGTCCGGCTCGGTGACACCTGGAACAGCGCTGGCGCCGGGTCCTGCCGGCAGATGTCCTGCGCATAACCACAGCGGGGATTGAAGGCGCAGCCCGGCGGGATGTTCGTCAACATCGGCGGCAGACCCTTGATGGCACTGAGCTGCTGGCCCTTGAGGTCCAGACGCGGGATCGACTCCAACAGGCCCTTGGTGTACGGGTGGGCCGGGGTGGAGTAGATGTCGTGCACGCCGGCTTCCTCGATGACCCGACCGGCGTACATCACCGAGATCCGGTCGGCGACGTCGGCCACCACGCCCATGTCGTGGGTGATCAACACGAGCCCCATGTTGCGTTCCCGCTGCAACTCCGCGAGCAGGGCCATGATCTGTGCCTGCACGGTGACGTCCAGCGCGGTGGTCGGCTCATCAGCGATCAGCACCTCAGGGTCGAGCGCCAGCGCCATGGCGATCATGACGCGCTGCCGCATACCCCCTGAGAACTGGTGTGGGTAGTCGTTCACCCGCTGCTTGGCCGCCGGGATCTTCACCAGGTCCAACAGTTCGACGGCGCGGGCCTTGGCGTCCTTCCGGGACATGCCGCGATGCTTACGGAACAGCTCGGCGAGCTGGAACCCGACGGTGAAGACCGGGTTCAGCGCGGAGAGCGCGTCCTGGAAGATCATCGCGATCCGGTTGGCCCGCACCTTACGGCGCTCCGACTCCGGCAGCTTGAGCAGGTCGACACCCCGGTAGAGGATTTCCCCGCCGGTGATGAAGCCGGGCGGGGAGTCCAGGATGCCCATGATCGCCTGAGCGGTCACGCTCTTGCCGCAGCCGGACTCACCGAGGATGGCCCGGGTCTCACCGGCCCGCAGGTCGAAGCTGACTCCGTTCACCGCGTGGGCGATGCCGTTACGGGTACGGAACTCCACCTGCAGATCCTTGACCTGCAGCGGCAACGCGTTCGGGTCGACGCCCGCCAACGCCTCCATCTTGACGTTCACATCGGTGCTCATGCCGGCACTCCGCTCGCTCCGTGCCCTCGTGAGGCACCGTCGCCCTTGTGCTGATCCGCTCGCTGAGAATCAAACATCGGACTCACCGGAACTTCGGGTCGAGGGCGTCACGCAGCGCGTCACCCATGAGGATGAAGGACAGCACCGTGCCGACAAGCAGACCACAGGGGAAGAGCAGCAGCCACGGGTCCTCCAGGAAGTAGACCTGGTGTTGGCTGATCATGATGCCCCAGGACTGCGTGGGCGGCTGGAGACCGACGCCGAGGAAGGTCAGCGTGGCCTCCGCGGCGACGAACGAGCCGAGCACGATGGTGGCGTAGACGAGCATCGGTGCGATCGCGTTCGGCATGATGTGCCGGAACATCAACCGGGAGTTGCGGGCCCCGACCGCCTTTGCGGCGTGCACGTAGTCCAGGTCCTTCGACGAGATGACGCTGCCTCGGGTGATCCGGGAGATCGTCGGCCAGGCCAACAGGAACAGCACGAGCGTCAGGGTCCAGGGGTTCTGCTTCTTGATCACGGTGAGGAAGACGATCGCGCCGAGCAGGAACGGCAGCGACAGGACGATGTCCATCACCCGGGAGATGATCGTGTCGGCCCAGCCGCCGTAGTAGCCGGCGAGCAGGCCGAGCGTCCCACCGAACAGCACGATGCCGGTGGTGGCCATCACCGCGATCACCATCGACGGCCGGGCACCGTAGATCGCGTGTGAGTAGTAGTCACAGCCCAGCACGTCGAAACCGAAGGGATGTTCCCAGCTCGGGGACACCCGGGAGCGGTCGGTGCTGCAGGCCCGGGGGTCCTGGCTGGTCCACAGCTTCGGGACGGCGGCCATCGAGCCGACCAGGAGCACATAGCAGAAGGAGATCACGAACGTCGGGTCTCGCAGCAACTGCCGCCGGGCATCCGCCCACAGGCTGGCGTTGCGTTCCTTGCTGGCCGGCGCGTCAGGCGTCGGCCCGTCGCCGGCCACCGGTGCACCGCCGACTCCGGTGCCGGCGCTCGTCAGGTCGCTCATGTCCACACCTCGTTTCGCTCCACCAGGCCACCTGGGCCGGTCGGAAGGCCCTGCGTCCGCGTCGTCACCTCGGCTGCGTCACTCATAGCGGATCCTCGGGTCGAGCACGGCGTAGAGCAGATCGACGAGCAGGTTGGCGAGCAAGACCACCAGCACCAGCATGGTCACCACACCGATGACGACAGAGGACTCACCGCTGCGGGCTGCGAGCGTCACCAGCCGGCCGATCCCCGGCACGTTGAAGATGCTCTCGGTGACCACCGCACCGGCCATCGCCGCGCCGATGTCGACACCCAGGAAGGTGATCACCGGAATCAGCGAGTTACGCAGCGTGTGCACACCGATCACACGCTTGGTCGCCAGGCCCTTGGCCTTGGCGGTGCGGACGTAGTCGGCCCGGATGTTCTCCATGATGCTGGTCCGGGTCAGTCGGGCGGTGACCGCGAGGGAGGTGGCGCCCAGCACCATGCCCGGGATGACCAAACTGGCGAACGGGTAGTCCGGCTTGAAGCCGGGGGTGAACACACCCACCGAGATCAGGTCGGGGATCCAGTCCTGGCCACGCAGCACGTTGCCGAACTTGACCCCGACGAACTCCCGGATCACCAGACCGAGCACGAAGATCGGCACCGAGATGACGAAGACGGTGCTGATCTTCACGAGGTAGTCGACGAAGCTACCGCTGCGCAGACCGGCCAGCACACCGGCCGCGATACCGACGATCGCCTCGAAGAGGATCGCAATGACCAGCAGCTTGAGGGTGAACGGCAGGGCGTCGGCCACCAGCTCGGTGACCGGGCGCTGACGCAGGTTGATGCCGAAGTCCGGCGGGAAGGTCAGGAAGATGTTCTGCAGCCGGTCGGCGAAGAGCCCCAGGCACGGGTTACCCCGCTGGCTGAGACAGGGGTCGTCGTAACCGAGTCGCTCCGTGATCGCCTTGAGCAGCGCGGGTGGCGGTGTCCGGTCCCCGAACAGCGCCCGGGCCGGGTTCCCGCTGAACTGGATAGCAAGCGAGGTCAGGTAGTGGAGCAGGAACATGGTGCCCAGCACGGTGGGGATGAACTGGAGCAACCGTCGAATGACGTAGCGCCCCATGACGGGGTCTCCTCTCGGCGCTGACGTGGCGGCAACGATCACCCTGGTGGGGTGACCGTTGCCGCCACGTCGTATTACGGCAGGATCAGGCGGCTGAAGCTCAGTTCTGCTTCAGCGAAATCGAGCCGTAGTCGGCATCCGAGACGGCGTTCCAGACGAACTGGTCCACGTTCTCGCTGTAGACCGCGCCCACCTTGCTCCACCACATCGGGATGACCGGCAGGTCCTCGCCGAGGAAGTCCTCACCCTTCTGGTAGGACGGGATGGCGGCCTGGATCGACTCGGCCGCGTCGCCCTCCTTCATCAGGGCGTCGAACTCCGGGTTGGTGTAGCCCGAGTTGTTGCTGCCGGCACCGGTGCCGTACAGCGGGTAGAGGTAGGTCTCCATGAAGGGGTAGTCCGGGCCCCAGCCGAGACGGAACGGACCGGTGAACTTCTTCTTGTCCGCGGTGTCGAGGTACTCGGGGAACTGGAGGTTGACCTTCAGCTCGTAGTCGATGCCCAGTGCTTCCTTGATCTGGTCACCGACGGCCTGCAGCCACAGGTCGTGACCGGCACCGGCGTTGGCCCACAGGGTCAGCTTCTTACCGGCCGGCCAGCCGCCAGCCTCGGCGAGCAGCTGCTTGGCCTTCTCGACGTCCTTGGTGCAGTACTTGCAGACGCCCTCGCGGGCACCCTCGAAGGTCGGGGCGACGAAGCCGGAGGCCGGGGTGAACCGGCCGTCGAACACCGCATCGATGATCGACTGGCGGTCGATCGACAGCGACAGCGCCTGGCGGATGCGCTTGTCCTCGAAGGCGGGGTCGTAGACCGGCATGCCGACGTAGGTGAAGCTGTCGCCCGGCTGCTCGTACATGCGGTCGCCGTACTGCGCCTTGGCCTCCTTGTAGCGGGCCGGGGGCAGGGTGTACATGACGTCCAGCTCACCGGCCTGGAAGGCGGAGTAGCCGGCGTCGACGTCAGCGAAGATGCGGTACTCGATGCGGTCCGGCTTGCCGGCCTCGCCCTTCCAGCTGTCGCTGCGGACGACGTTGATCCCGACGTTGTGCTGCCAGGAACCGTCGATCTTGTACGGGCCGTTGCCGATCGGCTTCTCGTTGCAGGCGGCGATGTCGTCGACGCACGCCTGGGCCATCGGGAAGAAGCCCGGGTAGCCGATCGTGGTCGGGAAGCCGGAGAAGGCGGAGTCAAGCTCGACGGTGAAGGTCAGGTCGTCGACCTTCTTCAGGCCGGAAAGCTCCTTGGCCTTCGGCTCCGGGGCGGTCTGCGGGCCGTCGCCGTCCGGATCCTCGGACTGGACGTCCTTGATGCCGGCGATCCGCTTCATGAAGTAGCCGTTGTTCTGGGCGTTCGGCGCGTAGGCGGCGTAGTTCCACGACCGGATGAAGGCGTCGGCGTTGACCGGCTCACCGTTGTCGAAGACGTAGCCGCTCTTGAGCTTGATCGTCCAGAGCTTCTGGTCGGTCGACTCGACCGACTCGGCCAGGTCCATCTCGACCGCCGAGGTCTCGGCGTTGTACTTGACCAGACCGCGATACAGCTGGCGGATCACGTAGAGCGACGGCTCGTCGTCACCACCGGACGGCGTCAGGAACGCCGGCTCCGAGGCGTAGACACGGAGCGTGCCGCCGGCCTCGCCGGCCGACTCGCTGTCGTCGTCGCCACCGCCGCCGCAGGCGGTGGCCAACATGGCGGTGGCGGTCGCCGCGACCGCCACCTTCAGGAATTTCCCGCGCATGGGAGTGCCTCCTCAGGGCGCTCGGCTCACGAGGGGGTTGTGAGGTGCCTGCAACTGTGACACCACATGCGCCCAGGCGGGAAGGCGTGTTATCAACCCGATACCCGCCCGGGACGGTGCCGACATCGACCCGCCGGTGCCTCTCCGAGCCTTCGGAGGCGTGGTATGAGCTGCTCGTCAACCAGTTTTCCTCGTTCGACCAGCCGCCGGATGACCGATAGGCGACGTCATCACCAATCCACCGAGGCATCGACGTGAATCCCGCCACTTCCCCCTGAAGCTACCCGAAAGTACGAGTCTTGTTCCAGACCTACAGCCGATCACCCTGGCCGGGTGAAGGGCTAGCCGAAGACGGTCCGCCCCCCGGACCCGCTCGGTCGGGATCCGGGGTCGGAAGATCTGTCGCGGTGCCGGTGATCAGACGGTGAAGTGAACCCGCTACTGCGCCGCCTTGGACCCGGTGTAGAAAGGTCACTTATACGAGGCGCCGGTCCGCAGCCCAACGAGACAATTCGTACCGGTTGGACATCTGGAGCTTGCGCAGCACATTGGAGACATGAGTCTCGACCGTCTTGATCGAGATGTACAGCTCCCGAGCGATCTCCTTGTACGCGTACCCCCGGGCGAGCAACCGCAGCACCTCTCGTTCCCGGTTGGTCAACTGATCCAGCTCCGGATCGGCGACCGGGGCGTCCGGACGGGCCGCGAAGGCATCCAGCACGAACCCGGCCAGACGCGGACTGAACACCGCGTCGCCGTCGGCCACCCGCCGGATCGCCGCCGCCAACTCGTCGGGCGAGATGGTCTTGGTGACATAGCCACGCGCTCCGGCCCGGATCAGTCCGATCACGTCCTCGGCCGCGTCGGAGACGCTGAGCGCCAGGAAACGGACCTCGGTAAGGCTGCCGCGCATCGCCTCCAGCACAGCGCGGCCACCACCGTCAGGCATGTGCACGTCAAGCAGGACCACGTCCGGCTCGGTGGCCGCGATCCGGCTGACCGCCTCGGCCACCGTACTCGCCTCGCCCACCACCTCGACGTGCGCGCCGAGTTCGGCACGCACCCCCGCCCGGAACATGGCATGGTCGTCGACCAGGAACACTCGCAGCCGTCCGAGCCCGGTGCCTTCCGGTGCGACAGGTGCCGTCGGCTGCTCGACCATCATCTGTCCCTCTCCGCCATGGCCGATTCCCGGACGATCGGCAGGATCAACCGGACCTCGGTTCCCTCTCCAGGCCGGGAACGGATCTCCGCCCGGCCGCCGTGCCGCTTCATGCGCCCGACGATCGAGCCACGGACACCGTGTCGATGGTCCTCCACCGTATCCGGATCGAACCCGGCACCACGATCCCGTACGAAGACGCTCACCTGCTCGGGCTCGACCTCGGCGTACAGCGAGACGGTCTGCACCCCGGCGTGCCGGGCGGCGTTCACCAGCGCCTCACGCGCCGCGGCCACCAGCGCACCGACCCGCTCGTCGGTCTCCCGGTCGCCGACCACGACCGCTTCCACCGTCATCGCGAAGGTGTCCTCCACCTCGGCTGCCGCCTGTTCCAGCGCAGCGGCGAGGCGTTCGGTCGGGGACCCGGTGGGCTTGTAGAGCCAGCTGCGCAACGAGCGCTCCTGGCCCCGGGCGAGCCGCTGCACAGCCTTGACGTCGCTGGCGTTGCGCTGGATCAACGCGAGGGTGTGCAGCACCTGGTCGTGCACCATCGCTGCCAGCTCGGCCCGTTCCTGCTCACGGATCCGACCCTCGCGCTCCGAGCGGAGCTGGTTCCAGGTACGCCAGAGTACCGGCGCCGCCACCACCCCGACCCCGGCCAGCCCGACCAACGCGAAGATAACTCCGTTGACCACCGCGTCGAGGTTCTGCGCCGGCGAGTAGACCGCGGCCACCCCGATGATGCCGACCGCGACGAGCACCCCACCCCCGACGAATCGGAGCACGAACGCCCGCCGGTCACTCTCCTCTATCACCGCGCCCAGCCAGGGCACCGGCATCGACCCACTCCACTGCTGCCGCCGCTCAGGCGTGGACTGGTGCCAGATCACACCGGCGCCGACGGCGATGATGGCGACCAACCAGCCCGCCGTGCCGGCCGCACCCACCGAGTCGAAGACCATCACCTGGATCAGCAGCACACCGAGCCCGATGGCAACGAAGGGCAGCAGCTGGCCGACGTCACGACGCGGCGGTACGGCGGTGTCACCGGGCCGCAGCGGCACGACCGCCCAGAAGGCCGCGTAGAGCAGCAGGCCCAACCCGTTCAGGCCAAGCAGCACCATGAAGGCGATCCGGACCCGGACCACCGGCACTCCGAGATGCTCGGCGATGCCAGCGGCCACCCCGGCGGCCATCCGGTGCTCCGGAGCACGGTAGAGGCGGGTTGGTCGGCTGCTACTGCTGATCGCGAGCTCCCTGGTCAGGACGGGTCGGACAGGAAGGTTCCGCCGCCGATCGTCACACGTGTGTGGCCACCGGACCACGGGGGACGCCCCCGACATTCGGGCGGGCCGGATCTCAGGGTGGGTTCAGGGTCACCGCCGGAGGACGCTCGGCGTCTGACGCAGCAGGATCGAGAGCATGACCGACGACGCTGCCCAGCCGCACCGGTCGGGGGCGACCGACCCGGGGACGACGCCACCCGCGGCCGTACCCGCCCCTCCCGCTGCCGAGGCGGACGGCCCGGCCGAACCAACTGGCGGGCGGGCTCCCGCCGGCGGCTGGGACGGCGCTCCACCCGCCACCGCGCCACCACCCACCGGTGGGACGGCGTGGGGGCCGACCGTACCGCCGTCCGCCGGGCCACGGGGGCCGGGCGGACCGGACTGGCCGGGCGGGCACGGTGGAGCGGGCTGGCCCGGCGGGCTGCCCCAAGGCGGCCCGGGTGCGTCCTACGGCGGCGCCGGTTTCACCTCCCGGTACGGGCTGGTCCGGCCCCGGGAGGGCCGTTACCTGGCCGGCGTCTGTGCTGCCATCGGCCGGGCCACGAACACCGACCCGGTGCTCTGGCGGGTGCTGCTGGCGGTTTTGGGCTTCTTCGGCGGCGTCGGCATCCTGGTCTACGTCGCCGCCTGGCTGATCATCCCGGGCGAAGGCGACAGCGCCTCGCCCGTCGAATCGATGCTCGGCCGTGGACGTTCCAGCATGTCCCCGGTCACCGTGATCGTCCTCGGCGCGGTGGTCGCGATCGGCTTCGGTTTCGTCGTCACCGACGCTTTCCGCGCAGTCCTGCTCGGCGCGGCCATCCTGGTGGGAGGCGCGCTGCTGCTCAACCGCCAGCAACGCGAGCACCGACCCGAATCGGCAGGGCTCGGTGCGGGCGGCCCGGCGGGTCCGCCACCGCCGTCGGGTCCGGCGCCTCCGGTCAGCTATCCGGAGCCGACCGGGTACCCGGAGTTCGACCGGACGGCCGGCCTCGCACCACCCGCCTTCCACCCACCCGGCTCGCCGTCAGGCGTTCCCTCGGCCCCCTGGGGGGGCGAGGGGACCGAGGAGCCGACCATGCGGTTGCCGACGGCGACGACGTGGCCGACGGCCGCCGCCCCGTCGGGCCCGCCGCTCACCCAGCCGACCTACCGTCCCCCGTTCGCCCCGCACGGCCCCTACGCCGGGCCGCCGAAGGTGGCTACGCCGCCGCCACCGATGTCGAAACCGCCCCGCAAGGCACGGGAACGATCGGCTCTGGGCGCGGTGACCCTCTCGTCGATCTTTGTCGCGTTGGGGCTGGTCGGCGTGCTCGACCTGCTTGACGTCTTCGGGATCGGCGCATCCGCCTACTTCGCCGCAGCCCTCGCGGTGGTCGGGCTCGGTCTGGTCGTGGGCACCTGGTTCGGGCGGGCCCGCTGGCTGATCGCGCTCGGCCTGGTGACCGCCGCCGCCCTGGCCGTGGTCACCGTCGTCGAGTCCTACGATCGGGTCCGCGGCGTGGACGGCGCGGTCACCTGGGCACCGGTCAGTCACCGCGACCTGGCCAACCGGTACGAACAGAGCTTCGGCGACGCGGTGCTCGACCTGCGGGCGATCGACTTCGACGAGCGGGAGACAGAGATCACCGTCGCCGTGAACTTCGGCGAGGCCACCGTGGTGCTGCCGCCGAACGTCGACGTGACGGCGGTGACGCGGGTGACTGCTGGTGACGCCGACGTCCTCGGCCAATGGACACGGGGCATGGACAACCGCCCCACGGATGTCGTCGACCTCGGCGCGGACGGCGCCGGAGGCGGCAAGCTGCGTCTCAACCTGCACGTGAACGCCGGACACATGGAGGTGACCCGGTGAGGAGCCACCGCACCGACCTGGTCTCGTTCGCCTTCGGGCTGCTCTTCCTCGCCTTCGCCGCCTGGTGGCTGCTCGCCCAGGTGCTCGGCCTCGTGCTTCCAGCGGCCGGCTGGTTCCTGGCCGGTGGGCTGATCCTGTTCGGCGGGCTCGGCCTGATCGGGGCCCTGCGTTCCAGCCGGCACAACGGTCTGCCGACATCTGACGAGGCCCCGGGCGACACCGGCCCGGTCAGCTCGCCAGCGGCTGCCAGCGACCTGTCTTCCGACCCGCTGCCGGAGCGTGCCGACACCGCGACGGGCGGGTCGGTCCCGGCCGACGCGGGCCCGACGACAGATCCGCAACCACCGACGGACCGCACACCCGATCTGTTCGGTGCGATCGACCAGACACCGCCGTCCGGGCGGCAGGGACGTGACGGCTGACCGTGCGACACCGGTCGCCTGCCGCCTATGCTGGCCGGTGTGCTCCCGCCAGCGCCGGCCGGCCCGCGCCGCAGGGCAACCCCGCGGGTCATCGGCGCGCGGGCCGTCCCCGCGGTCAGGCCGGCCTCGCCGCCGGCGGTGAACCTCGCGTCAACCGCCTCTAACCCCGTCAGGAGCCCGTTCGACATGACCGAGTCCCCCGCCGTGCGTACACCCGACCGATCCGGTCCGGTCCGCCTCGGCGAGTGCGCCGCGCGTACCCTCGTCTCCGAGCTTGCCCGGATCAACATCCCGAAGGCAGCCCTGCTTGTCGGCGCGGCTCCGAAGTCCGCGGTCCTGGCTGCGGCGATCGAAGCGATGCTGCCCGGCGACACCCTCACCGTGGTACCGGCCGAGCGGGTGAGCGCCGCGACGTTGCGGGAGCACGTCACCGCCCAGGGCCGCTGGGTCGCCGAGCGGGTCCGGGTCGTCGACAGCCTCGCCGAAGCTGAGGTCGCCGCAGTGGTGATCGCCGCCGAGGCGCTCACCGGTACCGCCGACCAGGCGCGTACCACGATCGGGACACTCACCAAGTTCCTGGCCGACGGCGCGGTGCTGTCCGTCGCCACCGCCGTCGCCCGAACCGCCGGAGCCGCAGCCGAGTTGGACCGGCAGGGTGTGCTGTACGGCGTCGGCAACGATCTGGTGCTGCGCAACAATCCACCGGTACGTGTGTACCGGCTCCGCTTCACTCCGGCCGACGCTGCGGCGGCTGAGCAGCTCGCTCCCGCCTACCGGCCGTCGAGTGTGCCGCTCAGTCGGGACATGCACATCGACTCGAACGGGGTCGCCGCCGCGGGCATCGCCCTCGGGCTGGCCGCGCTGACTCGACTGGCCCGACCGAAGTCGAAGCTCTGGCTGGTGCCCGCCCTGGCAGCCGTGCCGGTGGCCGCCTTCTTCCGCGACCCGGAGCGGGACGTGCCGGAGGACCCCACCGCCGTGGTGGCCGCCGCCGACGGGCAGGTGCTGTCGGTGCAGCGGCTGACCGACGAGCGCTTCGGCGACAGCGAGTTCCTGCGGATCGCGGTCTTCCTGTCGGTGCTCGACGTGCACGTCAACCGGTCCCCGGTGGCCGGCAAGGTGGTCGACTACTTCGTCGCGGACGGCGGATTCGTCAACGCGATGAAGCCGGATGCGGAGCACAACGTGGCTGCCTACACGGTGCTGGACACCATCCACGGCACCGTGGTGGTGGCCCAGCGGACCGGTCTGATCGCCCGCCGGATCGTGCAACGAGCTCCGGTCGGCACACTGCTGGCCCGTGGCGAACGGTTCGGGCTGATCCGCTTCGGCTCCCGTACCGACGTATACCTTCCGGCGGAGGCCGCGGAGCCGCTGGTCGGTCCGGGCGACAAGGTGATCGGTGGATCGAGCGTGATCGCCCGCTGGCGCTGACTCACCCCCCGGGTGCCCCTACACCCCGCAGACGGCGTCACGGGTGTCGATCAGCACGACGGCCGCGACGTGCGGCGAATCGGTCGAGCGGTAACGCGAAGGGGCGCTGCGGACCTGCCGCAGCGCCCCTTCGCAGGTACGGGGTCAGACGATGGTTCGGCGCTGCCGCAACCAGAGCACCGGACCGCTGATCAGGTACCCGAAGACGATCAGCCCGAAGGTGAGGCGGATGTCGATGAGGGCGCCGACCACCGGAGCGAGCAACAACCACGGTGGCAACGTGACCAGGCGGGCGAGCTTGGCGTACGGGAAACTGCTGACCATGGTGAAGGCGAGCAAGGCGACCCCGGCGATCTGCACCGCCCCCGGCACCGGCATGCCGATCACCACCATCAGGGCGAGCACCGCGGCGGCCATCGTGGTGGGTACGCCGGAGAAGAACCGACCGTCGTTCGGCGAGACGTTGAACCGCGCAAGCCGGATGGCGGCGCAGGCGGCAACGAGCGCGGCTGCCACCGCGGCGGCGGCCGTCGGCGCGGAACCGGCGAGGGACGCGTACACCACCACGGGTGCGGCGAGCCCGAAGGAACACATGTCGGCAAGCGAGTCCATCTGGGCACCGAACGGGCTGGACACCCCGAGCTTGCGGGCCAGCGCGCCATCCAGGCCGTCGAACGCGACGCAAGCGATCAGGAGGAGCGCAGCCAGTCGCACCTCACCCTGCATAGCGACGAAGATCGCGTTGATGCCGAGCAGCAGGCTGGCCAGAGTGCAGGCGTTCACCAGGGCGAACTTCACCCGCCGGGCCGGTGTCCGCTCGCCCGGCAACAGCGGCGCCGGTGTCGTTGTCGACGCCACCGGAGCCGGCGCGACCGGCTTGTCGACCATGACCGGCCCGGCAAGCGGTCCGACCGGAGCGACGGTCTCCCTCCGGGTGCGAGGCAACCGCTTGAGGCCGTACCGGCGGCGCGGGCGCTCCTGATACCGGGGCTCGGGCAACACGTCGGTCGCGCCGTGCAGATCCGCACCTCGGCGGCCGACGCGAACCAGCAGGACCTGGCGGGCGAGGGTGCCGCTGCGGCGCAGCGGGCCCGTCCAGCTTCGCCCTGCGGGACGCGGGCTGTCAGTCGTACGACGCCGGCGCCATGGGGCTCTCGGCACGTTTCCTCCATCACCGGATCGGCTCACCGCCACGCGGGCGGGCGTCCGGCTGTCTCGTGCCGGACCTTTCTGGCCCGGCAGCCGTTTTGCGGAGTACACCATCGCACAGGGGGGTGGGGAATGGCGATAGCTGCCGGCGGTGCTTATACCTGCCGTAACCGAGCGAACCGCCGCCTTATTCCCATCCCGGACACCACCGCCCGTTTCTACGCCCCCACCCCGACTCGACTGTACCGGAGTCGGCCCCCACCGGCTCGGTGGAGACATCGGGCCGACAGGACCGCAACGGATTACCCGGACGGCTTAAAAGCCATCGCGGCGATCCCGGTGAGGGGAAGATTCCGCAGTTCGACAGGGGTGAACCAGGCAGCCCGAGCAGTGGAACCGCCGGCCGCCTCGGTCACCGCCGGCACGGTCGGGTGGTCCACCTCGACCCGGTACACGACCCGGATGCCATGCCAGTCGAGGGGACGCCCCTCCGGCCCCAGAGCGGCTGGATCATGCAGATTGTCCACCCCGATCAGTCCGGTCACCCTGCCCAACTGCCCCGACTCCTCGATCAACTCCCGTAGCAGCGCGGTGACGGGCTGCTCACCGTGATCGGTGCCGCCACCGGGCAGATGCCACTGCCCCGCACCGGGATAGCCCTCGGCGATCAGGGTCAGCAACACCCGTCCGTCCGGATCGGTGACCACCCCGTACGCCCCGAAGCGCTGCCGACGGTCGCCACCGGGACCGGGAAACGACTCCCGACGGCTCGGGGACCCGGGCGGGAGCGGAACGACAGGTAGACCGACAGCTTCGGCGGTGAACGCCAGCAGCGGCAGCTCGGCCGCCTCGTCCAGGGTCAGCCAACGGGCCAGGTCGGTGCTGCCGTCCCGCTCCGCCCGCAGCCGCCCACCGACCGCCGTCACGTCGAACAGCAGCCGATCGGTGTGCAGCGTGACCCCGAGATTCGGGTACCGCACCACGTCCGCGACGACCGCACTCAGCCCGGCCACCTCGACGGTCAGCCCGGTCTCCTCGGTGACCTCGCGGCCTACCGCGCGTACGGGATGTTCGGCGTGGTTCAGCCCGCCGCCAGGCAGCGACCAGACGCCAGGGAAGTCCGACAGCACCGAGCCCCGCACCAGCAGCACCCGCCGCTCGGCATCCCGCAACACCGCGTACGCGCCCACCCGCCGTAACTGATCCACGACTCCTCCGCCCTGTCCGCGTAACGCCACGGCCGCATCGACGGTGGAGTCGTCGCCGGTGCCGACGATTTCGACGATAACGTCGGGATCGGCCGCACGGACGAGTGGAGTCGATCAGGTCAGGCGGGCGGCCTGGACTGCTTCGGCGGTGACCTCGGTCAGACGGTCGGTCGGTAGGGCGCCGAGCTCCTCGCGGGCGAACCAGCGGGCCTCGCAGGTGGAACCTCCGACGTCACCGACGGTGGGTGGAGCCGGCTGGTCCACCACCACCCGGTAGAAGGCACGCACCCCGTGCCAGTCGATCGGATAGCCCTCCGGGCCCAGCGAGGCGGCGTCCCGGTGGCTGGCCACCCCCAGCAGCTCGACAAGCCGCCCGGTCTGCCCGGTCTCCTCGACCAGCTCCCGGATCAGCGCCGCGCCCGGCTGCTCACCGTAGTCGGTGCCCCCCCCGGGCAGGTGCCAGCAGCCGGCGCCCGGGTAGCCGTCGGAGACCCGGGTCAGCAGCACCCGTCCCTCCGGATCGGTGACCACGGCGTACGCGGCGAAGCGCTGGGCCCGGTGCAACCCGTCCGGGCCGGGCACCGCGTAGAAGGAGGGGAACTCCGGTGCCTCGTCCGGCACGATGTCCGCCGACGAGGCGGGCAGGCCCAGGGCGCGGGCGGTGAACGAGCGGAGCGGCAACCGTGCCGCCTCGTCGCGGGTGAACCAGCGGGCCAGGTCGGTGGGCCGGTCGATCCGGTCGGTGAGCGAGCCGCCCCGCACCGACACCTGGTAGACCAGACGGTCGGTGTGGATGGTGATGCCCCGCTCGGGCAGTGCCCGCATGTCGGCCAGCACGTCGTGCAGGCCGGCGACGGCCACCGACAGGCCGGTCTCGGCGGCGGTCTCGCGGACGACTGTGTGGTGGGGGTCCTCGCCGTGGTCGACGGCCCCACCGGGCAGGGACCATGTGCCAGGGGTGCCGGAGCGCTCCGATGCGCGGACCAGCAACATTCGGTCTACGGAATCAGTACAGACTGCGTATGCCGCGATCCTGCGCAGCGGCTCCAGCATGGTGGTCACGGGGCCAAATTCTCCCCGCTGTCCGTTACCGAAGCGGAAAAGAGTCGGATTCCTGACTGATGACTCGCACCTGAGTGGCAATTCAGGGTAGGGATCCGGGCGGTAACCGAGGTCGATACGCTACGTTGCGGGGACCGTGGAGGCCACAGCCGGCGCCCGGCGCGCCGCACGGGCCTGCCAGTTCACCCCGCCCGACCGTTCCCCGGACCGACCGGCCCGGTGCCGCCGACCGGACCGCCGGCACCACAGAACCCCACCCCGCCCGCAGGAGTCGGACCGGCACGTCCGGACACCGCTCCGCAGGCGGGGGCGACACCCAACCGGCACCACGACCGGCGCCTCAACCGCCGGCCTGAGGGACCGACGGCACACCACGGCCGGTCAGCACGTCACTCCCATTCGATGGTGCCCGGCGGCTTGCTCGTGACGTCGAGCACCACCCGGTTCACCTCGGCCACCTCGTTGGTGATCCGGGTGGAGATCCGCGCGATGACCTCGTAGGGCAACCGCGACCAGTCGGCGGTCATCGCGTCCTCGCTGGAGACCGGGCGCAGCACCACCGGATGCCCGTAGCTGCGCCCGTCGCCCTGCACGCCGACGCTGCGCACATCGGCCAGCAGCACCACCGGGAACTGCCAGACCCCGCGGTCCAGACCAGCGGCGCTGAGTTCCTCGCGGGCGATGAAGTCGGCCCGGCGGAGCACGTCGAGCCGCTCCCGGTCGACCGACCCGATGATCCGAATGGCCAGGCCCGGGCCGGGGAACGGATGCCGCCAGACCATCGCCTCCGGCAACCCGAGCTGGAGACCGAGCGTACGGACCTCGTCCTTGAACAGCGTACGCAGTGGCTCGACCAGTGCGAACTTCAGATCCTCGGGGAGCCCGCCGACATTGTGGTGGCTCTTGATGTTCGCGGTGCCGGTGCCGCCACCGGATTCGACCACGTCCGGGTAGAGCGTGCCCTGTACGAGGAACTCGACGTCGCCGTGCGAGGCGATCTGCCGGGCGGCGGACTCGAACACCCGGATGAACTCCCGACCAATGATCTTGCGCTTCTGCTCCGGATCGGTCACCCCGGCCAGCGCGCCGAGGAAGCGGTCAGCCGCATCCACCACCCTCAGCTTGATGCCGGTCGCCGCGACGTAGTCCTTCTCCACCTGCTCGGCCTCGCCCGCGCGTAGCAGCCCGTGATCGACGAACACGCAGGTGAGCTGGTCACCGACGGCCTCGTGTACGAGCGCGGCGGCAACTGCCGAGTCCACCCCGCCGCTCAGGCCGCAGATGACCTCCTTGTCGCCGACCTGCTCGCGGATCCGGGTCACCTGCTCGTCGATGATGTTCTCAGCCGTCCAGGTCGGCTCGATACCGGCGATGTCGTACAGGAAACGGGTGAGCATCTCCTGCCCGTACGCGGTGTGCCCCACCTCCGGGTGGAACTGCACGCCGACCCGTCGACCGGCCACGTCCTCGAACGCGGCGACCGGCGCACCGGCCGACTCGGCGGTGACCGTGAAACCCGCCGGGGCCTCGGTCACGCAGTCTCCGTGGCTCATCCACACCGGCAGGTCGGCCGGCAGGTCACGAAGCAGTACGCCCGGGTCGAGCAGACGGGGGCGCAGCGGAGTGCCGCCGTACTCGCGACTGCCGGTGCGCGTCACCGTGCCGCCGAGGGAACGGGCCATCGCCTGGAACCCGTAGCAGATACCGAAGACCGGCACACCCGCGGTGAACAACCCGTCGTCGACCTGCGGAGCGCCCGGCTCGTAGACGCTCGCCGGGCCGCCGGAGAGGATGATCGCGGCGGGTTCGCGGGCCAGCATCTCAGCCACGGGCATGGTGTGCGGGACGATCTCGGAGTAGACCTTCGCCTCGCGTACCCGGCGCGCGATCAGCTGGGCGTACTGGGCTCCGAAGTCGACCACGAGGACAGGACGCGGCAGGCTCATAGCCGACGATCCTACCCAGCGTAACGCCCCCTCCCCCCGCACGCCCCCACCCTCCCCCGCCGCGCAGGATCACGGAGTTGTGGCAGCCGTTGCGCACCTCCACACCCCTGGGCGAGATACCACGACTGCATCATCGCCACGCTCAGGGTCGGCAGGGCACGTTCTGCCTGGGCGGTGATGGTGAGCGACGGGTTGACCCCCAGGTTCGCCGAAACGGCAGAGCATAGCCGCATCATTACCTGCGGGTAGCCCTCGCGCCAGGACCCGATTCCGCGCGATCATGCTCCGCACCGCGTCGATCCCGACCGACCGGGACGCAACCCAAGGAGGCGGGAGCGATGCTCGGAGCCGACCGGAAACGGTTCACGCTGGTGCTGGCCGGTCTGGCCACGCTCGCGGTGATCACGATGATCGGCGTCGTGGTGGCCCGTACGGTCGGCGACGACCGCCCGGCGCCGGCCACCGCCACCGGCAGCCCGAGCACGTCACCCAGCGCCAGCACCAGTCCGAGCCCGCCGCCAGGGGCCGACGTCACCGGCCCGCTCAACCTGCTGCTGGTCGGGGTCGACACCCGGGTGAGCGTGCCCGGCTGGGAGCCGCACGCCGACGCGGTACTCGTACTGCACGTGCCGGCGGGGCTGTCCCGGGCGTACCTGTTCTCCCTCCCCCGAGACCTGGTGGTCGACATCCCGGCATACGAGGCGGCCGGCTACCCGGGCGGTCGGACCAAACTCACCCACGCGATGAGCTACGGCAGCCGGGTTCCGGACCAGCCCGGGCAGCCTGACCCCGCCCAGGGGTACGACCTGCTGCACCGCACGGTCAGCGGGTACACCGGCCTGCGCATCGACGCGGGCGCGGTGCTCACCTTCGGCGGCTTCGACAAGTTGGTCGACAGCCTCGGCGGCGTGGACATCCGGGTCGACCAGCGGGTGGTCTCGCGGCACCGGCAGCCCGACGGCAAACACCGGGAGCCGGGACCGGGAGTGGGCGGCTACGTCGGGCCGCAGATGGTCTACGAGCCCGGCGATCGTCACCTCAACGGCTGGCAGGCCCTCGACTACGCCCGCCAGCGCTACCTTCCCGGCGGCGACTACACCCGGCAACGCCACCACCAGCAGCTGATCCAGGCACTGATCGGCAAGATCCTCGACGCGGACCTGGCCCGGCAGCCCGACCGGGTCGAACAGGTGGTCGCGGCGTTGGGCGACGCACTGCTCTACGTCGGCGGACGCCGGATCGTGGACCTCGCGTACGCTCTGGGCGAGCTGCCACAGCAGGCGGTCACCCTGGTCGGGCTGCCCGGAGCGTCCGTGGGCCGGGGCAGTGCCTACCGGGGCGAGGAACTGACCGCCGTCGGCCGCCGCTTCCTCACCGAACTGCACGCCGGCAGGGCCGAGGCCTTTCTGACCGAACATCCGCAACTCAGGGTCGCGAGCTGATCCGACCGCTGCGCGATTCAGGGCCGGTTCCTGGTCAGGGCGGGGTGGGTGCGGTGGTGGAGGTCAGCCAGGTGTCGAAGAACCGGCCCAGGTCACGCCCGGAAACCCGCTCGGCCAGGGCGACGAAGTCGGCGGTGGTGGCCGTACCGTCCCGACGCTCGCTGGTCCACGTCCTCAGGATCTGGAAGAACGTCTCGTCGCCGACGGTACGCCGCAGGGCGTGCACGGTGAGCGCGCCACGCTTGTAGACGGCGGTGCTGAACATCTGACCGGGGCCGGGATCGAGGGTACGCCGGGACCAGTCGGTGGCCGCGTACTGCAACTCGAAGTTGCGCTGGGCGCTGCGCCCACCGTCGTGCTCCTCCCACAGCCACTCGGCGTAGCTGGCGAAGCCCTCGTTGAGCCAGATGTCGCCCCAACGGGCCAACGCCACACTGTTGCCGAACCACTGGTGGGCCAGTTCGTGGGCGACCACACTGTAGTTGGGTTCGCCGCCGCGGAAGAAGCCCGGCCCGTAGACCGGCCGGGACTGGGTCTCCAGCGCGTACCCGATCCGGTCGTCTGGAACCACCACACCGCCGTACGCCTGGAAGGGGTACGGCCCGAAGCGCGTGACCAGGAAGTCGGCGATCTCGCCGGTCCGGGCCAGGGAGGTCGCCGCCGGTCCGTCGGCCGGCACGTCATACGGTACGGCGGTGACCATGGGCTTTCCGGCGTGCTCGTCGGTGTCCACCCGGTAGTCGCCGATCACCAGAGTGGTCAGGTAGCTCGCCATCGGGGAGCGCTCCGCCCAGTGCCAGGTGGTCCAGCCGTCGGCGCTGGTCCGCTCGCCGGGCACCCCGTTACTGAGAGCGGCGAGCCCGTCCGGGACGGTGACCTCGATGTCGTAGGTCGCCTTGTCCGACGGGTGGTCGTTGACCGGGAACCAGGTGGCCGCCGAGTGTGGCTGGCCGAGCGCGATCGCGCCGTCGTCGGTGTGCTGGAAGCCGCCGCTGCCCAGCACACCGTCGCCGTCGGCCTCGGGCACACCGCCGTAGGCGACCTTCACCGTGAACCGGGTTCCGGAGTCGAGCCCCCGGGCCGGGGTGACCACGAGTTCGTCATCGTCACGCTGATGCTCGGCGGAGGTACCGTCCACGGTCACCGAACTGACCTCCAGCCCGGACAGGTCCAGGTTGAAACGGGACAGCCCGTGGGTCGCGGTCGCGGTGATCTCGGCGTTGCCGGTGAGCCGATCGTCGGCGGGGTCGTACCGCACCCCGAGTCGGTAGTGAGCGACGTCGTATCCACCGTTTCCGCTACCCGGCACGTACGGATCCCCGGCGTCGACGCCGCCCGGCCGAAGTCCGTCGGGCCCCACCGCGTCCCGGTCACCGATGCCGCTGACCAGCACCACCGCCGCCACCACGGCAGCGGTCACCGCCGCCACACCTGCTCCCCACCATCTGCCAGCCCTGCTGTCCATCAGCCCGAGCCTACTGCCGCCACTTCCGTCGATCGTGGACTTGTGGAACCCGGCGGATCGGGCGTAGATCACTCGAACCGGGCACCACCACTGCATGATCGATGCGGAGAGGTCGGGTCAGCGGTCCAGGACGAGGCCGACCTTCTGGAACTCCTTGAGGTCGCGGTAGCCGCACTTGGCCATTGCGCGGCGCAGGCCACCGAAGAGGTTGAGCTGGCCGTCCGGCTCGTCGGCGGGACCGAAGAGGAGGCGTTCCATGGAGCCGAGGGGCTCACCGGCCGTCTCGAACGCGCCCCGGGGCAGCGACGGATGGCTGGCCGCCGAGTGCCACCAGGAGCCACCGGCCGGCGCCTCCTCGCAGAGCGAGAGCGGCTCGCCGAGCATCACCGCGTCCGCGCCGCAGCCGAGGGCCTTGGCGATGTCGCCGGAGGTCCGGATTTCACCGTCGGCGATCAGGTGTACGTACCGTCCTCCGGTCTCGTCGAGGTAGTCGCGTCGGGCCGCGGCGGCGTCGGCGATCGCGGTGGCCATCGGCACCCGGATGCCGAGCACCGACTCGGTGGTGGACCACTCGTCCCCGCCGATACCTATGATCACGCCGGCCGCGCCGGTACGCATCAGGTGCAGCGCCGTCTTGTAGTCGGTGCAACCGCCCACGACGACCGGAAGATCGAGATCGGCGATGAACTCCTTGAGGTTGAGCGGCTCGTCGGTGGTCGACACGTGCTCGGCCGAGACGATGGTGCCCTGGATGACCAGAATGTCGACGCCCGCGTCGAGGATGACCGGCGCCAACGCCAGCGTGTGCTGCGGTGAGACCCGCACCGCCACGGTGGCACCGCCGTCGCGCAGCTCACGGACCCGCTCGGTGATCAGGTCCGGTCGGATCGGCTGGGCGTACACCTCCTGGAGCCGTTTGGTGGTGCGGGCGTCGTCGTCGAGACCACCGAGTTCCTCGAGCACCTTGCTCGGGTTCTCGTAGCGGGTCCACAGTCCTTCGACGTTGAGTACGCCGAGGCCGCCGAGCTGACCGAGCTTCGCCGCCGAGGCCGGGCTCATCGTCGCGTCGGACGGGTGCCCGACACATGGAATGCCGAACTGGTACGCGTCGAGCTGCCATCCGGTGGATACGTCGTCGACGTCCCGGGTCCGGCGGGACGGCACGACGGCGATGTCGTCCAGGTGGTAGCCGCGCTGCGCGGTCTTGCCCAGCCCGATCTCGACCACGTCACGCATGGGGCACTCCAGGTGTGTTCGCAGGTGGTGGGAGGGGTCAGCGGGTGTGGTAGTTGGGCGCTTCGACCGTCATCTGGATGTCGTGCGGGTGGCTCTCCTTGAGCCCCGCCGCGGTGATCCGGATGAGCTGACCCCGCTCGTGCAGCTCGGGGATGCTCTCCGCGCCCGCGTACCCCATCGCCAGCCGCAGGCCGCCGACCAGCTGGTGGGCCACCCGGGCCAACGGCCCACGGTACGGCACCTGGCCCTCGACGCCCTCCGGCACGAGCTTTTCGTCGCTCGTCACGTCCTGCTGGAAGTAGCGGTCCTTGGAGTACGACTTGGCCTGCCCACGGGACTGCATGGCGCCGAGCGAACCCATCCCGCGGTACGTCTTGAACTGCTTACCGTTCACGAAGATCAGCTCACCGGGGCTCTCTTCGCAACCGGCCAACAGGCTGCCCAGCATCACCGTGTCCGCCCCGGCGACAAGCGCCTTGGCGATGTCGCCGGAGTACTGGATGCCACCGTCACCGATGACCGGCACACCGGCCGGACGGGCCGCCCGGCCGGCCTCCATGATCGCAGTGATCTGCGGTACGCCGACGCCGGCCACGATCCGGGTGGTGCAGATGGCACCCGGGCCGACACCGACCTTCACCCCGTCGGCGCCGACGTCGACGAGTGCCCGCGCACCGGCGTAGGTCGCCACGTTGCCACCGACGATGTCGACGGCGACGTCCTTCTTCAACCGGCTGACCATTTCCAGCACCGCACGCTGATGACCGTGGGCGGTGTCAACGATGATCACGTCGACTCCGGCGTCGACGAGCGCCCGGGCACGCTTGTACGCGTCCTCGCCGACGCCGATGGCGGCAGCTACCCGCAGTCGGCCCGCCTCGTCCTTGGTGGCGCTCGGGTACTGCTCGCTCTTGGTGAAGTCCTTGACGGTGATCAGCCCACGCAGCTTGCCGGAGTCGTCGACGATCGGCAGCTTCTCTACCTTGTGCTGGCGTAGCAGGCTGAGCGCCTCGTCCTTGCCGACCCCGACCCGGGCGGTGACCAGCGGCGCCTTGGTCATGATCTCGCGGACCGGCACGGCCGGGTCGGAGACGAAGCGCATGTCGCGGTTGGTGACGATGCCGACCAGCTGGCCCTGGGCGTCCACCACCGGCACCCCCGAGATGCGGTACCGCCCGCAGAGCTGGTCCACCTCGCGCAGGGTGTCGTCCGGGCTCGCGGTCACCGGGTTGGTGATCATGCCGGACTCGGAGCGCTTGACCAGGTCCACCTGGAGCGCCTGGTCCTCCACCGAGAGGTTGCGGTGTAGCACACCGATGCCGCCCTGGCGGGCCATGGCGATCGCCATCCGGGCCTCGGTGACCGTGTCCATCGCGCTCGACAGCAGCGGGATGGAGAGCGAGACGTTACGGGTCAGCCGGGTGATGGTGTTCACCCGGCTCGGCACCACGTCGGACTCGCCGGGCTGGAGCAGCACGTCGTCGAAGGTCAGCCCCAGCGGCACCACCCTGGCTGAACCGGCGGGCAGCTCGGGTAGATGCCCGCCCAGCTCGCCGCCCTCGATGCCGGCAGGACGGTCGGTACGGGACGAATTCTCCACGATTGCTCTCCTGAGCTGCTCGAACCGGGCTTCAGCGAGGTGGCACGGGGCACCGGCGAAACGCCGGGCGAGGGTGCGTCAGCCTCATCGTACCCACTGGCGCTTCTACTGCCTGAACCGCGCGGCGCCTGCCCCGGTGACGGCTCGCACGACCGGGGACAGGCGTCGACGGGGGCAGGGGACTACGGTGAGGGGGTGCACGACGATCCCATCGACCCGTTCACCGGCGACCCGACCGATCCGGCGGCCAACCTGGACACCCCCGGGGAGGACGCGCCGCTGGACCCACTGACCGACGTCGAGCGCCAGGACGTGCTTGAGGACCTCGCCGACCTGGAGATCTACCAGGCACTACTCGCGCCGATCGGGGTACGCGGGCTGGTCATCGAGTGCGAGGACTGCCGGGAGCCGCACTACTTCGACTGGGACCTGCTCCGGGGCAACCTGCGGCACCTGCTCAGTTCCGGGCGCCCGCGGGTGCACGAGCCGGCCTACGATCCCGATCCGGATCATTACGTCACCTGGGACTACGCCCGCGGTTACGCCGACGGTGTGCACGACACCCTCAGCGAGGGCACCGAGGACCAGCCTGACCCGGATCGCTGACCGGTCGGCTTCAGCCGGGGGCCGGTCAGCGGATCAGGGTGACGGCGGGCGCGGAGCGTTCAGGCGACCAGCCCGGCCCGAAATCCGGCGGCCACGGCGTGTGCCCGGTCACGGGCTCCGAGCTTGCGGAACAGCCGCCGGGCGTGTGTCTTCACGGTGTCCTCGGAGACGAACAGTTCCCGACCGATCTCGGCGTTGCTCTTGCCCTCGGCCATGCCGAGCAGCACCTGAAGCTCCCGCTCGGTGAGGCCGATCACGGATCGGTCGGTTCGCGGCCTCGACGTGGTCTTCTCCGGCTCGGTTTCGGTACCGGTCTCGGCGGGATCGTCGCCACGCTGCACCGGCACCATGGCCGGACCACCCGACGCGTCTGTACCCGGCCAGGCGGTGGGTGCCTCGCCACCGGCGCGACCGCCGGGTGCTGGCCGGGCCGGGCTGCCGACCGTCGCGGCGTCCCGGGCAGGGTCGGCGATGCGGTGCCGGTTGGCCCGGCCGGGCGCGGCCAGCAACAGCAGTGCCTTGGCGACAGCGCTTGTCAGGTCCTGGTCGACACCCTGGATCAGCCCTCGCGCCCCGGCGCCGATGGTCGCCGCCGCCGCCCCGGGCTCCTCGGCGCCGAGCAGCAGGACGGCGGCCTGCGGGGCACGCGCCAGCACCCGGCGCACGAAGCCGGCGCTGTCCGGGCGGGTCAGGGCGGTGTCGGCGAGTACCACATCGGCCGGACGTTCGGCCAGCCGCAACATCACCTCGGGGTCGGAGACCGCCGTCCGGACGGCACCCGACAATCCCAACCGCGCTGCCGCGGAGGTCAGGTGCTGCGCCGCGAGCGGCGTTCGAACGCACACAAGAACGGTACGCACAGGCATCTCCTCTCCGCTGACGAGCAGACCATGAGCGGCCCTGCCCGGGAGGAGGTTCCGGGCAATCCTCCCAACTTTTCCGACCTATAGGGCATTTGGTGCAATCCGCCGAGTGTTCTGGATCATAGGAGTGTGAAGCGAGGGACGCGCGGGTAGGGAGTGTCACAGGCCGGGAACGGTGCGCCCGCGCGGCCCGCCGCCCGGACAACCGGCCACGAGCGTCTCGCGGTGCCGCGCGAGAGGAGGGGTGCTGATGTCGAACGTACGTAGACTGCCCGGACCCATCATCGACCTCTGGGACTGGCAGCGACTCGGTGCCTGCCGAGGCCGCGACAGCGCCCAGTTCTTCCACCCCGACGGCGAGCGTGGCTCGTCCCGGCTACGCCGGGAATCCTCCGCCAAGGCCGTCTGCCGCACCTGCCCGGTCCGGGCCGAGTGCGCCGCGCACGCCCTGGCCGTACGCGAGCCGTACGGCGTGTGGGGTGGCTTCAGCGAATCCGAACGGCTGCGACTGCTCGCGGTCGGTTGGGAGGACCTCGCCGACCGCCGGCAGACCCGCGTCGACGTCAATCGACTCGAGGCCAGGTTGGGTAGCTCGCACCGGTCCACGGTGCCCATCCAGCGCAACGTCGCCTGACCGACCGCATCGCCGACGCCGCGTCCGGCCCGGGCGCGGCGTCGCCCTGTCGGAAGATCAGCCGACGGTGAGCGTCACGGAGTGCCAGCCCGTCGCTCCGTCGGGCGCGACGTCGCGCGGCTCGCCGGTCTGCGTCTCGCCGGTGCTGTCCGTCGCCCTGACCTGGAGAGTGTGCTCGCCCGGGGTGGCCTGCCACTGCCACGACCACTGCACCCAGGTGTCCACCGAGACCGTCGACGCCAACCGGGCCTCCTGCCAGGGCCCTTCGTCGACGCGTACCTCGACGCGGTCGATACCCCGGTGCTGCGCCCAGGCGACCCCGGCGACCGTGACCGGGCCGGCGGCTGGTCGGTTACGCGGTCGGGGCGTGTCGATCCGCGACTGCGTCTTCACCGGCCCCTGCGCCGACCAGCCCCGCGGCACCCAGTACGCGTCGAAGTCCGCGAAACTGGTCAACTCCAGTTCGGTGATCCACTTGCAGGCCGACACGTAGCCGTACAGGCCCGGGACGACCATCCGGGCCGGGAAACCGTGTTGCACCGGCAGCGGCTCGCCGTTCATTCCGACAGCGAGCAACGCGTCCCGCCCGTCGCGCAGCACAGCGGTCGGTGTGCCGCAGGTCCAGCCGTCGACGGAACGCCCCACCACCTGGTCGGCCCCGTCCAGCGGCGCCGCCTCGTCGAGCAGTTCCCGGATCGGTACGCCGAGCCAACGGGCGTTTCCGATCAGGTTGCCGCCCACCTCGTTGGACACACAGGCCAGCGTCACGTACCGCTCCACCATGGGGCGGGCGAGCAGATCCGTGTAGCTCAGCGTGAGCGGGTTGCGGACCCGACCGTGAATGCGCAACTGCCAGGACTTTGGATCGACCTGCGGCACCACCAGCGCGGTGTCGATGCGGTAGAAGCCTCGGTTCGACGTGACGTAGCTCGCCAACCCGGGCAGGGTAAGCTCGGCGCCGGCCGGCACCGGCGGTGCGGGAGAGACCGGAGCCGGCAACGTGACCGACTCGCGGGCGGCCGACACCCCCTGACGCCCGGCAAGCCACCGCCCCGCCACTCCCCCCACGGTGGCGACCCCGAGCACGGCGCCGATCCCGGTGAGGAACCGCCGCCGCGAGTCCGGGTCGTGAGCGGCCACCGCAGGCCCGGCCGCAGCGGGCGGACCGGTCGGCGACGGTGAGGCCCAGGGCCAGGGGTCGAGTTCCAACGGGCCGGCCACGAACGCCCACAGCGCGGCTCCGCCGACCACCGCACCGAGCAGTGCGGGTAGCACGTCGGCGGCATCGGCATCGGCACGGGTCAGGGCCGCCGTCGCACCGATCCCGCCGAGGACGACGATGCCGGCCAGCCCCACAGTCAACCGGCGGGAGGCAAGTACACCCAGCAGTGCGGCGAAGCCGCCGAGCAGCAGGGCCGTACCGACCAGGAGGGCGACCTTGTCGTAGACGCCGAAAACCTCGATGCCGAACCGCTTGACCGGCTCCGGGACGGTGTCCACGACGACACCGCCGACCGCGACGAGCGGAGACGACCGGGGGCCGGTCAGGGCGGCGACCAGTTCTGCGGTGCCGATGGCTGCCGCGGCGGCGGCGACGCCCGCCAAGGCGGCGAACCGGGGTGTCGTGCTGCTCACCCGCCCAGTGTTTCCCACCTTACGACGGTCCGGTAGCGCCGCGGGCGTCCCGTAACCTCTCGTCACCGTTACACCGGTGACGTGGGTGCGTCGAAGGTCGCAGGACCCCGACGATCCCGCTGTGACAGGCGCCGCAGCCGCTCACCCACGTGGGGCGCACCCGCCTTCGACGGGTGCGCCCCACGTTCGGGATACCAGGCTCAGAAGCCCGGACCGTGCTGGTGGCCGTGGCCGTGCGAGTGGCCGTGGCCTCCCGCGGCGGGCTCCGGCTCGGCCGGCTTCTCCACCACCAGGCTCTCGGTGGTGAGCAGCAGTCCGGCGATCGAAGCGGCGTTGGTGACCGCGTTGCGGGTCACCTTGACCGGGTCGATGATGCCGGCCTTGGTCAGGTCGACGTAGTCGCCGACGGCGGCGTCGAGGCCGTGGCCCCAGTCGCTGCCGGTGACCTTCTGCACCACGACGTAGCCGTCGTGGCCGGCGTTCTGCGCGATCCACCGCAGCGGCTCGACAAGCGCCTTCCGCACGATCGAGACGCCGACCTTCTCGTCACCGGTGAAGCCGAGGTCGTCGTCGAGCACCGGCAGGACCTGCGCCAGGGCGGCACCGCCGCCAGGCACCGTACCCTCCTCGACCGCAGCCTTGGTCGCGGCGATGGCGTCCTCGATGCGGTGCTTGCGCTCCTTCATCTCGACCTCGGTGGCCGCGCCGACCTTGACCACCGCGACACCGCCGGAGAGCTTGGCCAGCCGCTCGGCGAGCTTCTCCCGGTCCCACTCGGAGTCCGAGGCCTCGATCTCCTTGCGGATCTGAGCAACCCGGTCGGCCACCTCGCTGGCCTGGCCACCACCGTCGACGACCGTGGTGTTCTCCTTGTCGACCACGATGCGCCGGGCGCTGCCCAGCACCTCCAGGCCGACCTGGTCGAGCTTGTAGCCCAGCTCGGGGGCGACCAGCTCGGCGCCGGTGAGGATCGCCATGTCCTGGAGCATCGCCTTGCGGCGGTCACCGAAGCCGGGCGCCTTGACCGCGCAGACCTTGATGGTCTTCCGGATCGCGTTGACCACCAGGGTGGACAGTGCCTGACCCTCGACGTCCTCGGCGATGATGAGCAGCGGCTTGTTGTTCTGGAGGACCTTCTCCAGCAGCGGCAGCAGTTCCTCGATCGCCGAGATCTTCTGCGTGGTGATCAGGACGTATGCGTCCTCCAGCACGGACTCCTGCGACTCCGCGTCGGTGAC
The DNA here is from genome assembly GCF_012726175.1 of Micromonospora sp. HNM0581. Taxonomy (GTDB): domain Bacteria; phylum Actinomycetota; class Actinomycetes; order Mycobacteriales; family Micromonosporaceae; genus Micromonospora. The sequence goes on from NZ_JAASAD010000001.1 coordinate 240,215, forward strand.
GAAGTTCGGCGAGATGAAGCCCTTGTCGAACTGAAGGCCCTCGGTGACGTCCAGCTCGGTCTGCAGGGCGGAGCCCTCCTCGACGGTGATCACACCGTCGCGGCCGACCCGCTCCATCGCCTCGGCGATCAGCTCACCGATCGTGGCGTCCTGCGCGGAGATGGTCGCCACGTGCGCGACCGACTTCTTGTCGGAGACCTCGACGGCCTTACCGAGCAGAGCTTCGGAGACCTTTGTCGCGGCGGCGTCGATGCCGCGCTTCAGGCCCGCCGGGTTGGCGCCCGCGGTGACGTTACGCAGGCCCTCGCGGACCATCGCCTGGGCGAGCACGGTCGCGGTGGTGGTCCCGTCGCCGGCGACGTCGTTGGTCTTGGTCGCCACCTCCTTGACCAGCTGCGCGCCGAGGTTCTCGTACGGGTTGGTGAGCTCGATCTCCTTGGCGATGGTCACGCCATCGTTGGTGATCGTCGGCGCACCGAATTTCTTGTCGAGGACGACGTTGCGCCCGCGCGGCCCGAGGGTGACCTTGACCGCGTCCGCGAGCGCGTTGACACCGTGCTCAAGCCGGTGCCGGGCGTCGTCCGAGAAGCTCAGGATCTTCGCCATGAATGTCCCTTCGAAGCGACGTCGCCCCGGCCCGGCGAGCCGGACCGGGGCAACGACACTGATCGGTCTGTCCTACTTACTTCTCGATGACCGCGAGGACGTCGCGGGCGGAGAGCACCAGGTACTCCTCGCCGGCGTACTTGACCTCGGTGCCGCCGTACTTCGAGTAGAGAACGGTGTCGCCGACGGAGACGTCGATCGGCACACGGTTGCCCTTGTCGTCGATCCGGCCCGGGCCGACAGCGAGGACGGTGCCCTCCTGCGGCTTCTCCTTGGCGGTGTCGGGGATCACGATGCCCGAGGCGGTGGTGGTCTCGGCCTCGTTCGCCTGGACCACGATGCGGTCCTCGAGCGGCTTGATCGCAACCTTGGTCGCGGTAGTCACGGGCATACCCTCCTGGGGTACTGGTTTCGTTGCCGATCGGCATGCCGATCGGCGTCAATCTGCCACATGCCACCGGGCGGGGCCGTCGTCGCGGGTGCCGGTCCGCCTGGCGTTCAACCCCCGGACACCAGGGCCCGGAGATTGGCACCCTCGGGGTGAGAGTGCTAATCGCAGGTTATTCCTCGGCTAGCACTCCGTCAAGGAGAGTGCCAATGCACCACTCTCGTGTCGCCCCTCCCTCCCCCGCAGCCGGCCACGCCACCCACCGGTGGGCGCCTGCGTCGGGTGGTCGGACGGGCGAAAGAATGGTCCGGTGGAGCTGGAGCAGTTCGGCGAGTTGCGTACGCCTGAGGGGTTGGCGGCGCTCGACTCGGCCGCCCGGATGGCCGGTCACGATCCGCTGGCCGCAGCGGCGGCGCTCCGCTCGGACGGGGTGCCCGGCGGGCTCGCGGCGGCGGCGCTGACCCAGGCGGACCTACGTCGCCGGGCAGCCGGCAAGTTCGGGCTGCTGGCGGCCCGCATGTTCTTCACCAGGCCGGGGCTGGAGCAGGCTACCCGGCAGATCGTCGCGGACCGGCGGGCGCGGCGGCTGCGCGCCGCCGGAGTGAACACCCTGGCCGACCTGGGCTGCGGTCTGGGCGCCGACGCGCTCGCCGCCGCCCGCACCGGCATCCAGGTGTACGCGGTGGAGGCGGACCCGCTCACCGCCGCGCTCGTCGAGGCGAACGTCCAGGCTGCCGGGCTGGCCGATCTCGTCACCGTCGAGTGTGGTGACGCGACAACGTTCGACGTGACGCGGGTCGACGCGGTCTTCTGCGACCCGGCCCGGCGTCGGGCCGGCACCGGCCGCCGGATCTTCGACCCGAACGCGTACTCGCCGCCGTGGGACTTCGTCACCGGCCTGGCCGAACGGGTGCCGCGCACGGTGGTCAAGGTCGCGCCGGGCATCGACCACGCGCTGCTTCCGACCGGTGTCGAGGCCGAGTGGGTGAGCATCGACGGCGATCTGGTCGAAGCGGCCCTCTGGTGCGGCGAGCTGGCACAACTGCCCCGCCGCGCAACCCTGTGCACCGAAAGGCGCCCGGTCGACGCCTCCGCCAGAGCAGGAGCCTCTGTCGATCGACCGGGCGACGGGGCGCACCGCGACGACGGGCCGACGGCGTACCAGCTGACCGGGGCAGGGACACGCGAGGCACCGGTAGGGCCGGTACGCCGCTTCGTCTACGACCCGGATCCGGCGGTGGTCCGCGCCCACCTGATCGCCGAGTTGTCCGCCGAACTGGACGCCACCCTCGCCGACCCGACGATCGCCTACCTCTACGCCGACGCGGCACGGCCCACGCCGTACGCCCGCTGTCTGGAGGTGACGGACGTGCTGCCGTTCTCCCTCAAACGGCTCCGTGCGTTGCTGCGGGACCGGCGGGTCGGCCGGGTCGAGATCCTCAAGCGCGGTTCCGCAGTTGAGCCCGAGCGCCTCCGCCGCGACCTGCGGTTGGCCGGCGACCAGTCGACGAGCCTGGTGCTCACCCGGGTCGCTGCCGCCCCGACGGTACTGGTCTGTCGGCCGGTGTCCTGAAGTGCACCCGCGACTCGCCGGGTGAGAGGGCACTGGATCAGGAATCCGGCCGGGGCTACCTTGGCGGCATGGCGGGACGTGGTACCCCGGCGATCGCGCTTCTGGTGAAGCGGAGGGTGGACCACCGCACCCACCCGTACGACGTCTCGCCGGACGAGCCCGACTACGGCGCCCGGGTCGCCGCCGCTCTCGCGGTGGCTCCCGGTCGGGTCTTCAAGACCCTGGTCACCGAGGTCGACGGGGCGTTGACAGTTGCGGTGGTGCCGGTGACCGGCGAACTCGATCTCAAAGCGCTCGCGGCGGTGGTGGGTGGCAAGCGGGCGGCACTGGCCGAGCGGGCCGTAGCCGAACGGGCCACCGGGTACGTACGCGGCGGAATCAGCCCACTGGGCCAGCGGCGACGCCTGCCCACGGTGGTCGATGTCTCCGTCTCGGGGCATCCGACGGTGTACGTCTCGGCCGGACGTCGGGGGCTGCAACTGGAGTTGGCGCCGGCGGACCTGATCGCCCTCACCGACGCGGCCCTCGCTGTCCTGACGGCTGGTTGACCTGCTTTCCGGCGCCTGATTCGTCGGCGGCGTCGGTCGTCGGCGGGGACACAGGCACCGAAACGGGATGGTGGCGGTGAGATGTCGCTGGCGTTGCTGAATTGTTACCGCCGACAACAAACTCGTGACCGGCGCACCCTTGTGCGGGCGGAGTGACGCGAAATACGTTGCCGGGCACAACAAAACAACACCGACACCCTTCCCCACCTCGAAAGGACCCTGCTCATGCGCAAGGGCTTCCTCGCCGTCGGCACCGTGGGCATGCTGGCCCTCGGCAGCCTCACGGCCTGTGGCGACAACTCTGACGGCGACCAGGCCGGCTCCGAGAAAACCCCGAAGATCGGCGTGATCCTGCCGGACAGCAAGTCCTCCGCCCGCTGGGAGGGCGCCGACCGCAAGTTCCTGGAAGAGGCGTTCAAGGCCGCCAACGTCGACTACGACATCCAGAACGCCCAGGGCGACAAGACCCAGTTCCAGACCATCGCCGACCAGATGATCACGAGCGGGGTCACCGCGCTGATGATCGTGAACCTGGACTCCGGCACCGGCAAGGCCGTCCTCGACAAGGCCAAGTCGCAGGGTGTCGTCACCATCGACTACGACCGCCTCACCCTCGGCGGCTCGGCAGAGTACTACGTCAGCTTCGACAACGAGGCTGTCGGAAAGCTCCAGGGTGAGGGCCTGGTCAAGTGCCTCACCGACGCCAACGTGCAGAAGCCGGCGATCTCCTACCTGAACGGTTCGCCGACCGACAACAACGCCACCCTGTTCAAGAACGGCTACGCCTCCATCCTCAAGCCCAAGTTCGACGCCGGCGAGTACACCCAGGTCGCTGACGACTCGGTGCCGGACTGGGACAACGCACAGGCCGCGACAATCTTCGAGCAGCAGCTCACCAAGGCCGGCGGCAAGATCGACGGTGTGCTGGCCGCGAACGACGGCCTCGGCAACGCCGCGATCTCCGTGCTCAAGAAGAACAACCTCAACGGCAAGGTCCCAGTGACCGGCCAGGACGCCACCCCGCAGGGCCTGCAGAACATCCTCGCCGGCGACCAGTGCATGACCGTCTACAAGGCGATCAAGCAGGAGGCGGACGCCGCAGCGGAGCTGGCCATCTCGCTGGCCAAGGGCGAGCGCAAGGAGACCGGCCAGACCGTCAAGGACCCGGAGAGCGGCCGAGACGTGCCGTCGGTCCTGCTCACCCCGACGGCGATCTACAAGGAGAACGTCAAGGACGTCATCGCCGACGGTTTCGTGACCAAGGACGAGGTCTGCACCGGCAACTTCGCTGCGCTCTGCACCGAAGCGGGCATCAGCTGACCTACCGGCCTAGGCGGCGCCGCCCGGCACGGTGAACCCGCCGGGCGGCGCGCCGCCCCTGGACAGGCTCCGATCTCCCTCCGTCAATAAGGAGAACCCCGTGTCCGCGACCCCTCTGCTGGAGCTACGCGGGATCGACAAGAGTTTCGGTCCCGTCCAGGTTCTACGCGACGTCGCCTTCGCCGCCTACCCCGGTGAGGTGACCGCGCTCGTCGGCGACAACGGCGCCGGCAAGTCGACGCTCGTCAAATGCATAAGCGGCATCTACCCCACCGACGCCGGTCAGTTCGTCTTCGACGGCCGCCCGGTGAGCATCCACAGCCCACGCGACGCCGCCTCGCTCGGCATCGAGGTCGTCTACCAGGACCTCGCGCTCTGCGACAACCTCGACATCGTGCAGAACATGTTCCTCGGCCGCGAGAAACGTAGCGGCATCGTGCTCGACGAACCGACGATGGAACAGATGGCGTCCGAGACCCTGGCCGGGCTCTCCGTACGCACCGTCAAGTCACTACGCCAGCACGTTTCCAGCCTCTCCGGCGGCCAACGCCAAACCGTGGCCATCGCCAAGGCGGTGCTGTGGAACAGCAAGCTGGTCATCCTGGACGAGCCGACCGCCGCGCTCGGCGTCGCGCAGACCGCCCAGGTGCTCGAACTGGTCCGACGGCTCGCCGACAACGGTCTGGCCGTCGTGCTCATCTCACACAACATGAACGACGTCTTCGCCGTCTCCGACCGGATCGCCGCGCTCTACCTCGGCCAGATGGTCGCCCAGGTGAAGACCACCGACATCACTCACGCGCAGGTGGTCGAACTGATCACCGCCGGTCGCTCCGGTGGGCTCGGGCTCGCCGAGTCGGCCACCAACGGTAACGGCCCGGCGCCGGCCGGCAGCACCACGGGAGGCGTCTCATGAGCACCACCGCCGTCAAGCACAACGGACCGACCCCCGTCGCACCGGCAGCCACCGTCGGCAGTCACATCCGCGACTACTGGCGTCGGGTACGCGGTGGCGACATCGGTGCGCTGCCCGCCGTCCTCGGCCTGCTCGTGCTCTGCACGGTCTTCTCGATCATGCGACCGTCGTTCCTCACCACGGTCAACCTCGCCAACCTGTTCACTCAGGGCGCGGCGGTCACCCTCATCGCGATGGGTCTGGTCTTCGTCCTGCTGCTCGGGGAGATCGACCTGTCGGCTGGTTTCGCCAGCGGCGTCTGCGCGGCGGTCCTGGCCAACGTGGTCACCGTGCTGGGTTATCCCTGGTACGTCGCGGTTCTGGCCGCCGTACTCACCGGCATGGCCATCGGCACCACGCTCGGTCTCCTGGTCGCCAAGATCGGCATTCCGTCCTTCGTGGTCACCCTGGCCGGCTTCCTCGCCTTCCAGGGCGTGGTGCTGTTGCTGATGGAGGAAGGCCGCAACATCTCGATCCGCGACTCGGTGCTGGTGGCGATCGCCAACCGCAACCTGCCCCCGGTCCTCGGGTGGACGCTCGCCGCCATCGCCTTCGTCGGCTATGCCATGATCCAGTTGCGACGCTACCGGAGCCGCGCCGCGCGCGGCCTGGTGAACGATCCGATCACCGTGGTGCTGGCCCGGATCGTCGGCCTGGCGGTCATCCTCGGTCCGGCGGTCTACCTGCTCAACCAGGAGCGCAGCTTCAACCCTCTGTTCAACTCGCTCAAGGGCGTACCGATCGTGGTACCGATCATCGCCATCCTGCTCATCGTCTGGACGTTCGTGCTCCAGCGGACCAGCTACGGCCGGCACATCTACGCGGTCGGCGGTAACAAGGAGGCCGCCCGTCGGGCCGGCATCAACGTGGACCGGATCCGGATCTCGGTCTTCGTCATCTGCTCCACCATGGCTGCGATCGGCGGCATCGTCGCCGCCAGCCGGGCCAACTCGGTCGACCCGAACACCGGCGGCAGCAACGTACTGCTCTACGCCGTGGGCGCGGCCGTGATCGGTGGCACCAGCCTCTTCGGCGGTAAGGGGCGGGTACTCGACGCGGTTCTCGGTGGCGCGGTGGTCGCGGTGATCGACAACGGGATGGGTCTGATGGGCTACAGCTCGGGCGTCAAGTACGTGGTCACCGGCGTGGTGCTGCTTCTCGCCGCCAGCGTCGACGCCCTGTCACGCCGACGAGCCGCCGCCAGCGGCGGTCGCTGATCCGCTGCACCGAGGGTAGTCACAACCGATGCGCGTGGGACCGAGTCAGGACGAGATTCGTCGACAGAATCTCGGTGCCCTGCTGCGCTACGTGCACGTGCACGGTGCGACCACGCGCGCGGAACTGACCACCGCGCTGGGGTTGAACCGGAGCACCATCGGCGCGCTCACCGCCGACCTCGCCGCGGCCGGCCTGGTGACTGAGGGGGCGCCGAAGGAAACCGGCCGGGCCGGACGACCGTCGCTGGTCGTCCGGCCCGAGTCGGACCGGGTCTTCGCATACGCGTCCAGCATCGAGGTGGATCGGCTACGCGCCGCACGGGTCGGGCTCGGCGGCGCCGTCCTCGACCGCCGGGAGCTGGACCGACCACCTGGCCTGACCGCAGCCGAGGCCGCTCCGCTGCTGGCCGGCGCGGTGAAGGAGATGCGGCAGGCGCTGGCCGAGAGCGCCCTGTGCGTCGGTGCCGGGGTAGCGGTCTGCGGCATGGTCCGCCGAGACGACGGCCTGGTCCGGCTCGGGCCGACCACCGGCTGGGTGGACGAACCCATCGGCGCTGCGCTCGGCACGGAACTCGGCGTGGACGTTCCGGTAACGGTAGGCAACGTGGCCGACGTGGCAGCGTTCGCCGAACATGCCCGTGGTGCGGCGGCCGGCTGCGACAACGTCATCTACCTCTACGGCGACGTCGGCGTGGGCGCCGGAATCATCGCCGGTGGGCGGCGGCTGACCGGGCACGGCGGCTACAGCGGCGAGGTGGGACACATGGTGGTGGTCCGCGACGGAGCCCGCTGCGCGTGCGGCAACCGGGGATGCTGGGAGACCGAGATCGGCGAGCACGGGCTGCTCCGGGCCGCCGGGCGCTCTGACGCACGAGGCCGGGAGGCGATGCTCGCGGTCTTCGACGCTGCCGACCGTGGCGACGCCCAGGCCCAGATCGCGGTACGCCAGGCCGGTGACTGGCTCGGCTTCGGCGTCGCCAACCTGATCAACATCTTCAACCCGGAGATGGTCATCTTCGGGGGCACCATGCGTGACCTCTATCTGGCCGCCGCAGCGCAGGTGCGTAGCCGACTCAACTCCAACGGGCTGCCGGCCTGCCTGGAACACGTGCGGCTGCGGACGCCGAAGCTCGGTGAGGACGCTCCTCTGGTCGGCGCGGCCGAACTCGCCTTCGATCGGCTGCTGGCCGATCCGCTCGACGTCAACTGACCTCCAGTTCCAGATTTCGCGAGCAGGTTTCGCCAACCGGTGAACTGTTCAGCCGCACCATCCGTACCTGGATGCGGACGGCCAACGGGGAGGGACGTCCTTCGCTAACGATCGGTTCTCGTCCGAGGAGGCGCCGCAGACATGGCACCGCTGGATTCCGCTCGTCGCCGGCAGGGCAACCGGTCCCGTCGCTTGGCGGTGCTGCTCACCACGCTCGTCGCAGCACTCGTCACCATGCCTGGTGTGGCAGTTGCCGCGCCTGCCGCGCAGCAACTCGCCGCCGCCGACCAGGCCCTGCTGGACGGGGTACGGCTAGCCGGTCTCTGGGAGATGCCGGCTGGGCAGATGGCCGCCGAGAAGGGCCAATCACAGGTCGTTCGTGAGGTCGGGGCCGAGATCGCCCGACAGCACGAGGAGCTCGACCGCATCACCGTCGATGCGGCCAACAAACTCGGGGCCGTTGTTCCCAATTCACCTACCGCTGAGCAGCAGGGCTGGCTCACCGAAATGAAGGACTCCAACGGCGCCCGCTTCGACCAGATCTTCGTCACCCGACTGCGGGTGGCCCACGGCAAGATCTTCCCGGTCATCGGCGCGGTCCGGGCCAGCACCCGCAACGAGGTCATCCGGGACCTGGCCAACTCGGCGAACAGCTTCGTCGGTGACCACATGCGGATGCTGGAGGCCACCGGCCTCGTCCGCTACGCCGAGTTGCCGCCCGCCGCGCTGCCCGCCCCCGGCAACGACGGCCTGCTCGCCGCCGCGTCAGCCAACACCGGCCCGCAGATCGGCGTCAGCAACACGCTCATCTGGGCGATCTTCATCGGCGCCCTCGGAACCGGCGGCTTCCTCACGTACCGCATGTTCCGCCGCAACTGACCGCCACACCCGACCGATGACCCTCCGTACCCGAGCCGCCGCCCTGCTCGGGCTGACCCTCACCGCATTGTGCGCCGCCCTGGGCCCCACCGGCCCAGCGGCGGCGCACGCAGTTGTGGTCACCACCACCCCGCAACGCGACGAGGTACTCGGGTACGCGCCGCGCGAGGTGCTCGTCACCTTCAACGAGAACGTCGGAGTCGTTCCCGGCCGGGTGCAGGTCCTCGCGCCCGACGGCAAACGGATCAACGTCGGCGAGCCCGAGGTCCGCAACGGCACGATCCGGATCGCACTACGGCCCTCAGATCGTCCGCTCGGCACCTACCTGGTCAGTTACCGGGTCATCTCGGCCGACAGTCACCCGGTCGCGGGCAGCTTCACCTTCGCCGCCGGAGCACCGTCGGCGACCCCTCCCGAGCCAGCTCTGGCAGAGTCCGAATCGCCGGCCAGCGTGCTGGTGCCGACCGCCAAGTACTTCGGCTATCTGGGTCTGCTCCTGGCCGTCGGCCCGCCGCTGCTCGCAGGCACCATGTGGCCCCGCCGACGCTCCCGACGGGGAGCGACCATCGTGGCGCTGGCCGGGCTCGGACTGGTCGCCGCCGGCACGCTCGGCACCTGGGTGGGACAGGCGGCCCAGGTGGTCGGCGCGCCGGTGGGGCAGCTCACCCCCGCCGACCTGCGGGCAGTGGCGGACACCGACATCGGCGTGGTGTTGGCGGCCCGGTTGGCGCTGGTCGGGCTGGCCGCAGCCCTGTTACCCGCGGTGATGCGGGGATCCGGTGACCGTTCGTCGGCCGGTCGTCTCGTCGGCCGGCGAGTGAGCACCGGCGCCCTGGTGGTGACCGCTCTGGCCGGCTTCGTCACCTGGCCTCTGGCCGGGCATCCGGTCGCCTCGCCACTGCCCCCGGTGAGCATCGCGTTGGGCACCCTGCACGTCGCCGCGATGGCTGCCTGGCTGGGCGGGCTACTCGCGCTCGCCGCATTCCTGGTCCGAGGCACCCATGAGCGGGTACTCGCCCGGATCCTGCCGGCCTGGTCCCGGCTGGCCACGCTCGCGGTGGCCTGGCTCGTCGCCGCCGGCTTCGGTCAGGCCGTGATCGAAATCGGCCGCCCCTCGGCGTTGTCGGGCAGTACCTACGGCCGCCTGCTGCTGGCCAAGGCGATCCTGCTGGCCGGGGTGCTCGCGGTGGCGGCCGGGCAGCGCCGGCTGATCCGGCGCCGGATCGCGGCGCTCCGGCCCCGGCGGGTCGCCCGGGCCGCCGGCGTGGAACTGGCCGTGACCGCGGTGGTGCTGGCGCTGACCGCGGTGCTGGTACAGACGCCGCCAGGTCGGTCCGCCGGCACGGCGGCAGACGGGGTGACCAGGGAGGGCGTCGCGCAGTCGCTCACCACCGACCTGTTCACCTTGCAGTTCGACATCTATCCGGCGGTCGCCGGGACCACGAACAGTCTGCACGCGTACGTCTACACCCCGCAGGCGAAGGAGTTGCCGGTGGCGGAGTGGACGGTCACCGCCGCCCTGCCGGAGGCCGGCATCGAGCCGATCACAGTCGACGTGTTCGCGTTGGAGCCGCACCACGGCAGCGCCGAGATCCACTTCCCGGTCGCCGGTGAGTGGACACTGCGGGTGAGCGCCCGGACGAGTGAGATCGACCGTTCCACCGCCACCACCACGGTGACCATCCGCTGACCTGACCAGCTCGCTGACACCTCAGCGGTCGACCTGGGTGAAGTCCCAGAAATGCGGCTGCCGGGCGAGCAGCATCACCGGCGGGTCGGGTAGTGGCTGCGGACTGCTGCGCCACTTGGAGATCACCACGACCCGGTGGTCGGTGGAGGAGAAGACCTCGCTGGACAGGTGCAACGGGTCGTGCGCGAACTCGGCCAGTGCACTGTCACAGACCCAGGTGATCAGGTCGGCCAGCGCGTACGGCTCCGCCCGCGCTTCCCACATCCGTACGATCACGTCTTCCTCCTCAGACGCTGACAGTGGTCACCGGCATGGCTGAATCGGCGGGCAGGTCGAGTCGGCTCGGCGCGACACCCGAAGCGACCAGGTGCGCGCCGAGGGCCGCCACCATCGCGCCGTTGTCCGTGCACAGCCCCGGTCGGGGTACTCGAATCCGAATGCCGTGCCGGGCGGCCCGCTGCTCGGCCACCGCCCGCAACCGTGAGTTGGCCGCGACTCCCCCGCCGATCACCAGCGTCTGCACTCCCCGGTCACGGCAGGCGTCCAAGGCCTTGTCGACCAGCACGTCGCAGACCGCCTCCTGAAAGGACGCGGCGACGTCGGCGACCGGGACCGGCTCGCCGGCCCGCTGGCGGGCCTCCACCCACCGGGCCACCGCGGTTTTCAGCCCGGAGAACGAGAAGTCGTGGCGGTGCGCGGCGAGATCCTTGGCGGCGGTCAGGCCACGTGGGAAGGCGATCGCCGCCGGGTCACCGGCCCGCGCCTCCCGGTCGATGTACGGTCCACCGGGGAACGGCAGGCCGAGCAGCCGAGCCACTTTGTCGAACGCCTCGCCGGCCGCGTCGTCGATGGTGGCGCCCAGCGGGGTCACGCCCCGAGCCAGGTCGTCCACCAGCAGTAGCGACGAATGGCCGCCGGAGACCAGCAGTGCGATCGCCGGTTCGGACAGCGGACCGTGCTCCAGGGTGTCCACCGCGACGTGCGCGGCGAGATGGTTGACACCGTAGACCGGCTTCTCGGCGGCGACCGCGTACCCTTTCGCCGCAGCCACTCCGACGAGCAGCGCCCCGGCCAGGCCGGGCCCGGCGGTGACGGCTATCGCGTCCACGTCGACGAGCGTCACCCCCGCTTCGGTCAGCGCCCGCTGCATGGTCGGCACGATGGCCTCCAGGTGTGCCCGGCTGGCCACCTCCGGCACCACCCCACCGAAGCGGGCGTGCTGGTCCACGCTGGATGCCAGCGCGTCGGCGAGCAGGGTGTGTCCGCGTACGACGCCGACACCGGTCTCGTCGCACGAGGTCTCGATGCCGAGGATCAAGGGTTCGTCAGCCATTGTTCGCTCAGTCCTGGGTACGCTGCATCACCAGCGCGTCGGTGTTGCTCGGTTGGTAGTAGCCACGCCGCACGCCGATCGGCTCGAAACCGTACGTGGCGTAGAGCCGCTGAGCCGGGGCGTTGTCGGCGGCGACCTCCAGCAGCACGTCCCGTACGCCGCGCCGACCGGCCTCACCGAGCAGTTCCTCCAGCAGCAAGCGACCGATCCCCCGGCGCTGCGCGTCCCGCCGGACCGCGATGTTCTGCACCCATGCCTCGTCAGGCGGGGCGACGGCGAGCCCGGCGTAGCCGAGCACCGCGCCGTCGTCGTCGATGGCCACCCGGTAGTAGTGCCCGTGGGACAGCTCGTTCCAGAACATGGCCGCCGACCACTGCTCGACACCGAACAGATCAGCCTCGATCGTCAGCACCTCGTCGATGTGCCACCAGCGGAACCGGGCCGGCAGCGCCCGGCTCACGGCAGCACCGGCTTACGCGCGGTCGCGGCCACCGCATCGGGTCTGCGCAGGTAGAGCGGGGTAAGCGGATCAGAGGCCGCACCGGCCCGGACCTTCTCCGCGGCCAGGACAGCCAGCGCATGCGCATCCGGGTAGCGGGGTTCGGCCAGTAGCGGCAGACCCAGCACCTCGGCGTAGCGGTGGGCACCATCACCGACGGCGGCGGTCGCGCCCAACTCCCGGGCCCGGTCAGCGGCCACCGTGGGCATGCCGACCTCCGGCCCGACGACGCGTTCACCGGCGCCGCCGTACACCGCCCAGTAGATCTCCCGACGCCTCGCGTCGCTCGCCGCCAGCACCGGCGCACCGGTCACCGCCGGGTGACCGATGGCGTCCAACGAGCAGACACCGTACGCCGGGATGTCGAGCACCTGTCCCATGGTGGCGGCGGTGACCAGGCCCACCCGCAGCCCGGTGAACGGGCCGGGCCCGAGCCCGACGACGATCGCGGTCAGATCGACCGGCCGGGCGTCGACGTCGGCCAGCACCGTGTCCACCTGCGGGGCGAGCAGTTCGCCGTGCGCGCGGGCGTCGACGGTGCACCGGTGCGCCCGGGTGACGACCGCGTCCGCGGTGACCTCGACGAGCGCCGCGGTCACCGCCGGAGTCGAGCTGTCCACCACGAGTACGAGCACGGTGAACCAGCCTAGCCGTACCCCGTCCGGCAACGCCGCGCCGCATCCCGCAGAGGTGGCTCAACCAGCCGGGCGTTCCCAGTCGACGGTGGGCAGGCCCGCGTCGGCGAGCGCCTTGTTGGCCGCGCTGAACGGGCGACTGCCGAGGAAACCGCGAGGATTCATCGGGCTGGGATGACCGGCCTCAAGGACCACATGCTGCGGACTGCCGACCAGCGCCGCCTTCTTCCGGGCATAACCACCCCAGAGCAGGAACACCACCCGTGACTCCAGCGCGTCGAGTGCCCGGATGGTCGCGTCGGTGAACTCCTCCCAGCCCTGGTTGGCGTGCGACCCGGGCGAACCCTGCCGCACGGTCAGCACCGAGTTGAGCAACAGCACACCCTGCGCCGCCCAGCCGGCGAGGTTACCGCTGCGCGGCTTCGGCACGCCCAGATCCTCGCCCAGTTCCTTGAAGACGTTACGCAACGAGGGTGGCACGGCCACCCCCTCCCGCACGCTGAAGCTCAACCCGTGGGCCTGGCCGACCCGGTGGTAGGGGTCCTGGCCGAGAATCAGCACCCGGCAGGCCGACGGCGGGCACAGCCGGTAGGCCGTGAAGAGGTCCGCCACCGGCGGGAAGACCGTGGCGGTGGCGTACTCCCGGGCGACGAACTCGCTCAACGCAGCCGTACGGGCCGCGTCGAGATGAGGGCTGAGCACCGCCCGCCACTCGTCGGGAAGCAGCGCCAGCAGGTCGAGGGCGGGGGTGTCGTCGGGCATCGGCAACCTCTCACCGGTAGGAACGCACGTCTGCGGGCACTGTAGGCACCGGGTACGACAGGGCTCAGCCCCGGGCGGGGAAGGTCACCAGGCGCTGCGCCCAGTCACCACCGACCGCCTCCAGTTCCGCTGTCCGGGTGTCGTCGTCGTGCCGATGCAGGCGGATCCGCAGGTGGGCGTCGGCCAGGTGCTCGACAAGTCCTTCACCCCACTCGACCACCGTCACCGACTCGTCGACCGACGCGTCCAGGTCGAGGTCGTCGATCTCAGCGCGGGGATCTCCCGCGTCGCTCAACCGGTACGCGTCGGCGTGCACGAGCGCCACCGCCCGCCCACCGGTCGGATCCGGGCGGTGCAGACGGGCGATCACGAAAGTCGGCGAGGTGACGTCACCGAGCACCCCCAGGCCGGCGCCGATCCCCCGGGTCAGCGCGGTCTTGCCGGCACCCAGCGGTCCGGTGAGCAATACCAGGTCACCGGCGCGCAGCAGTCCGGCCAGCCGCTGCCCGAAGGCGTACGTCTCTGCCACCGTCGGCAGCACGAACCCGGTCACGACCCGTCCCGACCACAGCTGCCGAGGAAACGGAGCAACGCCGCATTCACCTCCTCGGCATGCTCGAGCATCACCACGTGGCCGCTGTCCGGAACCCTGACGAACTCGGCGTGCGGCAGCCGTCGGACGATTTCCTCCGAATGGGTCATCGGTGTGATCATGTCCTTGTCGCCGACGATCACCAGCACCGGCGTGTTGACCAACGCGGCGAGTGCCGGGAACCGGGAGTGGGACGCCAGGGTACGCAGGTAGCGGGTCACCGTGTCGGCGGAGGTGCGCGAGTTCATCCGCTCCACGTACGACACCAGCGCGGGGCTCGGACGAGTGGTGCCGAACCCGTAGCGGCGGGTCAGCAGCCAGGCCACGTTGCCTGTCGAGCGGCGAGCCCTGTCGATCACCGCCCCGCCGTAGCGGGTGACGTTGCCGGCCATGTAGAGCACCGGCGCGCCCACCCGGCCCAGCAGGGCCGGCGCGACCAGTTTCGTCTCGGCAAGCAGCCCGCCCGACGTGGCCATCAGCACGGTCCCCACCACCCGGTCACCGAACATCTCCGGGTACAGCTCGGCCAGAGCCATGATGGTCATGCCACCCATCGAGTGACCAACGAGCACGAGTGGCCCCGCCGGGGCAGCCTCGTCGATCACCCGGCGGAGGGTGCGGCCGAGTGCGGTCAGGTCGTACTCGCCGCTCTCCAGTCGACCCGAACGGCCGTGTCCCGGCTGGTCGTACGCGACGATTCGGTGTTCACCGCGTTCGGCGAGCAGTTTGCGCTGGAAGTGGAAGGTGCCCATGTCGAGGCAGAAGCCGTGCACCAGCAGCACGGTCGGGTGGCGCTCGACCGGCCGGGTCGGCTCGACCACCTCGACGTGGATGTCGGTACCGTCGGGCATCTCCAGCAGGTACGCCTCGTCGTACCGCTGATCGCCGAAGGCCTCCTCGGCGTACGGGTCGGTGGGGTCCGCCTTGAGTCGACGGACCAGGGCGCGTTCCGTGGCGACGCCGGCGGCCAGTCCGGCGGCGGCCACCCCGAGCGCCGCACCGACCAGGCCGGCTGCCTTCCCGGCGGTGGTCCGGGGTCGTGGAACGTGCCAGCCGGTCATGTCCGATCGCCGTCGTAGACACGGGGCACCCGGGTGCTGCCGAACCGGGTGACGATCTCGTAGTTGATGGTGCCGACCGCCTCGGCCCAGTCGTCGGCCGTGGGTTCACCGTCGGATCCGCTGCCGAACAGGACCGCCACGTCGCCGGCAGCCACCGCGTCGTCACCGCAGTCCAGCACGAACTGGTCCATACAAACCCGACCGGAGATGGTCCGGCGAACCCCGCCGAGCTGCACCGGACCGGTGTTCGAGGCGTGCCGGGGCACCCCGTCGGCGTAGCCGAGCGGCACCACGGCCAGATTCGCCGCGCGCCCGGTGGTGTAGGTGTGGCCGTAGGAGACACCCGCGCCGGCCGGCACCCGCTTGGTGAGCATCACCCGGGCACGGGCGGTCATCGCCGGCCGCAACCCGTACCCCCCACCGGTCACCGGGGAGAGGCCGTAGACTGCCAGCCCCGGTCGGACCAGGTCGAAGTGGGTGTCCGGCCGGGTCAACGTGGCCGCCGAGTTGGCCAGGTGCCGGTAGCGTGGACGCAGCCCGGCGCGCTCGACCATGGCCAGGCCCTCGTGGAAGACCGCAACCTGCCGATCGGTGGTGGGGTGACCGGGCAGGTCCGCGTACACGAAGTGGCTCCACACCCCGACCACCTCGACCAGCCCGTCGGCCTGCGCCTTGGCTGCGGCGTCGAGCAGCGTCGGCCAGTCGGCGACCGTCGCGCCACCCCGGGACAACCCGGTGTCGATCTTGAGGTGGAGGCGAGCGGGACGCCCGGCGGTCCGGGCCGCCGCCACCATCTCGTCGAGCTGCGGCAGACTCGCCACCCCCAGATCGACGCCGGCGGTCACTCCGGCGTGCAGCGGCAGACCCGGCGCGAGCAGCCAGGCAAGCACCGGTGCGTCGATCCCGGCCGCACGTAACGCCAACGCCTCGTCCAGCGTGCAGACGCCAAGCCAGTCCGCCCCCGCGTCGAGCGCGGCGCGGGCCGACGGAACCATCCCGTGCCCGTAGCCGTCGCCCTTCACCACCGCCATCAGCTCCGCGCTGGTGCCGGCCCGCAGCCGGTCCACGTTCTCCCGGATCGCATCCAGGTCGACACGTACCTCGGCCTGCCACATGTCCCCCACCCTACTTTCCACGCTGATCAGCACCACGGGTACTCAGGACAGCCGGGCCAGCACCGGACGCAGCGCGACGGCGACATCCCGCGCGGTCACCGGGCCGCCCCGGGCGGCTTCCCGTCCCGCCAGCCCGTGCAGGAACGCCGCCGCGGCGGCGGCCCGCTCGGCCGGCAACCCCGCCGCGAGCAACGAACCAAGCAGGCCGGCCAACACGTCGCCGGTGCCACCGGTGGCCAGCGCGGGGGTGCCGGTCGGATTGGCGTACGCCCGCCCGTCCGGCGTTCCGACCACCGTGCGATCCCCCTTGAGCAGCACCACCGCGTTCATCCAGGCGGCCAGTCGGAGCGTGGCGGCGACCCGGTCGGCACCCGGCTCCTCCCCGCAGAGGCGGGTGAACTCGCGATCGTGCGGGGTGACAACGATCGGCGCGTCCCGCTGGCGGAGCTGGTCGGCGAGCGAACCGTCGACGAGCAGCGTCAGCGCGTCGGCGTCCAGCACCACCGGCACCGGCGCGGCGAGCACGGTCCGCAGTTCGGCGGCGGCCCGCTCGTCGGTTCCCAGTCCCGACCCGCACACCCAGGCCTGCACCCGGCCGGCATCGGAGACCCGGCCGCTGGCGATCACCGAGGGGTGCTCGCGAACCACCTCGTCCCGGGCGCCTCCGGCGTAGCGGACCAGCCCGGACGGGCCGGCGAGCGCCCCGCCGACGGAGAGCACCGCCGCGCCCGGATACGTCGCGGAGCCGGTGGCCACCCCGACCACACCACGGGAGTACTTCTCCGATCCGGGGCCGAGCACCGGCCACCAGTCGGTCACGTCGGACCTTTCCACGACGTGCAGCGCGGGGCTGCCGCGCAGCCACGGTGCCAGCCCGATGTCGACGAGTTCCACCTCGCCGGCCAGCGCGGCGGCGGGGCCGACCGCCAGGGCCGGCTTCAACGCGCCGAAGGCCACCGTCACGTCGGCGTGCACCGCGTTCGGGCGACCGGCCGGCGTCAACGGCACCGCCCCGGTGTCCACCGCGACGCCGCTCGGCACGTCCACCGCCACCACCGTCGTCCGCTGGCCGTCGCGCCCCCGGCGCCGTAGCAGACTCCCCGCCGTCTGCTCCGCGGTCTCCCGGAGACCACCGTGGCCGCCGATACCGACGATCCCGTCGAGCACCACGTCGACCACGGCTGGCGGTCGCGGCACGACCCGTCCTCCGGCTGCGCGCAGCGCCGCCAGTCCTTCGCTGTGGGCCCGCCCCGGAGTGAGCAGCAGCGCCGACACATCGGCGCCGCGCCGGGCGAGCCGGGCGCCGGCGTACAGGGCGTCGCCGCCGTTGTCACCGGAGCCGACCAACAGCAGCACCGGTGCGGCGTACACCCCGCCCCGGTCGGCGAGCAGCAGCGCACAACGGCGGGCCAGCCCGGCGGCGGCACGCTGCATCAGCGTGCCGGGCGGCACGGTGGCCATCAGGGCGGCCTCCGCCGCGCGGACGTCCGCGACCCGCCAGACCGGTCTCATCCCGCACCCCGCTCCCCGATCACCTGACCAACCCTACCGGCGTCGGGGCCGCAAGATAGCCGTCGTGTGCACGTCCGGCAATGCCTGTGGACGAACCACGGGTACGCCCCCCGGGTGGTTGTCCACAGGGCACTGTCGTCGGCATCGTCACCGCCTAGCGTCGTCGGGGTCGTACTGATGCCACGCGGGAGGATCGATGGCCGAGGAGACATTGGCAGTACGGCCGGAGCTTCTGCACCGGGTCGGGCGGTCGCTCGATGGCACCGGGCACCGGCTGGCACACGGTATGGCTGGTGGACGGGGGCTTGGCGCACCGGCCCGGGAATGGTCGACGGCGCGGGCGCTCGCCGGCCTGGAAGCGGCTGTGCACGCCTGGTCGGGTCGGCTCGCTGCGCGGGTCGCGGAGACCGGCGACGCGGTACGCGCCGCCGCCGCGGCGTACGAGTCGGTGGACGCCAGGGCCGCCGCCCGGCTCTCCGCCGTGCCCCGGTGAGCGCAGCAGGGGTGGTCGGGTACGCCCAGCTCTCCATGGCCGACCCGGCAGCCTGGCGGGCCACGGGTTCGGCCTGGGCGAGCCTGGCGGGGGTCGCCGAGCGGCGGTCCAGTGAACTCACCGACGATGCCGCCGACCTGCGCGCCGCGTGGTCCGGCAGTGCCGCCGAGTCCGCCGACTCTCGCCTGGCCCGGCTGCGCGGCGAGTTGGTCGCGCTGGTTCCGGCCGCGATCGAGACCGATCAGGTGCTCGCCGAGTTCGCCGCGCGGCTGGTGGCCGCGCGGGCCCAGCTGGCGGCGGCCGTGGCGTTGGCCGCCGCCACCGGAGTGCTCATCGACCGCCGGGGCGGCGTACGCGCCGATCCCGTCCGGATGCAGACCGACCGCACCGGGACTGCGGTGGCCCAGGTGGCCACCGCCCTGCGGGAGGCCCTCGTTCTGGCAGCCACGGCCGACGGGGAGGCCACGGCACGCCTCGCCCGTCTGGCTGAGGACGCCGGAACGGGCTGGACGGCCCAGCCACCGTCGTACCGTCCACCGGCACCAGGCGAGCCAGCCCTGGTGCGACGCTGGTGGGCCGGGCTCACGCCGGCTGAACGCCGCTGGCTGGTGGTGCACGAGCCGGAGCTGACCGGCCGACTCGACGGGATACCAGCCGATGCCCGTGACCAGGCCAACCGGCTGCTGCTCGTGGCCCGGCGAGCGGCACTGGTCGAACGGTGGGAGCAGTTGCTGGCCCGGGTGCCGCGGGGCCCGTTGGAGCTGGCCGGGCTACGTGGCGTCGAGGCCGCGATGTCCGGGCTGGACGCTCTCGTCGCCCGGCTGGAGTCGTCCCAGCAACCACGGGCCTACCTGCTGGGCCTGGACGTCGCAGAGGAGGGACGGGCCGTGGTGGCATTGGGTAACCCGGACCGGGCCACGGATGTCCTCACCTACGTGCCGGGAATGACGGCCGGGCTCGACGACGCCACCGGTGAGCTGGGCCGGGCGCATCGGGTGTTGACCCGTTGCGCGGAACTGGCCCCGGATGCGCAGACCTCGGCGGTGCTCTGGCTGGACTACGACGCCCCGGATTTCCTGCACGAGGCGGCCTGGGACGGGCAGGCTCGCGCAGCCGGGGAGTCACTGCACCGGTTCCAGGAGGGGTTACGGGCCACCCACGAGGGCCCGCCGGCCCGGCAGACCGTGCTCGGGCACAGCTACGGTTCGCTCGTGGTCGGGACCACCGCCCGCGATCACGGCCTCGCCGCCGACGCGCTGGTCTTCGTCGGCTCACCCGGGGTCGGCGTGGCGCACGCGGCCGACCTCGGTCTGCCGCCCGGGCAGGTGTGGGCCAGCAGCGCACCGGACGATGTCATCCGACTGACCCGCCCACCGGACGAACTCGCCCTGCGGGCGGCGCTCGGTGCCTCGCCGGTCGGCGCGATCGCCGGTTGGCTGGCCGGGCCGAGCGACGAACTGTGGTTCGGGCGCGACCCGGCCGGGCCGGGCTTCGGAGGTCGTACGTTCCCCAGCGGCCGGTACGGCCACACCGGCTACTGGCATCCGGACAATCCGGCGCTGGACGGCATGGCGCGGGTGGTTCTGGGTCGGTGACCGGCTGCCGGCTACTCCACGGTGACGGACTTGGCGAGGTTACGTGGCTGGTCCACGTCGTGTCCCCGGGCGGCGGCGATCTCGGCCGCGAACACCTGCAACGGCACCGTCGTCACCAGCGGCGCGAGCAGCGTCGGCGTACGCGGCACGTGGATCAGGTGGTCGGCGTAGCGGACCACCGACTCGTCACCCTCCTCGGCGATGACGATGGTGCGGGCGCCGCGTGCGCGTACCTCCTGGATGTTGGAGACGACCTTGTCGTGCAGCATGCCCCGGCCGACCGGAGAGGGGACGATGCAGATCACCGGGGTGCCCTCGTCGATCAGCGAGATCGGGCCGTGCTTGAGCTCACCCGCGGCGAAGCCCTCGGCGTGCATGTACGCCAGCTCCTTGAGCTTCAGCGCACCCTCCAACGCCACCGGGTAGCCGACGTGCCGGCCGATGAACAACACCGTCGACTCGGTGCGCAGCTCGCGGGCCAGCTCGCGGACCGGCTCGATCCGCCCGAGCAGCTCGCGCAGCTTGTCCGGCACCTGGTGAAGCTGGTCGACCACGGCCGCCACCTCGTCGGCGTACTTGACGCCACGCACCTGCGCCAGGTGCAGGCCGATGAGGTAGCAGGCGATCACCTGGGTGAGGAACGCCTTGGTGGAGGCCACCGCGATCTCCGGGCCGCCGTGGGTGTAGAGCACCGCGTCGGACTCCCGGGGGATGGTGGAGCCGTTGGTGTTGCAGATGGCCAGCACCCGGGCCTTCTGCTCCTTGGCGTGCCGCAGCGCCATCAGGGTGTCCATGGTCTCGCCGGACTGCGAGATCACCACGATCAGGGTGGACCGGTCGAGCACCGGGTCGCGGTAGCGGAACTCGCTGGCCAGCTCCACCTCGCAGGGGATCCGCGTCCAGTGCTCGATGGCGTACTTGGCCACCATTCCGGCGTGGTAGGACGTCCCACAGGCGACGATGAAGATCTTGTCGACGTCGCGCAGATCCTGGTCGCTGAGCCGAACCTCGTCGAGCATGATCTCGCCGGTCTCGGTCAGCCGCCCGAGCAGCGTGTCGGCGACGGCCTGCGGCTGCTCCTCGATCTCCTTGAGCATGAACCAGTCGTAGCCGCCCTTCTCGGCGGCCGAGGAGTCCCAGTCGATGTGGAAGTCCTTGCCGGTGGCCGGCTGCCCCTCGAAGTCGGTGATCTCGATGCTCTCGCCGGTGATCAGCACGATCTGGTCCTGACCCAGCTCGACAGCGTCCCGGGTGTGCTCGATGAACGCGGCGACGTCGCTGGCGAGGTAGTTCTCCCCGTCGCCGCGACCGACGACCAGGGGTGAGTTTCGGCGCGCACCGACCACCGCGCCGGGAACCGCCGAGTCGACGGCGAGCAACGTGAAGGCGCCCTCCAGCCGTTGGCAGACCACCCGCATGGCCGCGGTCAGCAGCTGCGGCCCGTCCGGCTGGCCCGCCGCACGCAGGTCGGCCAGTGCCGCGGAGAGCAGGTGGGCGGCACACTCGGTGTCGGTGTCGCTGGTGAAGGCGACGCCCTCCTCCTCCAGTTCGGCACGAAGTTTGGCGAAGTTCTCGATGATGCCGTTGTGGATCACCGCGACCCGCCCGTCGGGCGACAGGTGCGGATGGGCGTTGCGGTCCGTGGGGCCGCCGTGGGTGGCCCACCGGGTGTGTCCGATGCCCGTGGTGCCGTCGCCGATGCCGATCGGACTGGCGCCGCAGCCGGCCGGATCCTCGGCGGCCCGCTCGGAGAGCACCTTCTCCAGGTTTGCCAGCTTGCCGGCCTTCTTCTCGGTCAGCAGCTCCCCGTCGCAGACGACGGCGACCCCGGCCGAGTCGTAGCCGCGGTACTCCAGCCGCCGCAAGCCGTCGAGCACGATACCGAGCGCCGGTCGGGCACCGGCGTAACCCACGATTCCACACATGGGTCGCAGCCTAACCCAGCATCACTCACGACGCCTGCTCGAAAGCGGGGTAAACAATCAGTCCACCTGATCGATTCGGTGATGGCGATCATCGGCACGACAAAGCACGCACCCGAGTGCGAGCGGGTCGGAAGATCGCACCCGTAACCTGTCGAACGTGACGAGCAGCGATGTCGACCCGTTGGTGACCCGGATGCGCCCGTTCGGGACGACGATCTTCGCCGAGATGTCATCCCTCGCGGTACGTACCGGCGCGGTGAATCTCGGGCAGGGGTTCCCGGACACCGACGGCCCGCCCGAGATGCTCACCGCCGCGGCGCAGGCTCTGGCCGCCGGGCGCAACCAGTACCCACCCGGCCCCGGCATCCCCGAACTACGGGCAGCGCTGGCGGCACACCAACGCCGCTTCTGGGGTCTGGAGTACGACCCGGACAGCGAGGTGGTCGTGACCGCCGGTGCCACCGAGGCCGTCACCGCAGCCATGCTCGCCCTCTGCGAACCCGGCGACGAGGTGGTCTGCTTCGAGCCGTACTACGACTCGTACGCCGCCTCGATCGCCCTGGCCGGCGCAGTCCGGCGACCGGTGACGCTACGCCCCGGCTCCGACGGGCGGTACGCGTACGACCCGGACGAGCTGCGGGCCGCCTTCGGTGCGCGTACCCGGCTGGTGCTGCTGAACTCACCGCACAACCCGACCGGCAAGGTGTTCACCCCGGACGAGCTGACCTTTGTCGCGCAGCTGTGCCAGGAGCACGACGCGTACGCGATCACCGACGAGGTGTATGAGCATCTGGCCTTCACCGACGCCGTCAGCGGGCACGTACCGCTGGCCACGCTGCCCGGAATGCGCGAGCGCACGCTGCGGATCTCCTCGGCCGGCAAAACCTTCTCCTGCACCGGCTGGAAGGTGGGTTGGGCCAGCGGGCCGGCGCAGCTGGTGTCGGCGGTACTGCGAGTCAAGCAGTTCCTCACCTTCGTCAACGCCGCACCCCTGCAACCGGCGGTGGCGGTGGCGCTCGCCCTACCCGACGACTACTTCACCGCCTTCCGGGCCGGTCTGCAGACCCGTCGTGACCAACTGGTCGGCGGTTTGACCGCAGCCGGGTTCGACGTGCTCAACCCGGAGGGCACGTACTTCGTCACCGCCGACATCACCGCCCTCGGTGGCACCGACGGCGTCGACTTCTGTCGTGCCCTACCTGAGCTGGCCGGCGTGGTCGCAGTACCCACCCAGGTCTTCTACGATGATCCCGCGGCCGGTCGCCGACTGATCCGCTTCGCCTTCTGCAAACGCCCCGACGTGCTGACCGAAGCGGTGAACCGCCTGCACCGGCTGCCCGATTTCCGCCGGTCGACGCCACCGCGGTCCGAAGTTTAGGCCGGTACGCACAGCCTCCGTCTTCGCTCAGGCGGGGCTGGCGGTTCGAACGTGGGCGGCGATGCGCTCGGCTACCTCCCGGGCCGTCTGCTCGGTGGCGGCCTCGACCATCACCCGGACCAGTGGCTCGGTGCCGGACGGGCGCAGCAGCACGCGACCAGCCTCGCCCAGCTCGGCCTCGGCCCGCTCGACCTCGGCGCGGACCACCGGTGCGGCGGCGCCGACGGTACGGTCCCCGACCGGCACGTTGATCAGAACCTGCGGCAGCCTGGTCACCACGCTGGCGAGGTCCGCCAGGGGGCGGCCGGTGGCCGCGATCCGAGCCATCAGGTGCAGCCCGGTGAGGACCCCGTCGCCGGTGGTCGCGTACGCCGGCATGACGATGTGTCCGCTCTGCTCGCCGCCCAGGGCGAGCCCGGAGGCGCGCAGTTCCTCGAGCACGTACCGGTCACCGACCTTGGTCTCGACCAGCCGGATGCCCTCGGCGGACATGGCCAGACGCAGACCGAGGTTGCTCATCACGGTGGCGACCAGGGTGTCACCGGTCAGTGTGCCGGCCTCCCGCATGGCCAGCGCCAGGATCGCCATGACCTGATCGCCGTCGACCTCCTCACCGTCGGCGCTCACCGCCACGCACCTGTCGGCGTCACCGTCGTGCGCGATGCCGAGATGCGCCCCGTGCTCCACCACCGCCTGACGCAGTGCCTCGATGTGGTTGGAGCCGCACTCGTCGTTGATGTTGAGCCCGTCCGGCTCGGCGTTGATCGCGATGACCTCGGCACCGGCCTCCCGGTAGACCGCCGGGGCCACCTCGGCGGCGGCGCCGTTGGCGCAGTCGACCACGACTTTGATCCCGTCCAGGCGGTGCGGCGCGGTCCCGGCGACGTGCTGCACATAGTGACTCGCGCCGTCGAGCAGGTCGTGCACCCGGCCCACCCCCGCGCCGATTGGGCGCTCCCAGGCGGTGGTGGCGTTGGCCTCGATGGCCGCCTCGATCCGCATTTCGATCTCGTCGGGCAGCTTGTGCCCACCCGCGGCGAACAACTTGATGCCGTTGTCTGGCATCGGGTTGTGCGAGGCCGACAGCATGACCCCGAGGTCCGCCTTGGCCTCGGCAGTGAGGAACGCCACCGCCGGGGTGGGTAGCACACCCACCCGGATCACCGTCGCGCCGGCGCTGGTCAGCCCGGCCACGACGGCGGCCTCGAGCATCTCGCCGCTGGCTCGGGTGTCCCGCCCCACCACTGCCAGAGGCGCGCGGCCACGGTCCGACTCGGCGAGGGTGTGTGCCGCCGCGATGGCCACCGAGAGCGCCAACTCCGGCGTCAGGTCGGCGTTCGCCCGCCCGCGTACACCGTCCGTGCCGAACAACCGGCCCATACCCACCAACCTCCGATGAACTGCCGATACAGGAAACGTGCCTTGTCGTGAGGCCACGGAAACGGCCGGTCCACCTCCCCGTCGAGGGGAGGCGGACCGGCCGTCCGTCAGAAGTACAAGGTGCGGCTGGAGATCAGCGCTTCGAGTACTGGGGAGCCTTACGGGCCTTCTTGAGGCCGTACTTCTTGCTCTCCTTGACCCGGGCGTCCCGGGTCAGGAAACCGGCCTTCTTCAGGGCCGGCCGGTCGTCGGGCTCGCTGACGATCAGCGCCCGGGCGATGGCCAGCCGCAGTGCGCCGGCCTGGCCGGTGGTGCCACCACCGCGCAGGTTGGCGATGACATCGAACGCCTCGGGCTTCTCGGCGGTGACCAGCGGATCCTTGATCAGCTGCTGGTGCACCTTGCTCGGGAAGTACGCCTCCAGGTCACGCCCGTTGCAGGTGATCTTGCCGGTACCCGGCACGATGCGCACCCGGACGATGGCCTCCTTGCGCCGACCCACGGTCTGGATCGGGCGGTCACCACGAGGCGCGCGCGCGACGGGCGCCGGCGCCTCGGTGGCCTCGGGGGCGACCTCGGTGACGGTGATGTCGGTCATGCTGCTTCCTTCGCCCGCGCTCACTGCGCGATCTGCTTGATCTCGAACGGCACCGGCTGCTGCGCGGTGTGCGGGTGCTCGGCACCGGCGTAGACCTTCAGCTTCTTGATGAGCTGACGGCCGAGCTTGTTGTGCGGGAGCATCCCCTTCACCGCCAGCTCGATGGCCCGCTCGGGGCGCTTGGCCAACAGCTCCTCGTATCCGACCTGCTTGAGGCCACCCGGGTAACCGGAGTGCCGGTAAGCGATCTTCTGCTGGCGCTTGTTGCCGGTCAGCGCGACCTTGCCCGCGTTCACGACGACGACGAAGTCGCCCGTGTCGACGTGCGGCGCGAAAGTCGGCTTGTGCTTGCCCCGCAGCAGCGTGGCGGCGTGGGTGGCCAGGCGGCCCAGCACGACATCAGAGGCGTCGATGACGTGCCACTGACGCTCGATCTCACCCGGCTTCGGGCTGTACGTACGCACAGGTCTACCTTGTCTCGTCGTCGGTCTGGGGTCGCGCGCCGAGGTGACCAGGACAACCCAGCCGGACCAGCGCGCACGAACGACCAAGCGTACCTCAGGCGGCACGCCCACAGATGTCGTACAACAGCAGGCAACGATACCCGCAGCCCCACCGGCCGGTCAAAACGGGGTCCGATCGGCGGGGCGCACGGAGGCCGGCATGACGGCCGTCACACCCCGGCGCGCGCCATCTGACTGCCGGGACGCAGGTACGCGACCCAGGTGATCACGAGCAGCGCCAGGAAGAATCCGACGTAGAAGCGCAGCGCCGGCTGGATGCCACCGTAGGTCGACCGGGCCCAGGCGTAACAGATCGGCACCAGGAAGCCACCGAAGGCACCGACCGCGGAGATTATGCCCAGGGCACCGGCGGCCTGCCGGCGCATCGCCAGCATCACCTCCGGCGTGCCGCCCCTTTCCTCGCCCTTGATCTGGAAGATCCGGCTGATCATCCGGTAGGTCGAACCGTTACCGACGCCGGTAGCCACGAAGAGCAGCAGGAACGCACCGAAGAACAGACCCATGTCGCGCTGCTCGACCGACCAGAGCGCGCCCAGGGCACCGACCGCCATCAGCACGAAACTCGCCACCGTGACCCGGGCCCCGCCGACGAGGTCGGAGAGACGGCCACCGAACGGCCGGCAGAGCGAACCCACCCCCGCACCGAGGAACGCCCAGGCCAGCGCGACGTCCGGCCGCCCGAAAACCGAGTTCAGCAGGGTGGGAAAGGCCGCCGAGTAGCCGATGAACGAGCCGAAGGTGCCGATGTACAGCAGCGACATGATCCAGGTGTCGTGGTGCCGCAGCGACGACCAGACCGGCCGCACGTCGGCCTTCGCCTCGACCAGGTTGTCCATGAACAGGTACGCACAGACCGCCGCGATCACCGCCAACGGGATGTACATCAGGCCGGCTCTGGCCAGCGCGAGTCCACCGCCCAACACGATCACCTGGGGCACCACGAACTGCACGACGGCCACCCCGATGTTGCCACCGGCGGCGTTGAGCCCCAACGCCCACCCTTTCTCCCGCTCGGGATAGAAGAACGAGATGTTGGCCATGCTCGAGGCGAAGTTGCCCCCGCCGAACCCGGCCGTGGCAGCGATCAGCAACAGCGGCACGAAGCCGATCTCCGGATGCTCGACCGCCCAGGCCAGGCCCGCGCAGGGCACGATCAGCAACAGCGCGGAGATGACCGTCCAGTTACGACCGCCGAAGATCGGTACGGCGAAGGTGTACGGCAGCCGCAGCAGGGCGCCGACACCGCTCGGCACGGCGGTCAGCCAGAGCGCCTGACTGGTGGTGAGCCCCCAGCCGGCGTCGCCGAGGCGGACGACGACGATGCTCCAGAGCAGCCACACCGAGAAGCCGATGTGCTCGGCGAAGATCGACCAGATGAGGTTGCGTTTGGCGACGCCGCGGCCTGTCCGCAGCCAGAAGCCCGGATCCTCCGGTGCCCAGTGCCCGATCCACCGCCCCGGTCGGCGGTCCAGGCTCTCTTCTTCGCTTACCGTCGGCTGCTCGCTCGTGGTGGTCATGCCGCCGAAGCTATGGAGCCGCCGTTACCGCGGCGTTCGCCGTTCGGGTCGGCCCGGCAACGGGGATCGCACCACGCGTCGACGACGGCGGTGAGGAGCGGGCCGGCTCGGGCCTGGCGGCCGTTCTCCCCGACCGGGCGGCAGCCTTCCACGATTCAGGATCGACGTTCCACATTGCAGACCTCGCGAACCGTCCCCCAGCCGACGTGCGGTGTGAACGGCTCTTGACAGGACCGAAACAAACGGGACGCGGACCGGAAACTGCCCAACGGCACGCTTTGCCGACATGACAGACGGTGCACGGCCGGCGACGCGACCGGGGCCCACGCCCCGGGAGGTGGCGACCCACTGCCCGTACTGCGCCCTCCAGTGCGGAATGGTCCTCCGGGAGGAGGACGGCACGGTCGGTGTGCTGCCCCGCCAGTTTCCCACCAACCGGGGCGGGCTGTGCCAGAAGGGCTGGACCTCAGCGGAACTGCTCAGCCATCCGGAACGGCTGACCAGCCCCATGCTGCGCGACCCGGCCAGCGGTCAACTGCATCCGGCCAGCTGGGACGCCGCACTCGACCGGATCGCCGCCGGACTTCGCGACGTACAGGAGCGGCACGGCCGCGACGCGGTCGCCGTCTTCGGCGGGGGCGGGCTCACCAACGAGAAGGCGTACGCGTTGGGCCGGTTCGCGCGGGTGGCCCTGCGTACCAGGCACATCGACTACAACGGACGATTCTGCATGTCCTCCGCCGCGGCCGCCGGCACACGCGCCTTCGGGGTGGACCGGGGACTACCGTTCCCGCTCTCCGACCTGGGTCGGGCGGACACCCTGCTGCTTGTCGGCGCGAACCCGGCGGAGACCATGCCGCCGCTGGTGCGGTGGCTGGCCGAACAACGGGAGCGCGGCGGCAAACTGATCGTGATCGACCCCCGAGTCACCGCCACCACCCGGCAGGCCGACCTGCACCTGCAACCACTGCCCGGCACCGACCTGGCGGTGGCCAACGCGCTTCTGCACATCGCTGTGACCGAGGGGTACGTCGACGATGCCTACGTCGCCGCCCGCACCACCGGTTTCACCGCCGTACGACGCACCGTCGCGGGCTGGTGGCCTGCGCGTGCCGAGGCCCTCTCCGGCGTACCCGTCGCCGACCTGGAGGAGGCCGCGCGAGCCCTCGGCACCGCCGAGCGGGCGATCATCCTCACCGCACGCGGCGCGGAACAGCACGCCAAGGGCGTCGACACCGTCACCGGCTTCGTCAACCTCGCCCTCGCCCTCGGTCTGCCCGGCCGCATCGGCTCCGGGTACGGCTGCCTCACCGGGCAGGGCAACGGGCAGGGCGGTCGGGAGCACGGGCAGAAGGCCGACCAGCTCCCCGGGTACCGCAAGATCGACGACATGGCGGCCCGCGCCCACGTCGCGCAGGTCTGGGGGGTACCCGCCGACGAGCTACCCGGGCCGGGCGTGCCGGCGTACCAGCTACTCGACTCCCTCGGTACCGAGCAGGGGCCGCGGGCGCTGCTGGTCTTCGGCTCGAACCCGGTGGTGTCCGCACCCCGCGCCGCCCGGGTCGAGGGCCGCCTCCGCGACCTCGACCTGCTCGTCGTCGCCGACTTCCTGCTCTCCGAGACGGCGGCGCTCGCCGACGTGGTGCTGCCCACCGCCCAGTGGGCCGAGGAGGACGGCACGATGACCAACCTGGAGGGGCGGGTGCTCCGCCGTCGGGCGCTCCGTCCGCCCCCGGCCGGCGTCCGTACCGACCTGGAGATCCTGGCCGCCCTCTCCGCCCGGCTACGCGGAACACCCACACGCCGGACGGTGCCGGGCGACGGCACCGCCCCGGCAGCTGTCGAACCGTCGGGCGAGGTGGAGGCGGCGGACCCGCGCGTGGTCTTCGCCGAGCTGCGCCGGGCCTCGGCGGGCGGCATCGCCGACTACAACGGGATCAGCTGGGAGCGGATCGACACCGCCGACGGTGTCTTCTGGCCGTGCCCGGACGACGAGGGGCCCGACTCCCCCCGACTCTTCGCCGAACGCTTCGCCACCGTCGACGGGCTGGCCCGGTTCCACCCGGTGGAGCACCGGCCGGCGGCCGAGGAGGTCTGCGCCGACTACCCGCTGCACTTCACCACCGGCCGGGTACTCGCGCAGTACCAGTCCGGCACCCAGACACGCCGGGTCGCCGCGCTACGTCGGGCCGCTCCCGAGGCGTTCGTGGAACTGCATCCGGACCTCGCCGAACGGCTGGGCGTCACCGACGGCGAGCCGGTGCGGGTGCTGTCCCGGCGCGGTGAGTTCCAGGCACCGGCCCGGTTGAGCCCGGGTATCCGCCCGGACACCGTCTTCGCGCCGTTCCACTGGGGTGGACGGGCGCGGGCGAACTCCGTCACCAACGACGCCGTCGACCCGGTCTCCGGGATGCCGGAATTCAAGATCTGTGCGGTACGGGTGGAGCGGGCATGACCGGGCACAGCGAGCGGATCGTGGTGGTCGGCAACGGGATGGCCGGCGCCCGGGTGGCGGCGGAACTGCACGCCCGCGGCGAGGACCTGAAGGTCACCGTGCTCGGCGCGGAACCGCATCCCGCGTACAACCGGATCATGCTGTCCACGCTGCTCGCTGGAAAGATCGGCGAGCCGGACGTGGAACTGGCGGAGGTCGCCGGGCGCGGTGTCGACCTGCGTACCGGGTTGGCCGTCACGGCGATCGACCGGGCCGCCAGGCTGGTGCGCACCGCCGACGGTGACCGGATCCCCTACGACCATCTGGTCCTCGCCACCGGCAGCCGGGCAGTGGTGCCGGCACTGACCGGGCTCGACCCCGGTCACCTACCGGAGCGGGTGATCCCGTTCCGCACCCTCGACGACTGCCGACGCATCGTCACCCTCGCCTCGACCGCCCGGCGTGCCCTGGTACTCGGCGGCGGGCTGCTCGGCTTGGAGGCGGCCCGCGGACTGGCTCTCCGAGGGCTCGACGTGGGCGTGGTGCACCGCATTCCGTACCTCATGGACCGTCAGCTCGACCCGGCCGCCGGAGCGGTGCTCGCCGGCACGCTCACCGGGCTCGGTGTGACCACCCACCTGGCAGTGGAGCCGACCGCCGTCCGCGTCGACACCACAGGGGTACGGCTGGACCTCTCCGACGGCCGTTCGCTCGATGCCGACCTGCTGGTGCTCGCCTGTGGCGTACGCCCCGACACCGCCCTGGCCACGGCAGCCGGCCTGGCCGTGCAGCGGGGGGTACTCGTCGACGACCGGCTACGTACCAGCGACCGGCGGATCTCCGCGATCGGTGACTGCGCCCAACACGACGGTACGCTCACCGGGCTGGTGGCGCCGGCCTGGGCACAGGCGCAGGTGGTGGCCCAGCTGGTGACCGGGCAGGACCCACAGGCCCGGTACCGGCCACGACCGGTGGTCACCCGACTCAAGGCGGCTGGTATCGATCTCGCCGCGATGGGTGACCCGGCTGGCGGCCCCGGCGAGGAACTGACGTTCACCGATCCGACTCGGGGCACGTATGCCCGGTTGCGCATCCACGACGGCCGGTTGGCCGCCGCGATCCTGCTCGGCGACAACCCGTCGGTGGGCACGGTGATCCAGCTGTTCGACCGGGGCCAGCCGGTGCCCACCGACCGGCGGGCACTACTGCTCGGCAGAGCCGTCGGCGGGGCCGTCGCCGCACCGGCGGCGTCACC
The DNA here is from genome assembly GCF_012726175.1 of Micromonospora sp. HNM0581. Lineage (GTDB taxonomy): Bacteria > Actinomycetota > Actinomycetes > Mycobacteriales > Micromonosporaceae > Micromonospora. The sequence goes on from NZ_JAASAD010000001.1 coordinate 271,209, forward strand.
GGCGCTGATGCCGGACGCGGCCACGGTCTGCCAGTGCAACACGGTGAGCAAGGGTGATCTCGTCCGCTGCTGGCGGGACGGAGCCCGCACGATCGACGCCGTGGTCGCCGGTACCCGGGCCGGCACCGGCTGCGGCGGATGCCGCGACGCGGTCGCCGGCATCGTCGACTGGTTGTCCAGAACGGATCCCGTGGAGGTGGGGCGATGACCGGCGGCAACGTGGTCGTCATCGGCAACGGCATGGTCGGCCAGCGGTTCGTGGACGCGCTGCGGGCCCGCGACGCACAACGACGATGGCGGGTCACGGTGCTCGCCGAGGAGAGCCGGCCGGCGTACGACCGGGTGCGGCTCTCGGCGTACTTCGACGGCGCCGACGAGCAGGACCTGAACCTGCACACCCCACACGACGGGGTGGAGTTGCGACTCGGCGAGCCGGCCACCGTCGTGGACCGGAGCCGCCAGGTGGTGACCACAACCCGCGGTGCGTACCCGTACGACGTTCTGGTGTTCGCCACCGGGTCGTACCCGTTCGTGCCACCGGTGCCGGGAGCGGACCTGACCGGTGTCTTCGTCTACCGGACCCTCGACGACCTCGCCGCGATCCGCCGGTATGCGGAGGACCGACGTACCGGTGCGGTGATCGGGGGCGGGCTGCTCGGGTTGGAGGCGGCAAACGCGTTGCGTCTGCTCGGGTTGACCACGAGCGTGGTGGAGTTCGCCCCACGGCTGATGCCGGTGCAGGTGGACACCGCCGGTGGCGCGATGCTGCGCCGCTACGTCGAGGACCTCGACGTGACCTGCCACCTCGGTGTGGCGACGACGGCGCTGCGGCCCGACACGGACGGCTCGGTGACCGCCCTGGAACTCGCCGACGGCGCGGTGCTCGACACCGACCTGGTGGTGGTGGCCGCGGGCATCCGGCCCCGCGACGATCTGGCCCGGGTCGCCGGACTCGACGTCGGTCCACGCGGCGGGGTCCTGGTCGACACCACCTGCCGGAGCACGGACGAACGGATCTACGCGATCGGCGAGTGTGCAGCGGTCGACGGCACCTGCTACGGCCTGGTCGCCCCCGGCTACGCGATGGCCGAGGTGGTGGCCGACCGACTGGTCGGCGGTTCCGCGACCTTCCCCGGTGCGGACACCGCCACCAAGCTCAAACTGCTCGGCGTCGACGTCGCCTCGTTCGGTGACGCGCACGGGACGGAGCCCGGCTGCCTGGACGTCACCTGGACCGATCCGGCCGCCCGGGTGTACGCCAAGCTGGTCCTCTCTGACGACGCCTCGACGCTGCTCGGCGGAGTGCTCGTCGGTGACGCCAGCGCCTACCCCACGCTGCGGGCGAGTGTCGGCGGGCCGCTACCGGCCGCGCCGCTGGCGCTGCTCGTCGGCGACGACGCGGTGGGCGCCACCGCCGGCACCCTGCCCGCGACCGCCCAGGTCTGCTCCTGCAACGCGGTGACCAGGGCGGACATCGACACCGCGATCGCGGACGGTTGCGCGGACGTGGCCGCCCTGAAGGCGTGCACCCGGGCCGGGACGAGCTGCGGCTCCTGCGTGCCGATGCTCAAACAGTTGCTCGACGCGGCCGGCGTCGTCCAGTCGAAGGCACTCTGCGAGCACTTCGACGTCAGCCGGCAGGAGCTGTTCGACATCGTCCGGGTACGCGGCATCCGGACGTTCTCCCGGCTGATCGCCGAGCACGGTCGGGGGCGGGGCTGCGACATCTGCAAGCCGGTGGTCGCCTCGATCCTCGCTTCGCTCGGCAACGGCCATATCCTCGACGGCGAGCAGGCCTCGTTGCAGGACACCAACGACCACTTCCTGGCGAACCTGCAACGTGACGGCAGCTACTCGGTGGTGCCCCGGATCCCGGGTGGGGAGATCACCCCGGAGAAGCTCATCGTCATCGGCGAGGTGGCCCGGGACTTCAACCTCTACACGAAGATCACCGGTGGGCAGCGGATCGACCTCTTCGGTGCCCGGGTGGATCAGCTACCGCAGATCTGGCGTCGGCTGGTGGACGCCGGTTTCGAGTCCGGGCACGCGTACGGCAAGGCACTGCGTACGGTGAAGTCCTGCGTCGGCTCCACCTGGTGCCGCTACGGGGTGCAGGATTCGGTCGGTCTGGCTGTCGCCCTCGAGCTGCGCTATCGGGGTCTGCGTGCCCCGCACAAAATCAAGTCTGCGGTCTCCGGCTGCGCCCGGGAATGCGCCGAGGCCCGCAGCAAGGACTTCGGCATCATCGCCACGGAGACCGGCTGGAACCTCTACCTCGGTGGCAACGGCGGCTTCCGGCCCCGGCACGCCGATCTGTTCGCCACCGACCTGTCCACCGAGACGCTCGTCACGCTCATCGACAGGTTCCTGATGTACTACGTCCGCACCGCCGACCGGCTGCAACGTACCGCCGCCTGGATCGAAGCGATGGACGGTGGCCTGGACCATCTCCGTGCGGTGATCGTCGACGACTCTCTCGGTCTCTGCGCCGAACTCGACGACGCGATGGCCCGGCACGTGGTGTCCTACTCGGACGAGTGGCGCGACGTCCTGGCCGACGCGGACCGGCTGCGCCGGTTCACCTCGTTCGTCAACGCGCCGGAGATTCCCGACCCGTCGATCACCTTCGTCACCGAACGCGGACAACCCGTCCCGGTCGGCGGGCATTCGTCCGACACGCAGGGCCGGCAACCGGTCACGCTCGGCCTGCCGGAGGTACGTCGATGACCGCCGCTACGGCACTGGACTGGGTCACCGTCTGCCCCTTCGATCGCCTGGACCCGGACCGGGGCGTCGCCGCCCTCGTCGCCGGGGTACAGGTGGCCATCTTCCGGACCGCGGACGGTCTGTACGCGATCGACAACCTCGACCCGGTCTCCGGGGCGTACGTGCTCTCCCGCGGCATCGTGGGCAGCCGGGGCGAGGTGCCGACGGTCGCGTCGCCGCTGCACAAGCAGGTGTACGACCTGCGCACGGGGGACTGTCTCGACCTGCCGGGCGTATGCGTAGCCCGGCACCAGGCCCGTTGCCACAACGGCATGGTCGAGGTGCGGCTGCGACAGGAGGGCTGATGCGCGAGGAACTGGCCGGCTTCACCATCGGGGTGACCGCCGACCGGCGGCGGGACGAACTCGCCGCGCTGCTCCAACGGCGGGGCGCACGGGTGGTGCTCGCACCCGCCCTGCGGATCGTGCCGCTCGCGGACGACACCGAACTACGCGAAGCCACCCGGGCCTGCCTGGAACAGCCGCCCGACATCCTGATGGCGAACACCGGTATCGGGATGCGTGGCTGGCTGGAGGCCGCCGAGGGTTGGGGACTCGCCGAGCCGCTACGCGGGGTCCTCGGTGACGCCTACGTGGTGGCCCGGGGCCCCAAGGCCCGCGGCGCGATCCGGGCGGCCGGCCTGTACGACCAGTGGTCACCGGCCTCGGAGAGCTGCGACGAGGTGGTCAACCACCTCCGTCAGCGGGGCGTGGCCGGTCAGGTGATCGCCATGCAGCTGCACGGCGAGCGGCAACCGGAGTGCACCCGTGCGCTGGAGGAGGCCGGCGCCACCGTCATCGAGATTCCGGTCTACCGCTGGGCCCCACCGACCGACCCGGCGCCGCTACACCGGCTCGTCGACCTGGTGGCGGGGCGGCTCGTCGACGCCGTCACCTTCACCTCGGCCCCAGCGGTGGAGGCGTTGCTGCGGGCCTCCGGCGATCGTACGGAGGCGGTGCTGGACGCGCTGCGCGGTGACGTGCTGGCCAGTTGCGTCGGCCATGTCACCGCCGAGCCGTTGGTTCGACGTGGGGTGCCGGTGAGCGCGCCGAGTCGGGCCCGCCTCGGCGCGCTGGTGCGCACCATCGTCGACGAACTACCCCGCCGTACGGTGACCATCAAGGTCGCCGGGCACCTGCTCACTCTGCGCGGCCACGCGGCGGTCGTCGACGGTGAGCTGCGGCCTCTGGCCCCGGCGCCGATGGCGGTGCTGCGGGCACTGGCGCAGGCGCCGGGCCGGGTGCTGTCGCGGACCGCCCTGTTGCGGACGTTGCCACGTGGGGCCGACGAGCACGCGGTGGAGATGGCGGTGGCCCGGCTGCGGGCCGGGCTGAAGGCTCCACGCGTCATCCAGACGGTGGTCAAACGGGGTTACCGCCTCCGCGTCGACTGACGAACGCGCAGCGCAGCGCCACGCCGGGCACATCCGGCACGACGACATGGATGTCCCGCCGACCGGGCCGGGCGGCCGGGCCAGCGGGACACCGCCGTGGATCAGCCGACCGGGGTCGGGAAGCCACGGTCGTGTTCGGCCTGGAGTCGCGCCATCGCGTGTTCGACGACCGTCACCATGACCTGTTTGACCGACTCACGCTGCCGAGCGTCGGTCATCACAAGTGGCACGTCCGGCGAGATGGCCAATGCCTCCCGCACCTCGTCCAACTCGTACTGGGGTGCGCCGTCGAATCGGTTGAGCGCCACCACGTACGGCAACTTGCGGTTCTCGAAGTAGTCCAGCGGGGCGAACGCGTCGGTGATCCGGCGGGTGTCCACCAGCACCGCAGCGCCCACCGCGCCTCGGATGATCTCGTCCCACATGAACCAGAACCGGGTCTGCCCAGGCGTACCGAAGAGGTACAGGATCAAATCCTGCGCCATGGTGATTCGGCCGAAGTCCATGGCGACCGTGGTGGTCTCCTTGCCCGGCACCTTGGACGGGTCGTCGATGCCGACTCCCGCCGCGGTCATCACCGCCTCGGTGGTCAGCGGTGTGATCTCGGAGATCGCACCGACAAGCGTGGTCTTGCCCACACCGAAGCCACCCGCGACGACGATCTTCGCGGAGATGATTCCCCGGCTCTGGCGGGCCCCGGCGGGGTCATAGCTCGCGAAGTCCACTCAGCACCCTTCCCAGCATTTCCATCCGCTCCTCGTAACCTGTGGCGGGAGCAGCCGTCTGTAGCGTCAGCAGGCCTTCGGTCACCATGTCGGCGACCAGCACCCGAGCGACACCCAGCGGTAGCCGGGTGTACGCGGCGATCTCCGCCAGCGACTCGGGTCGACCCTCGCAGACCATGGCGATGCGATGCTTGTCGTGCCCGGCGAAGCGTGATTCGGCGATCTGCGTGGGGCTGGCCACCAACACCGCTTCCAGGGCGATGTCCTGCAACGGTTCGGTCCTGCCCCGGGTGACCGCGTACGGCCGCACCAACGCACCCCGTGGGTCACGCTGTCGATCCATCCGCGGTCACCTCCTCCGCATTCCGCCGGTCCGATGCACCCGTTACGACCGCACCGCGTCCCGGGGCAGCGGCACCAGCGCCGCACCGACCCGTTCCACGAGCAGCGCCATCTCGTAGCCCACCTGACCGACGTCGCAGCTACGCGCCGCGAGCACCGCCATGGAGGAGCCGTCACTGATGGACATCAGAAACAGATAGCCACTGTCCATCTCAATCACTGTCTGCAACACCCCGCCGGCGCTGAACATCCGTGCGGCACCCTCGGTCAGGCTCACCACGCCGGAGGTGATCGCGGCGAGCTGATCCGCCCGGTCCGCCGGCAGGTCCCGGGAGGAGGCGAGTAGCAGCCCGTCCGCGGAAACCGCCACCACGTGGGCGATACCTGCCACACTGTCGGCGAAGTTGCTGAGCAGCCAACCCATGTCCTGTATGGCCGCTGGCCTGTTCATCGGCTCGTCTCCTTGGTCGAGGTGCTGTTCTGACTCGCTCCGGCCGTCCGTCCACGCTGGACGCCTCGGTGGTACGCCGACAGCAGACCGCGTACTTCGTCAGGGGTCCGACGGCCGTGCTCACGCCCGCCGCGCGGCTCGATACCACCGGGCACGAGCTGCGCCTGGGGCACCCGCTTGGGCAGCCCCGACCGGGTCGTACCGGCGGGGGTGGGTTCGGCCGCCTGGTTGGCCCGCGACCAGCCCTCGTCGGCCGCCGTCCGCCAGGCCTCGCCCCGCGGCTGGCCGGTTCCGGGCTGGTCGGAGGGCTGCGGCGCGGAACTCGGTGGCGGCGTGGGTGAGGTCGGCGGCGCGCTCGACACCGGGCCAGCTGTGCTGGTGGCCGAGGAATTGTACGACGGCGGCGCGGGTGTCGCGGCGGCGGCCGCACCCGGTGTGCGGGTCGGCAACGTGCTACGTCCCTTGGTGGGCTCGACAGGCGGCGCCGGTCGTGGGGCGGCAGCAGCAGACGCCTGCGGAGCAGGATCGTCGAACTGTGGCCGACTGAAGATCGTGGTGACGTCGTTCCCGTGTGACCGGAACCAGACGGCCTCCATCTCCCGGAAGATCGGCGCTTCGGAGGACTGCTCCGGCGGCACCGTGATCGGGCGCGTGGGGGGTGGCGCGGTGGCAGCCAGGCTGGCACCCAGCCCACGGAAACCCGAACCGTCGAAGTCGCCACCACCGGAACGCTGCTCGGCACCCGGGGCGAATCCCGTCGGCGCGGCACCCGCCGCCCCCGCGACCGGTCCCACCGGCAGGCCGGGCGCGGTGTGCTGACTGCGATCGCCGGTACTCCGGTTCGGCAGCGGACTGAGGGTGGGCTGCGCGACCGTCGGCGTACCAACGTTGAATCCGTTGAAGGCAGGCGACGGAGTACGGTTCGGCGGCGGGTCAGCGGGTGCCGGGACGGGGGTCGGAGCCGGGGTCGGAGCCGGCCACGGCGTGCCCGAGTCGGTGCCGTTGTGCCACCCGTTCACGAGAGTCGCCGTGTTGCCACGCCCCGTGGCCCCGGCCGAATCGTTGTGTCCGGCCGTCGGGAGCGGCGCCTGCTCTACCGCGAGGGGTTGCCTGGGCCGGGTGATCGCTTGGTCACGACCGCGCAGGCTGGGCAACACGACGGTGGCGGCGGGCAGGGTGACCTGCGCCACGGTACCGCCCTCGACATTGCGGCGCAGTTCGACCCGGATGTCGTGACGGGCGGCGAGTCGGCTGACCACCGCCAGACCCATCAGGCGGAACGCCGCGACGTCGACCGCGGATGGCGCGGCGAGCCTTCGGTTGAGCGAGTCCAGCTGCTCATCGGAGAGGCCGAGTCCACGGTCCTCGATCTGGATGAGCACATAGTCCCGGATGCGTCGTCCGTCGGCCACCACCGTGGTGTTGGGTGGTGAGAAGCGGGTGGCGTTGTCGAGCAGCTCGGCCACCAGCCGCACCACGTCGTTTACCGCGTGTGCCGCCACGGACACGTCCGTGTCGACCGTACCGAACTCGATCCGGTTGTAGAGCTCCACCTCGGACTGCGCGGCCCGCAGCACATCGACCATCAGAGCGTCGTCTCGGCGTGGCACAGCCGAGTCCGCGCCGGCGAGCACGAGGAGGTTCTCGTCGTTTCGGCGCATCCGGGTGGCGAGGTGGTCGAGCTCGAAGAGCTGTGCGAGACGCTTCGGATCCTCTTCGCCACGCTCGATGGCGTCCAGCTCGCCGATCATGCGATCGACCAGGGTCTGACTGCGTCGGGCCAGGTTGAGGAACATCGCCGAGACGCTGGAACGCAGGGCCGCCTGTTCGGCCGCGACCCGGACCGCCTCCCGGTGTACGACGTTGAACGCCGAGGCGACCTGACCGACCTCGTCACGGTTGTTGAGCTGGATCGGGTCTCGTACCTCACGGACGATCTCGTCGACGCTGCCGTCGCTGACGTTGCCCATTCCCTGGAGTCGACGCACCGCCTCCGGCAGGTCGTGGTTCGCCACGGAGAGCGCACCCTCCCGCAGCCGGCGCAGGGAGTGGTTCAGTGAGCGGGCCAGCACCACCGCCAGGGACACCGCGATGATCAGGGTGAGCAGCACCAGCGTCGTTTCGACGACGGCCTGCCGGATGACGTCCGCGCGGGCCTGCTCGGCCTGGTCGAGCAGGCGGTTCTGCAACTCGACCTCCGCCCAGCGCATCAGCTCGTTCACCGCCCCGATCGCGGCCGTGGCCTCCTGGGCGGTGAACGGTGCACGCTGGTTCACCGACCGGCTGATGTCGGTGGCGATCCGGTCGGCCAGCACCACCGCGTCACCGGAAACGGTGCTCTCGACCAACGCACGCTGCACGGGGTCGGCAGCGAGCGAGAAGGCCACCAGCGCCTCCTGCTGGCCGGTGAGGGTGGTCACGAACGCGGAGAACTGCTCGCTGTCCAGTCGGCCGCCGCTGAGTGCGGTGTAGGCGACCGCTTCCTCCTCCGCGACTGCCGCCTTCGCGCGGGTGAAGGCGGCGACCGCCCGGCGGCTGTCGCCGAGTTCCTCGTCGCCCGGCAGCTGGGCCAGCCCGTCACCGTAGGCGACCAGGTCGTTGAGGACCACGCCGTAGCGCAGCGCCGCCTCGGCGACCTCCATCTGCTGGCGGGCCAACACCTCCTGCCGGGTGCCGTCGAGGGTGTCCAGGTGCGCGTCGATGGTCGCGAGCCGGTCGCGGATCGCCGTGGGCACCTCACCGACCTCGGCCCGCTCCGCGCGGTACTCGTCGATCCGCTGCTGGGTCTGGCGGACCCGCAGGTTGTACGCGTCTGCCCGCTGTTGCGGTGCGGCGAGGTAGGCCGCCGCCGCCATGCGTTCGGCGTGCAGATCGTTCGTCAGTGCACTGACGTTGAGGGACAGCGCGGTGAGTGCGCGGGACTGACTCGCGTCGTAGGCACCCTCACCGACAGCGACCAGGCGGACCGTGGCCAGCGCGATGACGGCGGCCACGGGTACCACCAGAATCAGTGCCAGCTTGGATCGGATGCGGGCGTCACGCAGTCGGGGCAGCCGACCGTTGCTCTTCTGGGCGGTGTCACCACTGGCGGGCAGGGTCGTCGGTCCGGTGCTCACGACATCGCCTCCGTCGTTTTCTTCCCGCCAGAACTGCCGACTCGCGCGCCAAGCGACGGCCGGCGCCATGCGCGGCACGGCCGCGATTTCATCAGACGTGATCGTGTTTGGGAAGCCGCAGGAGGGCAGGAAACGGTCGGACGGCACGCTACTCGTGATCCGGTCAACTAATACCTACATTTCCACAGCGCCCCTGAACAGGGCTTGTAACTCCGAGGTGGCCACCCATGTCGCCACAGTGAGCATCTGAAAACATTTGGTCACACCAACATGTGGGATCGGTGTCCCGAAACGCCTTCGCTGGCCCCGCTTGACCGCAGCGCCCGGCATTGGCAAGGTTTTGCAGGCTTCGCGCACACGGTACGGCAGAGCCGTCTCATTATGCACAGTGGACGGATGAGCCGCCGGTGACCGGGCCCCGCCCGTGCCGTATCAGGAGGATCGAGTTGACCCCCTTCCGCTCCGCGACCGCCACGGCGCTCGTGTCGACCCTGCTCGCCACCACCCTCGTCGGGTGTCAGTTCAGCGAGGACGAGCAGGACACAAGCCCGATCGTGATCGCCGCCGACCTGGAACTCTCCGGTGCCTCAGCCGGGTTCGGCAAGGTCTACCGGCAGGCCCTGGAACTGAAGGTCGAGCAGTTGAACGCCTCTGGCGCACTCAACGGCCGCTCGGTCGAACTATTACTGAAGGACAATCGGTCCGACGCCAGCGAGTCGCTGCGGAACATCGTCGACTTCAGCAACGACAAGCGGGTCACCGCCATCATCATGGGCGGTTGCAACGAATGCGCGGTCGGCGCGGTACGCACCGTGAATGAGAACCAGATCCCGACCGTCGCTCTTGCCGCCGCCGGCGCGGTGGTGGACCCGGTCGCGGAGCGTCGCTACATGTTCAAGCTGGCCCCCAACGCCGAGGACAACGCCGGGGCCCTGACGGCCGAACTGCGACGCCGCAACATCGACACGGTCGGCCTCCTGCGCAGCAACGACGACTACGGCAAGGAGGGTTCCTCCGCCCTGCGCAGCGAGTTCAGGAAGGTCGGCATCCAGATCCTGGCCGAGTCCGCCGCCCGCAACACCGACACGGAACTGGACGGGCAGATCAGCACGTTGACCGACGTCAACCCCGACGCCCTGGTCTTCTGGACCCCCCCGGAGCAGGCGATGCTCGCTGCCAGCGCGGTCGAGCGGGCCGACTACACCGGAGCCCTGTTCCTCGACGCCTCGGCCGCGGGTGACCTCTTCCTCGGCACTGCCGCGAAGTCGGCGGAACGGGCCACCCTGGTCTTCACCCAGACGATGGTCATCGACGACGTCATCGCGACCACCCCCGCCAAGGCCGCCCGCCGTCAGTGGTTCCAGGACTACACCGCCCGGTACGGCGGCTACCACGGCTCCGCCTCGTTCGCCGCGGACGCCGTCCAGCTCATCGCCGACGCGGAGCTGCGGGCCGGCGGAGTCGCCGGTGAGGTCGACCGGGACCTTCTCCGCGACGTGCTGGAGACGTCCCAGATGGACGGCCTGTCCGGTCCGATCCGGATGACGCCGGACAACCACTCAGGGCTGATGCCGCAGGCGCTGACCACCCTGATCGCCCGGAACGGGCGGTGGCGCCTGGCCGGCTGAGCCGGTCGAGCGGGTCCACGACCGTCGGGAGACCTTCAAACGGGTCTCCCGACGGTCGTTCAACGGCTCGAGGTGGTCTCCCGCAACCAGGGCAGGCTGCGCCGTTCGAGCAGGACCAGCGCGGTGTAGAGCAGGATGCTGACCAGGGCGACCAGGATGATCGCAGCCCACGCGGTGGCGGTGTCGCCGATGCCGGCGTACTGCTGGATCACGTAGCCCAGGCCGCCCTCACCTGCCTGGAACTCCCCGATCACCGCGCCGATCGCGGCCAGCGGCATGGCGACCTTCAGGCCCACGAAGATCTGCGGCAGGGCGGCCGGGAAGCGGACCTTGCGGAACGCCTGCCACCGGGAGGCGTTCCACGACCGGACCAGCTCGGCCAGTTCGGCCGCGGTGGTGGTCAGCCCGGTGACGGTGGACAGCACGATCGGGAAGAAGCAGAGCAGGAAGACCATGGTGAGGATCGGCTTCTGGCCCCAGCCGAGCGCCACCACGAGCAGCGGGCCCAGAGTGATCTTCGGAACGGCGTTCACCGCGACGAGCAGCGGGGTGAACATCCGCTCGACCGTCCGCGAGGCCGCCAGGGCCAGGCCGATCAGCACGCCGGCCACCGCGGAGAGGGCGAAACCGACCAGGATCTCGCCGGTGGTCGCGGCGGTGTGCTCCAGCAGCCTGGCGGGCCGTTCGGAGAACGCGGCGAGAACGTCACCGGGCGGCGGCAAAGCGGCCGGGTGGATCAGCTCCAGCCGGGCCACCAGCCACCAGAGACCAAGCGCGACCAGCAGCCCGGACGCGGGCAACAGCGCAGCGGCGGTACCCGAGCGCAGGTCGCCTGTTCGCCATCGTCGGCCACGCGATACCCCGGGGGGCGGCTCGGGTACGAGCGTCGCCTCCGGCTGCCGGGGGCGGACGTCGGTCATCGGATCCTCCTGCGAATCGGAGCTGTCGAACAGTCGGGGAAGCGAGGTACGCCGCACCGCGACTGCGGTGCGGCGTACCTGTGCGGTGCCGAGACCGCGTCAGGCCTTCGGCGCCAGGTTGAAGTCGATGATCTGCTCCGGGGTGAGGTCCGACTTGAGCGCACCGGCACCACGCAGGATCGCGATGCTCTTGGCGACCCGGCCACTGTCCAACGTGCCCAGCGCGGTGCCGGAGTTGTTGGACCGGACGTACCCGGCCATCAGCTGCAGCTCGGCAGCCGCAGCGGCGGTGTTGACCGCCTCGGCGTTCTTGGCCAGGATCTCGGCTGCGCCCTGCGGGTCCGCCAGAGCGTCCTCCATGCCCTTGAGCAGCGCCTCGGAGAACCGCTTGACCTGCTCCGGCTTCTCGCTGGCGTACTGCTTCGAGGTGACCAGCACGTTGCCGTACAGGTCCTGCATCACGTTGCTGTAGGGCAGCAGAACGGCCTTCTTCTTGGTCACCGCCTCGATGGTCGGCTGGCCCACGACGAACTGACCGATGCCGTCGACCGTGCCGGAGGCCAGCGTGCCCATCAGGGTCTGCGCCTCGCCGTTGACCCACTTCACCTTGTCGTAGTCGATGCCGGCCATTCGCGCGTACGTCGGGAAGAGGTTGCGGACCACCGAGCCGGGGGTGTCCGCGAGAGTCTTGCCCTCCAGGTCCTTCGGGGTGGTGATGCCCGTCCCTTCGACCGTGGCGATGGCGGCCATGGTGCGCTGCTGGATCGCGGCCACCACCACGAAGTCCTTGGCCTCACCGTTGCCCAGCTGGAGCAGCCCGCCGGTCAGGTCGATCGGGCCGAACTGCGCCTGCCCACCAACCACCGTCTGGATGACCGAGCCGGTGCCCTGCCCGGGCTTGATCTCTACGTCGAAGCCGGCGTCCTTGAAGTAGCCCTTCTCCTTGGCCACCCAGGCGTACGCGTCGCGCCCGAAGTTGCCGAACGAGGTGAGATAGGTCACCTGCTCCAGCGCGGCGCCGACATCGTTGCCGTCGGCGTCGTCCGAGCCGCTACTGCACGCGGAGACCAGGGCGAGCGCGGTGGCCATCGTGGCCGCGGCGACCGTACGGGTCAGCCTTCTCATCAGTGCACCTTGTCCTTTCCAACCGGGGCGTCGGGCCTCCGGGAGGGAGTTGTGGGAGGCGGCGCCGGCAGCCGGGTGGAAGCCGACACCGCGTATGGAGGGGGACTCTCGCGGGCACAGCGTACGAGAACCTCACCTTTGCGACGCCAGGCGTACCGGGTTGCGGAACGGATACAAAGTGATGTCCACCCCGGACGGTGCGATACAGGGCGGAAGCCGATAGCCTTTCCCAGTTCCTGACTTTCCACTCAGGGAGGCTTGTCGGCGATGATCCGACTCTCCGAGGTGTCGCGTACCTTCGACGGCCGCACCGGCCGGGTCGAGGCGTTGCGGGGCATCGACCTCGACGTCGCCGAAGGCGAGTTCGTCGCGGTACTCGGCCGCTCCGGGTGCGGCAAGTCCACCCTGCTACGGCTGATCTCCGGTCTGATTCCGGTCAGCTCCGGCGAGGTCGCTGTCGCCGGAAAACCGGTCACCGGGCCGCGCCGGGACATCGCCATGCTGTTCCAGCGGCCGGCCCTGCTCCCCTGGCGCAGCGTCCTGGACAACGTCCTGCTGCCCGTAGAGATCTTCGGCTGGAAACGGGCCGCCCACCGCGACCGGGCCCGGGACCTCCTCGACGTAGCCGGGTTGTCCGGCTTCGAGAAGCGGCTGCCGCACGAACTCTCCGGCGGCATGCAGCAGCGGGTCTCCCTGTGCCGGTCACTGATCGGTGACCCCCGGGTCATGCTGATGGACGAACCCTTCTCCGCACTCGACGCGCTCACCCGCGAGGAACTCTCCGGCGAACTCCAGCGGGTCCACATGCGCAACGGGGCGACCGTCGTCTTCGTCACCCACTCCATCGACGAGGCGGTACTTCTCGCCGACCGGGTGGTGGTGCTCAGCCCCCGCCCCGGCCGTGTCCGCAAGGTCGTCGAGGTGACCATTCCCCGGCCACGCAGCCTGGGCCGTAACGCCCACCTGGCAGACGTCGCCCGGGTCAGTGCCGACCTGCACGAACTGCTGATGGAACGCGAACAGGCGGCAGCCGGCACGGAGGGACGATGAGCATGCGGGTGGCCGTATTCACGGAGCCGCACCGCGGAGCCACCTACGACGACCAGCTCCGCTTCGCCCAACTCGCCGAGCAGGGCGGCTTCGACGGGTTCCTCCGAGCCGACCACTACCAGGCCATGGGCGACGAACCGGCGCCGCCCGGCCCGACCGACGCCTGGCTCACCCTGGCGGCGCTCGCCCGGGAGACCAGCCGGATCCGGCTGGGCACCCTGGTCACCTCGGCGACGTTCCGGCTACCCGGCCCGCTGGCGGTGATGGTGGCCCAGGTCGACCAGATGAGTGGCGGTCGGGTCGAGCTGGGCATCGGAGCCGGCTGGTACGCCCGGGAGCACACCTCGTACGGCATCCCGTTTCCCGGCACCACCACGCGCTTCGACCGGCTGACCGAACAACTCGAAGTGATCACCGGCCTGTGGCGGACCCCGTCCGGCGAGACGTTCAACTACGTCGGTGACCACTACCGGCTCACCGACTGCCCGGCCCTGCCCAAACCGGTGCAGACCCCGGGTCCCCCGGTGATCGTCGGTGGGCGGGGCCCCAAGCGCACCCCGGAGCTCGCCGCCCGGTACGCCGACGAATTCAACGTGCCCTTCACCAGCGTCGACCAGGCCCGCGAGGCGTACGAACGGGTCGAGGAGGCAGGTCAGCGGGTCGACCGCGCCGGCACCGGGCGTCCACCGTTGACGCTCTCCGCCGGCATTGTGGTGGCGATCGGACGTACCGACAGCGAGGCTCGACGGCGAGCCGCCCCGCTGCACGTCAAGAGCGCCCTGCCGCCCGAGGACCCGGTGGTCGGCTCACCACGGCAGCTTGTCGACCGGATCGGCGAGTTCGCGGCGATCGGCACCTCCCGGGTGCATCTGCGCCTGATCGACCTCACCGATCTGGACCACCTGGAGCTGATCGCCGCCGAGGTACTCCCCCAGCTGGACGGGACCCGATGATCGAGACACCGCCCGACGCTCCCACGCCCGGCTCCGACGACGTACTCGGCCCGGTGGGACAGGAGATCGTCTTCGAGAACGACCGGGTACGGGTCTGGCACATCCGGCTGGAGCCCGGTGAACGGCAGCCGCTGCACCGGCACGATCACCCCTATCTGGTGGTGGCCGTCCAGGGCGCGAAGAACGTCGTGCAGACGGTCGACGGCACACGGATCGACGCCGATGAGCCCACCGGCGGGGTGGTCTTTCGTGACCCCGGCGCGGTGCACATGCTCACCAACGTCGGCGACACGACATACCTGGCCCGGCTGGTCGAGCTCAAGTAGACCCACCACGAGCAGGTCGTACGTCCGTACACGGCGTGCCGGTGGCGATCGGTGGCGGCTGACCGTAACGTGCCGGTCATGGCCCATCGGACATCGAGCCGACTCCTGTTCACCGCCTTCGGCGTCAGCCTGCTGGCCGGCGCCGGTCAGCTCGGCCTCGCCTTCGGCTTCGGCATCGTCCGGCTCACCGGAAGCTTCACCGGCGAGAGCGTCAACCAGTGGCCGGCTCAGCTCGTCTGGGCCGGTTGGTTCGCCGCGAACGCCGCCGTGATCGGTGCTGTGCTCACCGAGCGGGTGACCCGACCAGGCGGGCAACTCGGCGGCACCGCGCGGCAACTGGCCGTCGCGGGCTGCGCTGCCGCGGGCGCGACGATCGTGGCGCCCCTCTGCATGCAGCCGGCCCGCAACGCCGAACTCATCTCGGTCGACCCGGTCTGGGCCGTGGCCATCTGCGCGGGACTCGGCGCGGTGGTCGGTGCCGGTGCCGCGCTGGCCGTGTTGGTCCGGCCCCCGTTCGCCTGGAACATCGCAGCGGTGGCCGCGGTGGTCTGGCTCCTCGCTCTGCTGTCTGTGATTCCGTCCCTGGGGGCGAGCGGACCGCTGACCCCGGTACGCCTCGGTGTCCTGGAACCAGCCTGGCTCGCCACCGGCACCGCGCAGCAACTGGCCCTGCTGATCCTGCCGTTGGTGTGTCTACTGGCCGGCGCGGCGACCGCCGCGGTGGCTCGGCGGCGTGGGCTTCCCCCGATGATCAGCGGACCCAGCGGGGTCGCCGGGCCGGTGCTCGTGGCTTTCGCCTACCTGGCCGCCGGTCCGGGTGACACGAGCGACCGCTACCAGTTGACCCCCTACTACGCCGCGCTGATCGCGGTGGTGGTAGGCGCGCTCGGGTCCGCCGCCGCAGCACTGCTGCCCACGACTGCCTCCGACCGGGTGGCGCCCACCGGTGGCACCGTCATCGAGCCGACCGCCATTCTGCAACCGTTGCCGGCGACCCCTGCGTTACCCGCTTCGGTCGCAGACTCCGCCGACCCGACGGTCACCCCGCCGCAGCCGGTCGTCGTTGTCGACGACAGCACCGAGACCGACCGGTCGGCTGGCTCACCGCCACACTGGCACTGGCCGGTCGCGCTCTCCGACCCGTCCACCGCCACGGTCGCATCCGGCGCTGACGGTGCCGGCCCTGCTGACGCCGAAGCCACAGGCGTCGACGATGCCGAAAACCAGCCGGCGGCGGAGAGTGACGGGCATTACGGGTCGGCGATGGAGCCGGCGACGGTGGGCGACGGCGGCGACCTGCCTCCGGCCGAACCCACCACGGTGGCCCCCGCTCCGCCCCTCACCCCCGCCGGCAGGGCCCCGACGCCCCGCCGTACCCAAACATCCCGGGCACCGGACCCGTCAGCGGCCCCGCCGCCCGCCACCCCACCGGCACAGGCCGCCCCAGCGCCAACGGATGGGGCCGAAGGTCGATCGGCGGTGGAAGGGGTACCCGAGACGTCACCACGGCCACGACAACGGCTCGCACTGCCCGACCTCGGTGGGGCACCGGCTGGGCCTGTGGCACCCGAATCGCCCGGCATCGCGGCGGCACTGCCGGAGACCCCGGAGGTCTCCATCGAAACGGCAGCCGCCGCCCGTGATCTCACGGCCGCCTTCACGAAGCCACCCGCCGTCCGGACCGAGGACGTCCAGCCGGACGGCGACGCGGAGAAGAGCCGACGCGGGCTGTTCCGACGCGGCAGATCCAGGTCTGCGGAGCAGGCCGCCGACGAGCAGGACGAACCGTTACCGGCCCAGGACGAGGAGTACGTCGACTGGGTCACCGGGCTCAGCCGGCCACTCGACGACGACGATCCCTCGCCACCGAAGGAACCACGCCGTTCCCTGCGGTCGACCGGTCGGCATCACCGGCACTGAGTCACCGCCCGGTGCACCAGCGGCGGGCGACCCTCCCACACCTCACGGCGAATTCATCTCGAGTAGCCGCCAGGGAGATCAGAAGTCAAGCGCCCTATGTCTGGCTGACATGATCATGTCGCTCAGACATAGGGCGCCGAGGGTTAACGTGGCCTCCGCCCGTCCGGTCAGGCCAGCGGCAGGTAGACCCGTCCGCCGGAGGCGACGAACTCGTCAGACTTGTCCTGCATGCCGCGAGCGGCGTACTCCTTCAGATCCTGCGTGATCTTCATGGAGCAGAACTTCGGCCCGCACATCGAGCAGAAGTGCGCCGTCTTCGCCGGCTCGGCAGGCAGCGTCGCGTCGTGGTACGACCGCGCAGTCTCCGGGTCCAGCGAGAGGTTGAACTGGTCCTCCCAGCGGAACTCGAACCGCGCCTTCGACAGCGCGTCGTCCCATGCCTGCGCCCCAGGATGCCCCTTGGCCAGGTCAGCCGCGTGCGCCGCGATCTTGTACGCGATCACACCTGCCTTCACGTCATCCCGGTCCGGCAGCCCGAGGTGCTCCTTGGGCGTGACGTAACAGAGCATCGCAGTGCCGAACATGCCGATCATCGCCGCCCCGATGGCCGAGGTGATGTGGTCGTAGGCGGGGGCGACGTCGGTGGTCAACGGGCCGAGGGTGTAGAAGGGCGCCTCGTGGCACCACTCCTGCTGAAGGTCGACGTTCTCCTTGATCTTGTGCATCGGCACGTGTCCGGGCCCCTCGATCATCACCTGCACGTCGTACTCCCAGGCGACCTTCGTCAGCTCACCGAGGGTACGCAGCTCGGCGAACTGTGCATCGTCGTTGGCGTCCGCGATCGAGCCGGGCCGCAGACCGTCACCGAGGGAGAACGTCACGTCGTAGCGGGCCAGGATCTCGCACAGCTCCCGGAAGTTGGTGTAGAGGAAGTTCTCCTCGTGGTGCGCCAGGCACCAGGCCGCCATGATGGAGCCGCCCCGGGACACGATCCCCGTGACCCGGTCCACCGCCAGCGGCACGTACGGCAGCAGCACCCCGGCGTGCACCGTCATGTAGTCCACGCCCTGCTCAGCCTGCTCGATCACGGTGTCCCGGAACACCTCCCAGCTGAGCTGCACCGGATCGCCGCCGACCTTCTCCAGCGCCTGGTAGATCGGCACCGTGCCGATCGGCACCGGAGAGTTGCGCACGATCGCCTCGCGCGTCTCGTGGATCCGCTTGCCGGTGGACAGATCCATCACCGTGTCCGCGCCCCAGCGGGTGGCCCAGGTCAACTTCTCCACCTCCTCGGCGACCGAGGAGCTCACCGCAGAGGTACCGATGTTCGCGTTGACCTTGACCAGGAACGCCTTGCCGATGATCGCCGGCTCGCACTCCGGGTGGTTGACGTTGAGCGGCAGCACGGCCCGGCCGGCAGCGATCTCGTCCCGGACGAACTCCGGCGCCATCCCCTCCCGGATCGCCACGAACTCCATCTCCGGCGTGACCACACCGGACCGCGCGTACGCCAGCTGCGTCGGCCTCTTGCCGCCCGAACCAGCCAGTGGGGTTCCGGCACCTCGTACCGGCGCCACGTCGGCCCGCTCGGCGATCCACGGTCCCCGAAACGGCGCCAGCCCCACCTCCGGGTCCGAGCCCGGTCCGGAGGTGTCGTAGAGCCGCAGTGGTGGGTTGTCGCCGGTCAACTCCACCTCCGCGAACGGCACCCGGATGTCCGGTCGTGACCCTTCGACGTACACCTTCTGACGTGCCTGCATGACAGCCTCCCTGATCAGACGGACCAGCCGAAGTGGTCCATCGGTCCACGTCCCGCACCCAGCTCCCACTCCCGCGCGCCGGTCAGCGCACGGGTCACGTACTCCTTGGCGGCGCCGACCGCCGACGGCACCGGATCGCCAAGGGCCAGCCGCACCGTCACGGCCGCCGAAAACGAGCAACCGGTGCCGTGGGTGTGCCGGGTCGGCACCCTCGGGGCACGCAGCACCGTCGTGCCCTCCGGGCCGTGCAGCACGTCCACCGCCTCCGCACCGGCATCCACGTCACCGCCGGTGACGATCACCCATTCCGGTCCACCTGCCGCCAGGGCCCGCGCCGCCGTGGTCATCTCTGCCACATCGGTCACCGCTGCCCCGGTGAGGGCGGCAGCCTCCGCGCTGTTCGGTGTCGCCACCCGGGCGTACGGCAGCAACCGCTCCACCGCCTCCACCACGCCGAGCCGGTGCCCGCTGGTGGCCACCAGCACCGGGTCGACGACCAGTCGCGGCAGCCGGCCGGCCGCCGCCGCATCGGCGATCGCCGCCGCGACGGCCGGGGTGCCCAGCATCCCGGTCTTGACCGCACGCACCGCGAAGTCCGACAGCACACTGTCGAGCTGATCGGTGACCAGACGCGGAGGCAGCGGCAGCACCGCGTCCACGCCCCGGGTGTTCTGCGCGGTGACCGCCGTCAGCACGCTCGTGCCGTACGCACCGAGCGCGGCGAACACCTTCAGATCGGCTTGGATGCCGGCACCACCGCCGGAGTCGGAACCGGCGACGGTCAGCACAGTGGTGGGGGTCACGGCAGTTCCTCTCGGTCGTCTCGGTTCTGTTGCGTGGCTGCGGTCGAGGTCGGCGGCCCCGCCCTCCATGACCCCGCCAGGACCCGCGGTTCGGTGGTGCAGGCGGCGGTGAGAGCGGCAGCAGTCCGCTGTGGATTCTCGGCGCGCATGACGGCGCCGAGGACCGCCACACCGCAGGCTCCCGCCCGTACGCAGGCGTGCACCTGGGCGGGACTCTCGATGCCGCCGAGGGCCAACGCCGGCACCGGGCTGACCCGGATCAGCGCGGCGAGTCCTTCGGGTAACAGGGGCGGGCCGTAGCCGGGTTTGGTCCGGGTGGGATAGACCGGCGAAATCGTGACGTAGTCCTCGGTGGTCAGACGGCGCAGTTCGACCGCGTCGTGACAGGAGCGACCGACCAGGTCGGCCGGGGGCGGCGGATACGGACCAGCCGCCGGCAGCTGTAGCGCAATCGGAGGGCGGGCGATCTCGCTGGCTCCGCCCCAGGCACCGGAGCTGGGCTGCTCAACGGTGGCCGAACGGTCGGATTCGGCGTCCAGCAACGGGTCGGGGCCGGCGACGATCAACGTTCCGCCGGCCTCGGCCAGGATCGACCGCAGCTCGACGGCGAGGGCGAGGCGTTCCACCCGCGGCAGGTCCCTCTCCCGCAACACGACCCAGCGCACTCCGCCGGCCACCACCGCCGCCACCACCCGGACCAGCCCACCCCGCGCCAGTCGTCGATCGGTGAGCACGACCACGCCGGAGACCGGCGAAATCCTGGTCGGACAGCGTCCCTGGCAGGACACCCCCTGGCCAAGATCGACCGAGTCTGTCCCGGTCACAGGTCGGGTCGACCTTCGTCCGGTGTGGAGGCCAGAGCGTGGAAGCGGCGGGGGATACGACCGGCGGCGTGGGCCAGCCGGCCGGCCTCGACCGCGTACCGCATCGCGGTGGCCATCATCACCGGATCCGCTGCCCTGGTCACCGCGCTGGCGAGCAGCACCGCGTCACAGCCCAGTTCCATCGCCGACGCGGCGTCGGAGGCGGTACCGATACCGGCGTCCAGGATCACCGGCACGCCCACGTCCTGCCGGATGAGCCGAATGTGGTGCGGATTGTTGATCCCCAGGCCCGAGCCGATCGGGGCACCGGCCGGCATCACCGCCGCGCAACCGACGTCTGCCAGCCGCCGCGCCAGCACCGGGTCGTCGGAGGTGTACGGCAGCACGGTGAACCCGTCGTCGACCAGTTCCTCGGCGGCGCGCAGCAGTTCCACCCCGTCGGGCAGCAGTGTCCGCTCGTCGCCGATCACTTCGAGTTTGACCCAGTCCGTCTCGAACGCGTCCCGGGCCAGCCGGGCCACCTTCACCGCTTCACCGGCCGTGTAGCAGCCGGCCGTGTTGGGCAGCAGCCGCACACCGCACCTGTCGAGCAGCTCCAGCAGGCCGCCCGAGCCACCCGGCACCGTCTCCACCCGGCGCAGCGCCAGGGTGACCAACTCGGTACCGGAGGCCCGGATCGCCTGCTCCAGCACGTGCAGATTGGCCGCTCCACCGGTGCCGAGGATCAGCCGGGAGCGGAACCGCACTCCACCCAGTTCGAAACCGTCCATCCGACTCACCCGCCCTGTGCGGCGCTGAGCACTTCGACCCGGTCACCGCCGCGCAGCACGGTGGCCGACCAGCCGGTACGCGGCACCACCTCGCCGTTGACCGCCACCGCTACCCCGCGCTGCTGGCCGGTCACGTCGCGGACCAGGTCCGCGACCGTCAGCCCGTCCGGCAGGCTGCGCCCGGCTCCGTTCACCGTCAGTTCCACGAGTCGTCCTCCGTCGACAGCCGAAAGTTGGGGCGGGTAGCGCTGCCGACGCCGGCCGGACCGACGAACCGGTCCGGCCGGAACGGCGCGAGCAGCGGGTCGGGGCTGCCGACGCCGGTGACCAGATCGGTGATCAGGTCAGCGGTGACCGGTGCAAGCACGATCCCGTGGCGGTGGTGACCGGCGGCCACCAGCACGCCCGGGTGCCCCGGCAGCGGGCCGAGGATCGGGGCATTGTCCGGTGTGCCCGGACGCAGCCCCGCCCGCGTCTCCACCAGGTCGTACTCGGCGATCTCGGGCAGCAGGTCGACGGCTGCCCGCAGCAGCCGCAGCACCGCTCCGGCGGAGACCTCCAGGTCGGAGCGCTCCTCGACG
This sequence comes from Micromonospora sp. HNM0581, assembly GCF_012726175.1. Lineage (GTDB taxonomy): Bacteria > Actinomycetota > Actinomycetes > Mycobacteriales > Micromonosporaceae > Micromonospora. Next base: position 292,662 of record NZ_JAASAD010000001.1, read on the forward strand.
GTCGCTCCGACGACCACCTCGCCACTGTCGCGGGGCACCAGGTAGACCTGCTCCCCGTCGGCGTACCCCCGGATCACGTGCCGGAAGCCTGGCGGCCCGCCGTCGGGTGCGCGCAGTCGCAACACCTGTCCCTTCACCGGACGGACCGGCAGCCCGGTCAGGGCCGCGGTGCCGCAGCCGGCGGCGACAACTGTCACGGCGGCCGTGACCTCGGACAGCCGACGCACCGGCTCGGCGACCAGCCTGGCTCCCGCCCGTTCCGCCGCCAGCCGTAGTGCCGGCACCAGCCGGCGTGGATCGACCTGATGGTCGGTGGCGGCGAGCGCGCCGCCACGTATCCGCGGTGCCAGCGCCGGCTCGCGTTCGCGCAGCTGCGACGGGCGCAGTGGCGTCACCGGCAACCCCAACTCCTGCTGGTACGCCCAGAGCCGACGCGTCTGCGCGAGGTCGTCGGCGGTCAGACCGACCATCAGGGTGCCTTCGGTGCGGTAGCCGATGTCGCTGCCGACCGCCTCGCCCAGCTCGGCGGCGAACCCCGGCCAGCGCCCGGCCGACTCGGTGAGTAGGCCGGTCAGTTCCCGCTCACCGAAGTACGCCTCGGCGACCGGCGCCAGCATCCCGGCGGCGACGTGCGAGGCACCCGACCCGGGTGCCGGGTCGTGCACGGCCACCCGCAGCCCGCGTGTCGCGCACCGCCAGGCGACCGCCCATCCGATCGGTCCACCCCCGACCACCGCCACATCCGGTGCAAGGGAGGACCCTCTGTCGACGCTTCCGGTGGCGGCGGGGCCCCCGGCTAACACGAAAGGCCCCGTAGCAGCTGGGCGGCGGCGTACGCGGGGTCGCCGGCCCCGGATAGCGCACCGACCACCGCCACCCCGTGCGCGCCGGCGGCCCGCAACTCGGGTACGTCCGTCGCCGTCACCCCGCCGATGGCGACAACCGGTACCCCGACCGCCTCGACCACCGCTCGGACACCGGCCACGCCGATCGGCGGTGGTAACCCGTCCTTGGTGACGGTGGTGCGGCACGGCCCCACGCCCAGGTAACTCGCTCCGGCGGTGGCCGCCGCCAACGCGGTTGCCGGTTCCCGCGCGGTGGCGCCCAGTACCGCCGCCGGGCCGAGCACCTGCCGGGCCGCCGCCACGGGTAGATCGTCGGCACCGACGTGGCCACCGGCGGCGCCGGTGGCCAGTGCCACATGCAGTCGGTCGTTGACCAGGCAGGGCACTCCGTACGGCGTGCAGAGGGCCAGCACCTGCCGGGTCAGCTCGTACGCCTGACGGTCGGTGGCCTCGTCCTCGACGCGGACCTGCACCACCAACTCGGTGCGTGCCACCGGCAGTACGGCACGCAGCACGGCGAGGGTGTCCCGCCCCGGTCGGGTGTCGGTGATCAGGTGCAGTCGTCCCAGGGACGGCACGGCAACTCTCCTCCCTGCGCCGGCATTACCCGGATCAGGTTCGACGGTCGGGGGCTCACAGCCCCCCTCTCAGCCCGGTCGACCGGGCTCCCGTGGGTCACTTGGGTGCCACCGTACGGCACATCGCGCGGCCTGCCAAGACGCTGGGCAGCACAGGGCGCGGCGCGACTGGTGCGGTGGCCAGGAGCCTCTGCGGCGCGGTGCCGGGCCGACGCGGCCGGGTGAAGGTTTCCGCGCACCGCCCCTAGCGGTCGAGGACCGCCCGGAGGGCCTTGAGGTCGGTGTCGGTTGGTTGCCAGGCGCCTGCCTCGGCGTTGGCGCGCACCTGTTCCGGTGTGGTGGCACCGGCGATGACGGAGGTGACTGCCGGCTGGGCGGCGAGCCCACCGATCGCCACGTGCAGCATCGGCACCTGCCGTTGCGCGGCGTACGCCTCGATGCCCTCGATGGTGTCCCAGTCGGCGGCGGCGAGCCGTTGCGCGTACCGGCCGCCACCGGACAGGCGGCTGCCGGCGGGTGGTGCCTCACCCCGCTTGTACTTGCCGGTGAGCAGCCCGTTGGCCAGCGGGAAGAACGGCAGCATGCCCAACCCGAACCGGTCGCAGGCCGGCAGCACCTCGATCTCGGCATCCCGGTTGAGCAGGCTGTAGTGGTTCTGCGCGCTGACGAACCGGGCGAAGCCCCGGGTCTTCGCCGTCCAGTCGGCGTCGGCGATCTGCCAGCCGGCGAAGTTGGAGTTGCCGAGGTACCGCACCTTGCCGGCGCGGACCAGATCGTCCAGGGCGGACAGCGTCTCGTCGATCGGGGTCCCCGGGTCCGGCTCGTGGAACTGGTACAGGTCGATGTGGTCGGTGTCCAGTCGACGCAGTGACGCCTCGACCGCCCTGATCACGTACCGCCGCGAGCCCCGCACCCCGAAGTCGCGTCCGTTGCTGCCGGCCATCGACATGCCGAACTTGGTGGCCAGCACCACCTCGTCGCGGCGGCCCTTGAGGGCCGCACCGAGTTGCGCCTCCGACGCGCCGTGGGGCTCGCCGTAGATGTCGGCGGTGTCGAAGAAGTTGATGCCGGCGTCGAGGGCCGCGTCGACCACCGCGCGGGTGCCGTCCGGGTCGAGTTTGCGGCCGAAGTTGTTGCAGCCGATCCCCACGACGGACACCACGAGCCCGGAGTCGCCCAACCGGCGATAGGTCATCTCACTCACCAGGTCACCCTATGTCGCCTCGTAGGCCGGTCGCAGGGGCCCGGGGCCAGCTAGGCCACGTCCCAGACCGGCTCGTCGGTTTCGACCACTTCGCCGTCGCCCCGGAACAGCAGGAACCGGTCGAAGGTGCGGGTGAACCAGCGGTCGTGGGTGACCGCCACCACCGTGCCGGAGAATGCGGTGAGTCCGGTTTCCAACGCCTCGGCCGAGGCCAGGTCGAGGTTGTCGGTGGGCTCGTCGAGCAGCAGCATGGTCGCACCGGACAGTTCCAGCAGCAGCACCAGAAAGCGGGCCTGCTGCCCTCCGGAGAGGGTGCCGAAGCGCTGGTCGCCCTGCCCGGCCAGTTCGTACCGGGAAAGCGCCGCCATCGCCGCATGCCGGTCCATGCCGGTCCGGTGCTCGTCGCCCCGCCAGAGGATCTCCACGAGGGTCCGCGTCATCAGCTCGGGTCGGTCGTGGGTTTGCGAGAAGTGTCCTGGGCGTACCCGCGCGCCGAGCCGGGCCGTTCCGTCGTGCGCCACCGGCGCAAGCGCCGCCGCGGCATCGACGGGGCCGTTGGCCGGGTCCGGATCTGTTCCACCGCGGGCCAGCAGGCGTAGGAAGTGGGACTTGCCGGTGCCGTTGGCACCCAGCACCGCGAGGCGGTCGCCGTACCACAACTCCAGGTCGAAGGGGTAGGTCAGGCCGTCCAGTTCCAGCTGCTCGCAGATCAGTGCGCGCTTGCCGGTCCGGCCGCCGGCCAGCCGCATCCGGATGTCCTGCTCCTTCGGCGGTACGGGTGGTGGCCCGGCCTCCTCGAACTTGCGCAGCCGGGTCTGTGCCGCCTGGTACCGCGAGGCCATGCCGGAGTTGTACGCGGCTTTCTGCTTGTACATCAACATCAGCTCGCGCAGCTTCTGGTGCTCCTCGTCCCACCGTTTGCGCTGCTCGTCGAGACGGTCGTGCCTCGATACACGCGCCGCGTGCCAGCTGGCGAAGCCACCCGGGTGCACCCAGGCGCTGCCGCCCTCCACCGCGACCACCCGATCGGCGGTGTGTGCCAGCAGTTCCCGGTCGTGCGAGACGTAGAGCACCGACTTGGTCGACTCCCGCAGCCGCGCCTCCAGCCAACGTTTGCCGGGCACGTCGAGGAAGTTGTCCGGTTCGTCGAGCAGCAGCACCTCGTCGGGGCCGCGCAGCAGCAACTCCAGCGCGAAGCGCTTCTGCTGACCGCCGGAGAGGGTCCGGACCAGGCGCTGGCGGGCGGCGTCCCAGGGCAGGTCCAGGACGATGGTGGCGACGGTGTCGAAGAGCACCTCGGCGTCGTACCCGCCGGTCTCGCCCCAGGCGGCCAACGCGTCGGCGTACGCCAGTTGGGCCTTGCCTGCGGCGGTGCTGTACTTGCCACGCAGTTCGGCGTCGCGCATGGCCGCCTCGGTCTCGGCGAGCCGGCGTCCGGCGTCGCGCAGCGCGGGCGGCGCCAGCGACAGGGCGAGGTCAGCGAGCGTCGACTCGTCACCGATCATGCCGATGAACTGGCGCATCACGCCCAGCCCACCGGTACGCGCGATCGCGCCGGTGTGCACCGGCAGGTCACCGGCGACCATCCGCAGTAGCGTCGTCTTGCCGGCACCGTTCGGCCCGACAAGCGCCACCTTGGCGCCCTCACCGACCCGGAACGACACCTCGGCGAAGAGTTCCCGCCCGTCCGGCAGGACATGCCCGACCGCCGCCACGTCCACGTATCCCACGGGGGCATCCTGCCCGAGCCGGCCCGGCGGGCCAACTGTTTACCCGGTCAGGGGGTGACGCGCAACACCCGGAACCCTTTCTGGCTGGCGTGTCGTGCCACCTGCCAGCCCTGCCCGACCAGCCAGCTCTGCAACGAGTCGCCGCCCAGGTGGCGGGCCACCACCAGCCAGGCCACCCCGTCCGGCGTGAGCCGGGGCAGCCAGTGCAACAGCATCCGGTGCAGTTCGTCCTTGCCTATCCGGATCGGCGGGTTGGACCAGATCTGTGCGAAGCGGAGATCGTCGGGTACCTCCTCGGGGGCCGTCACCCGCACCCGCTCGGACAGACCGAGCCGGGTTGCGTTGCCGACGGTCAGCTGCCGGGCCCGCTCGTTCACGTCGACCGCCCAGATCGTGGCCGTGGGTGCGACGTTGCCGAGCACGCAGGTGATCGCTCCGAATCCGCAGCCGAGGTCGAGCAGGTCACCGGCGGTCGTGGTAACCGGTAGGTCGGCCTTGCGCAGCAGCACGGCGGTGCCGGGGTCGAGGCGGCTGGCCGAGAAGACTCCGGACGCCGAGGTGAGGGTGTAGTCACTCCCGGCGACGGTGAACTGCACCTCGCGCGCTTGAGCTGGCGTGTTCGGCTCGGCGGTGAAGTAGTGGTCCCCGGTCACGTGGGTCATTCTCGCACCGGGTGCGGATCGGACCGAAGGTGCGCCGACTGCGGTGGTTCCGACACGTCCATCAACTACGTTTCCCAGCGAAATACCCACTAAAGGGATAAAAATCCCTACTCTGGTCGACATGGTGTATCGGTACGACTCCGATGAGGACGCATACGTCCCGTACCGGGACGACGAGCCCGAGAACAGCTCGCCCCCGCCCAGCCCACCCCCGGCCGGGCCGTCCCCGTCGCGCTTCCCCACCCCGTCACTGGCCCGCCCGAACCAGATCCTGCTGCCGTCGTCGGCACCGCCACGCGGCGTCTCCCCCGCCACGAAACCGCAGAACCCGGCACCACCACGCAGCGACCCAGCCCCGGCCGCCCACGAGGAACCGACACCGGCCAGCGTAGCGACACCGGCCGGCGTAGCCGCGACGCCGGAGGCACGCGTCACGCCTGGCGTACCTCGGCCACGTCGGGTCGGCGGACGCACGTGGCAGATCCTTATCGGTGGTGCTGCGGCACTGGTACTGCTCGCCCTCTGCGGTCTCACCGCCGCCACGCTGCTGGACGGTCGAACCCTGACCGGGCAGCAGGCCGGGTCCACCGCCGCGCCGGACACCGCAGGCGGGTCGGCGACCGCCGAGGCCAGCGAGCTCGACTCCCGGGACACCGACCAGGCTCCACTCACCGCCCGCGAGGTGTTCCCTGCCAGCACGTTGGCCCTCGGCGACGGCGGAAACGGCTACGAGGTGCTCCGCACCCAGTCCAGTGACACCTGCACGGTGGCCGCCACCGGCGAGGTTTCGGAACTGCTGGTTCGGCTCGGCTGCAATCAGGTCGTCCGGGCCACCCTCCGCACACCGGACGGGGACCACCTGGTCACCACGGGGCTGTTCAACCTCACCGACCGGTCCAGCGCCGAGCGGGCCCGGGACCGGATCCGCCAGTTGCTGGACGAGCGGCAGGGCCGTTTCCGCGGCATGTCGGCGGGAGACGACACCGATGCTGTCACCACCGCACCGGCCCGGGTCGGCTGGCAGGTACGCGGCCACTACATCGCCTACGCGCTGGTCACCCGTACCGACGGTGCCACCATTCGCTCCGGTGACACCGGCGTACGCGAGATCCTCTTCGACATGCTCGAACAGCACCTCAACCAGAGCGTGCTGGGGCGGCGTGCCGCAGGGGGGACGGCCAGCCAGCCGACCGGAAGCCCCGCCGACGACACCGGTGCTCAGAACGGGTCCACCGCGGACTGACCGACCCACGACGGCGGGCGGGCCCGGCGGTTCAGCTGTCGACAGGCACCCGTAGCCGTCTGGTCGCCTCAGCCCGGATCGCATAGTCGGTGGGATCGTCGGGGTAGCCGACCGCCACCAGGGTCAACCCGTGCGCCGGTGCCACCGTCACCTCGCTGGCCCGCTGCTGACGGGACAGCAGATCGACCGGCCACCGCACCGGCCGTCGACCGTCACCGGCGACCAACATGGCGCCAACCAGGCTACGGACCATCGCCTGGCAGAACGCGTCGGCCTGGACGGTGGCGACCAAAATCCCGTCGACGTCCCGCCGCCACTCCAGTCTGGTCACCTCCCGCAGCGTGGTGGCGTTCTCCTTGCGGCGGCAGTACGCGGCGAAGTCGTGCTCTCCCACCAGTCCAGCCGCCGCAGCGGTGAGCCGGTCGAGGTCCAGCGACCTCGGCCAGGCCAGGATCTCGTGTCGACGTAACGGCTCGCAGCCCCACCGCTCATCCGTGACCCGGTACTCGTAACGCCGGAACGTCGCCGAGAACCGGGCATCGAAGGTGAGCGGCACCGAACGTATCGCCCGGACCCGCACATCGGTCGGCAGCAGCCGGGCCAGCCGACGCAGCAACCGCCCCTCGTACGCCTGCCAGACGTCGACGGGCAGATCCAGGTGGCAGACCTGCCCGCTGGCATGCACCCCCGCGTCGGTGCGGCCGGCGACGGTCAGCCCGGTTGCGACACCGCCGCCGAGCACCAGATCCAGTGTTTCGACGAGCACCCCCGCGACCGTTCGCCGCTGCGGCTGGACGGCCCAGCCGGAGAAGGCCGTGCCGTCGTACGCGACGTCAAGTCGCAACCGGGTGCGCTCGCCCACCGTGGTACCTCCTAGACGAATCAGGCCCGGCATCCCCGTGATGGGGATGCCGGGCCCGACAAACGGCCTCAGGCCTGCCTCACCGGCCTTGGTCAGGCCTTGCCTTCCTCGGTGGCCAGGTCGCTGTCCCCGCGGGCGGCGGCGGTGTCACCGGAAGCCGACTGCGGCGGCTCGGCGTCCTGGTCCGCCGGACGCGACTCGGGCGCCTCGTCGGCCGGGGCCAACGCCTCGACCTTGTCCTGCTGGGCGGCCTTACGACCAGCGGTCTTCTTGTTCGCCTTCGGCTCGGCGACCTGAAGCTCCTCGACCAGCTCGATGATCGCCATCGGGGCGGCGTCACCCTTACGCGGACCGGTCTTCACGATCCGGGTGTAGCCGCCGTTGCGGTTGGCGTACCGAGGCGCGATCTGGTCGAACAGGGCGTAGACCACGTCCTTGTCCTTGACCACGGTCAGCACCCGTCGGCGCGACGCGAGGTCGCCCCGCTTGGCCTTGGTGATCAGCTGCTCGGCGAGCGGTCGCAGCCGCCGAGCCTTGGTCTCGGTGGTCTGGATCTTGCCGTGCTGGAACAGCGCGGTGGCCAGGTTGGCCAGCATCAGCCGCTCGTGCGCGGGGCTGCCGCCGAGGCGGGGGCCCTTGGTGGGCGTGGGCATGCTTGGTGCTCCTCAGGTGTGGCGGCAGCGCGGACTAGAGCTGCTCGGTCTCGCGGTAGTCGTCGGTGTCGTAGTCCGCCTCGCCGAAGGCGTCCACGACGTTCGCCGGGTCGAAGTTCGGAGCCGAGTCCTTCAGCCCGAGACCCATCCCGGCGAGCTTCATCTTGACCTCGTCGATCGACTTCTGACCGAAGTTCCTTATATCGAGGAGGTCGGCCTCGGTACGCCCTATCAGCTCACCGACGGAGTTGATGCCCTCGCGCTTGAGGCAGTTGTAGGAGCGGACGGTCAGGTCCAGTTCCTCGATCGGCAGGGCGAGGTCCGCCGCCAGCTGCGCGTCCTGCGGTGACGGGCCGATGTCGATCCCCTCGGCCGTCTCGTCCAGCTCACGGGCCAGCCCGAACAGCTCCACGAGCGTCGAACCGGCCGAAGCCAGGGCAGTACGGGGTCCCATCGACGGCTTGGTCTCGACGTCGATGATCAGCCGATCGAAGTCCGTCCGCTGCTCGACCCGGGTCGCCTCGACGCGGTAGGTCACCTTGAGCACCGGGGAGTAGATCGAGTCGACCGGGATCCGCCCGATCTCCGCGCCGGCCTGCTTGTTCTGTGCCGCCGTGACGTAACCGCGGCCCCGCTCGACGGTCAACTCCATGTCGAGCCGGCCCTTGCCGTTGAGGGTGGCCAGCTTCAGGTCCAGGTTGTGCACCGAGACACCGGCCGGAGGCTGGATGTCACCGGCGGTCACGTCGCCCGGGCCCTGCTTACGCAGGTACATGCTTACCGGCTCGTCGTGCTCGGAGCTGACGCAGAGCTCCTTGATGTTCATGACGAGCTCGACCACGTCCTCCTTGACCCCGGGGATCGTGGTGAACTCGTGCAGCACTCCGTCGATCTTGATCGAGGTGACGGCCGCGCCCGGGATCGACGACAGCAGCGTGCGCCGCAGCGAGTTGCCCAGGGTGTAGCCGAAGCCCGGCTCCAGCGGCTCGATGGTGAACCGGGAGCGGGTCTCGTTGATCGACTCCTCGGAGAGGGTCGGTCGCTGGCTGATGAGCATGTCTTCTCTTCTCTTCCGGGGCGCCCGCCATATGACGCCCACGACACAAACTGTTCCGGTGGCCCACCCCGCCGGGGGCGGGCCACCGCAACGAGCCCCTACTTGGAGTAGAGCTCGACGATCAGCTGCTCCTGGACCTGGGTGTCGATGACCTGCCGGGCCGGCAGCGAGTGCACCAGGACCTTCATCTGGCTGGGGATCGCCTCCAGCCACGCCGGTACGGTCTTGGAGCCGGCCTCGGCCTGGGCCACGATGAACGGGGTGAGCTCCTTGCTCTTGACCCGGACCTCGATGATGTCGTGCTCCTTGACGCGGTACGACGGAATGTCGACCTTCTTGCCGTTCACCGTGAAGTGACCGTGCTTGACCAGCTGACGGGCCATGTCCCGGGACTTGGCGTAGCCGGCCCGGTAGACCACGTTGTCCAGCCGCGACTCGAGGATCTGCAGCAGCACCTCACCCGTCTTGGCCTTCTTACTCACGGCTTCCTCGTAGTAGCCGCGGAACTGCTTCTCAAGCACGCCGTAGACGCGGCGGGCCTTCTGCTTCTCACGGAGCTGGAGCAGGTACTCCGTCTCCTTCGTGCGGCCGCGGCCGTGCTGCCCGGGCGGGAACGGCCGGGACTCGAACGGGCACTTCGGACCATCGCACTTGCTGCCCTTGAGGAACAGCTTCATCTTCTCCCGCCGGCAACGGCGGCAGTCGGCACCGGTGTAACGAGCCATCTCTCTCTACCTCTCAGACCCGACGACGCTTCGGCGGACGGCACCCGTTGTGCGGCTGCGGGGTGACGTCGGAGATCTGCCCGACCTCGAGGCCCACGGCCTGCAGCGAACGGATGGCGGTTTCCCGGCCCGAGCCGGGGCCCTTGACGAACACGTCGACCTTGCGCATGCCGTGCTCCATGGCCCGGCGCGCGGCGGCCTCGGCGGCCAGCTGCGCGGCGAACGGAGTCGACTTGCGGGAGCCCTTGAAACCAACCTGGCCGGACGAGGCCCAGGAGATGACGGCACCAGTCGGATCGGTGATCGAGACGATGGTGTTGTTGAAGGTGCTCTTGATGTGCGCCTGCCCGTGGGCGACGTTCTTGCGTTCCTTGCGCCGGACCTTCTTGACAGCGGCTCCGGCACGAGCCTTCGGTGGCATAAGTCTGTGCGCTCCTGAATGGGTTCTGGCTTCTCGCCCCGTTGATTTCGTAGACACCGGTTCCGGTAGGAGTCCGGCCTACCTTGACGGAGAACGACCAGAAATTCCGGTTGAAAGAACTACTTCTTGCCGGGCTTCTTCTTGCCGGCGACGGTCCGCTTCGGGCCCTTGCGGGTCCGGGCGTTGGTCTTGGTCCGCTGGCCACGCACGGGCAGGCCCCGGCGGTGCCGGATGCCGGCGTAGCAGCCGATCTCGACCTTGCGGCGGATGTCAGCGGCGACCTCGCGGCGCAGGTCGCCTTCAACCTTGAAGTTGGCCTCGATGTGGTTGCGGAGCTGGACCAGCTCCTCGTCCGTGAGGTCTCGGACGCGCTTGTCCGGCGAGATGCCGGTGGCGCTGAGCGTCTCCAGGGCGCGGGTGCGACCCACGCCGAAGATGTAGGTGAGCGCGATCTCCATCCGCTTCTCGCGGGGAAGGTCGACGCCGACTAGACGTGCCATGTGCGGGCGTACTCCTCGTGGTGTGCTGGCGAAGGTGTGGACCCGCCCCACCCCGCTACCGGCCGTCCCTGTACTGCCGACGCAGATGACGTCGGCGACCGGGATCGGTCGTTGCCCGAGCGGGCCCCGGCCTTCGACCGGGGGTCGACCACGAACAGGTACGCACTGCGCACCATCCGCGGCTGGGACGAGCATGTGAAATGTGCGGGCTGGTTCAGCCCTGGCGCTGCTTGTGGCGCGGGTCGGTGCAGATGACCATGACCCGGCCGTGCCGGCGGATCACCCGGCACTTGTTGCAGATCCTCTTGACGCTCGGCTTGACCTTCACGGTTGCCTTACTTCCCATCTGGCCCGGCGCCACGAGGCGCGACACCGGACGTCGAAGACGGACACGGGACGTTTCCCGGGCCGCCGTCAGGCTTACTTGTAGCGGTAGACGATGCGCCCGCGGGTCAGGTCGTACGGCGAAAGCTCCACGACGACCCGATCCTCCGGCAGGATGCGGATGTAGTGCTGCCGCATCTTGCCGCTGATGTGAGCCAGCACCTTGTGGCCGTTGGCAAGCTCCACGCGGAACATGGCGTTCGGCAAGGGCTCGATGACCCGACCTTCGATCTCGATGGCTCCGTCTTTTTTCGGCATGTCCTCCGCTGTCCTGACGTCGGTTGCTCCGGACGGCCCACAACGTCTTACACGGGGTGCTTGACCAAGATCAGGCTTCCCGCGCCAGCCGCGGCTCCGCGGCCCGCCGAAGCGCTGGCGGGCATGGCAGAGTGGACGCTGTGCGCCGATCCGAAAGTGTACGCCCGCCAGCACGTCACCGCCAAACCGACCGGCCAGCTGGGCACAACCGGGTGTCAGAAACGGGACTTTCAGCCCAAATCACCACGGTTGCGGGGCCACCCTGGTTCGCTCGTCTCCACCCCGGCGTCGTCGCGGATGCCACCGTCGCCGTCGGCCACTCGCCCTTCCCCCGTGCCCCCCTCGGCCGCCCGCCCCGCCACGCTGCCACCACCGGCCGCCAGTGACGTGACAGCCCAGACGGCCACCACGATGCCCACCGCCCTCAACCACGGTTTCCAGACCTTGACCAGCCAGCGCACGGCCATTCCACGTCCGGCCTCGGCGGGCACCGCCTCGCCCCCGCTGCGAGGTGTCGGCAACACCACGCCGGAAGGCGCCGGCAGGTCACTGACGAGGGCATCCAGGTCGGCGTACGTGCGAGCGGCATAGGTCTGCTGCAACCGGTCGTCGTACTCGTGCAGGTCGAGTCGACCCTCGTCGAGGGCGACCCGGAGCTGTTCGGCGACAGCCTGCCGGTCGACGTCCGCTGCCCGCATCACGTCCCGCTCGTCCATGCCGGCAAGCATGCCACCGCACGGCCAGCATCGGATGCCGACCGACCCCGGTGACGCGGCCTCGGCGCCTCCGTCGAGGCCCGCGCCTATCCAGCCGACGTGTTGCTCGGCTGGCGTGCGGTGACCAGGTCGCCCAGGCGGGCCCGGCCCCCGTCAGCAGCGGTCAGCACCCACACACCGTCGGGCAGCAGGGCCATGGTGTGCTCGACGTGCGCGGCTCGCGAACCGTCACGGGTCACGACGGTCCAGCCGTCGGCGAGTTCCGCCGTACGCGGCGAACCCATGGTGATCATCGGCTCGATGGCCAGTGCCAGCCCCGGCACCAATCGTGGCCCCTTGCCCGGCCGCCCGTGGTTGAGCACGTGCGGATCCTGATGCATCTCGGTACCGATGCCGTGGCCGCCGTAGCCGTCGACGATGCCGTACCGTCCGGCCTTGCGCACCGCGCGTTCCACCGCATGCGAGATGTCGGTCAGCCGACCCCTGCCGCTGGCCGCGCCACGCGCGGCCGCCGCGATCCCGGCCCACATCGCGTCCTCGGTGACCTCGGCCATCCGCAGCAGCGCCGGATCGACCTCACCCACGCCGACCGTGATCGCCGCATCACCGTGCCACCCGTCGAGCACCGCACCGCAGTCGATCGAGATCAGGTCACCGTCGGCGAGAACCTGCTTCGGTGAAGGGATCGCGTGCACGATCTGCTCGTTCACCGACGAGCAGATCGACGCCGGGAAACCGTGGTAGCCCTTGAACGACGGTGCCGCTCCCGCCTCGCGGATCGTCGTCTCGGCGATCGCGTCCAGGTCTGCGGTGCTCACGCCAGGGGCGATCGCCTCCCGCATCCGGCGAAGCGCCGACGCGACCACGAGGCCCGCGGCACGCATCTTCTCGATCTGCTCTGGAGTCTTCAGCTGGATGTCCAGCTGGGGACGACGCATGAAGGCGCAACCTTTCGTTACCGAAACAGCGGGATACGCCCGGCGTACCCCGCTGTCAGCACTCTATCCGGCGGGAAGCCGGGCGACCTCAGCCCCCGTAGGAACGGAGGGCATCGATGGCGCGGACCGTGACGTCCTCCACCGGGCCGGTGGCGTCGATGCCGACCAGTTTGCCCTGCGCGCCGTAGTAGTCCACGAGCGGCGCGGTCTTCTCGGCGTACTCCCGCAGCCGGGCTGCGATGGTCTCCGGCTTGTCGTCGTCCCGCTGGAACAACTCCGCGCCACACCGGTCGCAGATGCCCTCCCGGCTCGTCGAATCGAACTCGACGTGCCAGATCTTACCGCAGCCCCGGCAGGTACGCCGACCGGAGAGCCGCCGGATCACCTCGTCGTCGTCGACAACGAGTTCGAGCACGATGTCCAGAGCGGTGCCGAGATCGGCGAGGAGCTTGTCCAGTGCGGCGGCCTGCGGGGTGGTACGCGGAAACCCGTCGAGCAGGAAACCCTCGGCAGCATCCGGCTCGGCGAGCCGATCCCGCACCATGTTGATGGTCACCTCGTCCGGCACGAGCTTGCCAGCGTCCATGTACCGCTTGGCCTCGACGCCGAGCGGGGTGCCCTGCGACACGTTCGCCCGGAAGATGTCGCCGGTCGAGATCTTCGGCACGGACAGGTGCGCGGCAATGAACTCCGCCTGTGTGCCCTTGCCCGCACCCGGCGGGCCAACCAGAACCAGTCTCATCTACCGCAGGAACCCTTCGTAGTTCCGCTGCATCAGTTGGCTCTCGATCTGCTTGCTCGTCTCGAGAGCCACACCGACCATGATCAGCACTGCGGTACCACCGAACGGGAAGTTGAGGTACTGCTGCCGGTCCAGCCAGATGAAGAAGAAGTTCGGCAGGATCGAGATGATCGCGAGGTACAGCGCACCCGGCAGGGTGATGCGGCTAAGGATGAAGTCCAGGTAGTCGGCGGTCGGCTTACCGGGACGGATGCCCGGCACGAAGCCGCCGTACTTCTTCATGTTGTCCGCGACCTCGGTCGGGTTGAACGTGATCGAGACGTAGAAGTACGTGAAGAAGATGATCAGCAGGAAGTAGACCGCGATGTAGATCGGGCTGGTCGGGTCCACCAGGTTGTTCTGAATCCACGCCTGGGTCTTGCCCGGGTCGTTCTGGTCGAAGAACTGCAACGCCAGCTGCGGAAGGTAGAGCAGCGACGAACCGAAGATGACCGGGATCACACCCGCCTGGTTGACCTTCAGCGGGATGTAGGTCGAGGTGCCGCCGTACATCCGCCGGCCGATCATGCGCTTGGCGTACTGCACCGGGATGCGGCGCTGCGCCTGCTCGATGAAGGTGACCGCCGTGATGACCACCAGGACCAGCGCGATCACGAGCAGGAACTTCCACCAACCCTGGCTCTCCTTGATCCGCCAGCCCTCGCTGGGAAGCCGGGCCGCGATCGAGGTGAAGATCAGCACAGACATGCCGTTGCCGACGCCGCGGTCGGTGATCAGCTCACCGAGCCACATGACCATGCCGGTGCCGGCGGTCATCGTCATCACCAGGATGGACAGGGTCAACCAGTCCGGGATGCCGGTGCCGGTCGGGATGATCTCCTCGTTGCACTGGTTGTTGAACAGCTGCCCGGAGCGGGCCAGTGCCACGAACGCCGAGGCCTGCAGGATGCCCAGCCCCAGCGTCAGGTAGCGGGTGTACTGGGTGATCTTCGCCTGGCCGGCCTGACCCTCCTTACGGAGCTGCTCCAGCCGGGGAATGACCACCGTCAGCAGCTGCAGGATGATCGACGCGGTGATGTACGGCATGATGCCCAACGCGAAGATCGACAGCTGCAGCAGCGCGCCGCCGGAGAAGAGATCGAGCAGGTTCAATACGCCAGTGGAGCCCTCGATGGCCTCCAGGCACTTCTGTACGTTGCCGTACGAGACACCCGGGCTGGGTACGGTGGCGCCGAGCCGGTAGATCGCGATGATGCCGACCGTGAACAGCAGCTTCTTACGCAGGTCAGGCGTACGGAACGCACTGAGAAAGGCGGACAGCAACTTCTCCTCCTGCGCGAGGCGGGCCGCCGGTCGTCCCTGGCGGGTCGGGGTGGGTCCGGGCAAGCGCCCGATATCCATGGCTGGGAAGGGACTCTAACAGCCCGATCCCGGTCCGGGCAGATGTGCCCGGCTACATAAACCGGATCCGATGTTACCGGGCGCACAGGCCCGCAGTAGACCATGGTGCCCGCCAGTTGGAGTCAACTGGCGGGCGCCATCGATGAAACTGCACTACAGCTCGGTGACCGAGCCACCAGCGGCTGTGATCTTCTCCTTGGCGGACGCGCTGAACGCGTGCGCGGAAACCTGGAGCGCCACCCCACCGAGGTCCCCGGTGCCGAGGACCTTCACCGGCTGTCCCTTGCGGACCGCGCCGGCCTCGACCAGTTCGGTCGGGCCGACCTGGCCACCGTTGGGGAACAGCTCGGCCAGGCGGTCCAGGTTCACGACCTGGAAGACCACCTTGAACTTGTTCTTGAAGCCCTTCAGCTTCGGCAGGCGCATGTGGATGGGCATCTGCCCACCCTCGAACGCCGCCGAGATGTTCTTCCGGGCCTTCGAACCCTTGGTACCGCGACCGGCGGTCTTGCCCTTGGAGCCCTCACCGCGACCCACGCGGGTCTTCGCGGTCTTGGCACCCGGCGCCGGACGCAGGTGATGGACCTTGATCGTCATTACTCGACCTCCTCGACCTTCACGAGGTGGTTGACCGTGAAGATCATGCCGCGGATCTCGGGCCGGTCCTCCTTGACCACCACGTCATTGATCCGCTTGAGACCGAGCGACCGCAGCGACTCGCGCTGGTTGTGCTTGGTCCCGATGTCGGAACGGACCTGGGTGACCTTGAGACGTGCCATCAGGACGCCACCTCCGCCCGTGAGGCCAGCATGGCCGCCGGCGCGACATCCTCGACCGGCAGGCCACGCCGAGCAGCCACGGCCTCCGGGGACTCCAGCCCCTTCAGCGCGGCCACGGTGGCGTGCACGATGTTGATCGGGTTCGACGAGCCGAGGCTCTTGGAGAGCACGTCGTGGATACCCGCGCACTCCAGCACGGCACGAACCGGACCACCGGCGATGACACCCGTACCGGCCGACGCCGGCTTGAGCAGCACCACTCCGGCGGCGTCCTCGCCCTGCACCGGGTGCGGGATGGAGGAGGCGATCCGCGGCACCTTGAAGAAGTGCTTCTTGGCCTCCTCGACACCCTTGGCAATCGCCGCAGGCACCTCCTTGGCCTTCCCGTAACCCACGCCGACCGTGCCGTCGCCGTCGCCCACGATCACCAGGGCGGTGAAGCTGAAGCGACGACCGCCCTTCACGACCTTGGCGACGCGGTTGATCGCGACGACCCGCTCGAGGTGCGGGGTCTTCTCGGCGGGCGCGTTTCCGCGGCCGCCCTCACGGCGGTTGTCGCGGCGACCACCCTCGTTGCCACCGGACCCGCCGCCACGGCGCTGTTGACCTGGCATCAGCAGCCTTCCTTCTCTCTCGTGACGGGGACTGTCAGAACTCGAGCCCGGCTTCGCGGGCGGCGTCGGCGAGCGCGGCGACCCGCCCCGCGTACCGGTTGCCGCCGCGGTCGAAGACGACCTTGGAGATGCCCGCGGCCTTGGCCCGCTCGGCCAGCAGGGTGCCGACCTTGCCAGCCAGGGCGCTCTTGTCGCCCTCCGTACCGCGCAGCGAGGCGTCCAGGGTCGAGGCCGACGCCAAGGTGTGACCCTTGGTGTCGTCCACGACCTGGGCGACGATGTGCCGCAACGAACGGGTGACCACGAGACGGGGACGCGCGGCGGTGCCGCTGACGTTCTTGCGCACTCGGAAGTGCCGCCGCGCCCGCCCGACGGCACGCTTGGCGGCGACGCCGCGGCGGCGCTTGAGCAGCGTGGCGCTCACTTCTTACCTGCCTTTCCGGCCTTACGACGAATCACTTCGCCCTGGTACTTCACGCCCTTGCCCTTGTAGGGCTCCGGCGGGCGGATCTTCCGGATGTTAGCGGCGACCTCACCGACGAGCTGCTTGTCGATGCCGGCCACGTGGAACAGCGTCGGCCGCTCCACCGTGAAGGTGATGCCCTCGGGGGCCTGCACCTGCACCGGGTGCGAGAACCCGAGCGCGAACTCCAGGTCCTTGCCCTTGGCGGTGACCCGGTAACCGGTGCCGGCGATCTCCAGGCTCTTACGGTAGCCCTCGGTCACCCCGACGATCATGTTGGCGACCAGGGTACGGCTGAGGCCGTGCAGCTCCTTGGCCTTACGCTCGTCGTTCGGGCGGTTGACGCTCAGCTGCCCGTCCTCGACCCGCTCGATGGTGATCGGCTCGGCCAGAGTATGTGACAGCTCACCCTTGGGGCCCTTGACCTTGACGGTCCGGCCGTCGATCGTCACGTCGACACCGGACGGCACCGGGATCGACTTACGTCCAATACGCGACATTATCGATCATTTCCTTCGTTCGCGACTGCGGGGCTCCGCTGCGCTGCGCTCCTCGCGCTCACGGCACGCCTCCGTTACCAGACGAAGGCGAGGACTTCCCCGCCAACGCTCCGCTTGCGGGCCTGCCGGTCGGTCAGCAGTCCCTGGGACGTCGAAATGATCGCCACGCCCAGCCCACCGAGCACCCGGGGGAGCCCGTCCGACTTGGCGTACACCCGCAGACCGGGCTTGGAGACGCGCTTGATACCGGCCAGACTCCGCTCCCGGTTCTGGCCGTACTTCAGCTCGACGACCAGTCGCTTGCCGACGGCACCCTCCTCGGGCTCCTCGACCGACCAGGTGGCGATGTATCCCTCGGACTTGAGGACCTCGGCGATGTTCGCCTTGATCTTCGAGTACGGCATCGTCACCCGGTCGTGGTACGCCTGGTTGGCGTTACGCAGACGCGTGAGCATGTCTGCGATCGGGTCGGTCATCGTCATGAAAACTCGTCAACCTTTCTCGCCGGGGTTCCCGCGACACGCGCAGGCCTACGGCGAAGAGACAGTCCAGCTGACGCGCCGCAGCGCGCTGGGCTATTACCAGGAAGCCTTGGACACGCCGGGCAGCTCACCGCGGTGGGCCATCTCCCGGATACACACCCGGCAGAGCCCGAACTTGCGGTAGACCGCCTTCGGACGCCCGCACCGCTGGCAGCGGGTGTACGCGCGAACCGAGAACTTCGGCTTCGCGGCCGCTTTGAGGATCAGCGCCTTCTTGGCCATCTCAGTTCTCCTTGAACGGGAAGCCCAGGAGCTTCAGCAGCGCCCGGCCCTCGTCGTCGGTCGTGGCGGTCGTGACCACCGTGATGTCCATGCCCCGCTGGCGATCGATCTTGTCCTGGTCGATCTCGTGGAACACCGACTGCTCGGTCAGCCCGAACGTGTAGTTGCCGTGCCCGTCGAGCTTGCGCCCGTCCAGGCCGCGGAAGTCACGGATACGCGGCAGCGCGATCGACAGCAGCCGGTCCAGGAACTCCCACATCCGGTCGCCGCGCAGGGTCACCTTCGCGCCGATCGGCATGCCCTCCCGCAGCTTGAACTGCGCGATGGACTTCGTCGCCCGCCGGACCTGCGGCTTCTGGCCGGTGATGGTGGCCAAGTCGCGGACCGCCCCGTCGATGAGCTTGGCGTCCCGGGCAGCCTCGCCCACGCCCATGTTCACGACGATCTTGACCAGCCGCGGCACCTGCATCGGGTTGCCGTACTCGTACTTCTCGCGCAGCTGGGCGATGATCTCGTTGCGGTACCGCTCCTTGAGGCGCGGCATCGTCTTGGTCTCGGTAGCCGTGGTCATCACAGGTCCTTACCGGTGCTACGCGCGATGCGAACCTTCTGGCCGTTCTCGTCGAAGCGGTAACCGACACGGGTCGGCTTACCGTCGGAGTCCACGACCATCACGTTCGAGACGTGGATCGGAGCCTCCTGGGTGACGATGCCACCGGTCTTGGCGCCACGCTGGGTGGTGCTGATGCGGGTGTGCTTCTTGATCCGGTTCACGCCCTCGACCAGGACCTTGTCCTGCCGTGGGTAGGCCGCGATGACCTTGCCCTTGGCACCCTTGTCCTTACCGGCGATGACGACGACCGTGTCGCCCTTCTTCACCTTCATGCCTGCGCCTCCCTGCGGTCGGCGCGCGCCTGAAGCTTGCACCTACTGAGCCTGCTGGTTCGCTCGCTCCGCTCGCTCACGGTCACAACACCTCCGGCGCGAGAGAGATGATCTTCATGAACCGCTTGTCCCGCAGCTCACGGCCGACCGGGCCGAAGATACGGGTACCGCGCGGGTCCCCGCCGTCCTTGATGATGACAGCGGCATTCTCGTCGAAGCGGATGTACGAGCCGTCCGGACGCCGCTTCTCCTTGGCGGTGCGGACGACAACAGCCTTGACCACGTCGCCCTTCTTCACACCGGCGCCCGGGATCGCGTCCTTGACGGTGGCCACGATGACGTCGCCGATGCTCGCGTAGCGCCGACCGGAGCCACCGAGAACCCGGATGCACAGGATCTCCCGGGCACCCGTGTTGTCGGCGACACGCAGTCGCGACTCCTGCTGAATCACGTCTATCTCCTATGTCTGCCGGTTCTCCGGCCGCCGGGGCGGCCGGAGCCTGGCGGAACCTGCGCCCGACCTCTGGGCCGAGCTCGAGCCTTCGCTACTTGGCCTTCTCGAGGATCTCCACGAGCCGCCACCGCTTGGTGGCGGAGAGCGGCCGGGTCTCCATGATCAGGACGCGGTCGCCGATGCCGGCCGAGTTCTGCTCGTCGTGGACCTTCAGCTTGCTGGTCCGGCGCATGATCTTGCCGTACAGCGCGTGCTTGACCCGGTCCTCGACCTCGACCACGACGGTCTTTTCCATCTTGTCGCTGACCACGAGGCCCTCACGGACCTTGCGCCGGCCCCGCGGCTTGGTGGGAGTCGTGTTCTCGCTCATCCTGCAGTCACCTCAGTCGGCGCGGCCGAGAGCCCCAGCTCACGCTCACGCATGATCGTGTAGATCCGGGCGATCTCCCGACGGATAACCTGCAGCCGCCGGTTGTTGTCCAGCTGCCCGGTTGCGGCCTGCACGCGGAGGTTGAACAGCTCCGCCTTGGCCTCGCGCAGCTTCGCGACCAACTCCTCCTCGGAGAGCTCACGCAGCTCGGCGGCCTTAACGCCCGCTGCCATCAGGATTCACCCACTTCGCGCGTAACAATGCGGCACTTCATCGGGAGCTTGTGGATCGCGCGACGCATCGCCTCTCGCGCGATCTGCTCGTTCGGGAAGGACATCTCGAAGAGAACCCGCCCGGGCTTGACGTTCGCGACCCACCACTCGGGCGAGCCCTTGCCGGAACCCATTCGGGTTTCCGCCGGCTTCTTGGTGAGGGCCTGGTCCGGGAAGATGGTGATCCAGACCTTGCCGCCACGCTTGATGTGACGGGTCATCGCGATACGCGCCGACTCGATCTGCCTGTTGGTCACGTACGCCGGCTCCAGAGCCTGGATCCCGAACTCGCCGAACACCACCCGGTTGCCGCCCTTGGACGCGCCGCTGCGGTCCGGGTGGTGCGGCTTGCGGAAGCCCTTCGGGGGCTTGCGCGGCATCAGCATCTGTCAGCCCTCCTGCTGCGTTTCTGCCGGAGCCGAGGCCGCAGCCGCGACAGCGGCGCTGTCCACCGGCTCGCCACTCGGCGTCTCGGCCTGCTGCGCGACGGTCGTCGCGGCAGCCCGGCCGGCCTCGGTGCCACCGGAGGTCGTGCCGGACGAACCCGACCGACCACGGCGCGACCGATCCGGCCGGTCGCCGCGCTCCCGGCGCGGGCGCGACGGAGCCTCAGCCGGAGCCTCCCGACCCGGCACCGCGTCACCCTTGTAGATCCAGACCTTCACACCGATGCGGCCGAAGGTGGTACGGGCCTCGAAGAAGCCGTACTCGATGTTGGCCCGCAGCGTGTGCAGCGGCACCCGACCCTCGCGGTAGAACTCCGTACGGCTCATCTCGGCGCCGCCGAGGCGACCCGAGACCTGCACCCGGATGCCCTTGCACATCGGGTTCTTCATCGCCGACTGCATCGCCTTACGCATCGCACGACGGAAGCTGACCCGGCTGGAGAGCTGCTCGGCCACGCCCTGGGCGACGAGCTGTGCATCCGACTCGGGGTTCTTCACCTCGATGATGTTCAGCTGTACCTGCTTGCCGGTGAGCTTCTCCAGCTCGCCACGAATCCGGTCGGCCTCCGCACCCTTACGGCCGATGACGATGCCCGGCCGTGCGGTGTGGATGTCGACGCGGACCCGGTCGCGGGTGCGCTCGATGTCGACCTTGGAAATGCCGGCGCGCTCCAGCCCCTTGGACATCATCCGGCGGATCTTGACGTCCTCGCCGATGTAGTCCTTGTAGAGCTTGTCCGCGAACCAGCGGGACTTCCAGTCGGTCGAGATGCCGAGCCGGAACCCGTGCGGGTGAACCTTCTGACCCATTACTCGGCGCCCTCCGTGTTGCTCTGCGTCTCGGCCGGCGCGGTCTGCTTCGCCGGAGCCGCCTTGTTCGCCGACTTCCTCGGCGCGGCCGGCGCGACCGCCTCGACCGCCACGGTGATGTGGCAGGTGCGCTTACGGATCCGGTACGCCCGGCCCTGCGCCCGCGGCTGGAACCGCTTCATCGTCGGGCCCTCGTCCACGAACGCCTCGCTGACGAGCAGCGCGTCGGGGTCCAGCCGCTCGTTGTTCTCCGCGTTGGCGATCGCGCTCGCGAGCACCTTGTACACCTGCTCGCTCGCCGCCTGTGGCGCGAACTGCAGCACCGTGAGCGCCTCCTTCGCGGGCAGGCCGCGGACGAGGTTGACCACCCGGCGCGCCTTCATCGGCGAGATGCGCACGTACCGCGCAACCGCCCGCGCGCCCGGAAGCACCGGAGCGTCGCCCTTTCCTGGCATCGCTGTAACCCCTTGATCCTCTATCCGTATGCCCGCGGCGTCAGCGCCGGCGGCTCTTCCGGTCGTCCTTCTCGTGACCCTTGAACGTGCGGGTCAGCGCGAACTCGCCGAGCTTGTGCCCGACCATCGCCTCGGTCACGAACACCGGGACGTGCTTGCGTCCGTCGTGCACGGCGATCGTGTGCCCGAGCATCTCCGGGATGATCGTCGAGCGGCGCGACCAGGTCTTGATGACGTTCTTCGAGCCCTTCTCGTTCTGCGTCTCCACCTTCTTGAGCAGGTGGTCGTCGATGAACGGGCCCTTCTTCAGGCTGCGAGGCATGTCTTATCTCCCTCAGCCGCGCTTACGCGTGGCGTAGCGACGGCGGACGATCAGCCGGTCACTCGGCTGGCCCTTACGACGGGTGCGGCCCTCGGGCTTGCCCTGCGGGTTGACCGGGTGGCGACCACCGGAGGTCTTGCCCTCACCACCACCGTGCGGGTGGTCGACCGGGTTCATGGCGACACCACGGACGGTCGGGCGCTTGCCCTTCCAGCGCATCCGGCCCGCCTTGCCCCAGTTGATGTTTGACTGGTCGGCGTTGCCGATCTCACCGACACTGGCGCGGCAGCGCACGTCCACCCGCCGGATCTCACCGGACGGCATACGAAGGGTCGCGTACGCGCCCTCCCGACCGAGTAGCTGGATGCCGACGCCAGCGGAACGGGCCAGCTTCGCGCCACCACCCGGCCGCAGCTCCACGTTGTGGATCGTGGTACCGACCGGGATGTTACGCAGCGGCAGGTTGTTGCCCGGCTTGATGTCGGCGCTCGGACCCGACTCGACGGCGTCGCCCTGCTTCAGGTCCTTCGGCGCGATGATGTAACGCTTCTCGCCGTCGGCGTAGTGCAGCAGCGCGATCCGCGCGGTGCGGTTCGGGTCGTACTCGATGTGCGCCACCTTGGCCGGCACACCGTCCTTGTCGACCCGCTTGAAGTCGATGATCCGGTACTGACGCTTGTGACCACCACCCTGGTGCCGGGCGGTGATCCGGCCGTGCACGTTCCGACCGCCCTTCTTGGGCAGCGGAGCCAGCAGCGACTTCTCGGGCGTCGACCGGGTGATCTCGGCGAAGTCCGCGACGCTGGAGCCACGCCGGCCCGGCGTCGTCGGCTTGTACTTACGGATAGCCATTGTCTACACCCCTCAGCTGACCGGGCCGCCGAAGGCCTCGATGCGGTCGCCCTCGGCCAGCTTCACCATCGCCCGCTTGGTGTCCTTGCGCTTACCGAACCCGGTACGGGTCCGCTTACGCTTGCCCTCGCGGTTGAGCGTGTTGACCGTCAGGACACGGACGTTGAAGATCTGCTCGATAGCGATCTTGATCGCCGTCTTGTTCGCGTCCGGGTGCACCAGGAAGGTGTACCAGTTGCGGTTCAGCTCGCTGTAGCTCTTCTCCGAGACGACCGGCGCGACGATGATGTCGCGCGGATCGGCGATCGTGCTCACTTGCCACCCTCCTCGGTGGTCTCGGCCGGCACGCCCAGGAACTCGTCCAGGGCCTCCTTGGTGAAGACCACGTCGTCGGCCACCAGCACGTCGTACGTGTTGAGCTGGCCAGCCTCGATCAGGTGCACCCGCGGCTCGTTGCGCAGCGACACCCAGTTCAACTCGTCGATGCTGCTCAGCACGACCAGCACCCGCCGGGCGGTGGTCAGTTTGGCGAGCGCCGCCAGAGCGGCCTTCGTCGACGGCTTATCGCCCGAGACGAACGCTTCGACGACGTGCACCTGACCGGCACGTGCCCGGTCCGAAAGGGCGCCACGCAGCGCGGCGGCCTTCATCTTCTTCGGGGTGCGCTGGCTGTAGTCGCGCGGCACCGGGCCGTGGACCACGCCACCGCCGGCGAACTGGGGCGCGCGGATCGAGCCCTGACGTGCCCGGCCGGTGCCCTTCTGCTTGTACGGCTTCTTGCCGCCGCCGGCTACCTCACCCCGGGTCTTGGCCTTGTGGGTGCCCTGTCGGGCGGCAGCGAGCTGCGCCACGACGACCTGGTGCATCAGTGCGATGTTGGCCTGCACGTCGAAGATGTCGGCGGGCAGCTCGACCGCACCGGTCTTGGTGCCCTCTGAGTTGAGGACGTCAACGGTGGTCACTTGCCCGCACCGCCCTTCTTCGCCTTGGCCTTGGCCGCGGTACGGACCAGGACCAGCGCGCCCTTGGGGCCGGGAATGGCGCCACGGACGAGCAGGAGGTTGTTCTCGGTGTCGACCGCCTGGACGGTCAGGTTCTGCACGGTGTAGCGCACGCCGCCCATGCGGCCGGCCATCCGGGTGCCCTTGAAGACACGACCCGGGGTGGCGCAGGCACCGATGGAGCCCGGCGAGCGGTGCTTACGCTCGACACCGTGGCTGGCGCGCAGACCGTGGAAGCCGTGCCGCTTCATCGGGCCGGCGTAACCCTTGCCCTTGGTCTTGCCGGTCACGTCGATCGAGGCACCGGCCGGGAACTCCTCGACCGTGACCTCCTGGCCGAGCGAGTAGTCCGCGGCGTCGCTGGTACGCAGCTCGACGATGTGCCGGCGCGGGGCCACGTCGGCCTTGGCGTAGTGCCCGCGCAGCGGCTTCTTGGCCTTACGCGGGTCGATCGTCCCGTACGCCAGCTGGACCGCGGAGTAACCGTCCTTGTCGGCGTCACGAACCTGGGTGATGACGCAGGGGCCGGCCTGAACCACGGTCACCGGGACAACGCGGTTGTTGTCCCAGACCTGGGTCATGCCGAGCTTTGCGCCCAGGATCCCCTTAACTTGCCTGTCCATGTGTCCGGTCCCTACAGCTTGATCTCGATGTCGACGCCAGCCGGCAGGTCGAGGCGCATGAGCGAGTCGACCGTCTTCGGGGTCGGGTCGATGATGTCGATCAGTCGCTTGTGCGTACGCATCTCGAAGTGCTCGCGCGAGTCCTTGTACTTGTGCGGCGAGCGGATGACGCAGAAACGGTTGATCTCCGTGGGCAGCGGCACCGGGCCCGCGACCTGCGCCCCGGTACGCGTCACCGTCTCGACGATCTTCCGAGCCGAGGAGTCGACGACCTCGTGGTCATAGGCCTTGAGCCGGATGCGGATCTTCTGTCCCGCCATGGTGGCTTCTGTTCCTTCTCTCGATGCCGCTGTGTTGCGGGTGCCTGTGCCGGCTGGCACAGAGCCCTCTTCGCCCACCCCCGCGGTCGGGCGTGTCGCGCCCTGGGGCCAGGCTCCGCCCCGGGACACCGGAGCGATCCTGACCGCGGTGGGTCCAAGCGCCGGGTCACACTGAGGCGACCTGAACGCCGCGCGAGGGTGGTTGACGGGCGAGCCGCCAACCACCCCACGCCCGACTGCTCTGCCTACCCGGCGGTTCGGCCGAAGCCCAACACGGGTGGCGAACTGTCGTTACGCAACCTGACTAGTATGCCGCACGACCGGCGGCCGGTCTAATCGGGGTTACCCAGCTCACTTGATGATCTTGGTGACGCGACCAGCGCCGACCGTACGGCCACCCTCCCGAATCGCGAACTTGAGGTTCTCCTCCATCGCGATGGGCTGGATCAGCTTCACGGTCATCGTGGTGTTGTCGCCCGGCATGACCATCTCGGTGCCCTCGGGGAGGGTGACGACACCGGTGACGTCGGTGGTCCGGAAGTAGAACTGCGGACGGTAGTTCTGGAAGAACGGGGTGTGCCGGCCACCCTCCTCCTTGGAGAGGATGTAGACCGTCGCCTCGAACTCCGTGTGCGGAGTCGTGGTGCCCGGCTTCACGACCACCATGCCGCGCTCGACGTCCTCACGCTTGATGCCGCGCAGCAGCAGACCGACGTTCTCACCCGCACGGGCCTCGTCGAGCAGCTTGCGGAACATCTCGATGCCGGTGCAGACCGTCTTCTGCGACTTCTCGCGGATGCCGACGATCTCCACCTCCTCGTTCGGCTTGAGGATGCCGCGCTCGGCGCGGCCGGTGACGACGGTGCCCCGACCGGTGATCGTGAAGACGTCCTCGATCGGCATCAGGAACGGCTTCTCGGTCTCGCGCTCGGGCTGCGGGATCGCCGTGTCAACGGCGTTCATCAGCTCCATCAGGCGACCGGTCCACTCCGGGTCGCCCTCCAGGGCCTTCAGCGCCGAAACCCGCACGACCGGCAGGTCGTCGCCCGGGTACTCCTGGGACGAGAGCAGCTCGCGGACCTCGAGCTCGACGAGCTCCAGCAGCTCCTCGTCGTCGACCATGTCGCTCTTGTTCAGCGCCACGACGATGTACGGCACGCCGACCTGGCGGGCCAGCAGCACGTGCTCGCGGGTCTGCGGCATCGGGCCGTCGGTCGCCGCGACCACCAGGATCGCGCCGTCCATCTGGGCGGCACCGGTGATCATGTTCTTGATGTAGTCGGCGTGACCGGGGCAGTCGACGTGCGCGTAGTGCCGCGCCTCGGTCTGGTACTCGACGTGCGCGATCGAGATCGTGATGCCGCGCGCCTTCTCCTCCGGCGCCTTGTCGATCTCGTCGAACGGCGTGTACGGGTTCAGGTCCGGGAACTGGTCGTGCAGGACCTTGGTGATGGCCGCCGTCAGCGTCGTCTTACCGTGGTCGATGTGACCAATGGTGCCGATGTTGACGTGCGGCTTAGTCCGCTCGAACTTCGCCTTCGCCACTGGTGTCCTCCTGTGGACTTCTTGGTTCGTTCGCCCCGGCGCGCCAGGAGCGGCGCTTAGGACTCTGTCGACAGCCTTTCCGGCCTGACGGCCGGAGAGCTTTGTGGGTTCTGCGGCGATGAAGCCTACAGGCCCGGAATTCACACAATCCGACCGAGGTGGTCGCGGTCGGGGATCTCCTCCCGCGACCACCATCGGATCACCGATCAGATCAGGTGAGCGTCACTCACCCGTCGCCTTGGCGATGATCTCCTTGGCCACGGAGGTCGGAACCTCCGCGTAGGAGTCGAACTGCATGCTGTAGCTAGCCCGGCCCTGGGTCTTCGACCGCAGGTCGCCGACGTAGCCGAACATCTCCGACAACGGCACCAGGGCCCGGACGACACGGGCGCCGCTGCGCTCCTCCATCGCCTGGATGATGCCGCGTCGGGAGTTGAGGTCGCCGATGACGTCACCCATGTTCTCCTCGGGAGTGGTGACCTCAACAGCCATCATCGGCTCGAGCAACGCGGGATCGGCCTTGCGGGCCGCGTCCTTCATCACCATCGAGCCAGCGATCTTGAATGCCATCTCCGACGAGTCGACCTCGTGGTACTGGCCGTCCAGCAAGGTCAGCTTGACGCCGACCAGCGGGAAGCCGGCGAGGATGCCGTACTGCATGGCGTCCTGCGCGCCCGCGTCCACCGAGGGGATGAACTCCCTTGGGATACGCCCACCGGTAACGGCGTTCGCAAACTCGTAGGTCGGTGCGTCGTTGCCCAGCGGCAGCGGCTCCAGACTGACGATCACCCGCGCGTACTGGCCGGATCCACCGGTCTGCTTCTTGTGGGTGTACTCGACCTTCTCCACCGTGCGGCGGATGGTCTCGCGGTACGCCACCTGCGGCTTGCCGATGTTCGCCTCGACGTTGAACTCACGGCGCATCCGGTCGACCAGGATGTCCAGGTGCAGCTCGCCCATACCGGAGATGACCGTCTGGCCGGTCTGGTCGTCCAGCTTGACGCGGAAGGTCGGGTCCTCCTCGGCCAGCCGCTGGATGGCGGTGCTCAGCTTCTCCTGGTCGGCCTTGGTCTTCGGCTCGATGGCCACCTCGATGACCGGCTCGGGGAAGGTCATCGACTCCAGGATGACCGGATTCGCCGGGTCGCAGAGGGTGTCACCGGTGGTGGTCTGCTTCAGCCCCTGCACCGCGATGATGTCGCCAGCCTTGGCGGAGCCGCGCTCCTCCCGCTTGTTGGCGTGCATCTGGTAGATCTTGCCGACCCGCTCCTTGCGGTCCTTCGTGGAGTTGACCACCTGGGACCCGGATTCGACCACGCCGGAGTAGACCCGGACATAGGTGAGCTTGCCGAGGTGCTTGTCAGTCTGGATCTTGAACGCCAGGCCGGAAAAAGGCTCCGACGTGGAGGGCTTACGCTGCATCGGCGTCTCACCGTCGGTCGCCGTACCCTCGATCGCCGGGATGTCCAGCGGCGAGGGCAGGTACTCGATGACGGCGTCGAGCATGGGCTGCACGCCCTTGTTCTTGAAGGCCGAGCCGCAGAGCACCGGGTTGGCCTTGCTGGCGATGGTGGCGCGCCGGATGGCGGCCTTGATCTCCTCGAGGGCGATCTCCTCACCCTCCAGGTACTTCTCCATCACCGAGTCGTCGACGTCGGCCAACGTCTCCATCAGCTTCTCGCGCCACTCCGCAGCGGAGTCGGCCAGCTCGGCCGGGATCTCCTCGATCGCGTAGTCCTCACCCTTCTGGGTCTCCCCGCGCCAGGTGAGGGCGCGCATCTCGACCAGGTCGACGACGCCGATGTGGTCACCTTCGAGCCCGATCGGGATCTGGAGCACCAGCGGGGTGGCGTTCAGCCGGTCGATCATCATCTGCACGCAGCGGAAGAAGTCGGCACCCGTCCGGTCGAGCTTGTTGACGAAGCACATCCGCGGGACGTTGTACTTGTCCGCCTGACGCCAGACGTTCTCCGTCTGCGGCTCCACGCCGGCCACGCCGTCGTAGACCGCGACCGCACCGTCCAGGACTCGCAACGACCGCTCCACCTCGACCGTGAAGTCGACGTGGCCGGGCGTGTCGATGATCTGGATCGTGTGGCCCTTCCACTCGCACTTCGTGGCGGCGGAGGTGATGGTGATACCGCGCTCCTGCTCCTGCTCCATCCAGTCCATGACGGCAGCGCCCTCGTGGACCTCACCGATCTTGTACGTGATACCGGTGTAGAACAGGATTCGCTCGGTGGTAGTGGTCTTACCGGCATCGATGTGCGCCATGATGCCGATGTTGCGTACGTTGGCGAGCGCGTCTGCGGCGGCCACTTCAATCCCTACTTATCGTCGTCCCGACACAACTGGTGGCGGTCCCGGCACCTGATGGCACCGGGACCAGGGTGTTACCAGCGGTAGTGCGCGAAGGCCTTGTTGGACTCGGCCATCTTGTGCGTGTCCTCGCGCCGCTTGACAGCGGCACCGAGGCCGTTGCTCGCGTCGAGCAGCTCGTTCATCAGCCGCTCGATCATGGTCTTCTCACGCCGGGCGCGGGCGTAGGTCACCAGCCAGCGCAGGCCCAGCGTGGTGGCCCGGGCCGGCCGGACCTCGACCGGAACCTGGTAGGTGGCGCCACCGACACGGCGGCTGCGCACCTCGAGGGTCGGCTTGACGTTGTCCATGGCGCGCTTGAGGGTGACGACCGGGTCGGTGCCGGACTTCTCCCGGCAGCCCTCCAGGGCGGCGTAGACGACGCGCTCGGCGAGCTGACGCTTGCCGCGCAGCAGAATCTTGTTCACCAGCTGCGTGACCAGCGGCGAGTTGTACACCGGGTCAGCGACCAGCGGTCGCCGCGGAGCAGGTCCCTTACGCGGCATGTCAGCTCTTCTCCTTCTTCGCGCCGTAACGGCTGCGCGCCTGCTTGCGGTTACGGACGCCCTGGGTGTCCAGCGAACCGCGAACGATCTTGTAACGCACACCGGGGAGGTCCTTCACCCGGCCACCACGCACGAGCACGATCGAGTGCTCCTGCAGGTTGTGCCCGACACCGGGGATGTAGGCGGTCACCTCGACCTGGCTGCTGAGCTTGACACGAGCGACCTTGCGCAGCGCCGAGTTCGGCTTCTTCGGGGTGGTGGTGTACACCCGGGTGCACACGCCCCGCCGCTGCGGAGATCCCTTGAGCGCCGGGGTCTTGGTCTTGGTCGTCTTCGCCTGACGGCCCTTTCGGACCAACTGCTGAATGGTGGGCACCGGGTTTCTCCGCTCCCTTCGGCCACTGTTCGTGGCCGCGCCGTCTGCCGTAGCCGATCTGGTGACCGGCCCTCCTACATTCCGGCCAGGGCCACCTCACGGAGGTCCCGGCACCCGCGGTCGGGCGTGTCGCCCTGGTCGCGGTTCCCCGTACGGCGCTCGCGCGCTGATCCGGGGTCTGTCACCGGCACACGGGTCGCCGCAGGCCGGATCTCTGGCTCAGTCGTGGTGCCGTCCGAACATCGGAACACCGTCTCCGGCGCACGCACGAGTTGCCCGGGCTGGCCCGGGCACAAGGGGAAAGAGTACCTACCACAGCCGTGCAGGTCAAAACGGAAGACCTGCCGGACGTCAAACCACTTGCCGGCTCGCCTCTGTCGCCCCGCCCGCCCATGATGGGCACCTACGGACACCAGTGTACCGGCTCAACCGGGCACCGGCCCGCGAGCCCCCGAGCCCGCCGTTTCCTGGCCCGACGATCGGGCGGCGTCCGCATCGAGGGCCTCGGGCGAACCGAGACGAGACCCGACCTCCACTCACTGGGCCAGAACCAACAGCAAGGCCAGCCCCACCCCAAGCAAACAGAGCAACAGGCCGACCCCACCACAGCTGACCCCTGCGACGGCCAGGCCACGTCCGGTGAACCGGACCGCCGGAGGAGGCGCGGGGCGTCGAATCTGCCGCATCCCGAGCAGCCCGGCCACCACTGCGCCAGCGCCGGTCAGACCACCCAGGGCCGCGAAGGCACCCGCCGCCCAGGCTCCGTTCGCCCCTCCCCCGACGGCGCCGAAGCAGACGACCAGGATCGAGACCAGGATCGACGTGACACCCGCCACCAGTGAACCGACCGCCAGACCGGAAGCGACCGGAGGCACGTCCAGGTGTACCACCGCGAACGGGGTCCCGGGCACCGGCTCCACCCGCCTCGGCGGCCGGGAACGCTCCTGCGAGGGTGGCGGCGGCATCCAGCCCGTACCGCCGACTGGCCACCTCGCGGCCGACGGCACCCACGGCACCGGGCCGGCTGCCGGTGTCCCGAGGGCGGCGGAGGAAGGCGACGCCGAGCCGGGCGGCGGGCCGAGAGGAGGGTAGACAGGCGATACTCCGGGTGCTGACGGCGACGACGTCGGTGTGTCGGTCTCCTCCCGGTCCGGCCTGGACCACACCGTCAGATCGGTGTCGGGGCACCCGGCGGTGGGCTGAGCGGATTCGCCGCTCTCGGGACGCGCCGGTTCCGTCACGGGATCCTCCTCGTCGGGCAGCGTCCACGCACCGCGCGACGGACACCGGTCAGGCTACCGCCGGCAGTCCGGCCCCGGTGCCCGGCGCGGTGGCTCACAGTCGCCCACTCAGTCGACGTTCGGCGCGAAGTCCTGCCCGTACGGCGCCTCGGCGAGCCGGACCACCCCGATCACCAACGCCACCACCAGGCTCACCGCGACCAGCACCAGGCCCGTCCAAGCCAGCCGCTCGCCGCGACGCAGCCAGGCCGCCCCGGTGAGGAAACCCGCCGAGGCGTACGCCTCCCGACGCGCCTGTCGAGCCAGCTGCAGGGCCACAGTGGCCGGCACCACGCCACCGATCAGCAACCCCGTCATAGCCGCCATCAGACCAAGGGCGAAAACCGCCCGGGCCTTGGTCGCCCGGACCGGATCCGGGTCCAGCGGGTGACGCGGTGCCGACGCGAGGGGCGCCGATCCGGGTGCGATCGTCATGACCACATGATGCCTCCGCCGACGGACGTCCGCGCCGTACCCGACGCACGAGGTTCAACTGCGTGCCGCAACCGTCCCCACAGAGCCGGCAGACGGGCGGACACACGAGAAGGCCCCGGCGCAGGGCGCACACCGGGGCCTTCCACGTCACTACGCGAGCTAGCGGTACGACCCGAAGTCGAAGTCGTCCAGCGGAACCGCCTGGCCGCTGGCCGGCCCGAAGCCGTAGTCGGTCTCCGGGTACCCGGTCATCGAGTAGACCTTGGCCTTCGCCTCCTCGGTCGGCTCCACCCGAACGTTGCGGTACTTGCTGATACCGGTACCGGCCGGGATGAGCTTACCGATGATCACGTTCTCCTTGAGACCGATGAGCGAGTCGCTACGGGCGTGGATCGCCGCGTCGGTGAGCACCCGGGTGGTCTCCTGGAAGGAGGCCGCCGAGAGCCAGGAGTCGGTGGCCAGCGAGGCCTTGGTGATGCCCATCAGCACCGGGCGACCGGCAGCGGGTTCGCCGCCCTCGCCGACGAGCCGGCGGTTCTCCGACTCGAACAACGCCCGGTCGACGAGCACACCCGGCAGGAACTCGGTCGAGCCGGAGTCGATGACCGTCACCCGCTTGAGCATCTGGCGAATGATGATCTCGATGTGCTTGTCGTGGATCAGCACACCCTGGGAGCGGTAGACCTCCTGGACCTCCTGGGTCAGGTGGACCTGGACCGCCCGGGGGCCGAGGATGCGCAGCAGCTCGTGTGGGTCGATGGTGCCCTCGGTGAGCTTCTCGCCGACCTCGACGTGGTCGCCGTCGTGGGCCCGCAGCCGGACCCGCTTCGAGATCTTGTCATAGACGATCTCGTCGCTGCCGTCGTCCGGGATCACCACGATCTTGCGCGACCGCTCGCCGTCCTCGATCCGGATCCGGCCGGGGGTGTCGGCGATAGGTGCCTTGCCCTTCGGGATCCGAGCCTCGAAGATTTCCTGGACACGCGGCAAACCCTGGGTGATGTCCTCACCCGCGACACCACCGGTGTGGAAGGTACGCATCGTCAGCTGAGTACCCGGCTCACCGATGGACTGAGCGGCGATGATGCCGACCGCCTCACCGACGTCGACGATCTTGCCCGTCGGCAGCGAGCGACCGTAGCACGCACCGCAGACGCCCAGCTTCGACTCGCAGGTGAGCACGCTGCGCACCCGGACGGTCTCGACCCCGGCAGCGACGATCCTGTCGACCAGGATCGAGTTGATGTCCGCGCCCCGCTCGGCGACGACGGTGCCGTCCGGCCCCTTGATGTCGTCGGCCAGGGTACGGGCGTGCACGCTGGTCTCCGCGTGCTCGTGCACCACGAGAGTGCCACCTTCGGCGGCCACCGCACTGCTGGCGTCGATCCGCTGACCCACCTGCATCGGGATGGCCCGGTCGGTGCCGCAATCCTCCTCGCGGATGATGACGTCCTGCGAGACGTCCACCAGACGTCGGGTCAGGTAACCCGAGTCGGCGGTACGCAGGGCGGTGTCCGCGAGGCCCTTCCGCGCACCGTGCGTGGAGATGAAGTACTCCAACACGGACAGACCCTCCCGGTAGCTGGCCTTGATCGGCCGCGGGATGATCTCACCCTTCGGGTTGGCCACCAGACCACGGATCGCCGCGATCTGCCGGAGCTGGAGCAGGTTACCGCGAGCACCCGAGTTGATCATCTTCCAGAGCGGGTTCTCCTGCGGCAGCGCGGTGTCCATCTCCTTGGCGACCTCGTTGGTCGCCTTGGTCCAAATCTCGATGAGCTCGCCGCGACGCTCCTCGGCGGTCATCAGACCACGCTGGTACTGCTTGTCGATCCGGTCAGCTTCCTTCTCGTACCGCTCCAGGATCTCCCGCTTACGCGGCGGAGCGATGACGTCCTCCATACCGATGGTCACGCCGGACCAGGTGGCCCAGTGGAAACCGGCCTCCTTCAGCCCGTCGAGGGTGGCAGCGAGCGCCACCTTCGGGAACCGCTCGGCGAGGTCGTTGACGATCGCGGAGAGCTGACCCTTGCGGATCTCGTAGTTCACAAAACGGTAGCCCTGCGGCAGGGTCTCGTTGAACAGCACCCGGCCGAGGGTGGTCTCCACCGTCAGCGGCTCACCCGGCACCCAGTCGTCGGGCGCGGTCCACGGCTGCCCACCGGCACCGTTGTCCACCTCGACGACGTCCCGAAGCCGGATCTTCACCGGCGCCTGCAGGTGCAGCTCACCATTGTCGTACGCCATCCGCGCCTCGGCGTCCGAGCTGAACGCCCGGCCCTCCCCACGCTCACCGGCGGTGAGGTGGGTCAGGTGGTAGAGCCCGATGACCATGTCCTGGGTGGGCATGGTCACTGGCTTGCCGTCAGCCGGCTTGAGGATGTTGTTCGACGACAGCATCAGGATCCGCGCCTCGGCCTGAGCCTCGGCGGACAGCGGCACGTGCACCGCCATCTGGTCACCGTCGAAGTCGGCGTTGAACGCGGTACACACCAGCGGGTGGATCTGGATCGCCTTACCCTCGACCAGCTGCGGCTCGAAGGCCTGGATGCCGAGTCGGTGCAGGGTCGGTGCCCGGTTGAGCAGCACCGGGTGCTCCCCGATGACCTCTTCCAGCACGTCCCACACGACCGGCCGCTGCCGCTCGACCATCCGCTTGGCGGACTTGATGTTCTGGGCGTGGTTGAGGTCGACCAGCCGCTTCATCACGAACGGCTTGAACAGCTCCAGCGCCATCTGCTTGGGCAGGCCGCACTGGTGCAGCTTGAGCTTCGGGCCGACCACGATCACTGAACGGCCGGAGTAGTCGACACGCTTACCCAGCAGGTTCTGACGGAACCGGCCCTGCTTGCCCTTGAGCATGTCGGACAACGACTTGAGCGGACGGTTACCCGGTCCCGTGACCGGCCGGCCGCGGCGGCCGTTGTCGAACAGCGCGTCGACGGCCTCCTGCAGCATCCGCTTCTCGTTGTTGACGATGATCTCGGGTGCACCGAGGTCGATCAGTCGCTTGAGCCGGTTGTTCCGGTTGATCACCCGGCGGTAGAGGTCGTTCAGGTCACTTGTCGCGAACCGGCCACCATCGAGCTGCACCATCGGGCGCAGATCCGGCGGGATGACCGGCACGCAGTCCAGCACCATGCCGAGCGGCGAGTTGCGGGTGTTCTGGAACGCCGCAACGACCTTGAGCCGCTTGAGCGCCCGGATCTTCCGCTGGCCCTTCCCGGTACGGATGGTCTCCCGCAGATTCTCGGCCTCGGCCTCAAGGTCCATGTTCTGCACCAGAGCCTTGATCGCCTCAGCACCCATGCCGCCGGTGAAGTACTCACCGAAGCGGTCACGCAGCTCGCGGTAGAGCAGTTCGTCGGTGACCAGCTGCTTCGGCTCCAGCTTGCGGAAGGTGTCGAGCACCTCGTCCAGGCGGTCGATCTCGCGCTGGGCCCGGTCGCGGATCTGGCGCATCTCGCGCTCTCCGCCCTCCTTGACCTTGCGCCGGACGTCCGCCTTCGCGCCCTCGGCCTCCAGCTCGGCCAGATCTGCCTCGAGCTTGGCCGCACGCTTCTCGATCTCCGAGTCGCGGCTGTTCTCCGACTGACGCTTCTCGGCCAGGATCTCGTTCTCGATGGTCGAGAGGTCACGGTGACGCGCTTCGGCATCAACGCTCGTCACGACGTACGAGGCGAAGTAAATGATCTTCTCGAGGTCCTTCGGGGCGAGGTCCAGCAGGTAACCCAGCCGGCTCGGCACGCCCTTGAAATACCAGATGTGGGTCACCGGAGCCGCAAGCTCGATGTGGCCCATCCGCTCACGGCGGACCTTCGAGCGGGTCACCTCGACGCCGCAGCGCTCACAGATGATGCCCTTGAACCGGACCCGCTTGTACTTGCCGCAGTAGCACTCCCAGTCCCGCTGCGGACCGAAGATCTTCTCGCAGAAGAGCCCGTCCTTCTCCGGCTTGAGGGTGCGGTAGTTGATCGTCTCGGGCTTCTTGACCTCGCCGTGCGACCACTGACGAATATCGTCCGCGGTCGCCAGCCCAATTCGCAACTCGTCGAAAAAGTTGACGTCGAGCACGTTCAAATCCCTCACACGTCGCTTGGTGCGTCAGCAGCTCACCGGGTTTTGGTTTCGGGGCGGGGTGACCCACGAAGGATCAAACCTGACCGCCCGGAGTGGGTCGCCCCGCCCCGAAACCCCAACGTCACACTTCCTCGACCGAGCTCGGCTCACGCCGGGACAGGTCGATACCCAGTTCCTCCGCGGCCCGGAACACCTCGTCGTCGGTCTCACGCATCTCCAGGGCCACGCCGTCGCTGGAAAGCACCTCGACGTTGAGGCACAGCGACTGCAGCTCCTTGAGCAGCACCTTGAACGACTCCGGGATGCCCGGCTCCGGGATGTTCTCGCCCTTGACGATGGCCTCGTAGACCTTCACCCGGCCGAGAACATCGTCGGACTTGATCGTCAACAACTCCTGCAGGGCGTACGCGGCACCGTAGGCCTGCATCGCCCAGCACTCCATCTCACCGAAGCGCTGACCACCGAACTGCGCCTTACCACCCAGCGGCTGCTGCGTGATCATCGAGTACGGGCCGGTCGAACGAGCGTGGATCTTGTCGTCGACCAGGTGGTTGAGCTTCAGGATGTAGATGTAACCGACCGCGATCGGGTCAGGCAGCGGCTCACCGGAACGACCGTCGAACAACTGCGCCTTACCGGAGGAACCGATCAGCTGCCGACCGTCACGGTTGGGCAGGGTCGAGGCGAGCAGACCGGAGATCTCCTCCTCCCGGGCACCGTCGAAGACCGGAGTGGCCACGTTGGTGTCCGGCACGGAAGAGTCGGCACCGATGCCCTGGAGCTGCCGCTTCCACTCGGCGTCGTCACCCTCGACCTGCCAGCCCGTCTTGGCCACCCAGCCCAGGTGAGTCTCCAACACCTGGCCGATGTTCATCCGGCTCGGCACACCCAGCGGGTTGAGCACGATGTCGACCGGGGTGCCGTCCTCCAGGAACGGCATGTCCTCGATCGGCAGGATCTTGGAGATGACGCCCTTGTTGCCGTGCCGGCCAGCGAGCTTGTCACCGTCCTGGATCTTCCGCTTCTGCGCGACGTAGACCCGGACCAGTTCGTTGACCCCCGGCGGCAACTCGTCGCCGTCCTCCCGGGAGAAGGTACGCACCCCGATGACCGTGCCGGTCTCACCGTGCGGCACCTTCAGAGAGGTGTCCCGGACCTCACGGGCCTTCTCGCCGAAGATCGCGCGAAGCAGCCGCTCCTCCGGGGTCAACTCGGTCTCACCCTTGGGCGTGACTTTGCCGACCAGGATGTCACCCGGGACGACCTCGGCTCCGATCCGGATGATCCCACGCTCGTCCAGGTCGGCGAGCATCTCCTCGCTGACGTTCGGGATGTCGCGGGTGATCTCCTCCGGGCCGAGCTTGGTGTCCCGTGCGTCGACCTCGTGCTCCTCGATGTGGATCGAGGTGAGCACGTCCTGCTGCACGAGGCGCTGCGACAGGATGATCGCGTCCTCGTAGTTGTGCCCCTCCCAGGTCATGAACGCCACGAGCAGGTTTCGCCCGAGCGCCATCTCGCCCTCGTCGGTGCACGGACCGTCGGCGATGACCTGGCCGGCCTCGACCCGGTCGCCCTCGAAGACGACCGGCTTCTGGTTGACGCAGGAGCCGGCGTTGGAGCGGCGGAACTTGTGCAGGAGGTACGTCCGACGGTGGCCGTCGTCCTGGTGGACGGTGATGTAGTCGGCGCAGAGATCCTCGACCAGGCCACCGACCTCGGCCACGACCACGTCGCCGGCGTCGACGGCGGCACGGTACTCCATGCCGGTGCCGACCAACGGGGACTCGGCCTTGACCAGCGGCACCGCCTGGCGCTGCATGTTCGCGCCCATCAGGGCCCGGTTCGCGTCGTCGTGCTCGAGGAACGGGATCATCGCGGTCGCGACCGAGGTCATCTGCCGCGGCGACACGTCCATGTAGTCGACGGCGGCCGGCGTCACGTCCTCGGTCTCGCCGCCCTTACGACGGACCAGGACGCGGTCCTCAGCGAACGAGCCGTCGGCCCGCAGCGGCGCGTTGGCCTGCGCCTTGACGAACCGGTCCTCCTCATCCGCGGTCAGGTAGTCGATCTGGTCGGTGACCCGACCGTCGATGACCTTCCGGTACGGCGTCTCGATGAAGCCGAACGGATTGACCCGGGCGAAGGTGGACAGCGCGCCGATCAGACCGATGTTCGGACCTTCCGGCGTCTCGATCGGGCACATCCGGCCGTAGTGGGACGGGTGCACGTCACGAACCTCGAAGCCGGCCCGTTCCCGGGACAGACCACCTGGGCCGAGCGCGCTCAGCCGACGCCGGTGGGTCAGACCCGCCAGCGGATTGGTCTGGTCCATGAACTGGGACAGCTGCGAGGTGCCGAAGAACTCCCGGATCGCGGCGACCACCGGACGGATGTTGATCAGGGTCTGCGGCGTGATCGCCTCGACGTCCTGGGTGGTCATCCGCTCGCGGACGACCCGCTCCATCCGGGACAGGCCGACCCGAACCTGGTTCTGGATCAACTCACCCACGGTACGCAACCGCCGGTTACCGAAGTGGTCGATGTCGTCGGCCTCGTAGCCCTCCTCACCGGCGTGCAGCCGGCAGAGGTACTCCACGGTGGCGACGATGTCGTCCTCGGTCAGCGTGCCGGTGGTGATCGGCACGTCCAGCTCGAGCTTCTTGTTGAACTTGTACCGCCCGACCTTGGCTACGTCGTACCGCTTCGGGTTGAAGAAGAGGTTGTCGAGCAGGGTCTGGGCGTTCTCGCGGGTCGGCGGCTCGCCAGGGCGCAGCTTGCGGTAGATGTCGAGCAGCGCCTCGTCCTGACCGGCGATGTGGTCCTTCTCGAGCGTCGTCATCATGAGCTCGGACCAGCCGAACTTCTCACGGATCTGCTCGGCCGACCATCCGATGGCCTTGAGCAGCACCGTGACGGCCTGTCGACGCTTCCGGTCGATGCGTACGCCGACCGTGTCGCGCTTGTCGATGTCGAACTCCAGCCAGGCACCCCGGCTGGGGATGACCTTGACGCTGGAGAGGTCGCGGTCGGAGGTCTTGTCCGGCTGCTTGTCGAAGTACACGCCCGGCGACCGGACGAGCTGGCTGACCACCACACGCTCGGTGCCGTTGATGATGAAGGTGCCCTTCGGCGTCATCATCGGGAAGTCACCCATGAACACCGTCTGGCTCTTGATCTCGCCGGTGGTGTTGTTGGTGAACTCCGCGGTCACGAACAGTGGCGCACAGTAGGTGAGGTCCTTCTCCTTGCACTCCTCGATCGAGGCCTTGACCTCGTCGAAACGCGGCGCAGAGAAGGAGAGCGACATGGTGCCGGAGAAGTCCTCAATGGGACTGATCTCGTCGAGAATTTCCGCGAGACCCGAGCGTGCGTGCGGGTCGTTCGCCGACCGGCCCTGCCAAGCCTCGTTGCCGACGAGCCAGTCGAAGGACTCGTTCTGAATGGCAAGGAGGTTGGGGACCTCGAGGTGTTCGGTGATCCGACCGAAGGAAACTCGGCGGGGAGCGAATGCGCTCGACGTACGACTGGTCTTCGCAGGGCGGGAAGCTGCCAAGATGCGTCCTTCCGAGGACCGGTGCTGCAGAACGGCTGGTACGCGTGCACTCCAATGACCCCACCGAGAAATATCCACATGCGGACATTTCCGAGCAGGGGTCAAGTCGGAAGGCAGCGCAAACTAGCAGTGTAGCCGAGAGGCTAACCGCTGTCCAGCCCACCCCGCAGGTCGTTGCGGAACGCGCCTCGGGCTCCCTCGAACGGGTCTCACCGGGCCGCTCGGAACGCAACGTCCCTGTCGGGCCGCTTGGGTCTGCGTGGCGAGTGGTGCTGCCGCTGCAATACCCGCGCGGTGGCCGTCGCAAGCGCGGAAGGTCTTGCTGATGTCAGCGTGCCTGGCAGGCCAGGGTCGCGTCAAGGGCCCTTGTCTGCATCGGGCGCCCTTTCCCACCCACGAGCGAGCCCGACGGCAGGATCGACGCAGCACACAGCCAGCCCGAACCACAGTCGACGCCCTGCTCAGGGCGATCAAAGGCAGGGCACGAACACGGCGGGCGGCGATCCACTGTCGGATCGCCGCCCGCCGTGACGTGATGTGCCCGGTTCCTACGAGCCGGACCGCCAGGTGGGACTCAGGTCACTTGAGAGTGACCTTGGCGCCCTCGCCCTCGAGCTTGGCCTTGGCCTTCTCGGCGGTCTCCTTGTTGGCCTTCTCCAGGACCGCCTTCGGAGCGGCCTCGACCAGGTCCTTGGCCTCCTTGAGGCCCAGGCCGGTCAGCTCCCGCACGACCTTGATGACCTGGATCTTCTTGCCACCGTCGGCGTCGAGGATGACGTCGAACTCGTCCTTCTCCGGCTCGGCCTCGGCGGCAGCGCCGCCGGTGGCCGGACCCGCCATCATCATCGCGGCCGGAGCGGCGGCGGTGACCTCGAAGGTCTCCTCGAACTGCTTCACGAACTCGGAGAGCTCGATCAGCGTCATCTCCTTGAACGCGTCGAGCAGCTCGTCGGTGCTGAGCTTCGCCATGTCTGGCGTCCTTTCCTCATGATTCAAACTAAGAACGTGGTGCACCGGCGCGGTCTCAGGCCGCCTCGGTGCCTTCCTTCTCGCGCTTGTCCTGCAGTGCAGCCGCCAACCGGGCGGTCTTCGACAGCGGGGCCTGGAACAGGGCCGCAGCCTTGCTCAGGTTGCCCTTCATCGCGCCGGCCAGCTTGGCCAACAACACTTCGCGGGACTCCAGGTCGGCGAGCTTCGTGACCTCGGCCGCGGAAATGGCCTTGCCCTCGAAGACACCGCCCTTGATGACGAGCTTCGGGTTGGCCTTCGCGAAGTCGCGAAGACCCTTCGCCGCTTCGACGACGTCGCCCGAAACGAAAGTCAGCGCGGTAGGACCGGTGAACAGCTCGTCAAGGCCGGAGATGCCCGCGTCCGCCGCAGCACGCTTGGCCAGCGTGTTCTTGGCAACCGTGTAGCTGGTCTCCTTGCCGAGTGAGCGCCGCAGCTGGGTTAGCTGGGAGACCGTCAGACCGCGGTACTCGGTCAGCACGGTGGCACCCGCGCTGCGGAAACTCTCGGTCAGCTCTGCGACGGCCGTGGCCTTGTCGGCCCGGATCGGCTTGTCCGCCATGTCCCTCCTCTCTCGTTGCTCGAGGCTGATCCACCGTCGCAGGTGAGCCTGTGACGGGGCCTAGGTGCCGAGACAACAGAAGAGCCCCGGCGCAGGCGCTCGGGGCGAGGGACGGCGGGATCAGACGGTCGTCGAAGGACCACCGGAAGCTGCCGATGTCGCTTGCCGCCCTGCGCGGGTCGCCCGTTGTCGCGGGACCTTCGACCGTGCCGAGGCACGGTGACCAGCGGTCTCTGGGTGGAACTTCACGCACAACAAGCTGTGCGACGTTACGAGGTTACGCGACCCGGCACCGACCTGCCAAACCGCCCCTAAGTACGGCTGGTCACCGCCGTGCAACAGCACGCAGAACAGCCGACCACGCACCACGTCGATGATGCCGGTCGACGGAGGCACCGGAACACAGCAGCGCCGACCGAGACGATGATCCGGCCGGTCCGGCGGGCACAAAGGACGCGGGGCTCCGCCACCAGGTGGCGGAGCCCCGCAGCGCGTAGGTCTTGCTCAGCTGTCGGCCGAACCCTCCTGCAGGTTCTTCACCACATTCGGGTCGACCGGTACGCCCGGCCCCATCGTGGTGGTGAGGGTGACCTTCTTGAGGTACTTACCCTTCGCGGCCGACGGCTTGGCCCGCAGCACCTCGTCGAGGACCGCCGCGTAGTTGTCGACCAGCTGGGCCTCGGAGAACGAGGACTTACCGATAATCAGGTGCAGGTTCGAGTGCTTGTCCACCCGGAAGGTGATCTTTCCGCCCTTGATGTCGGACACGGCCTTGGTGACGTCCATGGTCACCGTGCCGGTCTTCGGATTCGGCATCAGACCGCGCGGGCCCAGGATCCGCGCGATCCGGCCGATCTTGGCCATCTGGTCGGGGGTAGCGATCGCCGCGTCGAAGTCCAGCCAGCCGCCCTGGATCCGGGCGACCAGTTCGTCGGTGCCGACCTCGTCGGCGCCGGCGGCGACAGCCTCCTCGGCCTTCGCGCCAGCCGCGAAGACAATCACACGGGCGGTCTTGCCGGTGCCGTGCGGCAGGTTGACCGTGCCGCGGACCATCTGGTCCGCCTTGCGGGGGTCGACGCCGAGGCGCATCGCGACCTCGACCGTGGCGTCGAACTTGACGGCGGTGGTCTCCTTGGCCAGCTTGACGGCCTCGACCGGGGTGTAGAGCTTGGACCGGTCGATGACCTCGGCGGCCTTGCGGTAGCTCTTGCTGCGTTGCATCTGCTGTTTACTCCTGTGGTCTCTGGCGGGCCGCGATGCTCGCGTGCCCTCCCACGATCCGTACGGTTCGGTGTCAACCGACGTCAGTCGGTGACGTTCAGACCCATCGACCGGGCGGTACCGGCGATGATCTTCTCAGCCTGGTCGAGGTCGTTGGCGTTCAGGTCAGCCATCTTCTTCTCGGCGATCTCCCGCAGCTGGGCACGGGTCACCGAGCCGACCTTCTGCGTGTGCGGGACACCCGAGCCCTTCTGCACACCGGCAGCCTTGATCAGCAGCCGGGCGGCGGGCGGGGTCTTCAGCACGAAGGTGAAGGACCGGTCCTCGTACACACTGATCTCGGCGGGGACGATGTCGCCCCGCTGCGACTCGGTCTGCGCGTTGTACGACTTGCAGAACTCCATGATGTTCACGCCGTGCTGACCGAGCGCAGGACCGACCGGCGGTGCCGGGGTGGCCTGGCCTGCCGGCAGCTGAAGCGTGAACGTCTTGACGAGCTTCTTCTTCGGAGGCATGTCTCTTCCTGGGGCTTGGAACTGGGAAAGGTTCACACGACACAACCATCGGTGCACGCACGGTCAGCGCGCATGCGACGGCGGCGACGTTCTAGGGTAGCGCAGACCTGATTCCCGGCAGCCACGGAGGTTGGCCAGGCAGGTGAACCCGACGGCGTCGGCAACCGGCGACCTGTCGCCGGTTGCCGACGGCTCAGATCTTGGCGACCTGGTTGAAGTTCAGCTCCACCGGCGTCTCCCGACCGAAGATCGACACCAGCACCTTGAGCTTCTGCTGGTCAGCGTTGATCTCACTGATCGTGGCCGGCAGGGAGGCGAAAGCACCGTCGGTGACCGTCACCGAGTCGCCGACCTCGAAGTCGAGGACCTTCACCTCGGGCTTGGCCCTCTTCTGCTCGGTCTCCACAGCCGGTGCCAGCCACTTGAGGACCTCGTCGAGGCTCAGCGGCGCCGGCCGGTCGGCGCGGTCCGTGGCGCCGACGAAACCGGTGACCCCGGGGGTGTTCCGTACGCAGGAGTAGGACTCCGCGGTCAGCTCCATCCGGACGAGAATGTAGCCGGGGAACACCTTGGCCTGTACCTGAGAACGCTTGCCGTTCTTGACCTCGACCTCTTCCCGGGTCGGCACCTCGACCTGGTAGATGTAGTCCTCCATGTCGAGGGACGTGATCCGGGTCTCGAGGTTGGTCTTGACCTTGTTCTCGTAGCCCGCGTACGAGTGCACCACGTACCAGTCGCCCGGCGCGTACCGCAGCTTCTGCCGCAGCTCCGCGACCGGGTCGAAGTCTTCCTCGGGAGCCGGCTCGGTCAAGGCGAACTCCGGCTCGCTGGCGGCCTCGACCGACTCGTCTCCAGCCGCCGTGGCCACCGTGGACTGCTCGTCCGGGGTGTCGGCGGTCTCGTCGTACTCAGGCACGCTTGCTCACTTCCGTCACTATCGGCACGTATCAGCCGGTCAGCTGGGGTTGCCGAAGACCCACAGCACACCCTTGGCGAAGGCGAAGTCGAGGCCGGCCACGATCGTCAGCATCACCGTGACGAACGCGATCACCACCGCCGTGTAGGTCAGCAGTTCCTTACGGGTCGGCCAGATGACCTTACGCAGTTCGGCCACGACCTCGCGGATGAAACGCGCGATGCGGCCGAACAGGCCCACCTTGTCGCCGTCGGTACGCGTCTTACGGCCGTCGGCGGAATCCGCCTTGGCCCGCGAACGAGTGGCGGTGCGACCCCGCGAAACCGGCTCGTCCGCGTCGGTGGCGTCATCGTCGGCGCTGTCGTCGACGACCTCGTCGTGCAGGCGCTCGTCGTCGGCGTCCTCGCCGTGCCGCTTGTTGTCGGCCACTTCGCCCTCCGTCGCGGGATGTCGGTGTCGCACGCGGGGCGCGTGCGCGGCGCTTGGTCACGCCGGCCGGACCAACCGTCCCGGGACGGGCCGCGGCCGGCGGATCACCGGAAGGGCCCCGATGCCTCGGAACCTCCCCGCCGATGCCACCACCACGGGCCGGACGCCACCAGAAGGTGGCGCGACCCACGGAACGGTCAGGCCTGAGGCGCAGGGGTGACAGGACTTGAACCTGCAGCCTGCGGTTTTGGAGACCGCTGCTCTGCCAATTGAGCTACACCCCTGTGCGGCAAGACTCGCCCCACCCGGCCACACGACCAGGCAGGAGTCACATGCCCCACGGCGGACCAGTGTACGGGTACCGACCCGACTTTCCCAACCGGTCCGCCTGACGCGCCGCGCGGCGTCGTCAGCCGGCCGTGCGGACAGTAGCCCGCGCCTGCGACAGCACCTTCTCCCCGAGGCAGGTCGCGGTGACGTCCAGCCTGGTCAGACCCTCCTCGGTCGTCTCACGGACCACTGCGGTGACAACGATCTCGGTGCCGACGTTGTCGTCGGGAACCACCACCGGCCGGGTGAACCGCACGCCGAAGTCGACGACCGCGTCGGGCGAACCGGCCCAGGCGGTGACCGCCCGACCGACGAGCGCCATGGTGAACATGCCATGGGCGATCACACCGGGAAGACCGACCTTGGTGGCGAACCGGTCGCTCCAATGGATCGGGTTGAAGTCGCCCGAGGCACCGGCGTAACGGACCAGGTCCGCCCGGGTCACCCGGAACGTCTGAGCGGGAAGTTCCACGTCACGCCTCCCCGCGTACGACAAGCTTCGACCAGACCGTGACCACCGGTTCCCCGGCGGTGGTGCTCACATCGGTGCGGGTGGTCAGGAACTCGTGGCCAC
The DNA here is from genome assembly GCF_012726175.1 of Micromonospora sp. HNM0581. Lineage (GTDB taxonomy): Bacteria > Actinomycetota > Actinomycetes > Mycobacteriales > Micromonosporaceae > Micromonospora. The sequence continues at coordinate 337,199 of NZ_JAASAD010000001.1, forward strand.
CACGACTGGTGATGTCCTCGACGGTGTTCACACAGATCAGCTCGTCGCCGGCCACCACCGGCCGGGTGTACGCGAACCGCTGGTCGCCGTGAACCACCCGGCTGTAGTCGATGCCTAGTGCCGGATCCTCAACCAACTGCCGGCTGGCCGCCATCGTGATCGCCACCGGAAACGTCGGCGGCGCGACCACGTCCGGGTGGCCCAGCGCACGGCCGGCCGCCGGATCGTGGTGGGCGGGGTCGTTCGCACCGATCGCCGTTGCGAACTCGCGGATCTTCTCACGGCCCACCTGATAGGGGGCGGTCGGCGGATAGGTCCGACCGACGAAGGACTGGTCCAGGGGCATGCCGCGAACCTACACGCAAAGCGCGATCGCCGATCCGAGCGGTCGACGTCGGCCCAGGCCGCGCCGTCCGTACGGACCGGCGATCATGACGTGTGGATCCGGACCCAGCGGCCCGGACGGGTTCAGCGCGTCTCGCGGTGCAGGGTGTGCCGCCCGTCCCGGCGGCAGAACTTCTTCAGCTCGACGCGGTCCGGGTCGTTACGGCGGTTCTTACGCGTGATGTAGTTGCGCTCCTTGCACTCCACACACGCCAAAGTGATCTTCGGCCGGACATCGGTCGCCTTCGCCACGGCGGAGTGCCTTCCTCGATAACGGATACAACTACGGCGCTGAAGCCTACGTGCCACCTGGTCGGACACGCAAAGCGGGCGCCTGTGGCGCCCGTCCCACCGACCGCCGGAGATTCTCCGGAGCGGACGAGAGTAGCGGTGGCCGGACTTGAACCGGCGACACAGCGATTATGAGCCGCTTGCTCTGCCATCTGAGCTACACCGCCGCGGTGGGCCCAGCCGGACCCTCTGAGCCCCCTTACGGAATCGAACCGTAGACCTTCTCCTTACCATGGAGACGCTCTGCCGACTGAGCTAAGGGGGCCTGCGCGATCACTCGGTGCCCGCGCAGAGCTAAGAGTACACGGCCCGATGGAGCTGGTGAAATCGGATCCCCAGGGACGTCGTACGCCCAGCTCAAGGCACCACACGCAGCCTTGGAAGCTCGCTACTGGCGATCGACTCCGGATCGATCTGGGCGCCGAACCACGCCTCCAGACGCTCGAACGGCAGCGGACGGCTGAACAGGAACCCCTGGCCGACCTCACACCCGATGTCCTGGAGCAGCTCCAGGGTCAACTCGCTCTCCACACCCTCCGCCACCACCGTCAGACCGAACTGCTGGGACAGGGTGACGACGGCGTTGACGATTGCCAGGTCCCCCGGGTCGGTGGCCATACCCTGCACGAAGGAGTGGTCCACCTTCACCTCGTGTACCGGCAGACGACGCAGATGAGCCAACGAGGAACTCCCGGTGCCGAAATCGTCCACCGACAGCCGTACACCCAGGTCGCGCAGGCGGCGGAGGGTCGGGATCGGACGCTCGGTGCCGTCGAGAACGCCGGCTTCGGGAATCTCCAGGGTCAGCAGCTGGGCCGGGACACCGTACTCCGCAAGCAGCCCCCGGACCTGCTCCGGAAAGTGCTGGTCGAGAAGCGTACGCGCGGACAGGTTGACCGCGACGGCGAGCGACTGGTCGCCGTGCGCCCAGTCCCGGCTGTGCCGCAGCCCCTCGCGGAGCACGAACTCGGTGAGCCGGCCGAGCTGGCCGGTGTGCTCCGCCACGGCGACGAAGTCCGCCGGAGCGACCGAACCGTGCGTCGGGTGTTCCCACCGCGCCAGGCACTCGACCCCGATGAGCCGGCGGTCCCGCAGCGTCACCTTGGGTTGGTAGTAAACCTCGAGCTCGCCGTTGTCGAAGGCGTTGCGTAGGTCACCGGCGAGACCGAGCCGGTGCAGCGACCGCGACTCCAACGCCGGCGTGTAAAGCTGCACGCTGCCCGGAACCGCCTTCGCCGCCGTCGCCGCCACGTCGACCCGCTGCAGCAGGTTCGCCGGCGCGTCACCATGATCCGGGTGTACGACCACCCCGACCGCGGTGTCCACGTCCAGCGTCAGCGAGTCGAAGACCATCTCGTCGCGGATCTGTTCCCGCAACTGGCCGGCGAGCTCGACCGCTGCCTCCGCGCTCTCCAACCGCAACGTCACCAGGAACTCGTCGCCACCGGCCCGCCCGACCAGCGCGGCCGACGGCACGCAGCCACGCAGCCGGTCAGCGACCTCGACCAGAACCTTGTCCCCCGCCGCGTGCCCCAGGGCCTCGTTGACCTGGCGCAGCCGGTCGACGTCGAAGAGCAACAGCGCGACCACCTCGCCCGGAGCACGGACCCGGACCGCCTCGGCCAGCGCACCGAGGATGCGGCGGCGGTTGGGCAGCTTGGTGAGCCCGTCGTGATACGCGTCGTACCGCAGCCGGTCGACCAGGCGGGAGTTCTCCAGCGCGACCGCAGCATGCGCGGCGACCGTCTCGAAGACGGTGATGTCCGAGGTACGGAAGAAGTTGGTGTCGCCGAGCCGATTCGCGACCTCTATCGTGCCGATGACCGCTTTGCCCGACCGCAACGGCACCACGATCACGTCCTTGGCCGTGGCCCGTCCCATCGGCTCGCGCAGCAGCGGGTCGGTGCCGAGTCGGCTACCGATCGCCACCGTCTCTTGGCGGGTCACCGCCGCCGTTCGCAACTCGGCCGGGGTCAGCGCTGAGTCGAGTAGTCCCGGCTTGCCCTCCTGCGCGGTCAGTAGCACCTCCGGGTGCCGCCCCTGAGCCGGCAACCAGAGGGTGGCGTACTCGGCCTGCATGAGGCTCCGGATCCGGACCAGCAACGCGTCGATGAGCGTGCCGTCCGACCCGCTCTCCGTCATCGCCTTGGTCAGCTCGTACATGTCGGCGAGCGTGCGATGCTGACGCATGAACTGGGTATAGGAGCCATAGACCAGCGCGAACGCGACGGCCAGCCCGGCGAACAGCAGGACAGCCCACGGGGTGCTCTCCAGCGCGATGATGATCAGCAGCCCGATGGAGAGGTTGACCGCGACAGTGAGCAACATCGGCGGCGCGGCGCGGAGCAACTCCCGCCCGGCCTGCCAGCCCTGGACCACTGAGATCACCGCGACCACAGCGGCCAACGCGACGAGCGTGTTGGTGCTGACCGCCACCAGCAGCATGCCCCACGTACCAGGTCCGACGCCCTCCGGCAGCGGCAGCAGTCTGTAGACCGTCGCCGCGAGGGACGTCCCGGCCGCCGCGAGCGCGAGATTGAACCAGAACTTCGCAGGCAACAGTTTGCGCCGCAACTGCACCACGAGCGTGGCGACCGTGTACGCGAGCACCACGGACAGTGGTGGCAACAGGTAGAGCCCGACAACCAGAGGAATCTCAGTCGGGGTGACCGCCAGTGCCTGACGGCGGACCACAACGTTGATCGTCGGCCACGCCGCAGCCACCATCGCCACGGCGAACAGCAGGGTCAGCGGCAACTCGCCCAGGGCAGGATCAGCGGTCAGGCCGAGAAGCAGTGAGAGGAGAACAGCACAGAGTGCCAGTGGCCCGGTGATGAACCAGGCAAACTCCGTCCGCCGACGGTTGAGGCGAGGGCGAGACGGCATGGTCCCCCTCAGAAAGTGGATCAGCGTCCGGCGAACACGCCCGAGCCGAGACCCGTCAGGAAAGGAGCGTACCCAGCAGCGGCATGTTCCACTCGAAGCTGTTCGTCGCGGAGTTGAGTTCGACGGCAACGCCCGACACGACTACCAGGCTGGAGACCAGCAGCAGGGAGCCGATCAGACGACCCAGGCGTTGAGCAGACATGGTTGCTCCTGGTGGGGTGACTAAGTATGTAACGAGGGCTCCCCGATGGTGCCACAGCGGATAGGCCGCTGGAAAGTTGACAGCGCCGATGTCCATCCGGTTGTCGCGACGTTCCGGCACATGCGTACCAGCTGACCGTGGATCCGAGCAGGTCAGGAAGTTCGGGTTCGTGGCGAACAAGGAAGAAGTGGCCAACCGGCTATTAGCCGGCCAGCGGGACGAAGCGGATCTTGCGGACAACCGGCCGACACTTTGGACGGTCACCACACCACGGACGGCCTGAGCCTCTACCAACGAAACGCCCGCCTACTCCTCGTCACCACTCGCAGCGGGCACCCCGGCTGCCAGAGTATGCGGGAGACGCCACGCCAGCCACCCCCATGGATGTCTTGCCCGAAACTCGACAGCGGCCCGCACGGCCCCAGCCTGCAAGCACACAACAGCCAAAGGTGGGCACACACGGTAGCCGGCCGGCTCCTCAGCGGCGACGTGACCACCAACGCTCGCCTCGACCAAGGCCAGAGCGGGACTGAGCGAGACCACGAGAAAGGCCCCTGACCGGCGTTCCTCGCTGGTCAGGGGCCGTTGGTGCACCTGGTGGCGGGTAGAGGATTCGAACCTCTGTAGCTTTCGCGACGGATTTACAGTCCGCTCCCATTGGCCGCTCGGGCAACCCGCCAGGGCATGCCTCCGCGCCGTGGCGCGGCGGCGGAAGCAAGGATAGCGGCTCCACCCGCTCCCTTTGCAACCGGGTACCGTCAGGGAGTCGTACCCTGGGCAACCAGGGCCAAAGGATCACAAACCGGCCGGACAGCAGGAGCATGAGTATGGCAGCGAACCCGTCGTTCGACATCGTGAGCAAGGTCGACCGTCAGGAGGTCGACAACGCCCTCCGGCAAGCGGAGAAGGAGCTCGAGACGCGGTTCGACTTTCGGGGCACGGGCGCAGGGATCTCCTGGTCGGGTGAGGAGGCGATCAGCCTCCAGGCAGAGACCGAGGAGCGGGTCCGGGCCGCGTTGGATGTGTTCAAGGAGAAGCTGGTCAAGCGGAGCATCTCGCTGAAGTCGCTGGACGCGGGCGAGCCGCGCCCGTCGGGCAAGGTCTTCAAGCTCGACGCCAAGGTGATCCAGGGCATCGACCAGGACAAGGCGAAGGTGATCAGCAAGAAGATCCGCGACGAGGGCCCCAAGGGCGTACAGGCCCAGATCCAGGGTGACCAGCTGCGCGTCACCGGCAAGAAGCGGGACGACCTTCAGGCGGTCATCGCGCTACTCAAGGCGGAGGACTTCGGCGTTGCCCTCCAGTTCACCAATTACCGCTGAGCTGCGCAGTCGCACGACTGCGGTGGTTGCGCCCCGGTGTTGCCTGGGCGGAACCGCCGCGGTCGCACCGATGCCGCCCGCCCACCGTTGATCCCGGGTCGTGGTGGTGAGGAGGCTTTTCTGGTTGGCGCCCCGCTTCCGGTCGCGCGACGCCGGGGTTTCGACGAGCTGGGCCGACCCGCAGGGCGGTCGCCGGTTCGCCTTGACGACTGGTCGGGTCAGACCGCGGCGGGCTGCTCGGCGCGGACGGCGGTGGCCTCGGCACGAGTGATGGGGCCAGCCGGCAGGCCGGCGACTGCAGCTCCGACGGCAACTGCGGTTCCAGCGAACAGGAACGCCCACGGTACTCCGCCGGCGTGGTCGACGATCAGGCCGGAAACGGCGCCGCCGACCGCGCTCGCGCCGACCGACATGGTCACCACCCAGGTGTACGCCTCGTTCAGCATGCCGGTCGGCGAGATCCGCCCGACCAGGGTGTTCTCCAGGGTCAGCGCGGGAGCGATGGCGGCTCCGCCGAAGAGTAGGGCGGCGCCCAGCGCTTCCGGTGTCGGCATCATGGCGAAGACGGCGAAGCTTCCGGCGAGTACGGCGAGCAGCCAGGCGAACAGGCGCGTCATGTTGCGGGCCGGGCGGCGGACCCCGAACCAGAACCCGCCTATCGCACTGCCGATTCCCCAGACGGCCAGCAGCAGGCCGGCGAGGCCGTTCGGGTCGTCGGAGTTGTAGCGGGTCGCGAATGCCGGGACGGTCACGCCGGCCGCCCCGAAGGCGATGCCGATGCTGGCCACGCAGAGCAGCAACGCCGGAAAGCCGGCGACTCGAAGTGGACCGAGGCCACGGGCGTGGTGTTCCCGGGAGTGCGGACGCCAGCCACGCATGGCCTTGCCGAGAGCGACCGGCAGGGTACCGACCAGGGTCACCACCGCGGCGCCGATCAGCGCTGCCCCGGCGTCGGCGACGAGCACGAACCCGGCCACCAGCAGCGGACCGAGCACGAAGACGATCTCGAATAGTGTGGTTTCGGCGGCCAGTGCCGTGTTGCGCAGGTGGTACCGACCGGAGTTGACGTTGGTCAGGCCGTTCCAGGCGCCGCGGATCGCGGCGGTCATCGGCGGGTACGTTCCGCCGGCCGCCGCCGAGGTGAGCAGGACCAGCGCGAAGGGGACGGAGTCTGTGCGGGCCGCCCAGAGCAGCCCGACCAGCGCCAACGGGTGGGCGAGAGCGGTGCCGAGGAGTACCGGGGTGGGACCGATCCGGTCGGCGATCCGGCCGGCAACCGGGCTCAGCGCGGCACCGGACAGGGCGTAGCAGCCGCCGGCCACGGCTGCTAGCGAGTAGCGTCCCGTCACTCCTTCGACGACGAGCAGCAACGCGAGCGGTGTCATGCCGATCCCGAGTCGCCCGATGATGCCGGTGATCAGCAGGGTCGGTGCGCCGGGAATCTGCCAGACAGCCAGGTATCGGCGCAGCCCAGCCACTGCGAACCTCCACGGGATGTAATGAGCGAGAATCGTTTAGACCCTAACGCCCCACCGTCGGCCCACCACCCGGCCGAGAGGTTTGGCGACGCTCACCTGTCCGTGGCGGGGGCGTCGTGGCTGCCGGCAGTCCGATCGCCGCACCACGGCTGTTCATCGCTGGTGGCGCACCGGGCCGGTACGACTCGCCAGCTGTTCGAGCCGGGCGACCCGCTGTTCCATCGGCGGGTGGGTGGCGAAGAGCGCGGCCACTCCGCCGCCCCGGAACGGGTTGGCGATCATGAGGTGGGCGGTGCTGGTGAGCTGCCCCTCGGCGGGCAACGGGCGCCGCTGGGCACCCATGTGGATTTTGCGAAGGGCGCTGGCCAGAGCCAGTGGGTCCCCGGTCAGCTCGGCGCCAGATACGTCCGCCTGGAACTCGCGACTTCGGCTGATCGCCAGTTGGATGACGGTCGCGGCGATCGGTCCCAGGATGATGGTGAGCAGCAGGACCAGCGGGTTGGGGCTGTCCTCGTCGTTGCCGCCGAGCGGGATGAAGAGGGCGAGGTTCGCCAGCATGGTGATGATGCCGGCCAGGCCGGCTGCCACGCTGGAGATGAGGATGTCCCGGTTGTAAACGTGGGACAACTCGTGGCCGATGACGCCGCGCAGCTCACGGTAGTCGAGCAGCTCGACGATGCCCTGCGTGACGCAGACTGCCGCGTTCTGCGGGTTGCGTCCGGTGGCGAACGCGTTGGGCTGGGCGGTCGGGCTCACGTAGAGCCGGGGCATGGGCTGCCGGGCCGCGGCGGCCAGTTCCCTGACCATGTGGTACAGCTCGGGGAACTGTGCCTCGCTCACCGGCTGCGCCCGCATCGAACGTAGCGCCAGCTTGTCGGAGTAGAAGTACGTGACGCCGTTCATCACCAGCGACACGAGTACGGCGATGACCAGCCCGCCACTGCCACCGAGCCAGTAGCCCACCGCCAGGATCAGCGAGGTGAGCAGGCCGAGCAGCGCGGCGGTCTTCAGACGGTTGTGGTGCACGATCTCTCCTTCGGTGCGCGGATGACTGGATCCGCTGACCGGTACAACACCCAGGTACCCGCAAACCATCCGTCCCATGACTGCGAGTTACCTGAGTGGCGGGCGGGCGACCCGGGGTTCAGCCTCCGGCGAGATCGAGGACGATCTGCGGGGCGAAGCCGACGATCACAGCCAGCACCGTCGTCACCGCCAGTGCCGCAGCCACCGCGCGGGCCGGTCGGACGCCGACGGCCGTGACTTCGCCAGCCGGCGCGTAGAGCAGCGCGGCAGCTCGCAGGTAGTAGGCGAGGCCGATGACCGCGTTGACCGCCACCACCAGGGCGAGCCAACCGGCGCCTCCGCCGAGCAGCGAACGGACCACGGTGACCTTGGCGAACAGCCCGGCCAGGCCGGGCGGCAGGCCGGCGAGACCGATCAGCGCGAACGCCAGCCCGGCGCCCACCCACCGGTGTCGCCGCGCCGCGCCACGCAGGTCGTCGAGGTCGCCCCCGTCCGCGCCAGCCGGCCGCAGAGCCACCACGCCGGCGAAAGCAGCCAGTTCCAGCAGTACGAAGAAGACGGCGTACGCCACGGTGGCTGCGTACGCGGTGCTCCGGGCCGCCGCGTCGCCCGACAGCGCCAGCGCGCCGAGCGGAGCGAGGATGTAGCCGGCCTGGGCCACCGAGGACCAGGCGAGCAGCCGTACGGTACGCCGCTGGCGCAGCGCCACCAGGTTGCCGACGGTCATGGTCAGCGCGGCGACCAGCGCCAGCACCGGCCCGGTGACCTCCGGCGGCAGCGCCTGGCTGACCACCGCCAGCAGGGCGATCACCCCGCCGAGCTTCGACGCGGTCGACAGGTACGCCGCCACCGGCAGTGGTGCCCCGTCGTAGGTGGCCGGTGCCCAGGCGTGGAACGGCACCGCCGCGACCTTGAACGCCAGTCCCGCCACCACAAGGATCACCGCGACGGTGGTCAACGGAAGGTCGGGTACTGCCTCGTCGGCCAGCAGGGTACCCAGCCGTTCCAGGTGCAGCCCACCGGTGGCCGCGTAGAGCAGTGCGGCACCGAGCAGGGTCAGGGTGGTGGCGACCACGCTGACCACGAAGAAGGTCACCGCCGCCTCGGCGCTGGCCAGGCTGCCCCGACGCAACCCGACCAGGACGTACAGCGGAAGGGTGAGCACCTCCACCGCGACGATCAGGGTGATCAGGTCACCGGCCGCGCCGAGCACCACGCCACCGGTCATCGAACAGGCGAGCAGGAAGCAGTACTCCCCCACCGGGGTGTTGCCGGCCCGCAGCAGCGGCCCGGACAACGCCAGCACCCCGAGAACCAGCAGCGCGACAAGCGCGGCAACGAGGGCCGACCAGTCCCCGAAGACGTACGAGCAGTCGGTGCCGACGCAGAACGTACGCCGGTCGGCTCCTGAACCGACCGCCGCCGCCGCGACCGCAGTGATGACCGCTCCGGCGACCGCCGTCGCGACGGTGGCCGACGCCCGGACCAGCAGCAGGTCCACCAGGAGCACCAGCACGGCCGTTCCGGCGGCCACGTACGCCGGCAGCAGCGCCACGTGGTCGACGCTCTGCACCAGACTCGGCCCGCTCACGGCAGCACTCCCACCAGAGCCTCGACCGGGGCTTCGGCGATGCCGAGCACCAGCGTCGGTGCCAGCCCGACCGCCAACGTGAGCAGCACCAACGGTGTCCAGGCGGCAAGTTCGGCTGTAGCGAGGCCGGGTCCTAGCACGGCGACCGCCGGGGTGGGCTCGCCGTGGGTGACCCGTCGCAACAGCCGCAGCAGGTACGCCGCCGTCAACGCTCCGCCGATCGCGGCCGACACCGCCAGCGTGGTCCAGAGCGCTCCGCCGGACTCGACGGCAGCGACCACGGCGAACGCCTCCCCCCAGAAGCCGGCCAACCCGGGCAGTCCCAGTGAGGCGACCGCCGCGAACGCGAGGAGCCCGGACAGGCGTGGGGCGGTCTCCCGCAGCCCGGACAGCTCACTCAACGCGCCGGTGTGGGTGCGGTCCTTGATCGCTCCGGCCAGGAAGAACAACAGGGCGGTGATGATCCCGTGGGCGACGTTACCGACGAGGGCCGCCTGGATGCCGGTGGCGGTCAGGGTGGCTACCCCCAGCAGCACGAAGCCCATGTGTCCGACACTCGAGTACGCGATCAGCCGTTTCAACTCCGTCTGGGCCAGGCAGACGAGCGAACCGATCAGGATGGCGGCGACGGCGAGCACACCGAGCGCCGGTGCCGCCCAGCGGGCCCCTTCGGGAGCCACCCCGACGGCAACCCTGATCAGGCCGTAAGTGCCCATCTTGAGCAGCACCCCGGCGAGCAGCACGCTGCCGACGGTCGGTGCCTGGGTGTGCGCGTCGGGCAGCCACGAGTGCAGGGGCCACAGCGGGCTCTTCACCGCGAAAGCCAACGCGAGCAGGCTGAAAGCGGCCAACTGGGTGGTCCGGGACAGTTCGGTACCGCCGGTCAACGCCACGATGTCGGCGGTGCCCGCGGCGGCCACCACGACGTACACGCCGACCAGCAGCAGCACCGAACCGGAGAGGGTGTAGAGGGCGAACTTGCGCCCCGCCCGCCGTCCCGCGTCGCGTGACGCCGGGTCGGCACCGTCGCCACCCCACCCGACGATGATCGCGTACATCGGCAGCAGCACGACCTCGAAGAAGAGGAAGAACAGCACCAGATCGAGGGCGAGGAAGGTGCCGAGGATCCCCACCTCGACGACGAGCAGCAACGCCACCAGGGCCCGACCGTCACCCCGGCCCGGCACCCGCCACAGGGTGTAGACGCAGCAGAGCAGAGTGAGCAGGGCCGTGAGCGCCACGAGTGGCCAGGAGATTCCGTCCACGCCCAGGTGGAAGCGCAGCTCCAGGCCCGGCGCCCAGGGCAGGTCCACCGCGTGCCAGGGACGCACTGCCGCAGCGGTCGCCGCGTAGGCCGTCCAGCCCTGGTTCCGGCCGACGGGCAACGCCACCGCCGCGACCAGGGTCAGGGTTGCGGCGATCACGCCGACCAGTCGGGCGGCCCGGTCGCGTGGAATGGCCGCCACCGCCAGCGCACCGAAAGCCGGTACCGCGAGCACCGCGAGAAGCAGGAACCCACCGGACGTCATGCCGTCACTCCGATCAGGGCGGCGGCCAGGCCGAGCAGCAGTGCGCCGGCCAGAACCGCAGCGGCGGCCCGGGGCAGGGCCGCCCGGTGCAGGGTGTCGAGCCCGTTGCCGAGGCTGCGGGCGGCGCGTCCGGTGCCGGTGACCGCGCCGTCCACCACCCGTTCGTCGGCGGCACGTGCCGTCCGCGCCAACACCACTGTCGGGCGTACGACGACGGTTCGTTGCAGGTCGTCTAGCCGGAACGCGCGGGCGAACACCGACCGCAGTGGACCGAGCGCCACCACCGGGTCGGCACCGCCACCCCGCCGCCAACCGGCCCAGGCAAGTCCCGCGCCGACCACGAGCAGTGCCAGCGGCAGCAGCACCGTCGGGGTGAGGTGGATCAGCCCGGCCGGCGGCATCAGATCCGACATGGCGTCGGAGGCGGCAGGCGGGGTGGGTTGCAGTTGCCGGGAGAACCAGTTCGAGAAGCCGAGCAGGCCGAGCAGGGCCGCCGGGACGGCCAACGCCAGCACCGGCCAGCGGAGCACGGCCGGCGGATCGTGCGGTGTGCGGTCCGTTCCCCACGGGCCCACCGCCGGATCCTTCGGATGGGCCAGCGGGGTGCGGGGGGTACCGAAGAAGGTGCACAGCAGCAGCCGGGTGGCGTACCAGGCGGTGACGGCGACACCGACCAGCCCGGCGAGCCAGACCAGCCAGCCCACCGAGCCCGGCGCGGCACCGTCGCCGTGCAGGGCGGCCTTCTCGGCGGCGGCGAGGACGCCCTCCTTGCTCCAGAAGCCGGACAGCGGTGGTACGCCGGCCAACGCACCGAGCCCGATCACGGTGCACCAGAAGGTCACGGGCATGCTGTGGCGTAGCCCACCCATGCGGGACATCAACGTGGTGCCGACGGCGTGGATCACGGCGCCTGCGGCGAGGAACAGCAGCGCTTTGAATGCCGCGTGAGTGAGCAGGTGGAACAGTGCAGCCGGTGGGGAGCCGACGGCGAGCGCGCCGGTCAGGTATCCGATCTGCGAGACGGTCGACCAGGCGAGCACCCGCTTGATGTCGTCCTGTGCGGTGGCGGCCAACGCGCCGAGCAGCAGGGTCACCGAGGCCATCACGCCGAGCACGGTAAGTGCCGTCGGGGTGGCCTCGAACAGCGGCCAGAGCCGGGTGACCGCGTACACGCCCGCAGCCACCATGGTCGCGGCGTGGATCAGCGCGGAGATCGGGGTCGGACCGGCCATCGCGTCCGGTAGCCAGGTGTGCAGCGGGAACTGGGCGCTCTTACCGGCCACCCCGGCCAGCAGCAGCAGACAGGCGATGGTGCGCGTGGCGGCGCTGTGTTCGTGGGCGAGCACGTCGGCGATCCGGAAACTGCCGGCCGAGACGCCGAACAGCGCGATGCCGAGCAGGAAGCCGACATCACCGACCCGGGTGACCAGGAACGCCTTCATCGCGGCGGCCGGTGCCTCCGGTAGTCGCCGGTCGTGGGCGATGAGCAGATACGAGCAGAGTCCCATCACCTCCCAGCCGACCAGCAGCATGACCAGGTCCCCGGAGACCACCACCAGCAGCATCGCGGCGGTGAAGAGGTTCACCTGCGCGGCGTACGGCGGGTAACGGTGGTCGGGCTCATCGGGCGACCCCTGCCGGAGGTAGCCGATCGAGTAGATCTGCACGGCCACGGCGACCGTGGTCACCGCGACGGCGATCAGGCTGGCGGCACCGTCGAGGCGTACCCCGAGGGTGACGGTCAGCCCGCCCAGCTCGATCCAGGTGGTCGACGACTCGGCCGGCCCGTCCACGGTGACGAGCAGAGCCACCGCGAGGGCGAGGGAACCGGTCGCGCCGACCACCCCGAGGATCGCGGCGACGCGGCGGATGGCATCTTGACCGGTGGCGGTGTGCGACGACGGGGGCAGCAGCAGGCCAGCCAAGCCGGCGGTCATCGGTACGAACGGCAGCAGCGCACCCAGCAGCGTCGTGGTGTTCACCGCGGGCCCTCCGGCTCGTCCCCTGAGACATGTGGGTGATCCGGGGCGGCACCACCGGGGCGGGCAGCGGCCCGGGCGGACTCGTCGGGCGGGTGTCCGGCCAGCGGGATCGCGTCGACGGAGACACTGGCCCGCATCCGGTAGAGCTGGAGCACGATCGCCAGCCCCACCCCGATCTCGGCGGCAGCCAACACGATCACGAACAGCGCGAAGACCTGTCCGCCGTGTGGCAGCACCGCCTTCGCCGTGGTGTCGGCGGTGACCAGGATCAGATTCACCGCGTTGAGCATCAGCTCGACGGCCATCAGCACCAGCACCGCGTTGCGTCGCCGCAGCACGCCGTACCCGCCGAGGCCGAACAGGAGCGCGGCGGTGACGTACGGGATGACCGGTCTCACCGCGACCGCCCCCGCTCGCCCGGCACTTCGTCCCCGTCGCCGGTCGACGAGCGGGCAGGTCGGGTGGTGCCGATGTCGGGGCGGGACAGCACGATGGCGCCCACGAGCGCCGAGAGCAGTAACACCGACAGCACCTCGAAGGGCAGCACCCAACTGCCGAACACCTGCGCCCCGAGGCGTTCGGCGGTGCCCGCCTCGGGCACCTGCACCGTCGTCCAGCGGTACGCGTCGATCAGCAAGGCCGCCAGTCCGAGCCCTGTCCCACCGCCGATCAACGTGGCCGGCCAGCCGGGACGGTCCAGATCGTCGGAGGCGCCGATCGGCGCACGGGTCAGCATCACCGCGAACAGCAGTAGCACCACCACCGCGCCGACGTAGATCAGCACCTGCACCCAGGCGACCAGTTCGGCGGCGAGCACGAGATACATACCCGCCACCGCACCGAGACAGACCACCAGGTAGAGGCCGGCACGGACCAGGTGCCGGGTCGCCACCACGAGCAGCGCCGAGCCGACCGCCACCGCGCCGAGGGCGAGCAGCAACGCGTCCACAGCGGTCACCCGGACGTACCTCCGTCGTCCGCGCGGGGTGGCGCCGGGCGGCGCTCGGGGCGTACCACCGGGACGGTGGGGCGGGCCGCGGACACGCCCGCGACGGCGGCCTTACGCGCGGCGGCGGTCTCCTCCTTGGCCGGCTCACCGTTCGGGTCGTGCGCCGGAGGCGGCGGCACCGTGGCCATCCACTCGCCCAGGTGGTCCTTGTCGTGCAGCAGGTCCTTGATGTCGTACTCGGCGTACTCGAACTCCGGCGACCAGTGGAGCGCGTCGAAGGGGCAGACCTCGATGCAGATACCGCAGTACATGCAGAGCGAGAAGTCGATGTCGAACCGGTCGAGTACGTTGCGCTGCCGGGCCCGGGCGGCTCCCGGCACCGCCACCTCCTCCTTGTGCGAGTCGATGTAGATGCACCAATCCGGACACTCGCGGGCGCAGAGCATGCAGACCGTGCAGTTCTCCTCCAGTAGCGCGATCACCCCGCGTGAGCGGGGCGGTAGCTCAGGTACGACGTCCGGGTACTGCGTGGTGGTGGCGCGTGTCGTCATCGTCTTCAGCGTGACGGCGAGCCCCTTGACCAGGCCACTGCCGGGCAGGCCGGTCGCCTCGCTTCGCTCGCGCTCGCTCATGCCGAACATCCTGCCCTGTGGCCACGGCGTGCGCGACCACCACCCGGGGATAGCCGGGATGGCGGACACGGCCTTCACCATTTTTCGCCCGGCCACCGAGCCGACCGGCGGAAGATCCGCCATGATGGGCGGGACGAGTCGGGCACACCCTGGGGCGACATGGGCGAGGACGGCAAGGGCACCGGTGGAAAGTACGTCGAGCCGGGTGAGTTCAAGCGGGACCAGAACTACATCACCACCCGGATCACCGTCGACGGGCGGGACGGCTATCCGGTCGAGCCGGGTCGCTACCGGCTGGTGGTCAGTCGCGCCTGCCCGTGGGCCAACCGTCTGATCATCGTACGCCGCCTGCTCGGTCTCAAGGACGCCATCTCGATGGGCGTCGCCGGTCCCACCCACGACGCCCGCAGTTGGACCTTCGACCTCGACCCGGACGGGCGGGACCCAGTACTCGGTATCGAACGTCTCCAGCAGGCGTTCTTCGCGCGCTACCCGGACTATCCCCGGGGCATCACCGTGCCGGCCATCGTGGACGTGCCCAGCGGGCAGGTGGTGACGAACGACTACGCCCAGATGAGCCTGGACCTGTCCACCGAGTGGGGCGCGTACCACCGGCCCGGTGCACCGCAGTTGTACCCGGAGCACCTGCGCACCGAGATCGACGAGGTGAACGCGGTGGTTTTCGCCGACGTGAACAACGGCGTCTACCGGTGTGGCTTCGCCGGCAGCCAGGACGCGTACGAGCGGGCGTACCGGCGGCTGTTCGACCGGCTGGACTGGCTCAGCGAACGGCTGGCCGGGCAGCGCTACCTGGTCGGCGACACCATCACCGAAGCCGACGTGCGCCTGTTCACCACGCTGGTCCGGTTCGACCCCGTCTACCACGGCCACTTCAAGTGCAACCGGCAGAAGCTCAGCGAGATGCCGGTGCTGTGGGCGTACGCCCGGGACCTGTTCACCACGCCCGGCTTCGGCGACACCATCGACTTCGACCACATCAAACGGCACTACTACGAGGTGCACCGGGACATCAACCCGACGGGCGTGGTCCCGCTCGGCCCCGACCTGTCGAACTGGCTGACCCCGCACGACCGCGAGTCTCTCGGTGGGCGCCCCTTCGGCGACGGCACCCCACCCGAGCCGCCCGCCTCCACCGAACGCGTCGACCCCGCCCACACTCCCCTGAGCTGACCCGCACCGCACTCCCGGTCATGCTTGCGTCGTCCCGCCCCGCGGGGCGGGACGACGGCGGCGGCCGTCCGGCCTGCTCGGTGCCGACGTTCCCGCCGCCGCCAGCGTGATCAGGTTCGTGGTCGGGGAGAGCAGACGTTAGTGCCGGGATGGCCGGTCAGAGAGCCAGGCGGACAGCGGTGGTGAGGACGAGCTGGGCCAGCGCCGCGGGGACGAGGACGAGCCAGCAGAGCCGCTGGAGCTGATCCTCGCGAAGTCGGGGAAAGGACACCCGCAGCCAGATGATCACAAAGCTGACTGCGGCGACCTTGAGCAGGGTCCACAACCAGCCGAGCTGCGCATCGGCGAACGGGCCCTGCCAGCCACCGAGGAACAGCACGGTGGTGAGCGCGGCGATCACCACGATGCCGACGTACTCGGCCAGCAACAGGAACGCGAAGCGCAGGCCGGTGTACTCGGTCAGATAGCCGAAGACCAGTTCCGAGTCGGCTACCGGCATGTCGAAGGGCGGGCGGCGGATCTCCGCCAGGCCGGCCACGAAGAAGATCACCATCGCTGGTGCCTGCCAGAGCAGCCACCACGGCTGCCACGCCTCGACGATTCCGGAGAGGCTGAGCGTGCCGGCGGCCATCGCCACCGACGCGGCGGCCAGCACCAACGGCAGCTCGTAGCCGAGCAACTGCGCCGCACCACGTAACCCACCGAGCAGGCTGTACTTGTTGGCCGAGGCCCAGGCCGACATCAGCACGGCAAGCACACCCACGCCGACCACCGCGAGCACGAAGAAGAGGCCGATGTCCAGCGGCTGCCCCACCAGGTCGTTCGGACCGAGCGGGATCACCAGCAGGGCCAGCAGGTACGGCATCAGCGCCACCGCCGGAGCCAGTCGGAACACCGGCCGATCCGCCGCGCGGGGGGTCACGTCCTCCTTCTGGACGAACTTCACCCCGTCGGCGATCAACTGCGCCCAACCGTGGAACCCGCCCGCGTACATCGGGCCGAGCCGGCCCTGCATGTGGGCCATCACCTTGTGCTCCGCCTGCCCCACCAGCAGCGGGAGGACAAGGAAGGCGGCCAGCACACCACCGATCCGGACGACCAGCTCCAGCCAGAGCGGCATCAGGCCCTGCCTTCCTCGTCGGCGGTCGGGCGGCCGCGCATGCCCGGTGCCGGACGGGCCGGACGCTCCCGGGCCGGACGGGCCGGGGCACCCCCGCGCGGGCCCTCCCCCACCCCACCGGCACCGGCGGGAGTCGGCACGACTCCCCACTCGCCCGGCGCGGGTACGCCCGGTGGTCGAATCGGACGACGTGCGCCGCCGGCTTCCGACTCACCCGGTTCCTTGGCACCCGGCCAGGGTTTCGCCACCCGGGAGGCGAGTACGAACTCCTTACGCAACGGATGCCCCTCGAATTCGGGTGGCAGCAGCAGCGGACGCAGGTCGGCGTGCCCAGCGAAGCCGATACCGAACATCTCGTGGGTCTCCCGCTCGTGCCAGTCGGCACCCGGATAGACCGCGACCACGGAGTCGACCGTCGGCGCCTGACGCGGCACCCGGGCACGCAGCAGCACCCCGTGTCGGTGCGGAGTGGACCAGAGGTGGGCCACCACGTCGAACCCGTCGACCAACTCGTCGACCGCCGACAACCAGTCGAAGTAGTCGAAGGCCAGCTCACTGTCGTCACGGGCCGCCAGCAGCGCGGCCCGCCAGGCGTGCGCGGGCACGTCGACGGTGGCCCGGGCGTGGACCTGACCGCCGGAGACCGTCACGGTGGCCTCGACGGGTGCGAGCAGCGCGACGAGCCGCTGGCCGACCTCATCCGGTGTCATGCCGCCGATCCTAGGCCCTGCTGCCCGAGCCCTCGGCCGCAACCGAGGTGAGCCCCACGGCAGCCGATCGACCCTGCCGTGCACGCGGGCGGGTGATTCCGGTGAGCTTCGCCGGTGCCGGCTTACCGGCGACCACCAGGATGGACCTGTGCGCGCTCTGACCGTCATCCCCGGAGTCCCCGGTTCGCTGCGGCTACGCGACGATCACCCGGAACCGGCCCCCGAAGAGGGGCCGATCCTGGTGGAGGCCCTCTCGGTGGGCGTCTGCGGAACCGACATCGAGATCATCGAGGGGAAGTACGGTGAGGCGCCGCCTGACACCGACCACCTGGTGCTCGGTCACGAGTCACTGGGTCGGGTGCTCGAAGATCCGACCGGCACCCTGCAGCCAGGTGACCTGGTAGCCGGAATCGTTCGACATCCCGATCCGATGCCCTGCCCGAACTGTGCGGCCGGTGAGTGGGACATGTGCCGCAACGGCTTGTTCACCGAGCACGGCATCAAGGCGCTGCCGGGCTTCGCCCGCGAGCGGTGGCGGTTGCAGCCCCGTTTCGCGGTGGGACTCGATCCCTCGCTGATCGAGGTGGGCGTGCTCCTCGAACCGACGAGCGTGATGGTCAAGGCATGGGACCACGTCGACCGGATCGGACTACGGGCGGAGTGGCAGCCGCGCACGGCGCTGATCACCGGTGCCGGGCCGATCGGCCTGCTCGCCGCGCTGCTGGCCAGCCAACGGGGTCTCTCCGTGCACGTGCTCGACCTGGCCACGGAGGGCCCGAAGCCGGCGCTTGCCGGCGCACTCGGTGCCACGTACCACTGCGCGCCGCTCGATCAGCTCGATCTCGAACCGGACGTCATCGTCGAGTGCACCGGCGCACCTGTGGTGGTGCTCGAGGCGATGTGCAAGGTGGGTCCGAACGGGATCGTCTGTCTGGCCGGCGTGTCGAGCGGTGGGCGGACCATCGACTTCGACGCAGGTGCGCTGAACCGGACTCTCGTGCTGGAGAACAACGTCGTCTTCGGCGCGGTGAACGCCAACCGGCGGCACTGGGAGGGTGCCGCCGAGGCACTGTCCAAGGCCGACCCGGCCTGGCTCGCTTCGCTGATCACCCGTCGGGTGCCGCTCGCCGATCACGCCACCGCCTACTCCCCCGGACCCCAGGACATCAAGGTCGTGCTCGACTTCGCCGCCTGAAAGGCTCGGGCGGACGTGGGGTCACCGGGTCGGCTGCCGGGCAGCCGGCTGTCGTGGGAACAGGTCGGCGACAGCAGATGATCGGTGCGCCGGAGTTTCAGGCGCTCGGCGGGCGAACCGGCGGCGAGGTCAGGGCTGCGACGGAACGGGCCGGTGCGCCATCGCTGGGTGGGGCATCGACCGGCGCGGCGAGCGGGTCGGGCCGCGACACGCCGCCGATGCCGGATCGCTCGGCGGCGATCTTTTCCTGCAGGCGGAGGATGCCGTGCAGCAGCGCCTCCGGCCGAGGCGGGCAGCCGGGCACGTAGACATCGACCGGGATGATCTGGTCGACCCCCTTGGTCACCGAGTACGAGTCCCAGTAGGGGCCGCCGCAGTTGGAGCAGGCACCGAACGAGATCACGTACTTCGGCTCGGGCATCTGGTCGTAGAGTCGCTTGATCGCCGGGGCCATCTTGTCGGTGACGGTGCCGGAAACGACCATGAGGTCGGCCTGCCGGGGGCCGTGGGCGAACGGGATCACACCGAGTCGCATGAAGTCGTGGCGGGACATGCTGGTCGCGATGAACTCGATCGCGCAGCAGGCCAGACCGAAGTTGAACACCCAGAGCGAGTAGCGGCGGCCCCAGTTGAGCACGAACCTGATCGGCTCGCCGAGCACGGCCGGCAACTGCACCTCGGGTCTCCCTCCACTGTCCCCGACAGTCAATCACAGTTGCCCGGGTATGCGTCCGCCACCGTCCAGGCGGAGGGCACCGACAGGCGGTGTCCGCTCCCCCATCCAGCGGAGCCCGGGAACACCCCCACCGGCCGCGTCGCGCACCAACGGCGCCACCGCACCGGCAACCAGGATGGCCAGCGCCAGCACCGCGATACGCCAGGTCATCAGCCGGGTGCGTTCGGCGTAGTCACCGGTCAGTTCGGCCGGCATCGCCACGTACGGCACCTGGAAGAAGGCGAAGGCCGTCGCGGTGGCCAGGAAGGCGACGGCGACGTACGCCCCGGCTGCCGGACCGGCACCGGACGGCGCGGTGAAGATGGCACCGAACAGCACGGCAAGTGCCAGCCCTCCGACGAGCAGGAAAGGACGGCGGGCGCCCCAAGGCGATCGGGTGCGGTCGGAGATCCGCCCCGCTACGTTATGGCGGAGGTCACATCCCCTCTCCGGGCCACCACACAGCCGACCGCATGTCCACCCCGGTCCCGCGCAGCGGTGTCCCCTCAGCCAGCCAACGCGCCCCCGCTTCGCGGGCCAACCTGGGCGGCAACCCACCCGACGCATTCACCACCCGATGCCACGCAGCCCCACCACCGTGACGCGCCATGATCACCCCGACCAGCCGAGCCGACATCCGTCCGGAACGCTCGGCCAAGGCGTCGGCGACCGCACCGTAGGACATCACCCGGCCCGCAGGGATCCGGTCGACCAGTTCCAGCACTGCCTCGACGTACTCGTCAGGTGTCACAAGTGGCCAGACTATGGGAACGGCGGCGGGCCCCGCCGCGACGACAGCGCAGAATGGGCGGGTGCGCGACGCAGTCACTGCGGCCCGGCGGGTCGTCGTCAAGATCGGGTCATCCTCGTTGACCACCGCCACCGGCGGACTGGACGACGAGCGGGTGGACGCCCTAGTCGACGCTCTCGGCCTGCGGGCCGCCGACGGCCGCGAGGTGGTGCTGGTCTCCTCCGGCGCGATCGCCGCCGGCCTCACCCCGCTCGGGCTGCCCCGACGCCCACACGACCTGGCCACCCAGCAGGCCGCCGCAAGCGTCGGGCAGGGCCTGCTGATCGGGCGGTACGCCGCCGCCTTCGCCCGACAAGGCCGCACCGTGGGACAGGTGCTGCTCACCGTCGACGACGTGACCCGTCGAGCGCATTACCGCAACGCGTACCGCACCCTGCGCAAGCTGCTCGACCTGCGGGCAGTGCCGATCGTCAACGAGAACGACACGGTCGCCACCGAGGAGATCCGGTTCGGCGACAACGACCGGCTGGCCGCGCTGGTCGCCGCGCTCGTCGACGCCGACCTCCTGGTGCTCCTCTCCGATGTCGACGCCCTATGGACCGGCGACCCGACCCGACCCGGCTCCCACCGCATCGCCGAGGTACGCGACGAGACCGACCTGGTCGGAGTCGAGATCGGCGGTAGTGGCCGCGCGGGAGTCGGCACCGGCGGCATGGTGACCAAGGTCGAGGCGGCCCGGATCGCCACCGGTTTCGGCATCCCGGTGGTGCTCACCTCCGCCGCCCAGGCAGTCGCCGCGCTTGCCGGTGAATCGGTCGGCACCTTCTTCCACCCCAGCCCTCGACGCCCCGCCGCCCGACTGTTCTGGCTCGCCCACGCCACCGCGCCACGGGGCCGGCTACACCTCGACCCCGGTGCGGTTGCCGCGGTGGTGGGACGACGCAAGTCGCTGCTGCCCGCCGGGATCACCGCCGTGGACGGCACGTTCACCGCCGGCGACCCGGTTGACCTCGTCGACACCTCCGGCGCACCCGTGGCCCGGGGGCTGGTCAACTACGACGCGGTGGAGCTGCCCGGCCTGCTCGGGCGTTCCACCGCCGACCTCGCCGCGGCACTCGGACCGGCGTACGAACGGGAGGTCGTCCACCGCGACGATCTGGTGCTGCTGTGAGCCGGCCGAAGTGATCGCAAGGGCCCTTCCTGTACACGAGGGCTACGACAGGGTGCCCTTCCTTACCTTCAAGGAGTAGGAAATGCGCGTGAGTGAGCAGGCCCGCCGGGCGCGAACGGCGGCGCAGACGCTGGCCGTGGCGACGCGTACCGCCAAGGACGCAGCGCTGCACGCGATGGCCGACGCGCTTGTGGCGCGTACCCCGGAGATCCTGGCGGCGAACGCCGCGGACCTGGCAGCAGGGCGTGACGCCGGACTGGGCGCGGCCGTGCTGGACCGGCTCGCCCTCGACGAAGGGCGGATTGCCGACATCGCCGACGCGCTGCGCCAGATGGCGGCGCTGCCCGACCCGGTCGGCGAGGTGGTCCGCGGCTCGACCCTGCCCAACGGGTTGGAGCTGCGGCAACTGCGGGTGCCGTTCGGGGTGGTCGGCATCATCTACGAGGGGCGACCCAACGTGACGGTGGACGCCGCCGGGATCTGCCTGAAAGCCGGCAACGCCGCGCTGCTGCGGGGTTCCTCCTCGGCCGCGCACTCCAACGCGGCGCTGGTCTCGGTGCTGCGCGACGCAATCGCAGCGGCCGGCCTACCCACCGACGCGGTGCAGCTGGTCGATGCCAGTTCCCGCGACTCGGTGAAGGAGTTGATGCGGGCCCGGGGCCTGGTCGACGTGCTGATTCCGCGCGGCGGAGCGTCGCTGATCCGCGCCGTGGTCGAGGAGTCGACCGTCCCGGTCATCGAGACCGGGGTGGGTAACTGCCATGTCTACGTGGACGCCACCGCCGACGTGTCGATGGCTGTCGCGATAACGCTCAACGCGAAGACGCAGCGCCTGTCCACCTGCAACACCGCCGAGTCGCTGCTGGTGCACGCCGACGTCGCCGATGCCTTCCTACCGGTGATGCTGGCCGCGTTCGCCGAGGCCGGCGTGACCGTGCACGGCGACGCACGGGTGGCCGCCCACTCCGACGCCGTGGTCCCGGCAACCGAGGAGGATTTCGGTACCGAGTACCTCGCCGCGGACATCTCCGCTGCTGTCGTGGACTCGCTGGACGCGGCGGTCGCGCACATCGGGCGGTACGGCAGCGGCCACACCGAGGCGATCGTCACCGACTCCCAGTCGGCCGCCCGGGAATTCGCGGCGCGGGTCGACTCGGCGGCCGTGATGGTGAACGCCTCGACCCGGTTCACTGACGGCGGCGAGTTCGGCTTCGGTGCCGAGATCGGCATCTCCACCCAGAAGCTGCACGCCCGTGGTCCGATGGGCCTACCCGAGTTGACCAGCACCAAGTACGTCGTCACCGGCACCGGCCAGCTACGCCCCTGACCCTGGCCTCAGCGAAAGGCACGGATGACGGCGAGCGTGGTGTGCACGTCGAACTGGTGGCCGTCGTCGCTGGTCCACCCGCCGTCACTACGCTGCGTCTCGGTGAGCCGGCGTCGGGCGGCCACCAGCGTCCATTCCTGAAGATCGACGCCCACCCGGTGCAGCGTCACGCCTAGCCAGGCGGCGTCGGCCGCCGACGCCTCCGGCAGCCGCTCCGCCAGCACCGCCTTGATCTGTGCCGACTCGTAGAACATCTGCTGCCGGTGCAGGACTGCCGCGCTCAGCCAACCGGTGGCCAGGAAGGACGGCCAACTCCCGTCGGGGCGCAACTGGGCAGCGAGCGCCTGGCTGGCGGCCTGCACCACCCCGGCGTACGCCCCACCGACCCGGTGATCCAACGGGCCGGCGGCCCGCGCGTCCAGACCCGCTGCGGTCAACCAGAAGGCGGCGTTGGCGGTGAGGTACATTTTCGCCTCCGGGCTACCCGGACGGGCCCACTCGGGTGCGGAGTCGGCCAGGGCTTCGTCCTCCTCCCAACAGCCGTCACGTCGCTGGGCTGCGGCGAGCCAGTCCAGCGCCCGCCGGGCGCTCGGGCGGCCCAGCGCACCGAGGTCGTCCAGTTCCGCGAGGCGGAAGCAGGTCGCGTCGACCGAGGCGACCTCGTCGCCCCAGGACGCCGGCCAGCCACCGCCGGGTGTCTGGCCCACCTCGGCGCTGTCGAACACTTCCGGCGGTGGCTGCGCGCCGGTACGCAGCCAGGACATGCGGGCACGCTCCACCGCGTCCCCGTGCGCCACCACGAACCCGATCGCGGCATCGATGTCGACCACGGCGGCCACGCTACCGACGTAACCGTGATCCCGCCTCAGGAGTACGGATAGGTGAGTCGGACCGAGGGCAGGAGTCAGAAGGGGCCCCTGCTCCACCTGACGGGGTCAGCAGGCAGAGGCCCTTCTCTCAGTAGGCGGGCAGCGACGGATCGATCTGCTTGATCCAGGAGAGCACGCCGCCCTGTACGTGCACGGCGTCGCGGAATCCGGCCGCCTTCAGCGCGGCCAACGCCTCGGCGGAGCGGATGCCGGACTTGCAGTGCAGAACGATCTGCCGGTCCTGCGGAAACTCGGACAGTGCCGTGCCGGAGAGGATCTCGCCCTTGGGGATCAGGGTGGCGCCGGGGATGCGGACGATTTCGTACTCGGCCGGCTCCCGGACGTCGACGAGAAAGATGTCCTTGCCCGCGTCCTGCCACTCCTTCAGTTCGGCCGCGGTGATGGTCGCGTCGACCACCGCTTCCTGGGCTTCCACCGACACCGCGCCGCAGAAGTCCTCGTAGTCCTCCATCAGGTCGGTGAGTGTGGGGCGTTCGCCGCAGAGTACGCAGTTCGGGTCCTTCCGAACTTTGATCTTCCGGTAGCTCATCTCCAGGGCGTCGTAGACCATCAGCCGGCCGACCAGCGGCTCGCCGATGCCGGCGAGCAACTTGATCGCCTCGTTGACCTGGATCGAGCCGATCGAGGCGCAAAGCACGCCCAGCACGCCGCCCTCGGCGCAGGAAGGCACCATGCCCGGCGGCGGGGGCTCCGGGTAGAGGCAGCGGTAGCAGGGACCGTGCTCGGCCCAGAACACCGACGCCTGGCCGTCGAAGCGGTAGATCGAGCCCCAGACGTACGGTTTGCCGAGCAGCACCGCCGCGTCGTTGACCATGTACCGGGTAGCGAAGTTGTCAGTGCCGTCGACGATCAGGTCGTACTGGGCGAAGATCTCGCGGACGTTGTCGCGGTCCAGCGCGGTGTTGTGGATCTCGACGTTCACCAGCGGGTTGATCTCGCGGATGCTCGCCGCAGCCGACTCGGCCTTCGAGCGTCCGACGTCGGACACCCCGTGGATGATCTGACGCTGAAGGTTGGATTCGTCGACGGTGTCGAAGTCGATGATGCCCAGGGTGCCGACCCCGGCGGCGGCCAGATACATCAGGGCAGGCGATCCGAGTCCGCCCGCGCCGACACAGAGCACCCGGGCGTTCTTCAGCCGCTGCTGACCGGTGACCCCGACGTCGGGGATGATCAGGTGGCGCGAGTAGCGGCGGATCTCGTCAACGGTCAGCTCGGCGGCGGGTTCGACGAGCGGGGGCAACGACACGGTGAACTCTCCCCGGGGATCGATGTGGTGGGCGACCGCGCCATTGTCGCTCGCCGACCCGGCCATCGGCCATGAGCAGGGACACGCCGCCCGCTATGCGGGAGTGGGAATACCCGGCGAGCCGGCGTCAGCCGATCAGCTCACCGGCGTACCGGCGGCCGGCGAGGATCGGCCAGGCGTTCGGCAGGCAGCCGTCCAGGCCGTACGTCTGCTGCTGCATGACCGGCGCCAGGTCTCCCGGCCCGGGGCACGCCTCGTGCCCCTCCCCGATTTCGTGTCCGACCTCATGGTTGATCACGTAGGCCCGGTAGACCTCGAGCGGTGCGGCGTAGTCCGGTACCGCCTCCAACCAGCGGGCCAGGTTGATGATGACCTGACCGGGCAGCCGGCAGGAGGTGTAGCCATCGGTGGTCAAACCACCCTCGGCGCACATCGCCTCCGAGGTGTGCGGCGTGGCGAGGTAGATGGTGAAGTCGGCGGACTCCGCCTCGGCGATCCGCTGTACGCGCAGCTCCCCGGTGCCGATCCAGCTACGCGGGTCCGCCAGCACTACGTCGACTGCGGCGGCGAAGGCGGCCGGGTCCTGGCCGGTGCCCTGCTCGACGGCGACGCGGTAGCGGGCCACCGGACCGCCCACGCCGCGCGCCGGCGTCTGGCCGCCAGCCACCGTGAACATGCCGTCACCCACCCAGGGGTACCGGCTCGGTCTGATCTGTCCGTCGCCGCCTGCTCCGTGCGCGATCCGGTCACCGAAACCCTGATGTGGCGCCGCCGCCCGGTGACCGGTTCGGGCCAGCAGCATCGCCGCCGCGACGGCCAGCACCAGCACCACGCCCAGGGTCACCACCGTTCGGCGTGCACTGACCGGCCGGTGGTGACGATCCGACGGCCCACCCGAAGGATCTGGACGGTCGTGATCGTGCCAGAGGGGTGCAGTTGGCATGACGTCATCGTCGCACCTAATTCCGGCACTTCACCGCATTTTGACCGGCCGACGACGAGTCAGAGTGGCGGACCCTCGTATCGCCGACCGTCCAGGTACGGCCAAGGGTTGGCGACGCAGCCCTTGAGGAAGAGCGTCTGCTGCATCATCACCGGAGCCGGTTCACCACGGCCCGGACAGCGTTCGTGGCCGTTGCCCAACTCGTGCCCCACCTCGTGATTGATCACGTACTTCCGGTAGAGCGACAGCGGCACGTCGGCCGCGACGAAGTGCGGTACCGACAGCCGCCACCGGTCCAGATTGATGATCACTCTGCCGGGTGCACGACAGGAGGTGTACGGCCGTCCATCCACCCGGATGTCCACCCCCCCGGCGGCGCACATCCGACCCGCCGTCCCAGCCGTGGCCAGGTAGACGGTGAACTCGTGCCGGTCGGCACCGTCGACCTGACGCAGCCGCAGCCGACCGCTGTCCACCCAACTGCCCGGCCCGGCGAGCGCCGCGCCAACCGCCAGTGCGAACTCACCCGCGTCCGCGCCGGAGCCGGACTCCACCGCCACCCGGTAACGCCGGAGGTCACCGGCCGTACCCAGCACCGGGCCGGCCCCACCGGCATAGGCGAACCGCCCCGGTCCGGTCGACGGGATCGGGCCGGGCTCCTGCAGGACAGGCGCCACCGGTGGCGGAGACACCCGCACGGTAGCCGGGGACGCCACCGGTGCGGGGAGCGTCGCGGCCACAGCCGGTTCCGAGGCCACCGGGACGGCCTCGTCGGCCGCGCCCAGACCCACACCGGTGCCGCTGGCCACCATCGCCACCGCGGCACCCACGGCGGCCACCAGCGCCGCCACTCGGATCAGCGCACCCGGTCCGCGTCCCCGGCCTCCCCCGCCCCGGGCGACGATGCTCACATCCGTCGCTCGATCCTGATGGGAAAATTCCTGCCGGACGGTACGACGGCCAGTGAAAAGAGTCGATCCACGACGGCTACCGGGGCTGTGCACCCGGTCATCCTGCCAGGTCCGCCCGAAGGGCCGTTCGCCCCGTCTCGGCGAGCAACCCCAGCACCGCTCGGGCCACCAGCCGCGGCACCTCAAGCTGAGCCACGTGACCGACACCATTGATCATCAGGAGTCGACTGTCCGGGATCACCCGCGCGGCCTGCGGCGCCACCCGCACGTCGACAAGCCGGTCCTGACGCCCTCCGATGACGAGTGCGGGAGCACGCACCGCACCGGCCATCCGCCACAGTGAGCCCGACCCGGGCAGGTACGACCGCACAAAGCTGGAGACCAGGCCACGGAAGGTACGCACGTACGCCGCCGCGTAGTGCGCCGCCTCGTAGCGGACCCGGATCTCCTCCAGTGCCTCACGCCGACGCTGGTCGCTGATCCGGCTGAGGTCGGCCACACACGCCTCCATCACCTGCTGGGCCATCACCTCCGGCGCGAGTTGAGCCAGCCGCCAGGCGGCAACCCGTTCGCCCCGGGGAATCGCCAGCAGCGGAAGCATCCGACCCTGCAACGACCGGCGGAAGTCGAGAAACGGCAGGGCCGGCGACACCAGGGTCAGTGTGCGGACCAGATCCGGCCGGAGAGCGGCCACCCGCACCGAGATCGCACCACCGAGCGAATTTCCGAACAGGTGCACCGGTCCACGGTCGGCGTACTCGATCCAGCGGATCACCCGGTCGGCGAAGACCGGCACCGTGTAGCGCCGGCCCGGCTCACTGCGACCGAACCCGGGCAGGTCGATCGCCTGCCCGTCCAGCCGATCGGCGAGCAGCCCCGCCAGATCGGTCCAGTTCTGTGACGAGCCGCCCAGTCCGTGCACGTACAACGCCGGTTCGGCGTCCGCACGGGTGGCCGGCGTCTCGCGGACGTAGGTGACGGCCCCGTCGAGTCGCACCTCGCGGCCCGGCCAGGGCGGCGGAACCGAGTGGGCGGGCAGCAGCCGTTCGGGCCAGAGGGTGGCAGGTTTCACCGTTCCAGTCTGCCTGGAACGGCTCACGCCAGCAGCGCCTCCAGCCGCCGGTTGACCGCGGCCAGCGTCGCCCGCACCACCGCCTGCCGGGGATCGCCGGCCACCAGGGCGGAACCGGCCAACTGTTCGACCCACCCGTCGCAGACCAGGAGCACCACCACCGTGGCCACGTCGCAGTTTCCGAACGGCACCACCGCGGCGTGTTCCACGAAACATCGTCCACGTTCCGCCGTGGGGCCGGCGGTGTAGAGCAGTTCGTCGACCGCCGCCGCAGCGGCGACGCCGCACAGCCGCAGGACGAACCCGTCCACGGCGGGCCCGGTGGCGTGCCCCGAGGCGTTCTGGTCGCCGGCGACCAGACGGACCTCGACGTTGGCGTCGAGCCCGAACGTGCTCACCTGCACGTGGTCCAGTACCACCCGGGGGCCCGGCATCCCACCGGTGTCCAGCGGTCGCGACGGCGCGGACTCGGTCGTGGTGAGTTGCCCGCCGGAGTAGGACGAGCCGAGGGTCACCGGACTGCCCGACGCACCCGGCTCTTCGACGACTGCTCTGCCCCGGTTCGGTGCGGGGGGCTGCCGGCGCCGCCGGATGGTTTCCGGCGCACTCTCCGGTCGACTCGGCGGAGGCTCCGTCCGGCTGCCGCAGGATCGGGCGGAGGGACGCCGCGGCTCCCCGGACGGGCGTACCTCACCTGCCTCGCTCCGGCTTTCCGCAGGGCGCCGACGCGCCGGCCCGGCGGGGACCGCGGGCAAGCCACGAGGTGCCGCGGCCAGCCCCATCCGCTCCTGCAACAACCGGGCGACCTGTCGACTCACCTCGGCCGGGTCGGCACCGTCGGCGAGGTCGAGCCGCAGGCTGTGTGCTCCGGCAGGGGTACGTCGCAGGGCGGCGTCACGTACGCCCCCGACGCCTCGCACGGCGGCGAGGATCGCGTTGACGTCGAAGCCTTCCGGCCGGTCCCGCAGCGGGGCGGGCTCGTCGTCCCTGCGAAGGTGGGTGGCTATCCGGGCAAGTTCCGGCGTTTCGGCGGGTGGGTCCACAGCTGGCGGCTCCGGCACGACGGGTACGTCCGGTTCGGCGGGAACGCGCTGCGGCAACTCTGCCGCGGTGTCGTCCCGCGCACTGTCGCCGGCCAGCCCGGTCGGCGGATCCGGCTCGGGGGCGGAGCGGCGCGCCGCATAGGGAGCCGCGCTCGTCGGGACGGGCGCGGCGGGAGTGCGTTCCCGACGACCGGGCTCATCCGGGGCTTGACCGGGCGCGGCCGTTCCGTCGGCCGGGTCAGGCGGTACGGGAGCTGAGGCGGGCGCGGGTGCCTGCGTGTCCGGGACCGGCCGCAACCGGAACGGACGGTACCCGGGAGGGTCGGCAGCTGACCGAGGCTCGGTGACCGGCGGCGGCGAACCGGGATCCGGTGCCTCCCGTCGGCTCTGCCCACCGGGGTGTGCGGCACCGGAGGTGGGGGATGGCGATCGGGTGCCGGCCGGTGGGGCGCTCGTCGGAGCGGCAGCCGGCGGTGGGTCGGCGGGCGGGGAACTGGCCGGGGACAGCGCCCAGGGCAGGTGTTCCTCGGCCGGCTGTCCACCAGCCCGGCTGCCCCAGGGTTGGCTCTCCTCGTGGCGCGTCCCCCACGGTGAGCCCTCGTCCGCCGGTGCACCACTCACCGGCGGCAGCGCCCACGACGGACGCTGTGGGGCCGGCGGTGCGCTGGCCGGATCGCCGCTGGTCGGGGGCGTCTCCCAGGACGGACGGTCCTCGGCTGGCGGCAGGTCCGCCGAACGCGCCCACGCGGGACGTCGTGCGGACGGGGGCCCGCTCGTCGGATCGACGCCGGGCGGCTGGTCCACCGCCTCGGGCTGTCGTCCCGGACCCGGCTCAACGTCCCTGCGCGGTTCGTGCGGCCGGGGCCGCTCCGCTCGCACCGGTTCGTACGGTCGGGTCGGTTCGGCGCGCAGCGGATCGTACGGGCGGCTGGGCTCGCTGGCCCAGTTCCGGGTCGGCACCTCACCGGACCGGCGGTCGGTAGGCCCATCCTCGTCGCGTGCCCACGATGGTGCCCAATCGCGGCCCCGGTCGGGCCGAGCCCATCTGGGCCGGGCCTCGTCACCGACGGGACGGTCGGTAGGTGACCAGCCGGTGGGCTCGTCGATGCCGGCAGCCCGAGGGCGGTCAGCCGGGAAGCCGTCGTCCCAGCCGTGCTGCCGACCGCCCGCCGGACCGTCGGCGGACCGTTCGGCGGTGGGAGCGTGCAGGCCGGGTGGCATCTCGAAGCCGGAGGGGGCGGTGCCTACCGGCGGCACCTGCACGGCCGGGGGCGACGGGGTCGGCACACCGTTGACCGGCTGCTCGCCGGAGGGCACCGGACGGGGCGCCGGCACGACGAGGCGGTCCTGGCTTTGGTCCTGCTGGCTCGGGTCGGACAGGCCGGGAGGCGCGCTGACCGGGGCGCGCCGGCGGGCGGTGGGCTGGTCCACGGCCGGCGTGCCGTTCGCCTGACGCCCGTTGACGTGGTTGCCGTTGACCCGGCCGGATCGTTCAGAATCCGCCTGCTCACCGATGGGAGCGGGCAGGTCGGCATGGCGGGACGAGGCGGTGGCCCAGCCGGAGGGTGACTGCGACCGCAGCCCGGCGTGGTCGGGACCAGGCGCGTCTTCGGGATCCCACGACCAGTCGACCGGTGAGGCCGCCCATCCGTTGCCGGAACGGGCCAGGTCATCGCGCCGACCCGTCCCGTCGCCGTGCTCTCCCGGGGTGGCGGCACCGGGTTGCCCTGCTTCACTCACCGCGCGCTCCTTGGTCGCCCACGCTGAGGCTACCGTGTGGCGACAGTGGCGATAAGTTACAGCGGCGGGCCAATTCCGCGCGGGGTCGAGAAGCCCCGACCGGTTCGGGTGGATATGCCGGCTCGTACGACAACCTCGGAGGTTCCCATGACCGCTGTGGGGAACGGCGCCCAGACCGCCGGTCGACCCACGCGCCTGCCCCGTTCGGCGCGCCGCAAGCAGCTACTCGCCGCTGCTCAGGAGGTGTTCGTCGCGCAGGGTTACCATGCTGCGGCCATGGACGACATCGCGGAGCGGGCGGGAGTCTCCAAGCCGGTGCTGTACCAGCACTTCCCGGGCAAGATGGAGCTCTATCTCGCACTGCTCGACACGCACTGTGACGCGATAGTCGCCAAGGTGCACGACGCGATGGCGAGCACCACCGACAACAAGGAGCGGGTCAGCGCGTCGGTTCGGGCGTACTTCGACTTCGTCGATCACGAGAGCGAGGCCTTCCGTCTGGTCTTCGAGTCGGATCTGCGTAACGAGCCGGCCGTGCGGCAGCGCGTGGAGCGGGTCGAGCAGGGTTGCATAGCGGCGATCACGGACACGATCATCTCGGACACCGGAGTCAGCAGGGCCCATGCCGAGTTGCTCGCCTCGGGCCTGGTGGGTGCGGCGGAGACCGCCGCTCAGTTCTGGTTGGCCGGTGGCCGTCAGGTACCCAAGGCCGAGGCCGAGGCGTTCGTCGCGGCGCTGTCCTGGCGCGGCATTGCCAGCTTCCCGTTGCAAGGTGAGTCAGCCTGACCTTCGCCCCCGCGATCGGATAGCCTTCGCAGGGCGGCCGTTTCGCCCATGGAGGAGGCACAGTGGAGGTCAAGATCGGCGTGCAGTACGCGCCGCGCGAGCTGGTCCTGGAGAGCGCACAGTCGCCGGCCGAGATCGAGCGGATCGTGACCGACGCCGTCGCCAGGGGCGAGGGCACTCTCTCCCTGACGGACGAGAAGGGGCGGCGGATCATCGTGCCGGTCGGCAAGGTCGCCTACGTCGAGATCGCCGAGGCGTCCCCTCGGGCGGTCGGTTTCACTGTCCGCTGACGTCACCGTAGACCGGCGGCAGGGACAGCGGGGCGTATCACCACGCCTCGCCGCCCTGTTGCCGGTTCCACCGCATCGTCGGGGCCCGACCGCCGTAGCCGCCCGACGATAGCCGTCCGCGCCGGATGCCCGGTGTTCAGCGGCCCTGGCCGCTCATCTCGTGATTCAGGTCACCCACAACGTTTGCGCCCCCGTTCCCGCCCCTGGAATCGGAACGTTGTCGTGGCCGTTCAGGTAGCATGGCCGCAGTTGCCGCATGTGCCGATCCGGCCGGAGTCAAATCCGCTCCGGTCGAAGTCCGTCCAGCGGCACGCGTGCGGCCCGGTCCGCTCGGCTCTCTGCCGCCGACCGTGTGGCCCGCGTCATACCGACCGCGCCCTGAGGACATGACGGGGCGCACCCACGAGAGGGCACCCCCAAATCCATATGAGTGAACCGATTCAAGACCTCACCGAGGGCCCGGAACTGGCCCCGACCGCTCCGGTCCGACCGGAGGCACCGACCTTCGCCGAGCTTGGCGCGCGTGCCGAGACCGTCGACGCGCTGGCCACGGCCGGCATCACCCGCGCCTTCGCCATCCAGGAGTACGCGCTGCCGATCGCGCTGCGGGGGGCCGACCTGATCGGGCAGGCCCCGACCGGCACCGGCAAGACCCTCGGCTTCGGCGTGCCGTTGTTGGAACGGGTCTTCGCACCCGGCGAGGGTGGCGACGGGCTACCGCAGGCGCTCGTCGTCGTACCGACCCGCGAGTTGGGCATCCAGGTCGCTAAGGACATCGCCGCCGCGAGCCGTACCCGGGGCGTACGCGTGTTGCCGATCTACGGTGGTGTCGCGTACGAGCCGCAGATCGAGGCTCTGCGCAAGGGTGCGGAAATCCTCGTCGGCACCCCCGGCCGGCTGTTGGATCTCGCCAAACAGAAGCATCTGCGCCTGCACGGTGTTCGCGCGCTTGTGCTGGACGAGGCCGACCGGATGCTCGACCTCGGCTTCCTCGACGACGTCGAGCGGATCCTGGCGATGCTGCCGGAGGACCGGCAGACCATGCTCTTCTCCGCGACCATGCCCGATCCGATCGTGACGCTGTCCCGGCGTTTCCTGCGTCACCCGATCACGATCCACGCCGGTCACACCGCCGAGACCGGCCCCTCACCACAGACCGAACAGCTCGTCTACCGCACCCACTCGATGAACAAGATCGAGATCGTGGCCCGGGTCCTTCAGGCCGACAGCCGTGGCCTGACCATCATCTTCACCCGGACCAAGCGGGCCGCGGACCGGGTCGCCGAGGACCTCGACTTCCGGGGCTTCGCGGTCGCGGCGGTGCACGGCGACCTCGGCCAGGGGGCCCGGGAGCGGGCTCTGCGGGCATTCCGGGCCGGCAAGATCGACACCTTGGTCGCAACCGATGTGGCGGCCCGGGGCATCGACGTCAGCGGCGTCACCCATGTGATCAACTACGACTGCCCGGAAGACCAGGACACCTACACCCACCGGATCGGCCGGACCGGTCGTGCCGGCGCGAGCGGTGTCGCGGTGACCTTCGTCGACTGGGACGACATGCCCCGCTGGCGGATCATCGACAAGACCCTCGGCCTGGACATGCCCGAGCCACCGGAGACCTACCACACCTCGCCGCACCTCTACACCGACCTGCACATCTCCACCGAGGTCACCGGCACCCTGCCCTCCGCAGAACGTACCCGCGCCGGCTTGGCCGCCGAGGTCGAGGAGGACCTCGGCGGTGGCCGCCCCCGCCGCGGCGAGCCACGCGGTGCACGCCGCAGAGGTCGCGGCGAGGGCGGGCGTGGCCGCGGCGGCTCCGGTCGCGGCCAGGACGGTGGCGACATCCCGCTGGACGCCACCGCCGAGAGCACCGTCTCGGAGGGCACCCGAACGCCCCGGCGACGCCGACGCCGACGGGCCGGCGAGGCGACGACGGGCACCGAGACCGCCTCGCCGAACGTCGACAGCACCCCCGTCGAGACGGCCACCGGACGAGGCGAGGACGCCGCCGGTGAGGCCGCTGCGCGCCCGCGCCGACGCCGCCGCCGACGTGGTACCGCCTCCGGCGGTACGCCGGCCGAGCCGACCACCGACTGACGACGCACCCCTGAGGCGGCGAGCGGCTGGTGCCGCCGTCCCGGAAGATGGAACGATGCCCGAACCACTGCACTCCGCCCTGGCCGAGGTCCGCTCGATGCTGCTCGGACCGGCTCTCACCCGGGCCGTGGCCGCCGGACGACGGCGCGGTGAGCGTCCCGCCACGGTTCGGGCCGAGTTGCGTCCCGTCGCGCTCAAGGCCGGCCAGCGGCTGCAGATCTCCACCTCCGACGGGGCCCGGCCACACACCCGGAACCTGAGCCCCGGGCCGGAGGCGGAGGCGGCGGTGGAGGCGCTGCTTGCCGAGCCGTTCGGCAACTGGCACGTGGAGACCATCGACGCCACCCTGCAACTGCGGGTCACCAAGTCGGGCGAGGCCCAGGTGCACCGCAGCACGGCGAGCCGGTCGGCCGCCGCGACCGTCTCCGGGCACGACCGGAGCAAGGCATACCTGCTCGACCCCGGTGACCCGCTCTTCGCCACGATCGGCGGCTCAGCGGCCAAACGCCGGCAGGTCGACGCGTTCCTGCGGGCGCTCACCGCCACCCTCCCCGACGGGCGGCTGTCCGGGCAGTCGGACCGCCCACTGCGGGTGGTCGACCTTGGCTGCGGCAACGCGTACCTCACCTTCGCCGCGTACCGCTACCTGACCCGGTCGGGCCTCGACGTCGAACTGGTGGGGGTGGATGTACGCGACGATCAGCGCCGCCGCAACACCGAGCTGGCCGAGCGGCTGGGCTGGGCCGGACAGGTGCGTTTCGTCGCCGGCACGATCGCCGACGCGACCGTCGATCCGCCACCCGACCTGGTGCTGGCGCTGCACGCCTGTGACACCGCCACCGACGAGGCGCTGGCCCGGGCGGTGGGTTGGCGCGCCCGTTGGGTGCTCGCCGCGCCGTGCTGCCACCACGACGTCGCGGCGCAGCTGCGTAACCGTCCCGCTCCGTCGCCGTACGATCTGCTCACCCGGCAGGGCATCCTGCGGGAGCGCTTCGCCGACGTCCTCACCGACTCGCTGCGTGCCGGGCTGCTGCGGCTGCACGGCTACCGGGCCGAGGTGGTCGAGTTCGTCGACTCCGCGCACACCCCGCGGAACCTGCTCGTCCGGGCCCGTCGGACCGACATCGACCCGACCGCCGCGCAACGCGAGGAGTATCGGGACCTGGTCGACCAGTGGCAGGTCACGCCCCGGTTGGAGACACTGCTCGCGCAGCTGTCGTCGACGGTGTGACGAATTCGTCCCCGGCTGTCGGGATCGTCGGGTCATTCAGTCGATCGTTCGGCGCCCTTTCCCGTACTACTGTCGAAGAGCGCACCGTCGGGTGCCGGTCGGGAGGTAAGACCCACCGGATGGGTTCGGTAGAGGTTTCGCCGCAGATGGCCTTCGCGCGTTTCGTGCGCCGTACCATCGACGACGCCCGTGACGAGCGCGGCTGGACCGTCACGGAATTGGCCGCCCACACCGGCGTCGGTCGCTCGACCGTTTTCCGCTGGCTGGCCGGCGACTGGCACGACTACCCGGAACTGGCGAAGGTCCGCAGCTTCTGTGCGGCCCTCGACCTGCCTGTCGCGGCGGCTTTCCGCGCCCTCGGCCTGCCCGACGCGGGCGCCGGGTCGGAGCGACGCGGCGGCGACGGCACGGTGGAGGCGGACGTGCGGGTGATCCTGCAACGGTTGGCGGATCCGTCGGTGCCTGCGGAGGAGAAACACCACATCCGTGACCTGCTGCGCTACCTCGCGCGACGGCCGATCCGGCGGCCCGCCGACCCCGCCGCCGCGCCGATGCGCCGGACAGCCGGCTGACCCGCTACAGCACCGACACCGTGAACTCCGCCGTGCGTGCCACTCCTCCGGTGGAGAAGTCAAGGTAGAGGCGGTAGCGTCCGGGCGTAGGCACGGTGAGCCAGAACCGGATCGCCCCGTCGACCGGCTCTGCCTCCGGGTGCACGTGCAGGTAGCCGAGGTCACCCTCGCGTAGTGCGACGAGGTGGCCATACGCGCCGAGGTGACGCTCCAGTGCCGGATCCGCGCCGTCGGCACCGGTGACCCGGAAGTCGACAGGCACGGTGAGCCCGGGTCGGGCAACCCCACGGTATTCGACGGCGAAACTGTCGACAGTGCTCGTGGTCGCTGGACTGGGCAGCTCACGGGGCACGTAGTCGCCGGGCGCCACCAGGTCGACCCCGAGCGTCGTCGCCGTCTGCCGGCCGTCGTCGGCGACGGCCGTGAAATCGGCGTACGCACGCCAAATGCCGGACGTGGGCAGTGTCAAGGGCACCGACCAGGTGCCGTCCACCGCCATCGTGGGGTGCAGGTGCTGATAACCGGACAGGTCCCGACGCACCACGATCACGTGCATCGGCTTGTCGTGCACGACCGCGAACCGGGTGACCGCGCGGCGCTGCCCGTCGTGAATCTGGAACCGCAGCTCGCTGGCACGCCCGGCAACGAACTCGGCGACCAGTGGGCGCAGGGTGTAACCGTCGCTGCTGATCGCCAGACCGCCGGCCTCGGCCGCCGCGTCCTGGTCGGTTCCGTGCGCGTGTGCGCCGGTACCGGGGGCGTGGGTGTGTTCGGCGAGCACACTGTCGGGGCCACCGGCCGCCACGGAGGCGCCGCCCCCGTTGATCCGCCCGAGCCCGAACCCGAGCAGCACCGCCAGCACGAGCCCGCCGACCACCAGAGCCAACCGCAGTGTGGCACGATCCGGTACGGTCGAAGCCGCACCGGCTTCCCGGCCTGTCGCAGACGCGCCGACGACTTCGTCGGCTGCATCCGCGTCGGGTTCCTGGTCTGCGGCCCCCCGCACAGCGGTACGCACCACCCCGAGCGCGGGTGCGTCGGGTGCCTGGTCAGCCATGCGCCCACCGTACCGTCGCCCCGATCCGGCAGCGGGGGAGCCGACCCGATCGTGGTTGCGGTCGCACCGTCAGGCGGCGACGGCGAGAGCGAGCGGCAGCACGCCGACGGCACCGGCGCGGCGGAGTTCCCGGGCCGCCATCGTCATGGTCCACCCGGAGTCGACAAGGTCGTCCACCAGTAACACCGGACCGCCCAGACCGGTGACGGCGGCGGCGACCTCGGCGGGGACGGTGAGGGTGCCGTGCAGGGTGCGTACCCGCTGTGCGCTGTTGCCACGCGACTCGTCACCGGCCACCGAACCGGTGGAGATCACCTGGCCCAGCAGCGGCAGCCGCCCGACGGCGGCGATCCGATCCGCGAGCGAACCGACAAGCGTCGGGTGGCGCCGGGAGCTGACCGAGACCACCCCGGCCGGTCGAGTCGGCCAGGGGTCATCACCGTGCGCCCACGCCTTCAGCACCTCGACGATGGCGGCGGTCACGTCGTCGGGCGCTGGGCCATCCGGCGTACCGGGCGCGACGAGCCCGCGTAGCCGGCTGCCCCAACCGAGGTCGGAGAGTCGGCCGACGGCGCGGCCCGGCAGTGCCTGGTCCGCCGGCGCGATGCGCCCCTTCAGCGGTACGCCGACCGATTCCAGCCCGGTCGGCCAGAGCTTCTTCGGCGCGAACTGCACCCCGGGGCGGCCGAGGAAGGTCTGCGCGGCGGTGAGCGCCGCCGCCGACACGTCGGGCGGGAAGAGCGCCTCGGCGCACCTGTCGCATCTGCCGCAGTCGACCGCCCCCGTATCGTCCAGGGATTCGCGTAGGAAGCGCATTCGGCAGCCGGTCGTCGCCGCGTACTCGATCATCGCTTGTTGTTCGGCGGCGCGGGCGGCGGCGACACGGCGCAGCCGGGCCTCGTCGTAGGTCCAGGGTTCGCCGGTGGCGAGCCAACCACCCCGCACCCGGCGGACCACGCCGTCCACGTCGAGCACCTTGAGCATCAGCTCCAACCGGGCCCGCCTCAGGTCCACAAGTGGTTCGAGTGCCTGCGTCGACAGCGGCCGGTCGGTGTGCAGCGCGGCCAGTACCGCACGGACCTGCTCCTCCGGCGGGAACGCCAGCGAGGCGAAGTACCGCCAGATCGCCGCGTCCTCGGCGCCGGGCAGCAGCAACACCTCGGCGTGTTCGACGGCCCGCCCGGCCCGACCCACCTGCTGGTAGTACGCGATCGGCGACGGCGGCGCACCGAGGTGCACGACGAAGCCGAGATCCGGTTTGTCGAATCCCATGCCCAGCGCGCTTGTGGCCACCAATGCTTTGATCTTGTTGTCCAGCAGGTCCTGCTCGGCGGCGCGGCGGTCGGCGTCCTCTGCCTGCCCGGTGTACGCGGCGACCGCCCAACCGCGCGAGCGGAGGAACTCGGCGGTCTCGGTCGCCGAGGCCACCGTCAACGTGTAGACGATGCCGGAACCGGGCAGCCGGTCCAGATGATCGGCGAGCCAACCGAGTCGGTGCGCAGGGCTCGGCAGGTCGAGTACGCCCAGCCGCAGCGACTCTCGGTCCAGGCTGCCACGCAGCACCAGGACGTCCGGACGCGGCCCGGTCGCGGCGGCCGGCTCGCTACCCAACTGCTCAGCCACGTCCCG
Source organism: Micromonospora sp. HNM0581 (assembly GCF_012726175.1). Lineage (GTDB taxonomy): Bacteria > Actinomycetota > Actinomycetes > Mycobacteriales > Micromonosporaceae > Micromonospora. Next base: position 375,164 of record NZ_JAASAD010000001.1, read on the forward strand.
GCTCACCCGGGCGTTGGCGGTGGCGGTCGTCGCCAGCACCGGGGTGTGCTCGGGCAGGTTGCCGAGGAAGGTACGCAGCCGACGGTAGTCCGGCCGGAAGTCGTGCCCCCAGTCCGACACGCAGTGCGCCTCGTCGACCACCAGCAGACCGGTGGTGGCGGCCAGCTTCGGCAGCACGGTGTCCCGGAAGTCCGGGTTGTTGAGCCGTTCCGGGCTGATCAGCAGCACGTCCACCGCGCCAGCATGGATCTCGGCGGTGATCCCATCCCATTCGTCCATATTCGCCGAGTTGATGGTGCGGGCCCGGATCCCGGCCCGAGCTGCGGCGTCGACCTGGTTGCGCATCAGCGCCAGCAACGGCGACACGATGACCGTGGGGCCGGTGGGAGCAGTCACGCCCTGCGGGTCGTCACCGTCGCGCCCCCGCAGCAGCGCCGTCGCCACGAAGTACACGGCAGACTTGCCCCACCCGGTGCGCTGCACGCAGAGCACCCGACGCCGGTCCACCACCAGCGCCTCGACGGCCCGCCACTGATCCTCGCGGAGCCGGGCCTGCGCGCCGGCCAGCCGCTGGAGCACCGCCTCGGCCCGCTGCCTTACCGCCGTCCGTTCCTGACTCATCCGACGTTTCTACCAGCGGCACGGCGGCACGACCGGGGCCGCCGCCTGGAGTGTGTTCTACCATTCCCGTTCGACACCGGAGAGAGAGACGAGATGACTCAGTGCACCGGCACCACCGCCGCGTACCGGCGTCTCGCGGCCCTGGCCGCCACCCTGCTGGCCGCGACTCTGGTGGTCGGATGTGAAGACGAAGCCGCCCCGGAAGCGGCCCCACCACCGCCTGACCCGAAACAGGAGTTGCTGGCGGCCGTACCGAACGACCAGGACCCGGCCTTCCGCTTCTCCACGAGCGACGCCTCGGGCGATGTCTCAGGGGTGGTCGACCCGGTGAACCAGGGCATGAACATCGACACCGTGACCAAGGACGAGGACTTCACCCTGGAGATGTCCTTCCGGATGGTCGAGTCACGCACCTGGGTGAAGGTGAACTTCGAGGGCGCCCAGGACATCCAGAAGCTGATGAAGCTACCCACCAAGTGGATGGAGTTGGACCCGGCGAGGGTCGAGGAGCCGGACACGCTACCCACCTACGAGGGCACCGACCCGGGCAACACCGACGCGATCATCCGCGCGGCCACCGACGTCCAGGCCGGCGAACCGGGTACGTACACCGGTGTGGTGGACCTGTCCGCAGCACCGGAACTGGCCGACGCCCTGGAGGGTGTGGCCGCCCTCGGCGACGCCGAGGGCCAGCTCCCGTTCAGCGCGGTGGTCGGCGCGGACGGCAACCTGTCCTCGTTGACGCTGGAGATCCCGGCTGCCGGCAAGAACAAGGCATCCGAGTACGTGGTCGAGTACTTCGACTTCGGCGCGACCCCAGCGGTCGTCGCGTTCACCGAGGAGCAGGCCCAGCAGGCGCCGACCGCCGCGTACGACCTGCTCAACGGCTGACCACCAGAAGGTACGCCAGCGCCAGCCAGTACAGGTTCACCGTGTTGGCGACCCCGACCAGCCCGTCCGGCAGCCCGGAAACGTCGAGCGGCAGCCGTTCCGCATTGTGTGTGGTCGAGAGCCATGCCCTGGCAGCGCGCCTCACAAAGGGCTTTTACGGACAAATAGCGCTATAGGTCCCTAGGCTGGCGATGTCCCGCTACACGCACCTTCACCACGGGGAAGATCGTGAAACTGTTTCGAGTCACTGCCGTCATGATGACGGCCGGCATCGCGTTGGTGATGACCCAGAGTTCGGCCCTCGCGCAACCCCCACGCTCCCAGCCCATCGAGGACACCAGCATCAACATCAACCCGGGCAACGTCCCGACCACCGCGGCCGACTTCGAACAGGAGTGCGACCCGAACCTCGGCGGCGGACCCTACCCGAACCGGGACGTCTGGGTGTTCAACCTGCCGTCGGTGCAGCGGGACTTCGTATCCGTCACCGCCACCTTCAGCGTGCCCAACGATGGCATGGTCGACGTGACCATCCCCGACGCCGAGGACAGCGCCATCGTCCGGATCGGCACCAGCAAGGCGTGGGTGATCCTGCCCGCAGGCTGGACCCTGATCACCGCCACCGCAGTCGTGACCGGTGATCCCGATCCCGGCCTACAGTTCGTCCTCACTCACACCTGCGCCGCCAGCGCCAGCCCTACTCCCACCCCCACACCGACCGGCAGCCCCACCCCAACCCCCACCGGCAGCCCCACAGCGACGCCGACCGGCAGCCCGACCATGACGCCGACCGGCGGTCCGACAGTGACGCCGACCGGCTCGAAGCTGCCGATCACCGGCACCTCCGGAGGTGGCGGTCTCCTGATGATCACTGCCCTGGGTCTGGGCGCGATCGTGCTCGGCGTGAGCTTCCTGACGCTACGTCGTCGACGCGACCTGAACGGCTGACGCAGACCTGTCGCGGGGTGGGCGGTCACCGCCGACAACCGGCCACCGGGGACACCCGGGCCTCCCGCCCCGCGTCCGGGCACCGAGATCCATCCGGATCAGGAACCACTCGTCAGACCAGAATCCGGCGGGACTGGACTGGGCGGACGGGTTGGGGGGCCCGCCGGCCGGGGGGCGGACGGCGGGCCGATCGGTGCGGTGACGGTGAGCGGGGTCAGCGGCGGGGCAGGGCGGCGCGGGCAGCCACGGCGGTGTCAGGGTGGTCGGTGAAGACACCGTCGAGGCCGAGACGGTAGAACAGTTCGTACTCGGACTGGATGTCGCCGCGGGCGTTCAGGTCGGTGCCGATCCGGAGGTCGGCCGGGAGGAACTGGTTCTCTGCCCGGAACGTCCAGGCGTGCACGACCAACTTCTCCTCGTGCGCGTCATTGATCAGCGTCGTGGGGGCGAGCAGATCGCCGGCACCGTCGCGGGGCACGATCAGATCCTTGTGCACCCCGACGCCGTCGGCGTACCGGGCGATCCACCGCAGGCCGACTGGGGTGGCCAGGTCACGGTAGGTGCGTTGATCGCCGGCCACGGTGAAGTCGTACGGCCGGCCGCCGGCACTGAGCAGCTGGACCAGCCGTACGTCGATCATGCGGTCGAGCTGTCGCAGGTTGGCGGTCTCGAAGGACTGGATGATCACCGGGGCGTTCCGCTTGGTCATCTTGTTGCGGCGAAGCACCTCGACCAGCGGCTCCTCCAACGGCAGCCCGATCGAGGCGAAGTACGTCGGGTGCTTGGTTTCCGGGTAGACACCGATCACCCGGCCCCGCGCCTTCCCCTCGACCCGGGCCAGGTCGATCACCTCCTGGAAGGTGGGCACCTGGAACTGCCCGTCGAACACGGTGTTGGTCACCCGCACCTGCGGCAGCCGCTCCTTGGCCCGTAGGGTACGCAGCTCGGCGAGGGTGAAATCCTCGGTGAACCAGCCGGTCACCGACACACCGTCGATGACTTTCGTCGCCTGGCGGTCAGCGAACTCAGGCCGGACCGCCACGTCGGTCGTACCGCTGATCTCGTTCTCGTGCCGGGCGACCAGCACGCCGTCGGCCGTGGCCACCAGGTCCGGTTCGATGTAGTCGGCGCCCATCCGGATCGCCAGCCGGTACGCCTCAAGCGTGTGCTCCGGCCGGTAGCCGCTGGCGCCCCGGTGGCCGATCACGATGGGCTGGTCGTCCACACCGGCCGGGTCGCTGGAGCCCGCTGGCTTCGCCGTGGCGACCATTGGCGTGGCCACGGCGGCTGCGAGCAGGGTCACCGACACACCGAGAGCGGAAAGGGTACGTCGCAAGGCAGTCTCCTTGACTCGTCGGAAGACTGCCTCAGCAGACCTGGCCGGGCTGACGGCGAGTTGGTCCACACCTGACCATCCGGTGAAAACTCCACCGTCGCGCCCGTGAGAGCGGGGCAGAGGTGAGCCGGTGAGGGGATGGGGATGCTGGTTCCGGCCCGGCACAGCGGGCGGAATCGGAAGATTGTCAGGTGCGTCGGTTCCTACGTCACCCGGTGCGGCTCGTGCCGCTGGCCTTCCTGGTGGCGATCCTGATCGGCACCGGCCTGTTGATGCTGCGTCCGATGACGGTCGAGTACCAGCCCACCTCGTTCATGACCGCACTGTTCACCGCCACATCGGCGATCTCGGTCACCGGGCTGACCGTCACCGACACCCCGAACTACTGGTCCGGGACCGGACTGGCGCTGATCACCGTGCTCACCCAGCTCGGCGGGCTCGGCATCCTGACCGGGGCCGCGCTCGTGATCCTCACTGTCTCCCGGCGGCTCGGCCTGCACAACCGGCTGTTGGTGCAGGCCGAGACCGCCGAGTACGGGTCAGGCGACGTACGCCGTCTGTTGCTGCGCATCGCCGCAACCGTGTTCGCCTGCGAGCTGGCGATGACCGTCATCATCACCGGTCGGCTCACGCTCGGGTACGACCAACCGTTCTGGGGGTGTCTCTGGACGGCCGCGTTCCACTCCATCCAGGCGTTCAACAACTCCGGATTCTCGCTCTACCGCGAAGGGCTGTTGGCCTTCTCGAACGACCCGTGGGTCAGCCTGCCGTTGGCCCTCGGCGGCATCGTCGGCGGTCTCGGCTTTCCGGCCCTGTTCGAGGTGGCACGACACTGGCGGCGGCCCGCCAGGTGGGCGGTCGCCACCAAGTTGACCATTTGGGGCAGTGCCGCCCTGATCGCTTTCGGTGGGACGGCGTTCCTGGTCGCCGAGTGGGCGAACCCGTTCACGGTCGGCCAGTACGACGTGCCCGGCAAGGTGGTCGCCGCGTTCACCCAGATCGCGCTGGCCCGCACCGGGGGCTTCGAGGTGGTGCCGACCGATCTGCTCCGGGAAGAGAGCTACCCCCTGCTGACCGGGTTGATGTTCATCGGCGGCGGTAGCGCCAGCACCGCGGGGGGAATCAAGGTTTCCACCTTCTTCCTGCTCGCCTTCGTCATCTGGGCGGAGGTCCGGGGCGAGCCGGACGTCACCGTCGGGCATCGTCGGATCGCCACCGCCAGCCAGCGGCAGGCCCTCACCGTCGCGCTGCTCAGCGTCGCCATAGTGGCCGCCGGCACCGCCGCACTGATCGGGATGACCGACGAGCTTCCGTTCTACGCCGCGCTGTTCGAGGTCACCTCGGCTTTCAGCACCACCGGCCTCTCGGTGGGCGTGCTGTCGTCGCTGTCCGACGGTGGTCAGTTGCTGCTCACCGTACTCATGTACCTCGGCCGGGTCGGGCCGCTCACCTTCGGCTCGGCGATCGCTCTGAACACCCGACACAGGCTCTACCGCTACCCAGAGGAGCAACCCATTGTCGGATAGGAAACCGGACGCGGGTGGTATCGCCGTGATCGGCCTCGGCCGGTTCGGCAGCCATCTGGCCGAGTCGCTCTCCGCCCTCGGCCGCGACGTGCTGGCCATCGACCGGGACGCCCAGCATGTGCAGAAATGGTCGCCGATGCTCGATCAGGTGGCGCAGGCCGACGCGGCCGACGAGGACGCGCTGCGCCAGCTCGGCCTGTCGGACGTGAGTCGGGCGGTGGTGGCGATCGGTGCGTCAGTGGAGTCGAGCGTGCTCGCCGTGCTGGCTCTCGTGGAGCTTGGCGTACCGCAGATCTGGGCGAGGGCGACCTCGGCGCAGCACGCGAAGATCCTCTCCTCGGTCGGTGCACACCACGTGATCTCGCCGGAGGCGGAGACCGGTGAACGGCTCGCCCATCTGATCGTCAGCAGCATGCTGGACTTCGTGGAGTTCGGTGACGCCTTCGCGGTGGCGCGGGTCCGCGTACCGCGTTCGCTCGCCGGCCACTGCGCGAGCGAGATCCAGCTGGAGCGGTACGGCGTACGGGTGGTCGGAATCAGACAACCGGGCGAGAACCGCTACCGGTACGTCTCGGACAGACTGGACCTCGCCCCGGACACGATCCTCATCGTGGAGGGGACCATCGAGCAGGTTCAGCGCTTTTCCACGCTGCCCTGACCGGTCGGCTCAACGCCGGGGGGCCTCGCCCCGGGCTTGTCGGGCTGGGGCTCGTCCCCGCCCCGCGGGCCACCGCCGTCCCCTCGGTCGCCGTCCCCTCGGTCGCCGTCCTCGTCCATACCCGTACCGCCCTTGCCCTTGGCGCCCTTTCCCTTACTGCCGCTGCTGCTCTTGGCGGGCGGCTTGTCAGCCCTGGGCTGCTCGCTCCTCGTTCCGGCCCCGCCCGAACCCGCCTTCCCAACCGTGGCCTGCACCTTCTTGGCCGTAGCCGACGTGGTGGGGGCCGGCTTGCCGGCCGGCTCGGTACCGGCCACCCCGGAGACCTGCACCCCGCACACCTCCGGGCCCACCCGAAACTCCACCGGCAGCGGGTTCGTCCCGGTGTAGCGCCCGGTCAGGGTCAGCTTCTCGGTGGCACCCGGCGCCAGCGCGGGACGCTGCGGAGCCGGCTGCACCGTCACAGCCCGGCCCTGCTGCCGTGCCGGCACCGGCGTCGCGCCGGTCACCTCCTGGCCGCCGGGGAACGCGAAACTCAAAATCCAGTCCCGCAGCTCGTTGTCCCCGGTGTTGGTCAGGCTCACCTCGGCGGTGAAGTCCCGACCGGAGTCCTTGCGCAGTACGTAGTTCACCTGACAGGCAACGGGCGATCCCCCGCCGACCCGTGCCTGGGCGATCTGGTCGATGCCGCCACTGGCCGGGCTGTGCGACGTGACGCCCCAGACTGACGCGGTGACGGCCATCAGCCCGGCGGCAGCCGCCACCGCCTCCACCCGACGTCGCCGGTCCAGCAGACCACGGCGGTGGCGTGGGCCAGCCAGGGGCAGCGCGTCGGTCGCGGCGGACCGGGGCAGGATCGTGGTGCCGGCATCGATCAGCCGCGACGCAGCGGAGGCACCCGAGCAGCGGGACACCGGTACCTTCCCGACCGCGTCGGCGAGCCTCCGAGCCACCTCGGTGGTGGCCGGGCGGTCCGCCGGTCGTTTCGCCAGACAGCGCTGCACGAGGTCGACGACGTCGCCCGGCAGGCCGGGTACGTCGGGCATCGGGTCCGGCTCGCGGTACATGTGTGCGCGCAGCATCTGCGTGGTGGTTCCCGCCTTCCAGGGCAGCCGACCGGTGAGCATCCGGTACAGCAGCAGCCCTACCGCGTACACGTCGGTGGCCGGGCTGACCTGGCCGTTGTCGAGCCGTTCCGGGGCAAGGTAGGCCGGGGTGCCGAGCAGCGCCCCGTCAGGCCCCTTCTCGCTCTCCCCCACCAGCGCGGAGATACCGAAGTCGACCACCTTCACCCCGGTGGCGGTGAGCATCACGTTGCCCGGGGATACGTCACGGTGCACCACACCTCGGGCGTGGGCGGTGGTTAGCGCGGAGGCGACCTCGACCGCCACCGTCACGGCCTCCCGCCACGGCAGGTGTCCGTCACGGGCCAACCGCGCCGTCAACGGGCCGCCGTCGATCAGCTCCATCACCACGTACGGCACGGTCACCCCACCCTGTTCGGACTCGCCGTAGTCGTACACGTTGGTGATGTTGGGGTGACAGAGCCGGGCGGCAGCCTGTGCCTCGACCCGGATCCGGTGCCGGAACGCCCGGTCGCTGGCCAGCCGGGAAGCGAGCACCTTCACGGCGACCTGCCGGCCGAGCACCTCGTCGAAGCCGCGCCAGACCACCGACATGCCGCCCGCACCGAGCTGATCGATCAGCCGGTACCGCTCACCGAGCAGCCGAGACCGCCTGCCTACCCCACCGCCCATGGTGGGCGATGTTGCCCGACCTGAGGTTCCTTACACCTGCATGGTCCGCTTCGGTCACCGATGTCACCCGATCAGGCGGTGGCGAGCAGTTGGTCCACCGGTGCGTAGTCGTCGGTGAGCACCAGCGCGTCGCCAACGAAGTCCGTCAGTTCACCGCCGCTGAGCAGGCTGACCGGTTCGTTGACGTCGTCGAGCCGGGCCCGCACCGCAGTCAGCGGTAGCGGTGCGTCGGAAGCCATGATGAGGAAGTTGGAACCCTGCTCCCCGGCCAGCGACTCGGGCGGGGCGATCAACGCGACGTGCTCGAACTCGGCGGCGACCGTGGCCACCTCGCTGCGGATGAACCGCAGCGGCGGGTAGTCGATGACGTTCTGCACGTACACCCCGCCCGGGCGGGTCACCCGGCGGATCTCCGCGACCATCTCCCGGGTGGCCAGGTGCCAGGGAACCACCAGATGCCCGAAGGCGTCACCCACCACGAAGTCCCGGCTGCCGGTCGCCTCGGCGGCGACGAGCATCCGCGCGTCGCCCACCACGGCCCTCAGGTCCGGCCCCTGCCGCAGGCCCAGTCGCTGCTCCCCCAGCTCGACCAACCCGCCGTCGATCTCGAACACCAGGTTGTCGGTTCCAGGTCGGGTGGCGGTCAGATAACGCGGCACGGTGAAGCCACCGCCGCCCAGGTGCAGTGCGTCGAGCCGCTGTCCCGCCGGGGCGAGCACGTCGGCCGCCGCACCGATCCACCTGGTGTAGGCGTACTCCAGGTGGGTCGGGTCGGCCAGGTCCACGTACGAGTGCTGGGCCGAGTTGAGCAACAGCGTCCGCCCGCTGGACCGTCCCGGATCGGCCTGCACCCGAGCGCAGTGGTACGCCGTCTCGATGTCACAGGGATCCGGGGCGACCATGGTCAGCCCCGCCCCGGCCAGGCCGAGCACGGCAAGGGCGGCCTTGACCCGGGCCGGACCGGGCAGCGCGGCCCGGTCCTGCCGGTGCAGGTAGACACCGAGCGTGATCCCGGTGAGGCCGAGGGAAGCGGCCAACCCGAACAGGATCACCGTGCTGGGCAGCGCGGCCACCAGCACGAACCCGGTGACCAGGGTGGCCGTGACCGCGCCCAGGGTGCCGATGCCGGAAAGTCGACCGACCACCTGACCGGTGCGGCGCAGGTCGGCGAGCTGCAACTTGATCACCATCGGGCTGACCGCCGAGAGCAGCATCGCGGGAGCGAACACGGCGACCGCGACGAGCAGCAGGATGGCGCTGGCCGCCCCACCCCGCAGCACCTCACCCGCGTACCGCACCGCCGGCAGGGTTATCGCGGTGGCGATGCCGGAGAGCACGAGCGCCGGAGCCAGCATCGTACGAGGATTCCGCCGGTCGGCCAGCCAGCCGCCCGCCCACGCCCCGTACGCGATCGCCGCGAGCGCGATGCCGATGACCGAGCTGGTCACCTGGAGCGTGACCCCGACGTACGGCCCGACCAGGCGCAACGCGGCGGTCTCCAGGACCAGGACCGCACCGCTGGAATAGAAGACCAGGAACGCGGCGAGCCCGTTGGGCAAGGCCCGGGCCGACTCCGGCGGGACCGGCGCGGACGGGGCCGCCAGCTCAGGCGTTGGAGAGTTCATCGTGGCGATGGTACGCAGCCGTTTCGGGACCGCAGGTCAGTACATCGAGAGATGAACGTGGTTCGTGTGGTCTGCGGCGGGGCTGCCGCTCCCGCTGTACGCCCGCCACCCGGTGCCCGGGTGCCAGATCTGGCGATACCAGATCACGTAGAGCACACCGAGCCGGTCGGCGTTGCGGACGTGCCAGGCGGCCAAACCGTCGCCGTACGTCTTGTCGCCACCGGTCGCCGTACGGTCCTCGAAACCGTTGGTGGCCGCCGAGAAGTCGCAGGCCCGACCCTTGGGGTGCTCGCCGGAGCCGCCGCTGCGGTAGCAGGAGACGTGCCGCTTGTAGCCGGCTGCCTGGGTCTGCTGCAACGCGTGCAGGGTCCGTGGCGTGATACAGCCCGAGGTGGTCGGATCGTTCACCGAGCACGACTCACCCGGCCAGGAACCGTCGGAGTTCCGGGGCGCCGGCTTCGCCGAGGTTGAACTGCCGCCGCTGAATCCGCCGCCGCTGCCCGAACTGACCGCCGCCAGCGCCGCCTCGGCCTCCTTCTTCTTCTTCGCCATCACGGCCAGCTGTTTCGTCTGCTCGCGCACCTCGGCGTTGATCGCGAGCTTCGCCTGCCGGGCCTGCTCACGCGCCTCGGTCAGCTCCCTGACGCGACGGCCGTCCCGCTGGGCCATCATGTCGAGGTTGGCGGCCCGCTGCACGAAAGCTTCCGGGGTCGCGCTGTCCAGCAACACGGCAGCCGGGCTGAGCCGTCCGACCCGGTACGACTGTGCGGCCACCTCACCGACCAGTACGGTCAGCTCGTTCAGCCGGCTTTCCATCTCGGAGAGCTCCGTCGCCATCTGCGCTTGCCGCTTCTTGGAGGCATCCAGTTCGCGCTTGGCGTCGATATGCGCCTTGGCGGTGGCCTCCAGGGCGTCCCGCAGCTTCTTGCTGCCACCCTCGTTGGGCTCGGCGTACGCCGGCACGGCACCCACACCGAGCAGCAGCGCCACACCGGCGAGCAGGGCGATCAGCGGCCGGCGAACGTTCCGCCGGACGGACATGTACCTGCGCACGGAAGCATCCTTTCGTCGGCCGCCGGCCCCGGTTGGCACCCCTGCGCGGCGACGACCCCGCCGGCGCCGGTCGGCGGCCTGCTGGCGGATGGCCGCCGGCCAGAATACCGGAACCGGCTCTCCTGACCAGCCCACCGACCCCCACCCCCGCCGATCCTCAACTCTCCGCGACCGCTACCTGACCCCCCGCACCCACCACGCCGGCGTTGCTCATGAGGTTGGCGGCCAGTCGTGGGTGGTGAGACCGCCGCTGACGTGAGGAGAACGACGGAGTGGGATCAGACGGGCAGGAGGGTGGTATGGACCTCGGTCCACACCTCGGCGTTGACGGCCACCAGCAGGCCGTGCTCCGGACCAGCCGGATGGTAGTCCGAACCATCCAACCGGCGGGCCACGCCGCCTGCCGCCCGCACCAGCAAGGTGCCGGGACCGTGGTCCCAGGGCAACGTCCGCCAGAACAGCACGAACTGCTGGCGACCGGTCAGCACGTCGAGATACTCGCGACCGGCACAATGCTGCCCCGGCAACAGTTCGCCCAGCCGCGCACCGCCCGCCTCCACCGTGCGCCGCGCCGGCACCGGCAGGAACTTCGTCATCGCGGCACCCCGCAACTCGCCTATCGGCGGCGCTCCGGCGGGCAGACGCAAAGGCCGACCGTCCAGGTAGGTGCCCTCGCCGCAACGGGCGGTCGCCAGTACGTCGGCGAGCGGGTCGAACACCCACGCCGCCACCGGCTCGCCATCGGTGAGCAGGGAAACCATCAACGCGAACGGGCGGCGGCCCGCAGCGAAGTTCGCGGTGCCGTCGACCGGGTCGACAAGCCACACGTCCCCGGCGGCACGCAGATGACGCAGCAGGGCGGGATCGTCGGAAACAGCTTCCTCGCCGACCACCACCGAACCGGGACGCAGCCGGAGCAACCCGGCGCTGATCATTTCCTCTGCTCGGCGGTCGGCGACCGTGACCAGCTCTCCGGGGGCCTTCTCGCTCACGTCCGTGACGTCGAGATGGCGGAACAAGGGCAGTACGACGCGGTCGGCAGCCTCCCGCAACAGCCCGGCGACGTCGTCGAGCAGGGTGTCAGCCACGCGGCGGCAGCTTCACCACGCTGACGAAGAACTCGTCGATCTGCCGGACCACCGAGATGAACTGCTCGAAGTCGACAGGCTTGGTCACGTACGCGTTCGCGTGCAGCTGATAGCTGCGCAGAATGTCCTCGTCCGCCTGGGACGTGGTGAGCACCACCACCGGGATCCGGCAGAGATCCGCGTCCTTCTTGATCTCCTCCAGCACCTCCCGGCCGTCCCGCCGGGGCAGATTCAGGTCGAGCAGGATCAGGTCCGGCAGCTCGACGTGCGAATACTGACCTTCGCGACGCAGGTAGGCAAGCGCCTCGGCGCCGTCGGAGACGACGCTGAGCCGATTGCGCAGCTTGTGCTCCTCGAACGCTTCCTGGGTCATCAGCACGTCACCCGGGTCGTCCTCGACCAGGAGCACCTCGATCGGGCTGTTGCCGTCCGCCGGCGCGGTCATCCCACCGCCTCCTTCATGCCACCTGTCCCACCGCCGGCCGATGACGGGCCGGCGACAGCCGTGGGGCGCTCCGATCCGCCGCCGGCCTCGGCGCCGACGGTACCGTCACGAGTCGGAGCCGCATCATCCGCCTGGGTTGTCTGATCAGCGCGGTCACCGGCACCGGCCCGGTCCTCCGCGTCAACCGGACCTTCGGCACCAGCCCGACCCTCGGCAACGGTTCGGTCCGATGTCACGGCCGCAGCCGCCACCGGGGCGGGGCCGCCCCCATCAGTCGTCCCCTCCTCGCCCTCGACCTCAACGGGAAGCGCGGGCAGGGTGAATCGGATCGCCGTCCCCTCGGGTACGTCCGTGTCCACCCAGACCCGACCACCGTGGTACTCCACGATCTTCTTCACGATCGCCAGCCCGATCCCGGTACCGGGATACGCGTCCTTGGCGTGCAACCGCTGGAAGATGACGAAAATCTTGTCGGCGAACTCGGGCTCGATTCCGATGCCGTTGTCCTGGCAGCTGATCTCCCACTCGTCGCCCACCTGCCGGGCCGAGACATGTACCTTCGGTGGCACGTCCGCCCGACGGAACTTCACCGAGTTGCTGACCAGGTTCACGAGCAGGTTGGTCAGCAGCGGCTCCTCACCGCGGATGACCGGAAGCTCACCCCAGGTCAACTCGGCGTCGGCGTACTGCCGGGCCGGCTCGGTCTGCGCCGCCACCTCCGCCATCAGGTGATTCAGGTCGACGTCAGTGAATCCCGTGGTGAGCCGGCCGATCCGGGAGAACGCCAACAGATCGTTGATGAGCCGCTGCATCCGCTGCGCACCGTCCACCGCGAAGGCGATGTACTGGTCGGCCCGCTCGTCCAGCCGGCCGGCGTACCGTCGCTGGAGCAGCTGGCAGAAGCTCGCCACCTTGCGCAGCGGCTCCTGCAGGTCGTGCGAGGCGACGTAGGCGAACTGTTCGAGGTCACGGTTCGAGCGGGTCAGCTCCTCGGCCTGCTTCTGCAACTGGGTGTTGACCCACTCGATTCGTTCCCGGGCCTCGCGCACCTCGGCCAGGTCAGCAGCGATCTTCTGGCGCATCGCGTCCACGTCCGAGCCGAGGCGACGGAACTCGGGCGGCCCGGACCCGACGATGCCATGGTCGTAGTCTCCGGTGGCCACCTCCCGCACCTGTCCCGCCAAGCCGGTCAGGGGCCGGATCACCATCCGCTCCAGGGACACGAGCAGCAGCGTCCCGGCGACCACCACCACGAGAGCCGCAATGATCAGCAGCAGCACCAGGAGGCTGCTGGTCTGGCGTACCTTGGCTGCGGCCTGGTCGCGGACTTCGAGGATGCCCTCCTGGAGCGCGTCGACGGCGAGCCGGATCTGGTCGAACTGGCGGCGGGCCTGTTCGGTGACCAGCTGCTGACCGGCTTCGGCGCCGCCGGTCTCGATCGCCTGGATGACCGGCAGAGCGACCGTCTGCCGCCACTGCTCCGCCCGCTGCCGCACCGTGTCGAACTCGTCACGCAGCTGTGGGTAGCCGGCCAGGAGCCGGCCCATCGAGTCGGTCAGCTCCTGCTCGCGCTGCCGACCGGCCTCGAACGGGCCGAGATCGTCCAGGTCGCCGGTCAGGGCGTACCCGCGGATCGCAGTCTCCTGATCGACCAGGACCGCGAGCAGCTCCTGAGAGTGCACCCGCAGCGGACCCGCCTGGTTGAGCACCGCGTCGATGTTCGCCCGGTTACGGGTGGCAACCACCGCCTCCGCGACTGCCACCCCGATCAACAGCAGCCCGACGACCGCGACGAGCACGGCCAACCGACCACGCAGGCTCCAACCAGCGCCCGAGGTCGTCACCGGCCACCACCCCGCGTGACCAGCAGCATCGCCACGTCGTCGGCGAACGGGCCGTCATTGAGCTGCTCGGCCCGGCCGACCAGCCAGGCCGGCAACTCCGGCAACGGGACCGCCCTGCTGGCCGGCTCGGCCAGCAGCCGGGTCAGCCCGGGAACGTCGAGCCGCTCGTCGCCCGCGCCGACCCGGCCCTCGATCAGACCATCGGTGTACATCAGCAAAGACCAGTCCTCGGTGTCGAACTTCAGGTCGAAGGCGACCGGCCGCCGTGGCCGTACGCCGAGCAGCAGGCCACCCGGGGCCGGCACCGGAGTCACCCGGCCCTCGGCGAGCAGCACCGGGGGCGGATGGCCGGCCAGACGCACCGTCGCCCGGCCAGCGGCGAGATCCAGCCGGGCAGTGGCCACGGTTGCGAAGATCTCCTGGAGCCGGCGCTCACTCATCAGCACCTGTTCCAGCGCGGGAAGCACCTCGTCGTCCGGCACCCCGGCGAGAATCAGCGCCCGCCAGGCCACCCGAAGCTCGACGCCGAGTGCCGCCTCGTCCACGCCGTGTCCGCAGACGTCACCGATGATCAGATCCACCCGGTCGGGCCGGGTCTGCACCACGTCGTAGAAGTCCCCGCCGATCAGGGCGGCATGCCGGCCGGGCCGGTAGAAGGTATGCACCGCGATCTGGTCGGTCGACATCAGCGGCTGGGGCAGCAGGCCGCGTTCCAACCGGGCCGACTCGGCCTGGCGCAGCTCCACCTCACGCAACCGGCGGGCGTTCTCGTCGGCCCGCTTACGCTCCACCGCGTAGCGCAGCGCCCGGGTCAGCAGGATGCCATCGACCTGACCCTTGACCAGGTAGTCCTGCGCCCCTTCGGCAACCGCCACGATGCCCAAATGTTCGTCGGTGCGACCGGTGAGCACACAGACGGCCGCGCTGCCGGACATCTCCAGCACCTGACGCAGCCCGTCAAGCCCCTGGGCGTCAGGCAGACCCAGGTCCAGCAGGACGCAGTCGACACCCGCGATCCGCCGGCGTGCCTCGCTCAGGCTGGTCGCCATCAGCAGATCCACTCCGGAGTTCGTCTCGGCGAGCAACTCGCCGACCAGGAAGGCGTCGCCTTCGTCGTCCTCGACCAGCAGCACCCGCAGCCGCTCTCCCGGGGGCAGGTTCGGGTTGCCGCCCAGCCCACCCTGCGGGTACGGCCACGACACGACGGAGGAACCGGTCGTCCCGGTCCCCCGGGCCGGCCGGGTCGCCGCCACAATTGGCGGCTGATCGCTGGTGATGTCGGGCTCCTTCCGAGTGCCCTGCTGATCCTGTATTAGATAACGTTCGCACACAACACGACGGGGCGCCCTCAGGCGGCATGGAGGATGATGTCCATCCCAGGACCACCCCTCGCGAGGAGTCACCGTGGGCGCACCCCCCAGCCCCGCCGCAGATCAGGCCCTCACCCGACCGCACCGACGTCCCCTCGCCGCGCTGGCGGCACTGGTCGCGCTCGTCGCCGTCGGCGCGGGGGCCCTGCTCGACCTGCGCCCCCCGGCACCCCGGGCCGTCGACGCGCCGAGCGGCGAGTTCAGCGCATCACGGGCGTACCCGCACGTGACGCAGGTCGCCGGACGGCCGCACGTAGCGGGCAGCCCGGCCAACGACGAGGTCCGCGGCTACCTCGAAGGCGTACTGCGTGACCTCGGGCTCCAGACGCAGGTGCAGGACACCGTCGCCGAGGAGGCGGGACAGCTCAGCGGCGCGGCGGGCGGGACAGCCCTGGCCCGGGTACGCAACGTGGTTGCCCGGTTACCCGGAACGGATCCCACCGGCACCGTGTTCCTGGTCGCGCACTACGACGCGGTGCAGTCCGGCCCAGGCGGTAACGACGACGCCGCCGGAGTCGCGACGATCCTGGAGACGGCCCGGGCGCTCACCGACGGCCCGCCACCCCGAAACGACGTCGTGTTCGTCCTGACCGACGCCGAGGAGGCGTGCCTCTGCGGTGCCTCGGCGTTCGCCTCCGAGCATCCGTTGGCGGCAGGCAAAGGAGTGGTGCTCAACCTTGAGGCGCGAGGTCGCACCGGTCCGGTGATCATGTTCGAGACCTCACCGGAGAACGCCCGCCTGGTCGAGATCTTCGGCCGGGCCGCACCGCATCCGGTGGGCACCTCGTTCGCGGTCGAGGTGTACCGCGCCCTGCCCAACGACACCGACTTCACCGCCTTCCTCGACGAGGGATTCGCCGGACTGAACGCGGCCTACCTCGACGGTGCCGCGATCTACCACTCCCCGCTGGACATCCCCGACTCGGTCGACCGGGCCAGCCTCCAGAACCACGGTGACAACACCCTCGGTCTCGCCCGGGAGTTCGGCCGGGTCGACCTCGCCGACCTCCGCGCCGGCCACGATGCCACCTACTTCCCCGTGCCGGGCGGCCTCGCCCGCTACCCCGGCTGGCTGGCGCTGCCGCTGGCCCTGCTGGCCCTGGCCGGTGTGGTCGCACTCGGCTGGCTGGCCCACCGCCGCGGTCGGGTCACCGCCGGTCGGCTGGCCGCCGGCTTCGGCCTGGCCCTGGTGCCGATCGTGGTGGCGCCGATCGCCGCCCAACTCCTCTGGGCGGGGATCGGCGCCCTCCGGCCGGGCTACGCAGAACTACTCGACCCGTACCGGCCGACCTGGTACCGACTGGCCGTACTGTCGCTCGCCACCGCCGTCGTGTTCACCTGGTACGCGCTGACCCGTCGGCGGGTCGGCCCGGCCGCGCTAGCCATCGGCGGGCTCGGTTGGCTGGCGCTGATCGGCCTGCTGCTGGCCGTCGTGGCACCCGGCGGGGCGTACCTGGCGACCCTGCCCGCCCTGGCCGGAGCGGTCGGCGGGCTGGTGACGCTGTTCACCCGCCCCGACGGGCCGGTACCGGTGACGGCGGTGACCGTCGCGGCGGCGGTCGCGGTGACTCTCCTTCTCCCCACTGTGGTGCTGCTCTTCCCGGCGCTCGGCATGGCGATGGGCGGCGTCGCGGCGCTCTTCGCGGTGCTGCTCGGCCTCGCCGCGCTACCGGTGATCGAACTGCTGCATCCACGGGTCGGCGGCCAGCGAGGCATGGCGGCGCTGCGGGCCCGCCGACTCGGTGCCGTGCCCGCGGGGGCCGCCGCGCTGGCCACGGTGGTCCTCGCCGGCACCGGCTTCGCCGTCGACCGGTTCGACGCCACGCACCCCGCACCGACCCACCTGATGTACGCCCTGGACGCCGGCACCGGACAGGCCAGCTGGCTCAGTCACGAGGCCGAGCCGCAGACCTGGACCGACGAGTACGTCGACGGCCCCGTCCAGGTCGCCGACGAATTCCCCGGCATCGGCGGCGACGCACTGCTCGGTGGTCCGGCACAGCCCGCCGACCTACCCGCGCCCCGGTTGGACGTGCAGGCCGACAGCGCTGAGACTGGTGCGCGAACGCTGACCATGCGGCTCACGCCGCAGCGCCAGGTGCGTCTGGTCACCCTGCACGTCGACGCGAACACCGCGACGGTACGCAGCGCCCGGGTGGCAGGCCGGCAGGTGCCGGTCGAGCAGCGTGAGGGCCGGTGGGGCTTCGGGATCGTCTTCCACGCCCCACCCCCGGAGGGCATCGAGATCATCCTGGTCGTGGAGCCGAAGAGCGACCGGGTCGAGCTGCGGGCGATGGACGCCAGCGACGGCCTCGACGCGCTACCCGGCTTCCGTCCCCGCCCACCGGATGTCGGTGTCGCCGGCACCCACAGCTCCGAGATGCTCGCGGTGGCCCGCACCTATTCCCTGTGAGGGCGGCTACTTCCAGCGAAAGTGGACGAAGAGGCGGCCGAAGTTCTTGGAGTCCTTCTCGACCCGGTGGTAGAGCTGCTTGACGTCCTTCTGGTCGAGGAAGCGCAACACCCGCTTCTTGAGCTGGCCGGAGCCCTTGCCTGGAATGATCTCGACGAGAGTGGCCTTCTTCGCCACCGCCTCGTCCATGATCCCGCGCAGTGCCCGGTCGATGTCGTGGCCCTTGTTGAATATGTCGTGCAGGTCCAGCTTCAGCTTCATGCCACGTCCACCGTCCGGTCAGCTGTCATAAGCCTCATGGTAGGCAGGTCACCGGCTGGGCTGGAACGACGACAGGGCAGCCCGGTCGGGCTGCCCTGTCGAGGCGGTCAGCGACCACCCACCCGGGTCTCGACCCGGCGCAGGGCGGTCGTGTAGTCGTCGTTGGACGCGTGCATGGCCGCCGCGATGCGCAAGTGGCGCAGCGCGTCGGTGTAGCGGTTCAGCCGCTCCAGCGTCCGGCCCAGGACGTGGTGGGCGTAATGGTCGCTGGGGTTTCGGTCGACAAGCTCCCGCAGCTGCGCCTCGGCTCGGCTCAGCTGGGCCGACTGGAAGTAGGCCCGAGCCAGCAACTGCCGTACGGCGGCGTTGTCCGGCTCCGCCTCGATGATCGGTTCGAGGAGCCGGGCCGCGCCGCCGGGGTCGCCCGCCTCGAAGAACAGGGTCGCCCGCCGGTACTCGGCCAGAAGATCCATGCCGCCACCCCCTCCGTGTCGTACCTCTGCTCCGACGCTGGCACAACACCTGCCGTGCCGCGACTGTTCCCGACCGCTTCTCCGGCCCGACCCTGTCGGCAGGGGCCCGCCGGTACACCGCGCGTCAGCAGGGTGCCCTTCCGTGCACCGCAGCGAGGTTCCAGGCGCGGACGCCGCCGACGATGCCGGCGCTGTTGGGGACCACCACGACGTCGTCACCCATCCGGGTGAGCTGCTCGAAGCGGATCCGCCGCGAGTTCCCTCCGCCCAGATAGAGCCGGTCCCAGCGAAACACCGGACGCAGCCACTCCACCACCTGCCGGATCCGCCTGGACCAGAACGCGTCGCCGAGCCGACGACGCTCGGGTTCCCCGACGTACGTGTCGTAGGTGGTGCCCCAACGCACCGGGGCGTGTGACAGTTCGAGGTGCGGAGCGAGCACACCGCCCTCGAACAGGGCGCTGCCCAGCCCGGTGCCGAGGGTCAGCACCAGTTCGCAGCCGGTGCCGGCGACCACCCCGGCACCGTGGACCTCGGCATCGTTGAGGACCAGTACCGGCAGACCGAACGCGGTCGAGAGCGCACTGCGGGCGTCGAACCCGGACCATTCGGCGAGCAGAGCCGGGTCGGTCCTACTTCGGGGGCCCGAGCGGGTCACGTAGTGCGGGGTGGCCACCACCACGCCGTGCCGGATCATGCCGGGCATCCCCACCGTGACCCGCCCGGCTGCGGGCAGTCGACGGCCGAGTTCGACGAGGATCTGGACGAACAGGTCCGGCGGCAGGGGGTACGGCGTCGGTACCCGCAACGGCTGGGCCCTCATCGTGCCCGCGTCGTCGAGGACGGACGCCTTGATCCCGCCGCCGCCGCAGTCGATCGCCAGAGTGGTCAACACGTTCATGAGTCTGCCTCGTCCCGGGAGTCCGTCACCCGGCGACGGGTAGGCTCGACTGCTTGTGAGCGCCACACTGATCGTCAAGGATCTCGCCGCCGGGCACGGGGAACGAACCCTCTTCACCGGGCTGGACCTCGTGGTCGCGCCCGGAGCCGTGATCGGCCTGGTCGGCGCCAACGGGGCCGGCAAGTCGACGCTGCTGCGTACGCTCGCCGGCCTGTTGCCGGTCGAGGCCGGTGACGTGACGTTGAGCCCGCCCGGCGCGAGCGTCGGGCATCTGCCGCAGGAGCCGGAACGCCGCCCCGGGGAGACGGTGCGGGCGTTCCTGGCCCGCCGCACCGGCGTGACCGGGGCGCAGGCTGCCCTCGACGCGGCAACGGATGCGCTCACCACCGGCGTGCCGGGGGCTGACGACGCCTACGCCTCCGCGCTGGAGAGCTGGCTCGGGCTCGGCGGGGCCGATCTGGACGAGCGTGCCGAGGAGGTGGCCGACGAGTTGGGACTCGCCGTCGATCTCGGCCAGGAGATGGCGAGCCTTTCCGGCGGGCAGGCGGCCCGCGCCGGGTTGGCGTCGTTGTTGCTCAGCCGGTACGACGTCTTCCTGCTCGACGAGCCGACGAACGATCTGGACCTGGCGGGTCTGGACCGGTTGGAGAGCTTCGTCACCGGGCTGCGCGCCGGCACCGTACTGGTGAGCCACGACCGGGAGTTCCTCGCCCGTACGGTGACCTCGGTGCTGGAGCTGGACCTGCACCAGCAGCAGGTGAACCACTTCGGCGGTGGCTACGCGGGGTACCTGGACGAGCGGGAGGTGGCGCGCCGCCAGGCGCGCACCGATTACGAGGAGTACGCCGACACCCGGGCCGCGCTCCAGGCACGGGCGCGGACCCAGCGGGCCTGGATGGAGAAGGGGGTCCGCAACGCCCGGCGCAAGGCCACCGACAACGACAAGATCGGTCGCAAGTTCCGGGCCGAGTCGTCCGAGCAGCAGGCGGCAAAGGCCCGGCAGACCGAGCGGTTGATCGAGCGTCTGGAGGTGGTGGAGGAACCGCGTAAGGAGTGGGAGCTGCGGATGGAGATCGCCGCCGCGCCCCGCGCCGGCACCGTCGTGGCGACTCTCCGCGATGCGGTGGTACGCCGGGGCGGTTTCACCCTCGGCCCGGTGCGTCTTCAGATCGACTGGGCGGACCGGGTCGCGGTGACCGGGGCGAACGGTTCCGGCAAGTCGACCCTGCTGGCCGCCCTGCTCGGCCGTCTGCCGCTGGACGCCGGGCAGGCCGCGCTCGGGCCGGGCGTGGTGGTCGGTGAGGTGGACCAGGCCCGCGGACTGTTCCTCGGCGACGCGCCGCTGCTGGACGCGTTCCGGGCCGCTGCACGGGACATGTCCCCGGCGGACGCGCGTACGCTGCTGGCCAAGTTCGGCCTGCGTGCGCAGCATGTGTTGCGACCGGCCGCGACGCTCTCCCCGGGCGAACGGACCCGGGCCGCGTTGGCCCTGTTGCAGGGGCGCGGCGTCAACCTGCTGGTGCTGGACGAGCCGACGAACCATCTCGACCTGCCCGCCATCGAGCAACTGGAGTCCGCGCTGGCCAGTTTCCCGGGCACGCTGCTGCTGGTGACCCACGATCGGCGGATGTTGGAGGCGGTACGCCTCGACCGACGGTTGCGGGTGGATGCCGGGCGGGTCACCGAGTTCTGATCCGGTACCGAATTCAAGGACGACCGGCGCATATCAGGCGACTGACCGGGTAACGGGCCGGCCGGAGGTGGCCGGGATGGTGGCGTTGGCACACACTCCGTCCTCTGCCGAGCGGTTGCGGGCGATGGACGGGTTCCTCACCGAGACGTGGACGGATCAGGTCCGCCACGACGAGCGGCTGCGCCCGCTCGGCGTCGAGGTCCGCTTCGACCGGGGCGTCGCCCACCTGAGCGGTGACGTCGACGAGCCGGCCCAGTTGCGACTGGTACGCGAACAGGTTGGCCGGTTGGCCGGCGTCTTCGGCGTCTGGTGTCGGGTACGGGTCGGCGGACGCGAACCGGTGGTGGTCGACCTGGGATGCGGTGCCACCAAGCAGTGGCCGGGCAACCTGGGGCTCGACATCTTCCCCGCTCCGGGGGTGGACGCGGTCGCCGATCTCTCCCGTTCCCTGCCCCTTGCCGACAACTCGGTGGACGTGCTGTTCGCGGTGCACATCCTGGAACACCTGATCGACTTCCTGCCGTTACTCGACGAGTGTCACCGGGCGCTGCGCCCCGGCGGTGTGCTGCACGTGATGAGCCCCTGGTGGGGGCACGTGAACGCGGTGGCCGACCCGACCCACGTGCGGCTGCTGGACGTACAGACCGTCAAGGGCATCTGCGTGATGCGACCTCCGGGCACCCCCCGCTGGTACCCCCTGCACGCCGGCAGCGACGGCGCGTCCATCTTCGCCGACCTCACGCCGCTCGGACCTGACGACGACGGCCCCTCCGTCACCCATCTGGCCCGCTTCTTCGACTAGCCCCCGGGGCGAAGCCCGACCTGCCGCACCCGGAACGTGTCACCCCTCAGTGACGGCGGTCCGTCAGGCGTGCTCGGTGTGGCGGTCGACGGTGCTCGACCGACGCGGGACGGACCGACCCGTCCCGCTAGCGAACCGCCACGAATCGGCAACCAGGTCGGGATGCTCGACACCGAGCGCCAACCCGACCGCCTCGTCCAAACCAAGTCCGGTGCCCTCGCCGTACGCCTCGTCGAAGACGGCGTCACCAAGCGCCCGCCGCAGCGCTGCCTGCCGCTCGACCCAGTAGGACTCGTAGATGCCCGGCGTCGACCGCAGCCCCGCCCTGGTCGCCTGAGCGGCACCGAAGAGCCGGGCTGCGGTCAGCGGCTGCTCACCCACCGCGCAACGCACCGCGATCGCGTTCAACGTGTCGCAGGCCCGCCCGTGAAAACCGTGACTCATCCGCGACCGGAGCGCCACCATCAGGTGCTCGTGCGCGGCCACCAGGTCACCCCGGGCCAGTGCGACCATGCCGAGCAGCATGTCCACGGAACGGCGCCCCCGGTCGACCGGCCGCGACGCCTCCACCGGCCGGGCCGCACCGAGTAGTTCCGCCGCCTCGTCGAACGCACCCCGCCGCCACAGCAACTCGGCCAACCGGAACACGGCGAACAACGCCTCCGACTCGACCCCCTGCTCCTGCGCCCAGTCGATGACCTCCCGGCAGACCCGCTCCGCCTCGGCGAACTGCCCCAGGTCGAGGAGCGGGGCGGCACGGCCGGCGAGCACCCTGGCCAGTAGACCGGCATCGCCGGCCTGACGAGCCGCCGCCTCGGCCCGCTGCGAGTAGCGCAGTTCCTCACCGAACTCGCCGTCGCCACCGGCGTGCAGCGAATGCATGTGGTAAGCCGCCGCCAGCTCGTCCTCCGGGATCACCTCACCGGTCTCGGCCAGCCGACCGTACAACCGGAACAGCCAGAGCCGCCCTTCCCGGGCCAGCCCGCGCTCGCGCCACCACTGGTCCAACCCGCCGGCCAGCTGCAGGCCGGCCCGCGCACTGCCGCCCGTGGCACACCAGCGCAGCGCGGCACGAAGCTCACCGGCCAGTGGATCGAGCGCGTACAGCGACAGCGTCACCGGCTGCCCGTCCGGGCCGAGGTGTGCCTGCCGCAGGGCGTACGTCGACCATGCCACGTGCCGGTCCCGGGCGGCCTGCTCCTCGCCGGCTTCGGCGAGCCGACGTGCCGCGTAGGCTCGGATAGGGTCGAGCATGCGGTAGCTGCTACCGCCCGCGTACGGCTCCGCCAGCACCATCGACTTGTCGACAAGCACCGACAGCGGGGCGAGTGGGTCGTCATCGAGCAGCCACTGCACGGTGGGCAGGTCGACCGGGCCGGCGAACACCGCCAGCCAGCGGAGCAGTCGCGCGGCACGTGGCCCGAGCGTCCGATATGACCACGTCACCGTCGCCTGCATGGTCAGGTGTCGTTCGACCGCAGAGCGGGCCGCTTTCGTGGCGGAGGTCGAGGGATCGACTCCGGTGGCCGCAGCGGCCAGGTCCACCGTGTCCCGCTGGCTGCCGGTGTCACCCCGGTCGGCTGGCGACAGCGACGGATCCTCGCGTCCGGCGTCGAGTGTGCCCAGCACGTCGTCGAGACGCTCGGCGAGCTGCCCCACCGAGAGCACCCGCAGCCGGGCCGCAGCCAACTCGATGGCGAGCGGCAACCCGTCCAGTCGCCGCACCACCCGCCGCACGTCGGCAGACTCGGACGGGTCGGGTTGCCGCCCACCGCGGGCCGCCGCCGTACGGTCCAGTAGCAGCGCCACCGCGTCGCTCTCGGTACCGTCGGGCGCCGGTTCGACCGACAACGGCGGAATCCGCCACACCACCTCGCCAGGTAACGCCAACGGCTCCCGGGTCGTCGCCAGCACCCGTACGCCACCACCACCGGCGAGCAGCCGGGACACCGTCTCCGCAGCGGACGCCGGCTGGGCGTCGCAGGTGTCGAGCACGATCAGCATCCGGCGCGGTGCCGCGTACTCCACGAGCGTGTCGACCATCGGACGGCCCGGTTCCGGACGCAACCCCAGCACGGCGGCGACCGCGAAGGCGACAAGCCCGGGGTCGGTGACCGCGGCGACGTCGACGAACCAGACGCCGTCCGGATACTCGTCCACCAGGTCGGTGGCGAACTCCACGGCCAGCCGGGTCTTGCCACTACCGCCCGCGCCCAGCACCGTGACCAGTCGGTGCCGGGCCACGAGTCGCCTCAACTCGGCGCGTTCGGTGTGCCGACCGACGAACGTGGTGACCTGGATCGGCAGGTTGTGCGCCACGACGTCGGCGGTACGCGGTCGCGGGAACTGCCGTTCCAGGCCGGGTGCCACGAGCTGGAAGAGTCGTTCCCGGTCGTCGAAGCCGCGCAGCCGGTGCAGCCCGAGGTCGAGCAGGGACGCTCCGGCCGGCAGTGGGCGGGCCCGCCGTGCCGTGGCAGCGGAGCAGAGGATCTGTCCACCGTGGGCGGCGGCGGCGACGCGTGCCGCCCGGTGCACCTCGGCGCTGGCGTACTCGCCGTCGCGTGGCTCCGCCCAACCGGTGTGCAGTCCCATCCGGACCCGGGGGGCCGCCTCGGGCGCCGGCCAGTCGTGCGTACCGAGTGCCCGCTGCGCGGTCAGACAGGCGGCCACCGCAGCACCGGCATTGTCGAAGGCCAGAAAGAACGAGTCGCCCTCGGTCAGCAGCTCCGCGCCCTCGGTCGCGGCTATCGTCCGGCGTAGCAGTCGCCGGTGCTCGGCCAGCACCGGCCGGTAGCCCGACCCGAGCAGCTGCGCCAACCGGGTGGAGCCCTCGATGTCGGTGAAGACGAAAGTCACCCAGCCCGTCGGGAGGTGGAGTCCTGGCGACATGCGCGAAACCTCCCCCCCTGGCCCGGGCACCATACCTCCCGGGACCGGATCGTCACGCATCGTGAGAACGGTCGGCGGAGCCTTCGCCCCAAGGTGCCACCGGACCCGGTGTCCGGGCAAGGCCGGCGTCACCCGGACCGTCCGCCGGGCGCGGTCAGCAGCCGCAGCCACCACCGCAGCAACCGCCCGCAGCGGGCTCGGACGGGGCACCTGACCCGCCACCACCCCGGCCGGTGACTGCGACCGTGGAGAGCAGCTTGACCGTGTCGGCATGCCCCTGGGGGCAGGAGGCCGGCTCACCGGCCCTCGCCATCGGACGCTTGACCTCGAACGTGGCGCCACAGGCGCGGCAACGGAACTCGTACCGGGGCATGGCGTCAGCCTACGACCGGACCTGACGGCTGCGGGTACATGGGTGATACTCGACGGGTGGCAGACGGTGAAGCGCACACCACCCTTCGGCCCCTCCGACCGGCCACGCCACGCGGCGACTCCGGCGCGGCCCCGGACGGGCCGGCATCCAGGCTGCCCCGGCCCCGCCGACCCTGGCTGAGTTCCGGCGAGCCAGCTGACAGCAAGACCCCGGACCCGCCGGTCAGCGGCCCGGAAGCGAAGACCACCGACGACGAGTCCGCTCCGGTCTCCGGCACATCGGCAGCCCGGCGCCGCCGGGCCCGCTTCGTGCACGCCGTACGCCTGCCGGGGCCCCGCGCCGCGGCCCGCGCGACCCGTGACTGGTCGCGGCGACCCAGTGGCCGGCTGACCGTTCCTGGCGTGTTCCTGCTCGCCCTGGTCGCCGCGACCGCCACGGCCGGCGCGCTGCTGGTGCCGGCGACCCTCGACGCCTCACGTCCGGCGGCGGTCGACGCCACCACCGATGCGCCCGGCGGGCTGCCCGACGATCTGCCACCTTCCGGTGAGGTGCCACCACCCGGTCAGTTTCCGCCGCCCACCGCGACTCTTCCGCCCGGTGCGACTCCGTCGGGTGGCACCGCTCCGGCCGGCGGACGCCCGTCCGACACCCTTGCCGGTTGGGCCCGTGACACGGGGGCCAGGGTGGGCATCGACCCGATCGCCATGCAGGCGTACGGCTACGCCGAGCTGGTGCTGGCCGAGACCGACCGTGCCTGCGGATTGAGCTGGACCACGCTGGCCGCGATCGGTCTGGTCGAGTCCCGCCACGGCCAGGCCAACAATGCCCAGCTCGGTGCGGACGGCCGGGCGGTACCGGAGATCATCGGTCTGCCGCTGGACGGCCAGGGCAACCGGATGCGCATCGCCGACACCGACCGCGGTGAGCTGGATCGCGACACCACCTACGACCGGGCTATCGGGCCGATGCAGTTCATCCCGACCACCTGGGAGGAGATCGGCGCCGACGCGGACAACGACGGGCGCAAGGATCCGCACAACATCCACGATGCCGCCCTCGCCGCCGGCAGGTACCTGTGCAAGGGCGGACGCAACCTCACCATTCCGGGTGACTGGTGGAACGCGATCCTGTCGTACAACGACGTCCGAAGGTACGCCCAGGACGTCTTCGACGCCGCCAACCGATACGGACAGGCCAGCCGCACGTGAAGTGATCGTCCGCATACATTGGAGAACTGGACACTTCCCCCCGGCTGCGGTTGACGGCAAGCTAGACGGGTGATGGTGCGCGAGTGGGACCCCAGGACCGCGTCGTCCGCCGAGATCGCGTCCCTGCTGGACACGCTGAACGCGGTCTTGGCGGCCGATCTCCCGCAGGATCCGCCGTGGCGGGAGAGTTCCCTGCGGGAGTACCTCGCCGAGGTGATGCCGGGCGAACGACGGATCGCCTGGATCGCCCAGGGGGAACCGGCTGCCGACGGCACCCCGGGAGCCGTCCTCGGTCAGGTGCACGTGTTGCTGCTCGGCAACATCGGCGTGCTCGAGGTTCTGGTCCACCCCAGCGTTCGACGCAACGGGCTGGGGCGTGATCTCGTCCTACGCGCGGCACGTCGCGTCTACCAGGAGGGCTTCGAGTCGATCGGGGTGGAGGTGGTCGGTGACACTCCCGCCGTCGCCTTCTACGAGTCGCTCGGCTTCAGCCGGGAGTACGTCGAGACGCGCAGCGTCCTCGATCTCTCCAGCGTCGACTGGGCCGAGTTGGCGGAAATGTCCACCGGGGTCGGTGCGGGCTACCGCATCCAGTTCCACCCCGGCGGCCCACCGGACGAACTGATCGAGGCGTACGCGCGGGCCAAGGCCGAGACTCAGGACCTTGAGGACGGCGAGCTACGGCCCAGCTCGTACGACCCGCAGCGGCTTCGGGACAGCCTCGACTGCCTGCACCGACGGGGCATGCAGCCGTACATCGTGCTCGCCCTGCACCAGCAGACCGGTGCGGTGGCCGGCCTGACCGAGGTGGTGGTGCCGGCCCAGCATCCGACCCGTGCCGACCAGTACGACACCATCGTGGTGCAGGACCACCAGGGTAATGGCATCGATCGGGCGATGAAGGCCCGCATGCTGTTGGAGCTGCGCTCCGCCGAGCCGCAGCTGACCGAGGTGCAGACCTGGAACGCCCAGGCCAACGAGTCCATGCTCAAGGTCAACGCCGAGTTGGGTTACCGCACCGACCGGGACTGGTGCGAGTACAGCATCGACGTCGCCGAGCTGGTCCACCGTCTCGACGCGACGCGCTGACCCGGTCAGTAGCGCTGGCGGAGCAGTTGGGCCGCCTCGACGGCCCAGTAGGTCAGGATGATCTGGGCACCGGCGCGCCGGATCGAGGTGAGCGTTTCCATGATCACCCGCTCGCGGTCGACCCAGCCGTTCGCGGCAGCCGCCTCGACCATCGCATACTCCCCGGAGACCTGGTACGCAGCCACGGGGACGTCCACGGCGGCGTGAACCGCCGCCACCACGTCGAGGTACGGCAGCGCCGGTTTGACCATCACCATGTCGGCCCCCTCCGCGACGTCCAGCGTGACCTCACGCAACGACTCACGCAGATTCGCCGGATCCTGCTGGTAGGCCCGCCGGTCCCCCTCCAACGCCGACTCGACAGCGTCACGGAAGGGGCCGAAGAAGGCCGAGGCGTACTTCACGGCGTACGCGAGCACAGCAACATCGGTGTGACCGGCCACGTCGAGTGCCTGGCGTACCACTGCGACCTGGCCGTCCATCATGCCGGACGGACCGACCACCCCGACCCCTGCGGCGGCCTGCGCCACCGCCATCTCGGCGTAAGCGGCGAGGGTGGCATCGTTGTCGACCTCGCCGGTCGGGGTGAGCAACCCGCAGTGCCCGTGCGAGGTGAACTCGTCCAGGCAGAGGTCACTCATCACCACGGTGGCGTCACCGACCTCGGCGACCACGTCCCGGATCGCGACGTTGAGGATGCCGCCCGGGTCGACGCCACCGGAGCCGCAGGCGTCCCGCGATGCCGGTACGCCGAACAGCATGATCCCGCCGACGCCGGCCTGTACCGCCCCCACGGCCGCCTTGCGCAGGGAGTCGCGGGAGTGTTGGAGCACACCCGGCAGTGAGGCGATGGCGCGTGGCTCGGTGAGTCCCTCCTTGACGAACATCGGCACGACCAGCTCGGCCGGGTCGAGGCGGGTCTCGGAGACCAGCCGGCGCATCGCCGCGGTACGGCGCAGCCGACGGGGCCGGATCTCGGGGTACGGCATGAACCCTCCCTGACGACCGTCCGGAGCCGGGACGGCTACCGGAACCTCAGCGCGGTCGGCCCCTGCACCTTCGAACCACGGCGCTGCTTCACCGGCATCGCGGCGAGCTTCTCCCGCAGCTCGACGGCGTAGCCGGCGAGCGCCTCCACCAGATCGGGCACCGACGCGTGCGGGGGCTGGACGTCGACCCGCAGGCCGAACTCCGACGCGGTTTCCGCAGTCTTGGGCCCGATGACAGCAACAACGGTACGCGTGTGCGGCTTGCCGGCGATGCCGACCAGGTTCCGGACCGTGGAGGACGAGGTGAACAGCACGGCATCGAACCCGCCCGACTTGATCGCGTCCCGGATCTCGGCGGGCGGCGGGGCGGCCCTGACGGTCCGGTACGCGGTCACGTCGTCGACCTCCCACCCGCGCTCGGTGAGCCCGGCGGCGAGCGTCTCGGTGGCGATGTCGGCGCGCGGCAGCAGCACCCGGCCGACTGGATCCAACACCTCGTCGTGGGGCGAGAACTCGGCCAGCAGTCCCTCGGAGGACTGCTCACCGGCGGGAATCAGCTCCGGTTGGATGCCGAAGGCCCGGACCGCGTCGGCGGTGGCCTCGCCGATACATGCGATCTTGACGCCACCGAAGTGTCGGGCGTCCAGACCGTGCTCGGCGAACTTCTCCCAGACCGCCCGTACCGCATTGACCGACGTGAAGATCACCCAGGCGTACCGACCGTCGACCAGGCCCTTGACGGCCCGTTCCATCTGGGCCGGGGTACGCGGCGGCTCCACCGCGATGGTCGGCACCTCGCAGGGAATCGCACCGTACGCACGCAGCCGGGCACTCATCGCGCCGGCCTGCTCCTTGGTACGGGGCACGAGTACCTTCCAGCCGTACAGCGGACGGTTCTCCCACCAGCTGAGCTTGTCCCGCTGGCCCACACCGTCGCCGACGGTCAGCACCACCCGGCCGGTGAACCCGAGTGCCGCCGCGACGAAGGAGTCCACGGTCGACGTGGTGGTGTACTGCGTCTCCCCGGTGCCGTCACCGGTCACCCCGACATCGGTGGCACCATTCACACCGGCGGCGAGCAGCCCGTCACGGACAGCGGCCAGGTCACCGGCGTCGACCGCCAGCGCAAGCGACCCGCGCTGCACGGCCGCCGCCAGCGCCTCGAAGTTCAGGGCACCCACGTCCTCGACATCGGCGGCGGTGCGTACGCCCGGCAGCGGCACACCCGCGTAGGTGGCCACCCCCTCGGCTTGGCCGACACCGGGCACCACCTCGAAGTGCGCGGCGGTACGCGCCACCGCCTGCACCTCCTTGACCACCGAATCGTGGCCGAACGGGTCACCGGCCACGAGATGCACCGCGTTCTGCCCGGACCGGGCCGCCGATATCAGGATCTTGGCCACGTCGCCCGGCGCGCCCTCGGCCGGGGTGAACTGCGCATCGGAGCTGGCCTCCGCCCGGACGACGTCGAGCAGCGACTCGGGCACTCCCCGGTCGTACACCACCTGGTCGGCGTCGACCAGGGCGTCGTGCGCCCGGCGGGTCAGCAGGCCCGGGTCGCCGGGTCCTGCCCCGACGAACGCGATACGGCCTACGGGCTTACGGGTGCGGGTCATTCTGTGCTCCCAAATTGCTGGGTCCCCGGGCCGTCGTGTCCTTGCGGGCCGAGGATCGAGTCGGCGCCGAGGTCGAGGAGTTCGGCGGCGAGTGCCTTACCGATCTCCGCCGCATCGGCGGGCGTACCGGTGCGGGACAGCCGGACCTCGTGCGTACCGTCCGGGCTGATCACCGCCCCGCGCAGGTAGATCTCATCGCCGTTCTCGCCCTCGGCGAGTTCGGCGTAGGCGGCGACCGGAGCGGAGCATCCGGCCTCCAGGGTGGCGAGCATCGCCCGCTCCGCGGTGACCGCGGCGCGCGACGGTGCGTGGTCGAGCGTGGCGAGCAGCTCGACCAGATCGGTGTCGTCGAGCCGGCACTCCACCGCCAGTGCCCCCTGGGCGGGAGCCGGCAGCATCAGCATCGGGTCGAGCGTTTCGGTGACGGCGTCGGTCCGGTCGATACGGGCCAGACCCGCCCGGGCCAGGACGACGGCGTCCAGGTCGGCGTCGGGGCCCAGCACCCGGGCCAGCCGGGTGTCGACGTTGCCCCGGATCGGGGTGACCGACAGGGCCATGCCCAGCGCGTGCAGCTGCGCGATCCGACGCAGCGCACCGGTGCCGACGACCGCGCCCGGCGGCAGCTCGGCCAGGGTCCGGCCGTCTCTGGCGACGAGCGCGTCACGCGGATCCTGACGGGGCGGCACCGCCGCGATGTGCAGACCCGCCGCGGTCGCGGTGGGCAGATCCTTGTACGAGTGGACAGCGAGGTCGATGGTCCCGGCGGCAAGTGCGTCGCGTAGTGCTGACACGAAGACGCCGACACCGAGCCGGTGCACCGGCGCGCTGGACCGATCGCCGGCCGTCACCACCTCGACCAGTTCGACCGGACGGCCGGTACCTGCGGTGATCGCCTCGGCGACCTGACTCGACTGGGCCATGGCCAGTTTGCTGCCCCGGGTACCGAGGCGCAGCGGGGCATCGGTCATCGCTCGCCTCCGGCTGGTGGGGTGATGTCGGGCACGGTGTCCACCGGCGAGGTCTGCGGGACCTGGAGGTCGAACAGTTCCCGCAGCAGGGCTGTGTACTGGTCTCCGCCCGGTTCGGCGGCGAGTTGACGGACCCGGACGGTCGGCTGGTGCAGCAGCCGCTGGACCACCCGGTGCACGGTGCGGGCCACCTCCGCGCGCTGGTCGTCGCTGAGGTCGGGGCGGCGTTGCGCGAGCCGGCGCAGCTCGGCGGTGACCACGTCGTCGGCCCGGCCACGTAGGGCCGCGACGGTCGGGGCGACATCGGCACCGCGCAGCCAACTGAGGAAGGACTCGACCTCGCCGGTCACGATCCGCTCGACGGCGGCAGCATCGGCGGCCACCGGGCCGTCGGCGAGCAGCGCCGCCATCCGGTCGATGTCGATCACCTCGACACCGGGTAGCTCGGCGACGCCGGGGCCGACGTCCCGTGGTACCGCGAGGTCGAGCAGGACCAGTGGGCCGCGCCCCGGGTCGCGGCCGGCAGCGGCGGCGGCGACCACCTCGCGGGTGAGGACCGGCTCGGGCGAGGCGGTGGCGGCCACCACGATGTCCACCGTGCGCAGTGTCTCGGTCAGCTCGGCCATCGGTCGCGCGCCGGCACCGTAGGACTCGGCCAGCCGGACGGCACGGTCGGTGCTCCGGTTCGTCACGGTCAACGGCCCGGCACCGAGCCGGGACAGCGTCGCCACGCCCAGCGAGCCCATCGCGCCGGCGCCGACGATCAGTGCGGGACGCTCGGTGAGGTCGTCGTCGAGGTGACCGGCAGCGAGCCCCAGCGCGGCGGTGACCACGCTCTGGCCGGCGCGGTCGATGCCGGTCTCGGAGTGGGCCCGCTTACCCACCCGCAGTGCCTGCTGCATCAGTTCGTGCAGCAGCCGCCCGGCCGTGTCGGCCGCACTGGCCCAGTGGTAGGCGTCACGCAGTTGCCCGAGGATCTGCGCCTCACCGATCACCATCGAGTCCAGGCCGGCGGCGACCCGGAAGACGTGATCCACCGCAGCCGCGTCGAAGTGTACGTAGAGGTGGTTGGCGAGCGCGGCCGGTTGACAGCCCGCCTGCTCGGCGAGGACTGCGCAGATGTCACCGAGGCCACCGTGGAAACCGGACACCGCCGCGTAGACCTCCACCCGGTTGCAGGTGGAGACGAGGACGGCCTCGCTGACGTAGGGCTGCGCGACCAGACGCCCCAGTGTGTGGTCGAGCCCGCTGGGAGACACCGCGAGGCGTTCCAGGATGGCGACCGGCGCGGTGCGGTAGGACGCGCCCACGACGAGGAGTTTCACGTGCCGATCGCCTCCTGACCTTCGCTGACCGCCAGTCCACCGGACAGCGCGGTGAGAGCGGAGCCACCGGTGGCGGGAAGCGCGGTCAGGGATGCCTTGCGGTGTTCGTGAAACGACAGGATCTGCAGTTCGATCGCGAGGTCGACCTTGCGCACGTCGACGCCTTCGGGAACCGTGAGTACGCACGGTGCGAAGTTCAGGATGCTCGTGACGCCGACGGCGACCAGCTGGTCGGCCACCCGTTGCGCAGCGGCGGCCGGGGTGGCGATGACACCGATCGCGATGGACTCCTCGGCGGCGACCCGGGGCAGCTCGTCGACGTGCCGCACGACCAGTCCGCTGATCTCTTCGCCGACGCGTTCCTGGTCGGCGTCGAAGAGCGCGGCGATCCGAAAGCCGCGGCTGGCGAAACCGTCGTAGCCGGCCAACGCGTGGCCGAGGTTACCCACGCCGACCAGGGCGACCGCCCGACGCTGGGTGAGCCCGAGCACGTACTCGATCTGATCGATCAGCAGCCCGACGTCGTAGCCGACGCCCCGGGTGCCGTACGAGCCGAGTTGGGACAGGTCCTTGCGGAGCTTCGCCGAGTTCACCCCGGCGGCATTGGCCAATCCTTCACTCGAAACCGTCTCGTGACCGGTTTCGGCCAGGTTGTGCAGGGCACGAAGGTACTCGGGGAGCCGGGCCACCGTCGCCTCGGGCAGGTCCGGGAGCGCCGGTACGGCACCTGCGCGACCGGGCGCGCCAGGGTGACGGTGCTGACTCATGAGACTCCGTGCGGTGCGATCCTCGACCAACTCCACCGGTCGGCCTTTTCGGGACTCCCGCTGACGACCGATGTTGCCGGCTGTGCTAGCAGGACGCGTCGGAATTACACAGTAGGCGCTTGTGAAGACGTGCACAAATCGCGATCTTGCTGGCACGGCCCACGCCCCCACCGGCCCCTCCATTCCACAAGATCGATCACCACCTCGTCATAGGGATCCGCACGAGTATCGCTCCATCCCGACTTCTCTGACCAATCACTCGCTGCCCGCCTTCGACATTCAATTGGCCGACGGCCGACTTATCGCCCCGAAAGACCGATTCTGTAGGCGGTGACGTCACGCTCGGTGCAGCGGATCGACCAGGTGGGTGGCGAGGGTCACCGCTCCGGTGAGGGTGTCCGCGACGGGGTGGCCGGAGGCGACCAGCCGGGAGCGGTCGGTGAAACCACCGGTGTAGAGCACGGCGTGGGCACCGACGGACCGGGCCGCGTCGGCGTCGTCGAGCGAGTCACCGATCAGCACCACCGATCGACCGTCGACACCCAGCGCGTCGAGGTGCCGTACCAGCGACTCCGCCTTACGGTCGCCACCGACCTGGGCCCGCAGCCCGTCGACCCGGGCGAACCGCCCGGCCAGCCCGTACGTCGCGACGGCCGGCACCAACTCGTCGTGGAACCACATCGACAACAGGGACTGGCTACCGGACCAGGCCGTCATCGCGTCCACGGCGTCGTGCGCCAGCTCACAGCTGGTCAGACCCGACCGGTAAGCGTCGTGGAAGATCCTGTCCAGTCGACCGAACGCGTCGTCGCCCACCGCGCGACCGAGGACCTCCGCGTAGTAGTCGGCGATCGGCCGCCGGAACCGTACCCGGTGCTCGTCGGAGCTGACGCTCGGCCCGCCCTCGCTGGCGAACACCGCGTTGGTGCAGGCCACCACGAGGCTCAGGTCGTTGAGCAGGGTGCCGTTCCAGTCCCACACCAGATGAGGGCTCGCAGAGGTCATCGCCGCACCCTATCCGGCAGCCCGTGGATACGACCGCCTCACAGTTGCGGGGTGGTCAGGTCACGCAGCAACCGCTCCTCCTCGACCCGCCAGTAGCCGTGCTCCCTACCGTCGAGCAGCACCACAGGCACCCGGTCGCCGTACTCACGTTCCAGCTCCACGTCACCACTGACGTCCCGTTCGGTCCACCGGTCGCCAGTGACCGCGACCACCCGGTCGAGGGCCGCCTTGGCATCCTCGCAGAGGTGACAGCCAGGACGAGTGATCAGCGTCAGGCGAGGTTCACGCATTGGTCTCCTCTGTCGTGCCGAGTTGGGTCTGGCGTACCTTCCCCACCGCCGAGTGTGGCAGCACGTCGCCGGAATCGACTCCGGAGGGTACGTGAACTTGGCCAGATTACGCGTGTGGGGGCGACGGTCCACGAAGGCACGGCCGGTCCCGCTTACGGAACCGAACCCGTCACCGACCGTGCGGTACAGATGCGACAGTCCCGGCCCGCCGATGGTCCGACCGCTGTCTGCACCAGACTCCAGCAGGCCGAAGCTCCTGAC
Organism: Micromonospora sp. HNM0581; assembly: GCF_012726175.1. Taxonomy (GTDB): domain Bacteria; phylum Actinomycetota; class Actinomycetes; order Mycobacteriales; family Micromonosporaceae; genus Micromonospora. Next base: position 409,646 of record NZ_JAASAD010000001.1, read on the forward strand.
GGTCGACCCGACCTCTAGCTGCAAGAACATCGGCTTCTCTCAAGCAGCTTCGTCGTCGGTTGTCAACTACGCCCGACGGACAACCGGTCCGCCAGCCCAGCGACACGTCGGGAAATACTTTGGCCCTGTGTAACGGACTTGCCACGCGCGGGTGACGTTGGCCCTATCATCACTCGGGTCGGCTCACCCCATTTGCCGTGAGTCGACACCCCTCAGCCCGAGGAGGCCCCCGTGCCGTTGAGCGCATTGGACCAGCACCTCAAGGGGATCTGCCGCCCGCCGGCACACCCCGGAGCCAGCCTGCCCGACAGGGCACCGACCGGTGGACCGGTCGGTGTCGCGTTGGCGGCCACCGGCGGAACGGAGGCGGCGCGATGACCACCTTCGGCTTCGCAGAGCGTCCGGTCGGCCTCACCGGTCCGGTCGCCCGCGCTCCGATGAACGAACGCGGCGGCCTCCACGGCACCCCTGACGCATCGACCAACCTGACCGTCCGTGGTGATGGTGCCGCGCGCCGGGTGGGTAGTAGGCCCCATCAGAACGAGCCGCCACATAGACCTCCCATACCTGGCGGAAACGCCAAACCTGCCGGTGGGCGGTTAGCGTCCCCGAACCGCCCGACGATGCCGGCTCAGGCTCGGCGCAGTGGGGACACACCGGTCACCGAGGTGTCCACCACCGAGACCGCGGTACTTCCCGCGGTGCCCGCGACGACCGGCACCTCGACCGGGTTCCCGAGCCGCCCGGATCCCTCCGATCCGGCCACCGAGGTCTGGGCCCTCGTCGAACGCGCCCAGGCCGGCGAGGCCGAGGCGTTCGGGCTGATCTACGACCGCTACGTGGACACAGTGTTCCGCTTCGTCTACTTCCGGGTCGGCAACCGGCAACTCGCCGAGGACCTCACCTCCGACACCTTCCTGCGCGCCCTCAAACGGATCGGCAGCTTCACCTGGCAGGGGCGCGACCTCGGGGCCTGGCTGGTCACCATCGCCCGCAACCTGGTCGCCGACCACTTCAAGTCCGGCCGGTACCGGCTGGAGGTCACCACCGGCGACGTCCTCGACGCCGACCGGGAGGATCGGGGTCCGGAGGGCAGCCCGGAGGCGGCGGTGGTGGAGCACATCACGAACGTCGCCCTGTTGAGCGCGGTGAAACGCCTCAACCCGGAGCAGCAGGAATGCATCGTGCTCCGCTTCCTCCAGGGTTTCTCGGTGGCCGAGACAGCCCGGGCGATGGGCAAGAACGAGGGCGCGATCAAGGCGCTGCAGTACCGGGCGGTCCGGGCGCTGGCCCGGCTGCTTCCGGACGGCTTCCAGCCGTGAACGTCCGCACCGTCACGGTCGCTGCCGCTCCAGCCCACTGCCGGTCACTCAGCCCGGCAACGATCACTTTGCGTAATTTCTGCACCGCGTGGGCCGTAACCCACCCCCGGCACTGCGCGTTTCTCCGAGTGCGACCGGTGACAGACCGGGAGCCCACGGGGGCCTCCGGATGATCTGCGATGGTGCCGACGACGGTCACCCACCGTGGTGAACCAGGTTCACCGGTCGCTGGCGGTGAACACGGCCGACCGGCCGTGACCAGCGAGAGGAGGTGCCACGGTGGACAACGCCCTCTTCTCCCGTCGGCGCGCCGAGCGCTTCGCGCAGCTTCTCGACGAAGCCAACGGCGGCCGACGTCATCACGTGAAATCCAGGAACGACGACCACCTCGCACCACTCGTCACGCTCGGCCGGCAGCTCGGTGCCAACGCGCCGGACGCCGAGGTCGACCCGGAATTCCGCACCGGCCTGCGGGCGATGCTGCTCGCGACCGCCGCTCGTGAAGGCATCGGCACCGCCGCCGCACGACCGGCCGAGCGGAAAACGTCCACTCGTGGATCACTCCTACCTGCGGTCACCGCCCGGCGGGCCCGTGCTCGCGGTGCGATCCTGATCGGCATCGCCGCCGGTGCCGTCGCAGTTTCCGGCATCTCAGCGGCAAGTGAGAACGCAGTCCCCGGTGACGCGCTGTACGGCATGAAGCGTGGCACCGAACGGGCGCAGCTCGCGCTCACCAGCTCCGACATCAGCCGGGGTCAGCTCTTCCTCGACTTCGCCCGTACCAGGTTGGCCGAGGCCACCACGTTGCGGGGCAACCCGAGCGGGTACAGCGCCGTGCTGGACGACATGGACGCGGACACCCGACAGGCCGTACGCATACTCACCGGAGCGGCGGCGCAACGCTCGGATCCCACGGCGCTTGCCGCAGTCGACGCGTTCCTCGCAGACCAGCGGCGTTCGCTCAACACACTGGAGGGCCGTGGCTCCCGGATCGACCGGGTTCGCACCGGCGAGTCCCTGGCTCTGCTCGAAGCCGTCGCCGAGCGGGCCGACGCTGTGCGCGCCGCCATCGCCTGTGGTCAGCAGTTCACCGTCACCAGCGACACGCTCGGCCCGATCCCCGCCGTCTGCGCCTGACCGGCGCCCCGCAGCCGTCGGGAGAGCTGCAAGATCTGCGGACTGATCCGATCCGACACCGAGTATGGCCGCGTTCGACGCCCTTCCCGGTGCGCTCGCTCAGGGACCGAACGGGTCCGGGCGCCGTTCCAGCAACTGGTGCAGGGTCTGCTGGATGGTCTCCCGTACCTGGTCGGCGAGGTTGAACACGACAAGCGGATCGTCCGCGGAGTCCATCAGGTGCTCCGTCGGGATCGGCGGGCAGAACTCGATGAGCCACTTGCTCGGCAACGGCACCATGCCCAGCGGCCCGAGCCAGGGGAAGGTCGGGGTCACCGGGAAGTACGGCAGCTTGAGCAGGCGGGCCAGTGGTTTGATGTCGGCGAGCATCGGATAGATCTCCTCGCCGCCGACGATGGCCACCGGGATGATCGGAGTGCCGGTGCGAAGCGCCGCCGAGACGAAGCCTCCCCGACCGAAGCGTTGCAGCTTGTAGCGTTGCGCGTACAGCTTGCCGACGCCCTTGAAGCCCTCCGGGAAGACGCCCACCAGCTCGCCGTGGCGCATGAGCCGCTCGGCGTCCGGGTTGCAGGCCATCGTGCCGCCGGTCTTGCGGGCGATCTCGGAGACCACCGGCATCCGGAAGACCAGATCCGCACCGAGCAGCCGCAGATCGCGGTGGTCCGGGTGCTCGTGGTGCAGCACAGTGGAGAGGATCAACGCGTCCAGTGCCACGGTGCCGGAGTGGTTGCCGACGATCAGCCCCGCCCCGTCCGTGGGTACGTGCGCCAAGCCGGTGACCTCGGTACGGAACCAGTCCCGGTAGAGGCGGCGCAGCAACGGGTGGAAAACCGCCCCGGTCAGGTCACGGTCGAAACCGAACTCGTCCACCTCGTAGTCGCCGGCCAGCCGTCGGCGCAGGAAAGCCAGACCGGAGGCGACCCGGCGGTCCCAAACGTCGCCCACCTGCTCCGGCGCGGTCGGGCGGTGTCCGTTGCGCTGCGCCGGGTCGGTCGGCACCGGCACCGCATACCGGTCGTCGAGGCGTGCCTCGTCGTGTCGTTCCTCGGGCCCGGTCACGACCGCTCCCGGACGGCGGCCCGAACCTGCCGGATCTGGTCCAGCACCAGCTGCTCGGCGGCGGCCAGTTGGTCCCGGGTCACCACGGCACGCCCGTGGTGTGCCCGGACGAAGTCGTCGAAGGCGGCGGCGGTCGAGCGGGGCGTGAAGGCGAACTCCCCCTCCAGCCGGGAGATGTCCACCACCCGGCCGTGCACGAAGAGGTCGACCTGGTCGAGGCCGTAGCGACCGAAGCCCATGACGCGGGCCAGCGCGACGGCACCGGACAGGCCCGGCTCCAGCACCGGCACGGAGATCCGACCGGCTCGACGGATCGCCTGCGACAGCGCGAGCACTCCCGGCCCGGCGACGTTGAAGGTGCCGGGATGATCCTCGACGACCGACCGGTGCAGCACCTCCAGCGCGTCGTCGAAGTGCAGGAACTGCAACCGGGCGTCCCGACCGAAGATGGTCGGCACCACCGGCTGCGCGAAGTACCGGGTCAGTGTGGTGTCCGCCGTCGAGCCGATGAACGGTGCGAAGCGCAGCACGGTGGCGGTGACGTCACCGCGTCGACGGCGAAAACCCCGGACGTACCCCTCGATGTCGAGGATGTCGCGGCCGAAGCCACCCCGCGGTACCTCACGCGGTTCGGTCTCCTCGGTGAAGACGGCCGGATCGCGGAACGAGGCGCCGTACGCCGCGGTGGAGGAGCGGACCACGATCTTGCGTAGCCGTGGTGCCCGTTGGCATGCGGCGAGCAGTTGCATGGTGCCGATGACGTTCTGCTCCTTCATCGCCGCCCGGCCACCGTGTTGCGGATCGGGGGCGCTGACCAGGGCCAGGTGCACCACGGTGTCCACGTCGAGGTCGGCGAGGAGGCCACCGACGGAGCCGGCGTCGACCTGGATCCGCTCCACCTGGTCGAGCAGTGCGTCGACCTCTGGCCCCGGTTCCGGCAGATCGATACCGATGACCCGGTCGATCCGCGGGTCGGCGGCGAGCCGGGCGGCGACGTGTGCGCCGAGATAGCGACTCACGCCGGTCACGACGACGACCCCCGGGGGGCTCTGGGAGCCACCGGGGGTCATGTCTGGCACCCACCTCGGCAGGTGGGACCGAGCCGGGGCAGCCACGGCCTGATCACCTGAGCCTCCGAGGGTCGACAGTTGGCGAGGGACGGACGCCGGGACCAGGCCCGGCGTCGGTCACTTGCCGAGACGGCGACGCTGGACGCGGGTCTTGCGCAGCAGCTTGCGGTGCTTCTTCTTAGCCATGCGCTTGCGGCGCTTCTTGACCACCGAGCCCATACGACAGCCTTTCGATGCAACGTGCGGCGCGACCGGGAGGACACCACGAACCCGTGGCGTCGGCGACCGCTTGCGGACAGGGACCGGACCGGCGGGGTGGGCGGCGGAGCGCACCAGCGGTCACGATCGGAGTCCAGCGTAGCGGGACTGCGTCAGCAGGACCAACGCGCCCCCGCTCGATGCCCGTTCCACCGGGCCCGGGTGGCCCGGCCGCACCAGGGTCAGGCGGTCTCCTGGAAGGCGCCGCGCAGGTACTCGTGGACCGCGTGCTCCGGCACCCGGAACGACCTGCCCACCCGCACCGCGGTCAGCTCGCCGCTGTGCACCAGGCGGTAGACCGTCATCTTCGACACCCGCATGACCGTTGCCACCTCGGCGACGGTCAGGAACTTGACCTCCGACAGCCGACCGTCGGACTGCGACCCGGCCATGGCTCACCCGACCCATCCCATGCCCGGCGCGTGCCGCCACACGGGTCCTCCCGCGCGGCCGGCGACGCGCGTGTTACCAGTACGGTAGCGGGACGGCTGTGACCGGCGCGATCCCTTCCTGCAACTGATCATGGATCGTGCCGGTGCGGCGGCGAAAAACCCCTGGTCGGGTAGCGTCCTCAAGATTCTGGCGACGATCAACCTCGGCCGCGGGTATCGAGGATCTCACTCGGCACGCAGGACCACCACCGGGTCGAGTCGACCGGCCCGCTGGGCGGGTACCACCCCGAAGACGATGCCGACCGCTGCCGAGACACCTAACCGGCATCCCCGATCGTGTCGATCGGGGGTGCCCGGCGGCTACGGGCTACTTCCGGGAGACAAGCGCGCGAGCGAAGAACGCCAGGTTGGCGGGGCGTTCGGCGAGACGGCGCATCAGATAGCCGTACCAGTCGTCGCCGTACGGTAGATAGGTACGCACCGTGTAACCCTCGCCCACCAGACGGGCCTGCTCCTCCGGCCGGATGCCGTAGAGCATCTGGAACTCGAAACGGTCGGGATCACGGTCGAACCAGCGTGCCCGGTCCTCGCCGATGGCGATCAGGCGCGGATCGTGAGTGGCCAGCATCGGATAGCCGTCGCCGGACATGAGGATGTTGAGGCACCGGACGTACGACCTGTCGACGTCGCGGGCCGACTGGTACGCCACCGACTCCGGCTCCCGGTACGCGCCCTTGCACAGCCGCACCCGTGACCCGGCGGCGGCCAACTCGCGGCAATCGGACTCGGTACGCCGCAGGTATGCCTGTAGCACCGCCCCGGTCGACGGGTGGTCCTTGCGGAGCTTGGCCAGGATGTCCAGGGTCGAGTCGGTGGTGGTGTGGTCCTCCATGTCGAGGGTGACCGTGGTGCCCGCCGCCTCGGCGGCGGCGCAGATCGCCCGGGCGTTGTGATAGGCGAGTTGCTCGTCGAATCCCTGACCGAGCGCGGAGAGCTTCACACTCACCTCGGCGGCAGGGGTCAACGTCGCCTCGGCGAGCATCCGCAGCAACGCGAGGTACTCGTCCCGGGTGGCGTTGGCCTGCTCGCCGGTGACGGTGTCCTCACCGAGGTTGTCGAGGGTGACCGCGAGACCGTCGTCGACGAGTTCGCGGGTCGCGCGTAACGCGTCGTCGGTCTTGGCGCCGGCGACGAACCGGCGGACGACGTCCCGCGAGAACGGGGCCGTCGCGACGAGCCGCTCGACCCGGGTTGACCGGGAGGCGGCGAGGATGACGGTACGGAGCATGAGCCGAGCGTAACGCCCACTCCACCGCAAGATACGTGCCCTGCCGGCCTGCGGCGCGGGGCGGACGGGATGGCGTTCATCGGTTACAACCATGTCGTGGACCAACGCCCCCGCCGCCGGCTCCGGTCGGCCTCCGTGCAGCTCGGCGCGATCACCGCTCTGGCGCTCGCCCTCTCCGGCTGCGACATGACCTCCGACGACGACGATGACGACTGCGCCCTCGGCCCCACCGGTGGCGGTGAGACGGTCTCCCTGGCACTGCGGGTGCCCCCGACTGCCGGGAACAGCGTCGGCCGCGCCGCCCCCACTCCGGTCGGCGCGGCGGTGCCCGAACGCAGTGGCTTCGGCACACACCTCGCCTCCTGCGGCGGTTGAGCATGCGCCGCGAGCTGACCACACCGCGCCCCGACTGGGACAGCACCATCCGCGACCAGGGCTTGGTCTACGTCGACACGGAACTACCCGACGGTGGAACGATGTCGTACTGGGACGAGTCCGCCGCGTACGCCTTCGAACTGGACGAGGTGCTACGGCTGGAGGAGGCCACCGAGGAACTGCACCGGATGTCGGTCGCCGCCGCCGAACACGTGGTCGCGCGTGACCGGTACGCCGAGTTCGGCATCCCGGCGTGGGCGGCCGAGGCGGTCGCCCGCGCACTGCGGGAGACGCCACCGACCCTCTACGGCCGCTTCGACCTCTGGTACGACGGTAGTTGGCCGCCGAAGCTGCTGGAGTACAACGCCGACACCCCGACCGCCCTGGTCGAGGCGAGCATCATCCAGTGGTACTGGCTGGAGCACACCCGGCCTGAACTGGATCAGTGGAACAGTCTGCACGAGCGGCTCGTCGGCGCCTGGGCGAAGATCGGCGCCGGGCTGCACGACCGGCAGGTGCACGTGGTCTGGTCGAACGAGGAGGAGACCGGCGAGGATCACATGACCGCCGGCTACCTGGCCGAGACCGCCCGCCAAGCGGGCCTCGACGTCGACCTGCTGCCGATCCAGATGCTCGGCTGGGACGGCCGACGCTTCGTCGACGCCGCGGACCGCCCGGTGACCACCTGCTTCAAGCTTTACCCGTGGGAGTGGATGCTCGCCGAACCGTACGGCCCGCTGGCGCTGGAGCCGGGAACCCCGACCACCTGGATCGAGCCGGCCTGGAAGCTGCTGTTGTCGAACAAGGCGCTGCTCGCCGTGCTGTGGGAGCTCTACCCGGGGCACGAGTTGCTGCTGCCGGCCTACCTGGACTCGCCGCGTGGGATGTCCGAGTACGTCGCCAAGCCGCTGCTCGGTCGGGAGGGTGCCGCGGTGCGGATCGTCACCCCCGGTGGCGAGATCGACAGTCCAGGTGACTACGGCGACGAGGGCTACTGCTACCAGGAGTTCCGGGCACTGCCCGAGTACGCCGGCAACCACCTCGTACTGGGTAGCTGGGTCGTCGACGGCGAGTCTGCCGGCGTTGGGCTGCGGGAGAGTACCAGCCTGATCACCGACGGCTATGCGCGCTTCCTGCCGCACTACATCGACGCGCCACGCCCGGCATGAGTCGTCTACCGTTGGGGGGGTGAACTTCGATGCGTACGCCCGGACCGGGGTTGACCTTGTCAACGCGCGCCTGGACGACCTCGACGATCTGCGTGCCGTCTTCTGCGACGACCAGGGGTGGATGCGCGACGAGGTGGCGGAACGGGACCTGCCGACCTTCCGGCGCGCACAGAAGCGGCTGCGTGACGTCTTCGAGTACGGCACCTCAGGGCGCGACACCGAGGCGGTGAACGAGTTGAACACCCTGCTGGAGGCGTTCCCGGTGCAGCCGCGCATCTCGGGGCACGACTCCAGCGACTGGCACATGCACGTGACCAGCCGAGGTGCCTCGGTCAGTTCGGAGTACCTCGCTGGCGCGGTGTGGGGTCTGTCGGTGTGGCTGTGCGAGTACGGCAGCGCCCGGTTCGGCGTCTGTGCCGACGACCGCTGCGGCAACGTCTACCTGGACACCTCGTCGAACTGCTGCCGGCGGTTCTGTTCGGAGCGCTGCGCCACCCGCTCGCATGTGGCCGCGCACCGGGCCCGTAAGCGGGCTGCCGTGCCCAGCCAGCCGGAGACACTGACACCGGTCTCCTGATCTGCCCCGGTGGGGACGGTCGGGCTTCAGACGTCGACCGGTGACGTCGTGCTGAGGTGCTGCCGGGCGAAGGCCAGCGCCTCGCGTAGATCCGTCTCCCGTACCTGCCGACTCTTCGCCCCCCGGGTGGTCACCTCCACCGCCACCGATCCGGAGAAGCCCCGCCCGGCCAGTGAACGCAGCAACTCGGCGCAGGGCTGGTTGCCTCGTCCCGGCACCAGGTGCTCGTCGCGACCCTCACCGGTGCCGTCCCCGAGATGAACGTGCGCCAGACCGTCGCCCATCCGGTCCGCCATCGCCAACGCGTCGCTGTGCGAGGCCGCGCAGTGCGACAGATCCAGCGTGTACGATGCGTAACCGACCTCGGTGGGATCCCATCCGGGCACGTACGGGACGAACTGGCGGCCGGCCATCCGTACCGGGTACATGTTCTCCACCGCGAACCGCAGACCACCGAACTCGCCGGCCACCCGGTCGAGCCCTTCGGCGAAGCCTCGCGCATAGTCCCGTTGCCAGGTGAACGGCGGGTGCACCACGACCGTCGGCGCTTGCAGCGTCTCGGCCAGCACCGCCGCCCGGCGCAGCCGCTCCCACGGATCGGGGCTCCACACCCGCTGGGTGACCAACAGGCACGGTGCGTGCACGGAGAGGACCGGCACCCCGTAGTGGTCGGAGAGTCCCCGCAGCGCGCCCGCGTCCTGGCTGACCGCGTCGGTCCACACCATGACCTCAAGGCCGTCGTAGCCATGCGTCGCGGCCAGCTGAAACGCCGCCGCGGTCCGCTCAGGAAAGACCGAGGAACTGGACAGGAGCACCGGGACGCGGGAAGTCACACCATCGAGGGTAGCCGGGATACGTCCGGGCATCATGACGAGAACCGGCGAAGCGGACATCGATGGACGATCCGTATCACACCGCAGCTAGTCGATCCAGTCGGCTGAGGATCACACCCTCCCGTAGCGCCCACGGGCAGACGTCAACCGCGTCGACCCCGAGCCGACGCATCACCGACTCGGCGACGACGGCACCGGCCAGCAGCTGATGGGCCCGGCCGGCACTGACCCCCTCCAACTCGACGAGTTGCGCCGGCGGAATGTACCGGATGAAGCCGAGCACCTGCCGCAGCCCGGACCGGGTGAGCCGGCGTCGAGCCCAGAGCCCGGCGCCGCTGGGTGCCGCACCGGCGAGCCGGGCCAGCGTACGGAACGTCTTGGAGGTCGCCACCGTTCGTTCCCACCCCACCTCGGTCATCCGCTCGACCACCGGATCGAGCTGAACGTCGACGTACTGCCGCAACTCCTCCACCGCTTCCGGGGTGGGCGGGACAGCGCTGTCCGGATCGACGCCGAGCCGGTCCCTGGTCAGCCGCCCGGCCCCCAGCGGCAGGGACACCGCGACGTCCGGATCCTCGTCGACACCGGCCGCGACCTCCAGCGAGCCGCCGCCGATGTCCAGCACCAACAGTCGCCCGGCGGACCAACCGAACCACCGCCGGACCGCGAGAAAGGTCATCCGCGCCTCGTCGGCACCGGAGAGCACCTCCAGCCGTACGCCGGTGGAATCCCTGACCCGGGTCAGTACGTCGGCCGCGTTCGTGGCATCGCGCACCGCCGAGGTGGCGAAGGCGATCAGGTCGTCGACCTCCAGGGCGGCAGCCGACGTACGCGCCGCCTCCACCGCCGTGATCAGCGCGGCCGATCCAGCCTCGCGCAGTGCGCCATCCGGACCGATCTGCTCGGCGAGCCGCAGCACGGTCTTCTCCGAGTGCGCCGGCCACGGATGCGCGCCACGATGGGCGTCAACCACCAGCAGATGCACCGTGTTGGAACCGACGTCGAGGACACCCAATCGCATGGAAGAACCCTAGGCCCACCGGGTTCGCGCCACTGAGCGGCCCGCCCGCCACACCACGCGTACGCTGGCCGGGTGACAGGGCAGATCGAACTCCATGTGCTGGTGGACGACCCGGCCGACCCGCGTAGCCGGGAGGTGCCGCTGGGCTTTCCCCGGGAGTGGGTCGAGTTCGTCGACCCGGCGGACGAGCGGCACCTGATCCGAGCCGACCTCACCTGGCTGCTGTCCCGGTGGACCTGCATCTTCGGCAAGGGCTGCCACGGCATCGTCGCCGGCCGGTCGGCCGACGGCTGCTGCTCGCACGGTGCGTTCTTCACCGACTCCGACGACGAATCGCGGGTACGCGCCGCGGTGAAGCGGCTGACGCCGCAGACCTGGCAGCACCACCGGCGCGGATTCAAGAACTGGACCGAGAACGACACCGTCGACGGTAGGAACCCCGCACGGCGGACGGCCACGCGGGATGCGGAGGGGCCCTGCGTCTTCCTCAACGACGCGGACTTCCCAGGCGGGGGTGGCTGCGCGCTGCACGGCCAGGCGCTACGCGACGGGGCTCATCCGCTGGAGTACAAGCCGGACGTGTGCTGGCAACTGCCGATCCGGCGCGACCAGGAGTGGGTCAAGCGGCCGGACGACACGAAGGTGCTGGTGTCCACGCTCGCCGAGTTCGACAGGCGCGGCTGGGGCGCCGGTGGGCACGATCTCGACTGGTGGTGCACCTCCTCCACCGACGCCCACGTCGGCACCGAACCCATGTACTCGTCCTACGCCCCGGAGCTGACCGCACTGATCGGCGAGCCCGCGTACACGAAACTGGCCGAGCTGTGCGCGGCACGGAGCCGGCAGGGCCTCGTCGCGCCGCACCCGGCCGACAACGCCTGACACCCGGGGGTGGGCGGGGCGGATCAGGGCTCGAACTTGTAGCCGAGGCCGCGCACGGTGACGATGTGGCGCGGGGTGGAAGGCTCCGGTTCGATCTTCGAGCGCAGCCGCTTGACGTGCACGTCGAGCGTCTTCGTGTCGCCGACATAGTCGGCACCCCAGACGCGGTCGATCAGCTGGCCCCGGGTGAGTACCCGACCCGCATTGCGCAGCAGCAGCTCAAGTAGCTCGAACTCCTTCAGCGGCAACTGCACCGCCCCGCCGTCCACCGTCACCACGTGCCGCTCGATGTCCATCCGGACCGGGCCGGCCGCAAGCGTCGGCGCACCCGACTCGGGCGCCTCCGGGCTCTGCCGGCGCAGCACCGCGCGAATCCGGGCGACCAGTTCCCGGGGGGAGTACGGTTTGGTCACGTAGTCGTCGGCGCCGATCTCCAGGCCGACCACCTTGTCGATCTCACTGTCCCGCGCGGTGACCATGATGATGGGCACGTGCGAACGCTGGCGCAACTGCCGGCAGACCTCGGTACCGGACATCTCCGGCAGCATCAGGTCGAGCAGGACGATGTCGGCGCCGGTCCGGTCGAACTCGGTGAGAGCCGACGTCCCCGTGGCGGCCACGGTGACCTCGAAACCCTCCTTGCGCAGCATGTACGACAGTGCGTCCGAGAACGACTCCTCGTCCTCGACCACCAGAACGCGACTCAACGGCGTTTCCTTTCATCGGTCGGACCGGGCGGAGCCCAGCCTGATCCAGGTGCGGTTCAGACCTGCCGGAGCTCGGCCGGACCGGCCTCGATCCCAGCAGGTGGCAGTGTCGCCAGCAGGTCGTCAGGCGGACTGGCTGGCAGCCGGAGGGTGAACGTCGACCCACCACCAAGAGTGCTCGTCACGTCGACCCGGCCGCCATGATTGCTCGCGATGTGCTTGACGATCGCCAATCCCAGGCCCGTACCGCCGGTCGCTCGCGAGCGCGCCTGATCGGCCCGGTAGAAGCGCTCGAAGATGCGCTCGACGTCGGTGGGGGCGATGCCGATTCCCTGGTCGGTGACCGCGATCTCCACCTGTTCCCCGGCGGTACGGGTGGCGATGCGTACCGTCGTGTCCTCAGCCGAGTAATTGAGGGCGTTCTCCACCAGGTTCGCCACCGCGGTGGCGAGCTGGTTGTCACTGCCGTACACGGTCAGGCCCCGCTCCGCTTCGACGGTCACCTCGATCCGGCGGGCGGCGGCAGCGGTCCGGGTCCGATCGATCACCTCGGAGATCACCCAGTCGACCGCGACCGGTTCGGGAGCCGGTTGCGGCTCGGCGCCCTGTAGCCGGGTCAGCTCCAGCAGCTCCTGCACCAGCCGCCCCAACCGGGTCGACTCGTGTTGGATTCGCTCGGCGAACCGCCGGGCGGCGATCAGGTCCTCGGAAAGATCCGGGCGCCCCTCGTCGGCCGGCTCGGTGGCGTCGAGCAGCGCCTCGGCGAGCAGCTGCAACGCACCGATCGGGGTTTTCAGTTCGTGGCTGACGTTGGCCACGAAGTCTCGACGTACCCGGGCCAGCCGGTGCGACTCGGTCACATCGGCCGCTTCCACCGCGATGTACCCGCTGCCCAGTCCCATCGCCCTCAGGTGCACGCCGAGCGGGTTCTCTCCGGCGTTGTCGCGGCCTCGGGGCAGGTCGAGCTCGATCTCGCGCCGCACACCGGTGCGCCGCACCTGCCCCGCCAGGGTACGGATCAGCGGATGCGCCGTGATCGAACCCGGCTGTCCCCCCGTCCGAAGCAGTCCCATCGCCCGTGCCGCCGGATTGACAAGTACCGGCACATCGTCTGAGTCGAGCACCACTACCCCTGCGCGCAGCGAATCGATCGCGCGGCGGCCGAGCTCGACCTGAATGTCGTCGACGATCGCGAGCCTCCCCTTGCCGAACCGGAAACCGGCCCACCCGTTTCCCGTGGGGCCGGTCGACCGGCGTGCCCTCGGGATCGTGCGGGACAGCCACAGGCCAGCGCCGACCCCGACCACCAGGGCCGTAGCCACACCTACCGTCACCGCCCACGTCACTCGGCGATCGTAGGGTCATTGTTAACCTGACTACCGCCCAGAACAGGACGAAGCACTCTCACTTCCGAAGAAGTTCACCTGCACGCCCGGCTCAGTTCATCGGTGTTCACCTCCGATCCGCCCGGGAGTCATAGCTTCGCGTCCTAGCTGCGCGAATCCCCGCTGGCGGGAGCGCCGGCACCGACCGACAGGACACGACAATGCGCGACGAGTTCCGGGCCGAACTTCAGGCCGTCAGCCAACTGCTTGTCGAAATGGCGGAGGGGATCCAGGCGGCACTGCGGCAGGCGACCCGGGCCCTGCTCACCGCCGACCGCCGGGCGGCCGAGTCCGTGATCGAACGGGACGCGGAGATCGACGAGCTCTACCACCAGGTCGAGGAGCGGGTATGTGACCTGCTGGCCCGTCAGGCACCTGTCGCCTCCGACCTGCGGGCCATGATCACCGCGCTGCACGTGGCTGCCGACCTGGAGCGGATGGGTGACCTGGCCGACCACGTGGCCAAGACCGCGTTGCGCCGACACCCGTCGCCGGCTGTGCCGGCCGAGCTGCGCCCGGTCTTCACGGACATGGCCGGCATCGCCGACCGGATGGCCGAGAAGATCGCCTCGGTGCTGGCCCGCCCCGATGCCGACCTCGCCGCCGAGCTGGACCGCGACGACGACGCCATGGACGAGCTGCACAAGGGGTTGTTCGGGGTGCTGCTCGGCGCCGACTGGCCGTACGGTGTGGAGACCGCGATCGACGCCACCCTGCTGGGGCGATTCTACGAACGCTTCGCCGACCACGCGGTCAACAGCGCCGAGCACGTCGTCTACCTGATCACCGGCGAAACCGTCCCCTGACGAAGGAGGGGCCCCTGTCGACGCCGGGCGCACGGCAGGGGTCCCTCCCAAACGAATCGACCAGCTCAGCGGCCCTGGTTGGCGACCGCAGCGGCGGCCTCCTTCGCGGCCTCCGGGTCGAGGTAGGTGCCCCCGAGCGTCTGGGGACGCAGCAGCGGGTCCAGGTCGTAGCGCAGCGGAATCCCGGTGGGAATGTTGAGCTTCGCGATGGCCTCGTCACTGATCTGGTCCAGGTGCTTCACCAGCGCCCGCAGCGAGTTTCCATGCGCGGCCACCAGCACCGTACGACCGGCCAGGATGTCCGGCACGATCGAGTCGTACCAGTACGGCAGCATCCGCTCGACGACGTCCTTCAGACACTCGGTACGCGGCATCAGCTCGGTCGGCAGCAACGCGTACCGCGGATCGCCGACCTGCGACCACTCGTCGTCATCCGCGATCGGGGGCGGCGGGGTGTCGTACGAGCGGCGCCAGCGCATGAACTGCTCCTCGCCGTACTCCTCAAGGGTCTGCTTCTTGTTCTTGCCCTGCAATGCGCCATAGTGACGCTCGTTGAGTCGCCACGACCGACGCACCGCGATCCAGTGTCGGTCGGCGGCGTCGAGTGCCAACTCGGCGGTCCGGATGGCGCGACGCATCACGCTGGTGTGCACCACGTCCGGCAGCAGGCCGTGTTCGCGGAGCAGTTCGCCACCACGACGCGCCTCACTCTCCCCCTTCGTGGTCAGGTCGACGTCGACCCAGCCGGTGAAGAGGTTCTTGGCGTTCCAGTCGCTCTCGCCGTGCCGCAGCAGGACCAGCGTCCCGACGGTGGGCCCCTCGCTAGCTGTCATGCGGATCATCCTGCCGCACCCCGTGGTGGACCGCGCGGGAAGGGTGGTGACGACCACCACGTGGAAATACGGATGACCGCGATTCCGGCAGCCCACTAGGTTGGTAAGGATCCAACAGAACATCAGGCATTACGGGAACGGGGGCGCGGGCGTGCGCGCTGTACGGGGTTGGTTCCGGGACACCACGGGCGGGCTACCGCGGACCTTCTGGTACCTGTGGACGGGCACGCTGATCAACCGGCTCGGCTCGTTCGTCCTGGTCTTCCTCGCCATCTACCTGACCCAGGAACGCGGCTTCTCCGCCGCGCAGGCGGGCCTGGTGCTCGGTGCGTGGGGTGTGGGTGGCGCGTTCGGCACCACCGCCGGCGGCACCCTGACCGACCGGTGGGGCCGCCGACCGACCCTGCTCACCGCCCATCTCGGTGCCGCCACGATGATGCTCGCCCTGGGTTTCGCCCGTGACCTGTGGACGGTCACGGCAGGTGCGTTGCTGCTCGGCCTCTTCGCTGAGGCGGCCCGCCCGGCATTCGGCGCCACGATGATCGATGTGGTGCCGGATCGGGACCGGCTGCGTGCCTTCTCGCTCAACTACTGGGCGATCAATCTCGGCTTCGCCTGCGCCGCAGTGCTCGCCGGCTTCGCGGCACAGGCCGGTTACCTGCTGCTCTTCGTGGTCAACGCGGCCACCACGGTGGTCACCGCACTGATCATCTTCGTGAAGGTCAAGGAGACCCGAACGATCACCGTCGACCTGCCGCGCGGGGGCGCACCGGCCGGGCCCCTGCGGGCCATCCTGGCCGACCGGGTGTATCTCGTTTTCGTCGCCCTGAACCTGCTCGGAGCGCTCGTCTTCCTCCAGCACATCTCGATGCTGCCGATCGCGATGGCCGACTCCGGTCTGAGCCCCGCCACGTACGGGTCGGTGATCGCACTCAACGGCGTGCTGATCGTGGCCGGGCAGCTCTTCGTACCCCGGCTGATCAAGGGGCGCAGCCGGTCACACGTGCTCGCCCTGGCCGCGGTGGTGATGGGCGTGGGCTTCGGGCTCACCGCGTTCGCCGAGGTCGCCTGGTTCTACGGGCTGACCGTGCTGATCTGGACCATCGGCGAGATGCTCAACTCGCCGTCCAACGCCACCCTGATCGCCGAACTCTCCCCCGCCGAGTTGCGCGGACGCTACCAGGGCGTCTTCTCGCTCTCCTGGCAGCTGGCCGGGGCGGCGGCACCGATCCTCGGCGGGTTGGTGCGGGAGCAGGCCGGCAACGCGACCCTCTGGGCCGGCTGCGCCGCGATCGGTCTGGTGATGGCGGTGGGCCACCTGCTCTCCGGGCCGGCACGGGAACGGCGTGCCCTCGCGTTGCGTACCGTACGGGCCGAACCGGTGGTCACCACCCAGTCGACCGCACCCCGACCCGCCGCACCGCAGGCCGCCGAGCCGGTGACCACCTCGCGAGGTTGAACGCCCCGCGCGAGGGTGAAACGCCCCGGGGGCTGCACCAGCGGCCCTACCCACCCCCCCCCCCGCGGGGGGGCTCATTCCCGTACGACCGGCGGCGGCGGGCGGCACTCACCCCCGTAAGCGACGCCCGCTCGCGCCGCCGGTCCAAACAGGTGGGCCACCGTCCCCCAACGGTGTCGGTCCACCTGTCCTCCGTGCCCCACCCGGTCGTACAGATCTCATCGATCCGCCGCTCCCCCGAACGGTGCCGAGCGCGACACGGTGCAGTAAAGCTAATGCGGCCTGACCTCGCGATTCAACCCACGCAGCTGTCTCGCCCGTCACAGCGGCAGTCCTGTTCAAGATGACGCCCAGGGTCCTCTCGGTTCTAGGCCAACAGGTGTTACCCGGGTGCTATTCCGGTAAACCTCTCACCCGTCCTCACGGTCGGGTGACTCGGTCCGGAAGAAGTTGCTCTGCCGGCCGTCCCGCATCTGCTCCTGGTAGATCAAGTTGAGTTTCCGCAGGTCGAAAGTGTGGAACCACTCGTCCCAGGTGATCTCGCGGATTCGGCTGCTCTCCCGATAACCCGGCATGTTGAACGTCAGCACCCCGATCCGGCCCGCACGCTCGGTACCGCTGACGGTCGCCGGTTTGGCTCCCCGCTCCCGGGCCCATCGTCGAATGACGTCGTGGCTGGTGGTCACCAGGCTGCGCCCGAGGCGCTCCGGCCGGTCCTGCAACGACGAGATCAGCTGCGAAGACCGGACCGACCGGGAAGTCGACCGACCGGTCCGCGCCGCACCCGAGGCGGACCTGCGGGCCGCGCCTGTCGTCCTGCCGGCGGTGCCGGCCTTCTTCGTGCTGGCCGCCCGACCGGCCGGGCCGCTGCCGCGACGCCCGGCGCCGCCGGCCCGCAACGTCTTGACGAGCGTCTTCACCAACTCCGGCTTACGTAGTGCCGAAATGCCGGAGACCCCGTGTCGCCGCAGTTGTCCCCGAAGGTCGTCCACCCGCATCCGGGCGATCTCCGACTCGGAGATCCGAGGCGTGTTCGGGGTCCGGTCGCCACCCTGCCGTCTGGTCCTGGTCGCGGTACCGCCGCGACCCGAGCTGCTTCGCTGAGCCATGGACGCTCACGCTCCTCGCCACTCGCTGTCTCGGCGCGGCGGGTCCCAACGCCGCACCGCGCGCAGCGGCTTACCCGTCAGGAGCGGTCCGAACCTCCGACGTCCGGTGGAGCCGACCGGGCAGCCGCCGCAGGCTCGAACAGGTGCGCGAAGGCCGCGAGGTTCGCGGTCGACTCGCCCCGCTTCACCCGCCACTCCCACTCGCGGCGGATCGAACTGCCGAACCCGATCTCCAACATGGTGTCGAAGGACTCGTCGGCGTAGGTGAGCACCGCGCCGAGCAGCCGATCAAGCTCGTCGGCGTCGACAGCGTGCGGGTTGACCCGGCCGGTGAGATAGACGTCGCCCGCCGCGTCGATGGAGAACGACACGGCGTACATCTTCGCGTTGCGCTGCAACAACCAGGCCCACAGTTCCTCGCGCCGCTCGTCCGGCTGGCGCATCACGAACGCCTCGATCCGCAGCGCGTGCTCGCCGACGATCAGGTTGCAGATCGTCTTGAGCTTGTGCGTACCGGGCAGGGTCACCGCGTATGACCCCGGGCCGGTGGACTCGCAGGCGAGTTCCCGCTCCGCGCAGACGGACTCGACAAGGGCACCGAGATCACTCATCCGACCAACTCTACGGCGGACCACCACCGCACCGCCCGGCCGCCGGCGAGTGACCGTCGGATCCGGTCCATCGGCCGGGCGCACCCCCGGTAGGCTGCCCGCCGGTGCCGGGAAGCGTTCCGCGTCAGCAGCGGGAGACGGTGAGTTCCGCCGCGAGCCCGGCCCGGTTGTCGGCGATCGCCTCACCGTAGACGCTGAGCAGACCGGCGGCTGTGCGGTGCCAGGAGAAGGCCCCGGCGTGCCGGGCAGCACCGACGGACAACTCCGTGCGTCGGGCCCGGTCGGGCAGAAGGCGGGCCAGCGTACGCGCCCAGTCCGACGGGTCGTGTCCGTGCACCAGCACCCCGCTCACCTGGTCGCGAACCGCAGTGACCAGTCCGCCGACGGCGGCGGCCACCACAGGTGTACCGCAGGCCTGCGCCTCCAGCGCGACCAGACCGAAGGATTCGTTGTACGACGGCACCGCGACCAGATCCGCCGCCTGGTACAGCAGGGGCAGTTCCGCGCCGGTACGCGGGGGCAGGAAGTGCACCCGGTCGGTGACGCCGAGCGTCGCCGTCAGCTCGATCAGCGCGGTGGGCCGATCCAGCCCGGTGCCGCTGGGGCCGCCGCAGATCACCACCGAGACCTCTCGGGCCAACGCGGGATCCTGTGCCTGCAGGGCGGCGATCGCCCGGATCAGTACGTCGGGCGCCTTCAACGGCTGGATCCGCCCGACGAAAGCGACAAGGTGGCCTCGGGCCGGCAGGCCCAACCGGATCCGGGCGGCGGTCGTGGCGGCGTCCCGATCACCGGCGGCGGGACGGAAGCGATCCAAGTCCACGCCGGGCTCGACCACGGTGACCCGGGTGGGGTCCGCGTCGTACCGGCCGATCAGGTCCTGCGCCTCGACCCGGGTGTTCGCCACCAGCCGGTCCGCCTCCGTGACCACCTGTTCCTCGCCGATCAACCGAGCCTTCGGCTCCGGCCGGTCGCCGGCGGCCAGCTGCGCGTTCTTCACCTTGCCCAGGGTGTGCGCGGTGTGCACCAGTGGCACTCCCCAACGGTCCTTGGCCAGCCAACCCACCTGGCCGGAGAGCCAGTAGTGGGAGTGGACGAGGTCGTAGTGGCCTGGCGGGCGGGCCGCTTCGGCGCGCAGCACCCCTGCGGTGAACGCGCAGAGCTGACCGGGCAGTTCCTCCTTGGTCAGGCCTTCGAGCGGGCCGGCCATCACGTGCCGGACGGTCACCCCCGGAGCCACCTCCACCACCGGCGGCAGGTCACCCGAGGTGGCCCGGGTGAAGATTTCGACCTCGACGTTCGCCTCGGCCAGTCGCCGCGAAACCTCCAGGATGTAGACGTTCATCCCGCCCGCGTCCCCGGTACCCGGTTGGTGCAGCGGTGAGGTGTGTACCGACACGGTCGCGATCCGCCGGGGTCGTGGCCACGGCAGCGCAGCTCGTTGACGACCGACGCCGGTGTGCTCTCTCGCCACGTCCGCTCCCTATGCCACGATCGATGCCGTGCCCGCACTGCCGGCGCTCCTGCGTCAACGCTGCCTACCGCGTGTCATCTTCCCGATCGCCGACGGGAAATACGTCGGGCAGGCGCTCGGGCGTGACCGACCTCATGGCGGCCGTGCCGCCCGCCGCCCGCCGGCCGGCCGGGAGCGAGAATGGCCGGATGAGTCGTGTCGCGATCGTCACCGGAGCATCGAGCGGAATCGGCGCCGCCACCGCCCGGCGGCTTGCCGGTGAGGGTTTCCACGTGCTCGCCGCAGCACGCCGTACCGACCGGCTGATCGATCTGGTCGCGGAGATCACCGCCTCTGGCGGCTCCGCCACCGCGGTGGGCTGTGACGTCACCTCCGACGAGTCGGTGGCCGGCCTCGCCGAGGTCGCGCAGCAGGCCGGCGGGCCGGTGACCCTCCTGGTGAACAACGCGGGCGGTGCTCGGGGCCTCGATCCGGTGGAGTCCGGCGCGGTCGAGGACTGGCAGTGGATGTACGACGTGAACGTGCTCGGTACCTTGCGGGTGACCCAGGCGCTGCTGCCGGCGCTCGAAACCTCCGGTTCCGGCACGATCGTCGTCGTCTCGTCGACCGCCGGATTGACCGTCTACGAGGGCGGTGGCGGCTACACCGCGGCAAAGCACGCACAGACCGCGATCGCCGGCACGTTGCGGTTGGAGCTGTGCGGACGTCCGGTGCGGGTGATCGAGATCGACCCGGGCATGGTGAAGACCGACGAGTTCTCGTTGACCCGTTTCGGTGGGGACGTCGAGCGGGCGGAGGCGGTCTACGCCGGTGTCGCCGAGCCGCTGCTCGCCGAGGACGTCGCCGACTGCGTCGCCTGGTGCGCCACCCGACCACAGCATGTGAACGTGGACCGGCTCGTGGTCCGGCCGCTGGCCCAGGCCGCGCAGCACAAGGTGCACCGGACGGGCTGATGGTGGCGCCGGCCTCCCGGCCGCTCGGTGTGGTCACCCGGGGTACCACCGCCGCAAACCGGCTGCGGCGGGTGGACAACTGGGTCACGGAGACCTGTGCCGACCCGTTGCGTGCCGCGCCGGATCCGCTGGTGGTGGATCTCGGCTACGGCGCGACCCCGGTGACCGCGGTGGAGTTGCGGGACCGGCTCGCCGCCCGCGTCCGGGCGGATGTGCGGGTCGTCGGGTTGGAGATCGATGCGGGACGCGTCGCCGACGCCCAGCCGGCCGCCAACCCGCCCGGGCTCACTTTCGCCCGAGGCGGCTTCGAGCTGGCAGGTCTGCGCCCTGCCCTGGTCCGCGCGTTCAACGTGCTACGTCAGTACGACGAGAGCGAGGTTGCCGGCGCGTGGGACACGATCCGCGCCGGGCTGGCACCGGGCGGGTTGCTCGTCGAGGGGACCTGTGACGAGGTGGGACGCCTCGCCGGATGGGTGCTGCTCGACGCCGACGGACCACTGTCGCTGACGCTGGCCGCCCGGCTGACGACCCTGCGTTCCCCGGCTGCGCTGGCCGAGCGGCTGCCGAAGGCGCTGATCCACCGCAATGTGCCGGGTGAGCGGATCCACGACCTGCTCCGGGAGCTCGACGATGCCTGGCACGCCGCCGCCGGCTACGCGCCCTTCGGCCCTCGCCAACGATGGCTGCGTACCGTGTCCACCGTCCACGCCCGGGGTTGGCCCGTCCTCGACCGTGCCCGTGCCTGGCGCCGTGGCCGCCTGACCGTCCCCTGGACCGCCATCGCCCCCGCCTAGGGCGCAGACCACGAACGTTCACCGGTCGGACGACGGCCAACGGGTCAGAGAGTGCAGTTGATCAGTACGGGTTCGGGGTGCAGGGTGACGCCGAAACGGGTCTGGACGCCATCGCGGATCGCACCGGCCAGCACGAGCAGGGCCCGTGTGGTGGCGGTGCCGGTGGGGTTGGTCAGGGCGAGGGTGTGCTTGGTGGAGATGGCTGTGCCCTCGGGACCGGGATGCCCCTTGCCGAAGCCGGCCTTCTCGATCAACCATGCCGCGCTGACCTTGACCTTCCCGTCGGCTCCGGGCCACGCCGGTGGTTCACCCACCTCGGCGGCCCGCTGCCTGAGCTGTCCGTACGCCGCAGCGTCGAGGACCGGGTTGGTGAAGAACGAGCCGACGGAGCGGGTGTCCGGGTCACCCGGGTCGAGCACCATGCCCTTGCCGGCGCGCAGTCCCAGCACCGTGGCCCTGGCCTGGGCCAGCGGCACCCGGACGCCGACCTCGACGCCGAGCGCCCGGGCAAGTTCCGCGTAGCGCACCGGGCCGGACAGGGGCGAGCGGGTCAGCCGGAAGTCCACCGAGAGCACCACCCAGCGCTCGCTGTGCTTGAAGATGCTGGACCGGTACGCGAAGCCGCAGTCGGCCGCCTCGACCTGCCCGACCGTCCCGGCCACCCGGTCGTAGACCTGCACGGCGGTGATGGTCTCGGCGACCTCCTGCCCGTACGCCCCGACGTTCTGGATCGGGGTGGCGCCGGTCGAGCCGGGGACACCGGACAGGCACTCCAACCCCGACCAGCCGTTGCGTACCGTCGCGGCAACCAGTTCGTCCCATGGCTCGCCTGCCTCGACGCGTACCGTCACGGTCTGCTCGTCCTCGGTGAGCACCCGCAGGCCCCTCGACCGGACGAGGACCACCGTTCCGGAGAAGCCACTGTCGCCGATCACCACGTTGCTTCCGCCGGCGAGCAGCAGGATTTGCGTTCCCGCTTGGCGTACCTGGTTCACGATCTCGTCGGCGCTGGTGGCGGTGACCACGCGCTCAGCCGGCCCACCGAGGCGCAATGTGGTGTATTGCGCCAGATCGCCGGTGGTGGCGCGTTGGGTGGCGGATGTCGGCTGGGCGTAGACGTCGGACACGCCTCTCACCCTAGGCTGAGGGGTAGCCGTGGCACCTACTGGTGGCCCGGTCACCCCCGGGAGGATGGCGATGAGCAGATTGCACGGTACGAAGGACTTCTGGATCGGCGCGCTCCGGGCGGAGGGCCCGGCGTTCGCCGCCGCGGTGGCCGAGGCGCCGCCCGAGACACCCGTGCTGTCCTGCCCCGGTTATACCGTGACCGACCTGACCCGTCACCTCGCCGGCATCTATCGGTGGGTCCACGACGTCGCTGGTTCGGGTGAGTCGGCCGCACCGCAGGACAGTGCGCCAACGCCGGTCGAGTCGGTGGCGGGTGTCACCGTCGTGCAGCAGTGGCAGCAGGCGTACGACGAACTGATGGCGCTCTTCGAGTCCCTCGATCCGGAGGCTCCGGCGTGGAACTGGGCTCCCCAGCCGAAGAGGGCCGGTTTCTGGCCGCGCCGGATGGCGCACGAGACGGCGGTGCACCGCTGGGACGCCCAGCTCGCCATCGCCGCGGGTGAACCGATCGAGGCCAAGCTCGCAGCCGACGGGGTGAGCGAGGTGCTGGACACGTGGCTGCCGGCTGGCCGGCGCCGGGCGGGCGGCCCGTGGATGGGTGTGGTCCGGCTGACCGCCACTGACGCCGACCAGGAGTGGTATCTGCGCCTGCGCGGCGAGGGGGTCGCCCTGCTCGACACCGGAACCATCCTCGACCACGACGACCACCACGCCCGGGTACACGTCACCGGCACCGCCAGCGACCTGCTGCTGGCGCTGTGGGGACGGGTCAGTTTCGACACCCTGACGGTCGCGGGTGACCGCACTCTGCTCGACGGAGTCCGCACCGCCTGACCTCCTCCCAACCTCGTTGATCATGAGGTTGGCGGCAGAGTCGATCTCGCCAGTTGCCGCCAACCTCATGATCAGTCGGCGCGGGTGGACGGTGGGTCGGTCGGGGCGATTCCGTGGCGGGAGCCGAGAGAGCGCTCTCTTGACATGACCCCGGGGTGGACTGCAGGCTACGAGAGAGCGCTCTCAGAACCCTCCCACCACCCCGACCTGAGAGGGGTCATCAGACAAAATGGGCACATTCCCGCGTCACCGCCGCACGGCGGTCGCTCTGGCCACCATCGCCTGCCCCGCCTGGATGACCGGCGTGATCGAGAGCAACGCAGGGCCGGAGGCCAAGGGCAAGTGGGACATCGCCCGGGTGCCGGGCAACGGCGGCAACTGGGGCGGAGAACCCGACCGTCCAGCTGTCGTTGCGAGCCCTGTCCGACGGCTACTACCAGGACATGTCCCAGGTGTTCACCGGCACGGCCATCGCCACGCTGCCACTGTTACTGGTGTTCGTCCTGTTCGGCCGCCAGATAATCGGCGGGATCATGGAAGGTGCGGTTAAGGCGTGACTGAGTTGCGATTTCCGGAGAACTTCCTCTGGGGTGCGGCCACTGCGGCGTACCAGATCGAGGGTGCGGCCCGTGACTTCGGGCGCGGCGAATCGATCTGGGACACCTTCAGCCGTACCCCCGGCAAGGTGTATGCCGGCCACACCGGTGACGTCGCCTGCGACCACTACCACCGCTACGCCGACGACGTCGCACTGATGGCGGAGCTGGGGTTGCAGGCGTACCGCTTCTCGGTGTCCTGGCCCCGCGTCCAGCCCGACGGCAGCGGCCCGGTCAACCCGCGCGGTCTGGACTTCTACGACCGCCTGACGGATGCGCTTCTCGGCCGGGGGATCGAGCCGATCGTGACGCTCTACCACTGGGACCTGCCGCAAACGTTGCAGGATCGGGGCGGCTGGACCAGTCGCGACACCGCCGAGCACTTCGCCACCTACGCCTCCGCCGTGTACGCCCGCCTGGGTGACCGGGTCGGCACCTGGACCACGCTCAACGAACCGTGGTGCTCGGCGTACCTCGGCTACGGCAACGGCGTACACGCTCCGGGAGTGCGGGACGCGGGTGCCGCCTTCACCGCCGTACACCATCTGCTGCTCGCGCACGGCCTGGCCGTCCAGACACTGCGCGCCGCTGGCGCCGACCGTGTCGGGGTCACGCTCAATCCCGCCGACGTACGCCCCGCCGATCCGGACAGCGCAGCCGATGCCGCCGCCGTACGCCTGGTCGACGGCCTACACAACCGGATCTTCCTTGATCCGCTGCTGGTCGGCGGGTACCCGGACGATGTTCGCGAACATGTCGCGCGGATCGTCGAGCCCACCTTCGTGCGGGACGACGACGAGAAGTCGATCGCAGCGCCCATCGACCTGCTCGGCATCAACTACTACGCGCCGACCTACGTCGCCGGTCGACCGGACGGTGCCGGTGGCGGCGGAGCGTACCCGGGCACCGAGGGGGCGGTGCAGTTCCTGGATCCGGTCGGGCCGCTCACCGACATGGGCTGGATGATCGAACCAGCCGGGCTGACCCGGTTGCTGGAACGCATCGCCACCGACTACCCGGCGGTACCGCTGCTGATCACCGAGAACGGTGGCGCCTTTCCGGACGAGCCCGCCACTGACGCGAGCACCCCGGTTCGGGACACCGACCGGATCGCCTACCTCGACGGTCACCTGCGCGCCGCCCACGAGGCCATCGCCCGGGGCGTCGACCTGCGGGGCTATCTCGTATGGTCGTTGCTTGACAACTTCGAGTGGGCCGAGGGGTACCGTAAGCGATTCGGCATCGTGCACGTCGACTACCTCACTCAGCGGCGTACACCGAAGTCCAGCGCCCGGTGGTACCAGGAGGTGATCTCCCGGAACGGGCTGTGACGAGGTGGTGGTTTCTCCGATGGCGGGGGCGCAGCGTCCGACCCTGGAAGCGGTGGCACGGCGGGCCGGTGTGTCCCGGGCCACCGTCTCCCGGGTGGTCAACGGCTCGACCACGGTCGCCGAGCCGATTCGGGAGGCGGTCCGCGTGGCGGTCGCCGAGCTGGGCTACGTGCCCAACCTGGCCGCACGTACCCTCGTCACCCAACGGACCGACTCGATCGCTCTGGTGATGCCCGAGGAGGCCACCCGGGTCTTCTCCGACGACCAGGTCTTTCCCGGCATCATCCGTGGCGCCGCACAGGAGTTGGAGACCGCCGACAAGCAGTTGGTGCTGATGCTTGCCGGCTCGCCGGCCGGGCACGAGCGGGTCGCCCGGTACACCACCGGGCGGCACGTCGACGGGGTGCTGTTCGCCTCGCTGCACGGGGCCGATCCGCTGCCCGCCCGGCTGGCGGCGCTTGGTATTCCGGTGGTGTGCAGCGGCCGGCCACTCGACGGGGCGGACATTCCCTACATCGACGTCGACCATGTCGGCGGGGTCACCCGGGCGGTCCAGCACCTGATTGACGGCGGGCGACGCCGGATCGCCACCATTGCCGGGCCGCAGGACATGGTCGCCGGCATCGAGCGACTCACCGGTTACCGGGACGCGATGGCCGCCGCGGGGCTGCCGGTTGTGGTGTCGGCGGGCGACTTCACCCGCGAGTCGGGAGCGGCGGTGATGCGCGAGCTACTCGCCGCCCACCCCGACCTGGACGCCGTCTTCGCCGCTTCGGACCTGATGGCCCACGCTGCTCTGCGTACGCTGCGCGGGGCGGGGCGGCGGGTACCCGAGGACGTGGCGGTGATTGGCTTCGACGACATCGAGACCGCCGCTTACACCGACCCGCCGCTGACCACCGTCCGGCAACCGATAGTGGAGCTGGGCCGGCAGGGCACCCGGCTGTTGCTCCGGCTCGCCGCCGGTGAGCAGGTCGAGCCGGCACTCATCCTGCCCACCGAGCTGATCGTCCGCGATTCCGCATGAGCTACACCTGAGACGGCCCCTGCCCCTGACTCACCATCCGGTGTCCGAGTGCGCGCCGAGTTCTGTGATATTCGGCATTTCTCCCTCGTTACGCACGATGTCTGCCAGGAAACCGGGTCTTTCGCCTCAGGCGCTTCACCGACCACACGGCTACGATCCGGTTCGATCTACTCACCTCCAATCCACGAGCATCCGAGCAGTTCGATGCTGCTCACGGGCCGTCGCGCCAGGACCGCCGATCGGTGCCGGTGAGTTTCGCGGCCGGTCGACGACAGGGCCGCCCCGGCCGACGCGAGCCCACAACAGACAGTTTGCTGCCCGTTGCCCGCCGGATCGCGCCCGAAGCGGAACGGCACAGCGTTGTCCGGCAACAAATCCGGTATGTACCGTGGGCCCGTCACGCTCAGGTTCGTGACCCGATCCGTGGGGGAGTTCAACGGTGCCCACCGAAACGGCGTTGCACCCGGCCGACGAGGGCCGCCGCGATCTCGACAGCACCCCGGATCGCCCTAACCGCACCGGGCAACTGGTGGGAGTCGCCACCCTGGCCGGCGTGATCGCACTCACCGCAGCTGCGGTCCCGTGGCTTCTGACACCGGATGGGAACCGGTCACCCGGCAGTACGTCCTTCGTGGCGACGAGCAGCCCGACCGCCCCCGCACAGTCGCCCTCCGCCAGCGGTGTGCCGACCTCGGCCGCACCGACCACACCACCGACCGGGGCGGCGGCAGCCCCGGAACCACCGGGCAGCAGGCCGCCCTCGACGCCAGACCAGTCAGGCACCCGGGTCGCACCCGCACCAACCCCGCCGGTAGCGCCGTCACCGGCCGCCGCCAGCCCGGACAGCTCCCCGCCGGCACCATCGTTCAGCCCGGTGAGTGTGGAGGCCGAGGACCCTGGCAACCTGCTCAGTGACGGTGCCGCCGTCGTCGCCTGTGGCACCTGCGACGGCGGCGCCCGGGTCCGGTACGTCGGCAGGGTCACCGCCTACCTCACCACGGCAACCGCCGGCAGGCGCACCATAACCGTCAGGTACGAGGTCGACGGCGAACGTGGTCTCCAGATCTCCATAAACGGTGCCGCACCGACCAGCCACCGCGTCTCCGGAACCGGCTGGGGCACACCGCAAACCCTGCGGTACACCGCGACGGTCCCGGCTGGGCGGATCAGCATGGCCTTCTACAACGACGCCGGCCCCGCCCCCGACATCGACAAGATCACTATCAGCTGACCGCACGGATGAGCCGATTCGTCGCGTACGTCGCGCTGTGCCGAGCCATGCTGCTCGGCCGGTTGGCGTTGACGCTGGCAGCCGTCGGCGTCGGCATCCGGCTCACCGACGACCCCTGGCTGACGGTCGGCACCCTCGTGCTCATCGCCATCGCCACGAGCGTGCAGGTGACCGTGTTGAGCCGATGGCCGGATGTCATCCGGTGGCGGCTGGGGTTCCTGGTCGTCGACGCGGCCATCATGATCGTCGTACTCGTGCTCAGCCAGGGGCATGTGGCCTTTTTCTGCTATGCCGCTGGCTTCGCCGCCCTCACCGGCGCGCTGCTCGGGGCCCGCGCGTTTCCGCTCTGGATCGCCGACGCCGGTCTCGGGCTGGCCGTGGCCGCGCACCTGCTGCGGACCGGCGGGACAGCGGACTCCGTCGCTGCGCCTTTCGTGTTGGCCTTCCCGATGATCAATATCGTCTGTGGCTACGGCGCGGCGGTGGTGACCGCCGCCCTGGCCCGCTACCTCGACGCTTCGATCGTGGCCGTGGCCAGCGCGTACCAGTCGGCGGCAGCCTCGGAGCGGGCGCGACTGGCACGCGAGTTGCACGACTCCGTGGCCAAGACGCTACGCGGTGTCTCCTTCGCAGCCGTCGCTCTGCCCACCCTGCTACGTCGCCAGCCCGAGCTGGCCGAAGAACTCGCCAGTACCGTCTCCGCCGGAGCCGACACCGCCATCCGTGAGGCTCGCGAACTGCTCAGCGGGCTACGTCGGGACGCCCTCGACCGGCCGTTCGCCGAGCACCTGCGGCAGGTGTGCGATGCCTGGACGCGGTGGAGCGGGGTACCGGCACGAGTCGATGTCACGACAGGCGAAGAGCCGACTCCGTCGGCCCGGTACGAGCTGACCCAGATCCTCAATGAAGCGTTGGAGAACGTGGCCCGGCACGCGAAGGCCACCCAGGTCCACGTCAGCCTGCACCAATGGGAGGGACATGTGGTGCTCACCATCAAGGACGACGGCACCGGGTTCGCTCCTCCCGACGAGCTGACCGCCCTGTCCGCGCAGGGCAGCTTCGGAGTCGTCGGCATGGCCGAACGAGCCCAGGCGGTAGGCGGCGCGCTACGGCTAGACTCGTCCTTCGGCGCGGGTACCAGCGTGGTGGCCCGTGTTCCGGTGTCGACCGTCGCCCACACCGCCATGACCCGGCACGGCGGATGGCAGGCATGATCAATGTTTTGGTCGTCGACGACAACCCGATCGTCCGGATGGCGCTGCACGGTTACCTTTCCAGCTCCGAGGACGTGAAGGTGGTCGGTGAGGCAGCGGACGGGCGGACCGCCATGGCCGTCGCTCGACAGCTACGCCCCGACGTGACTCTGTTGGACCACCGGATGCCGATCGCCGACGGTCTCAGCGTGGTCCGTCAACTCGCCGAACACTCACGCGTCCTTGTCCTGACCAACGACGGCGACCATGACCTGATCGCCGGCATGCTGCGCGGCGGCGCTCACGGATATCTGGTGCACGGGGAGTTCGAACCGACCGAACTGCTGCGTGCGGTCCGTGCGGTGGCGGCCGGTGAGGGTTGGCTGTCGGCGCGCAGCGCCTCGGTGACCATTTCCATGCTGCGCGAGCAGGCGGCCCGTGAGCAGGCAGAAGCGGAACGCACCGCGGCGGCCCGGGCGCGACGCGAAAGGTTCGGTCTGACCCGGCGTGAGCAGGAGGTGATGGCGTTGCTCAGAGCTGGGCACTCGAACGCGGCGATCGCCCGTCAGCTGCTCCTCACGGAGAAGACGGTGAAGAACCACCTGGCCAACATTTTCACCAAGTTGCAGGCCACCAACCGCACCGAGGCGGTGGTGCGCTGGGCGGACCAGGCCTAGACCATGGCAGGCCGTTGCACCCGGGACGTCGTCACCGCGTCGTCGCCCCGGTCGAGGATCCCCCGCACTGCTCGGAGAGCGTAGAACGACCGGGACCGGACCGTCCCCTCCGGAATTCCGACCCGGTCGGCCACCTCGGCGACGGAGGCGCCGCCGTAGTAGAGCTCGACGAGCACGGCACGGTGCTCGGGCGTGATCCTGCGGAGCGCATCGGCCAGGGCGAGCCGGTCGACGATCTCGTCGACCGCGTTGCACGGCGACGGCATCCAACTGACATCGACGCCGTAGCTCTCCAACGGCCGGGCGGCACGGGCCCGCGCAGCATCGATCATCAGGTGCCGGGCGACGATGAACAGCCACCGGCGTACGGTGTCCGGCTCCGACGGCAGCTCCGCCATCCGACGCCACGCCCGAAGCATGGTTTCCTGCACCAGATCCTCGGCGAGTTCCCGTTGACCGTGCGTAAGACGGAGCAGGAAGGAGTAGAGCGGTTGGGAGTTCGCGGCGAAGATCGCCCGCATCCGGCGGACCGCGTCGACGTCGGCGGGTCTCGACGGGCAGACATCGGTGTGCATCGCGGTCACCTCCTCCGGGCCGGCTGGTCTCAGCGGCACACCGCACGCTAACGACCTGCGGTCTGCCGCACCTGAGGCGAAGGGCCCACAGAACGCCAAGGAGCGACACCGTAGCTCTCCGTCCGACCGGGCACCCCGGGCCCGGCAGCGTCGACACCAGCGGCCGAGCACCCGGGCGGACCGCTGCCGCAGCCCGCGCACCGCCGACCGTCGCGACGCCGGCGAATCGGGGCGCCGGAAGTTCTGCACCTCCGGGTTGAACCGCCAAGGCCACCGGCCCGTCAGGCGGTCGTCCGGTAGCTACCAAGACGGAGGCAGCACGGTGAATAGACGAGATTGGCGGGACAGACGGGACAGGCGGGACAGGCGGGATGACAGGCGTTCGCACGACATCCGGATGAGCCGAATCAGCTACGAGCGGCAGGTTCAAGCGATGAACGGCAGACGGCGACAGTCACCTCAGTCGAGTTCGGACTCCGACGAGGCCGAGCTGCGTGACCTGACCGCGCAGAATCTGCACCGGGTCCAGTTCCGAGCGGTCAACAATGGGCAGTCCGCGCAGTGGCGTGCGACCCCGCACGGCCAGCCCAACGTGGTCATCTACGACCCCACGTTCTCCTATGCCCAGCCGGGACAGCCGGGCCTGACGGCGTCAAGCAGTCTCGCGCACGAGGTGGGTGGCCACGAGGTCGCCGACCTAACGTTCCAGCATCCCGACCACGCCGCCCTGCGGGCGACCAACCTGCACCTGCCCGGCGACGACGTAGACAGCCCCGCGCTGCATGACTCGTACCGACGACAGTCTCGGACCATCCACGAAAACTGGGAGGAGGTGCGAGACGCAATTCCTGGGGACACGTCCATCGCCCAGAACCAGGGCTGGGCCGACTATGTGAACGCCCGGGTCGACTACGCCCAGGCGAACCCGCAAGTGCACAACGAGTCGGTCGCCGGCGACACGTTGGATGCGCTGCGCCGAAGCCAGCTCGCCGACGGACCCGTCGGCAACCAGCTCCGGGCCATCTCCCGGGAGGCCAGCGTCCGGCGCCAACTCGGCGGGGAGGTAGCACGGGTCGAGCGGGTGCAGGGCACGTCGTCCACCCGGATGCCCGCCTACGTGAACACTCTGGCCGGGCCGAGCGGTAGGCACCAGCAGTCGAGCGGTAGGCAGCAGAGGAGAAGGGGCCGATGACCGTAGGCCCGCCGACACCGCCGCCTCCGCCCACGCCGCGCTTCATCCATTACCTCGACGGCGAGGAGTACGACGATGCCCTGGCCCACCTGTGTATCTGGGTCGAGCACGTCCTGTTACCGACGTACGGACGGGAGGTCACCTCGTCCCTACCGTGGTGCCCACGCTGGTGGAATCATGCCGAAGCGGTTGCTCAACTCCACGCCCTCTGGCTGACCTGGCAGGAGCTGACCGGCTACCCCGGCGGACCGTTGGGGCCGGCCAACTGGCATCGGGACTACCTGGATCCGGTGATGGCCACCCTTCGTGACCCGGCTGGGCCGTTCGCCGGCTGCAAGGCCGGAGTACATCGAGCCAAGACTCCACCCACCGTGGAGACCTTCGCTATCGACTCCTGACGATCCACTGAGGGGAGTACGGCGACCGGTCGCCGTACTCCCCTCGTCGCTGCAACAGTTGCACATGACGCAGGTGCCAGCAGGTCAACGTATCGAGTCGCTCGCCTGTTCCTCCGAGCCGGACGAGGCGGTCACGTCCGGCTCCGGTTCTGAGGCGTTCGCGTCGGCGTGTGGCTCGTCGTCATCGACGGTGTACTCCGCGAAGAGCCCGCGAATCTGAAACGGGTAGCTGCCCAGTGCGAGGACGGGCATGCCGCCCTGGGCCTCGACACCTGCAAGACCGATGTCCCAGGCCATCAGGGTCAGGGTCAGCTGGTCGCCAACCGCCTTCCGCTCCGCCAGCAGTTCCCTGATCTCCCTGGCCAGATGACAGAAGTAGCGGGCGTGGGCGTGGACCGAGTCCTCCGCGTCGAGCACTGACGCCTCGCCGCTGTCGTCGTCGTCCTCGCCGTACTCCTCGAACACCTCGGGCGTCAGCTGGGAAAGCCCCTTCCTTCCCTGTGGGCCTTCCCGCTCCGCGTCGAACCCGGACGCGTGATCGATCTGAGCCGCGATGATCACGGGAGTGAGCAGGTTGCACTTTCCGGCGGCGGCCTTGATCGGTGCGACCAGGTCCTGGTCCGGCACCTGCGTCGCGTCGAAGGCGCCCCGTCCATCTCCACCGGCCAAACGGATCAACGCGTTGGTCCTTGTTGCCGACTCGCTGGCCTCGGCGGAATCGGCTGCGTACGAGGTCATCTGTGAACCACCGGCCATCGCGAAGATGACCAGCAGGACGATCAGCGCCAGCAGCGCCAGCACCGCCAAGGGGAACAACCCCACGACCGAGATGACCAGCCAGAGCAGCTGCGCCGAATCGAACCTGGTCAGGGACCTCGTCGCCGGACCGGCCGCACGAACCTTCCCGAGTGCCATGGGGTCAGCCGACCCGACGGGACTCGCGGCGGCGCCACCTCGCCGCCGCACGTTCGGTGATGGCCTGCACCTCGGCCGCTGCCGCCACCGCGATCGGCGCGGCGTTGGGCTCCCGATACCAGGGGCGTAGCCGGATCAGGGCCGGCCGGACTCCGGTTGCCAGCAACAGCGCGGTTCCCTTCGGCAGAGCCCGGATCTTGTCCGCCGGCAGCACCTGCTCCTGCCGGTACGACACCGATCGCGACGATCCCTCCCGGGAACGGGAGTAGCTCGGGGTCCGGACATCGTGCTGGCCGACCAACTTGGCGACCTTGTCGACAAAGTCGGCATCGTCCAGTCCGGCACCGAGCAGTTTGATGGTGGCCGCGCTCCAGAGCGCATCCATTCCCACCTCGCCCCAGACCCGGACGCCCTGCCGATAGCTCTGCAACAGCGTCACCACGCTGATACCCCGTGAGCCGAGGTGGCTGTAGAGGTCAGGCAGGTCGGAGATGCGGCAGACGTTCGCCGCCTCGTCGAGGATCGCTGTCAGCGGTGGATCCAGCCGCCCGCCCATGCGTTCGGCAGCGACCACCCCGGCGCGGACAACGGCGTCCGCCAGCCCGGCGATCACGCCGGCAGCGGAACCGCCACCGTCCTTGGACAGGAGGTACAGAGTGTCCCTACCGAGGACGTGTTCCGCCGGGATGAACTGCGGCAGCTGCGGGTCAGGGCTCACCCAGGCCACGATCTGCGGATCGAGTAGGCAGGCGACGCACTGCCGGGCGGTCTCGTAGATGCCGTCACGGGTCTCCACGGCACCGCGTACGGTGCCCTGCAACTGGTCCGCCATGGCGGTCATTTCCAGGTCGCGGAGCAGGTCGATCGGCGTACGGTCGGCGGGGTCGGCGAGCCAGGCCAGCATCTCGTTGACGGATGCGCCACTGCGGGAGGCGGCGAGGAAGAGCGCCATGAGCGTATTCTGGGCCGCCGCGATCCAGAAGTCCTTCTTCGACGAATCGTCATTGACCGAGCCGACGAAGTGTCCGGCCAGCCGCCGGGCCCCCTCGACGGTGTCGCAGCCGCTGAGCATGTCCCACCACATCTCGCGCTCGGTGTACGCGATGCCCTGCGGGTCGAAGGTCCAGACCCGGCCGACCTTCGACCGCTCCTGCCGGGTCACGGTGAACACGTCGGACTTGTTCGACGTCAACAGGACCGCTCCGGGAGCCCGTAGCACGCGTGGCACGGCGATGCAGGTGGACTTGCCGGAGCGCGGCGCCATCAGGTCCAGCTCAATGTCCTCGTAGGAGGAGCGCAGCTCCGGTCCGGCCGGCACGAGGTCACCGAGCAAATTGCCGGTGTCGTCCGGGCGTAACCGGGAAACACCCTTCAGCCCTGGACGCAACTGACGGGCGCGGGCCTCGATCCCCTTGCCCGTCAGGTCGCTGAGTTCAGCGGCCCGAGCAAGGCCACGGGGTTGCCGGAGGCGGCGGAGGAACCTTCTGATCAGGATGGCCGTCGGTGCGGACCCGAGCAGGACGAGCGTCACCGCGCCGCCGTAGGCCAGGTGGGATGGCAGCCCCGGCCAAACCTCCTCGGTAGCACCGCCGAGCAGGCTGAGATAGACGTCCACCGTGAAAGGCGGCACCTGCCAACCGTGCCCGGTGAGCATCGCGGCGAGGATGCCGCCGAGCCACAACGGTACGAAAATCACCAGGTTGAGCAGTGCGACTCCGGGAATGAGCCACGGCAGGTAGTCGCCGCCGGCCCCACCCGGGCGGCTCACCGACACCTCAGATCGTCAAAACGCTGGTCGCTCTGACCGGTCGTACCAGCTCCGGGGTGAGGCAGGTCGCCGCCAGTCACCGCGCGCACCACGGCGGCCCGCTCGGCCAGCAACCGTTCCGCCTCACCGTCGGCGATCCAGCGGGTGTTCGTGTCATGCAGGTGGCGCTCGGCATCGGTGATCGCGACCCGGATCGGGATCCCCGGACGCCCACCGACCTTGATGAGGAAACGGCCCCGGCCGGGTGGTTCCTCGTTCGCGCCGTCCTGGGCCCAGCCCGGTGGCGACGACCAGGACGCCACCAGCTCGATCTCCCGCCGGGAGAGCCCCACCACCCGGCCCAGATCCTCCATCTCGGCCTTGGGCAACCCGGCGCAGGCCACCATGCCGGCGCGCTCCACGAAACCCCGGGCCTTAGCCTTGTCGGCCTCCGACCCCAATGCCTCGGCGTCCTTCAACGTGTGCGTGATCTTGGCGTCGGCGAGACCGAGCGACCGGTTGAGCCGGGTAAGTGCGTCGATCCGGTCGACGATGCCGGAGGCCGCGCGGAGCGGTCGCCACAGCTCGTCGAGAACTGTGAAGAACCAGCGTCGGGGGGCGAGTCCAACGTCAGCCAAAGCGTGCGACGCAGCGACCGTGCCCAGTCCGTCCGACCAGGCCGCGAGCATCGCCGCCGCGGTCAACTGCCCGTCGGCCTCACCGATGCGGGAGATGTCGATGCAGACCGCGACAGCATCCGGGTCGATCCTGGTCGAGGTCTCCGAGGCGAAGGTGTCACCGAGCGGGCCGTCGAGGATGCCGAGCAGCGACCGGTGCAGCGGATCGACAGCGTCCCGGTAGCGCGACTCCTGGCCGCGGTCCAGGGTGACCTGCCGGACTCGGGGCGGGCCCTCCTCCAGGACGCTGAGCAGCTGCGGCAACCGGAAGGTCCGCCCCGGCGGGGTACGCTCGCGCAGGTGCCGCAGGCAGGCGGAGAGCACGGACTGCTCGTGGTCGCTGATCGGCACACCCCGGACGATGGTGAGCAGCGCCGCGACCATGTTCAGGACCCGCCCGTGTGTCTCGGCGGCCAACGCCTGCCCCGCCTGGCCCCCGATCTTCGCGGCGGCCACACCCATCGCGCCCGGGTCCAGGATGTTCAGTCCGCCGACGCCACGGGCGATGGAGATGACCTGTCCCCCGAGCGCCCGCACGGTGTCGGCGTAGTCGGGTTTGAGGTCACCGAGCACCAGCGGCACCACCCCCTGTGCGCTCAGCCCGATGAGCATCCGGTTGATCAGCGTCGACTTGCCCAGACCGGGCATGCCGAGCATGAAAAGTGACGGGTTGGAGATGTACCGGGCCCGGGTGAACCAGTTGAGCGGGTCGCCGCAGACCGTGGCTCCGGTGTTGATGTGCTGGCCGAGTGGGACTCCGGTCATCGGGGCACCGGAACCGGAGGCGAAGGGCCACAGGCCGCAGGCCTGAACGGTGGTGGCCCGCCACATGGTGGGCGGGTCAACTGCCGCCACCCGGCCGCCACCCAACGCGTACGAGCCACGGTGCGGCACGGTGTCGTCCCGGTTGGCCCGGGCCAACCGCTGGAGATAACGCTGTTCGGCCAGTTCCTCCTGGGCCTGCCGCCGACGTGCCCGGCGCAATGCCCGGCGCGTCTGCCTACCCGTCTCGTCGAGTTCCCGAACCTGCGTATCGACGTCCGGCACGACCAGCCCGGACAGGGCGGTCGTGGGTCCGGAGGCGTGCCGCGGCCAGCCCGCCCCGATGTCCAGCACGCGGGGGCCGACCTCGGCCGGCGTGGGCGTCACAGCGCCTCCTTCAACTCGTGCGGCACCATCGTCTGTTCCCACGGCAGAATGCCCACCGGCAGCGTGCAGGAGAACGCGGCAGCCTGCATCCGATCCGCCGGGCGCATCGCGATCCGGGTGGCACCGAGCAGGTTTCGCATCGTCACCTCCGCGTCCCGTACGTCGGCGGCGGAGTCGACGGTCAGCGTCACAAGCATCGAAAACTCGACCAGACCCGCCCCGCTGGCCTCCTCGGCAGCGGTCTGCTCGGCGGCCTCGATCTCGGAGATCGCGCGGGCCCGTACCAGGCCCCGGGTCGAGTTCGCCATGAACTGGGCGGACCGGCGATCCGATTCGACGATTCTGGCGGAGGTAGCGGGGTCGATCGGGCGGTAGACCAGAGTCACCCGCTTACGCCGGATGCCGGGTACGGGATCCAGCAGGCTGCGCAACACACCGGAACGCACGGTGCCGCGCGGTGCGAGCGTCAGCAGCCAACTGCGGGACACCCCGGAGTCGTGCTGGTAGTAGGTGACCGTTTCGACCGCGGCGGCCGGGCCGGCGTCGGCCCACTCCAGCCCCGTCCCGCCGTGCTGGGCTCGTACGTCGAGCACCTCGGCGGCGACAGCCGGGTCGTACGCCACCCGGACAACCTCGGCGATCCGCTCCGCCGACAGCGGCTCCGCCGACCCGCCGCCGGCCGCCACCAGACCGCTCAGCACACCCGGTAGCCGCAACGCCAGATCGGCGAGCATGGTGTCGTGGTCACGCCGCGCACCGCCCGGTGCCGAGTAGGTCAGGGTCAGGAAGGTGTTCATCTCCGACGAGGCGTCCGGGTACGTCTGCACCACCTCCTCCATGACGGCACGCGCGGCAGGCGGGGCGTTCGGGGAGATGCGTCCCAGCACCTCGGTAGCGAGCCGGGTACCCGGGTCCGGCGCGGTTTCGACCACCACCGACGCACCACGCAGCCCCGGCTCGTGCGACAGCCGGGAAAGCCAGTCACCCCAGAGGGCCACCCAGGTGTCCACCTGGTCCGGATCGACGAGTGATCCGCCGTCGGGTTCGCAGGCGAGCACGAGGGTGTACTGGTTGCGGTGGCGGTGGTGGAGGACGCCGAAGGGGCGATCGTAGGGGTCCCTTCCCTCCAACATGGTGACCCGGCTGAGCAGCCCCGGCGGACGGAACCGACCGCCGGGGCGCGTCGACAGCGGCCCGGCGACATACAGGTGCTGCCCTTTGGACTTGCGTCGCATCCAGCCGATCCGTACGGCAGCCATGTCGTAGACGTTGCGGCCGTCCGCGGTGCGTATGGCCAGTGGCGTCAGCAGCACCGCGAACGGCAGCCCCATCACCAGGGCCACGTTGAGCGAGATCATGGAGCCGATCAGGACCAGCACGAGCGCGCCGAACAGGCCGATGGTCCCGACCAGACCGAACGATCCCAGGCCGGCCTTCCGCGGACGACGCCAGTTGCCGTACGTCGGTGTCTTCAGGGGTTCCGCTGTCGTACTCACGATGCTCGTTTCTCCTGTTCGGGCGGATCAGTGACGTTCGTCTGGGAGCGCCCCGCCGGCGATGTTGCCGGCGTGTCGGTGGGTGCTCACCGCGGTGCGCGCACCGTGCTGCACCGCCGAGGCCGCGACGCCGGCCGCGCCCCTGGCGAACTGCGCGGCTCTCCGTCCGGCATCGGTATCGGATCCGCCTTCCGACGCTGCGCCGGAGGGGCCGGCGGAATCGCCGGAACCGTTGGCAGGCGCACCGCCCGAGCCACCTGACGGTTTGCCGCCGGAACCACCACCGGCGCCACCTGCGCTGGCTCCTGCGGGGGCGCCACTGGCCGGTGCGCCGCCTCCGCTCGGCCCCCCGGATCGGCCGACGGACACGCCCGGGCCACCCCCGCCGGCGATCCGCTTGGCACCGGTAGCCAGCGCACCGGCCGCAGCGCCACCGGCGGCGGCGCCCGCTCCGACACCATCCCTGGAGCCGAAGCTCGCCATCGCCGGCACGACCAGCCGCATCAGCGCGGGCAGCGCCACCGCAGCCATCAGCAGGATCGCCGCTCCGGCGAGCTTGTAGTGCTGCGCGTTGTCTTCGCCGTCCACGTTGTCGGTGGCACCGATCATGGCCGCGCCTGAGTACATGATCAATCCGACCACGGGTTTGAACGCCAACCAGGCGACCATCCAGGCGATGTGCTTGCGCCACCACCCGCCGCCCCACTCCGACATCGAGGCTGCCGCGGCCAGCGGCAACGTGCCGGTGAGCAGCACCATCACGCCGAGGCGCATGTACATCAGGATGACGTGGATGCAGCCGGCGATCAGTAGGAGCAGACCAATGATGATCAGGAGGAAGGCGGTGAGGCCGTCCGTACCGCAGTTGGCGATCAGTTTGAGCTGCGCCTTGATGCCCTCCTCGTAGAGGTGGTCGGAGTAGGCATCCGCCTCGCTGGCCAGCCAGTTGGCCACCCACCATGCGACGCTCACCGTAATGATCATGCGGACCAGACCCATGAGCGCGGTGATCAGGGGTTGTCCCCTGCGTTCGAGCGCCATCCGGAAGGA
The DNA here is from genome assembly GCF_012726175.1 of Micromonospora sp. HNM0581. GTDB lineage: Bacteria > Actinomycetota > Actinomycetes > Mycobacteriales > Micromonosporaceae > Micromonospora. The sequence continues at coordinate 448,376 of NZ_JAASAD010000001.1, forward strand.
CGCCGCCAGCAGCGACGCCACGGCGATCGTGACGACCAGCCAGTCGGTCTGCAGGTGGATGCTGTCGTTGAGCGTCTGGTCTCCGAGGGTGGGAATGTCTCCGAGGTTGGCGAAGAGTTCGACCGCGGCACCCAGGATGGCGCTGGCGATGTCGCTCAGGATGCCGTCGATACCTCCCTCGAAGAAGCCGACGACCTGCCCGATCGTGCCGATGTAGACGGCGTCACCGGTAGCACACTCCGACATGTCACACCCCGTCCCACAACACGAACCCGGCGAGGGAGACAACGGGGCTGACCCGGGCGTAGAGGCCGCCGGATCTCAGCGGTCGTAGTTGCCAGTCCACCCCGTTCCAGTCGACGACGTAGTCGAGGGAGACATGGACCAGGTTCGCCTGCCGGACCAGCACCCTGACTGTCGCGGTGCTCGGCGAATACCTGACCACGAGGAATCCGGCCAACTCGTTGGCGGTCTGCACCGGCCCGACGTCCGGCATAGACGCGCGCATCGCGTCGAAGTAGTCCCGCCCCAGCCCGGGTACGAGTTGCTGCTGGCTGACCGTACGCCAGTGGGGACCGCTCATCTGGCGGGAAATCGTGTGTGCCGCCATGACGGCCCCCATCGGGGTGTGCGCGAAACACCACAACAGCGGACCTGTGGTCTTCACCGGGCCCGCCGAGGCCGACAGCGGGGTCTGCGCCCCGTTCAGGGCCCGCCAGGTGATGTCCCGGGGTGACTCGGTAGGCAACCGCTGCCCGGAGTCATCGGTCCGGCACCCCTGCGGCCGGTCCCCGTGGGGAGTCAGAGGCCCGATCGCCGGTCCGGCGGGGGCGGCGGCACCGGGGGCGGCGGCCGGGCTCCCGACGAGCGCCGCGACCGCGCCGGTGCACAACGCGACGGCCAGGAAGGTCGCCGCCAGCTGCCACCTGCGATGCTGCCAGAACGGCCGCTCCTCGCCTGTCTCGTCGACGGGCGCGAACATCGATCTCATCACACCTGCCCTGTAGGGAACACTCGGACCGGCGGTCGGCGAGCGGGTCGGTCACCGCCTCCCGTCAGGGGAAGATCCAGGTGACGATCGGACCTGCCATCGCGACCAGGATGCAGCCGCCCAGCACCATGCCGAGGCGGCTGACATGCTCGGAGCTCTCGCCCCGCTTGTGGGAGATGGTCATGACCGAACCGGTGAGCAGAATTCCGACGACACCGGCCGCCGTTCCGGTCCACGACACCAGCCCCAGCACCTGGGACACTCGTTCGGCGAGACCTTCCGGCAGACCACCGCCGGTGTCCGGCTGCGGCACCGCGACCGCGAGGTTGTCCGGTGCCTGGGGCATCGCCGCAATCCGCGCTACCGCGCGGTAGTAGATGTCGCCGAACATGGTGTTCTCTCCTCCAAGATCAGATGTTTCCTCGATTTGGCACATCTGGGGTGTCAACCGGTGAGGTCGAGCCATGCGATGAGGGGGCCCGCAGTGCTCGCGAGCAGACACGCCGCGAGGACGAAGGCGAGGTGTTTCATGTACTCGGTCCGCTCTTCGAGGGCACCTCGACGCAATTGGGACGCCAGCGTCGCACCACTGATGAGCAGTCCGGCCACGGCTGCGGCGGTCACCAGCCAGGCCATAAGATCCAGCAGTTTCATCACTGCCTGATCGCCGTTCGTGTTGATCGTGTAAGGCTCGACGACCGGCGGCGAGAACTGGAGACTGTTGATCGGGGTGTCGCACTCGAACTTGCCGGCGTGCACCGTGCCCGAGAGAACGCAGCTGGTCGCCCCGGTGATGTCGATATCGTCCTTGGTTACCGACTCCCCGGCGAGACCGGTGTGCATCTCGATGTCGATCTTCACGACGTCGCCCTCGCTATGGGGGGCGGACAATCTGAAGCTTGACACCATTAAATAGTTTTGTCTTCCGGTGCAGATCCGGTCACTACCATTTCCGCGCGGCCTCGCCATGGTCGTGGTGGTCTTGAGGCACATGGTGTAGTCGTACACGGAACTGTTTCCGTCGATCTCAACGGTGTAAGTACCCTCGGCCGCCGTCGCACTAGAAGGTAGGACCACGCTCAGCCCCGTGAACGAGACGACGACAGCGGTGGCGCAGCGGACCGCCCGGGCCACGACGCCCGCGGCACGGTCGGCAACCCCGTTCACGGCTGCCTCCGCGACCTGACGTGCCGGTCGACCACCGCGGACAACCGGGACAGTTGCCGTGGCAGCTGCTTCGGCTCCGCGCCTACCCGGAGCTGCGGGATCCACGGCAGCCGGTACACCGGGGAGATGGACCGGAGCAGCCGGATCCGGGCGAGTAGCGGCGGGGGGAGCCAGCCCGGCAGGTCGGCGATCAACACCACGCCGACAAGCCGCAGGTCCGCCGGATGCCGTCCCTCCCGCATCGCGTTCAGCACGCGGGACACCGCCCGCAGCCCGTCCAGGTTCGTCCGTCCGGTCACCATGACCTGAGCGGGTTCGGCGAGAGCCGGATCCGGCCATCGGCAACCGATGTCGGTGCCACCGAGCAGCCGAGTGAGCGTGCTCGCCCCGGCTCCACCGTGCGCACCGATCCAGCCGATGCCGTCGGCGGAGAGGCTGTCACGTCGCCATGCCGACCCACCGGCGTACGCCGGCACACCGGGCAGCTCACCAAGCTGCGTCGTGCCGGCCGCCGAGCCCGGCCGTGGTGGTGCCACGGAGCCCCTGCTCATCTGCCTCGCCTCCCTCCTGCTCGCCCACCCGCGGTAGCCAGCCGAACCTCCCGGCAGCGGGTGACGGCTCTACGGCGCAGCCCACCGCTCGGTTCACGACCAGTTCGGACTTTTTTTCGCAGCCCGCTGGCGTCGACCGACGGGACGCGAGCAGCGGGCCGGACGGAGACTGCCGCGACAGCACCGGTGAGATCCGACGGGTACGGCAGCCGCGTCCCGGGGAAGTGGCCACCAGCTCGTCGGCCGGATTCGGTGCGGTCAGTGAGAGTGCGGCCGGTCAGTCAGGTGTCGCCGGGCTCTGGGCGATCGGCGCGGTCACGATGGCTGAGCCGTCGACCAGCCCGACGGTGATGAAGGACAACTCGCCGACGGGCAGGGAGGTCTCGCCGGCCACCTCCTGCGGCCCGGACGAAGCAGTCCAGTCGCGCACCACGTGGGTGGCACCGTCGCGGGTCACCGCGAACAGGCGGTAGCGGGTGCCCTGCCGCAGGCCGGTGACGGTGATCCGGATGGTGGCGCTCTCGGCGGCGCCCACGGTGATGGCGACGGAGAGGCTGGCACCGTAGCCGGGTGCTTCCCCTGACGCGGTCAGCACCCGGTCAGGGCCGGCGGCCCGCTCGTTGACCGTCATCACTCCGCCCACCAGCACCAGGACGACCGCCATCGCACCGGCCCACAAGGCCCGACGCCGCCGCCGCGAGCCGACCGTCGACGGTGGACGCGCACCGGCCGACCCTCGACCGGTCGGGCGGTTGCCGCAGGGGCGGACCGCGACGGCGCGTGCTTCTCCGCGGTCACGCCTCCGCGTATCGATCACGCCCGAGGCCCCCGGAGTCCGCTCGGCTCCGTCACCCGCGGTTCCGCTGCCGGCGTACGCCGTGTCGTGGGCGTCCGCCGGCGCCGCAGCCGCCGCTGACAGCTCCGCATCCTCGACCGTGGGTGGCGCGGACGTCGGCTCCTCGGTAGCCGGTGACGCGAGCGTCGACTTGTCCGTGACCGGAGCCTCGGGCAATGACGCCTGATCGGAAGGCGACCAGTCCGCTTCGCCGAGCCCGGCAAGCCCACCAATGCCGGGACCGATGGCGGCTGCCTCGTCGAGGCAGTGCCAACAACCGGCGAGGTGATCTTCGAAGGTCTCGCGCTCAGCGTCGTCCAAGGCCCCCAGCAGGTAGAGAGTCAGTCTCTCCCGCTCGGCCATGGCGTGCTCTTCGCCTGCGCGCATCCAGCCCTCTCCTCGCACGGGTCGGCACCACGCGGTGTTGTCTGGCCTACGCCTGATGCCGGATCTGACATCAGGACGTTTCAGCAGGTCCGATAGCGGCTTGCAAAGCGCGCACCGCATAAAAGGCTCTGGACTTCACCGTACCCTCGGGTATGCCCAGGCGCACCGCCGCCTCGGCGACGGAGGCCCTGCGGTAGTACATCTCCCGGAGCACCTCACGGTGCTCCGGACTCAGCTTCGTGAGCGCCAACCGGACCGCTTGAACGTTCACCACACGGTCCATTTCGTCGTCCGTGGTAGGCACTCGGTTGAGATCCGGCAGACTGACCTCCGGCGGCCGAGCCTGCCGAGCCCGCATCGCGTCGATCGCCACATGGCGGGCGACCGTGTAGAGCCACGGCGCGACCTTCGACGGATCGGCGGCAAGTGTCTCCGCATGACGCCACGCCCGCAGGAAGGTCTCCTGCACCAGATCCTCGGCCAGTTCCTGCTGCCCCAACAGCAGGCGGGTGAGGAAGCGGTGCAGCGGGCGGCGATACTCCTCGACGACCCGGTTCAACAGTGTCGTGGCAGCGGACCGCTCGACGGAGGCGCTGTCCGGAAGGCCCGGTCCAACCGCTTCGTGGGGAACCGTCGACACAGACCGCCTCCCTGACGGACAGAGCGCACCCTGCCGCCCGGGTGGGACACGACACGTCCTCGCCCCCCGCGGCCCTGGGAGGCAGCATAGCCCGCCGGTGACGCGCGGACAGATCGTAGGTGGACAGTAGGTTCACCAGCTCCGCAACCGACGACCCAGCCGCCGCTACGGATCGCGAGTCCTCGCTGGCCGACACCGGTCACCTCCCCACTGGACGATCGATGACACGGCCGTGTCGCCGCCGTGCGCCCACCGGTTGACGGACTCGCGCCCCACTCGGTTCACTGCTCGCCCGGCAGAATCCCGAAGAAGTTCGCACCAGATCTGAACGTCGGGTCACCGCGATGCGTCACGACAGGTGTCGCCACGCCGAAGGGGATGGCCCGTGACAACCGACCTCACCCACCTCAAGTTCAACCTCGGCCGTACACCACGCAAACTGCTGGCCGGTGTGCTGGCCGTACTGGCGGTGCTGGCCGCCGTGCTCGCCACGATCAACTGGAGTGTCGCCTCCGCTCAGAACGACACCGTGGTCGGCGATCCGGTGAGCGAGAAGCAGATGACGGCCATCGTCGCCGCTGCCCGCTCCTGCCCGATGCTCGACCCGGCGAAGATCGCCGGGCAGCTGATGGCCGAGTCCAACCTCAACAACAACGCCCAACAGACCGCCTCCGGCGGTAAGGGCATCGCCGGCCTCGACGACGAGGACTGGAAGGCGTGGAAGCCGTGGCCGGACGCCAGCCGTTCGGACATCTCGGCGAGTATCCTGGCCCTCGCCCACCAGATGTGTGATCTCAGCGGGCAGCTCCGGCTGGTCGGTGTCACCGGCGACACCTGGCGTCTCTCAGTCGCAGCCTTCCACAGCGGCCTGACCGAGGTCACCAGGGCTAAGGGAGTGCCCGCCGGAGCGGTCGATTACCTCGACCTGGTCAGCGGCTACGCCGGGTACTACGGCAGGTTGAAACAGTTCGGTGGCAGCGGTGACCCCACACCGACCGCTCCGCCGGCGAACGAGGCCAAGGGAGTACCCACCGAGTACGTCCCCCTCGTCGTCGCGGCCGGGTCGGTCTGCGAACAGGTGACCCCACCGATGATCGCCGCTCAGCTGATGGCGCTCTCCGGCTTCGACGCGAACCTGCTGGGCACGAACGGGCAGCGGGGCGTCGCGCAGTTCCTGCCCGAGGTGTGGCAGGCGTACGGGCCCGAGGGCAGCTCCGCCTGGGATCCGGCGATCGCAGTTCCGGCCGTCGGCGACGCAATGTGTGGACTGCACAAAGAGTTGTCCGGCCTGGATGGCGATCCGTACCTGCTGGCGCTCTCCGCCTACCGCAACGGTCCGACAGCCGTGCGACAGACCGGCGGCGCCCTGGATCAGTCGACCGAGACGTTCCTACGTGCCGTGAAGGCGCTCAACGATCTTTACGTGCTCGACACCCGGCTCGCCAAGCCCACGCCGAGCGAACCGGCGCCGACGCCCGCCGCTGCACAGCCGCAGCAGAGCGAGCCGGCCGACGAACCGAGCGCCGAGCCCGAACTGCCGACCGACAAGCCGAAGCCGCCGGCCAACGAGCCGGAGCCGACCACCGCGGCCCCAACCCACGCCGCCGCAGCGAAGCCGGCCCGCCCAGCCGGGTTGAAGCAGATCTTCCACCCGCGTACCGGAAAGTGCGTCAGCTCCGGCACCACCGGCGACGGAACGCGGCTGGTGCTGAAGACCTGCCGGGAGGAACCATCGCAGTGGTGGGACTTCCGCAGCGACGGCACGATCCGCTCGCGTGACCTCTGCATGGACATCGCCTGGGCCGCCTCCGCCGACGGCACCGCCATTCAGGTGGCCTACTGCAATGGCAACCCGGCCCAGGACTGGCAGCTCAACGACCAGGGCGGCATCATCAGCAAACTCAACGGCAAGTCGGTCGACGTCAACATGCACGTCGACGGCGACACGCCGCTGGAGCTGTGGATCTATGTCGCCAACGAGGAACAGACCTGGCACAAGCGGTAGCGCTGCCACCGACAGGCGGGGTACGGGCGTTTCGCCCGTACCCCGCCTGCGTTTCCCGAGTGTGCTCCGATCAGCCGTAGGCGCGGCGGCGACGCAGTTGCAGCGTCAGAAAGGCACCGCCGCCGATGAGCGCCAGCCCGACCAGGACGAGAGCGCCCAGCACACCGCCACCACTATCGCTGTCCGTGCCGACTTCGACCGGACGTTCCTGCTCGACGGGTCGGGCGACCGAGGCCGCCGGGTTGATCATGCCGGCGCCGTACGAGTCAGGGGTGTCGCCGCCGAGCTGATCGGCGGTGCGGTGAATCCGCTGCTCGACCTGGCCGGCGTTCAGCTCCGGGTACGCCGCCCGAACGAGCGCGGCCTGGCCGGCCGCGAAAGCGACGGCGAAGCGGGTACCCGTGTAGCTGAGCGCCCCGACCTTGCCCGGCCCGACGCTCGTCACGTCAGCGCCCGGCGCCACCACCTCCACGGTGCCCGGGTGGTACTCCTCGACCAACTGGTTGTCGGCACCGACCCCACCGACGAGCAACAGTGCACCGGTGGCGTCGGAATCACCCGCTGCCGGAAGCGTGACCGGCTTCGTCGGCGCACCAGCCACCACGAGTACGTCGTGGCTGAGCGCGGTGGTCAGCGAGGCGATGACCGCCGGAGCTGCCAGATCCACGTGTGAGCCGAGAGCCACCACCGAGGCACCCGCGCTCACCGCCACCTCGATGGCGTTCGCCGCGTCCGTGGCCTGACTCTTCCCCGACGAACCCACCATGCGTACCGGCAGGATCGTGGCGTCCGGAGCGAGACCGGCCGGAGTACGGTCGCCGTCGGCGGTCGCCGCGATGATGCCCGCCATCGCGGTGCCGGTCCCGTGGCAGTCGGAGTCGCCCCGCCCGTTGCCGACAGTGACGTCCGCACCCACCGCGATACGGCCACTGAACTGATCGAGTTCACCGTCCACTCCGGAGTCGACGACCGCGACCATGACGCCGTTGCCGCGGCTGAGGTCCCATGCCCCGTCGGCCGCCATCCGCAGCTGTGCCCAGTCCGAACGGCTGCTCGACGCGGCGACGGCGGTGCAACCGGACGTGCTCTTCGTCCCGGTCGGGGATGGTGTGGCACTCGGACTGGCGCTCGGGCTCGGTCTGGCACCGGAGCCAGCGGACGGCTTCGCAGCCGCAGTGGGTGACGCCGCCTTCGTCGGCGTGGCGCCGCCGGACGGAATCTGGCCGTACTTGACCCCCTCACCCGCCGCATCCCACGGCAGAACCAGATACCAGCCACGGTCGAGCTTGGCCGGATCGGTCAGGCTCGCCCCGTCCGGCTGCACCCGCCCGGCGTTCAGGTTGTAGATCTCCGCGGCCCGCTCACCGCTACCGAGGAACCGGTTCGCGATCTCGGCGAGGTTCTCCGGCTGTCCCTGGTACGTCGCGGCTACGACGTAGTACTTGACGTAGGCCTGCGGGTCCGGCGGGGCCTTCTGCGCCACCGACGTACCGGCCATCGCCACGACCAGGCAGCAGGCAACCGCCACGCCCGAGAGCAGGCGTCCAACGTTCGCCAGCACCGATCTGTCCTCCTTCACCGACCTGTGGCCGATCTGTGCGGCCCACCCTCTACAGCGGATGAGCGACGAATCCGTTCAATCGAATGAGCAGAATGCTTCGCATTCAGTGAACCGGTGCCCGATGATCCTCGTCGTGAAGGCATGGGCCCCGTTCGCGGCCCCGGGCCTGACGGTGATCCGTCGAGCCGAACGGACGGTGGTGAGAGCGCGTGTACGCGATAACCAGCACGGCAGCAACGGGCATCGACAAGCCGTCAGTCACCCGCCGGTTCGACCCCCGCCGACACCGACGGGTAACCGGGCTGTTCGACCTCTGGCTGGAACCCGGCATCCATGGTGGACTGGTGGTGCCGGACAGGCCCGACCGACCGTTGACCGCGACGGCCATCACCGACCTGGTCAGGCGCTCCGGCGAGACCGCGAACGACGTACGGATCCTCACCCAGGACGGCACCCGGTACGCGGAGCTGTTCAGCGAGGTCGCCGGGCTGCTCGCCCACGACGTACTGGTCAGCCCGGACGGTGCGGTCATCCGGCACCACGGCCGGCAGACCGGCGACGGCCCGATGCATGCGATACCGCTGGATCGGACCACCCGGCAGGCACGAGACTGGATCGTCATCCAGCCGCCCGAGCTGGCCACCCCCCTACCAGGTTGGTTCAGCCTGGATCAGGGTCTGGTACGGCCACGTACCGGCGTCGTCGGTCTGCCCCTGCCGGGCGGACTCGTGCTGGCCACCCGAGCCGACTTCGTCAGCCGGCGGGCCGCCGCACACCGGCTCAACGCGGCCTCCGACGGGCTGGTCACGATAGCGGTGACCGCCCGCTCCGGCGGCTTCCTGGTCGGCGACTACGGCGGCACCCAGCGGGTGTGCGACGGCGATCAACTCGCCGCGCTGCTGGGCGACCTGCCGTTGTACGGCAGTGAACTGCGGCTCTGGCTGACCTGGCCGTCCGATGCGGACGAGCAGCAACGGCTCGGCGTCCAGGCTCAGGAGCTCGCGGAGACGACCGGGGCAACCGTGTGGACACCGCCTCCCGGCGGCAGCGCGGAACTGGTGGACGGACGGCAGGACCTGCGGGCACTCGACCAGGCGGGTGGGCCGGGCCGGTGGCGGGCATTCCGACCCCGGATCGCGCCGGACCCGCCCGCGCTGCGGGCGACCGCCGCCGGACTGCTGGTGCCGGCCGCCGGCGAACTGATCATCGTGTCCGCCGGGACGTCCGCGTCGGCCCCCGCCGACCCTACGCCCGACCAGCCGGCAGTCACCGGACCGCCACAGCCGGAACCGCCGCCGGTCGCCGTTCCGGTGCTGCCGCTTCCCCGGCCGCCACTGGCCACCGAATCCCGGCGGTCGGTGTACGGGCCGCCGTGGCTGTCCGCGGCCCAACAGGTCAACGCCGAAGAGTTCGAGGCGTTCGTCGCCGCGCCGGGAGGTGCCGAGTCCATCGCCGACGGGCTGCCCGGTGCCGAACTCTTCCTGCTGGCGTTCCTGGATCCCCGGTCGGTGCCGGACGGTAGCCAGCTGCTACGGGTACGGGTCGAAGCGGGAGGCGCGATCCCGATGGAGGTGCTCCGGGCGACCCTGCCCGCGCGCCTTCAGCACCTACGCGGCCTGCGCGAGGCGTACCTCCTGCCGGCCGCACGCCTGGACCGGACCTTCGCGGTCGACACCTTCGACATGGACCACGCCGGCCGCCTGACACCAACCGGCGGGTGCGACGACGAGCCGCTGCGAATCCGGTGCACCTCCCGGGCCCGTGCGCTGGCCGGCCTGCCCCACGAGGTACGCCGCTGGCCCACCTTCGGCAGCCGCCGGGCGTACGCCGTCCTGCCGGCGGAGCACCCTCAGCTGCCGCGAAACTGGCTGCGCCTGCACCGGCACCGGCCGCCGACCCGGCCGGGACGGCTGCTGTTGGAGCTCCAGGTACCGAGGAGACGCGCGATCGACGTTCTGTCCACCGCCGATCTTCTCGCCCCGCTCACCCGGGTCCGTGCCCAGGCGGAACCGCTGCGCGCCGCACAGGTGGAGCTGATCCTCAGCAGCCGCTCCTACCCACGGGTGCGGGTGGGCGCCGCGTACCGCGTCGAGGGGGATGCCTGGCAGCGCCTACCCCGGACACCGAAGGGCCCGTTGCCGTCCGTCCTGTCGCAGCTTCACTCCCCGGTGCCGAGCTGAGCCGTCCACCGGCCGTTCGGCACCGGACCGATCACCATGGGAATGCACCGACCACCCGTGGAGGCGGCGAGCCCTCGAATTCCGGTGCCCTTCGGTAGTCCCGTGGTGACGACGACGTACCGGTCTGCGTCCAGGTCGCCCGGTACGGAAAACCTGTACAGGTCGCCCGGCGCGGGAAGCCCGTCCAGGCGACGGCAGTCGTCGAGGCTGTGGGTGCCGAGTGCGTCGCCGACGACGGCGACGCCGATACCGCCCGCCCGCAACTGCCGGGCGTAGGCAGCAGCCAGTCGACGACACTCGTCCAGCTCACCGACCAGGGTGAACACGTCGGGCGCCCGGGAAAGGTCGACCTGTAGTCGCCAGCCGTCCCGGTGCCCCAACACCAACGGCACGGTGGCGAAGGTTGCCGGTTCGTCGTCGGCGAGCCAGGCGTAGGCGGGCCCATCAGCATCGCTCGTGACCCCGATCAGACGCACCACGATCGGACCAGCTTCGGTGCGCACCTCGGCCCGGACATACGGCACGTCGCCGTCGGCCGGCAACGCCGGCCGGGGCACGTCGGCGCCGACCTGCTCACCGTGACCGCCAGCGTCAGCCAGTGCCGGCGCTACCAGCAGCTCCGGTGGCACCGGCGGGGGCAGGCTGACCGCGATCGGTGACACGTCGACACGGGGCAGCCAGTCGGGCCGGGGACCCGACGACACCAGCGGACCGGGCTCGGCCGGAGGCTGCGGCTCGGAAGGTGGCACCGGCAGGTTCGGTCTCGCCGGGTGCTGCCGCGTCGACGGACTCGGTGACTCGGCGATCGGAGGTGTCAGGGGTGGCGGCCCCAGCGGGCCCGGCGGAGCCGGCTGCGGGGTGGCTGCCGCGCCGGCGTCCAGTTCTGCCGGGGTCGGTGTGTGGTGCCGCTCCGGCGGCCACGGCCCGTCATCGAGGGTGACCGAGCGCGCTCCTTGTATCCGTCGGGGCAACACCAGGAGTGCGCCGACGGCGAGGAGCACCGCAAGTATGCCCGCGCCGATCCGGATCAGGTTGGAGTTGAGGGGAGCAGCCTTATTCGTCGGTGCGGCGACGGCCGGCGACGAAGCGGTCGTGACCGGCGGCGGCTCCGCGTTCGGGACGGGCCGGGTCGTGACCTTCGGTGACGGTGACGGTGGCGGTGCCGCCGTGCCCGGGGATGCTTTCGCCGTGCTCTGCGCCGACGACGGTGTGGGTGGCCCGATCGACGGGAGCGGGCCGGTCCGCACTCCCGGACCGTCGGCGTCGCGGGGCAGCGCCAGTATCCAACCCGGCCCCAACTCGACGCCGTCGGTGAAGACCGAACCGTCCGGCTGCTGACGGCCACGGTTGAGTTCGATGATCTCACGGAACCGGTTCCCGTTGCCCAGGGTGACGACAGCGATGCGGTACAGGTATTCCCGCTGACCGTCGACCGGCGGTCCCACCATGTAGTACTTGCCGGTGTCATCAGGCGCCGCTACGACCGCTGCCGCTGGCACGACTGGCACGAAGACAATCGCCAGCAGCAGCGGTAACGCCCACCAGACCCGCGCCGCCGGTCGGCCGCGCCCTGACTTCATCGGTATCCTCTCGCTCCCGGTCGATTCGTCTCATCGCGTGGCCGACCGCCGACCGCCGTTCGGCGACCCGGTGCACCATGACGGCGCAACCGTCCGGCGCCCGGCCCGTGCGAGCGCCTCAGCCTCCGGCGGCACGCCAGGTCTGATTCTCCTGCCCGGGGTTGCACTCCCAGATCTGCAAGGGCGCACCGTCGTCAGCATTCCAATCGCGAACGTCGAGGCACTTGCCGGAGTGCGGATTGCGCACCATGCCGTTCTCGGCGACCCAGATCTGCGCCGGCCCACCGTTGCAGTCCGCCAGTTGCACCTTGGTTCCGTTGTCCCGCGCTGCCCAGGCGACGTCCATGCACCTGTCGAGTGCCACGAGGGAACCGTTCGGACCCTGCGCGAACTGCTGCGCCGGGGTGCCGTTGCACTGCCAGAGCTGCAACTGCACGCCATCGGCTGAGATGCCACCCGGCACGTCGACGCACTTGTCGGCGTACCCGCGCAGGCTGAACGCGGTCCCGACCGGGTTTCCGACAGGCGGGGCGGGCGGCGCAGCCGGCGGGGCGGGCGGCGCAGCCGACACTCCGCCGTTGCGGAACGTCACCGTGAAGTCCGCGCAGCCAGGGCAGTTGAAGACGGTCTCGTTGCCGGGCACCTTGTCATGGGTGGACCACAGGTACGCGCGCGGGCCGAAGGGTCGCAGGGCTTCGGTGTACGCGCTCTCCCCGTCCCGGTTCGGGTTGACGCAGTTGATCCGGTCACCGGTCTGCGGATCACGCGTGGCGTGTGCGTCGGGGCAGGCGGCGAGCATCTGTCCGCCGGAGCAGTCCGTCCGGACGCAGCTCCCGGCGACGGCTGGGTTCGGAGCACCGGGCGCCTCGATCGTGATCACCACGGACAGCGCGTCGACGTAGCTCACGTTGTACCACGGTGCCACGGGACTGTTCTGGTCGAAGTTGAACTCGGCCAGGCTCACCGGTTCCGCGCCCCGCTCGCAGTGATCCAGGTGGGGGCCGCAGTCACCGACGAGACACCGGAACGTGCTACCCGGTTCTCCGCTGCACCGTTGCCGGGCGAAGAACCTGCCGCGCCAGTGACCCGGCTGCCCGTCGTCCGGTACGACGATGCTCTTCGACTCGCCCGGTGCCAGCACAGGCAGCCCGGTGATCCGTCGCGAACCGTCGCCGCTCTCACCTGCACCGACCCACAGCGTCTCCCCGGTGGCGTTGACGAACGTGACCCGTTCCCCGGCGACGGCGTCGGAGCTGCTCGACATCACCACGACGAGACCGGCGGCGAGAACCGTCACGACGACGAGCGCTGCTCGGGTGCTCGTCCACACTTGACGTATCGGTGCCGAGAAGTTCTCCGTTGTCATGTGGCCCTCCATTACGGTGTCCGGCGGATACACCCGGTTCGTTTCCGGGTGTGGCACGCGCATGACGGAGCAGGACCGCCCTCGGTTCACCCGGCACCGGTACGGATTGGCGCGACCAGATCGCCCTCGGGTCAGCTCTGCGTGATGGGGTGGCCGAGTGAGCGGCGGGCCAGCAGGGTGGCACCGGCTACCGCAGCCGGCATCAGCAGCACGGCACCGAGCGGGATCAGGAAGCAGACGAAGACCGCGACTCCGAAGCCGAGCGCGGTGGGTCGGTCCGCCTTCAGGGCCTTACGACGGTCCGGCAAGCGCTTGCCGCGTCGGGAGAAGGGCACGCCGGTGAGTTCCACGGCGAGCAGCCAGCCGCCCACCGCCGCACCGATGACCGGCACGACGGTCTGGCCGACGAGCGGAATGAAGCCGGCGACGAACAGCGGCAGACCGAACGACGCGGCCAGCGCCACCATGCGGAGCGAGTCCGTGGCGCTGCGGCGCATCGACGGCCAGAACGGGACCGCCACCCCGTCCGGTGTACCGCCGTAGCGCTGCTCCACCCGTTCGGAGATCTTCTCGTAGAAGGGGTCACCGATGACCAGGGTGACCGCCGTGAAGGTGAGCACGGTGAGCAGGCCACCGAGACCGAGGAGGGCCAGTGCGGTGATCACCCGGACCGCGCTGCGGGGCGTCACCGCCCAGCCGTCGGCGAACGGAGTAGCCATGGTGGCCAGGTCCTCGACGAAGAAGACCAGGAGAGCGTACGCGGTCAGGAAGACCGCCCCGGAGATCAGCGCCGGGACGACGCCGAGCAGCATCAGACCTGGGCTGCGTACGTAGAGGCCGACGCCCCGCAACAGCAGCGTGACCCCGCCGACGAAGCGGCGACCCGCGCCCACGACGGTGGAGGGAATCTCGGATGCATGCACGTCAAGGAGCGTAGTCACCGGTCGGCGCAGCCACCGATCGGCAGATCGCCGCACTCGGCCGAGGTCGATAGGATCACCTGTGGTGGGTGGGTTCACGCCGGTCACGTGGGAGTGGGCGCGGGGTGAGCGGGCACGGGATGGACGGTGAACGGCGGTGCGGGCGTCCCGGTTGCTCTCCCTGCTGCTGCTGTTGCAGACCCGTGAGGTGCTGACAGCGGCGGAACTGGCCCGCGAGTTGGAGGTCTCCGAACGGACGGTGTACCGGGACGTGCTGGCACTCTCCGCCGTCGGCGTGCCGATCTACGCCGACCGGGGGCGGGCGGGCGGCTACCGGCTCCTCGGCGGCTACCGCACAAGGCTCACCGGACTGTCCCGGGACGAGGCGGAGGCGCTTTTCCTGGCCGGACTGCCCGGCCCGGCCGGCGACATGGGTTTGACAGACGCGGTCGCGGCGGCGCAGCTGAAGGTGCTCGCGGCGCTGCCACCGAGCCTCCGCGACGCTCCCGCGCGTACCAGCCAGCGGTTCCACCTGGACGTGCCAGGCTGGTATCACGAGACCGCACCGCCACAGTGGTTGACCGAGTTGGCCGGGGCGGTCTGGCGCGACCGGGTGGTCACTATCCGCTACCGGCGAGGGGAACACGAGGTGGATCGCCGGGTCTGCCCGTACGGACTGGTCCTCAAGAGCGGGACCTGGTATCTGGTGGGCCGGGTCGGCGAGGACGTGCGCACCTACCGGGTGGACCGGGTGATCGCGGTCGAGTCGCACGGGGAGGGCTTCGACCGGGATCCGGGATTCGACCTGGCCGGCCACTGGCGGGCCCAGGCCGAGGCGTTCCTGCGCGGCATGCTGCGGGCCGAGGTGACGGTCCGGCTGAGCCCCGCCGGCCTGCGCCGGCTCCGCCACCTCACCGAGATCCCGTTCGGGTACGACGCTGCGGTCGCCGCCGCCGACGAACCCGACGGGCAGGGCTGGGTGAGGACCCGCCTGCCTGTCGAGTCCGTCGACGTGGCCTACACGCAACTGCTGGCGCTCGGGCCGGAGGTGGAGGTGATCGGGCCACCGGAGCTACGGTCGCGGCTGGCCGAGGCGGCGGGGCGGGCCGCTGCGCTGTACGCCGGCGGTCGACGGCACGACCACACGGCGTAGTACGACCCGCTCCACCCCGGCACCTGTCGAATCACCCTGGTGTCGTACCGCCCGGCAGTGCCGCCGGTCGGGCTGTCTCAGCGATAACCCGTGACGTCGGCGGGCTTGCCGGCGTCGACCACCTCGGTGATGTAGCGGTAGGCGTCCGGCCGGCTTCCGTCGACGTCGGTGAAACCATAGACCTTGGCCAGGTCGCCGGCCGAGACGGACCGGCCGCTCCAGCGGGCCCGGTCCGGGTCTGCGGCGAGCGCGACGACCGCCCGGCCGACGAACGCCGGGGTCTCCGAGATGAGGAAGTGTGGATCCTTGGCCGCGCCGTCGCGCCAGTTGGCCTCGGTGACGCCGAAGTGCTCAAGCATCGCCTCCGACCGCAGCCAGCCCGGAGTGAGCGCGACCGCGGTCGCACCGTACGGCCGCAGCTCGTGGGCCCAACTGAAGGCGAGACGGTTCACCGAGGTCTTGGCCAGGTCGTAGAAGACCGATAGCCGGTAGTTCTCGTCGTTGTACGCCTTCGTACCGTCACCGATCTCCACGACAAGCCCACCGGGGCGGCGGATCAGCAACGGCATCGCGAAGTGACTGGTGATCACGTGCGTGTCGACTGCCAGCCGCAGGGTCCGCAAGCCCGCGTCGAGCGGCTGCTCCCACACCGGCTTTTCCCAGGTGATGAGCGGATCGGCGCCCCACACGTCGTTCACCAGCACGTCGAGTTGGCCCTGTTCGGCGTCGATCCGTGCGACCAGGGCACGCACCTCGTCGGGCAGCAGGTGGTCGGCCCGGACCGGGATGCCGGTGCCGCCGGCCGCGGTGACCAGTTCGGCGGTCTCCTCGATGGTTTCCGGGCGGTCCAGTTCGGAGCGGCCGGCGCGGCTGCTGCGGCCGGTCGCGTACACGGTGGCACCCGCCGCGCCGAGTTGCACGGCGATCTGCCGACCGGCGCCCCGGGTGGCGCCGGCGACCAGTGCCACCGTTCCGGTGAGAGGTTTCGTCATGCGGACCACGCTGCCATCAATACCTGACACCTGATGGCAGGTATCAACGACTCGGGCCGTTTTTCGCAAGCTGCGGCGGCAGAAGGCGAGGAGGGTGGGGTTCACCCGTTCAGGAAGTCGGAGATGCGGCCACGCAGATCGGCGCGTTCCGTCCAGAGGACACCCGGCTTGTCGTACCGGTGCAGGGTGGCCCGGGGCAGCGCAGCGGCCAGTTCCTCCGCCACCTCCACCGGATGCAGGTCGTCGCCTTCGGTGGCGATGACAAGTGCCGGTGCGGTCACCTGGGCGAGCACGCCCGCGTCGAGTAACGGAACCTGCTCCGGCAGCTCGACGAGCCCGGCGGCGAGGCCGTGGCGCAGCAGATGATCCAGCCGTTGCCGCAGGTAGGCCCAGCCGGCCGGAGTGTTGCGTGCGACCGGGGGCAGTTCGGTGGCGACGGCCTCCGCCACCGCCGAGGCGTCCCCGCTCCGCACGGCCGACAACAGCTCGGTCAACCGAGCCCGGGCGACCGGTCCACGTGGCCGGTCGAGCGCGGCGGGAAGAAGGAAGACGAGACGCTCGAACCGTTCCGGACTTTCCGCGAGCAGTCGGCACAGCGCACCAGCGCCCAGGCTGGCTCCGAAGGCGCGCGTAGCACCGCCCAGGTCGGCGATTGCTCGCAGGTCACGGGCCAGGTCCAGGTAGCTCCACGGTCCGTCGGGCGCGTCGGAACGGCCGTGGCCGCGAAACTGGAAGAAAATCCGGCGGCCGTCGACGCCGCTGCCGAACGGGCGGGTGGTCGCGATTCCGTGGGCCAGCCCGTGCGCGAACACGGTGACCGGATCACCGACGCCGGTGACCAGCCGTTCCAGTCGTACGCCGTGCGGTGTGGCGACCAGCTCGGTTTCCGGATCGGGCAATGGTGGTCGCCCGGTCCGTGGGGCACCCGGACCGGGCCCCCAGGTGCGTGGTCCGCCGTCCGGTGGAGGTGGCCAACGAAAGGCTCTCACCAGGACCCTCTGTTGTCACCCAGGTCGCGTAGCCCGACCCGGACGTCAAGCAGATAGATCAGTGCCGCCGCCACACCGATCAGCCCGAAGATGCTGAGGGTGGCGCGGGTGAGCAGGGTGAGCAGGAGAGTGACCGCCAGGATCGCGATCCAGCCGCCCTTCGGCAGGGTCCCGACGGCCGGGAAGGCATCGGACCGTTGCGTCACGGCGTGCACGAGAGCCACCCCCTGCACGATCAGTGCGAAGACGAACAGGATCAGATCGATCACCAAGCGGACGTCGAAGACGAAGATCGGTGCGGCGTAGGCCATGACGGCAAGCTTATGCCGGCGATCCCGAAACCGTGGCGACAGGACGGCCCGGGATCGCCGGCTACTGACTCACTGGGTCCGCTTGGCGCCTCGGGGCAGCTTCGCCGACGGGCTGTCAGTCCGCTTGGTGGCGGTCTGCCGGGTGGTCGACTTCGCGCGGGTGGCCTTCTTCACCGCAGCCGGCTTGGCCTCCACGATCTCGGCCACTTCGGCCGGGCTCGGCACCTCGGCCGGCGGAGTCTTCCCGGCGGTCGTGTCCGTGGACGCCCGCACCGGCGTGGTGGCGCCGGTCGCCTCGATGTCGCTGTTCACCGTGTCCGCTGCCTCCAGCACGCCGGTGCCCACCACGCGTTCGCCCCGCGCCACCAAGGCACCGTACGCGGCGAGCGCCCGCCCCTGCGCGGCCTGGGCACCGGCGACGACCACCGCGGCGTTACGGGTGGCCAACTCGCGCAGTCGGTCCAGATCGGCGGCTTCCCGCAGCTTGTTAAGTTCGGTCGCCCCGGGGAGCCGGTGCAGGTCCGCAGCCGCACGGAGTTTGTGGAGATCCGCGGCCTCACGGAGCTTGGCCAGGTCGGCGTGCTCGCGTAGCCGGTTCAGGTCGGCCGTCTGACGCAGCGCCCCGGCCGTCCGGTTTGCACTACGTATTGTGTGGTTGGCCTTCTGGCGCAGCTCGAAGCCGGTGACGACGGCTTTGCCACCGAGTTCGTTGACGACCCTGCCACCATCGGCGACCGCTCGGTCACGCAGTCCACCGACAACGGCGGGGAGTCTGCGCAACTGCTGTAGGGCCAGTTCACCGGCGCCGGCCGCAGCGTAGATCGGGGCGGGGATGCGATTGGTCCTGGGCTGTGTCATGTCTGCTTCTCCTCCTGGACCGCAGGCGCGGTCTTGCGGACCACCGTGCGGGCGGCCTTCCTGGCTGGGGTGCTGTTCGGGGCGGGTGCGGGACCCGCTTCGGTCACGGCGACCGATTCGAGAACCGCCTCGGTCGGGGTACCCGCCGCGGTGGTGGGTCCGGTCGCGGCCAGGTTCGCCACGTCGGGTGCAGTGAGGCCGTTCGCGTCGAGGGTGCCGGTCGCGGCGGATCCGTCGGTCCGGTTACCTCCGGCCGAAGTGCGGTCCTCGTTGCTCGGCTCGGCAGCTGTCGCGGTGGCCTCGGCCAGTCGCGCGTTTTCCCGGCGAAATGTCTCGTATATCTGGGTCAAAGACTGTTTCTGGGCCATCGTCAGATCCGGGTCGACCGCGATAGCGGCCAGCACACCCTGAGCCTCCCTGTCGTCGAGCAACCCGGCTCGCAGGTACATCGCCGGGGTGGAGACCCGCAGCGCGCTGGCGAGCTGCTGGAGCACCTCGGCGCTGGGCCGGCGCAGGCCGCGCTCGATCTGGCTCAGGTAGGGATTGCTGACCCCGGCCTGATCGGCCAGTTGTCGAAGTGAGATCTTGGCGTTCCGCCGCAGGTCACGTATGAACCCGCCGACGTCGGGAAGGTCCTTGGAAGCGGCCATGTCTCAACACTAACCAGCACTGCTAGCAGCTGCAAGCGTAACGCTAGCCAGAGTTAGCGAGGTCTCATCCGTCGGCTTGCGAACCGCTCGCGCCCGACCGTACCGTCCTGCGGTGACCAAGATCCAGGTAAATGAAGCCCTGCTGGCGTACGAAGAGACCGGCACCGGATCGCCCGTCGTGCTGCTGCACGCCGGCATCGCCGACCGCCGGATGTGGCGGGACCAGATCGGCGCGCTCGCTACCCGCCACCGGGTGATCAACCTCGATCTGCGCGGGTACGGAGAGTCCGACCTACCCCCGACCGCCTTCGCCCACCACGACGACGTGGTCGGACTGCTCGACGCCCTCGGACTGGCCAGTGCGGCACTCGTCGGCTGCTCCTTCGGTGGGGCGGTCGCGATCGACACCGCACTCGCCCACCCGCACCGGGTGAGCGCACTCGCCCTGCTCGGCACCGCGGTGTCCGGGCACGACTGGTCGGAAGCGACCAACGACCTGTGGGAGAACCTGGTCGGCGACGTCGACCCGGCGGACTTCGCCGCAGCAGCCGCAGGCGAGGTGCGGTTCTGGGTGGTGGGCCCGGAACGCGAACCCACGAACGTCGACCCCGAGCTGATCGCCTTCGCCACCGCGATGGACGAGCGTGCGCTGGCCGCCGAGTTGGCGTTGAGCGCCGTGGACGTGGCCGAACTCGACCCGCCGGCCATCGGACGACTCACCGAGCTGGCCATGCCCGTGCTGGTCGCGGTCGGCGCGGCGGACGTGCCCGACATCCGCCACCTGGCCGATCACATAGCGGCCGAGGCACCACACGCGGTGCGCCTGCCCGACGTACCCGATGCCGCCCACCTCCTCCCCCTCGAACGCCCCACCGAAATCAACAAGCAACTCCTAGCCTTCCTCCCCTGACACCCCACACCCTCGGCGTCGATCATGCAGTTGCGGTAGACGGCAGATGCGACTCACAGCACCATTCCGGGCGCCACAACTGCCCGATCGACGAAGAGCGCACCGGGGTGTGGGGTCACCAGAGGGAACGGGTGGCGCCAACGGGGAGGCCGCCGCCGAAGATCGGCGCCTCGGCGAACTCCGTGAGCACCGGGGCGTCGACGCCCAGCCTGCGCAGGGCCGAGACCAGGACCGGCATCCGGGCCCGGCCGGCACCATCGTCGATTTTCAGCGCCACAGCGCCGACCCCGGGCAGCACCGTCGCGATGACACCCTCCGCGCCGACCTTCGCCAGCAGTCCGGGTACGCCACGCATCAGCCGGGTGTCGTCTGCCTGCGTACCGCCGACCACCTCCGGGTGGGCCCGCATCGCATCGGCCACCAGGCCAGCCCCGGTGCCGCCCTCGGCAGTGACCAACCGCAGGTATGCCGTGGCCAGTCCGGTCAACGACGTGGACAGCACGGGAGCGCCGCAGCCGTCGACACCGACAGCCACCACCGCCTCACCGGTGAACTCCTCCACCGTGTCACGCAGCCGACGCTGGAGCGGGTGCTCGACACACCAGTAGCCCTCCCTGGACCAACCGGCCGAGCTGCAGGTCAACAGCATTCCGGCGTGCTTTCCGGAGCAGTTCATCTGTATCCGGGTCGGGCCGCCACCAGCCCGCAGCACCGCCGCCCGAGCGAGCTCGTCGACCGGCAGCTCCGGCGGGCAGTGCAGGGCATCCTCGTCGAGCCCGGCCCCCGCGAGCAGCCCAGCGACCCGGGCCAGGTGGAACTCCTCCCCCGCGTGGCTGGCCGCGACCATTGCCAGATCGGCGGATCCGGTGAGCGGCAGCCCGGCGCGGAGCATCCCGACCGCCTGCATCGGCTTACTCGCCGAGCGTGGGAAGATCGGCGAAGTGACGTCACCCGCGGCGGCCAGCGGCGCGCCGGTGTTGTCGAGCACGACCACCGAGCCCCGGTGCACGCCCTCCACGAAGCCGGACCGAACCACCTCGGCGAGCGGTACGCCGCCCTCGTACGTCATTCCCACAACGTGGACGGTACCGAGGCACTCGATCGACCCCACGCCGGGGTGAGCAGGAACCACAGCACCCGGCGTAAAGAACGCTGAGCGAAGTGTTCCTTACAGTCCGAGCAGGACACGTGCCTCGGCGGTGTTCAGCGGTGGGCGTTGGGCGAGCTGGGCGAAGCCGACCGCACGAGCAACCAGCTGCATGTTCGACTCCACCTGGCGGCCCTTCGCATACGTCACCGTGTCCTCCATCCCCACCCGCAGGTGACCGCCGGTCGACAGCGCGGCGAGCAGCACCGCAAGGCTGGTACGCCCGATGCCGGTCGCCGAGAACGTGGTGCCCTCCGGCAGCTCCCGGAGCATCTGCTGGGCAGCGACGAGCGTCGCGGTGGTGCCCGGCATGCCGCCCGGCACACCCATCACGAAGTCGACGTGGACGTGGCCGCCGTGCGGTAGGCCGTACCGCCCCAGCAGACGTTGCAGGGCGCTGAGGTGACCGAGGTCGAAGATCTCGTACTCCGGCACGATGCCGCGCTCCTGCATCCGGGTGTGCAGCTCGACGACGAACTCCCACCGGTTGAGGAAGACCTCGTCGCCGAAGTTGACCGTACCCATGGTGCAGGAAGCCATGTCCGGTGCGGCGTCCAGCACGGCGAGCCGGTCGGCCTCGGGATCGGTGACCGCGCCCCCGGTGGAGAGCTGCACGATGAGGTCGGTGCTCTCCCGCAGCGCCGCCACGGTCGCGCGGAGCCGACCCGGATCCAGGGTCGGCCTGGCCTCGTCGTCGCGGACGTGAACGTGGATCACGGAGGCGCCCAACGCCTCGCACTCCTTCGCAGTGAGCACCAGCTCGTCGAGGGTCACCGGCAGTGCCGGCACCTCGGTCTTCACCGACTCCGCGCCGGTGGGGGCAACTGTGATCAACGTCCCTGTCGTCATGCCGGCGATCCTAGAGCGCCCCCGGCCAGCCGCGGGGTCGGCAGGGTAGCCACCCCGGGCGACCGCCGGATCAGCGGACCGGGCGCAGGGCCCCGGATCCTCGCCGACCGGTCGGCCGAATCCGCAAACGCCCTACGAAGGATCGATGGCGGCGGCGCTGTCGCCGACGCGGAGTGCGGCGTCGTCGGGCACCGAGCGCTTGACCACCGCGAGCGCGACCTGGCCCAGCTCGTGATGAAGCACCGCAGTACCGACGAAACCGACCGTGCGGCCGTCCAGAGTCACCGGGCTACCGGCCACCGGTAGCTGGTCCGTGGACACCCCGTCGAGATGCAGCAACACCATCCGGCGCGGCGGTCGACCCATGTTGTGCACCCGGGCGACGGTCTCCTGCCCCCGGTAGCAGCCCTTGTCCAGATGCACAGCCGGGGCGATCAGATCGACTTCGGCGGGAATCGTCCGGTGGTCGGTGTCGACGCCGACCCGGGCCCGCCGGGCAGCCACCCGCACCGCCTCGTACGCCCACAGCCCGGCCGGGAGCACCCCGTTGTCGCACAGCCGCGTGACCAGCTGGTCCATCGCGTGCCGGGGAACCAGCAGGTCCACGCCGAGCGGACCGCGTCGGGCCCAGCCGCCCTGCGGCAGCGGCTGCACGTCGTAGCGGGCAGTCGGGCGGATGGGCAGCTCACCCGACCGGAACTTAGGACCGGGCACCCCCACCACGTCCGGTTCGGCGAGCGGCGGCACGTCGAGCAGAGCCACCGCCTCGGCGGTCTTCGGCCCGACCAGCGACAGCAGGGCGTGCTCGGCGGTGACGTCCCGGGGATCGACCTGGCTGAAGAAGCGCATCTTCTCCAGGTAGGTCAGCAGCCCTGCGGTCGCCCCCGGCTCGGTGTCAAGCCAGACGGTGTCGCCGTCCTCAGCCACCATGGCGTGCTGCTCGACACGGCCATGCGGCGACAGTACGAGCAGTTCGGTGCCCTGCCACCGGCCCAACCCGGCCAGGTGCTGGGTGGTGAGGGTGTGTAGCCAGGAGATGCGCTCCGCACCCGACACCGTGACGACACCCCGGTGGGACCGGTCCACCAGGCCGACCTCGGTGTCCAGCTGACGCTGTTCGCGCATCGGATCGCCGTAGTGCGCGGCCACGCCACGCACCCCGGCCGCGGTGTGCGTCGGCTCCGGCTGGTCCCGGCTGGACTCGTCGATGCTCTCCACAAGCACCGCGCCCGGCATGTCGATCATGAATGCTCCCCGTCTACGCACCGCGCGCACAAGCCGAAGAAGGAGACGTGGCCGATGTCCACCCGAAAGCCCCGATCACCGGCCAGCTGGTCGGAGAGCGGATGCAGCAGCTCCGGATCCACCTCGTCGATCGCGCCGCACTCGCGGCAGACCAGGTGCACGTGCTGGTCCTCCCCTGCGGCGTGGTAGGTCGGCGATCCGTGCGACAGGTGCGTGTGCGTGACCAAGCCAAGCCGTTCCAACAGCTCCAACGTGCGGTAGATGGTGGTGATGTTGACCCCGGCGGCAACCTCACGTACCGCCGTGTGCACCTGCTCAGGGGTGGCGTGCCCCAGGTCCAGCACCGCCTGGAGGATCAGCTGTCGCTGCGCCGTCAGCCGCAGCCCACGGGCGCGGAGCAGTTCCGCGAGGGAGGATTCGGACACCCCCCGATCATAGTTCGGTCGCACGCGTCCCCCCGACAACGAGCAGCGCCACTAGGCTCGGGCCTCATGATGACCCCGCGGATCGGAGTGTTGGGTCGCGGGCTGCTGCCGGCCGGTGAACCAGTGCTGCGCGGCGACGACCTCGGCGTACTACGCGGCGACGGGCTCTTCGAGACCATGCACCTACGCGACGGGCGGCCCTGGCTGCGCCGGGAGCACCTGGCCCGGCTGCGAACCGGAGCGGCTGCCGTGGAACTGACCCTGCCGGCGGACACCGCCCTGGTCGAACTGCTCGACGAAGTTGCCGCCGGCTGGCCGGTCGAGGTGGAAGGCGCCCTCCGGCTGGTCTGCACCCGAGGACCGGAGGGAGGCGGCTCGCCCACCGTGTACGCCACCTTGTCGGAGGTCCCCCCATCGGCCCGGTACGCCCGGCACGACGGGGTGGGTGTGGCCACCCTCTCCCTCGGGGTTCCCGCCGAGGCCCGCCCGGAACTGGACTGGCTGCCGGCGGGCATCAAGTCGACGTCGTACGGGGCGAGCAGCGCCGCCCGGCGCTGGGCAGCCCGGGCCGGCGTGGACGACGTACTCTGGATCTCCTCCGACGGGTACGCCCTGGAAGGCCCGACCGCCAACCTCGTCTGGCTGGCCGGGGAGACGCTGTGCACGGTGCCCGCCCGACGCACCGGCATCCTGCCCGGCACCACCGTCGCCTGGCTTCTCGCACACGCCGCCGAGGTCGGCTGCGGCGCCGCCGAACGCATGATCACCCCGACGCAGCTGCGCGATGTCGACGGGGTGTGGCTCACCTCGTCCGTCCGCGGCCTGGTCGCGGTGCACACCCTCGACGGAACGCGACTGCCTCCCAGCCCACACACCGGAGCACTACGGGAACTGCTCGGCTTTCCGCTGCCCTGAACCAGGCCCGGCGGCAGCCGGCGCGGCCCGCACCCCCGCCTACGAGTGACCGGGTTGGAAGCGGATCAGCCGGCGACCCGGACGAGGCGGGCCGACAGGTGCGGAGACAGCGGCTGACCCATGGCGGCCATGTCCTGCGCGTAGAGCAGGGCACCCTCGACGATGCCGAAGAGGCGATGCCCGGCGGTGACCTCCTTGGCGGTGGAGGTACGCACCACCGCGTCGGTGACGAACTCCACCTGGGTGCCCCTGCGCCGGCCGAGATGCAGCTCCATCACCCCCGTGGGTGTGGTCAGCAGTGCCTCCAGCTCGTCGGTGGCGCGGTCGCCGTCAAGTACCGGACGCCACCAGCCGACCTCCCGGCCCGCCGGACGCACCGGACGGCTCTGCTCGTCGAGGATCCACGCCCGCGACTCGTAGAGCAGAAACGGCCGCCCGTCATGGCTGATCCGGATTTCCTGGGCGAAGTCGAAGTCCTCGATGTTGGGGAAGCCGCCCCGACCCCGACCCCGCCACACCCCGATGTACGGCAGCAGGCCGTCGAGCGTGGGATGCAGCTTCGGGCCGACCCGCAGGTCGTGGCTCTCCTCGAAGGGGTACGCCTCCACCGGCGGCGCGTTCAGCCAGGGCGGCGGAGCCAACGGATTGTCGTCACTCACGACGCCATCTTCGTCCGCGACTGCGGGGCTGGCAAAACCGGCTCACTCCTCGCGCTCACCACAATCACCTTCGTTCGCGACTGCGGGGCTCGCAACACCGGCTCACTCCTCGCGCTCACCACAATCACCTTCGTTCGCGACTGCGGGGCTCGCAACACCGGCTCACTCCTCGCGCTCACCACTTGCCTCTTGACACGCGGACCGCAAGGTAGACCAGGCCACCGGCGAGCGCGCCGAGGCCGGCGACCAGCAGGCTGACGAACCCGATCTCGGTGACCATTCGGGTCATCCTATGCTGGCGGCATGGCCCGCACTCTCGTCGTCAAGGCCACCGCCGGCGCCGACGCACCGGAACGGTGCGCCCAGGCGTTCACCGTGGCGGCCACCGCAGGTGCCGCCGGGGTACCCGTCTCACTCTGGCTCACCGGGGAGTCGACCTGGTTCGCGCTGCCCGGCCGGGCGCAGAACTTCGAACTTCCCCACTCGGCCCCGCTGGCCGAACTGCTGCACGTCATCCTCGCCACCGGCACGGTGACGGCCTGCACCCAGTGCGCTGCGCGCCGGGACATCGACTCCGGCGACGTCATCCCCGGGGTGCGGATAGCCGGAGCTGCCGTCTTCGTCGAGGAGACGATGGCTGAGGGAGCGCAGGCGCTCGTCTACTGAACCCGGCTGGCCAGGCGCACCGGGAAGCCGACAGAACCTGCCCGACAAGGCGGACGAATGCCTACGATTCGGGTGTGACCGAGGCCACCCAGCAGTTCTTCGCAGCCCTGCCGGCCCGTGCCCCGGAGGTCCTCCGCTCTCCGGCCACGGGGACGCTACGGATCGACCTGTCCGACGGGCAACGCACCGAGCACTGGCTGATCCGTATTCGTCCGGGAGTTGTCGAGGTCGACCAGGGGATGGAGCACAGCGATGCGACCTGGTACTGCAGCGAGGATCTCTTCGACCGGCTGATCGTAGGGCGAGTCCACGCTATTTCCGCGTTGTTCCGAAACGACACCGCTTTCAGCGGCGACGTGGTGCTGTTTCTCGCTTTCCGACGGTTCTTCCCGTCCCCACCCGGCACCCGGGACCCCCGCGAGGTCGCCCGCGAACACGCCAGGTGGACCCGGTGAAGGAGCTGGTGAGCATCCTCGACGGCAACACGTTCCTGGTCAGTGACCGCCGGGGCGACGTCGAGCCCTCGCTGGACTTTCCGACCGGGCTGTTCGCCTTCGACACCCGCTTCCTGTCCACCTGGTTACTGCTCATCGACGGCGAGCGGCTGCACGCCCTCTCCATCGACGACGCGGAGTCCCACCGAACCCGTTACTTCCTCGTGCCGGGCGAACCGACCCACTTTCTGGACGCGCAGCTCTCAGTGATCAGGCATCGGGCGATCAGCGGTGATCTCTCCGAGGAACTGACCGTACTCAACCACTCGGGCCAGGAGAAGAGCTTCACCGTCCGGGTGGAGATGGCTGCCGACTTCGCGGACATCTTCGAAATCAAGGACACCCAGCGCAAGAAGGGGCACGACACCGCAACGGTCGGCGAGGACTCGCTGCGGCTGACCTACCGGCGCGACGCGTTCCACCGGCAGACGACGATCCGGAGCAGCACGGCCGCCCAGGTCGACCGCCGGGGCATGACCTTCCCGATCCGGGTCGGACCGCACGGCGAATGGACCACCCGGTTGACGGTCACCGTTGTCATCTACGGTGCGCGCGGTCAGGACATCCGCTCGGTGCTGCCCTTCGCGGGCAGCCGGACGACAGCTGCGATCGAGGCAGAACACGCCGAGTTCGTCGCCATGGCGCCGAAGCTGGGCTGCGACTGCGAACCAATGGTCCTGGCGTACCGGCGCAGCCTGACCGACCTGGCCGCGCTGCGGTACGAGTCGATCACGCTCGGCGTCCGGCTGATGGCCGCCGGCCTGCCGTGGTTCATGACGTTGTTCGGCCGGGACAGCATCTTCACCTCGCTTCAGGTACTGCCGTTCGTACCGGAGCTGATCCCACCGACGTTGACCATGTTGGCGGGGCTTCAGGGCCATCGGGTCGACGACTTCCGCGACGAGGAGCCGGGCAAGATCCTGCACGAGTTGCGCTACGGCGAGTCGACCGGCTTCGAGGAACAGCCCCACTCGCCCTACTACGGCGCGGCCGACTCGACCGCCCTGTTCGTGATCCTGCTCGACGAGTACGAGCGGTGGACCAGTGACGTCGAGCTGGTCAAGCGCCTGGAGTTCTCCGCGCGGGCCGCGTTGAACTGGATCGACACGTACGGCGACCTGCTCGGCACCGGATACGTCTGGTACCAGACCCGCAGCCCGCAGGTCGGCCTCGAAAACCAGTGCTGGAAGGACTCCTGGGACGCGATC
The DNA here is from genome assembly GCF_012726175.1 of Micromonospora sp. HNM0581. Classification (GTDB taxonomy): domain Bacteria; phylum Actinomycetota; class Actinomycetes; order Mycobacteriales; family Micromonosporaceae; genus Micromonospora. The sequence continues at coordinate 476,030 of NZ_JAASAD010000001.1, forward strand.
TGCTACTCCGACGGGCGGCTGCCGAGCTTTCCGCGAGCGACCTGCGAGTTGCAGGGCTACGCGTACGACGCCAAGCTGCGGGGTGCCCGGCTGGCCCGACTGTGCTGGGACGATCCGCTCTACGCCGACCGGCTGGAACGGGAGGCCGCAGAGCTGAAGGAGCGGTTCAACCGGGACTTCTGGCTACCGGACAAGGAGTACTACGCACTGGCGCTGGACTCCGACGGAAGCCCGGTCGACGCGCTCACTTCCAACATCGGGCACCTGCTCTGGAGCGGCATCGTCGACGAGTCCCGAGCCCGGCGGATCGCCGAGCACCTCCTCGGCCCCCGGCTCTTCTCCGGCTGGGGAATCCGTACCCTCGCCGACGACCAGGGCCGCTACAACCCGATCGGCTACCACGTCGGCACCGTCTGGCCGTTCGACAACTCCATCATCGCCTGGGGGCTGTGGAAGTACGGTCTCCGGGAAGAGGCGGGACGAATCTGCGAGTCGATGTTCGAGGCCTCGCGCTATTTCCTCGGCCGGCTGCCGGAGGCCTTCGCCGGCTACGAACGTGACCTGACCGACTACCCGGTGGAGTACCCGACCGCGTGCAGCCCACAGGCGTGGTCGGCGGGCACCCCGTTGCTGCTGCTACGGGTGATGCTCGGACTCGAACCGCAGGGCGAGCACCTGATCATCGACCCGTTCGTACCGGCCGGAGTGGGCCGGGTGGAACTGCTCGACATCCGTGGCCGCTGGGGCCGGGTGGATGCGTTGGGTCGCAGCCGCGACAAGGGGCCCAGTCGGCCGGAATGAGCGAAGCGCACCCCGGCAGTCCGAGGCAGAGTTCAGCCGGCGCAACCTGTCGTCGCGGAGACGACGATCCGCTCCGGCTGGAAGTCGGCGAGTACCGCCACGCCGTCGCGCCGGTAGGCGTACACGTCGGGAGTCTCCACCACCGGCGTGCCGCCGGCCAGCGGTGCGAGAGCGGCCTGGGGCGCCGTTGACACCTGGTCGACGACGGCGCGGATCGTACGGGCCGTCCCGCCACCCGGGCAGGGTGCGCCGATCACCGACTGGGGGGTGCCGTCGTGGGCGTCGAGGGCACGCACCGCCTCGGCCAGCACTGCGGTCTCCGGGCCGGCGGGGACAGACCCGCCGCTGTCGTAGTCCTCACCCACCGGCCGGCACCCGGTGTCCACGGTGAGCCGGATCCGACCGTCGGTCGCCGGCCGCCCGGTCACGGTGACGAACTCGCCCGCGTCGCCGCGTAGTCGGGGGCCTTCGGGGGTGAGCCGGACACCGGCCCGCCACCGTGCGGGCAGCAGGTCGGCGATCTGCTCCAACAGGGCCTGTTCCTCGCCCACGGGCGCGGCGAGATCGACGGCGCGGGTCAGCGTCGCTCCGTCCGCGAAAGGACTGATCCGGCAGCCCCGGTCGACCTCGGGTGGGGTCAGGGCCGGCACACCACCGCTGGCCGCCGCGACGAGTTCACCGATCGCGCCGTCGACAACCGGCCCGGCCTGCGTGAGGGTACGCTGCTCACGGACGGTCGGCGGGTCCTCGGTCGAGGACCTCCAGGTGAGACCGGCCAGCAGCACCGCCCAGACCACCGTCACCGCGATCAGCCAGGCCGGCCACCGGGGGTCGGCAGCCGGTGGCCGGGGACCGGTCGACGGGGAGTACCCGGGGTGGACGGCGTTGCTCACCCGGCCATCGTGTCACGCCTGGTGCGACCTTCCGTTGGGACCGCCGTCGCCGGACTCCGGTGGCACGCTCAACCGGTAGCCGACGCCGCGCACGGTCTGCACCTGCGGCCCGTCGGGCAGCGTCCGCAGCTTGCGGCGCAGCCGCTTCACCGCCGAGTGCAGGATCGCGGTGTCGCCGAGGTAGGCACCACCCCAGACGGAGGCGAACAACTGTTCGTAACTCCACAACGTGATCGGCGGGCTCACCAGCCGGGCCAGCAGTTCCCGTTCGGTGCGGGTCAGCCCCAACGGGGCGCCACGCCAGGTGACCAGGTGTCCCACCCGGTCGACCACCAGGTCACCCCAGCTGGCCGGCCGTTCCGGCGAGTGTTCGCCGGACGTGTCGCCCGACCCGTCCGGCTCTGCCGGTGGGGCGGGGAACACCGCGCGTAGTTGGGCGAGATCCGCGCAGATCACCACCGGCCCGACACCTTCGAGCCGCTGCACCACGCGTTGCCGGACGGTGGCATCGGAGCTGACGCAGACCAGGATCGGAAACTCTGGACCGGACACGACGCCTCCCCCGGGACATCCCTGAAGTGCGACTCCCACCGATCGCCAGTGACGGTCACCGATGACGTCGGTTTCAGACTAGCGGTCAGCATCGCGCCTCGTCACTGACCGAGTACTGACCGACGCGTTCCATTGATCACGGACGGTCAGCGCAAGAGCATGACTTTCAGCGGGCGGAGGCACCACCACCGGCCACCCACATCGCTCCGGCCGCTCCGTGCCGCCGCATCGCGGTGCGCGGGTGTGCGGGCCCGAACAGATCGGGCCGACGACGTGGGGAGGAACCTTGTTCACACGACCATCCACCCGGTCACCACGATGGCGGGCGGTTGCGGTGCTGACCGCCGCCGTGCTGTGCGTCACCGGCCAGCCCGCGCTCGCCGCGCCGGACCGACCGGTACAGCAACGGGCCGCAGTCGACGCGGAACTGCTCGATCAACTCGACACGACGCCGACCGCACCGTTCCTGGTCTACCTGGCCGAGACCGCGCCGTTGGCGCAGGCCGCCCGGATGCGTAACCCGGACGGCCGGGCCGGAGAGGTGCACCGGCTGCTCACCACCACCGCCAGCCGTACCCAGCGCGGCCTGCGTACCCGGCTCGACGCGCTTAAGGTGCCGCACACCGCGTACTGGATAGCCAACGCGGTACGGGTCGAGGGCGACAAGGCGCTTCTCGACGAGATCGCCCGCCGACCCGAGGTCGCCCGGATCGAGCCGAGCCGCAGCTACCCGCTGATCCAGCCCACCACGACCGAGGCCGCGCGGGCACGCACCGCCGCCATCGAATGGGGACTGACGAACATCGGCGCACCTCAGGTCTGGGACGAGTTCGGTACCCGTGGTGAGGACGTCGTGGTGGCCAACATCGACAGTGGCGTCCGCTACGACCACGCCGCCCTCGTAGCCTCCTACCGGGGCAACCTCGGCGGCGGCAGCTTCGACCACGCGTACAACTGGTTCGACCCGACCGGCGTGTGCACCGGCACCGCGCCCTGCGACAACAACGATCACGGTACCCACACGATGGGCACCATGGTCGGCGACGACGGCGCCGGAAACCAGATCGGTGTCGCACCCGGTGCGAAGTGGATCGCCGCCAAGGCATGCCCGTCGGTCAACTGCTCCGACGCCGCACTCCTCGCCGCCGGCCAGTGGATGCTCGCCCCCACCGACGCCAACGGCCAGAACCCCCGGCCGGACCTGCGGCCCGACATCGTCAACAACTCCTGGGGCGGCGACGGGGGCGACCCCTGGTACCAGCAGACCGTCGCCGCCTGGCGGGCCGCCGGCATGTTCCCCGTCTTCTCCTCCGGTAACGAGGGCCCGGCCTGTGGCAGCGCCGGCTCACCCGGCGACTACACCGACGCGTACGCCGTCGGCGCGTACGACGTGAACAACGTGATCGCCGGTTTCTCCGGTCGCGGCTCCGGCACCGATCCGCTGAAGCCCAACATCGCCGCCCCCGGGAGCAGCGTCCGTTCCAGCGTCGGCAACGGCGGATACGCCTCGTTCAGCGGCACCTCGATGGCGGCTCCGCACGTGGCCGGCACGGTGGCTCTGCTCTGGGCGGCGGCACCCGGACTACGCGGGAATCTCACCGCGACCGAGGAACTGCTGGACCGTACGGCCCGCGACGTCGAGGCCACCACCTGCGGAGGCACCACGGAGGACAACAACGTCTTCGGTGAGGGACGGCTCGACGCGTACGCGGCGGTACGGGACGCGCCGCGCGGGCCGGTCGGCCAGGTCACCGGAACCATCACCGACTCCGGTGACGATGATCCGCTGTCCGGCGCGACGGTGACCGACGGCCCCCGCAGCACCACCACGGGCGCCGACGGGCAGTACACGCTCACCGTTCCGGCCGGCGAGACCACGCTCTCGGTGAGCGCCTACGGCTACGCCGACCAGTCGGCGACGGTGACGGTGCCCGACGGGGGCACCGTGAACCGGGACTTCGCGCTGTTGGCCACTCCGGCGGTCACGGTGAGCGGAAAGATCACCGACGGTTCCGGCCACGGCTGGCCGCTGTACGCCAAGATCGATGTCGCGGGTCGGCCCGGTGACCCGGTCTTCACCGATCCGGTCACCGGCCGCTACTCCGTCACCCTGCCCGGCAACACCGCGTACCGGCTGACCGTGACCGCCCGGTACCCGGGTTACCGCACCGTCACCCGTGAGGTGGCCGTGGGCGACGACCCTACCGAGGTCGACGTGGCGGTACCCGTGGACGCGGCCTGCACCGCCGCCGGCTACACGGGACAGTTCGGCACGCCCCTGCTCACCGAGAGCTTCGACGCGACGAGCGCACCGGACGGTTGGAGAGTGCAGAACCGCACCGCCTCCGGCGGTTGGGTCTTCGACGACCCCGGCTCCCGGGACAACCTCACCGGCGGTACCGGCGCTTTCGCGATCATCGACAGCGACGACCTCGGCTCCGGTAACACGCAGGACACCGATCTGGTCACCCCACCGGTCGACCTGTCCACGACTGCCGCACCGGTGCTGCGGTTCCGCAGCGACTGGCGGGCCGTCGGCATCAGCGACACCGCCGACGTCGATGTCTCCACCGACGGTGGGTCGACCTGGACGAACGTCTGGCACCAGACCGCCAGCCGGCGTGGTCCCCGGGTCGAGGAGGTGTCGCTGGCGCCGGCCGCGAACGCCGCTTCCGCGCTGGTCCGCTTCCGGTTCAAGGGCACCTTCGCCTGGTGGTGGCAGGTGGACGACGTGGAGGTGGTGAACCGGGAGTGCTCGCCCGTGCCCGGTGGGCTGGTGGTCGGCACCACCACCGACCGCAACACCGGTGACCCGCTCAACGGCGTGACGGTGGTCAGTGACCACCGTCAGGGGGAGCGGGCGGTCTCGGCGGCCACGCCCGAGGACCCGGCCGAGCCGGACGGCTTCTACTGGGTTTTCTCCACCCTCACCGGCACCCACCCGTTCACCGCCGGGCGCAGCCCGTACACGTCGGTCACCAAAGAGGTGCCGGTCACGGCCGACCGGGTCAAGCGGGCGAACTTCGCTCTCCTCGCCGGCCGTCTGACGGTCAGTCCGACGTCGGTCGAGTCCCATCAGCCGTACGGCAGCACCCGCACCACCCGGGTGACGGTCAGCAACACCGGCAGCGCGCCCGCAAGCGTCGACCTGCTGGAGCGCGCCGGCCAGTTCGACCTGCTCAAGCGGGAGGGCGCGCCGCTGCGGGAACAGAAGATGAAGGGGATCAGCAAGGCCCGCACCGGTTCCGCGTACGGCGGGGTGGGGCCGCAGGCCGCCGTCGAGGACGAGGCGTGGACCGACATCGCCAAGCTGCCGGCGGCGATCTACGACAACGCCGCCGCGTGGTTGGACGGGAAGATCTACTCGGTCGGCGGTGGCGGCGGCACCGGCACCGAGCGCAAGGCATGGGCGTTCGATCCGGGGCCCGGGGCCTGGACCGCCCTGCCCGACCTGCCGTCAGTGCGTTCCAAGCCCGCCACGGCGGCCATCGGCGGCAAGCTCTACGTGCTCGGCGGCTGGGGTGCTGACGACGCCCCGGTTGCCACCGTCGACGTCTTCGACCCGGCCAGTGGCACGTGGAGCACACTGCCGGGCGCGACGAACCCGGTTCCGGTCGCTGCGGCCGGCGCGGCCGTAGTCGGTGGGAAGGCGTACCTGGTGGGTGGCTGTACCGACGCCACCTGCACGGACAGCGACGCACTCGTGGTGTTCGACGCGGCAACCGGATCGTTCAGCACCGCTGCCGCCTACCCACACCCGGTGTCATGGCTGGCCTGCGGTGGGATCGGCGCCTCGGTCTACTGTGCCGGCGGCACGGGCAGCACCGAGTACACCGACGCCTACCGGTACGACCCCGCTGCCGACAGTTGGAGTCCACTGCCGGAGCTGCCGTTGGAGCTGTGGGGCTCGCAGTACGCGGCGGCCGGCGGGCTGCTGGTTCTCGCCGGCGGGGTGACCGACGGGTCGACCGCGGTCACCAACCGTACGGTCGGCTTCGACCCGGTCACCGGGGCCTGGCGTGACCTGCCCAACGTCCGGTTCAGTCGGTACCGGGGAGCCGCGACCTGCGGCGCGTACAAGATCGGCGGATCGCCGAGTTCGTTCGTGGGCAGCGCGGACAGCGAGCGGCTCGGCGGCCTGGAACTCTGTGCCGCCGAGGGGGACCTGCCCTGGCTGAGTAGTTCCCCGACCACGTTCACCCTGGCACCGGGTGAGTCGAGGACGGTGACCGTCTCCCTCACCGCCACCGAGACGGCGGGCGTCGACCAGCCCGGCCGGTACGCGGGCGAACTCACCACCGCCTCGGACAGCCCTTACCCGGTCACCCCGGTCTCGGTGGTGATGAACGTGTCACCGAAGGGCAGCTGGGGCAAGATCATGGGCAGCGTCACCGGTACGACCTGCGGTGGTGTGACCGTCGGCATCCCGGCGACGGTACGGGTGAACCTGATCTCGGCCGGCACCGGCACCACGCTGACCGCCGAAGCCAACGGTCGCTACGCCTGGTGGCTGCCGAAGGGTCGCTACGAGGTGATCGTGGCCAAGGACGGCTGGGTGCCGCAGGTGAAGCGCCATCGCATCGAGGCGGGCATCGTCGGCACGCTCGACTTCGCCTTGACTCCGGCCTCCACCTGCACCAGAGCCACCGGCATCTGATCCTCCCGGTGGCCCGCGCCCAGACGGGGACGCGGGCCACCGGGTGATCAGAGCGTCGTGCTCAGTCGGTGACGGTGACTGCTACCTCGTTGATGCCACGATTGGCGGTCACCGTGGTGTCCCCGTTGCCCTGGCGGGAGAGCGCCCGCAGGGTCCAGTCGCCCGGCGCGGCGAAGAAGCGGAACTGACCGGCCGCCGAGGTCACCACCTCGGCGGTGAACTCACCTGTCGAGTCGAGCAGCCGGACGTACGCGCCCGGCACCGCCTCGCCCGCCCCTGAGCGGACGACACCCGTGATGACGGTCTCCCGTTCCAGGTCGAGGCCGGCAGGCAGCGGAGCGGCCTGATCGGGGGCCGCGCAGCCGGCGGTGGTGCTTGCTGCGGTGGGTGCGGTCATCTCAGGCCTCCCCCGGCTCGTCGCCGAGCGCCACCGGTACACCGACGAGCGAGCCGTACTCGGTCCACGATCCGTCGTAGTTCTTCACGTTGCGGTGGCCGAGCAGTTCCTGGAGCACGAACCAGGTGTGCGAGGAACGCTCGCCGATGCGGCAGTAGGCGATGGTCTGCTTGCTGTCGTCCAGCCCGGCCTCGCCGTAGATCTTGCGTAGCTCGTCGTCGGACTTGAAGGTGCCGTCCTCGTTCGCCGCCTTGGACCACGGCACGCTGATTGCGGTCGGGATGTGGCCGCCACGCTGCGCCTGTTCCTGCGGCAGGTGGGCGGGGGCGAGCAGACGACCGGCGTACTCGTCGGGGCTGCGGACATCGACCAGGTTTTTGGTGCCGATCGCGTCTACGACCTCGTCACGGAAGGCCCGGATGCTGGTGTCCGGCTCGCTGGCGGCGTACTGCGTGGTCGGGCGGGTGACGGCGTCGGTGACCAGGGGGCGGGCGTCCAGCTCCCACTTCTTGCGACCGCCGTCCAGCAGCTTGACGTCGCGGTGGCCGTAGAGCTTGAAGTACCAGTACGCGTACGCGGCGAACCAGTTGTTGTTGCCGCCGTAGAGGATGACGGTGTCGTCGTTGCTGATGCCCCGCTCGGACAGCAGCGCCTCGAACTGGGTCTTGTTGACGAAATCCCGGCGGATCGGATCCTGGAGGTCGGTCTTCCAGTCCAGCTTGATGGCCCCGGCGATGTGGCCGGAGTCGTAGGCCGAGGTGTCTTCGTCGACCTCGACGAAGACGACGCCCGGGGCGTCGAGGTTCTTCTCGGCCCACTCGGCCGATACGAGTGCGGTGTCGCGACTCATCAGATCACTCCCTGGTGAGGATGGATGGTGAGCCAGCGCGCGGTTTTCGTGGGATGTGAGCTTGTCGCACCACGCGCGGGACCCATAGCTCGGAACGGATCACGGGTTCGTGCGACGGCGCCGCTGCCGGGCGTCCGGTGGGGTGCACCGGGAACGAGGTACGCGTGCCCCGAGTGCCTTGGCCGCTAGGCGGCCCGAGTCAGCCCCGCCGTCAGATGACGGGGCGACACAGGCAGGTGGCCACGCGGCACAGGTCGACCGCGCGCCGTTTGGTGAGGAGCGTCCCCATGAGCAGGGAGCCTACCAGCGATCCCAGGTATCTCTACCGGACCGACCAGCATCCGGGATGCCGGGTCGGCGGTCAGCCGGCGGAGTTGATCGGCACGTCCCGTGCGGCGGCGGTCACCGTCAGCCCCTGCGGCTGCGGCCTGACCTCTCGAACGGTGAGCTGGAACGGTAGTTCCGGCAGAGGCACGTCGACCGAGATGCTGCGGGCGAAGTTGCTCACCAGGGCACGAGCCAACGGCACGTCCGGCAGCCCCTCGGCGTTGAGGTCGTCGAACTGCAGGGCCACCTGACCTTGCTCACCGACGACGATGTCGGCGGTGCCGGTGACCGTCAACTGTTGACCGAGGACGTCCACCGGAGCGGTGACGGCGAGTCGTCCGTCCCGTTCGCCGAGGGTCAACCCTTCCCGATCGAGCAACGCCGACAGGCTCTGGTAGCTGATGGTGCCGGTGCCGTTCACCGTCTCGGCCACAACCTCGCCCTGGCCGGTGCGCAGAGTGTCGAGCGAGGCCCGTACGTTCCGAGCGTCCACGTCCAGACTGGGCAGCACGACCGCGTCGCCCTGCACCGAGGCCTGCACGTCCCGCAGCTTGATCGAGATGCGCTCGTACCTGCCGTCGATCACCTGGGTGAGGAACGGAAAACCGCCGACCTCGACTTCGGGCGGTGCGGACTGGGCGTTCTGCTGGGCGACCTGCTGTCGGACCTCGTCGGCGATGGTGCGCTCGGCCACGCTCGCCGCCACCCGGTCGGCGATGGCGATCAGTCCGGCGAGCACGAGCAGCAGGACGACGAATCCGATCAATGCCTTGCGCCCACGTCGCCCCGGCCGCCGTTCGTACGCCTGCTCCACGCCGTCTCCTGTCTCGTCGTACACCCCGCTGCCCCCAGCGGTGAACCGTGGTACCCGTGGTCTGGATCTCTCAATCGCGCGGGGTCGGGTCGTGCCGCCACGTACCGGCCGTCAAAGCACGAGCCGGCACATCAGGTACGCGGCGGGCGCCGCCATCGCGAAGCCACCGAGTGGGCCCTGCATGTGTCGTGCGGCCCAGACCGACGGCATCTCGCCGGCCATCATCCGGCCCGCCTCCGCGTAGCTGACGGCGAGGTCGGCCAGCACGGCGACGACAGCCGCCACCAGACCGATGATCGCGGCCCGGGTGGGGGTGAACGGGGTGACCAGATATCCACCGAGCAGTGCACTGATGAGCGTGCCGACCATGGCGCCACCGACCACACCGGCTGCCCCTCTGGGCACCTGTGGTGCCAGTCGCGGCCAGGCTGCGGCGGCGTCGGCCAGCCGGGCGACGACGAGCGCCACCCCGGCCGCGGTCAGGCAGACCGCGATCGCCTGGGTGCCGGCCGGGATCCGGCTGAGCACGATGAGCGTGGCGATGCCGACCACTCCGAACACGGTGGTGGCGGTGGTCCGCAACGAGTCGGTCACCCGGACCCTGTCCACCCGTCGGACCAGTTGACCGAGCAGCGCCGCGAGCACCCCGCCGACCGCGATGTAGAGCAGCGGCGCCAGCCGGGCCTCGGCCGACCGTACGGCCACCACGTCGGCCGCCACCGCGGTGGCGGCGCCGACTCCGAGGACGACCGCCAGTGCCGGCGGCCGGGTGACCATCGTCCAGGCGAGGAGGAACATCACCTGGACGATGGTCACCACGAGAGTGAACGGCAGTCGGTGACCTGGGCTGGAGGTCTGCGCCGCGACCACCAGGCCGAGGCCGAGCAGCGCGGCGAAGCCTCCGATGGCGAGCGAGATCTTGCGGCGTACCTCGACCTGGGGTTCCGCCTCGTCCTCGTCGTCGGGGTCCGCCTCGTCGTCGGGGCGGCGGGCCGCCCCACCGCGACGCAGGCGGCGCGGGCCGCGTGAGCGCCCCTGGTCGATCTCCGCGGCCGGCCCGGTACGCGGCGCAGCGCCGGCCGGGGAGGATGGCTCGTCGGCCCACGGGTCACGACCGGTCTCGGGCGAGTTGGCGGGAAACACGCACCGATCGTGCCAGACCAACCTCACATCGCGTATGACAGCGTTTCGGCGACGTTAAAACCTGGTCCGCAATAGTGGGCAGATAGGGCAAAGAGGAAACCACACAGAGTTCGTACGCAAGCGATCGGTTACGCTCATCGACGAAACCCGCCCGTCAGCGACGCCGGGACCCACGGAAGTTCCCAGCGCCACACCCCGCAGGAGTGCCGCTGGTCGCGTGCGGCCACAACGGCCGCCGGGACGGAGGTGATCGTGGAGATCCTGCTGTTGGTGACCGCACGGGCAGGCGAACCATCCGCAGTGCTACCGGCACTGGACCTGCTGCCGCACTCGGTGCGCACCGCGCCCCGCGACGTCCGCACCTTGGTCGCCGGCCCGAGCCCGGACGCCGTGCTCGTCGACGCCCGCTCCGAACTGAGCGAGGCTCGAGCCACCTGCCGGATGCTGCACGCCACCGGGCTCGGGGTGCCGCTGGTCGCGGTGGTCACCGAGGCCGGGTTGATCGCACTCAACGCCGACTGGGGCGTCGACGACGTCATCCTCGCCTCTGCCGGCCCGGCCGAGGTGGAGGCCCGGTTGCGGCTCGCGGTCGGCAGGTTGAGCAACGCGACCGCCGGAGCCGGTGGCTCGATTCGGGCCGGCGAGCTGATGATCGACCCGGACACCTACGCGGCGAAGCTGAAGGGCCGGCCACTCGATCTCACCTACAAGGAGTTCGAGCTGCTCAAGTTCCTCGCCCAGCACCCCGGCAGGGTGTTCACCCGCGACCAGTTGCTGCGCGAGGTGTGGGGTTACGACTACTTCGGCGGTACCCGGACGGTCGACGTACACGTACGTCGCCTGCGCGCCAAGCTCGGCTCCGAGTACGAGTCGATGATCGGCACCGTCCGACAGGTCGGCTACAAGTTCGTGGTGCCGTCGTCGCGGACCTTGCCGGAGAACGCCGAGCACGCGCCGCTACCGATACGGGCCCTCGCCAACGAAGGCTAAAATTCCCATATGCCCTTTTTGGTTGACTTGTGCATCTTATGGTGACTGCCAGTTGACCAGCGGGGGGCCTCTGTGGGCGGTAACCAGATGGGGGCGGCACGTGCCGTCGGGATGATCACGCTCGTCGTGACGGCGGTGCTCGGCTCGGCGTACCTGCTCGGGCGAGGGTTGGTGCCCGACGTGTCGCGAACCGACACCACCGTCACCGCGACCGGCGCCGCCCACGTCGAGTACGCGGACCAGTCCGCTGCCGACGCCGACCCTGACACCGCCGCTACGACCGACACCGGATCGAGCGAGCCGGACGACTCCGACGAACAGGAACAGGAACACGACCCCAACTTCGGACCGATGGGTACCCGGGTGAGCACCGGCACCGCCGGCGTCGCGCTCACCTTCGACGACGGACCACACCCCGACTACACGCCTCAGGTCCTCGCGATCCTGCGGGAGCACCACATGACGGCCACGTTCTGCGTGGTCGGCAAGAACGCCCAGGCGTACCCGTGGCTGGTCGAGCAGATCGTCGCCGAGGGACACACGCTCTGCAATCACAGCTGGGACCACGACGTCGCCCTGGGCGCCAGGCCAGTCGACTGGATCCGCGCCGACCTGATGCGGACCAGCGAGGCGATCCGCGCTGCGGCGCCGGACGCACCGATCGCCTGGTACCGACAGCCCGGCGGAGCCTGGACCTACTCGGTGATCGCCGTCTCGCGTGACCTCGGAATGACACCACTGCACTGGACGCTCGACCCCTCCGACTGGCGGGCACCGGGTGCCACCCGGATCGCCACCTCGGTGATCGACGAGGCGCGACCCGGCTCGATCGTCCTGCTGCACGACGCGGGCGGTGACCGTCAGGGCACCGTCGACGCGTTGTACCAGATCCTTCCGGAACTGGCCGGCAGGTTCGAGATCCAGGCGCTGCCGCCGCGCGGGCTGTGACGACGTCCCCACCGACCCTGCGGGCACAGCTGCGGTGCGGCTACGGTGATGCGATGAGCAACACCCAGTCGGGCATCGACCAGGTCCGTCGCCTCGACCGGCTCGGTCCGGCGGAGGTCGACGACGTGCTGGCGCTCGCCCGTAGGGCCGGAGACGCCGACGGCGCGGACCCGATGGACGAACACGTACTGTTCCGCCTGCGTGACGGGCACTCGGCGGCGGGGCACCTGGTCGCCCGCTGTGCTGACGGCACGCTCACCGGGTACGCGCACCTCGACATGACCGACCCGGACAGCGGCGTCGACGTCGAACTGATGGTCCACCCGGCGTACCGGCGGCGGGGCACCGGACAGGCGCTGGCCCGGGAGGTGTTGGCCACCGCCACCGGGCCATTGCGGGCATGGGCGCACGGCGACCACCCCTCGGCTGCCGCCCTCGCAGTCGACCTCGGCTTCCACCGGGCCCGGGTCCTCTGGCAACTACGTCGGCCGCTCACCGCCCCGCTGCCCGGAACACGCCTGCCCGACGGGGTGACACTGCGCGCGTTCCGTCCCGGCAGTGACGACGAGGCCTGGCTGACACTCAACGCCCGGGCCTTCGCCGACCATCCGGAGCAGGGCCGGTGGACCGCCGAGGACCTACGGGTACGCAGCAACGAACCATGGTTCGATCCGGCCGGTTTCCTGCTCGCCGTCGAGTCGGCGACCGGAAGGCTACTGGGTTTCCACTGGACCAAGGTGCACGAGCGGCCCGGCTCCGCCCGCATCGGTGAGGTGTACGTGCTCGGGGTCGAGCCCTCCGCCCACGGCGGCGGGCTCGGCCGGGCCCTGACCACGGCCGGCCTGGCGTACCTCCGTGACCGACGCGGACTGGACCGGGTGATGCTCTACGTCGACGAGTCGAACACCGGCGCCGTGGCGCTCTACGAGCGGCTCGGTTTCGCCCGCTGGTCCGCCCACGTCAACTACCGGCTCGGCTGATCCCTCCGAATCAGGTCAGGTGGAACCGGGGTTGGTTCGCATCGGCAAGATCCAGCTGGGGCATGATCGGGGTGACCGCGTCCCGGTTCGCCGCCGCCTCCACCACTGCGGCGAGGTCGGCGTAGGCAGCCACCTCGCCGAGGGTGACCAGGGTCGGCGGGACCATGGTCAGCTCACCGGCGGCACCCAACCTCCGCGCGTCGTCTGGTCGGATCCACAGCGTGTGGTCGGCCTCGCCGGAGACGTCGCGGGTCCGCTGCCCCTCGGGCAGCAACGCCACGAAGAAGTACGTGTCGAACCGGCGCGGCTCGAACTCCGGGGTCACCCACCGGCTCCACGGCAGCAGCAGGTCCGACCGGAGGGTGAGCTTGCGCCCGGCGAGCAGGTCGGCGAAACCGACCCGCCGTTGCTCCAGGTCGACCCGGGCGGCCTCCCACCCGTCGTCGCTGACATCACCGACGACCCGCGTCGGATCCGGTCCGGCGAGCAGCACCCCCGCCTCCTCGAAGACTTCGCGTGCCGCCGCACAGACCACCGCCCGCGCCGCCGCCGGGGCCAGCCCGAGGCGTACGCCCCAGTCCGCTGGTGTCGGGCCCGCCCAGTCCAGGGGGGTCGCGGAGTCGGACGGGTCCACACCACCGCCTGGGAAGGCGTACATGCCGCCGAACGCCATCGCCACGACCCGGCGGATCAGATAGACCTCGAATCCCCCGTCAGCCGGACGGAGCAGCAGCACGGTGGCGGCCACCCTGGGCACCACCGGCGCCGCGCCGGAGGCCAGGAACCGGCGGGCGTGCTCCACGAACGTGGGCGGCGCCGGAAAGCCGCTGTCGGTCGTCATGCGCCGAGACTAGTCTCGACCCGTGGGTGCCCTGTACAGCGCTCTGCTGACCTTCGGTAGCGTCGCGCCATGACTCGTTGGGGCATCCTGGCCACCGGCCACATCGCCGCCCGCTTCGCCGAGGATCTCCGGCTGGTGCCGGGGGCCGAACTTGTCGCGGTCGGTTCACGTTCCGCCGAGACCGCGGAACGCTTCGCGCAACGGCACGGAGTACCTCGGGCGTACGCCTCCTGGGCAGACCTGGCTGCGGACGCCGAGGTCGACGTCATCTATGTCGCCACCCCGCACGCCGCCCACCACGAGGCGGCCCTGACCTGCCTCACCGCTGGTCGGCCGGCACTCGTGGAGAAGCCGTTCACCCTGGACCTGGCCACCAGCACCGAACTGATCGACACTGCCCGTGCCGCCGGGGTCTTCCTGATGGAGGCGATGTGGATGCGGTGCAACCCGCTCATCCGGCGGGTCTGCCAGCTGGTCGCCGAGGGGGCGATAGGCACGTTGACCGCCGTCCGGGCCGACTTCGGCGTCGCCGGTCCGTTCCCGCCCGACCACCGGATGCGCGCCCGGCAACTGGGCGGCGGCGCGCTGCTGGATCTCGGCGTCTACCCGATCAGCCTGGCCCATCTGCTGCTGGGCGCCCCGCAGCACGTACGGTCCTGGGCGAAGTTGGGTCCCGAGGGCACGGACGAGAACACCGGCCTGATCTTCGGGTACGACACCGGCGCCGTGGCCACGTTGAGCTGCAGCATGGTGGGTGCCACCGGGCTCACCGCCTCGATCATCGGCAGCACCGGGCGGATCGACCTGCCCGAGCCGTTCTTCCGACCCGACGGATTCACCCTGCACCGCGCCGACGCGGAACCAGAGACGGTCACGGAGGAACTGGCCGGCTCGGGCTACCAGTACGAGGCGATCGAGGTACAGCGGTGCCTGGCCGCTGGATTGACCGAGAGCCCGCTGGTGCCGCACTCGACCACCTTGGAGATCATGGGCCTGCTGGACGACATCCGCGCTCAGATCGGCGTCTCCTACCTCTGACGCGGCGCACGGGAGAGGCTCTGCTGACGTCACGCGTTGGCGGGGCCCCTTCCGTGCATCTCAGCCGAAGATCGGGCGGACCAGGAAGTACATCAGGGCACCGATCGACCCGGCGGCCGGGAAGGTCAGGATCCAGGCCCCGACGATGTTGCCGGCCACGCCCCACCGCACCGCCGAGAGTCGCTTGGTGGCACCCACACCCATGATCGCCGAGGTGATCGTGTGCGTGGTGGAGATCGGCGCCCCGAGCACCAGGGCGTTGAAGTAGAGCACGCCGCTGGCCACTGTCTCGGCCGCGAAACCTTCCGGAGGACGCAAATCGATGATCTTGCGTCCGAGTGTCCGGATGATCCGCCAGCCACCGGCGTAGGTACCGGCCGCCAGTACGGCCGCCGAGGTCCAGAACGCCCACTCCGGGATGTAGGTGGCATCCTCCTGGTAGCCACCGACGAAGAGGGCCAGCACCACGATGCCGATGGTCTTGGCGGCATCCTGCATGCCGTGGCCCACCGACATGGCCGCCGCCGAGGCGGTCTGTGCCCAGCGGAAGCCTCGGTTCAGCTTGCCCGGATGCCCGTTTCGGAAGATCCACTGCACCGCGACCATCGCGATGTAGCCGAGTAGGAAGCCGACCATCGGCGACAGGATCATCGGGACGATGACACTCCCGCCGATGCCGGTCCAGAGCACCGTGCCGGAGGCGGCGACGGTCGAGCCGACCAGGCCGCCGATCAGGGCGTGCGAGGACGACGATGGTAGCCCGAAGTACCAGGTGATGATGTTCCAGGTGATCGCGCCGATCACCCCGGCGAAGACGATGCCGAGGCTGGAGACCCCGGTGGGCAGCTCGACCAGGCCACTGCCGACGGTCTTGGCGACCTCGGCGCCGAAGTGGGCACCGACGAAGTTGCCGACCGCGGCCATGGCCAGGGCGACCCTGGGTGTCAGCGCCCGGGTGGAGATGCTTGTCGCGATCGCGTTGGCGGCGTCGTGGAAGCCGTTGGTGTAGTCGAACACCAGGGCCACCCCGATCACCGCCAGTACGGCGATGAGCTCGGGACTCACGGGATCAGGACTCCTTGACCGCGATGGTCTCGACCGTGTTGGCGACGTGCTCGAAGGCGTCGCAGGCGGCCTCCAGCTCGTCGGCGACCTCCTTCATCTTCAGCACGGTCAACGCGTCGTACTCGCCGGAGAAGAGGCGTACCAGCAGCATGCGGTAGGCCTGGTCGCCGTCGTTCTCCAGCCGGTTGATCTCGATCCAGTAGTCCTCGAGATCCTTCATCGACTTCAGTCGGGGCATCGCGTCGGCGGTCAGCTTCGCCTGCTGGTCGAGCACGTGCACCAGTTCGTGCATCTCCCGTGGCAGCGACGGCAGCTTGGTCAGCCCGTAGAGGTAGAGCAGGTTGCCCACCGCCTCCAGGTGGTCCATCACGTCGTCCAGCAGTGAGCCGAGGCGGTAGATGTCCTCCCGGTCGAAGGGGGTGACGAAGGTGGAGTTGATTTTCTTGTACAGCTCGTGGGTGATCTGGTCGCTGTCGTGCTCCACCTCGGTGAGTCGCTCGCTCACCGACTGCACCTCGACGTCAGGCAGGGCCAGCTCGTTGAGCAGCTCCGTACCCCGGACCAGATTCTGCGCGGCCCTGGTGAAGAGCTGGTAGAAAGCGCCCTCGTTGGGGCGGAAGGAAAACCTCACAGCACGGACCTCGTCGTGTCGGGTGGAAGGGGTGGCGGCGGTCGCTCCGGCGCCCTGCTGAGGGAATGCTAGGGAACCGTCAGTCGGGCGATAATTCGGCCCACCCCCGGCCAGATCACATTCACCGCCCATTCAGCTTATGTTCACTTTTGCCGGCCCGTGGTTCCCAGCAGCCGCTCCCGTTCCCGCTCGATGTCGAAGTCGGCTGGCGGATACCCCAGATCAAGAGTGTCGAACGTCTCACGCAGCAGGTGCGCCACCGCCCAGTCCCGGTACCACTTGCGGTCCGCAGGAACCACGTACCACGGCGCGACGTCCGTGCCGCACCGGGCGAGCACCTCGGCGTACGCGGCCTGGTAGTCGTCCCACCGGGAGCGGGCGTCGACGTCGGACGGGTGGTACTTCCAGTGCTTGGTCGGATCGTCCAGACGAGCCAACAACCGGCGGGCCTGCTCGACGTTGGAGATGTGCAGGAAGACCTTGACCACGACCACGCCGACCTCGGTCAACTCCCGCTCAAACTCGTCGATCTCCGCGTACCGGGGCCGCCAGAGGTCCTCCGGAGCCCCCTGTTCGACCCGGGGCACCAGCACGTCCTCGTAGTGGGAGCGGTTGAAGACCCCCAAGCCACCGGGCGGCGGCAGGGCCCGACGGATCCGCCACAGAAAGTGGTGCCGTAGTTCCTCGGCGGTCGGCGGACCGAACGCCCGGATGTGCACGCCGAGCGGATTCATCGCCCCGACCACCCGCTTGACCGTGCCGTCCTTGCCACCCGAGTCCATCGCCTGCAACACCAGCAGTACCCGTCGCCCGGCGCCCGGATCGGCCTTGGCCCCCGCGAACAGCATCTCCTGCTGCCGGGCCAGCCTCGCGCCCAGCCCGGCAAGCTGCCGTCGGGCCCAGGCCTTACGATCGGATCCGGTCACCTCGGCGCCGGGTAGCCCCGGAGTCGAACGGGAATCGATCTCCGCGAGGTCCACCGGCCCACCGGGCCGTACCCGCAGCAGGTCTCCTATCGCGCCGTCGCCCGGCGCCACCACGTCAAAGCCACCGTCGTCCACCATCGGAGCATCATCACCCGTCCGCCGCCGGTCCGCGCGACGGAGACGGAACGTGCCCGGAATCCGTTCGGCACTGCGGGGTCAACCCGCCAACGCCACCGGCATCTGTCAGACCACCAGGGCCAACCATTTGCGGTACGCGGTGGCGAAAGGCTCCGTACCGTCACCGAGCGCACCGAGCAGCCAACGCGCCGCCGCCTCGGCCTCCACCACCAGATCGTCGGGGTACCCGAAGCGGGCCCGGTGCTCGGCGAACTCGTCCTCGTCACGCAGCTCGACCAGGCCCGTCTCACGACGCCGGACCACATCCAGGTCGAGGTCGATCAGGTGGACAGTGTCCTCGCCCTCCCAGCGGGCCGGGCTGGCGATGTCGCAGTAGACCTCGCTGGTGCGCGGCGGCGGGTTGAACATGCCGGTCCACCAGGCGTGGTGCGGCACCAGCAGCACGAAGGGAATCTGCTCGACCGACGGCCGGCCGTGGTAGACCGAGCTGGTGCCGGCCGACACGCCGAGCCAGACGCCAAGGTCGTCCTCGGCCAGTCGGCGGGCCGGGTAGTCGCGGTGGGCGCTGCCGTCGAACTTGCGGTAGATCACCCGGATCACGTCGCTCGGCATGAGTCGCACCCTAGCCGATTCCACCCACACGTCGCCGTCGGGAAGTTTCCGGACCACGTGGCGTTGCGCTGCCCTGCTGGCGACCACGACACGGCCGTTCGGTACCGACCGCGTCCGCCCCGGCGGGTACCGTGCCACGGTGACTCCGCCCCGCAGCGCCACCGGAACCGGCTCCACCCGCGACAAAGCCCGTCGGCGGGGCGACCGGCCGGGCGGAGCCGAGCTGCTGTCCGCCGCGATCGGGGCGGTACCGGGTGGGACGACACGTCCAGGGCAGCAGCAGATGGCGGCCGCGATCGAGGATTGCGTCGCCACCGGTGACCATCTGCTGGTGCAGGCCGGTACTGGTACCGGCAAGTCCCTGGCGTATCTCGCCCCGGCGTTGACCGTGGACGGACCCGTGGTGATCTCCACCGCTACCCTGGCGTTGCAGTCCCAGCTGGTGGAGCACGACCTGCCCCGGCTGGCCGACGCCGTCGAGCCGTTGCTACGGCGCCGCCCGACGTTCGCCGTACTCAAGGGCCGCCACCACTACCTCTGCCTGGCCCGGCTGG
This sequence comes from Micromonospora sp. HNM0581, assembly GCF_012726175.1. GTDB lineage: Bacteria > Actinomycetota > Actinomycetes > Mycobacteriales > Micromonosporaceae > Micromonospora. The sequence continues at coordinate 495,187 of NZ_JAASAD010000001.1, forward strand.
AGAATTCCAACGCGGACGAACCGGAAGACACGCTCTTCGACGCACCGGCCGATCGCCCCGGCGGCACGCGCTGGCTCGGCGAGGCCGGCCGGCTGGGCAAACAGATCCAACGCCTGCGGGATTGGGCCCTGGAGACCGACACCGGTGACCGCGACGAGTTGGACCCGGGTGTCGACGACCAGACCTGGCGGTTGGTCTCCATGCCCGCCCGCGAGTGTGTCGGCGCGTCCCGCTGCCCGTACGGCACGGAATGCTTCGCCGAGACCTCCCGGGCCCGGGCCCGGGAGGCGGACATCGTGGTGACCAATCACAGCCTGCTGGCCGTCGACATGCTCGCCGGCCGGCATATCGTCCCGCCCCACCGACTGCTGGTCGTCGACGAGGCCCACGAGCTGGCAGAGCGGGTCTCCTCGGCGGCGCAGGCAGAGCTGACCCCGGAGCTGATCGACAGGTCCGCCCGGCGAGCCCGTCCGCTGCTGCGCCCGGAGACGGCCGAGGCGTTGACCGCGTCGGGTGACGCCCTCGCGATCGGGCTGGCCGAGGCACCTGTCGGACGTATCACCAGCGGGCTACCCGGGCCGCTCACGGAGGCGTGCACGCTGTTGGACGCCGCCACCCGTACCGCCCTGGACAGCATCGGTGACGTCAAGGCCGACGACCCGGACCCGGTCCGCAAGCAGCAGGCGAAGGCGGTCCTCGACGAGTTGTCCACCACGGCCCAACGGTTGCTGGAGGAGGCCGAGCACGACGTGGCCTGGGTGGAGCGCAACGACGTGACCGGACGGCGGGCGCTCGTGGTGGCTCCGCTCTCGGTCGCCGGCACCCTGGCCACCCACCTCTACGACGAGCGCACCGTGGTGGCCACCTCGGCCACGCTCGCGCTGGGCGGGCGGTTCGACACGGTCGCCCGCGCGCTGGGCCTCGACGCGCCGCCACCGGAACCACCGTCGCCGGCTGCCGCCGCCCTGGCCAGGGCCACCCAGCGACCGGCCGGTGGCGGCGAGACGACCGATGGTGTCGTGCCCACCCGGCCGGGCGGTGCGGGTGCGGCGACCGACTCCGGGCTCGGATGGCGTTCGCTGGACGTCGGCTCGCCGTTCGACTATCCCCGCCAGGGCATCCTCTACGTGGCCGCCCACCTGCCCCGACCGGGGGCTTCCGGGCTGCCCGAGGCCGCCGGAGAGGAACTGCTCGCGCTGGTCACCGCGCTCGGTGGGCGTACGCTCGGGCTCTTCTCCTCGCGGCGGGCCGCGCAACAGGCGGCGGAGCTGCTACGCGCCCGGACCGATCTGCCGGTGCTGCTTCAGGGTGAAGAGGCGTTGCCGCTGCTGGTCCGCCGGTTCCGCGAGGAACGGTCGAGTTGCCTGTTCGGGGTGATGTCGTTGTGGCAGGGGGTCGACGTCCCCGGCGATTCGTGTCAACTTGTAGTGATAGATCGACTTCCTTTTCCTCGTCCCGACGAACCGCTCGCCGCAGCTCGTGCGGCAGCGGTGGACGCGCAGGGCGGCTCCGGCTTCGCCGCGGTGAGCGTCCCGATCGCGGCGGTCCGGCTTGCTCAGGGCGTGGGCCGACTGATCCGCGCCAACGGTGACCGGGGCGTGGTGGCGGTGCTGGACTCCCGGTTGGAGACGGCCCGTAGCTACGGGTCCTTCCTGCGCCGCTCACTGCCTCCGTTCTGGTACACGACCCGCCCGGAGGTGGCCCGGGGGGCGCTCACCCGTCTCGCCGCCAGCTGAGCCGTCCGGGCGGTACCGCCCGGACGGTGGCGGACCGCTGGCGGTCCCAGGGCCCCCGGACGGGATCAGGGTGTCCGGGCGGGGTCAGGGTGTCCGGGCGGCGACGACCACCGCGTCGGGAGGGGTGTCGGGGACGCGCCGGGCGGCGAGGCGGCGTACGGCCGTGTTGAGCACCGCGATGACGGGCACCGCGACCAGTGCTCCGGTGATTCCCGCGAGCACCACGCCGGCAGCCAGGCCGATGATCACCGCGAGCGGGTGGATGGCGACCGCCCTACCCATGATCAACGGCTGGAGGATGTGACCCTCCACCTGCTGCACGCCGATCACCACACCAAGGATGATCAATGCGGTGACCGGGCCACTGTCGACCAGCGCCACGAGCACCGCCACACCTCCGGAGAGAGTCGCACCGACGATCGGGATGAACGCGCCGAGGAAGACCAGGGCGGCCAGCGGGAAGGCGAACGGGATGTCGAAGATGACGAGGAAGATGCCGATGCCCACGGCATCGATGAACGCGACGAGCACCGTTGCCCGGACGTAGGCGACAAGCGTCGCCCACGCGGCCCGACCTGCGTCGTCGACCTTCCAGCGTGCGGCGACGGGCAGCAGCCGGACCAGGAACCGCCAGATGATGTTGCCGTCGCGCAGGAAGAAGAAGGTGGCGAAGAGGACCAGCACCGTGCCGGTCAGCACCTCGGCCAGGGTGGTCGCGGTGGAGAGGGCACCGCTGGTGAACCGCTCGGTGTTGTCGTCGACCCACTGCTGGGTCTCCTCGATGTACCGGTCGAGGTCGTTGTCCGACAGGTGCAGCGGCCCGGTCTTCAGCCAGTCCTGGATCTGTTGCAGACCCTGGGTCGACTTCGCGGCCAGCTCCGGAACACCCTCGATGAACTCGTTGACCACCAGGGTGAGCGTGCCGATCACCGCGGCCAACCCGGTGACCAGCACCACCGCGGTGGCCAGTGACCGTGGCAGGCGGGCCCGGAGCAGCCAACCGACCGCGGGCGCCAGCAGTGCCGACAGCAGCAGCGCCACCGCCAACGGGATGATCACGATCCGTATCGTGCCGACGAGTTCCAGCAACGCCCAGAAGACGATGCCGACGACGATCAGCCGCCAACACCAGGCAGCGGCGATCCGCAGCGCGTGCGGCACATCCGCGTCGTCGCGGCTGGCAGTCGAGTTGTGCAGCGGGGCGGGTGTCTCGGCACCCACCACGGTCGCCGACGCCGGTGCCACCGGCCCAGGGCTCGACACCGACGCCACGTTCACCGGCCCGGGCTCTTCGGGCGGCGCCGGACGGCCCGCTCGAACCGATTCCCGGCCCGACTCGTACGCGCGACGCAGCCGTCCGCGTATCCGCTCCAAGCGGCTCAAGCGCACCTCCCGGCAGATCCTCGCCTGCGCACTGCGTCAGGTCGGACAGGATACGCCCGACCACGTGACGGTAGGACGGTTTCGCCACCCACAGTGCCCCGTCCGAACCGGCCGCTAACCGGTGACCACCGACGGAGGACGAGGGACGACACGGTAGCGTCTGCGGCGTGACCGCCGACGCTGACCTCGACTCCGGCCTGCCGATCCGACTACTGCACGACCGCGTGCTGGTGCGGATGGAGGGCAGCGACGGCGAGCGGCGTTCCAGCGCCGGCATCGTGATCCCCGCCACCGCGGCGGTCGGCAAACGCCTCGCGTGGGCTACCGCGGTCGGGGTCGGGCCCAACGTGCGGGCCGTCGTCTCCGGTGACCGGGTGCTCTTCGACCCCGACGACCGCTCCGAGGTCGAGCTGCACGGTCGGGGCTACGTGCTGCTGCGGGAACGTGACGTGCACGCGGTGGCCGCCGAACGGGTCGAGGAGAACGCGACAGGTCTGTATCTCTGACCGACCTCGCCGCCCTCGACCGGCCCCGTGTCGTTTGCCGCGCTCCCCGGCGGGAAGCCAGCCGCACCACCGGCCTGGGGAGGGACGATGCCGGTATTCGTGAAGAAGGTGCTGGCCTGGGGAAGCCTCGCGTTTCTGATCTACTTCATGGCGTTCCGGCCGGACGGCGCCGCACAGATGTTCAAAGCCATCGGTGCGGCCCTGATGATGATGGCCCAGGGGCTCGGGGACTTTCTCACCAGCCTGATGACCTGAGCACAGCCGGCCTGCCGGTCAGCCCACGACCGGCAGGCCGGCGTCGGCGGTCAGTGGTGGCCGGGCGGCCAGGGTGTGGCGGGTGGTGGCCCGTACCAGCCCTGCTGGCGGTAGCCGGCGGGGAACGCGGGCGGTGGGGGCGGCGCGGTCAGCACCACCGGAATCGGGACGACCGGCTCTTCGGGTGCCTCCACCGCCCGCTGCGAACCGTCCGGGAACTTCAGTAGATAGCGGTGCCCGTCCCAGACGCCGACCGGTGACTGCGGGTCGCGGCCTACGAAGTACGACCGGTACGCGGCGATGGCACGGAGCAGTTCCTGTTCCTCCCGGGCCGTGCGGTCCCGGTCCGCGGGACGGCGGTCCAGCCCACGGGCGGCACCGTCGCGCAGCAGCGCCAACCGGGTGGCCGCGAACTGGTAGCCGCGCATCGCCCGTACACCGGCGTCGCCGGCCACCCGCCGGGCCCACACCCGGGCCGCGTGCCGTCGGCCGAGGCTGCTCAATGCGGCCACCTCCGGTGGCGTGAGCCAGCCGGCCCGGACGTAGTCCGGCAGCACCCGCTCGGTGAGCCGTCCCTCCCAGGCCCGCAGCCACACTGCCAGGCCGACCATGGCGAAGAAGATCGGCACCATCACGCCGACGAAACCGAAGAGGGAGATCAACACCTGTCCGGTGGCCTGGGTCAGCGTCGGCAGCAGGTTCCACGTCCCGTGCAGCATCATCGCCAGCAGCAGCCCGGCGACCGGGGCGAAGAACCGCACCCTGCGGTCGGCCGAACGGGCGGCGATACCGAGCCCGATACCGGCCATCGAGGTGAACAACGGGTGGGCGAACCCGAAGAGCAGGATCCGGACGATGAAAATGGCGATGACCTGTTGCGCCCCGGTCGCCGGACCGTACTGCTCGACCCCCGACGCATATCCCAACCCACCCAGGTAGAGGATGTTCTCCACCATGGCGAAGCCGATCGCGGAGAGCCCGCAGTAGACGAGGCCGTCGGTGATGCCGGACCACTCGCGCCGACGGAAAACCAGCAACAGGATCGGCCCGAGGGTCTTCGTCAGTTCCTCGATGAAGGGCGCGACCAGGACGGCGGTGAGCGCGACCGGCAAGCCCTGGTCCTCGAACCAACCGGCTGCCGTCTCGTTCACCCTGAGTGACGCCGCAGTGGAGACGAACGCGCCCCAGGTGAAGCAGAAGATCAGATACTTCAGCGGCTCAGGCTCGTAGCGATCCAGCCAGAGGAAGCAGGCCACCAGCACCGGCACCGGCAGTACCGCCGCGGCGGTACCGACCAGCAGCGCCTCCGGGCCCAGACTCGTGCCGAGGGTGAAGAGCATGAAGATCGCGCAGGCCGCGATCAGGATGATCACCCCGACCAGTACCAGCGCCCGCCGCCAACTGAGGCGACGGCGTGGCATTGCGGGTACGCCGCCGTCCTCGCCGGGTGCGGCGGGCACTGATGGCGACGGCGGCAGCGATCCGCCGGACGGGGTGACGGCCATGCGGTCAGCGTAGTCATGCCCGACGCGGGTGGCCGGGCGCATGGCCGTCCGGGCAACTCGGAATCGTCCGGCCGCAGCGTGCGGTCCACCGACAGTCGCTCAGCCGACCGGCGGGGCTGCGGGCCGCTGCGCGGCCGGTTCCGGCCCGGCCGCTACACCCGGTCGGTTCAGTTCCCCGAAGGAACGGCGCACCAGCTGGTTCGCCTCCTCCTGGCTGATGCCGGAGGCCACCAGCAGGTCACTTGCGGTGGTACGTACCTGAGCCACCACCACACTGCCGGAGAAACCAACCCCGTCGCCGTAGGCCCGACCGGCCTCGCTGACGGCCCGTAGCGACCACTCCCGGGCCTGTTCGGGCTCCTCGCCCTGGGCGAACTCCTTCGTCAACAAGCGCACCGCCTCCGCGAGGTGGGCGATCGCATCGGGCATCGGTTCCGGCACCGGCTCCTCGTCCTCGACCAGAGTCACCGCACGTCGGATCAGCGTGCCGCTGTTGCGCATCGCCCGGTCGATCGGGTCGGCCGCCTCCGCGTAGTGGGTGAGTTCGCTGCGCCGGTGCCACCGCGCCGGGGACAGCAACGCGGTCTCCTTCGCCCCCTCGATCGCCTCGCCGAGGGCGGCCAGTTCCTGCTTGTTGTTCCGCAGCCGGTCCAGCGCCTGCTGGATACTGTCCCGGTTACGGTCCCGCAGTCCGTCGGCGGTGATGTCGAGCTGCCCGGCCAGCAGGTCCAATGCCGGTCGCGCCGCCCGGTTGAGCACCCGTAGCGGATTGAGTGGCAACAGGATCGCGGTGACCAGGAGCGCGATGCCGCCGCCGACGATCGCGTCGATGAACCGGGGCAGTTCCAGGTCCTCCACCGACGGACTGAGTGTCACGATCAGTACCGCGGTCGCGGCGGCCTGGATGACGATGGCGACGCTGCCACCGGCGAAGACGGTGAGCACGATGGCGGAGGTGACGACCAGCCCGAGTTGCCACGGCCCGGTGCCCAGAAGGTAGATGAGCAGGTCGCCGACGAGCACGCCGACACCCACCCCGAGAATCAGTTCGATGGTCCGGCGGAACCGCTGGCCCACCGAGACGGCAAGCGTGCCGACGGCGGAGATCGGAGCGAAGACCGGCTGCGGATTTCCCAACAGCTCGTGCGCGGCCAGCCAGGCCAACCCGGCAGCCAGACCTGCCTGGGCGGCCAGCCCGAGCGACAGGCGTACCCGGTGCAGCCGGTCCCGTAGGCTGGCCTTCCCACGGTGGTGCAGCTGCGCCATGGTCTCGGCGATCCGGGCCGTGTCGACGTCGGACCGGCCGTCCCGCTCGCCGTCACGACGCAGCAGCCGTGACAGTCCGTTCCGGGCCACCGCCATGGCCGGGACTACCCACCTGACGCCCGGACATTCCCGCCGGCGCGGCACCTCACCCGGGCGGTGGCGCCCGCTCCCGCCCGGGTGCCGGATCGGACCGCCGACGGCGGTGACCACATGGTGACCGGCCCCCGTCCGGGTGGCCGCTTCGGGTGCGACATCCGGCTTCCAGCGGCGGTGCGCGTTGTCGACCCAGGTTGATGATCACAAGTGCCCGGTCGTAGCCTCGGCCGCATGGCCACCTCCCGCCTCCTCGAAGAGCTGCGTTCCACCATCGGACCGGATGCGGTGCTCACCGATCCGGATCTGCTGCGTGGGCACGAGCGGGACGAGGCCGACCTGTGTACGTCGGCGACACCGCTGGTGGTGACCCGGCCGCGTAGTACCGAGGAGGTCGCCGCGGTGGTCCGGGCGGCCGGGCGGCACGGCGTACCGGTGGTGCCGCAGGGTGCGCGTACCGGGCTGGCGGGCGCGGCGAACGCCGTCGACGGTGCGGTGGTGATCAGCACCACCGCGATGGACGCGATCCTGGAGATCGACCCGGTGAGCCGGATCGCGGTCGTCCAGCCGGGCGTGGTGAACGCCACGCTCAGCGCGGCGGTGGGCGGGCACGGCCTGTGGTATCCGCCCGACCCGGGATCCTGGGAGTCGTCCACCGTCGGCGGCAACGCCGCCACCAACGCGGGAGGCATGTGCTGCGTCAAGTACGGCGTGACCGCCGAGTACGTGCTCGGGCTGGAGGTGGTGCTCGCCTCCGGCGAGGTGCTGCGCACCGGACGACGTACCGCCAAGGGTGTCGCCGGCTACGACCTGACCCGGCTCTTCGTCGGATCGGAGGGCACCCTCGGGGTGATCACCGAGGTGACGGTGGCGCTGCGACCCGCTCCGGCGGAGTCACTGACCCTGGTGGCCGTGTTCGGATCGACTGCCGGGGCAGGCGAGGCGGTGGCCCGGATCGCCGTCGAGGGGCTCTCCCCCAGCCTGCTGGAGCTGCTCGACCGCACCCACCTGACGGCGATCGAGGCGTACCGGCCGATGGGGTTACGGACCGACGCGGAGGCGCTGCTGCTGGCCTGCGCCGACACCGGTCCCCGGGCGACAGCTGACCTCGCCGAGTTGGCTGCGGTCTGCGAGGCGGCCGGTGCCGAGGAGGTGTACGCGGCCAGCGATGCCGTGGAGGCCGCCGCGCTGTTGCAGGCCCGCCGATCGGCGCACCCGGCCATGGAGAGGTACGCCGCGCAGACGTACCCGGGCGGTAAGGGTGGTCTGATCATCGACGACGTGGCGGTTCCCCGGGCAGCGCTGGCCGCCCTGCTCGACGGCGTGTCCCGGATCGCGGTCGAGTGCCAGGTACCGATCGGGGTGGTCGGTCATGCCGGCGACGGCAACATGCATCCCAACATCGTCATCGACCGGGCCGATCCGGCGAGCCTGGAGCGCGGCCGGCGAGCCTTCGACGAGATCATGCGGTTGGGGCTGGACCTGGGCGGCACCTGCACCGGTGAGCACGGCGTCGGCCTGCTCAAACGGGACTGGCTGGCCCGGGAGATCGGTCCGGTGGGTGTCCGGGTACACCAGGCGATCAAGGCGGCGCTCGACCCGACCGGCCTGCTCAACCCGGGGAAGGTGCTCTGAACTGCCGCGACGCCCCCGATGGCTAGCCGACCAGTTCGGCGGGCGTGTTCTGCGTGCGCAGCAGCAGGATCTCCTCCGCCACCGGCGGCCGTTCCTCCCCGGGGCAGTCCTGCGAGGTGATCAGGCCGGTCGAGGTGACTCCGTCACCGGCACAGTCGATGCACTTCCAGCGCCCGTCGGGCGCCACGTTCAGGGTGCGTAGCGGACCATCGGGCGCGTCGTTCTGGAGTCAGCGGGTCAGGTCCGCCGCGCCGTCGTCGGCACCCCGATCCGCCGGGTAGCCGCGTACGTCCGGCGCACCGAGTCGCGCAGCGTCGGCGGTGGCGTCGTCCGGCATCAGCTGGGACTGCCGCTCGGCCTCCACCCGGGCCCGGTAGTGGGTCACCTCCCGGGCCCGTCGGGCCACGTCCCAGCCCAGCACCGCACCCATCAACTCGGCCGTGTGCTCGGCCGACTCCAGGCCCCGGTGTGCGGTCTCGATCGAGACCCGGGTACGCCGGGTCAGCACGTCCTCCAGGTGCAACGCCCCCTCGGCCCGGGTCGCATAGGTGACCTCGGCGGCGAGGTATTCCGGTGCACCAGTCAGCGGGGAGGCCAGCAGCGGATCGACGTCGACAAGGGCGAGCAGGTCCAGGGTGAGGCTGCCGTAGCGCTCCAGCAGATGTTCCACCACGCCCACCGGCAGCCCGTGGCGGCGGGCCAGGTCCGCCCGGTCCCGCCACATGGCCGCGTACCCGTCCGCACCGAGCAGCGGCAGATCGGCGGTACGCGAGACACTCCCGCCACCGAGCCGGCGCACCGCCCGGTCGACCACGTCGGCCGCCATCACCCGGTACGTCGTGTACTTCCCGCCGGCGACCAGCAGGAGTCCGAGCATCGGCTCGATGACGGCGTGTTCCCGGGACAGCTTCGAGGTGGAGTCTGCCTCACCCGCCAGCAGCGGGCGCAGTCCGGCGTAGACACCTTCGATGTCGGCGGTGGTCAGCGGACGGTCCAGCACCGTGTTGACCTGCTGGAGCAGATAGTCGATGTCGCTGGCCGAGGCCGCCGGGTGCGAGCGGTCCAGCCGCCAGTCGCTGTCCGTGGTGCCGATGATCCAGTGGCCACCCCACGGAATGACGAACAGGACACTGGTCGCCGTACGCAGGATGAGGCCGGCCTCGCCGGTGATCGCCGAGCGGGGCACCACCAGGTGCACACCCTTGGACGCCCGGACCCGGATACCGGGGCGCAGTCCGACGTCGTCGAGCATTCGGGACATGTCGTCGGTCCAGACACCGGTGGCGGCGATGACCGTGCGGGCGCGTACCTCGAACTCGGCTTCGGGTGAACCGGCGGGTGCCTCCAGGTCGCGGACCCGGACCCCGGTGACCTCCCGGGCCTGCCGGATCAGCCCGACCGCACGGGCACTGCTCACCACGGTCACGCCCAGGCTGGCGGCGGTGCGGGCCAGGGTGACCACCAGGCGGGCATCGTCGACCTGCCCGTCGTGGTAGCGGATCGCGCCGGCCAGCCCGTCCGAGCGCAGACTCGGGAAGACCCGGCGAGCACCTTCCCGGCTCAGGTGCCGGTGCAGCGGCATCCCCCGACCGCTGCCGAAGAGGCCGGCGAAGGCGTCGTACGCGGCCACCCCGGCGCCGTAGTAGGCCCGCCGCAGCAGTCGGGCAGGCAGGTCGCGGACGCCCTGACCGGCGGGGAGCGGCACCAGGAACGGCACCGGTCGCACCAGGTGCGGCGCCAGCCGGGTGGCCAGCAACCCACGTTCGGTCAGCGCCTCGTGCACCAGACCGAACTCCAACTGCTCAAGGTAACGCAGGCCACCGTGGATGAGCTTGCTGGATCGGCTGGAGGTGCCGGCGGCAAAGTCACGGGCCTCGACCAGGGCCACCTTCAGGCCTCGGGACGCGGCGTCGACGGCCGCTCCGGCCCCGGTCACCCCGCCCCCGATGACCAGCACGTCGAACCGCTCCGCGCGCAACCGACGCAGGTCGGCGGCGCGGCGGGCGGGCGACAGCTGCCCGGCAACGGACCGCAGAACGCTCGGATCACGCACCCGTCCACGGTAACGGTCCCGGCGTGGCACCGACACGTGCCGGGTACGGACCGCACCGCAGGTGGTCTGTCCCGCTCGTCCCTGACCAGCGCATCGACGACGTCGTACTGTGTGCGAATGCGGGAGGACCCGACCACGACCGGTTCGACGAAAAGTGGCTGGGCGATCGTCGCGGCGGTGTTCGCCGGCTGTTGGACGGTCGGGGTGGCGGTCGTGGCGCAGACCGGCGGCTGGCTTGTCGACCAGGTGGTCCTGGTCAGCGGCGCTGACCGGTGGGTGCCGTGGTGGCCGGTCGTCTGCCTGTTCACCGTTCTGCTGATCGCTGCCGCGACGCTACCGCTGGCTCTGATACCCCGCTCGGTGGCGGTACGGGTCACCGGCCGGCGCTGGCTCGCCGGCACGCTCGTACTCGGCGTGCTGGGGCTGCTGCGGACCATCCCGCCGGTGCACCACGAGGCGTACCTCGCCGCGCTGGCCGGAGCGGCCACGCTGCTGACAGTCGTTTCGCTGCGGCTCCCTCCGCGCGTACTCACTCCTGGCCGATGGAGTGGGCAGCGCCAACAGTCCCGCGGCCGACCGTCGACGGTGACCCTGCTCGCCGTGACCGCCGGGCTCGCTCTGCTCCTGCCCTGGGTTCTCTTCGGTGCCCTGGGCGGCCTGCTGGAGACCCTGCTCGCCGGGCTGGCCGCCACGGCGGTCGGTACGCTGGCCGCAGCGCTTCTCGACAGCGGGTTCTGGGCCCGCTTCGAGGTGGGCGAGCCACCCTGGCCGGGCCGCCTGGTGCTGGTGGGCGGGCTCGTGGCCGGCGTGGTGCTGTTACTCGTGGGGGCCGGCACCGGGCAGTCCGGAGCGCAGCTACCGTTGCTGGTGACGTTGCCTCCGGTCGGCTTCGCCTTGGCCGCACTGCACGCCGTGACCCGCCGTGCCATCGGATCCGACCTGTCCCGGGCGGACCCGGCGGACGGTGTTGTGGACGACCCGGTCGTGGGGTTTGCCGCGGCCCATCGACCGGTCGGGCCGTCGGGCAGGGCACCGACCGCGTGGCTGGTGGGTCTCTGCGTGCTCGGTCCGTTGGCGTTCAGCGACCCGGAGGAGATCAGCCTGGTACTGGTCGGCGCCCGTGACGTGCCCTTCTGGGTGGCTGCCGCCACCGGGGCCGGGTTCGCCGCCGGGCTGGTGCTCGCGGTCGCCTACGGCCTGCTGCTGGCCCGGCGTCGAGCCCGCGTGCCCCGTCGGGTGGCGGCTGCGACGAGCGCCGTGACGCTGCTGCTCACCGTCGGGCTGGCCGGCTTCACCATCGGCCAGCCGGGGCTGCACGGGGAGCGGCTCTTCGTGCTGCTACGTGAACAGGCGGACCTCACCGGCATCGACGGCGGACCGGGCAGGGTGGGGCGCGACACCCGCGCCGCAGAGGTGTACCGACGGCTCGTCGAGACCGCCGAGCGCACCCAGTCCGACCTGCTCCGTGACCTACGCCGGGCACGGCTTCCCCACACGTCGTACTACTTGGTGAACGCGATCGAGGTGGCTGGCGGGCCGGCGGTCAGGGCCTGGCTGTCGGGCCGTACCGAGGTGGCTCGGGTGCTGGTCGGTCAGCGACTACGGCCGTTGCCGGCACCTGCGCAGAGCGCCTCCGGTGGGGTCGGGCCGCCGACCGGGACGCCGTGGCACATCTCCATGATCGGAGCTGATCGGGTATGGGTCGACTTCGGGGTCACGGGTGCCGGGGTGACGGTGGGCAGCTCGGATTCGGGGGTGGACGGACAGCACCCGGCCCTCGCATCGGGTTTCCGGGGCGGCGGGGATTCGTGGTCGGACCCGTGGAATGGCAGCCGGGAACCGACCGACCGTAGTGGGCACGGCACCCACACCTTGGGCAGCGCAGTCGGTAGAGGCGGCATCGGCGTGGCTCCCGGGGCGCAGTGGACCGGTTGTGTGAACCTCGACCGCAATCTTGGTAACCCGGCCACCTACCTCGACTGCCTCCAGTTCATGTTGGCGCCGTTCCCGACCGGAGGTGACCCGTTCACACAGGGAAGGCCCACGCGGGCGCCGGACATCTTGACCAATTCGTGGGCCTGCCCGCCGGTCGAGGGATGTGACCCGCTGGCGCTACGGCCGGCTACGGCGGCGCTGGAAGCCGCCGGGATCCTCGTCGTCGCGGCGGCCGGCAACACGGGCCCGTCCTGCGGTTCGGTGTCGGACCCACCGGCGCCGTACGCCGACGTGTTGGCCGTCGGTGCCATCGACGACCGTCGACGGGTCACCGACTTCTCCTCGCGCGGTCCGGCCGCTGGCGGGGTTTCCAAGCCGGATCTGATGGCACCGGGTGCCGACATCCTCTCCGCGATGCCCGGCGGGGGGTACGCGGTCCTCGACGGCACGTCGATGGCAACTCCGCAGGTGGCGGGGGTGGTGGCGCTGATGTGGTCGGCCAACCCGGATCTCGTCGGTGACCTCGTCCGCACCCGGCGGATCCTGCGTGAGACGGCCAGCCCGCTGCGGGCCGGCAACGGGTCGTCGGGCGGGCGGTACTCCTGCGACGGCGTGGGAAATGTCGTCGGTGCCGGGCTGGTCGACGCCTACGCTGCCGTTGGCGCCGCCCGCAGCTGATCCAGGCAGCGTATGGTCCGCTCCGGCTCCGTGTGCCGGGTGTCAGCAACTGGTCGACGTCGGTTGCCGGACGTCACCGCGCCATCGCCGCAGCGTCCGCCAAGATCCGGCGACGGCGCGTCACCAGCCAGGCGGCCAGGCCGGCGAGCAGACCCCAGAAGGCTGCACCGATGCCGAGCACGGCGACGCCGGATGCGGTGACCACGAAGGTGACCACAGCGGGCAGGAGCATGCCCGGGTCAGCTACCGCGTTGCTCAGTGACGTGCCGAGCGCGGGTAGGAGGGCCAGGCCCGCGACGGCGATCACAAGGACCGGTGGGGACAGCAGCACCAGGGTGGTCGCCGCCCCCGCACCCAGTCCCAGCATCAGCTGGCCACCGGCCAGAGCCAACGTCGCCGGCCAGCGTCGGGCCGGGTCGGGATGCGCTTCGGGACCGGCGGTCAGTGCGGCGGTGATGGCGGCGAGGTTCACCTGATGGCCGCCGGCCAGGGCACCGGCCGCGCTGACCAGACCGGTCGTGACCAGCGCCGGCCGGAGCGGTACCCGGTATCCGTAGGCGGCCAGCACGGCAGCGCCCGGAACGTTCTGACCGGCCATGGTGACCAGGAACAACGGGAGCGCCAGACCTACCAGGGCACCGACGTCGAGGGTGGGGACGTTCCAGGTCAGGGTCGGTCGTAGCGTGGCGACGGCAAGGCCTGTGTGATCGGTGGTGAGGGTGATCGCCACCACGGCCGTGACGAGCGCACCGGGCACAGCCCAGCCGCGCGCGTAGCGCAGCAGCACCGCCCAGGTCGCGATCACCGGCACCGCCAGGGTCGGGACGTCCACCAGGGCCTGCACCGGGGCCGTGCACAGCGGCACGAGGATGCCGGCGAGCATCGCGCCCGCCACAGGCTTCGGAATGGCCCCGATCAGGCGTGCCAGCCATGGCACGAGTCCGGCGGTCACGGTGAGCGCCGCGCAGACCAGGAAGGCCCCGACGGCGGTGGGGAAACCGCCGGCTGGTGGGCCGGCTCCGACGAGCAGGGCCGCGCCCGGTGTGGACCAGGCGATGGCTATCGGAATTCGGTGGCGCAGCGTGAGCACCGTACCCGCCACACCGATGCCGAGGCAGGTGACGAGCAGACCCGAGGCGGCCTGGGACGAGGTGGCGCCCACCGCCTGCAATCCGGCGAGTACGAGTGTGAACGAACTCGCGTAGCCCACGATCGCGCTCAGCAGGCCCGCGACGACCGGCCTTACCTGTTCCACGCCCACCACCCCTCCCGATCGTTCCGTAAACGGAACGATGCCGGATGGCACCATACGCAGGTGAGCACGCGCGGAACAAGTCCCCAGGGGATCTCGGTCGGCCGCAGGTTGCGCGAACTGCGCGAGGTACGCGGACTCACCCTCTCGGAACTGGCACGACTGGCCGGAGTGGGAAAGGCGACCCTGTCCGGACTGGAGAACGGCACCCGCGACCCGCGGCTGGAGACCCTGTACGCGATCGCCACCGCACTCGGCGTACCGATGAGCGCCCTGACTCTCGACCGGGGCGCCCCGGCCGCGACCGCCTCGCCGGTACGGGGAGAGGCGGTGGTGTCGACGCTTCTGGAGGTCTTCGAGGAGCCGGCCGCCACCTACGAGCTGTTCACCCTGCGCATCCTCGTCGGCGTCGAACAGGTCTCGCCCGCCCACCCGGTGGGCGTGACGGAGCACCTCACCGTGTTCCGCGGCCGGGCCAGGGTCGGGCCTGTCGACACACCTCTGTCGGTCGGCTGCGGCGACCACGTCTCCTGGGCCGCCGACACCCCGCACGTCTACGCCGCCGTGGGGGCCGGGGAGGTCGAGGCGAGCCTGCTCATCCGCACTCCCCGCCGGTGATCTGAAACCGGGTGCCGGGACGGTGGGGGCCGGTCGCCCTCCCCTCAGGAGCGACCGGCCCCGGACAAGGGCCCCGGGGGTTTATCTGGCGCGGGGGCGTGGGATCGCCGCGGCGGCCAGGTCGGCGGCCAGCGCATCGACCTGGCCGGTGGTGATGCCGGGCATACAGATGATGTGGCTGACCGGCCCATCGGTGGCCAGCAGCCATTTCTTACGGACCGCCTCGGGTGGGGTGGGCAGGACGACGGTGAGCGCGTGCGGCCACCGGCGGGCCGGCCAGCCTGCCGCCCGTAGCCGCTCGACGGCGTAACCGGCGACACGTCGGGCCTCAGCGACACGCCACCGGTGCCCTTCGCGGCCGTGCAGCGCGATGGCGTGCCAGAGGAGAGCGGCGGCCAGCCCGCAGCGAGAGCCGGTGATGGTGGTGTCGGTGGCGGCGGTGTAGGCGATCGGCTGGCGGGCCGGGTTTCGCACGCTGTCGCGGACCAGCACCACCCCGCAGGGGGTGGGGACGCCGAAGAACTTGTGACCGGAGATCGCGACGGAGCCGATGCCGCTGGTGTCGTCCAGGCGCAGCGCGCCGTCGAGGGCGAGGGGGATACCGGACAGGGCGGCGTCGACGTGCACATGCCCGACCATGCTGTATTCGGTGAGGATCGCGTGGATGCGGTCAGTGTCGTCGACGGCTTCGGTCATGGTGGTGCCGGCGGTGGCAACTACGATCGCGGGCCACCGTCGCCGTTTGCGGACCTGTTCGGCAAGGTGGTCGTAGTCCATCTGCCCGTCCGGGTGTGCCCGCACGACCACTTTGTACGTGGCGAGCATGTCAACGATTTTGCGGATGGAGTAGTGGGCGGCGGTGGAGTAGTAGATGCGGGCGGTCGGCCACCGTCGGTAGGCGGCGTGCAGGGCGGACAGGTTGCCCTCGGTGCCGCCGGTGGTGACATAACCCCACCGGTCCTCGGCCGGCATGCCCACCAGCTCGGCGACCCAGGCGATGACGGCCTGCTCCAGTACCCGTGTGTGGGCGACCCCGCCCGGGTCGGAGGGGTCGCCGATGTTGTTCCACAACCGGTGGCCGAGGCGAGCCATGACGGCCGTGTGGTCGAGGTCGACCGCACCCGGGTAGCCGATACTCGTTGCTGCGGTGGCGGTGGCATCGGCGACGAGATGATCGAGGACAGCGGCGATGTCCGGGCCGCGGCGTAGATCCGCCGCTGTCGCCAGGTCGAAAGCGTGAGTGTGGGTGTGGGTCACGTCGCCGGTCCCTGCCGCAGGTGGCCGGCAAGGGTGTGGTGCAGGGCGGCGAGGTGCCGCCAGATCTCGCGGGTGTGGTAGTCGCCCTGCACGGTCAGGTTGGCGTGCGGGTTGTGCCAGTGGGCGGGCCGGTCCGCGTCGAGGGGCTTACTGGCGCGGATGCCGTCGTAGTGCAGCGGGGCGTGCGGATTTCGGTCGATGTCGATGGCAGTGCCGTCGGTCAGCAACAGGTAGCAGCGGCCCCGCAGGTCGAACACGGACCGGTGCTGTGCGGTGGCGGACGGCTCCCGCAGCAGGCGGGCGAGCTGGTTCCAGCGGCCGTCGTCGGTGTCGAGGGTGGAGGCGCCGACACCGACGTACACAGCATCGCCGGGCAGGTTGATGTCGCCGCCGTTGACCATGGACCGTTCCGGGCCCAGCGGATGCCACCGCCGGCCCGCGGTGGTGTGCGCGATGTTCGTGGCGGCTATGTCGGCGAGGTCTGCCAGCATTTGAGGCAGGTCGTCGGATTCGGGGGCGGACAGGAACAGCCGCCACCCCGTGTGCAGTCGGTACCTCTGCGGCTCCGTGGCGGCCGGTGCGGTGAAGAACAACATGACGGCGTGGGGGCCGAGGGCGTCTCGGGTGCCGTAGCGCTGGTCTGCCTCGACCGCGTGGCCAGAGTTGAGGCGTTTCGCTCGGGCGGTGCACTGCCGGCGCAGGTCCGCCCACCATGCGGCGTCTCGGCGGGTCATCTCCTCGATGTCGGCCGGTGAAGGCCCCGGCGGCGGGGGCGGCGGGGGCTGGTCGTGTGGTGGCTGGAACTCGACGCGGGTGTGGGCGCGAGCCGGTCGCAGTTCCACGGTGGGTTCGGGATGCCAGCCGGGGTGCAGCGGGTCGTGGGGGCCGTGCGATCCGGCCGATGTCGCATAGGTCATCATCGGTAGCCCTCGATCAGATGTTGACGTTGATGGCGTCGGGGACCGCGTTCGTGGCCGGTGTGCCGTGGCCGATACCCGCATACACCTGCGGCTGGGTTTGTCGTAGATGGCCGGCCCACATGCCACCGGCCGCCGCTGTCCCGGCGACGATCGCGGGCAGCAGCAGCGGCAGCAGCGACCCGGGGGCGGCACCGAGCAGCGCCCCGGCGTTGCTGACCATCGCGACGAGCACCACCGAGCCGGCGAGTAGCCCCAGCGTGGGCGCGACCCGCCACTGCCACAGGCCGCCGTCACCCCGAGCGGGTTTCGGTGCGGTCAGGGCTGATGCCGACGCGGCCAGCAGCAAACACAGCAACCCCAACGCGCCCAGCGTGGACAGCCACGCGAACATCTGCCCGACCGGGTCCGCGCCGACCAGCGCGAACCCGCCCACCACCACGGCGGCGGTGGCGGTTTGGGTCAGAGACCCGCCACGTGGCGCGGCCACTCGGGCGCCGCCGTCTGCTCCGGCAAGCCCGGTCGGTAGCACCCCCTCGCGGGCCATCGCGAACACGTACCGGGCGATCACGGAGTGAAAGGCCAGCATCGCGGTGATGATCGCAAGGATCAGCAGCAGCCCTGCCGCGGTGACCCAGAAGGTGCCGGCCCGGTCGAGGATCGTCAGCGGCAGGTCCGGGTCTGCTGCGGCGGCCTGCCCGGGACTGGCCGGCCCGACGGCCAAACCCATCGCCCACGCTGCCGTGGCGTACACGACGCCGAGCACCAGCGCCCCGGTGATGGTGGCGCGGCTGACCGCCCGCCGGTCGACGGCCTCCTCCACGAACGAGCCGGGGGCGTCGATGCCCATGAGGGAGGCGACACCGAAGGCGACCGCGCCGCCGATACCACCGACCGCGAGGCCGGAGGCGTTGAATCCGTCCCAGGAGAGTGTGTTCGCGGAGCCGACCCCGGCGGCGATGAACACGGCGACGACGAGCAGCGACACGGTGAGGACCCCGGCCAGCAGCCAGGTGGAGCGGACGACCGGCCAGCGGCCGAACACGGCGACCGAGGCGAGGGCGATACCGGCCCACACGGGCCATGATCCGCCGAGCTGGGCGGCGAGTGTCGCGCCGAGCAGTCCGTAGAGGCTGATCTGGATCGCGTTGTAGGCGAGCAGGGCGACCATGCCGCCGGCCACGCCCCAGCCTCTGCCGAGCCCGGAGGCGAGGATGCCGTAGTAGGCGGCGGGGTGGCTGACCTGCCGGGCCTTGGCCGTGTAGCCGACGGCGAGCAGTGCCACGGTGGCGGCGACGAGGAGGTAGGTCGCCGGTAGGGCGGTCACGCCGGTGGCGGCGTAGATGGCGGGGATACCGCCGAGGAGGACGACCAAGGGTGCGGATGCGGCGGCACCGAATGTCCACAGGCCGGCGGGGGTGACGGTGCGGCGGGCCAAGGCGACCTGTACCTGCGCGGTCATCGGGCTCGTGCGGGCGGTTCGTCCGGCCGGCGGCTGCCGGCGGCGGCGTGAGGTGGCAGGCATAGGTCGTCTTCCTGTGAGATTCGGTGTGCGTGGAAGGGCCGAACTCCGCACGCCTGCGGGGTCCGGCCGGGGTGATTACAGAGATCGCCGCAGTGGTGTGCGCGCGATGGCCACCGCCCCGATGAACGGTGTCGCCGCCCGGTGCGCCCGGTGCCGGCGCGGTAGCCCGTCCACGGCCTCGTCGGGTTGCCGCCACATGCGCCACAGGACCGGCCCGCCAGTGCCGACATCACAAGGTCGCGTCACCGGTAGCCTGCCATGTTGTCGCGGATGGCTGTGACGAGCACGAGCGCGTCCCAGCAGTGCGTCCGGTCACAGTCGGGGGCCCGGTGGTTGCATTCGTGGCCGTGGACCAGGACCAGGCCGCCGTAGCTGCTCTTCCCGACTGCCACTGTGGATATGAGGGCGTCACGGTCGGCTGGCACATCGGGGCTCGGATACCACTCGCCGGCTAGTAGCCGCAGCACCCGCCCCGAGGGGACCTCGATTAGCACTCGCATGTGTACGCCCCTGAGTCGTGTGGCCGGGGGCTGCGGTAGACGTTCGTCGGCACCGGTCGGGCGAAGAGGACGGTGCCGATGGGACCGCGTCTACCGCAGCCCGTCGACGGGGAGTTCCGCAGGCGACAGGCCGTGACGTTGTGTGTCGACGACCCGCCGCGCGTTCACCCCTTTTGCGGCCACCTGCAACGTTGAGGTGACCTGGATGTAGGTTGCCCGCTACTGGCCGTCAGGCAGTCCCACATCGGGTAACTACCCCGAGGTGGGGTAGCGGCGGCTGCGGTTGGTCGGCTTCCGGCGTTTCGGCACCGGTGCCGTCGTACCCGTGGCGGGGGTGCCCTGCCTGCGCACACACTCCGGTTCCGGGCACACGCACCGGAACCGGACTTCGTCGGAGGGGATGGCGGCACCGCCGCAGTGGTGGGGTATGGACAGGATCGACGGCTGGCAGCCCATGCAGTGCACGTCGGCTATCGGTTTGGACCGGCGGATCCAGCCGATGATGCGGTGATGCAGGTCCATCGGGTCGTCGTCGGGCAGGTCGTCGAGGGCCTGGTAGTAGTGGCTGGCCATGTACTGCGCGAGGTTCGCCTCGTCGGTGCTGTATGCCTTGAGTAGTCGGGCCCGTAGGGGTGGGCAGGGCCACGGCTCGCCGCATCGCTGGCAGTCCCATGCGGGTCGTTGCGGGACGTGTAGGTCCCGGTAGGCGGCTTCGGCCATGCGTGCCCGGTAGCCGGGGTCATGGTCGTGGTCGTGGTCGTGGTCGCGCATCCGCACCCCCGGGCTGTCCGCACATGGCGGGTAGGGCTGCGGTGCCCGCGCGTACGCGACATCGGGCCGCTCGGGTGACGGCGGGCACCGCAGCCCTACCCGTCACCGAACGTAAGAGGACGCTCACCGATGGTGTGGCCCACGCCGGGGGACTACCCCACGGCGGGGCAGCTGTCCCGGCTGATGGCGAGGTCAGATGATGCCGGCCGCCGCGGCGAGGCGACGCACGTCAGCGCGGGTCGTCGGTGTCTCCCGGGTCAGCAGTTCCCGCACCGTGCCCTGCATCAGCGGCACCCCTGCGTCCTCCGGTGAGGTCCGCAACGCCGCCAACAGCATGTGGACCGCCGCGAAGTCCTCCCGCCGGTTCGCGTACGCGCGGGCCATGTGCAGCAGATGCGTGCGCCGTCGCTCGATGCTCGGGGACCGTCCGGCGTCGACCCGTTCGCCGATGCGCAGCGCCTCCCCCGACCGGGACAGGTCCAGGGCGACGGCCGCCCGGTGCACACCGACGTTCGTGGGGCCGAAAAACAGCCAATGGTGCGTCGTTTCGCCGACTTTCGCGGCGAGTTCGTCGGCGCGCTCCAGAGCCAACGCGGCTTGACGTTCGTCGCGGCGGCGGGCGTGCTGCACAGCGGTGAGCAGGTGCAGCCCGCCGAGCGCGGCCACCGTCGCCGGGTCCTCGGCGGTGCGGGTGTCGGCGATGGCCTGCGCGCACACGTCGATGGCATGTTCGGCGAATCCCCGGTTGGACAGGGTTTGTCCCAGGTTCCAGGCGGCGGCGGCCCGGAAGCTCGGGTCGTCGGCCTCTAGCGCGGCGGTCATCGCCCGGTCAGCGGCAACCGCCGCCAGGTCTTGCGCCCCCACCCGCTTGCAGTAGGGCCGCACCAGCAGGTACAGGTCGCAGGTGGCCCGCTGCACGGCCCGCCGGTCCGCGCCCTCGGCCGCGTCCGCGGCGGCGCGGGCGGCGTGAACGAGGCCGGGCAGGATCGGCCCGGTGTAGGAGAATCGTTGCGGTGACTGGTACCAGGTCGTCCACGCGAGACGCACCGACGCGGTCAGCGTCGCCGCGTCGGGCACCTCGTCCACGGTGGGCCGGTACGCGGTCATCGCCGCCCGCAGCGGTCCGACGGTTTCGTGTTCGACGGGGTCGTCGGGCAGTGCGCCGAAGGGTAGGCCGGTGAGGGTGTAGAGGTCACGGACACCGAGGACACGGGCGATCTCAATCCAGTCCGCCAGGCTCGACGGGGACCGCTCTCCGCTTTCCCATTTCCGCCACGCGCCGATGCTCTTCCCGACGAGCTGCGCGGCAGCCTCTTGGGTGAGTCCACGCCTGACTCGATACAGCCTGATCCGCTCACCTGGCGGCATGATGGAGTCCATATCGGCTGCGCCTTCCTGCACGAAGGTTTCCGTCCATGTCCGACGGTACTCCGGCAGGGTAGGTGGACGGTACGATGTTCGGGTCGCGGCGCAGCTCCCACCACTCGCGCAGCTTCCACCACTCGTGCGGCTTCCCCGCCTCTGTGGACACGCCCCGGATGCCGGTGTGGTACCAGCCGTCGGCCAAGTGCAGCGGGATCGGCTGCGCGAACAGGTAGGTGATCGCCGCGAGTGGGCACGGGCGACGATCGTGAATCGGGTGATCTCCACCGTCGATCCCGAGGCCCGCCACGGAGCCGAAAGGGCGGGCCGCTGACGCGGCCCGCCCTTTCTTTGGTTGGAGCTGGACTCAGAAGTCCATGTCCCCGCCACCCGGGCCAGCCGGGGCAGCCGGGGTCTTCTCCGGCTTGTCCGCCACGACGGCTTCGGTGGTGAGGAACAGCGCGGCGATCGACGAGGCGTTCTGCAGCGCAGAGCGAGTCACCTTGGCCGGGTCGATGATGCCCGCGGCCAGCAGGTCGACGTACTCGCCGGTCGCGGCGTTGAGACCGTGACCCGCGTCGAGGTTGCGGACCCGCTCCACCACGACGCCGCCCTCAAGGCCGGCGTTGACGGCGATCTGCCGCAGCGGGGCGTCCAGCGCGATCTTGACGATCTGCGCGCCGGTCGCCTCGTCGCCGGCCAGGTCGAGCTTGTCGAAGGCGGTCTTGCCGGCCTGCACCAGCGCCACACCGCCACCCGGGACGATGCCCTCCTCGACGGCGGCCTTGGCGTTGCGGACCGCATCCTCGATGCGGTGCTTGCGCTCCTTGAGCTCGACCTCGGTGGCCGCACCGACCTTGATCACCGCAACGCCGCCGGCCAGCTTGGCCAGCCGCTCCTGCAGCTTCTCCCGGTCGTAGTCGGAGTCACTCTTGTCGATCTCGGCCCGGATCTGGTTGACCCGACCCTGGATCTGCTCGGCGTCTCCGGCACCGTCGACGATGGTGGTCTCGTCCTTGGTCACCACGACCTTGCGGGCACGGCCCAGCATGTCGAGGCTGGCGGCGTCCAGCTTGAGGCCGACCTCCTCGCTGATGACCTGACCACCGGTGAGGATGGCGATGTCGGTCAGCATGGCCTTGCGGCGGTCACCGAAGCCCGGCGCCTTGACGGCGACCGACTTGAAGGTGCCACGGACCTTGTTGACCACCAGCGTGGCCAGGGCCTCGCCCTCCAGGTCCTCGGCGATGATCAGCAGCGGCTTGCCGCCCTGCATGACCTTCTCCAGGATCGGGAGCAGGTCCTTGACCGACGAGATCTTGCTGTTCGCGATCAGGATGTAAGGGTCGTCGAAGACGGCCTCCATCCGCTCCGGGTCGGTCATGAAGTAGGCCGAGATGTAGCCCTTGTCGAAGCGCATACCCTCGGTGAGCTCCAGCTCCAGCCCGAAGGTGTTGCTCTCCTCGACGGTGATGACGCCTTCCTTGCCGACCTTGTCCATCGCCTCGGCGATGATCTCGCCGACGCTGGTGTCACCGGCGGAAATGGAGGCGGTGGAAGCGATCTGCTCCTTGGTCTCGACGTCCTTGGCAAGCTTCAGCAGCTCCTCGGAGACGTTGGCGACCGCGGCCTCGATGCCCCGCTTCAGGGCCATCGGGTTGGCACCGGCAGCAACGTTCCGCAGGCCCTCGCGAACGAGTGCCTGGGCCAGGACGGTCGCCGTCGTCGTGCCGTCACCGGCAACGTCGTCGGTCTTCTTGGCGACCTCCTTGACCAGCTCGGCGCCGATCTTCTCGTACGGGTCCTCGAGCTCGATCTCCTTGGCGATGCTCACACCATCGTTGGTGATGGTGGGGGCACCCCACTTCTTCTCGAGCACGACGTTGCGGCCCTTCGGGCCGAGGGTCACCTTCACGGCGTCGGCGAGCTGGTTCATGCCCCGCTCGAGGCCGCGGCGCGCCTCTTCGTCGAACGCGATCATCTTGGCCATACGGCGTTGTCCTCCTGGACACTCACGGGCCACCCGAGTGTCCCCCGGATGGGCCGTCTGGTGTACGCACCTTGGGACGCCGCCACCTGGCGACGGCGACGTCTCCTCGGCCGGGCCGGATAGCCCGCGACGACCGGCCACGTGCCTCACCCGCAGTTGTGCCACGGGTGCGGCCGCAGCCCCACCGTCCCGACCAGTTGGCACTCACGCCATGCGAGTGCCAATAACTTGTTTAGCACTCTCCCCTGTCGAGTGCAAGCACGATGACCGGGGTCAGCCGAGTTCGGCCGCCAGTTGCACGCCGTTCACCGGCCCCTCGTACGCCCGCTGCTCGGCATAGGTGACCACGAGCCCGACCAGTTGTACGAGGTGGGCCGGCAGCGCCAGCACGGCGACCACCGCGATCGTCAGCACCACCCCCACCGCGGTGCCCGGCGAGTCGAGCGGAGTGACACCGAAGGGCAGGACCGCAAACGCCTCGACGATGTTCGCGACCAGCGTGACACCGACTGCCGCAACGGCCACCAAGGCCACCCGGCCGAGCAACAACCCCAGCCGGTCCCGCAACATCTGGTGCGCCCGGCTGAGCGGGTCGTGCCGCTCGAAGAGGTAGACCGGGCCGGCCATGGCGAACGCGAAGGCCGCGTACAGACCGGGCAGGAAGCAGAGGCAGAACCCGGCAGTGACGATCAGGGTGATCAGCAGGGTCCAACCCCAGAGTCCCAGCGCCCGTCGCACCCCGTAACGCAGGGCGGCACCGGTGTCGGCCCGCTCACCTGCCGCCTGCCGGACGATCACCCAGGTGCCGGCGGCCCAGCCCACCGACTGCACCAGGCCGAGCAGCAGGCTGCCACCGATCAGCACGATCAGGAGCGTCGCGAGATCTGCCCAGAAGTTCGCCGGCAACGCGGCGGAGTCGCCGGCGAGTTGGTCGTCCCAGCCGACCGAGGAATCCACCGCCAGCACGAGCACCGACACCACCGTGGCCGGGAGTACCTGGGTGAGCACGAGGATCGGGAGTAGTTGTCGCCAGCCGCGACGAGCGGCGCCCGCACACCGTGCGAACCAGCCGCCCAGGCCAGCCCCGGGTGGGGTGACCAGAGCGTCGGCCGGATCGAACCCGTGACCAGCCGGGGGATACCAGCCGTATCCCGGTTGGCCGGGGTAGGACGGCACACCGGCGTACGAGGGCTGGCTGGGGTGAGCCGGCGGCACAGCGTACGGCGGCTGACCGATCCCTCCGGCCGGCGGCGGTGAGGACGGACCTGTCGGGGGCAGTTGGTCGGACATGGCACCTCCACAGCGACGGCTGGATCGGCCCATGATCTTCCCTTGTGGGGCACCGGAACCGCAGCCCCCTCCGACCTCTGGTCACGCCACCCCGTCGACGATCGGCCGGCGGGGTGGGCCGGCCGCACTCAGGCGACGACGCGTACCTGCTCGGCCTGCGGGCCCTTCTGCCCCTGGGCGATCTCGAACTCCACCCGCTGACCGTCGTCCAGTGCCTTGTAGCCGTCCATCTCGATCGCGGAGAAGTGGACGAAGACGTCCTGCCCGCCGTCGACGGCGATGAAGCCGTAGCCCTTCTCGGCGTTGAACCACTTCACGGTGCCTTGTGCCACGGTGTCTTCCTCACTCTGCACGGCGTTTTGCCACTTCGGGGCGCCGGGGCACCGGCACCCGGAATACACCGGTTTCCACGGTCCACAGGGACCGTGGACCGGGTGACCGAAATCGCACGCTACACGAGGAGTGACGACGGCGCACGGCCACAAATCGGGCGTATTACCGAAACGGAGATCGTTACCCGTCATTGTGATAAGCATGCGGCATGACGAGCGTCACCGACGGAACCGGCGTAGGTCGGGCCGCCGTCCGCCGGGTGCAGCCGGACGACTCGGCCCGGATGCGGGCACTCCGCCTGGAGATGCTCGCGGACGCCCCGCTGGCCTTCCTGGAAACGATCGCCGAAGCCGCAGCCCGGCCCCATGCCGAGTACGCCGCCCGCGTCGCCCAGGTCTCCGCAGGCCCGGGCACCGCCCAGTTCGTGGCGGACCCGGGCGGCAGGCTGGTCGGGCACGTCGGCGGGATCGCCCACCCGACCGAGCCGGGGGTGACCGTGCTCTACGCCGTCTACATCACACCGGGTTGGCGGGGCACCGGACTACTCACGGACCTGGTCGACTGCGCGGCCCGCTGGTCCCGCTCCTGCGGACGGCACGAGCTGATGCTCGAGGTGGTCGTCGGCAACGACCGGGCCTACCGGGCCTATCAGAGACTCGGCTTCGTCGACACCGGTGTCCGCGTTCCCCACCCGAACATTCCCGCGTTACGCGAACTCCAGATGCGCAGGGCCGCGTAGACCGGCGGACGGTCGCCGGCCGGGGCGGCTGCCCGGAAACCGGAGCCGCCCCGCAATCCCCTAGACGTGCCGGCGACTCTGCACGATGCGGAACCGGTTCGCCACGTACGCCCCATCGGTCAACGCCGAGTTGGCTGCCGCGTTCGCTCCGCTGCCGTGGAAGTCGGAGAAGGCCGCCGACTGGTTCACGAAGACGCCACCGGTGAGGTTCGCCGACAGGTGTACGCCGACTTCGATCGCCGCCGCCTCGGTGGCGTCCAGCACCGCGCCGTCGGTGGAGTAGACGGCGGCAGTCAGGGCACCCTTCTCCCCTACGGTCGACCGAAGGATCTCCAGGCTGTGCGCGGTGGAGTCGGTGGCGACGGCGAAGGAGATCGGCCCGAACCACTCCCGCGAGTAGGTCGCGGTGTCGCCGGCATCGAGCTTGACGATCGCCGGCGTACGCACCACGGCGTCCGGAAACGACGGGTGCTCGACGGCACGTGACTCCAGCACCGGCGAACCGACCTTGGCGACCTCCTCCAGTCGCTCCAGTACCCCGTCGTTGACGATGGCGCCGGTCAACTCCACACCCCTGGCCGGGTCCCCGGTGAGTTTGCCGATCGCCGCGGCGATGCCACCGGCCACCTCGTCGAAACTCTTGTGCCCCTGGTCGGTGTCGATGCCGTCGCGGGGGATGAGGATGTTCTGCGAGGTGGTGCACATCTGGCCGCTGTAGAGAGTCAGCGTGAACCCCAGGTTGCGGCACATCCCGGCGAAGTCGTCGGTGGAGTCGACCACCACCGTGTTGATCCCAGCCTTCTCGGTGTACACCGTCGCCTGGCGGGCGTTGGCCTCCAGCCAGTCGCCGTACTCCGTGGAGCCGGTGAAATCGACGATCCGGACCGCCGGGTGCAGGGCCAGCGTCGAGGCGAGCTTCTCACCGGGTGCCTCGGGAGCCAGCAGGATCAGGTTCGGGTCGAATCCGGCCTCGGCAAGCACCTGGCGGGCGTACCGGACGGTGATGGCCAGCGGCAGCACCGCGCGCGGGTGCGGCTTGACCACGACGGGGTTACCGGTGACCAGCGAGGCGAACAGGCCCGGGTACGAATTCCAGGTCGGGAAGGTGTTGCAGCCGATGACCAGGGCGACTCCCCTGGGCACCACGTGGAAGGTCTTGGACATCCGCAACGGTTCGCCTTTGCTGACAGCCTTCTCCCAGCCGGCGGTGCCCGGGTGCCGGCTCATCTCCGCGTACCCGTAGGCGAGCGCCTCCAGCGCGCGGTCCAGGGCGTGCGCGCCGCCGGCCTGGAAGGCCATCACGAACGCCTGGCCGCTGGTGAACTGCACCGCGTTGGCCAGCTCGAAGACGTTCCGGTGCAGCCGGTCCAGGATTTCCAGGCAGACGCCCACCCGGGTCTGCGGGCCAGCGTCACGCCAGCCGGGCAGCGCGGCCGACGCGGCGGCGACCAGCTGGTCGGCCCCGGCGTGCGGGTAGCCGACGTTGAGTGCGACGCCGAACGGGCTGTGTTCGGTGGCGACCCGCTCGCCGTCCCCGGGCTGGTCGAGTGGGAAGTCTCCACCCAGGTACGCCTCGAAGGCGGCCTTGCCGTCGGCGGCGGCGGTCTCGCCGTACACCCGGGGGCTCGGTGATTCCGGGTAGGCGGAGAAGTACCCCCGCTCCGAGATCGCGGCCAGCGCCCGGTCGAGGGTCTCGGCGTGCCTGTCGTAGTGGGGGTGCGGGGTCTCCGTCATGCTCGCCATCATGCAACACGAAGCCCTCAGATCAGTAGGGGCGTGTCACAACTTCAGATGGTCAACTGCCAGTTGCTCCAGCGGTCCCGCACCCGGAAACCGAGTTGCTCGTTGATGGCGATCATATGGTCGTTGCTTGCGGCGTTGAACGTGTCGATCACCCGCACGGCCGTCTCGTGGGCGAGCAG
Organism: Micromonospora sp. HNM0581; assembly: GCF_012726175.1. Classification (GTDB taxonomy): domain Bacteria; phylum Actinomycetota; class Actinomycetes; order Mycobacteriales; family Micromonosporaceae; genus Micromonospora. The sequence goes on from NZ_JAASAD010000001.1 coordinate 522,708, forward strand.
GTGCCGCAAATTCTCGATCTTGACAAGCAGGCCCAGCCGGTTACCCCGGTGCTCCGGGTCGACGATGGTTATCTGTTGGAACGCGTGCCAGTCCGCGGTGAAGCGCTGCCGGCAGAAGGGCGGAAAGTCGGGCAGGTCGGCGGCGACATTCGCCGCGCCGATCCGGTACGCCTGCTCGATCGCCTCCTCGTCGGTGGAACCGAAGGAGGTGACGGTGACGGTGACGGTCATGCCGGCAGCCTGCGCCTGTGACAGACGAGCGGGCCAGCAAATTCTCGCTGGCCCGCTCGGACGTTGGTCGGGAGGGACGATCGCACAACGCCTCCGGCGTTGGGTCGTAAGGACGCAAAGTCTACGGCGAAGCGCCCTCCCGCACGAAGCATCTTGCGCCGTCCGTTTACAGCCGTCAAGTACCGGGCGGCGTGTTTCGCTCACTCCTTGCGAAATGCCACCCGAGTCCGTTCCGGCTCAGCTGAGCAGACCCGCGTCACGGGCCGCCCGCAACGAAGGCTTGATCCGGTGGGTGGGCCCGACCTCACCGGCGACCGCGTCGAGGGTCTTCAGCCCTTCACCGGTGTTGAACACCACCGTCTCGGCGGTCGGGTCCAGCCGACCCGACTCGACCAGCTTGCGCAGCACCGCCACGGTCACCCCACCTGCCGTCTCCGCGAAGACCCCGGTGGTACGCGCCAGCAGGCGTACCCCCGCCCGGATCTCGTCGTCGTCGGCGTGGTCCATCCAGCCGCCGGTACGGCGCACCGCCTCCAGCGCGTACAGCCCGGCCGCCGGGTCACCGATGTTCAGCGACTTGGCGATGCCGGTCGGCTTGACCGGGACGATCGCCTCGTCGCCGCTGTGGAGTGCGGAGGCGATCGGGTTGCAGCCTGCCGACTGTGCCCCGAATACCTTCCAGCCGCCGGCCGGCGCCGCCACCAGACCGATCTCCACGAGTTCACTGAACGCCTTGTCAATCTTGGTGAGCAGTTCGCCCGAGGCCATCGGGACGACCACCTGGTCAGGAATCCGCCAACCGAGTTGCTCGGCCACCTCGTAGCCGAGCGTCTTGGACCCCTCCGCGTAGTACGGACGCACGTTGACGTTCACGAACGCCGTGTCCTCGAACTCGTCGGTCTCCACCAGCTCGCCACAGAGCCGGTTCACGTCGTCGTACGACCCGTCGATGGCGACCAGTTCACCGCCGTACACGGCGGTGGTGACGACCTTGCCCTGTTCCAGGTCGCTGGGGATGAAGACCACTGACGGCGTACCCACCCGGGCGGCGTGGGCGGCCACGGAGTTCGCCAGGTTACCGGTGGAGGCGCAGGCAAACCGGGAGAAGCCCAATGCGCGGGCGGCGGTCAGCGCCACCGACACCACTCGGTCCTTGAACGAGTGGGTGGGATTGGCGCTGTCGTCCTTGACCCACAGCGGGGCGGTGATGCCCAGCTCAGCGGCGAGCCGGTCAGCGGCCACCAGCGGGGTGAACCCGGGGTCCAGGGTGACCCTGGTTGCCGCGTCCTGGCCGGCGGGCAGCAGGGCCGCGTAGCGCCAGAGATTACGTGGTCCGGCCTCGATCTGCTCGCGCGTGACGGTGGCGAGCACGGCCGGGTCGTAGTCGACCTCGAGGGGGCCGAAACACTCGTGACAGGCGTGCTGCGCGGCCAGCGGGTAGCGGGCGGAACAGGCACGGCAGACCAGTGCACGGGCCGGGCTGGTGGTGTCGATACCGGTGGGGGCGAGCGTCGACGTCATGTCGAAGTCCTCTCATCTTCCCCCGCATCGCACCCTGCGGCGGGGACGGAATTGGCACCTGCCTCGCCAGACGCTCAACGGTGAGCGCGCGAGGTGGTTGCCGGGGCGTCGTCGGGCCGTATCCCTCAGCCCCTCTGGATGAGGTATGCAGTTGTGTGGCCGAGTCTAGACAATCCGGTCGCGGTCGTCGCCCGGCCGTCCCAGCTTGTGAGCGAATCCTCGGCGGCGCCGTCACAGACCCTCATGTCGGTCAGGTATGTTCATGTCTGACCGACATGGCCCCGCGCACTCTCGTCGCCCTCGGACATTCCGGCAACGGCCGCGCGGTCACCGGCAGCCGGCTCAGCTGGTGATGTCCTTACGGGTGAACCGCCAGAAGGCCAGCCCCCAGAACACAGTCGCGTAACAGACCGCCGAGACCGCACCCCGGACGATGTCGTCGGTCTGCACAGGCGTGGAGAGCAGCCCCAACCACGCGGTGCTGTAATGCGTCGGCAGGAACGACCGGATCACGCCGAGGGCGGTGATCTGATCCAGGATGCTGGAGAGAATCCACAGCAGCACCGCACCGCCCACCGCACCCAGCGCCGCGTCCGTGGTGACCGAGAGCAGGAACGCCAAACCGGCGACCACCAACAGCACGACCGCCAGGTAGCCGAGCACCGCGAGCAGCCGCAGCAAACCCTCGCCCGGCTCCAACTGGGCCGCGACCGTGCTGCGCAGCGGCGACCAGCCGTACCGCAGGGTACCGATGGCGAGGGCCGTACCGGCGAGCAGCACCAGCGCCAGCGCCGAGTACGCGAGGGCGACCAACAACTTCACGGTGAGCAGTCGGGCCCGGGGCACCGGGATCGCCAGCAGATAGCGCAGGCTCCCCCAACTCGCCTCGCTCGCCACCGTGTCACCGCAGAACAGCGCCACCACGACAACCAGCAGGAACGACGCCGACACGAAGATGGTGAAGAGAGCGAAGTTCAATCCACCGGAAGTGGCCAGACCAATCAGACTGCCGAACTCACCCCGACCGTTGTCGTCGTCGCCGGTGTCGAACTGGAACGCGATCAGGATGATCAGGGGTAGCAGCACCATGAATCCGAGCGCCAGCTGGGTACGGCGACGCGACGCCTGCCGGCGGAACTCCGCCCCGAACGGTAACGTCCGAGCGGGCCGGTAACCGGCCGCCGCACCTGAAGCGGCAACGGGTGCCGTGTCCCGCCTCGACTCGACATCCGATCCCGTCATCACCGGTCCCCGCTTCCCCGAGAGTTCTCGCCCACCAGGGCGAGGAAGGCGTCCTCCAGGCGGCGCCGGGGCACCACCCGGTCCACTGCGATCCCGGCCCGGACAAGCTCGGCGACCACCTCGCTGCGGGCGGTGCCGTTGGTGTCGACCACCAACTGCCCGTCGACGTCGTCGAGCACCCGTAGACCTCCGAGGCCGCCGAGCACACTCCGGGCCGCAGCCGGATCGTTGACCTCGAACAGCACGCTGGGCGAGTCGCCGACAATCTCCTCGACCGGTCCGGACGCCACGATCCGGCCCTTGTTCACCACCACGGCGTGGGTGCAGGTCTGCTCCACCTCGGCCAGCAGGTGGCTGGAGACCAACACCGCCCGGCCGTCGGTGGCATAACGCTGGAGCACCCGTCGCATCTCGGCGATCTGCGGCGGGTCCAGCCCGTCGGTCGGCTCGTCGAGCACCAGCAGTTCCGGCAGGCCGAGCATGGCCTGGGCGATCGCCAGCCGCTGCCGCATCCCGTGGCTGTACTTGCCCACCCTCCGATGCACCGACGAACCCAGCCCGGCGATCTGCAGCGCCTGCTCGAAGTGGGCGTCCACCTCCGGCCGTCCGGTCGCCCGCCAGTACGCCCGCAGATTCTCCAGACCGGACAGGTGCGGCAGGAAGCCCGGACCCTCGACCAACGCACCGATCCGCGACAACACGGGTGAACCGGGCACAAGTCTGTGCCCGAAAACGTAGATCTCCCCCGCGGTCGGCTGGGTCAGCCCCATCAGCACCCGCAGCGTGGTGGTCTTACCGGCGCCATTGGGCCCGAGCAAGCCGACCACCTGACCCGGGTGCACCTCGAAGTCCACCTCGGAAACCGCGACGAACCCGTCGGCGTACTCCTTGCGCAGCCGGCGTACGGCCAGCGGGGTGTCCGCGTACTCCGGACGCACGGAGGTCTCCCGGCGACGGTGCCGCCAACGCAGCACGGTCACGAGCACGACGAGCCCGGCCACGATCGCGGCGAGCAGCCCGAACAGAACCCAGCGCCAGATCGCCGCCTCGGTGGGAATCGGGTCGCTGTCGACCGTCGGCAGACTGACCGGTGCGTCGGCGACCGCGACCGTGTGGACGGCGGGCTCGATCGGCGTCGTGTACGCCTGGTCCGAGGTCGCCACCACCAACCGGAGCCGGTGACCGGCCTCCACCCGGTGCACGATCGCCGGCAGGGTCACGGTGACCGGCACGGCGGCGTCGATACTCGCCGGCAGGCCGGTGAGCCGGATCGGCGCGATCAGCCCGCTGGGCAGCGTGGCCGCACCCTCCGGATCGACCACGTAGAGCTTGGCGAAGAGTACGGCCGCACCGCTGCTGGACGCGGCGCGTAGCGACACGGTCGGTGCGCCGACGATGTCGACGGCATCGGCCATCGGCTCGGACTCGAACCGGGCGTGCTGCCCCGGAATGTCGCCGGCCACTCCGCCGAGCAGCGAACTCAACGAGCCGGCGAACGGCACCGAGGAGATCGCCGCAGGATTGCCGCGGGGCGGGTTGGCCACCGGCTGGGTCGGGCCGGTCACGGCCACCTCGACCCGGAGGTCGCCGCCGAGACCCGGGTAGTCGTCGGTGCGGTAGCCGGTGGCCACCAGCCCACGATCCAGCGCGTCGAAACCGGCGATCCGGGAGAAGGTGAAGGTCTCGCCCGGTGCCGCACCGTCACCTGCGACGTAGTGGTCGAGCCACTGCGCGGTGAGGAACTTGATCCGGTCGGAGTCGGTCTGCGGTCCCGCGCCGCCGTCGTGACCGCCGGTGAACCAGGCGACCCGCACCGGGGTGCCGTTCGCAGCGATCCCCCGGGCGTTGGCGTCGGCCTCGGCCAGCGGGAAGAGGGTGTCCGCCGCACCCTGCACCAGCAGGGTCGGCGCGGTGATCCGGTCCAGCACCCCGGCCGGGCTGGATCGCCGCAGCAGGTCGACAGCTGCCTGGTCGGCCTGACCGGTTGCGGCGATGCGCAGATAGGTCCGACAGATCTCGGCGGCGAACCGGCCGCAGGCGGGGTCGGCTGCGGCGCCACTCGCCGGTGCGCCGGGGGCCGTTCCCGGCCCCTGACCAGGCGCCGGGCTGGGCGGGCCTGGGGCGGGTGCCCCCTCTGGAGCTTCGGCGGTGCTGCCGGAGATCCCGGCCGGACCGGAACCGACACTTCCGCCGCCACCGAAGAAGATGCCGGCCCAACCGGACTTGAAGACCCCCTCGGTCGGCTCACCACCGGTGCTCTCCGGCAGGAAAGCCCGGGACAGGTCGTTCCAGGTGATCATGGGAACGATCGCGTCGACCCGCTGGTCCTGCGCGGCGAGCAGCAGCGCCAACGCACCGCCGTAGGAGCCGCCGACCACACCCACTCGGGGGTCACCGTCAGCGTCGGTACGTACCTCCGGTCGCTCAGCGAGCCAGTCCAGCAGCCGTTGAGCGTCGCGTACCTCGTGGTCGGGGCTGTCCAGGTGGATCTGCCCACCACTGCGACCGAAGCCACGCGCGGTCCAGGTGAGTACGGCGTAGCCGCGGGCGGCCAAATCCTCGGCGTCGGCGCGGACCGACTCCTTGGTGCCGCCGAAGCCGTGGGCGAGCAGCACCGCCGGAACCTCACGACCGGCCGCGGCGTCGCGCGGAACATAGAGCGTGGTGTCCAGGTCGACCGGCTCGTCGCCGTCCGGACCGGACCGGACGGTGACCATCGCGGACTCGGTACGGAAGAACGGCCGGTCCGGCCAGACCGCCCACACCACCGCCGCCGCCAGCAGGACCACGGCAACCGTGGCGGCGACGACCCGACGACCGGTGGGCAGGGCACGTCGGAACCGCACGGTCGAGAACGGCGATCTCATTGGGCACACGGTACGGCCCGGAACCTGAGTATTACCTGAGATCCGCCGTACGTCTGTCCTGGTAGCCCGATCGTCATCCGCAGAAGGTCATCCGCACAGCGTTCAGTCGGCGAACCTTTGAGCCAACTTCGCATCGCGGAAATTCCCGCTTTTCGTCTGAATTCACTATCAGGTACGCCTATCTCCCGACGGAACGACACCCACCGTGAACAAACACATCTCCGCGAGTCACATCGCTGCAAGTGACGCAAAGCTGACCGTCGCCGACCGGGCCCAGACCAGCCGGCTTCCATTAGTTTCCGGTCCGGCGCACGGGACCGGCTCGTCGACGCCGTCGGACAACCTGCCCCACGCCGGAGGAGACAACCATGACCGTTCCCGCTCCGCGGGTCCGTCGCCGGCCCCGGACACCGGGCCGGCTGTTGCCGCTGCTACTCGCCACCGCGCTGCTGCTGCCGGTGACGTTCCTCGTCGTACAGGCACACCAACTCGTCGACACCGACCACGACGTCGTCGTCCGGGAACGGCTCGGCGTCGAGTACCTTCGCGCCCTCGGCCCGGTGACCGACGCGCTTGTCGACGCACAGAGCGCCGCCGTGACCGGCCGGACGCCGCGCCGGGAAAGCCTCGACCAGGCGGTCGAACAGGCCGCCGCCGTCGACGCGCGCATCGGTGACGAGCTGAGCACCAGCGAGCGATGGGCCGGGCTCCGCGCCAAGCTGGAGGCACTGCCCGAACGCGCGCTCACCGACCGGGAAGCCGCTTTCACCGTCTACGGCGAGGTGACCGACCTGCTACTGGCCCTGCACGACAAGGTTCGGGAGACCTCCGGCCTGATCCGGGATGCGGGTGTCGACGCGTACTTCCTGCAGGACGGCGTCGGGGAGGAAATGCCGGAGGCGACAGTGGCCGCCGGCCGCCTCACCGACCTGGCCACACTGATGAACCGCCGATCCGAGACAGAACGGATCCAGTCGCTGAGTCAGCTGGCCACCCTCCGGGGTGCCGCCCTGCAACCCGCCAACGACCTGGCCAACAACCTGCGAGCGGTGGTGGAGAACACGGAGAGCGCCGAGCTGGGCGCTGCCGTGCTCACACCCTTCGACGCCTACCAGCGAGCCGTCGAGACGATGGCCCTGTACGCCCAACCGACCGACCGGGCCGGCTCGATCGACACACCCAAACTCATCGCCGCCCGCAACGAGGCACAACAGGCCGCCAAACAGCTCCAGCCGGTACTCCTCGACGAGATCGACCGACTACTGGTGGAACGACTCGACCAGCTGGACCGCGACCGTCTGCTGATCCTCGGAGCCGGTGGCCTCGCCACGCTGCTGCTGGTCGGGCTCGCCGCGAACAGCTGGATGTCTCGTTCGCGGGACAGATCCACCGTCGGCACGGGCAGCAGCTCGCCCGCGCCACCACCGGATGCCCACCGGGAACCGGGCGGAGCACACCCGGTCGAGCATCCACCGGCGCTCGAACCGGTGGGGCAGTCGCACGGGGCGGATCGGTGGAGGCCCTTCGATGCTGCTCGGTAGGCTCCGGATCCGCGGCAAGCTCACCATACTGGTGACGATTCCCCTGCTCGGCATGCTCGGGCTGACCCTGCCGGTGGTGCTGGAACGAGCCAGCGTGGCCCAACGGGCCGGTGACATCGACCAGACCGTCCAGCTCGCCAGCCGGGTCGGCACCCTGCTGCAGCACCTGCAACGAGAACGAATGCTCGCCATCGGCCTGCTGCTCGGACAGGTGGAACGCAGCACCCTGGTGCAGGAGATGGTGGAGGTCGACGACCGGATCGTCGACCTCCGGAGCGACTTCGGCGACGACCTTCCGACCGAGGTGGGCGAGGCACTCGACGGCGTAGCGCAACTGGCCGAGGTACGTACGGCCGTCCTGGCCGACGAGGCTGCGGCGCCGCAGATCATGGGCGCATACGGGCCGGTGCACCTGGCACTCATCAACTCGCTACGACTGCCGTACGACGTCGACACCCGCACGCCGGCCGGGCGGCAGACCCTGGCCCTGGACAGCATCCTGCGCAAGAGTGAGGGTCTCAGCAGCGGTGGGACACTCATCGTGCTCGTCGCCCACTCGCAGAACCCACAGTTCGCCACCGCCTTCGTCGCCAACATGGCCGACCTCCAGTCGGAGAGCGCCAAGATGCTCGGCCTGCTCACTGCGGAACAGCGGGCGCTCGTGAACATCGAGCAGACCGCGGTCGACGCCCGGACCAGCCCGGAATTCCTCCGGCAGAGCGCCCTCGACCCGGTGGCCGCGGTGGCGGACATCCCCATCCAGGCCCTCTTCCCCACCGTCTCCTCGCTCATCACGCTCGGGCAGTTCGTCGAGAAGAAGCTGGTCGCCGACGTGACCGCCGAGGTACGCGCGCAACGGCAGGCCGCGCTCGCCGGGGCGTACTGGGTGACCGTTCTGGTCGTGGTGATCCTGGTCGGCGTGGTACTGCTCGCCCTGGCCATCGGCCGCACGGTGACCGGGCCACTGACCCGACTCACCCGATCCGCCGACCGGGTCGCCCGGGTCGCCGAGTCCGAACTGGTACGGGTGGCCGACGACGAGGTCGACAACGCCCAACCCGTCCGCCTCGACCCGGTCGACGTCGGCGCCCGGGACGAGGTGGGTGACCTGGCCCGCGCCTTCGAACGGGTGCAGAGCACCGCCGCGAGGCTCGTCGAGCGGCAGGCGGCGAGTCGCCGCAACGTCGCCCAGATGTTCGGTCACGTCGGCCGACGTACCCAGAACCTGGTCGGTCGGCAGATCGCCCTCATCGACCGGCTGGAACAGCAGGAGACCGATCCAGGGCGGCTGGAGAACCTCTACCGGCTCGACCACATCTCCAGCCGGCTGCGGCGTAACGCGGGCAACCTCGTGGTGCTCTCCGGTGCGGTGGGCGATGTCGCACACGTCGCGCCGGTTCCGCTGGCCAACGTGGTCCGTCTCGCCCTCGGCGAGATCGAGGACTACACCCGGGTGGACGTCCAGGTGCCGACCGACGCCGCGGCGGCACCGGCGATCGTCGGCGATCTGGTGTTGGCGCTGGCCGAACTGATGGAGAACGCCACCGTCTTCTCGCCGCCGTACACCCGGGTGCTGGTCGGCGGCGAAACCACCGAGCATGGTGTACAGCTCACCGTGGTGGACCACGGCATCGGTATGACCGAGGCACGGCTCACCGACGAGAACGCCCGCCTCACCCGACGGGAGCGGTTGGACCTCGCGCCTACCGAGGTGCTGGGGCTGTTCGTGGTGGGTCGGCTGGCCCGCCGGCACCGCTGGGCGGTCGGCCTCTCCGCCACCCCAGGTGGCGGTGTCACCGCCACCCTCCAGATTCCCCGTACCTCGCTTGTCGTCGGGACACCCGAGCCGGCCGGCCTTCCGGTCGCACCGGTCGGCCGAGCCGCACCGGTGGCCACCCTGCCGGCCCGGCACCAACCCGAGCCGTTGCCACCGGCCCGGGACACCCAGGCGCCAGCGGAACCGGCCATGGCTTCGACCGGGTTCGATTCCGAGCTGTTGAGCCGGGCCACCGAGAGCCTGGGGCTGACCAACTCCTGGGACGCGTTCGCCACCGGCCCGGAGCACACCGGGAAAAACGATGCGGAATCAGGCGTAACGGCAGAGATTGACGCGGTGACCGTGACGGTGCCGCAGGTCGCACCGGCGCCGACGACCCCGCCGGCACCGATGCCCGGCGTCCGGCAGCGGGTACCAGGTGCCAGCCTGCCGAGAACGGCACCGAAAGCGATACCGCTCGACACCACAGGCGTGGACCCGAGTGCCGCCCGCGCCGCTGTCGAGGCGTTCGAGTCGGGGGTTCGCCGGGCCGAGCAGAGTCAGGCGGTCGCCATGCCACAGCCGGTGGTGCCGCCGGCTCCCCCGGGGCTGTCACAGCTGTCCCGCAGGGTACCCGGCGCCAACCTGATCGAGCAGCTACCGCCGCAACCGCTCGCGCAGGACCCGGGCGATCCGGCCGAGGTCCGTGACCGCATCACCGCGTTCGAGTCGGGCGTCGCCCGGGCTCTACGCGATGTCCGTAACCAGCTCAGCGACGACGAAGGAACGCCACGTTGACCAGCCCGCACGTGCATGAGAACCTCGACCACCCGAGCCATCCGGCCGGAGACCTCAGCTCCGAGGCCCGCACCTTCAACTGGCTGCTGGATTCCTTCACCTCCGGAACCGCAGGGGTACTGGAGGCGATCGCCGTGTCGTCGGACGGCCTGCTGATGGCCATGTCCTCAATTAAGGACCGGTCCAATGCGGAGCGTCTCGCCGCGGTCGTCTCCGGCATGACCAGCCTGGCGGGCGGGGCGGCCAACTGGTACGCGTTGGGCGGCCTCAACCGGGTCGTGGTGGACATGGCCGAGGGCTACCTCCTGATCAGCGCGATCAGCAGTGGTTCGGTACTCGGCGTGGTCGCCGACCGGTCGGCGAACCTGGGCACCGTCGCCTACGAGATGACCCTCTTCGCCGGTCGGGCCGGTGGTGCGCTCACCCCGCGCCTGATCGCCGAACTCAAGAACTCCGTACAACAATGAGTCCGGACGCCGCCGGTGCCGAAGAGGAGCCGGTGATACGCATCCGGCCCTACCTGCGCGAGTCCTCCCCGGCCGGCTCCGCCGGCCCGGCGGGCGCACCGGCGGCGACCGGAACGGGGCCCGAGGAGGTCGGCCCGAGTGGACCCCGCCCCTTCGTGCTGACCGCCGGCCGGGTAACCGGTGCGGACCCCACGATCGGCCTCGAGACCCAGGTGACCGCCCGACCGACCACCGAATCCTGGAGCGTCACGACCGCCCGGCTGGGCCCGGAACTCCAGACGATCGTGGCGCTCTGCGGTGAGCCGATCTCGGTGGCCGAGATCTCCGCAAAGACCCGGTTGCACTTTGGTGTGACCCGGGTGCTGGTAGGTGATCTACGCGCCGCCGGCCACCTCGACGTACACGTGACCGACGCCGACGATGCTCTCAACCCCGACGTCATCCTTCGAGTGATTGATGGACTCCGTGCAATCTCCTGACTGGCCCGCCGCACCACCGGGCGCGCTCGCCGCCAACAGCGCCGCAGCCCGCTACAGCGGTGCCGCGCCGATCCCGCCTTCCATCGGCCGGGCTACCGCGCCACCGCCTCCACCGCCTCCACTGGCCCACCGCGCAACCGTGCCACCGCCGCCGGCCGCCATGCCCACCACCACGGGCAGGCGCCGGGTGGCCCCGCCGATCCCGGTGAAGATACTCGTCGCAGGTGGCTTCGGGGTGGGTAAGACCACCACCGTGGGCTCGATCTCGGAGATCGCGCCACTGACCACCGAGGCGGAGATGACCACCGCCGGGATCGGGGTCGACGACCCTGGTCAGCGCTCGGGGAAGACCACCACCACGGTGGCCATGGACTTCGGTTGTGTCACCATCGATCGGAGCCTGAAGCTCTACCTGTTCGGCACACCGGGCCAGACCCGTTTCGGCTTCATGTGGGACGACCTCGCCCGGGGTGCACTTGGCGCACTGGTGGTGGTCGACAGCGCCCGGCTCGACGACTGCTACCCGGCGGTCGACTTCTTCGAGCGGGCGGGCCTGCCGTTCGTCGTGGGGGTGAACGCCTTCGACGGGCGGTTGGCGCACGACCTCGGCGCGATCCGGTGGGCACTGGCGATCGGCGAACATGTACCCCTGGTGCAGTTCGACGCGCGGGACCGGCTCTCGGTCCGGGACGCCCTGCTGGTCGTCCTGGACCGGGCGTTGGACCGGGCCACCCGGGAGAAACGGGCCTGAGCCGACCGGCTCGTGGAAAGGGGTGAGGCGGATGAGAGGCGGACTGGACGAAACTCTGGCCCGGATGCGTCGGCGCGAGGAGGTGCTACGCCGACGGGCCGTGAACCCGTCCGACGACCAGCCCGGTCCGGAGCCGGACCACGGTCACGGCTCCGGCCGGGTCGACGGTCGCAACGCAGGACCTGGTTGGGCGGCTGCCCAAGAAGCGGCCCACGAGGCACCGCCACGTCACCCGGTGGAGGACGTGGCCGAGGCACTACGCGCGGCCGTGACAGCACATCCGGGGACCTCCGTCGCCGCTCGGGTCGAGCACGACGGGCAGGCGTACGACCTGAAGGTGACCTGGGTCGACCAGGAGGTGACGGTGAGCGGACAACCGGCCGCGTCGCCGCCTTCCTGGCCGCTGTCGGCGAACACCGTACCCGGCTGGTCCGCCGCTGAGGAAAGGCTCACCGACGACCCGGCGGCCCGGCTGGCCGAGTTGATCCGCCGGGACCCGTCCCTGCTCGGCGGTGAGGAGCCCGCTGGCCGACCGGATGAGACATGACCGAGGCGTTAGGGTCGGGCGGTGGGCGAACCCGAGCTGACCCTGATCGCGAGCCTGCGACCGGCCGCACTCGACGCCCGGCGGGGTGTCGTCCGGGTGCACCCGGAGGCGCTCGCCGCTCTCGCGCTGCGACCGGGTGACCCGGTCCGACTGTCCGGGCGGCGGGTGACCGCCGGCCTCGTCGCGGCGGCCGAGGAAACCGCCAGCGCGGCGCTGCTGTACGCCGACGACCTGATGCTGGGCAACCTCGGCGTACGCGACGGCGGGCAGGTGACAATCAGCCCGGCTCCGGTCACTCCCGCCCGCCGGGTGCTGCTCGCCGGGCCGGCCGAGATCGTCGCGGTGGTCTCCCCGGAGATGCTGCGACTGGCGCTGCTCGGCAAGGTGGTCACCACCGGCGACGATGTCTCCCTGCTGCCACAGGACGTGCTGCCGGACTCCTCGACCCGCACCCTGGTCGAGGCTGCCCGGCGCAGCCTCTCCACCCGGGTCGGCTTCGCGTGGACCAGTACCCTGCTGCGGGTACTCGCCGCCGAACCGGACCCGGGCGCGCTCGTCACCATGGACACCCTGGTGGCTTGGGAGCACAGCCCCACGACCAACGGTGGCACCGGGACCGGCTTGGTCGCTTCCAGACCGACCGGGACGGTCGGGCCGGGTGGAGGCCGGACAGCGGTCGACGGGGCCACCGGAATCGGGCGGCCGGACGGGCCGGACGGGCTCACGGTAGACGAACTGCCCGGTCTGCGCGCTCAGGCCGAGGAGCTGACCGAGCTGCTCGACCTCGGTTTCCACCACCGGGAGGTACTCAGCCGGTTGGGTACCTCCGTGGCGTTGGGGGTACTGGTGAGCGGGCCGGCGGGCTCCGGCAAGGCGGCCCTGGCCCGCGCGGTGGCCGCTCAGGTCGGCGCCCGGGTGCATCCGCTCTGGGCGCCGGAGGTCGCGACGCTGACGAACGACTCGGCCGCAGCCCGACTCCGGGCGGTCACGGCCGAGGCGCTGGCCGGTGGTCCGGCCGTGCTGCTGGTCACCGACGTGGAGGCGTTGGCTCCGGCCGAGGCTCCCGGGCCCGTGACGACCGTGTTCCGGCAATGCGTGGCCCAGCTCGTACGGGCCGGAGCGGCGGTGGTCGGCACCAGCAGCCGACCGGAGTCGGTCGACCCGGGGCTACGCACCCCTGACCTGCTCTCGTTGCGGATCGACGTGCCGCTACCCGACGCCGCCCTACGCCGGGAGCAGTTGACGGTGCTGACCCGGCCGGTTCCGCTCGCCGACGACGTACGGCTCGACGAGGTCGCCACGCGTACCCCCGGTTTCGTTGCCGCTGATCTGGCCGCGCTGGTCCGCGAGGCCGGGGTACGTGCAGCCCTGAGACAGAAGTCGGCGCGGACACCCACGGTGCTGATGGCCGACTTCACCGCCGCTCTGGAGGTGGTACGGCCGACCACCATGGCCGCGGCCACCCTCGACCTGGCCCGGGTCACCCTGGACGACGTCGGTGACCTGGTGGAGGTGAAACAGACGCTCACCGAGTCGGTGCTGTGGCCGCTGACCTACCCGGACACCTTCGCCCGGCTCGGCGTGCAACCGCCACGCGGGGTGCTGCTATACGGTCCACCCGGCTGCGGCAAGACCTACCTGGTGACCGCGCTGGCCGGGACCGGCCGGGCGAACGTGCTGTCGGTCAAGGGCGCGGAGCTGATGTCCAAGTGGGTCGGTGAGAGCGAACGCGCGGTACGCGAGCTGTTCCGCCGGGCCCGGGAGGCCGCGCCGACGCTCGTCTTCCTCGACGAGGTGGACGCCCTCGCCCCGGTACGCGGTCAGGCCACCGACGGTGGTACCGCCGACCGGGTGGTCGCCGCGTTGCTTACCGAGTTGGACGGGGTGGAAGCATTGCGTAACGTCGTGGTGGTCGGCGCGACGAATCGTCCCGACCTGGTCGACCCGGCGCTGCTACGCCCGGGGCGACTGGAGCGGCTCGTGTACGTGCCGCCACCGGACGCCGAGGCCCGGGCCGAGATCCTGCGGGCCTGCGCACGCACGGTCCCGCTCGCCGAGGGTGTCGACCTTCCCGCCCTCGGTGCGGATCTGGACGGTTTCTCGGCCGCCGACTGCGCGGCGCTGGTCCGGGAGGCCGCGCTGGCCGCGATGCGCGAGTCGCTCACCGCCGCCACGGTCAACGCCGAACACGTCGCGGCGGCCCGGTCCCGGGTCCGCCCATCCCTGGACCCGGCCCAGGTCGCCTGGCTCGCCGGGTACGCCGAACAGCGCCGGTGAGCACACCCCCGTCAGCAGGGCGCCGCGTCGTCGAGCGAGATCTCGGCGTACACCCGGTCATCGGCCTCGTGCAGCTTCGCACCGCACTTCTCGAGGACGGACAGCGCACCCCGGTTTTCCGGTGCGGTGTCCGCGACAACGGTCCGCATACCGGCCGCCGCTGCCAGGTGCAGCAGTTCCCGCAGCGCTGCCGCGCCGATGCCCTGGCCTCGGGCCGACCTGCCGAGCCACATGCCGACCTCGGCGACATCCGGTTCGTCCCGTCGGCTCATCCGGATCATGCCGACCACCTCGCCCCCCGCCACGATCGCGTACATCGCGCTGCGGGTCGAGGCGTCGAGCCCGCCGAAGCTGGCGCGGTGAAATTCCCGGAACGCCTCCCGCCGCGCGTTCGACCACCCGGCCGGTGCCTCCACCGGCGGCATCACGTCGGCCGGCTCTGCCTCGGCCACCGCCACGGAGAGCAACGGTTCGATGTTCCGCTCGTCCACCGGCTCCAACCGGACCGCACCAGTCACGTGCCGCAGTCTTCCGCGCCCGGCGCCGCGCGTCCACCCGGTTGCGGGCGACCGGCCCCTCCGGCGGATACGGATCGACCGGACGGGCCGACTCTGTTTCCGGGTCACGCTCCGCGATCGTCCGGCCGGTGGACTCGCAGGGGCGGCAGGACGACCAGGTCACCCACCGGGATCGTGGCCGGTGTTGAGGGCTAGCGGCGGCGGTTGCGGGCCCGGGAGGCCCGCAACCGCACCAGCCGGCCGACCAGGATCGGGTCAGCGGCCAAGGCTGCCGGGTTGTCCAGCAGCGCATTCAACAGCTGGTAGTAGCGGGTGGCCGAGAGCCCGAACCGGTCCCGGATCGCCTGCTCCTTGGCGCCTGCGTGCCGCCACCACTGCCGTTCGAAGGCGAGTATCTCCCGGTCCCGCTCGTCGAGCCCACCGGCCGGGTGTCTTTCCCCGCCCGCGCCGGTGGGCGACTCACCGACCTTCGCCGGTAGGGCCGCGCGGGGACGGTCCTGCGCCGCCGACTCGATCTCGGGGGCGGTTCTCGGCGGTGGCACCGTCTTGGTGTCCGGATCGGTGTGCGCTGCCGGGGTGGCGTCGGCGGGCTGCATCGTGCTCCTCATCCCGGTGCGGCCGGCACGGCAACGCCAACCTGGCCCATCAGCCTAACGAGGGCCGCCACCTGCCGCATCCCGTCACACGGCGGCCTGCCGTCCGCCGGTGGGAACGGTCCACGACCGGCCGGTTCAGGTGATGTCGCGTCGACGCATCATCCACAACGCGGACCCGAGGAAGAGCACGATCCCGACGGTGAACAGCACCGACGAGTGCTGCCAGGTGATGTCCAGGGTGGCCGGCTCGCACTGACCGGTGTAGGTGGCGTCGCACGCCTGCCAGTCCTGGAGGGTGACCTTCTTGGTCATCCAGGCCATCGCGTAGGTGGGCAACAGCCACGCTTCGGCGAAACGCACCTGCGCCATGGCAAGCAGGATGCCGAGCCCGACCTGGCCGACCACCATGACCGCGACTGCGCCGCCGAGCGCCATCGCCGTGTGCCGGCCGAGTGAGGCCAGGGCGAAACCGACAGTCGCCGCGACCAGTGCCAGTACGATGCCGCGCAGCCCGCCGATGAGGAACGACTGCCACGTTCCGGAGGTCATCCCCTCGGTGGTGCCGCGTAGGTTGGCGACCAGCCACATGCTGCCGAACCAAGCCGCTGTGGCGGGTAACGCCAGCGCCAGCAGGCCGGTGAGCAACGCACCCAGCTTGGTCAGCAGGACAGTCAGCCGCTTCGGCCGCCAGAGCAGCAGATTCATCATTGCGCCGGTGCTCCACTCCGCACCGACGAACGAGGCACCGACCACGAACCCGACCATGGCCAGGATCGCGGCGAGCGGGATCAGCATCTCGCCGAAGCTCGCCCGGAAGTCGAAGGTCGGGGGCAGGAACCACTGTTCGTCGAACGACTCCCGGGGCGGCGCGGTGATCTGGGCACAGTCGACCGGATAGTGGTCGGCGGTTTCGCCCGCCGCCTTGACCCGCTCGCAGTTCGCGCGCTCCTGGTCGGCCCAGCGGACCTGCTCCTGATGCTGCCGGTCGATTTGCCGTCGGGCCTCCGCCAACTGCTCTGGACCGATCTTGTGGTTGGTCAGGAACATGCCCGCGGCCACCAGGACCAGCACGACCAGGCCGCCGACGGTCATCCAACGGGCGATGCGCCGCTTGGCCAGCCGGCGCAGTTCGGTACGGAAGAGACTCACGCGCCCCAACCTCCTCCGGCGGGTGCGGACGGTGCCGTCCCGTCGACTCGTACGGACTGGTCGACCTGCCGGTGCTGGCCGGGTACCGGCGCGGTGGCGGTCAGTTCGAGGAAGACGCTCTCCAGGTCGACCGCGACCGACGCGAGTTCGCTGACGTAGAGGCCCTGCTCGGCGAGGAGTCGGGTGACCGTGGCGGGTTTGTCCACCCCGCCGAGCATCAGGTGGTCGTCGTTCGTGGTGACACGCACCCCGGACCGGGTCAGTGCCGCGGCGGCGACCGGGAGATCGGTGACCGCCTCCAGCCGCAACCGGACCGCACCGGACGAGTGCCGTGCCAGCACCTCGTCGACCGGTCCGAAGGCGACCCGCCGGCCCAGCGAGATGATGGTGACCGAGTCGCAGATCAGTTGGATCTCGCCGAGGATGTGGCTGGACAGCACCACCGTCATCCCGGACTCGGCAAGGTTGCGCATCAGGGTGCGCATCTCCCGGATGCCGCCCGGGTCGAGACCGTTCGCCGGCTCGTCGAGGATGAGCAGTCGCGGGTTCTTCAGCAACGCCGAGGCGACCGCCAGCCGCTGCTTCATGCCGAGCGAGTACGTCTTGACCCGCTCACCGGCCCGGTCGCGCAGGCCGACCAGTTCCAGCACCTCGTCGACCCGCTGCTCGGGCAGGCCGCCCGCGCCGGCCAGCAGCGACAGCGTGTCCCGCGCGGTGAAGTGCGGAAAGAACTGTGGGCTCTCCACGATCGCGCCGACCTGCGGAGCGACCTGGTCGAGTGTGTCGGGCACCTCGTGCCCGAGGATCGCCATCCGGCCGCCGTTCGGCCGGATCAGGCCGAGCAGCGTACGCAGTGTGGTGGTTTTGCCCGACCCGTTGGGGCCGAGGAAGCCGTGCACCTGGCCCGCCTCGACCCGCATGTCGAAGTTGTCGAGCGCGTTGCGGGCGCCACGACGTCGACTTCGGTACGTCTTTCGTAGACCTTCGATCTCCAGGACAGCCGACAAGCTGCACCTCCCCCGTTGGTGTGTGGACGACGACACCATACGCGGTATACATGCGAGAGCAATACCCGGTATGCGACGCCACGCCGCAAGCGGTTCTCAGGCGCAGATGACGTGAACCCCGGCCACACGGAATGCCTCGACCACTCCGGGAGCGGCACCGGAGTCGGTGACCAGCGTCTCGACCCGATCCACCGGGCAGATCCGGGCGAAGGCGTGACCGCCCAGCTTGGACGAGTCCGCAATGATCACTACCCGCTTGGCCCGCGCCACCATCAGATTGTTCATCGCCGCCTCGCCCTCGTGGTGGGCTGCGGCACCGAGGAGCGGATCGATGGCGTCCACCCCGAGCAACGCCACGTCCAGGGTGACCTCGCGCAGTAGCGCCCCGCCAAGCGGACCGACCAGCTCGAAGGACTTGGGTCGCACCACGCCGCCGGCCACCACGACCTTCATCCGGGACCGGACAAGCAACTCGTTGGCGATGTTCAGCGCGTTGGTGACCACGGTCAACTGGGCACCTTCGGCGTTGGTGTTGAGGTCCGGGCGTACCGCGAGCGCCCTGGCCACCTCGGTGCTCGTGGTGCCGCCGTTCAGGCCGACCACTGTGCCCGGGGTCACGAGCGCCGCCGCCGCCGCGCCGATGCGCTGCTTCTCCGCCGAGTGCTTGGCCGTCTTGTAACGCAGCGGCAGGTCGTACGACACACCGTTGGCGACCGCCCCGCCCCGGGTACGGGTGATCATCTGCTGTTGCGCGAGCTGGTCGAAGTCCCGGCGGATCGTCGCCTGGGAGACGTCCAGCCGCTCGGCGGCCTCCTCGACGGTGACCCGACCCGAGTCGGTGAGCATTTCGAGCAGGGCGTTCCATCTCGCGTAGCGGTCCACCCCGGGCCTCCCGTGTCTGCACGATCGGTGCTTGGTTGCGTGCACACTAGTGCTCGAAACTAGGAAGAGCAAAAGACAGCTTTGCTCGAACGCCGACACGGTTGCCATTTCCGGCCGGTTTCACGCAGAATAGCGCGCGAAAGACAGGATTAACGAGCCGTTATGCGCAAGGCTTCGCCTGCTAGGAGTTCTGATGGCGTACGTCCACGCAGAGATCGCGAGCCAGCCGGACTGCTGGCGCCAGGCGAGCGAACTCGCCCCGACGATGCTCGACCGCCTCCCCCACCCCGGTGAACGGGTCGCCGTCGTCGGCTGCGGCACGTCGTGGTTCATGGCCATGGCGTACGCGGCCCGCCGCGAGGCCGCCGGCCAGGGCGAGACCGACGCCTTCCAGGCCAGCGAGTTCCCCGCCGACCGCCACTACGACCGGCTGCTGGCGATCACCCGCTCCGGCACCACCACAGAGGTGCTGGACCTGCTAGCGGTCCTGCGCGGCCGGATCCCGACCACGGTCCTGGTCGGCGATCCCGCATCACCGGTGGTGGAGACCGCGGATGCCGCCGTCACCATGCCGTTCGCCGACGAGCGCTCCGTGGTGCAGACCCGCTTCGCCACCACCGCCCTGGCGCTGCTCCGCGCCCACCTCGGCGACAACATGACCGCACTGGTCGCCGACGCGGAAGTTGCCGTCCGGGCCCCGTTGCCGATCGATCCGATCCGCATCGAACAGGTCACCTTCCTCGGTCGCGGTTGGACGAACGGGCTCGCTCAGGAGGCCGCGTTGAAGTGCCGGGAGGCGGCCACCTTCTGGGCCGAGGCGTACCCGGCGATGGACTACCGGCACGGACCCATCTCGGTGGCCGCTCCCGGCCGGCTCGTCTGGGCCTTCGGTGAACTACCCGAGGGACTACCCGAGGACGTCGCCGCCACCGGTGCATCCTTCGCACACAGCCGCACCCACGGCTATCGCACGGTGCTGGGCCGGTGGGCCGCCGGACGTACCCCAGTCGACCCGATGGCCGACCTGATCCTGGCGCAGCGCTTCGCCGTCGCACTGGCCACCAGTCGCGGCCTCGACCCGGACGCGCCCCGGCACCTCAGCCGGTCCGTGGTTCTCACGTGACCCACCCGTTCCCGGTGCGGTTCCCAGGAACGTCGGCAGAGGCACGACGAGAACCGGGCGACAGGCCGCCACGGCGTCAGGTGACACGGTGGCAGTGACCGGCGGAACGGTCGCTGTGGCGCTCGACGTCGGTGGCACCAGCATCAAGTGTGCGCTCGTCGGCACCGACGGCGTCGTACGGCACACCGAACGGCATCCCACACATGCGGGACGCGGTCCCGGCACCGTGGTCGAGACGATCCTGACCGTGGCCGAAGGACTCACCGCGAAGGCGCACGCGGACGGACTCACGCCCGCCGCGCTCGGCATCGTGGTGCCGGGCGTCGTGGACGAGGCACGCGGCCTCGCGGTCTGGTCGGCGAACGTCGGCTTCCGGGACGTACCCCTGCGCGACCTGGCAGCCACCCGGCTCGGCCTGCCCACTGCACTCGGCCACGACGTGCGGGCCGGTGGTCTCGCCGAGGCACGGCTGGGCGCCGGCCGAGACGCCGGGCAGGTGCTCTTCGTGGCGATCGGCACCGGCATCGCCGCCGCGCACGTGGTGGCCGGCACCGCCGCCACCGGCGCGCACGGAGCCGCCGGGGAACTCGGTCACATCCTGGTCCGCCCCCACGGACCGGTCTGCGGTTGCGGACGGCCGGGCTGCCTGGAGGCGATCGCCGCCGCCTCGGCCGTCGCCCGCCGCTACGCCGAACTGACCGCCGGCAGCGACCCGGCCCACCACGACGGAACCAGGTCGGAAAGTCGGTACGCCGCTGGACCGGGCCCGAAGCGGACCATGGTGACCGCCGCCGAAGTGGCAGCCCGGGCAGCGGCCGGCGAGGAACCCGCCAGCCAAGTCTGGCGAGAAGCAGTCGACGCCCTCGCCGACGGCCTCGCCACCGCCCAGGCACTCTTCGACGTGGAGACCGTCGTCTTGGGCGGCGGCCTCGCCCAGGCCGGCGCCGGGCTGTTCGACCCGCTACATGCCGCGCTACGGGACCGGCTGACCTTCCACCGGGAGCCGCGACTGGTCCCGGCCGTCCTCGGCGACGAGGCGGGTTGCCTCGGCGCCGCCCTGCTCGCCCTCGACCAGTTGGAGACGCCATGACCGAACGGGTGAACGGCAAGGTGGTGACCTCCGGCGGGGTGATCTCGCAGGGTTGCGTCGAAGTGCAGGGCGAACGGATCAGTGCGGTCGCCGAGTACCCGTCGGTACGCGACGGGCACTGGATCGTCCCCGGCTTCGTGGACATCCACAGCCACGGCGGTGGCGGTCACACCTTCACCACCGGTGACGCCGACCAGGCCCGCGCCGCCGCCGCGTTCCACCTGGCGCACGGCACCACCAGCCTGCTGGCCAGCCTGGTCAGCTCCCCGTCCGAGCTGATGCGTTCGGCCACCGCCGCCCTCGCACCGCTGGTCCGCGAGGGCGTACTGGCCGGCATCCACTTCGAAGGGCCGTACCTCTCCGCCGCCCGGTGCGGGGCGCAGAACCCGCAGTTCCTGCGGGATCCCGCCACCGACGAGCTGACCGAACTCCTCAAGATAGGTGCCGGCGCGATCCGGATGGTCACCCTCGCGCCCGAACGGCCGGGCGCGCTCGAAGCCCTGGAACTACTCGTCCGACACGGCGTGGTAGCCGCCATCGGTCACACCGACGGCACGTACGAGCAGACCCGCGCCGCTGTGGCGGCGGGCGCGACCGTCGGCACCCACCTGTTCAACGGGATGCGCCCCATACACCACCGCGAGCCCGGTCCCGTGGTGGCGCTGCTGGCCGCGCCGACCGTGATCTGCGAACTGGTCGCCGACGGGGTGCACCTGCACGAAGGGACACTCGCCTTCGCCACCTCGACCGCCGGTCCGGAACGCTGTGCCCTGGTGACCGACGCGATGTCCGCAGCCGGGATGCCGGACGGCGAGTACGAGCTGGGCGGTCAGGCGGTTACCGTGACCGCCGGGGTGGCCCGGCTCTCGCACGACGGCGCGATCGCCGGCAGCACTTTGACCATGGACGCCGCGCTGCGCGGTGCCGTCGCCGCCGGGATCCCGGTCCCCGACGCGGCGCGGATGGCCGCCACCACCCCGGCCCTGGCCGTCGGCCTCGGCGACCAGGTGGGCGCCCTACAGGCCGGCCTCCGCGCCGACCTGGTGGTGCTCGACGACGACCTGGAGGTCGTCCGGGTGATGCGGGCCGGCGCCTGGGTGGAGTGACCAGAACCCACCCGGCTCAGCCCGCGGAGATCTCCACCCCAAGTACGGCCTGCTCATCGGGGCGGTGCACGAGCACGTCCGACAGGAACGACTGCACCGCGTGGCGCATCCCGACGTCCCGGCCCGCCTGCTCGGAGAGCAACCACTTGTGCTCGATGATCTGGGCGAACAGCTCCTGCGGCTCCAACTTGCGCCGCAGGTGCGCCGGAACCGCCCGGACCACCGGCTCGAAGACCTCGGTCAGCCAACGGTGCGCGGCCTGCTGCTCGTCGGTCAGGTCGCTCTCCGCCCGGTACGCGTCGAGGTCGTTGAGCAACTTGCGGGCCTGGTTCTCCTCCGCGTCCAGCCCGGTCAGGCGGAGGAGTCGACGGTGATGGTAGCCGGCGTCGACGACCTTCGGCCGGATCAGGTAGCGGCCGTTCTCGATGCTCGACATGGCCACCTCCGCCACGTCGAAACCCAGCTCGTTGAGCCGACGGATGCGCCCCTCGATGTCGTGCCGGGCTTCCCGCTCGACCTGCTGCTCGTAGGTGATCTCGTGCCAGAGCCGCTCGTAGCGCTGCACGACCTCTTCACACACCCTCTCGGGGTCGATCGACTCGTGCAGCAGACCGGCCGCCTGAAGGTCGAGCGCCTCACCGAAGATGTTGACCCGAGCTATCTCCAGATCCTCGCCACGCTGGCCGTTGGAGAGCACGCTGCGCAGCGCACCGGTCTCTGCGTCGACCAGATACGCGGCGAAGGCACCCGCATCCCGCCGGAACAGCGTGTTCGACAGCGAGCAGTCGCCCCAGAAGAAGCCGGTCAGATGCATCCGGACCAGCAGCGCGGCGAGCGCGTCGAGCAGTCGGCCCATCGTCCCCGGCCGCAACGTGTGCGAGAACAACGCCCGGTACGGCAGGGAGAACTGAAGGTGGCGGGTGATCAGCACCGGGTCCAGCGGCTCACCCGCGTCGGACTCCCGGTCGGCGACGATCGCCACCGCCTGCACCGACGGGAAATCGATCCGTTCCAGGGCACGCAGTAGGTCGTACTCCCGCTCGGCCACCCGCTCGCCGGTCTCCTTGACCGCGTAGACGTGCCCGCCCAGTTGCACGAAACGCACGATGTGCCGGGAGATGCCCTGCGGCAGCGCGACCAGATGTTCAGCCGGCCACTGCTCCAGCGGTGTCGACCAGGGCAGATCGAGCAGTGCCGGGTCGACGAGAGCCGAGGTGATCCGCACGGCGTCAAGTTTGACGTTTTCCTCGCCGGAGCGCCTCCCCACGTGGCTGGGCCCACAGTCACCGCCGGCCGGGGGGGCCACCCGGACCGGTAGCGTGATCGGGGTGCGGGAAACGTCACCGGTACGTCGGAGGTCGGGTCTGGCACCGGTACGCCCGACCGGCTGGTGGTTCGACGTCGTGCTGCTCGCCGGGTTCGGGGCGCTCACCGCCGCGCTCGCCCGGGGGCACCTGCTCGACCTCGACCTCGCCGTGAGCGAGTGGGCCTTCACCCACGACCCGGTGCCGCTGTACTGGACTGCCCGGCTGTTCAACCTGCTCGGTCAGGGCGGCTGGCTGCTGCTGCCGCTCTCCGGTGCGCTGGCCGTGGCGGTGGCCTGGCGTCGCCGTACGATCCGGCCGTTCCTGCTGGTCACGGGCGCCTTCGTGATCACCATGCTGACCATCGGCCCGCTGAAGCTCTGGACCGACCGGGCAGCTCCCACCGCCTCGGTCAAGGAGCCGTTCCTGACCCCCGCCGATGCGGTGCAGCTCTTCAACCAGCTACCGGCCGGCGCCTACTCGATGTCGTACCCGTCCGGGCACGTCGCCAACGCGATCGTCTGGTACGGCGTGATCGCCCTGCTGCTGGTCTCGCTCACCGTCGGGCGGCCACCGGCCGGCCTGTACCGGCTGGTGCGTTACGCACCGCCGGGAATCCTGCTGCTCACCACCACCTACCTCAACTTCCACTGGCTCACCGACGGGCTCGCCGCCCTGCTGCTGGGACTGCTGCTGGACCGGCTGCTGCACCGGGTCCCCTGGGACGACCTGCCGCTACCCGGACGCCTGCGGCGGTGGGACGGGACGTTCATCCGACGCCGGTAGGGTGCCGCTGTGGATCAACTCGCGCGTCGGTTGGGCGTACCGGACGCCGTCGTCATCGGGCTCGGGTCGATGCTCGGCGCGGGGATCTTCGTGGTCTTCGCTCCCGCCGCTGCGGCGGCCGGGGGCACCGGCCTGCTTGTCGCATTGGCCCTGGCCGGGTTCATCGCCTTCTGCAACGCGACGAGTTCCGCCCGGCTGGCCGCCCGCTATCCCGAATCCGGCGGCACCTACGTCTACGGTCGGGAGCGGCTGCACCCGTTCGCCGGGTTCCTCGCCGGCTGGGGCTTCGTCATCGGGAAGACGGCGAGCTGTGCGGCGATGGCGCTGACCATCGGCGCGTACCTCTGGCCGGGGCAGGCCCGGCTCGTCGCGGTGGCAGCGGTGGTCGCGGTGACGGCGGTGAACCTGCGCGGTATCGGCAAGACGGCCGGCGCCACCCGGATCCTGGTGATGCTGGTGCTCGCCGTGCTCGCGCTGGTCGTGGTGGTCGGCGTACCCGACGTCTCGATCGACCGGATCGACCGGATCGACGGCTCGGCCCGGGGCGTCCTCACCGCTGCCGGGCTGCTCTTCTTCGCCTTCGCCGGGTACGCCCGGATCGCCACCCTCGGCGAGGAGGTCCGTGAACCGCAGCGCACCATCCCTCGGGCGGTGCCGTTGGCGCTCGGCCTGGTACTGGTGACCTACCTGATCCTGGGGGCGGTGGCAGTCGGCGTACTCGGCACGGAACGGCTGGCCACCTCCACCGCACCCCTGGCCGACGTGGTCGGTGCCGCCGGGCTACCCGGTCTGGAGTGGGTGGTCCGGGCCGGCGCGACAATCGCGGTGACCGGGGTGCTGCTCTCCCTGCTGGCCGGGGTGGGTCGCACCACCCTCGCGATGGCCCGCCACCGGGACCTCCCGGCCGGGTTGGCTGCCGTACACCCCCGCCACCGGGTGCCGCACCGGGCCGAACTGGCGGTGGCCGCAGTGGTGATCGTGGTCGTGCTGCTCAGTGACGTGCGGGCGGCGATCGGCTTCTCCGCCTGCACCGTGCTCGTCTACTACGCCATCACCAACACCGCCGCGCTCACCCTCGGCCGGGAGCCGGAGCGGAAACTGCCGGTGCAGGCGGTCGCCGTCGCCGGGCTCGTCGGCTGCCTGCTGCTCGCCGTCAACCTGCCGCTGACCAGCGTGCTCGCCGGCTTCAGCGTGCTCGCCCTCGGCGGCGCCTGGTACGCCCTGCGTTCAGCACACCGCTGACCGGGCACTCGACAGCTTCGCGGTCGGCACCGCACAGCCCGTCATGATCACAGCTGCTCCGCAGCGGCATGTCCCGGCCGGTGACGGGTACGGGCAGCGGCATGCAGACCTTCCTGCCGTACCCGGACTTTCTGGCGAGCGCCCGTGCGCTGGACCAACGACGGCTCGGCAAGCAGCGGGTGGAGGCGATCCAGGTGCTACGTGGGCTGACCCGGTCCACGTACGGCTGGCGCAACCACCCGGCGGTGAAGATGTGGGCCGGATACGAGGAGGCGCTGACCCGGTACGGACTGGACGTCTGCGCTGTCTGGTGCGCCGCTGGCCGGGCCGACACCTGCGCCACCACCCTTTCCGTCGACCTGGCCGCCGCCTGCGGCGTCGAACAGATACGCACCCAGCAGGAACTCGCCCGCGCCGGGGAACTGCCACCATGGCTCGGGCGGACCGAGGTGCACCTGAGCCACCGTTCGGCGCTGCTGCGCAAGGATCCGGCCCACTACCGACCCGTCTTCGGCGACGACGTCCCCGGCGACCTCGACTACGTCTGGCCCACCTCCGACCGCCCTCGCCGCTGCCTGCGGTGAACGGGGAAGGGCACCTTGAAGGGCCCTCCCTGACGTCTGGGGCAGACTGGGCAGGGGTGACCAGGGAGGTCGGCATGACGCTGTCACAGCTGGTTGGGCGGTTCATCGGGGTGCGTCGGCACCGGGTCGACGCCGGTGGCGGTGGCGCGTCCCGCGTGCCGCACCCGGTCACCGCGGTGGTCGTCGGCGGTGGCATCGCCGGCATGTCCGCAGCGGTGGTGCTGGCCGAACGTGGAGTCGAGGTGTCCGTGCTGGAGGCCGCACCCCAACTGGGCGGCCGGCTCGGCGCCTGGCCGGAGACGCTGACCGACGGCACCCGCCACGTCAACGAGCACGGTTTCCACGCCTTCTTCCGGCAGTACTACAACTGGCGGAACATCCTGCGCCGGATCGACCCGGCCCTGCGGTTCCTGCGACCCGTCCCCGGCTATCCGGTGCTCAGCGCCGAGTGGCCGACCGAGGAGTTCGGTCGGCTGCCGCCCGCGCCACCGGCGAACCTGCTCACCCTGCTCGCCCGCAGTCCCAGCCTGCGTCTGGGTGACCTGCGCGGCATGGACCGGGACGCGGCACTGCCCCTGCTGACGTACCACCCGGTGCGTACCTACGCCGAGTTCGACCACACGACCGCCGACGAGCTGCTCGACTCGTTGCGCCTTCCCGACCGGGCCAGGGCGATGCTCTTCGAGGTCTTCTCGCACTCGTTCTTCAATCACGAGGCGGAGATGTCGGCCGCCGAGATGATCGCGCAGTTCCACTTCTACCTGCTCGGCAACCCGGAAGGGCTTGCCTTCGACTGCCCCGACGAGGACTACGCCACGTCCATCTGGGAGCCGCTGGCCCGGCACGTGGAGCGTCACGGTGGCCGGATCCGCACCGGTGAGCCCGTCACCGCCCTGCACCGGGATTCCGGCGGTTGGCGGGTGCACAGCGGACAGGGCAGCTATCAGGCCGGGCACGTCGTACTGGCCGTCGACCCGCCCGCCCTCGCCGCCCTGGTCGCGGGCTCGCCGTCGCTTGCCGGGCAGGCCCCGTCGCTGGCGGCGGCGATGCCCGCGTACGGTCGGCCCGGTCCGCCGTACGCGGTCGCCCGTTACTGGTGCGACGGGGACGTCTCCCCCGAGCGGGCGGTCTTCAGCGGGGTGTCCCGGCAGGCCACCCTGGACTCGGTGACGTTGTACCACCGGCTGGAGCACGAGTCGCGCCGCTGGGCCGCGCGCACCGGTGGCTCGGTGCTCGAGTTGCACGCGTACGCCTGCGAGCCGCAGGTTCCCGCCACCGTGCTGGCCGAACGGATGCGCGCCGAACTGGCAGTGCTCTGGCCCGAGACGGCCCGCCTGCGGGTACGGGAACTGCGGGCCCGGGTCGAAGCGAAAGCGCCCGCCTTCACGCCGGGCAGTCATGCGGGGCGTCCGGATGTCCGCACCGACGCCGACGGCCTCTATCTGGCCGGCGACGGCATCGGTACCGTTTTTCCCAGCGCCCTGATGGAACGTGCGGCGGCCACCGGCATCATCGCGGCGAACCACATCCTGCGCGCCGCGGGTGGTGCCACCGAGCCGCTCCACTCGATCCGGCCGTACGGGCTGCTCACCCGCCGCTGACCTGGGGATACCGCCGCATCGACCCTCCTCGCCGACCCGCCATCGAAATGCGTTGCCGCCTCACCTTGCCGGACCTAAAGTGATCATGCACAGTCGATCGAGTGACGGACCGGTCGGCGGGCACAGGGGGCGACGTCAGGCGCTCGGCCTGGCGTGGCGCCCGCCGGCCCCGCCCACCCGTACACGGCAACGCGAGACCAGCCCGCCCGCTCCTGTCTCCTCCGGTCGCTCCCGGTTCGGATGCAGACTCAGCTGGCCGGTCGCGTCCAACCGAACGTCGCAGGACGACGTTCGTGGAAGGCCGCCACGCCCTCCCGGGCCTCGCCGCTCGCCCGTACCTGCCCGTGCCACCAGGCCACCCGATCGTTGTCGGCCCGCCCGTCGACGATCTCCTTCGCGGCGACGACGCTCAGCTGCGAACGTTCGGCGACCATGGCGGTGAGGTCGGCGACCCGGGCGGCCAGGTCGGCACCGGGCAGCAGCTCGTCGACCAGGCCGATTCGCAGGGCCCGGTCGGCGTCCACCAGCTCGCCGGTGAAGAGTAGGTGCTTCGCCGCAGCCGGGCCGACCAGTCGGGCCAGCCGGTTGGTGGTGGGCACCGGGTAGATCAGCCCCAACCGGGCCGGCGGTACGCCAAAACGCGCATCGGTCGCGGCTATCCGCAGGTCACAGGCGACCGCCAACTGGCAGCCGCCGCCGACGCAGGCACCGTGGACGGCGGCCACGGTCGGCTTGGCGAAGGCGGCCAGCCGTTCCTCCGCCAGCACGGCGAGGCTGGCGTCGCCGGCAGCCAGGAGTTCGTCCATCTCACCGAGATCGGCGCCGGCGCAGAAGGTGCCGTCAGCGCCGGTGAGCACCACGACACGTACCGTCGGGTCGGCCTCCAGCCCGTCGAGCAGCACCGGCAGCCGCCGCCACATGGCCGCGGTCATCGCGTTACGCCGGCCCGGATTGCAGATCACCACCGTGGCCACCGCACCCGCCACCTCGACCGTCAGGTCCGCGTCCGCCACCATCGACCGTCCCTCCGCCACACCACGCCGTGCCGCCTGCGGCGACCCTATCCGCCCGACCCACCTCGCCGATCGGGCGACCCGGTCCGGTCACTCCTCCCGCCGACCACCGCTGTACGCCTGGGCGCAGCCCGGCATTCACCTGCGGGCCGCCCACGCCTCCTAACGTCACCGTGCGCGCACGTCGTACCCAGCACGAGTGAGCAGGTGGTCATGCCATCCACACCCGAGGTCAGCGTGGTCATCCCCACCTTCGCCCGCCCGGAGTTGGTGAGCCGCGCGGTCCGCAGCGCCCTCGCGCAGACGGTCACCGACATCGAGGTGATCGTCGTCGTCGACGGTCCGGACGAGGACACCGGCAAGGCACTCGCTGAGATCGGTGACCCCCGGCTCCGCGTGGTCGAGCTGCCCGGCAAGGGTGGCGCGCCCAACGCCCGCAACACCGGCGTACGTGCGGCACGTGCCCCCTGGACCGCCCTGCTCGACGACGACGACGAGTGGCTTCCCACGAAGCTGGCCGCGCAGCTGGAGCTGGCCGGCAATGCCACGGTACGCAGCCCGATCATCGCCAGCAGACTGATCAACAAGACGCCCCGGGCGGAGTTCGTGATGCCCCGGCGCCTACCGGAGCCGGGCGAGCCGATCTGCGAGTACCTCACCCTCCGGCGCGGCCTGTTCCACGGCGACGGGTTCATTCAGACCTCGACCATCATGGCGCCGACCGAGCTGCTGCGCCGGGTGCCGTTCACCGTCGGTCTGCGTCGGCAGCAGGAACTGGACTGGACCGTACGCGCGGTCGCCCATCCGGACGTCGAACTGCTCATCGCCGCCGAGCCGCTGGTGCTCTGGCACCAGGACGAGAACCGGCCACGGATCAGCCTCAGTTCGCCGTGGGAGGCCCAGCTGGAGTGGCTGCGCGGGATCCGGTCTCTGATCACCCCGCGGGCGTACGCGGCGATCACGATGAGCATCATCAGCTCGATGGCCGCACCCACCCGCAGTTTCCAGGTTTTCCGGCTGCTGCTCGCCGAGGCCCGCCGCCACGGACAGCCGAGTCTCGTCGACTACCTGACGTTCCTGCAGATCTGGCTGCTGCCACCGCAGGTGCGGCACCGGGTCCGTGACCGGATCCTCGGTCGTGGTCGACGCGGCGGTACATCCGGGTCAGAAGAGCTGGCGGGCACCGAACACACCGGGGTGAACGGGACGGCCGGCACCGCCGGGACGGCGGGGATCGGAGCCGATGGCCGACGATAGGGTGGCCGTGATCTGGCGCAGCTGCCTGTTACCCGGCTCGGAGACGTTCATCCGGAATCAGGGCGACGCGCTGCCCACCTGGCGTCCGGTCTACCTGGGCGCCGTCCGGGTCACGTCACCGCTCTCCCGGGACGGTGACGTGGTGCTGTGCCCGAACACGCCACGAGGCCGCCGCGAGTGGCTGCGGTTGCGACTGACCGGCGGGTCGCCCCGGCTACGTCGGTTGCTGGCCCGCCTGCAACCCGACCTGGTGCACGCACACTTCGGTGGGGACGGCTGGCTGGTCAGCCGTACCGCCGTGCAGTTGGGCATTCCGCTGGTCGTCACGTTGCACGGTCTCGACGTGACCCGACAGGCGGCGGCACCCGGGCCACGCGGTGCCCGACATCGGCGAAACCTGCGGACCATGTTCGGCCGGGCCGCGCTGATCCTGGCGGTCTCTGGTGCGATCAAGGATCGGGCGGTGGCGCTGGGAGCGGATCCGGCGAAGATCCGCGTACATCACACCGGTGTGCCGGTGCCGCCGGAACCGGCGGCCGGGCCGAAGCAGTGGGACGTCGTGTTCGTGGGCCGGTTCGTGGAGAAGAAGGGGATCGAGGATCTCGTCGAGGCGTTGGGCATGCTGTCCGAGCTGCGCCCCCGGGTGTTGCTCGTCGGCGCCGGGCCGCTGCACGAACGGGTACGCGCCCGTGCCGCGCAGCTGGGCGTGGACGCCACGTTCGCCGGTGCTCTGCCGCCGCCGGAGGTGATGCGGCACATCGCGGCGGCCAAACTGCTCGCGGCGCCGTCGCGTACCGCGTCCGACGGGGACACCGAGGGGCTACCCACCACGATCCTGGAGGCGTTGAGCCTCGGCGTGCCGGTCGTCTCGACCTACCACAGCGGCATCCCTGAGGCGGTCACCCACGAGTCGAACGGCCTGCTCTGCCCCGAGGGCGACCGGTCAGCCCTGGCGGGTAACCTCCGCCGTCTGCTCGTCGACGCGTCACTACGCGACCAACTCGGCAAGGCCGCCCGCCACCGCGCCGAGACCGACTTCGACCTGCACCGGCAGACCCGCCGTCTCGAGTCCCTCTACGACTCCCTCCTCGCCCACCCCGACCCAACCTGACTTCGCCGAGCACGCAGTTGTGTTAGGCGCCTCGTCGCTTCTGCCCCAAGCGGCCATGCCACAACTACCTGATCGCGGGGGTGGGGGTTGGGATGGTCAGTTGGTGGGGCGGAGGCGGCGGACGGCGGAACGGACGGTGCGCCGGGCGGTACGGGCACCAGCCAGCAGGAGACGTCCGGCCCGCACGGTCGGCTTGCCGTGCAGCAACGAGACGATCCCGCGCAACCGTCTCAACTCGTCGTCGCGCTCGGTCAAGGCCCCTTCGTACCAGTCCCGCAGCGCCCGAGCCTCAGCCAGTTCACGGGCCAGCCGCTCCCGGTCCGTCAGGAGTTCCCGCCAGCCCTCGACGGCGGCGCCGCCGTCGTCGACCGCCGGCCCCGGCTCCCGACCTGCCATCGCGGTCAGCATGGTGGTCAGCTCACCGGCCGGCCAGAGGTCGGCGAGCCCCACGTCGATCAGCCGGGACGCCAGCCGCCGCAGCACCGGCTCGGTGCCCTCGGTCAGTCCGTGCCACGTGCCGTCCGGGGTGACGACGACGGCATCGGCCGGCACTCCCGCCACCGCACCGGACTGCCAGGTGGTGAGCAGCGCCCGCACCGCCGGCAGGTCCCGCCGCAACGACGCGGCCACCACGAGATCCTCGACGGTACGCCCGGACGGAACGGCCGCACCGTCATCGAACCGCCACCCACCTGCCGGATCCCGACGCACCTGCCGGAGCCGACCGTGCTGCCCGAGTATCGCAGCCGGCACCGCGCCGGCCTGTTCCGTCCACACCCGGTGGGTAGGGTCCGACCCCGACTCCAGGTCCGGTGGACGTTCGCCGAGCAGCACCCAGGCCGGCGCGAGTTCGACGGCGATCCCGTTCCGGACAGCCGATCCGACCAACCGCGCCGGGTCGGCCAACATCGGTGCGGCCGGCACCGGGCCGTGACCTTCAGCGGCCGGGCCGCGGGTACCGCCCCCGCCACCGTCGAGGACGGACTGGTCGCTGAGGGCAGCCTGGAGGAAGCCGGTCAGCGCCGGGTCGGCCAACAGTTCCACACCGATCAGAGCGGTCGGTGCGAGGTGGGACGGGAAGACCGCCCAGGCGCCATCGATCCGCAGCCCCGACGCCGTCAGCCGGGCTTGCAGCCGGGCGGGGCCGGCGGGACGCGTGTCGTCGTACTCGCCGAGTGCCGCCCAGTCGGAGTCGGCGCGCGGCAGCGGCGACGCCAGCAGCCGGTGCAGACCGGACGGGTTCTCGGCGCTCAGCAGCAGCCGACCGCCGGGACGCAGCACCGACACCAGCAAGTCGAACGCCTCACCCCAGGACAGCTGCGTCCCCTCGGCCGAAGCGAGACGGTCCAGCCCGGCCAGGGCGACGATGCTGTCGTACGGGCTCGTGCCGGCGAGCTTCTCCGGGCCGCCGCAGCACACCCGCACCCCGCTCCGGTGGGCGTATCGGGCAGCCAACGCCTCGGCGTCGGGAAGACCCCGCACCAGCACTGTCAGGTCGGCCGAGGGCAGCGCGTCGAGCAGGTCGAGATCGTGTGGCCCCACCACGAGCGTACGGCCCGACACCACGGGTAACAGGGCCGCCAGCCCTGGACCGCGTACCGGGCCCGGGCCACGCGTACCGTCGAGATCCGACCAGCCGAACATCTCGTCACCGAGCAGCTGCACCGCGTTCATCGACCAACCTCCGTGCACTGGTGTTCCGGAGCCGGCCGAGTCGCCGGGTCGTCGGTCACGTCGTCGGGACGCCCGCCGCCGGTCACGACGTGGTACTCATCGGTGTGGTGTTCTTCACCGGACCGGTCCCTGGACGTCGGGGGCTGACCGGCGGGCTCGGGCCATCGGAACAACCGCCGCAACTCCTGCGGTGGCAGCAGCCGGTCGGCACCCAGTTCGGCGCCGGCCAGGGCGCGGGCGGCGTCCAGGTCGACCTGCGGGCCGTGCAGGTCCGCCCACTGGCGTCGGATCCGTGGCTGGCCACCCCAGATCGGCGCTTCACCGCTGAGCTGCATCGGATCGCCGTAGACGGCCGGGGCGCAGCCGGCCAGGATGCCGTAGAATACCGCGCTGCACAGCCGGTTCGAGGCGACCCGACGGTGTCGACGCAACTCGACCAGTTGCCGGTGGAGGAACCCCGGGTCGAGGTCACGCCACCGGCCGCCCCGGTACCCGTGGCAGACGACCCGGAAGCCGGCCCGCTCGTAGTGGTGGCGTACCCGCGCGGAGCGGTACTCCTGCCAGTAGAGGCAGACCGTCACCGGTCCCGGTTCGACGGCCCGGATCTCGTCGATCAGCCGGCCGTGGTCGCCGACGACCCGCTGTCCCTCCCAGCCGTGGAAGGGGTACCAGATGGTGCCCTCCCGCTGCGCCGGCCCCTCCGGTTCCATCGCCAGCAGGTACGCCCACGGCGAACCGACCACGTACGTCTGTCGTCGGCCGAGGGACCACGCCCGCCGCCGGGTCCGCTCCGACCAGAGGAACAGCGGTACACCGGGTACGAAATCGTGGTCGTACGCCATGCCGTCGCCGATGTTCCAGCCGTGTTGGAGGTAGCCGTGGATGCGGGGCGGCTCACGGTCGTCGAGCCCGCAGTAGCGGGCCAGCACGTGGGAGTGCCCGTAGTAATGGTTGGCATGGTGCACGTTGGCGGGCGCCCCTGGTCGTGGTGACGGGTCACGGCGTGACGGGTGGAGGCGGAGCCTATTCGGCCCGTCTGAACACCCGGCCACGCCGAGGTGTCCACCCGGTGCGCCATGCGTGATACAGATGGAGCCCCCGGCCGGGATCGAACCGGCGACATCCCGCTTACAAGGCGGGTGCTCTGGCCAGCTGAGCTACAGGGGCGTTGTGTCGAGGCCAGCATAGCGACAGGCGTCCGGATTTCCTGCTCCGCAGGGGTCCCGAGCATGGGAAACGTCAACATCCCGACGCGTCGGCGTCGATTCGTGTCCGAGCGTGCCCGAGTGACCGGTATGCGAATGCTTCGGAAGCAGCCGCCGGCCGTACACCTTGGCATCGCGGCGAAAGCCGTTTACCGTGCAGTGACACGGCCGACACGGGCTCGCCCCGCGCTGACCGTGGCGCCGGTACGGGTAACCGTGCCGGTCGCTCCTTCACTCGGATCGTCCGGCACGTTCCTGCCGGTGAAAGGAAGCGTCCCCTCATGGCTACGGTCACCTACGCGAAGGCTTCCCGGGTCTACCCGGGCACCGAACGCCCCGCGGTAAACCAACTCGACCTGCAGATCGGCGACGGCGAGTTCCTCGTCCTGGTCGGCCCCTCCGGCTGCGGAAAGTCCACGAGCCTGCGCATGCTCGCGGGCCTTGAAGACGTCGACGACGGCGCGATCTACATCGACGACCGGGACGTCACCCACCTACCGCCGAAGGCCCGCGACATCGCCATGGTCTTCCAGAACTACGCCCTCTACCCGCACATGACGGTGTACGAGAACATGGCGTTCGCGCTCAAGCTGCGCAAAACCTCCAAAGCTGAGATCGACAGGCGGGTCAAGGAAGCGGCGGCTCTGCTCCAGCTGGACGAGTACCTCAGCCGCAAGCCCAAAGCGCTCTCCGGCGGTCAGCGTCAGCGGGTCGCGATGGGTCGGGCCATCGTCCGGGAACCGCAGGTCTTCCTCATGGACGAGCCGCTGTCGAACCTCGACGCCAAGCTGCGGGTGCAGACCCGTACCCAGATCGCGTCCCTGCAGGCCAAACTCGGCATCACCACCGTCTACGTCACCCACGACCAGGTCGAGGCCATGACCATGGGTCACCGGGTCGCGGTCATGCTCGACGGCGTACTCCAGCAGGTCGACACCCCCCGGACGCTCTACGACACCCCGGCCAACGTCTTCGTCGCCGGGTTCATCGGCTCGCCCGCCATGAACATCAAGACCGTGCCGTTCACCGAGCAGGGCGCATCGTTCGCTGAGATGTCCATCCCGCTGACCCGCGAGCAGGTGGCGACGGCGAACGCCGAGGACGGCAACGGCAAGGTGACGGTGGGCTTCCGTCCGGAGGACTGCGACATCGTCAGCCCGAACGAGGGCGGCATGCCGGTCGTGGTCGAGCTGGTCGAGGACCTGGGCTCCGACGCCAACGTCTACGGCCACGCCGCGCTCGACGGCGCCTCCGAGCGGTTCGTGGTCCGCACCGACCGTCGGCACATGCCGAAGCTTGGCGACACGATCTTCGTGAGGCCCCGCGCCGGCCAGAGCCACGTCTTCCACTCCGCCACCGGGCAGCGCATCTGAGTTGGCAACCGAAAGGGGCGGTCCGCCGATGGCGGGCCGCCCCTTTCGCGTACGCTCTGCGGTTTCTCAGCCCTCGACGGCCCGGCGGCGCGCCACCTCAGCCAGCGTGACCGCGGCGGCCACGCTGGCGTTCAGGGACTCCACCTCGGAGATCATCGGGATGCTGACGGTGAGGTCGCAGGTCTGCCCGACCAGACGGGACAGCCCTCGCCCCTCCGAGCCGACCACGACGACGAGCGGACCGACGGCGGCTTCCAGGTCGTACAGGTCCGTCTCCCCGTCGGCGTCCAGACCGACCACCACGAACCCGGCGTCGCGGCAGGACTTCAGCGATCGGGTCAGGTTCGTCACCTGGGCCACCGGAACCCGGGCCGCGGCCCCGGCACTCGTACGCCAGGCAGTCGCGGTGATCCCGGCCGCACGCCGCTCCGGTACGAACACACCCTGCGCACCGAACGCCGCGGCGGAACGGATCACCGCACCGAGGTTACGCGGATCGGTCACCCCGTCCAGCGCTACCAGCAGCGGCGCCGGCTGTTCCAGTGCGGCGGCGACCAGGTCCTCGAACGGCTCGTACGCGAACGGCGGCACCTGGAGACCGACGCCCTGATGCAGCACACCCCCGGTCATCCGGTCCAGTTCGGCGCGGCTGCTCTCCAGCATCGCGATACCCCGGTCGGCGGCGGTACGGACGATCTCCTTGACCCGATCGTCGACGTCGATACCCAGCGCCGTGTAAAGCGCGGTCGCCGGCACCTGGGTACGCAACGCCTCAAGCACCGGGTTGCGGCCGACCAGCAGCTCCGGAGAGTCCTTCGCCGGATTGGACTTACGGCCCGGCGCGACCCGGGGACCGGTGCGCCCGGCGGACTGCTTACCCCGGGCCGGCTTCGCCGTGGCCGCGCCACGGCCGCCACCCCTGCCCCAGGTCGTGTCCTTGCTGCCGGGCTGGCCGATCTTCGGGGCACGCCCTTCCTCGGCCGCCGCCCGACGCTCCTTCTCCTGCTTCCAGGCGGTGCGCTGCGGCAACTTCTCGGTGCCGGAGTACGCCTTGTGCCACGGTCGCTCGTCGGCTGGCAACGTCCGGCCGCGCCCGGCGAGGGAATCCCGGTTCTTTCCGCCGGAACCCTTCGGGGCACTTGCCTTCGACGTCACCCGCCGGCCACGGCGCTGTGAATTGCCGGCCATCAGTCCTGCTCTCCAATAGTCCAACGCGGTCCCTGTGGGGTGTCCTCGACCACCACTCCGGCCCGCTTGAGTTGATCCCGCAGCGCGTCGGCGGCGGCCCAGTCCTTACGGACCCGGGCCTGCGCGCGTTGTTCCAGCGCCAGAGCGATCAGGGAGTCCACCACACCACGGAGGTCACTCGCCCGGGCTCCGCCGGTCCAGGCCGGGTCGAGAGGGTCGACCCCGAGGATATCCAGCATCGCGCGGACGCTCGCGAGCGTGGTGCGGACCGTCACATCCTCTCCGCCGGCCAGCGCATTGTTGCCGTCCCGCAGCACCTCGTGCAGCGCCGCCAGCGCGGCCGAGGTGTTCAGGTCGTCGTCCATCGCGGCGACGAACCCGGCTGGCAGATCGCCCAGCCCACCCGCGCCTACCCGTTCCACGGCGCGGGTCACGAAGCCCTCGATCCGCCGGTACGCGACGGCCGCCTCGCGCAACGCCTCCTCCGAGTAGTCGATCCGGGAACGGTAGTGGGCAGCCACGTAGTAGTAGCGCAACTCGACCGGGCGCACCCCGAGGGAGGCGACGTAGGACAGGTCGAGGGCGTTGCCCAGCGACTTGCCCATCTTCGTCCCGCCGATGCCGAGCAGGCCGTGATGCACCCAGTACCGGGCGAAGGGCAAGCCCGCGGCCTGGGACTGCGCCAGCTCGTTCTCGTGGTGCGGGAAGGTCAGGTCGAGAC
This sequence comes from Micromonospora sp. HNM0581, assembly GCF_012726175.1. Taxonomy (GTDB): domain Bacteria; phylum Actinomycetota; class Actinomycetes; order Mycobacteriales; family Micromonosporaceae; genus Micromonospora. Next base: position 559,715 of record NZ_JAASAD010000001.1, read on the forward strand.
CCCCGCCGTGGATGTCGAACTCCGCGCCCAGATAGCGCCAGCACATCGCCGAGCACTCGATGTGCCAGCCAGGTCGGCCCCGCCCCCACGGCGACGGCCAGTAGGCGTCCGCCGGCTCATCCGGCTTGGCACCCTTCCACAGTGCGAAGTCGCGCGGGTCACGCTTGCCCCGCTCCGGTGCGTCACCGGCTGACTGCATGTCGTCGGGCGACTGGTTGGACAACGCCCCGTACGCCGGCCACGAGCACACGTCGAAGTACACGTCACCCGAGCCGTCGGTGGCCGGGTAGGCGTGCCCCCGCTCGATCAACTGTGCGATCAGTTCGTGCATCTCGGGGATGTGACCGGTAGCGCGCGGTTCGTAGGTGGGTGGCAGCACGTTCAACGACCGGTACGCCTCGGCCAGCTTCAACTCGTTGGCGTACGCGATCGGCCAGAACGGGCGCTCCTGCTCCTGCGCCTTGACCAGGATCTTGTCGTCGATGTCGGTCACGTTGCGGATGAAGGTGACCTCGAAACCGGCAACCGTCAGCCAGCGACGCAACACGTCGTAGTTGACGCCGGAGCGAAGATGGCCAATGTGCGGCGGCGCCTGGAGGGTGAGACCACACAGGTAGACCCCCACCTTGCCGGCTTCCCGCGGGACGAAGTCCCGCACCGATCGGGTGGCGGTGTCATACAGGCGTAGCGTCACCGTACAAGGGTAGCCGTCCGCTGTTGCCTGCCCGGTCGGAGCCGGGTAGCACCCGGCCGCTCCGCGCCTGCCGACGACCACCCGCTGGCCGTACGCTGCTGGTCGTGAGCACTTCAGCGACGCCCGGCGCTGCCGTACCTCCGCCGGACAGCCCGACGCCGAACGGCCCGGTGGGTCCGGTGTCGAACGGCCCGACCCTTTCCGGCGAGCTGAAATCCGGCGGGCCGGCGTCGAGCAAATCGGCGTCAAGCGGGCCGGCGTCAAGCGGGCCGGCGTCGGGTGAGTCGGCGTCAAGCGGATCGGCGTCGAGCGGATCGGCGTCAGGCGGATCGGCGCGGGGTGGCGAGGCGTCGCAGACCCTGGACCGGGGGCTGCGGCTGCTGCACCTGGTGGCGGACGTCCCGGGTGGGTTGACCGTCACCGAGGCCGCGAACCGGTTGGGCATCGGTCGAGCCGCCGTCTACCGGTTGGTCGGACCCCTGGCCGGGCACGGCATGCTTCGCCGTGACACCGACGGCCGACTGCGCCTCGGCGCCGGGGTGCTGCACCTGGCCCGGCGAGCCCAACCGCTGCTCGCCGAGGGCGCACTCCCCGCGCTTCGACGGCTCGCCGAACAGGCCGGAGCCACCGCCCACCTCACGGTGGTGGAGGGCGGCGAGGGGGTCGCGCTGGCGGTCGTCGAGCCGAGTTGGACGTCGTTTCACGTCGCGTACCGGACCGGGGCCCGACACCCGCTGGAACGCGGGGCCGCCGGGCGGGCCATCCTGGCGGCCCGGTCGGGCGACGCCGGCCCGGTGAGCACCGCCGGTGAGCTGCAATCCGGCGCGTACGGGGTAGCCGCGCCGGTGCTCGGGGTACCCGGCCTGGAGGCGAGCGTCGGGGTGGTGGCACTGGCCCCGCTGGATGCCGAGGCGGTCGGCGCACAGGTGCTGGCCGCCGCCACCGCCATCACCACCGCCCTGACCTGACCGCCCGCCCCCTGTTCCGCTGGCCCTACCGCCCGCCCCCGTTCCCCTGACCGACCGGCCCCGCCCTACCGAACCCCCCGACAAGACCGGCGCTACCCGACCCGACTTGCGCTGCCCGACCCGACTTACGCTGCCCGACCCGACTTACGCTGCCCGACCCGACTTGCGGCAAGTTGCGCCGAAACCACAGCTCGAAAGCCCAGCTTGCCGCAAGTCGCGGCACGGGCCTGGGCAGTCAGGCCGGGCGTGGGCGGGCAGGGCGGCACGGGCAGGGCGGCAGCGACGCCTATAGCACAACCGGCGAGGGCTGGGGCAGTTATCCACAGGGGACGGCCGAGGCCCTGCCGGCGATTGTCCACAGGGGCTGCCGAGGCGACCACACGGCGCGCAGGCTCTCGTTCATGCCAGCTCAAGCACACCGACCGAGCGCCCTGGCGTGGCAGGTCTTCCGCGGCTCGGAGGCCGTCCGCCAGAACCTACTCACCACGCACCAGCTTCGCAGTTCCGCCTGGGCTCGACTACGGCGGGACATTTACGCTGATGCCCGGCTCGATCGCGATCACGAATTGGCCTGCCGCGCCGTGGCGTTGCAACTGCCGGTCGCGGCAGCCTTCGCCGGCCCGTCGGCGGCGTACCTGCACGGGGTCGAGCATGCCGCAAGCCTCGCCGACAAGGTTCACGTGCTCGTGCCGGCTCCAACCGGGCTGCGCAGCCAACCTGGCCTGCAAGTGCACACGATGTCGGAGGAACCCTGGCTCCAGGGCATCGGCACGGGCACGCTCCGCCGCACCGACCCGACCCGGGCGGCATGGGAGAGCGCCGTCTGGCTGCAGCCGACCCGCGCGATCGCCATCATCGACACCCTGCTCGGCCGGGGACTCACCACCCGGGCAGCTCTCGCCCAGTTCGCGGCCCTGCACGACCGCCGTCCCGGGATACGCCGGGCGAGCTGGCTGTTCGATCTGGCTGAGCCGGCGGCCCAGTCGCCGGCCGAGTCACAGCTACGCATCCGCCTGGTGCTGGCCGGTCTGCCTCGACCGGTGGTGCAGCATCCGGTGCAGGTGTCCGGCGGTCTGATCCTGCATCCGGACCTCGCCTGGCCCGGCGTCCGGGTGGCGGTGGAATACGACGGGCACTGGCATTCCGACCACGAACAGCTACATCGGGACCGACAACGGCTCAACCGTCTCGTCGGTGCCGGCTGGTTGGTACTGCACGTGACCAGTCGTCGTCTTCACCAGGATTTCCCGGGGGTCGTCCGGGAAGTCCGCGCCGCGCTACTTGACCGGGGGTGGCGCCGATGACAGCAGGTGGCTGGGCTGAGGATTCCAGCCCAGCCACCGTGCCCCTGATCAGAGGCGTGCTATCGGCGCGGCTTGACAGTCACCGCCGCGTACGCGTCGACGATGCCGTGCCCGTAGAATCCGTTGAAGTTGCGCGAGCCGGCGCAGTAGGCGTCGAACTCGGCCGGGCGATCTTCATTGGCGTAGCTGAACAGCCGCGGCTCCGGGCAGGCTCGCTCGGCGGCCGTCCGAAGGAGCTGCTGCTCGACCAGGTCCGGCGCCATTCCGTAGCCGTCACGGCCCTGCTTCTTGCCGTAGCGACTCACGATCAGCGCGGCGACCCCGGAGGCGTGCGGTGCCGCCATCGAGGTGCCCTGCAGGTAGGTGTAGTATCCGCACTCGCCATTGCGCTTGCAGTCCTTGAACACGAAGGTCTCGGCGCCGGGCACGATGTTGCCGTCCTCGTCGACCGCGCCCTCCTCCTGCAGGACATGCTTCGGGTAGGTGGAGAGGATCATGTTGGCGTCGGTACGGAACGTATCCGTGCCGAAGCCGTCGCGGAACCAGCCACCGGGGGCGGCGACAGCGGTCTGCTCAGTCCCGTAGTTGGAGAAGTCGGACTTCTTGCCCGACGGGCCGACCGAGGAGACGCTGATGACGTGCGGCCCTTCGGTGGGCAGGTCCCAGCAGCTGTCGTTGTCGATCTCGCGCGGGTAGGGCGCGACGTCGCCGTAGTTGGGGCTGGAGGCGTCGGTGCGCGGGTCGCCCAGGTCCTCGTGGTTGTTGCCAAGGGCGCCCACGAGAGTCACGCCCCGGTTGTGGGCGAAGGTAAGCGCCCGCCGCATTGCCTTGATGGTGGCCCGCTGGGCTGCCTGTGCCTCCGGAGAGTCAGCCGGGTTGGCCGTGCAGTTGTAGAGCCACGGGTCGACGTAGAAGGACATGTTGACCACGTCCAGACCCGAACGGCCGGCGTGCAACAGGGCGTTGACCACCGGGTTCAGGAAGAAGTAGCCGGAGTCCTGGCCACCCTTGAGCTCGACGAGCGAGACCTTCGGCGCGACCCCGGAGAGGCCGAACCCGTTGGCGGCGGCGCCGATGGTGCCGGCGACGTGGGTGCCGTGACCGCCGTCGTCGGTGCCGACCGGGTCCAGGCAGCTCGCCACCTCACACTCTCCGTCGACCTCCGGGATGTCGGGGGCGAAGTTGCGTGACAGTGCCCAGTCGAAGTTGGGAGCGATGTCGGGGTGACCGGCGTCCACGCCGGTGTCGAGGACGCCGACGGTCACCCGGCGGTCGCCGGGCTCCACCTTGCGCGCCTTGTCGGCCCGGATCATCTCCAGACCCCAGAGCTTGTCATCCAGCGGGTCCATCTTTTTGCCCCGCTGCTTACCGGCGCCCTTGGCGGCCGCCGCGGCCAGCAGGTGTTCCTGCTCGACCCGGTCGAGGCGCGGTTTGCGCCCGATCGCCCTCTCCTCAGCCGCACCGATCAGGGCGGCGGCGGAGGTCGCCTTCGTCGCGAAGTCGGCCTGGTCGGTCGTCACCTGGTAGACACCGACCTCGTCGCTGCGGGACACCACGGTCCCGCCCGCCGACCGGATCGCGGCGATCGCCGCGTCGGTGGAGACACCGTCCTCGGCGACCACGGTGAAGGTCCGCAGGTCCGCCGGCTCGGCGCTGGCGGGAACTCCCAGACCTGTGACCGTGAGTGTCAGTGCCGTCGCGGTCGCGACGGCACTGACGGTGAAGCGCTTGCTCACCACATCGGATCCTCTCGTTGAGGGACGTGGCGTCATCAGACATCAATGCGTGAGGTTTCGCCAGAGCAGCGCCGGATTGACGGCGGAAGATCCGCTTCGCCGGAAAGATCAGCCAGCACGCTGGGCAGTTCGGCCAGGGTCGAGACCACGGCGTCCGGCACCACATCCGGCGGCAACCGCTCGCCTCGGCGGTTCAGCCACACGGCCCGCAGGCCGGCCTGCTGTGCTCCGACCACGTCATGGGCCGGGTTGTCGCCGACATGTACCACCTGAGCCGGATCGACTCCGGCGGCAGCGCATACGGCCGCGTAAAAGTCTGGGGCCGGTTTCTTCGGCACTCCGTCGCAATGCGCGTACACCTCGAAGGCGAACTCGCCGACGAGGCCGCAGCGTTCGGCGCGGCTGTTGCCGTTGGTGGCGAGGCCCAGCGTCCATCGTTGACGCAGAGCCGCCAGTGCCGGCAGCGTGTCGACGAACGGCCGGGTCGACGCGAAGCGGCGGGCGAAGAAGAGCTCGCTGATCTGGTCCAGGTGCGCACCGAGCCCGGCCCGGTCCAGGGACCGGGCGAGGGCGGCACGCCGGATCTCGGCCACCGGCGCGGCGGCCAGGTCACCGAAGACCGCGCCCCAGTCCGATTCCAGGTCGGCGAGCGTGACGCAGGCCGCCACCGGGGTCAGCCGCCGCATCTGCGCCAGCACGGCTTCCAGCCCCGCCGTGACGGCCGGACGCAGATCGACCAGGGTTTCGTCGGCGTCGAACACCACCGTGCTCAGCATGCCGTTCAGCATGTCACCGCAGGGCGGGCTCCGTCGCCTTCAGCGGAGCCGGCTGGACGGGGATCCGCAGCTCGTCGAGGCGGACCAGCGCCACACCCGAGACGATCAGCAGTCCGCCGAACAGTTGCACCACCGTCGGCAGCTCTCCCAGGACCAGCCAGGCGATCAGGACCGCGAACATCACCTCGGTCAGCCCGACGAAGGACGCCATCCGGGAGCCAAGCGCCCGCACCGCGGCGATCCCCACCAGATAGGCGACCACTGCAGCCACCAGCGTCAGACCGGCGATCGGCACCAGCCAACTGGTCTGCGTGCCGGCGAACTGCACGGTGTCGAAGGTGGCCCGCAACGGCAACGCGCCACTCAGGCCGAGCAGCAGCAGCACACCGGCACCGGCGGCCATCCCGCCACTGGCCATGACCGTCGACGGCAGGGCCGGGTCGACCCGGCCGGCGAGCACGAAGTATCCGGCTAGCCCGACCGCCGCACCGAGTCCCCAGAGGACGCCGACCACGTCGAGCCGGCCCGTCCCGGTCACGTCGAGCACGAAGATCAGCCCGACCATGGCCGCCACCGAGCCGGCGACGGTGAGCCGCCGGGGACGCTGGCCCTGCACCAGCCAGGTCCATCCGACGACGAGAATGATGCCGAGGTATTCCAGCAGCAACGCGACGCCGACCGGCAGGTACCGCACGGCGTTGAAGAAGCACGCCTGGGCGACCGCGACCCCGAGCAGCCCGAAGACGCCGATCGAGGCAAGGTTGCGGCGCAACACCGGCCAGCACCCCCGCAGGACGAGCACGGCGGGCACCATCAGGATCAGAGCGGCGATGCCGACCCGAGCGATGACGACCGCCTCGGCCGACCAGCCGGCGTCGATCAGGGATCGGGCGAAGGTGCCCGAGGTGGCAAAGGTGATCGCGGAGAGCAGCGCCAGCGCGAGACCGGTACCTGCGGCGGGCGGTTGACGCATGGGGCTCTCCTTGGCACGACTGCCCGCCATGGGCAAAATGGGTTACGCCGATGACGCTAGGTGGAGCCACGACAGGAGTCAAGTTGCTTTTCGCCCATGACACTGAGTGTTCTCTGATCGCCGCCGCAGCGCTGGTCAACACCGCCGGATCCAGCGGAGAGGGCCTCCCGGATGTCGCCGCCCTGGACGCCTTCTTCACCAGTCACTCCTACAGCGGCCGGCACGAGCACACCGACACCGAGCTACGAGCGGTACGCGCCCTACGCCCCCGTCTCCGCCGGATCTGGTACGCCGAGGTGGACGAGATCGTGTCGATCGTCAACGCCCTGCTCCGCGAGCACCGCGCGCTGCCCCAGCTCATCACGCACGACACCGAGCCCTACCACCTGCACGCCGTGCCCCGGGACGCCCCGCTCGCCACCCGAATCGCGGTCGAGGCGGCGATGGCCGTCGCAGACGTGGTACGCGGTGGCGAACTGCGCCGGCTGCGCACCTGCGAGCACCCCGACTGCGACAACGTGCTGGTCGACCTGTCCAAGAACCGCTCCCGCCGGTTCTGTGAAGCCGGTTGCGGTAACCGGGCCGCCGTCAGCGCCTACCGCGCCCGCCGGGCCGCGGCCCGCTCCTGACCTCCGACGCGTGGCGACGCTTGTCAGCGGGCACGGCCGGCCATCAGCCAGCGAGTCACCCTGACCCGGAGCAGCACGTAGTGACCGTCCGGGCCGTCAACCGTGACGTCCCAACCGTCGTACCGGCGGCGAAGCGCCTCGACGACGTCGGGCGGGAAGGGCTGGCGGACGATGCTCGCCTCGCCCTCCGCGACGACCGGCGCATTCCCGTCGGGCAGCGCCAGCGACACCCGGGGGTCGGCAGCGATGTTACGGACCTTCCGGTTGCGCTCGCCGGAGCCAATCCACCACTCACCCTCGGCATAGTGGAACCAGACCGGCGTCAGATGCGGCGAGCCGTCCGGCCGCAGCGTGCAGATCCACCCGACCCGCTCCCGCGCCAGCCGCTCCAACACCTCCGCGCCGGGCGAGGTGGTCACGTCCGGCGCGGCGGTGCCGCGACGAAGACCCGCCAGGCGTACGCGTCAAAGCTCAGCACCGGCCCAGCCGGATCCTTACTGTCCCGCACACCCACCTCCCGGGAAAGACCGACCGCCACCTCGACACACCGGTCGTTGGACCCACTACGGCGGCTCTTTCGCCAGCGCGCGCCGGTCAACTCCATGATTCCGCCAGTTCCTTCAGCAGCTCGATCGATTCCTGCGGAGGCAGAGCCACGGCGAGAGTAGCCTCCCAGGTCCGTTGCAGTCTCAGGAGGTCGGCTGCTCCGTCCAACTCTCGTCCACCGATCTGGCCCCCGAGGGAGGCAACTTCGACACCGGCGGCCAGGCTGGCGAATATGACGGGCCGTTCAGGCCCGGATACTCCTCCGTGGACGTGGGCACGACGTGGATCCGAAGTGTGGGTGCTCGACAGCGAGGCAGACGAGGTGCAGAAGCTGCTCACGCATGACTTTCCGGCCACCGACCCGTCGTCGCAAGACCGACTCGTCCACGACAGCCGCGATCCGGGGAGATTTCTCGGCGTGAAGCACCTCTTGGCTGCTCAACCGGTCAGTCAACCGTCGTTCGATTTCGCCGGGATCCAGCACCGGATCGGACTCGAAGACCGCTCGCGCATACGCTTCCGTCTGCAGCAGGCCAGGCACGTGGAGCGGTTCGAACCAGCGTAGGGCCCATGACTCCGCCAAGATGGCGCGCCAGCCGCGTTGCCAGACCTGGGCTGGCACACCCGGCAGCGACCGCGCACCCGTCTTTGTCGAGGGCTACCAGGTCGGTGAGCATGCGACCGAAGATGCCGCCGGTGTCGAGGGCCTTGTCAACCAGGTCCAGGTACTTCGGGGTGGGCGGCTGTTGGCCCAGCTCGACCGCGCTGACCATAGACGGCGAGTAGTTGACGGCCTTGGCCAACTCTTCCTGACTCCATCCCCGTCGGACCCGAGCCCGGCGCAGCTCCGCAACCAGGAACGCCGCCGCCGTCAGCTGCCCACCCGCCATCTCCAACCGCCCTCCAGCAACCGGTCGATCGACTCCAGCGCCACGCCACCGGCAGCCCGGCCACCGGCAGTGACTCTCGGACAGCAGGCCCAAGCACTTCCGAGCGTAGGGGCGTCCTCAGCAGACTGTGAAGCGCGACGCTCGCCGCTCATCCCCCGAGCTCGGCGTCGAGGTGGGACCGTCCGCTCCCCCGGCCGGGCGGTCCCACCGCCGGGGCGATTCACGCAAACGACCCAGCTCGGCAGGAGGCTGCCCCATGTCCCGATCCGCGCCCCGAACTGCCCGTCGCACCGCGCCGTGGAATGCCCGTCGAACCACCTCCCGAGCCGGGTACCGAAGCGCACCCCGAACCGACCGGCACGGCGGCGGCCGAAGGTGAGGGGCATGGGCGCGTCGCCCCGGACGCATCTGCCGTTGCGTCCGCTCTGGCTCTGCCGGGTCTGCGCCGCACCGTGGCCCTGCGCCGCCGCACGGCTCGATCTTGTCACCGAGTACGCCCACGACCGGGTCGCGCTCAGCACCTACCTCTGCGCGGTGCTGCACGAGGCTGCCGCCGACCTGTACCGCATGAACCACAGGACGGTCCGGACCCTGCGGCGCTCTTTGCCCGCTTTCTCGCCTGGGTGCCCAGGCATCGAATGACCGATGGCTGATCGACTCCGGTTGCGGCATCTTGCGGCCATCAGCCGCCCGGATACGCCGAGATGCCGCAACCGGAGTCGATCAAGCCAGCCCGACCGGCAGGCGCGGGCACGGACCGACGCGCGGGCGGGCGTGCCTGGGCGGTGGGCGGACACGGGCGGTGGGCGGGCGCGGGCGGTGGGCGGACACGGGCCGGTGGGTGGACACGGGCGGTGGGCGGGCGCGGGCGGTGGACGGACACGGGCGGTGGGCGGACGCGGGCGGTGGACGGACACGGGCGGTGGACGGGCGCGGGCGGTGGACGGGCGCGGGCGGTGGACGGGCGCGGGCGGTGGACGGGCGCGGGCGGTGGACGGGCGCGGGCGGTGGACGGGCGGTGGACGGGCGCGGGCGGTGGGCGGGCGGTGGACGGGCGCGGGCGGTGGCTGGGGGCTTAGGGGTGGGTCATGCGGAGCAGGTCGAGCGCCTCCTCCAACTGGGTCTCCGAGAGTTTCCCGGAGTCGAGATGGCCCCGCGAGATCACCACCTCCTTGATGGAGATCTGCTTCGCCAGTGCCTCCTTGGCGATCGAGGCGGCCTCGTCGTAGCCGAGGTGACGGTTGAGCGGTGTGACGATCGACGGCGAGCCCTCGGCGTACGACAGGCAGACCTCGGCGTCCGCGACCAGGCCGACCACACACCGGTCGGCGAGCAGGCGGCTCGACGCGGCGATCAGCCGGATCGACTCCAGGATGTTGCGACCCATCACCGGCAGCATGACGTTCAGCTCGAAGTCACCCTGCGAGCCGGCGAAGGCCACTGTCGCGTCGTTGCCTACCACCTGCGCGCAGACCTGCCGGACGCTCTCGCAGACCACCGGGTTGACCTTGCCGGGCATGATCGACGAGCCCGGTTGGAGGTCCGGGATACGCAGTTCACGTAGACCGGCACGCGGGCCGGAGCCCATCCAGCGGATGTCGTTGGCGATCTTGTAGAGCCCGACTGCGACGGTGCGCAGCTGCCCCGACGTCTCGACCAGGGCGTCCCGGGCGCCCTGCGCCTCGAAATGGTTGCGCGCCTCGGTCAAGGGCAGCCCGGTCGAGGCGCGCAGCTTCTCGATCACCCGGGCGGCGAAGCCGAGCGGGGTGTTGATGCCGGTGCCGACCGCCGTACCGCCCAGCGGCAGCTCGGCCAGCCGGGGCAACGCGGCCTCCATGCGTTCGATGCCGTAGCGGACCTGGGCTGCGTACCCGCCGAACTCCTGCCCGAGCGTCACCGGGGTGGCGTCCATCAGGTGCGTACGCCCGGCCTTCACGACGGTCTCGAACTCCGACGCCTTCGCCTCCAGCGCGGCGGCCAGGTGGTTCAGCGCCGGCAGCAGATCCCGTACGACGGCCTCGGTGGCCGCGAGGTGGATCGACGAGGGGAAGACGTCGTTGCTGGACTGCGAGGCGTTGACGTCGTCGTTGGGATGAACGCTGCTGCCCAGTTCCCGCCCGGCCAGGGTGGCGATCACCTCGTTGGTGTTCATGTTCGATGAGGTACCGGAGCCGGTCTGGAACACGTCCACCGGGAACTGGTCGTCGTACCCGCCGTCGGCCACGTGCGCCGCGGCGGCGGCGATCGCGGCGGCCACGTTCGCGTCGATCACCCCCAGGTCGCCGTTGACCTCTGCTGCCGCCCCCTTGATCTGAGCCAGCGCCCGGATCTGGGCCGGCTCGATGCCTCGGCCGGAGATCGGGAAGTTCTGCACCGCCCGCTGCGTCTGGGCCCGCCACAACGCCTCGGCGGGCACCTCCACCTCGCCCATCGAGTCGCGTTCGATCCGGTAGCCGGTGCTCTCTGGAGTCGTCACGCGTTCCATCCTGCCGCGCACCGCGACGACGTGCAGATGTTCGCCCCAGCCGCACGGTCCCAGATCAGCCAACGAGCCGGCCGGTACGCAGCTTCCACTCGAAATTCTGGCGCGCCCGTCGCAGCGACAACGCCGCGCCCGACGTACCCAGCGCGCTGGCCGTCGAAGGTCGGACCTGCACGGACGGCCTGCTGATCGGCACCACCAGGCCGGTGCTCGGCGCCGAGATCACCGACCCGGACAAGGTCGACGGTTTTGCCGGCGATCAGGTGACTGCGACCTTCGCCTGGTGGCCTGCCGATCGGCTCACTGAGCGGACCGAGTGGACGTCCTACCCCTACTGCGCACCGACCCGCTTCACCCATACCGTGCCGAAGGTGGGATGGTCAACGGCGGGACGTACGCCTTCTCGGTGCGCGCCGCCGACCAGCACGCCAGTTCCGACTGGTCACCGGAGTGCCGGTTCACCATCGACACGGTGCGCCCGCCGGCCCCGACGGTGACCTCCACCGACTACCCGTCCGGTCGGAAGCCATTACCTGTACGTGTCGAGCAGGACCTCGTCGGGCATCACGTCCGGCGAGGACTACTACTACTTCTACGTCAACTACCCGGGCTGACGTCCCTAACGACGAGGGGCGCCGGGCGGAAGCGCGGCGCCCCTCGTCGTGTCGATGTGGTCAGCGGCTACCGATGGTGAGGACCGGCTTGGTGACCTCGGCGAAGAAGTCGTTGCCCTTGTCGTCGACGACGATGAAGGCGGGGAAGTCCTCCACCTCGATCTTCCAGACCGCTTCCATGCCCAGCTCGGCGTACTCCAGCACCTCGACGTGCTTGATGCAGTCCTGGGCGAGGCGAGCGGCGGGGCCACCGATCGAGCCGAGGTAGAAGCCGCCGTGCTGCTCGCAGGAGCGGGTGACCTGCGCCGACCGGTTGCCCTTGGCGAGCATGACCATCGACCCGCCGGCGGCCTGGAACTTCGCCACGTACGCGTCCATCCGGCCGGCTGTGGTCGGGCCGAACGAGCCGGAGGCGTAGCCCTCCGGGGTCTTCGCCGGTCCGGCGTAGTAGACGGCGTGATCACGTAGGTACTGCGGCATCTGCTCGCCCGCGTCCAGCCGTTCGGCGATCTTGGCATGGGCGATGTCCCGGGCCACCACGAGTGGGCCGCTCAGCGACAACCGGGTCTTCACCGGGTATTTGGACAACTCGGCACGGATCTCGTCCATCGGCCGGTTGAGGTCGACGCGGACCACCTCGGTGGCGTCGAGATGTGCCTCGGTGACGTCGGGAAGGAAACGGGCCGGGTCGGTTTCGAGTCGCTCCAACCACACGCCCGACGGGGTGATCTTCGCTACCGCCTGCCGGTCCGCCGAGCAGGACACGGCGATCGCCACCGGACAGGACGCGCCGTGCCGGGGCAGCCGCACCACCCGGACGTCGTGGCAGAAGTAGCGCCCGCCGAACTGCGCGCCGATGCCGAAGTTGCGGGTCAACTCCAGCACTTCGGCCTCCAGTTCCAGGTCCCGGAAGCCGTGCGCGGTCATGGAGCCGGAGGTGGGCAGGGCGTCGAGGTACTTCGCCGAGGCGTACTTGGCGGTCTTGAGTGCGTACTCGGCGCTGGTGCCACCGATCACCACCGCAAGGTGGTACGGCGGGCAGGCGGAAGTGCCGATCAGCCGCAGCTTCTCCTCCAGGAACTGCATCATCCGCGTCGGATTCAGCAGCGCCTTCGTCTCCTGGTACAGGTACGACTTGTTGGCCGACCCGCCCCCCTTGGCCATGAAGAGGAACTTGTACGCGTCCGGGTGACCGTCCGGATCCTCGGCGTACAACTCGACCTGCGCGGGCAGGTTGCTGCCGGTGTTGCGTTCCTCCCACATGGTCAGTGGAGCAAGCTGGGAGTAGCGCAAATTCAACCGGGTGTACGCCTGCCACACGCCCCGCGAGATCGCCTCGGCGTCCGTCCCGTCGGTGAGCACGTGCCGGCCGCGCTTGCCCATCACGATGGCGGTGCCGGTGTCCTGGCACATCGGCAGCACCCCGCCGGCGGCGATGTTGGCGTTGCGCAGCAGGTCGAGTGCGACGAACCGGTCGTTCGGGGAGGCCGCCGGGTCATCGATGATCGACCGCAGCTGGGCGAGGTGCGCGGGGCGCAGGAAATGCGCGATGTCGTGCATCGCCTCGGCGGTCAACGCGGTCAGGGCGGCCGGTTCGACAGTCAGGAACCGGCGACCACCGGGGCCGTTGACCACGTCGACGCCCTCGTCGGTGACCAGACGGTAGTCCGTCTGGTCGGGACCGGTCGGCAGCAGCGGGGCGTACGCGAAGTCGGCGCCACTCACGACGGCACTCCACTTCGCTCCGCGCCGCCGTGAGGCACCACCGCACCACACCGATGATTCGCTCGCTGCCGCTCGCCCATGACGGCAAAGCCTAGGGCAGAAGGTCGGGTCCGTCCCACCCGACGGGGGGCGCGGTCATTTACCGGGGTCCGGGGCGGCGCACAGCTCGTTCTTCGGACCACAACTGTCCTGGGGCTGCGGCACCGCGCCGCTGCCGGCGGGGCCGGGGTCCGCCTCGTCGGCCTCGCCCGGCGTGCCACCGGCCGCTGCGCCGAACCGGACGTACCCGATTTCCCGGCCCTCCCCGATCACCATGCCGGCGGGCCCCACGGCGAGGGCGTTCGCCGAGGTACGTAGCACGGCCAGTTCCCGCCCGGTCCGCGGATCCAGTGCGACCAGTCGGTTGGGTTTCTCGTCGGCGACGATCGCCGCGTACGGGGTGAGAGCCGCACCCGCCTTCTTTCCCGCCGGCCGGTTCCACCGGGTCCGTCCGGCACCGAGTTCGCGGGCGGAGACGGCGCTGCCGTCGGCGGCACGCACCAACGCGTACCGGTCGTCGACGGCGAGCACCCGTTCGGCGTCGGCGGTGGCCAGCAACAGCCGCCCGTCGTACCCGTCGAGGACCGCTTCCCGGCCGTCCGGCGAAACGCCGAGCACCACGTTACGGGCACCATACGGGTCCTCCCGCTGCGCGCAACCGGCGCTGTCGGCGGTGCGGAGGTTGAGCCCTGACTGCTGCCACGCCTCCTGCCCGGTGGCCGAGTCCCGACCGGAGATGGCGTAGTAGCAGCCGCCGTCCTGAGAGCGGGCGGTGATGCGCAACAGGCGTCCACCGATCACGGCGAGCCGTTCCTCCCGGCCGGGTTCGACGTTCTGCAACACCCGGCCGGTGGCGGTGTCCACCACGTGCACCCGACCGTCGACCGGGAAGCCGAGCAGCGGCGGTACCGCCTCCGGGCCAGCCACCTCGCCATCGATCCGGTTGCTGGTGAGCTGCCGGCTGTCGAGCAGATTCGGGTTGTCCGCGAGTAGGCCGGTGCTGACCCCGGGCAGGAAGGCGGTCCACAGCGGAACGGTGCCGTGCGGGTCCCAGGCGCTCAACGTGCAGTCGGTGGCCTCCACGCATCGGGCGTCCAGCAGCAGGTTGCGATACGTCCAGACCGCCACCGCGTCACCGTCGCGGCGGCGGGTCACCCCGGTCATCGGGTCGAGCACCTCGTACCCGTTGACCAGCAGCTTGCCTACGACGACGACGGCTTGACGTCCGGCTCCGGTGACCGCGCTCCAGTCGGCCTTGCGTTCCCAGAGCTGTGTGCCGGCGGCGAGGCTGCGGGCCTCCACCCGGGTGCGCTGCTCGATCACGACGCTCTCGCCGGCGATGGTGACGCTGCGCGGGGTGCCACCGATACGTTGCTGCCAGACCACGTCCGGCTGGGAGATCGGCTGGGGGCGATTCGCCCAGTCCCACATGGTAGGAAACGGGTTCCAGACTCCGGTGGCGGCGAGCACCACCACCGTGATCAGGCCGAGCAGCAGCCAACTACGTACGCCGAGGCCGCTCCCCTTCGCCACCGGGACACGGTAGCCATCCGTGCTCGCCACCGCCCGCACCACCCCGCGTGTCGCGCCGGAAAGATCGCGTCGGCAGCACCGCGAGCACGGTGTGACTCAGCGGTCAGCGGACACCGCCGGAGCCGGCGTGGTCGCCGTGGGCTCCGCCGCAAGCGCAGGTGGGCGTCGGCCATCAGGGGCGAGGACCGGCCAGAGAAGCAGCGACGCGATGATCGAAGCGGCCCCGGCGCCGGCCATCACCACCCCCGGCGCCAGCACCTCACTCAATGCGCCGGCCCCGGCGGCGGCCAAGCCCTGCGCCGCCATCATGCCGGTACTGACCAGGCCGAAGGCCTGCCCCCGGCGTACCTCGGGGACGGCGTCGAGGAAGCGTCGGGCCAGTCCGAGCTGGTAGGCGAAGCCCGCGGTCGCCACCGCGAACAGGGCCGCCGCGGGCAGCAGCACCGGTCGGGCCAGGAACGCCAGCATGGGTACGCCCAGCAGCAGGGCCAGCCACGGCGTCCAGCGTTCCCGCCGGGCAGGCGCTACGAACCGCCCCACCAGCAGGTCGCCGACCAGCATGCCGCCCGCCCCCGCCATCAGCAGGATGCCGGCGCTGGCACCCGGCCCGAGCCCAGCCGCGTACGGCACCGCCACCCCCTCGGCACCGACCAGCAGTGACCCCGGCAGCCACTGGGCGAGCAGCAGGCCACGGATCCGCCGGTCGGCCAGCAGCTGCCGGTTCACCCGCAGGGTTTCCCGGAACGCGCCGGCGCCGGGGCCGGCAACCGCCCGGCCGGCGCGGGCGGGACGAGAGGCCAGCCCGAACCGCACCAGCAGTGCGGAGAGGGCACAGGTCGCCGCCGTCAGCCAGAGCGCGCCGTACGGGCCGACCAGCCCCAGCAGCAGACCACCGACGGCGAACCCAGCCACCTGCGTACCCCCGGCGGCAACGGTGAGCAGCGAACGACCCAGCACGTACCGGTCACCGTGCAGCAGCTCGGGCAGCAGCGCGGTACGCGACGCACTGCTCACCGGGCCGAAGAGGGCCACGACAGCGACCAGGCCGAGCATCGTTGCCGGTGAGAGCAGACCCGTGGCGAGCACCGCGACCATGGCCAGCCGCACCAGGTCGTAGCCGACGATCAGGGCGCGGGCCGGCCACCGGTCGGCCAGGGCCAGCAGGAACAGCCCACCCAGCGCGTGCGGCAGGAATCCGGTGACGTACGCGAGTGCGGCCAGCAGGCCGGAACCGGTGCGCGCGTAGACGAGCACGGAGAGGGCGAGCATCTTCACCGTCTCGCCGATCATGAAGATCCCATAGCTCGCGAAGATCACCCGGAACTCGGCGACGGCGAAGACGTCCCGGAAGGTGGCCTGCCGGTCGGCCACCTTCGGCGCGTTCATGCTGGTGTCGTCCACGCCGATCAGCCTGCTGGCGCACACCGGACTGCTCTATCCTTTCGCTGGAGAACGAAAGGTCGAGGGGTGCGGATCGAGGTCACTCCGGCAGACGTGGCGGCCAGTCGGTATGCCATCTCCCCGCTGGGCGAGGCGGTCTGGGCGCTGCGCGTACACACCGGCCAGCACACCGTGCCGGGGCTGGCCCCGTGGGTGACCCGCACCCGATCGGACTTCGAGCGGTTGCGTCGGGACTGCCCGGCGGTGGTCGCACTGATGGCGCTACTGCGCCGGGGCGGCTACAACGCCGACTTCATCCAGCCGCCGCCCGACGGCATCGGCCGCACCTTCGCCGACGAGCTGGCCGCGGTCCGGGCCACGCCGCTCGGGCAGGCCCGTGACGAGCTTTCCCGCAACCTCGTCGGACTGCGCACCCCACCGGCGTACGCTCGCCGCATCTACGAGGCGCCGGACGTCGTGGACCGGCTGGCCGACGCGATCGAGGCCTCCTGGACGGTCCTGGTCCAGCCGGACTGGCCGCGACTGCGGGCAGTGCTGGAACGGGACCTGGTTCATCGCGCGGGCCGCCTGCTCGCGTACGGCTGGGGGGCCGCCGTGGCGGACCTGGACCCGAGACTGCGCTGGGTCTCCGGCGGCGGCCTCGGCGCGATCGAGGTGGCCGACCGTGACCCCCGCAGCTACTCGTTGGGTGGCCGGGGTCTGCTCTTCATCCCCACCGTTTTCGGCACAATGATCAACTACGTCGAGCCGCCGTGGCCGTTCGCGATCGTCTACCGGGCCTCCGGGGTCGCCGAGCTGCTCGGACCGCCCGACCCGGGCCGTCCCGAAGACGCTCTGGATCGGTTGGTCGGGCGGTCCCGCGCGGCGGTGCTGCGGGCCCTCGCTCTGCCTGCCACGACCAGCCAGCTCGTCGTGCAACTCGGGATGAGCCTGGGCGGCGTCGGCGACCACCTGTCGGTGCTGCGCGACGCGGGCCTGATCACCCGGGTCCGCTCCGGCCGATCCGTCCGCTACCGCCGCACCCCGCTGGGCGACACGCTTGCGGAGAACTGACCGGACTCATCGCACCGCCGAGCGCAGCAGCGGAAGGACCCGGTAGGGGATCTGCTCGGCGAGCGCGATGATCGTGGATGCGCGGGTGATTCCCTCGTACGCCACGATCTGGTCGATCACCCGCTGCAGGTCGGTGTTCGAGCGGGCCACGATCCGGCAGAGCAGGTCGCCCGAGCCGGTGATGGTGTGCGCCTCCAGCACCTCGGGGATCGCCGCCAGGTGCCGGGTGACCGGGTCGTGCCCGTGCCGCTGGCTGATCTCCAGGGTGACGAAGCTGGTCACCGTGAAGCCGAGCGCGGCCGGGCCGAGATCCGGCCCGAAGCCGGCGATGACGCCCCGCCCGACCAGTTTGTCGAGCCGCGCCTGGACGGTCCCCCGGGCTACCCGGAGCCGGCGCGAGCACTCCAGCACGCCGATCCGGGGTTCCTCGGCGAGTAGTTCGATGAGGCGCACATCCAGCTCGTCGAGCTGAGCAATCTGACCAGCGTTCACGCCTGAGCACCATACCGTTTGTGCAACCTGACCAACGTACGCCGCGAGGGTTGCCCAGCGCGGCCCGTCCCCGCGATGCTCGGCACACAGCACACGATCCCGTCGGCCCACCAGGCCGGGCGGTACGCGAGGGAGGCCACCATGACCCAGGCGATCGACCGACCCCAGCCGACCGACGAGGTGGACGTCGACGCTCTCGTCGGCGCCGTCGACCACGACACCAGCAAGGACCCGTTCCCGGTCAAGGGTCTCGACCACGTGCGTTTCCTGGTGGGCAACGCCAAGCAGGCAGCGCACTACTACTCCACGGCGTTCGGCATGACCTGCGTGGCGTACCGGGGGCCGGAGCAGGGCCACCGTGACCACGCCGAGTACGTGCTGACCAGCGGTTCGGCGCGATTCGTGCTCACCGGCGCGGTACGCCCGGACGCTGCGGGTGCCGGGCACGTCGCCCGGCACAGCGACGGCGTCAGCGACATCGCACTGGAGGTGCCCGACGTCGACGCCGCGTACGCACACGCCACCGCGCAGGGCGCGACCGGCCTGGTCGAGCCACACGACCTGACCGACGAGCACGGCACCGTACGCCTGGCCGCCATCGCCACCTACGGCGACACCCGGCACACTCTCGTGGACCGGTCTCGCTACCAGGGTCCGTTCCTGCCCGGCTTCGCCGCGCGGGGTCCCATCGTCGACCGGCAGCCGATGATCGACGCCGGGATCCAGCCGAAGCGCTTCTTCCAGGCGGTCGACCACGTGGTCGGCAACGTCGAGCTGGGCCGGATGGACGAGTGGGTCGAGTTCTACCGCCGCGTCATGGGCTTCACCAACATGGCCGAGTTCGTCGGGGACGACATCGCCACCGACTACTCGGCGCTGATGAGCAAGGTCGTCGCGAACGGCACCCGCAAGGTGAAGTTCCCGCTCAACGAGCCGGCCGTCGCCAAGAAGAGGTCGCAGATCGACGAGTACCTGGAGTTCTACCAGGGCCCCGGCGCCCAGCACATCGCTGTGGCCACCAACGACATCCTGGCCAGCGTGGACGCGATGCGGGCGGCCGGTGTCGACTTCCTCGAAACTCCCGACTCGTACTACGACGACCCGCAACTGCGCGCCCGCATCGGTGAGGTACGCGTACCGATCGAGGAGCTCAAGTCCCGCAAGATCCTGGTCGACCGGGACGAGGACGGCTACCTTCTGCAGATCTTCACCAAGCCGGTGCAGGACCGGCCGACCGTCTTCTTCGAGCTGATCGAGCGGCACGGCTCGCTCGGCTTCGGCAAGGGCAACTTCAAGGCGCTCTTCGAGGCCATCGAGCGGGAGCAGGAGAAGCGGGGCAACCTGTAGCTGATCGCCGGGCGGGCTGGCTGCCAGGCCGGTCGGCTGCCGGGCCGCCACCACCGGAGCCGGAGCCGGATGGGCAGCAGTGCCTCCACGACACGTTCGCCGAGACCGTCGTCGTTAAGGTGTCGAGGTGAGTGAGCGCAGCGAGGCCGCGTCGTGAGCGTGGCACCCGGATGGTACGTCGACCCCGCCGACCCGGAAACCCGAAGGTACTGGGATGGTGAGGGCTGGATCGGATCACCCATCCCGGTCGACGTCACACCACCCGAGGGCCCGCCCGAGCCCGAGCCCGAGCCGGCACCGGAGCCGGCAGCCGCTCCGACCCCCTCCGCAGCCGACCTGCCCTCCGGCGGTCAGGAGCCAACGAGGCCGTCGCCGACCGGCGGCCCGGTGCAGGGACCGTCACCTGACTGGCCGTACCCGACCTGGCCCGGACGTCCGCCAGCACCCCGGCCACACGGGGTACCGCTGGCCTCGTTCGGCGCCCGGCTGGCTGCCCGGCTGATCGACTTCGGCGTCGTCCTGCTGCTCAACGCGCTCGTGAACGGCTGGTTCGTCTGGCGCTACGTCCAGGAACTATCGGCGCCTCTCGACGAGTTCTGGCGCCGTGTGCAGGCTCAGGACCGCACCACCGATCCGCTGCCCGCAGCCGGCGACCAGGCCGGCGCGCTGGTGGTGACGATCCTGCTCATCGCCACGTCGCTCTGGCTGGCGTACGAGGTGCCGTCGATGGCGGCCAGCGGGCAGACCTTCGGCAAGCGGCTGCTTCGGGTCAGGGCGGTGCCGGTCGAGATGGACGCGCCCCTGGGCTTCGGCCGGGCGTTGCGTCGCTGGAACACCCTCGGCCTGCCCACGCTGCTCTGGTACTGCTGTGGTCTCGGCCTACTGCTTCAGTTGATCGACGCACTCTCACCGCTCTTCGACCACCCGTTACGTCAGGCGCTGCACGACAAGCGGGCGCAGACCGTGGTGGTCCGGCTTCCGCGTACCCCTGACGACCGCACCGACCCCCCGGGAGAGACCTCATGACCGACGACGGACGACACCAGGCGGCGGTGCGGCTGACCCGCGTCGACCTGGACGCGCTGCCCAACTACGTGCCGGGACGCAGCCCGGCCGACCTGGCTCGTGAGCTGGGTCTGCCCGAGGCCATCAAACTGGCGAGCAACGAGGTGCCGTACGGGCCGCTACCAGGTGTGGTGGATGCGGTGGCCGAGGCGGTCGCCGGGGTGCACCGCTACCCGGACATGGGTGTCGTCGCGCTCCGCCAGGCGCTCGCCGACCGGTACGGGGTGGACACCGACCGGGTGGCGACCGGCTGCGGTTCGGTGGCGCTGGCCGAGCACCTGGTCCGCGCCACCTGCCTGCCCGGCGACGAACTCGTCTATTCGTGGCGCTCGTTCGAGGCGTACCCGATCATCGCTGCGACGAGCGGGGCGACAAGCGTTAAGGTGTCGAACGATGCCGGGCACGGGCACGACCTGGCGGCGATGGCTGCGGCGGTGACCGACCGCACCCGGATGATCCTGGTCTGCAACCCCAACAACCCGACCGGAACCGCGGTACGCCAAGCCGAGTTGGATCGCTTCCTCGACGCCGTACCGGACGACGTGCTTGTGGTGATAGACGAGGCGTACCGGGAGTTCGTCACCGACCCGGAGGTGCCGGACGGGCTGAGTTACGCCGACCGGCCCAATGTGGCGGTGCTGCGCACCCTGTCGAAGGCGTGGGGCCTGGCCGGCTTGCGGATCGGGTTCCTGGTCGCGCAGCCGCAGGTGGCGGCGGCGGTCCGGAAGGTCGTCACGCCGTTCTCCACGAGCATGGCCGCGCAGGCGGGCGCCTTGGCGGCGCTGTCCCAGGCCGACGAGGTACGTCGGCGGTGCGCGTTGGTGGTGGCCGAACGCGAGCGGGTCGGCGAGGCGTTGACCAAACTCGTCCCCGGCGTCCCGGCCAGCCAGGCGAACTTCGTCTGGCTACCGCTCGGTGACCGGGCGGTCGAGTTCGGCAGGGCGTGCGAGTCGCGGGGCGTGATCGTGCGACCGTTCCCCGGCGACGGGGTACGGGTCACCGTCGGCACGCCGGTCGAGAACGATGCCTTCCTGGCGGCGGCCGAGGCCGCTCTGGGCTGACCAAGGCTGCTTGCAGCCTCGGCGGGTCGGTCCGCCATCCCCCAGCGGACCGACCCGCCGATCTCCTCACTGAACGATACGTGCCATTTGTCCGCTTCGGCGCATTTTCTCCGCATTTGCTGGCGGATCAGGTCGCGGCAATGATCAACGCTTCGGCGGTCAGGTAGTACCGTCTGTCGTCACCGTCGGGATCGACCGGCTGACGCAGCCGCTCCACCACCACGTAGCCGTCAGCCGCGTACGCGTCGCCCGGCGCCCAGCCGGTACCGTCGGAACCGATG
Source organism: Micromonospora sp. HNM0581 (assembly GCF_012726175.1). GTDB lineage: Bacteria > Actinomycetota > Actinomycetes > Mycobacteriales > Micromonosporaceae > Micromonospora. Next base: position 581,324 of record NZ_JAASAD010000001.1, read on the forward strand.
TCGAGCACGAAACCGGACAGTCGAGCACCGGTCTTCGGATCAAGGGTGACAAGCTCGTTCACCTCGGTGAGCACGTGCACCCGACCGGGCTGGACGGCGATCACCCGGCCCGGTCCGGTCTCGGAGCGCCAACGTTCCTCACCGTCGGGGACACTCCGGCCGACGAGCACCCCGTCGGCAACGCCCACCGCCATCTCGTCGACCACCTCGGTCCCCGCACGATCCAGGACCGACACCCGGACCGGACCTTCCGGGCCGAGCAACCAGCCACGGGCAGGCGCGTCACCGTGACCAGCGGTCCGTAGTGCGGCACAACCGACACCCTCCGGCCGGCAGCCGAGCAACGTGGCCGTCAACTCCTCACCGGCGTCCGGCGGTCTCCACCTGGTCGTCACCGCGCCGGTCGCGGTGTCCCGGAACTCGACCACCGTCGGCCCGTCGCAGTCGTCCACGGTCAGCAGCCGCCCACCGGAGCCGGCACCCACCGGCTCGCGGCAGCCGGCGCCCACCGCTGACTGCCACAGCTGGTCCCCGTCAGCCAGGTCGACGGCCCGGATCTCACCATCGCCGGAGCTGACGACCACGAGGCGACCGTCGGCGGCACGGCTCACCACGAGTCCACTCGGCTGCCAGACGACGGCGGTGCCGGTGCGGCGCACCACCCGCGTCGATGCCGGCTCGGGCCCGTCCGCCCGCCACGCCACCCGACCGGTACGCACGTCGAGCGCCACCAGCTGCCCGTCCGACCACCGAGTCACCACGGTCGCCCCGCTCACCACCACCGCGTCCAGGCTCGCTGGCCAGCGCCGGAACGACCAGTACGGGGTACGTCGGCTACGGCTGTCGACCGGCTGGTCGGCGTAGACCTGTCGAACAGCGGCGTAGACCCGCAGCCGACCGTCGACGATCAGCGGAGCAGCCGGCAGGCGGCCGATCACCCCGGCGGCCGGTGCACTCCGGGCCGGATAGTCGTCCCGGGCGGGGGTGCTGACCTCTGCCGGCGCCAGGACCCGGTACGCGATGACCCCTGCTGTCGCAGCGACACCCACCGCCGCCACGGCCGCCATTACCCGCCGCCGACCCACCGCCCACCTCATGCCGCACCTCCGCACGGCACCCTACCCAGCGCCCCGGCCCCGACCCGCCGGGCCGTCACCGGCCGGCACGTCGTGCCGTACGCGGCGTCCTCCGGGTGGCCGTGACGCCAACCCGAACTGCGACTCGTGCGGCACCGCGACCAACCTGTCGACCACCGCGGTCGACGTGCCACCTCCCGTGGCACCGACGGTAGACGCCGTGAGCGCGGCGCGGGGTCCCCGAGCGGTAATCCCACCGGAGACCCCTGCGGGTGTCAGCCGACGAACCTGCCGTCCCTGATCGCGTCGACGAAAGCGGTCCAACCCGGCGAACTCACCACGAGCGCCGGTCCGGCCTGGTCCTTCGAATCGCGAATGCCCACCACACCGTGGACGGCGGCCAGATTGCCGGCCACCTCCACGCAGAGACCCTGGTCGTTGGAGCGGCTGCTGGTGCGCCAGACCGCGTCCACGAGTTCGCGCATCGTCATCTCCCTCAGTGTTCGGCGTCCCGCCAGCCGGGCCGGGCCGGCCGGGCAGGAGCATCGGCCGGCCCGTCATGCGGCGTGGCGACGGAATTCCGAGGCGATCAACGAGGGCGGTGACGGTACCTGATCGCACCCGCTGTGCGATCAGGTACCGCTGTCGGCTTGAGGTCAGTTCGACGGCAAGACGGTACCGGCGACCTCGCCCAGGGTGAGGGTGGCCCCGTCCGGGCCGGGTGCGGTGGCAGTGATCGTCACCGTGTCACCGTCAGCGAGGAAGGTGCGTTCGGTCCCGCCCACGGTGATCGGCTCGGTGCCGCCCCAACTGAGTTCCAGGAACGAACCGACCTGGTCCCGCCGAGGGCCGGAGACGGTGCCTGAGGCGTAGAGGTCACCCGTACGAAGCGAGGCACCGTTGACGGTGAGATGCGCCAGCTGCTGGGCCGGCGTCCAGTACATGTCGGCGAAGGGCGGCTCGCTGACCGTCTCCCCGTTCCAGACGATCTCAAGCCGCAGATCCAGCCCCAGGTGTGGCTCGTCGCGCAGGTAGTCGGCCACCGGCGGATCCTGCGCCGGGCCGGCGACGAACGCCTCCCGTAGCGCGTCAAGCGGAGTGACCCAGGCCGCCACCGAGGTGGCGAACGACTTACCCAGGAACGGCCCGAGCGGCTGATACTCCCAGGCCTGGATGTCCCGCGCCGACCAGTCGTTGACCAGCACCACGCCGAAAACGTGATCGGCGAAGTCGGCGGCGGCCACCCGACGGCCGATCGGGCTCGGCACGCCGACCACGAAACCGACCTCAGCTTCGATGTCCAAACGGGTGGACGGGCCGAACGTCGGCCCGTCGGCGCTGGGTCGCTGGCCCTGGGGTCGCACCACCGGGGTGCCGGAGACCACCACCGTGCCGGACCGTCCGTGGTAACCGATCGGCAGGTGTTTCCAGTTCGGCAGCAGTGGAGGTTGGCCGGGGCGGAAGATCAGGCCGACGTTCGAAGCGTGGTTCTCCGAGGAGTAGAAGTCCACGTAGTCGGCCACCTCGAAGGGCAGCTCCATCCGTACCTCGTGCACCGGCACCAGCAGCGGCTCCACCACCGTCCGGTGCTTCGGGTCGGTGAGCAGCTCGACGATCCGGTCCCGCACCCCGGTCCACTGCGGACGCCCCAGGGCCAGGAAGGCATTGAGTGTCGGCCGGCACAACGCTCCGCCGGCCAGCACCAGATCGGCAGCCTCAGCACCGGCCAGGTCCAGCACGACATCTCCGATGCGTACGCCGATGCGTGGCTCGCGGTCACCCACCCGGAACACCCCGTAGGGCAGGTGGTGCACCCCGTACCCGGAACCGGCCGCACCCGGGACCCAGCTCATGCCCGCCCTCCGTTTCGCTCCACGCCGCCACGCTGACACTCGCTCATGCCTCGAAGCCTCCGTTCACCAGCCCGAGCCGGATCAGATCGGTGAGTGGTTCCCCGATGCTGCACGATCCGAATCCCACCCAGAGCGGGCGCTCGGTGTCGTGTCGGCCGTCGATCGCCTGTACCAGTGGCCGCTCGTCGCGCACGGTGAGTAACTCGGCGACGGCACCGACGGCTGCGCCGGCCGCGGCCGTCAGGGTCGCGGCGAGCACGTTACCGAACCCATGGTGGGTGAAGCCGGTCTCCGGGTCGACGTGCCGCACCGAGTGGTGCAGCCCGGCGGTCAGCTTGAACGGCAGGTCCCGCTCCCGGCACGCGCAGATCACCGCAGCCAGTTCGGCCGGGGTCGGAAACAGCTCGGCGGCCAGTCCACCGGTACGGAACTTGGCAGCGATCGGCACACCGTCAGCGCGGGCGTCGGCGAGGGCGTCGAGCGCGCCCATCAGCCCGAAGGTCAGTGGGATCTCCGCGTACACGGGAACGCCGTCACGCCGCTCGGCCAGCTTCACCAGCTCGGCTACGCCAGGTCGGGGGTCCTCGCCCCGACGGGCGACCGGCGCTTCGATCTGCCGTACGGTCACCCCGAGCGGAGGTAGGAACGACAGTGCGAAGGGCAGCCGGTCGAGGCCGGTGTCACCGATCAGCCCGATCGCGAGGCTCTCCTCGGGGTCGACCAGACCACTCAGCTCACCCGCCGTGATCGTCGAGGCGGGCAGCAGCAGCGGGCCGACCAGGTCGGCGTACCAGGCGGCGCGGTGCCGCCGGTGCGCGCCGATCGCGTCGGGCAGCGGCGCATTGCCCGGCGGAAAGACTGCGGCGTCGTCGACCAGGCCGGCGACGAGTGTGGGCAGCTGCGTTGACACGAGACAAGAATGTACGGGACGCTGCACGAAGCGGACAACAGCGTCCGATTATCGGACGCTCATCGCGGACCGGGAGGGCGAGATGCCGTACTACCGCAGCATCGGTGAAGTGCCACGCAAGCGCCACACCCAGTTCCGACAGCCGGACGGCAACCTCTACACCGAGGAGCTGATGGGGCAGGAAGGCTTCTCCTCCGACTCGTCCCTGCTCTACCACCGGTACGCGCCGACCGCGATCGTCGCCGCGACGGAGTTCACCCCGCCGGTTGTCACCCGACTGCCCAACCTGCCGCTCAAACCACGACACCTGCGCACCCACAAGCTCGACGGGACCGGCGCCGACCCGATCCTCGGCCGGCGGTACCTGCTCGCCAACGACGACGTTCGGATCGCCTACGTGCTGGCCGACCGCCCCTCTCCACTGTTCCGCGACGCCACCGGCGACCACTGCCTCTACGTCGAGGCGGGCAACCTGCGGGTCGAATCGACGTTCGGCGTGCTCGACGCGGCCCCCGGCGACTACGTGATCGTCCCCACCTCCACGGTGCACCGCCTGGTGCCCACCGGTGACACACCCACCCGGTTGCTCGCCGTCGAGGCGTCCGGGCACATCGGCCCGCCCAAGCGCTACCTCTCCGTACGCGGTCAGTTCCTGGAACACTCACCGTACTGCGAGCGTGACGTCCGGGGACCGGACACCCCGTTGCTCGTCGACGGCACCGACGTCGAGGTGCTGGTCCGCCACCGGCGCGGCTGGACCCGGCACGTCTACGCCAACCACCCGTTCGACGTGGTCGGATGGGACGGTCACCTCTACCCGTGGGCCTTCTCCATCCACGACTTCGAGCCGATCACCGGCCGGATCCACCAACCGCCGCCCGTGCACCAGACCTTCGCCGGTCCCAACTTCGTGATCTGCTCGTTCGTGCCTCGGAAGGTCGACTACCACCCGGAGGCCATCCCAGTGCCGTACCACCACCACAACGTCGACTCCGACGAGATGCTCTTCTACACCGGCGGCAACTACGAAGCGCGGCGCGGCTCCGGCATCGAGCAGGGCTCCATCTCGTTGCACCCGTCCGGCTTCACGCACGGACCGCAGCCAGGCGCGGCGGAACGCGCCATCGGGGTGGACTTCTTCGACGAGCTGGCGGTCATGGTCGACACGTTCCGGCCACTCGACCTCTGCGGTGCGGCTGCCGAATGTGAGGACGACGCCTACGCCTGGACGTGGGCCCGCCGGCCCTAGGCAGGTCAGGCCACCGGCCTGCCGACGATCGCCAGCCGGGCGGCGGTGGCGACCGCGATGGCCAGAACCAGCGGCCACGCGGTGCCGAACAGGGCGTAGAGCAGGATCAGCACAGGTGCGGCCGCGGCGGCGTACACGGCCAGGGCGAGCGGACGGTCGGTACGCCGCAGCACCGGCAGCACGGTCCGGGTCAGGCCGGGCAGCCGGGACGCGTGCTGCCAGAACACTACGCCGCCACCGGCCGCCGCCACCACCGCGAGCAGCCGGGAGAACCCGGTACCGGTCGCGGTCGAACAGGCGACCACGACCGCCGCCACCAACGACCAGCCGGCCCCCCAGAGCACGAGCTGTCGCAGTGCCACCGGCACCGGCTGACGGGCTGCGACCGGCCCGACATCTGACTGTCCCGGCGAGCCGTCACCACGCCCGGCCAGCCCCGGGTCTCCGGCACCTACCGGTGCGTCTGCGCGCTGCGCCGGCCAGCCCGGGTGTTCCTCCTGCCCGTCGGCGGAACCGCCCTCGTCGAGGTGACCCGCAGTCGACCGACCGGACCCGTCAGGGGCCGCACCCGGCCGATCCCGATCGTCGCCGGCACCGTCCGGCCGAGTCGTCTCGTCAGGCATCTCGTCGGCGCGACGCGGGTCGGTAGGTGGCAGGTTCGCCACCGCCGCTTCGGCCAGGCGCTCCAGCGCGGAACTCCACCGACGCTGCTCCAACCGCAGGACCCCGACGTCGTCAATCTCCGTCAGGCGTGGATCCAGCCGGAGCGCCTCCCGGTAGGCCCGCTCCGCCAGGTCGTACATCCGCATGTTGGCCGCCACCAGACCCAGCACCAGATGGCCCTGCGGTTCCTCGGGGGCCAGCTCCACCGCGTGCCAGGCCGCGTTCAACGCCGGCTGGCCGTTGCGGGAACCGGCCAGGATCGCCGCCGCACTACGCTGGGCGTAGGCGTCCTCCGGCCCCAGAGCCAGGATCTCGTCGGCGGTACGGGCAGCCTCGGCGTACCGCTCAAGGTCGCTCAGCGCCAGCCCACGGACCACGAGTGGGGGCACCTGCCCCGCCGCGGCGGCCACCGCGGCCTCGGCGGCGGTGAGTGCCTCGTCCGGTCTGCCGGCGGCCAGGTGCACCCGGGCCAGCAGTGTCGACACCGCGGCGGCGGCCGGATCGAGGGCCAGCGCGTAGCCGAGTTCGGCCACGGCCTCGTCGTACCGGCCCAACTCGGCGAGAAGGGTGGCGCGTTCGAGGTAGCCCTCGGCGGCGGGCGGGTCGGTGGGGGCATCGGCGGACATCGCGGCGAGCCTAGGCGTTCGGCTGCTCGTACACCAGGGCGACCGCGATTCCGGCGAGCCCCTCACCTCGCCCGGTGAAGCCCAAGCCGTCGGTGGTGGCGGCGGAGACGGTGACCGGCGCTCCGACGGCCGCCGAGAGCACCCGCTCGGCTTCGTCCCGACGCGGGCCGATCTTCGGCCGGTTCCCCACGACCTGCACGGACACGTTGCCGATGACGAATCCGGCGGTGCGGACCCGGCGGGCTGCCTCGGTGAGCAGGGCCACCCCGCTGGCTCCGGACCACTCGGGCTGCCCCACCCCGAAGTTGGCGCCGAGATCGCCCAGGCCTGCGGCGGACAGCAGCGCGTTGCAGGCGGCGTGGGCGGCTACGTCGGCGTCCGAATGCCCGGCCAGGCCGTCCTGCCCCGGCCAGTGCAGGCCAGCCACCCAGCAGGGCCGACCGGTCTCGAAGGCGTGCACGTCCGTCCCGATGGCCACCCGAGGAACGATCATGAAACGAGGGTACGCGTTAGCGCCCGGTCGCCAGCAGGTGCTCGGCCAGCGTCAGGTCGAACGGTCGGGTGATCTTCAGCGCGAGCTCCGAACCGGGTACGCAGTGCACCGTCACGCCCTGCTTCTCCACGAGCCCAGCGTCGTCAGTGAGAGCGTCGCCGCCGGCGGCATGGGCGGCGGTGAGCACCGCGCGGCGGAATCCCTGTGGAGTCTGCACGGCGCGCAACGACGCCCGGTCGACGGTGCCGAGCACCATCTCGTCCGCGTCGACCTCCTTGATCGTGTCGACGACCGGCAGCACCGGGATCACCGCGTCGTGCCCGGCGCGCACCGCTGCGGCCACCGATTCGACCAACGCGGGCGGGGTAAGCGCGCGGGCCGCATCGTGCACGAGGATGATCCCGGGGCCGACGGGTACGGCGGCGAGTGCGGCGGCCACCGAGGCCTGACGATCCGCTCCTCCGGGCACCACGGTCACCGGGGCGACGGGGGCGAGCAACTCACGCACGGCCGCGACCTCCACCGCCGGTGCGGCAACCACGATGGTGTGCACCGAGGGAGCTCCCGTCAGCCGACGCACCGCGTGCAGCAGCAGGGGTTCACCGGCCAGCAACCGGAGCGCCTTGGGCCGACCGGGCCCGAGACGTACGCCGGCACCAGCCGCAGGCACCAGGACCGCGACGTCACCGCACGGATTGAGCTGCGCGGTCACGTCGCGGTCCTCGACGGTTTGTTCGCTACGAATCGGGTACGACGATGCAGTGCGGACTAGGCCTCCGTCAGCACTTTGTCGAGCAACGTCTCCGCCTCGTCCTTGGTGCTCTTCTCGGCCAGGGCGACCTCGCCGACCAGAATGTCGCGGGCCTTGGCGAGCATGCGCTTCTCACCCGCGGACAGCCCCCGCTCCCGCTCGCGACGCCACAGGTCACGGACGACCTCGGCCACCTTCAGCGGATTACCGGAGGCCAGCTTCTCCAGATTTGCTTTGTAACGCCGCGACCAGTTGGTCGGCTCCTCGGTGTGCGGAGCCCGGAGAACGTCGAAGACCTTTCCGAGGCCCTCTTCGCCGACCACCTCACGCACACCCACGATCTCGGCGTTCTCGGCCGGCACCCGGACCGTCAGGTCACCCTGCGCGACCCTCAGGACGAGGTACTGCTTAGGCTCGCCCTTGATGACCCGAGTCTCGATTGCCTCGATGAGTGCGGCCCCGTGGTGGGGGTAAACAACGGTCTCGCCGACACTGAAAACCATAGGTTCGAAACCCCTTTCGCTGTGTCTAGGGTAACACGCTCAGGCACCGATGTCTCATCGCCGTCCTGACCGTTGGCGCAGCTCAGAGGCCCTGTGAGAGGTATTTCTTCGGCTTGACAGACCATCCAGACGATGGTTTCGACACGTTGAGTAACCTTGGGATGACCCCTCGGACACCGCCGTCGTCGACGGGCAGATCCCGGGAGAACAAACACCGAGGCTTCCCAACACACCGCTGGAGATCAAGGGCTACGCACCCGCTCCATGGTATCCCGCCACAGCCCCACGCGGGCAGCGGTAGCGCTACCCAGCTCGGTGCGCGACGCTGGAGAGGTGTCGTACCCGAGGTCGACACGATCGCCACGCCGACCTGACCCGACTGGCCGACTGAACGCCCCGGCAGAACAGCTCAGCCCGAAGCCGCCAGCCGGGCCTCGATCTGGACCGGCTCCGACCCGGCTGGTGAGAACGACAACCGGGCACCGGCACCGGTGCCGACAAGCTCCATCATCACCTGCCCACCGTCACAGTTGACTGTCATCGGCGCTGCTGACCGGGCACCACTCACCGCCACCAACAGCTCGCCCGGGCCGGTACAGCGCAGGCTCAACAGGTGCCGCTCGCCCCGCCCCATCCGGGTTTGCCGGGCAACCGCACCGCCGGGGCTGAGCCTCGCCGACTCCGTCCAGACCGGCTCGGTCCCGCCCAACCACCACCGGTCCGGGGCGGCGGAACCCGTGGCGGGAGGCTCGTCCTCGTCGAACACCGCGCCGGTACGCGGGTCGACCAGGACGGCGGAGGCGGCACCGGAAAGCCCGGACGCCACGCCACCGGTGACCGGATCCAGCCACTGGTACGAGTCGGCGGGGTGCCCACCCGGCACAGCCCCCGCACCGGTCGACGCCTCCGGCGCCTGCTGCTGCCACCACCAGCCGCCGAGGGTGAGCGCCGCCACCGCGACAGCGGTCAGCAGCGCCCCACGCAGCCGATAGGTGGCATAGATGTCCATACCTGGAGGGTAGCTTCGCCCGGCACGTCAGTCATGGCGTTCCAGCAGAGCGGCGTAAAGCGTCAGGCCAGGGCCGAAGGCCAACATCATCACCCGGCGCGGTGCCGGTGCCGACCGGAACAGCCGGTCGAGAATCAACAGCACCGTCGGCGAAGAGCAGTTTCCATGCTCGCTGAGCGTCTCCCGGGACGCCGCCATCTCCGCCGGCGTCAGCCCCAGCTCACGCTCGACCACGTTGAGAATTCGCGGGCCGCCCGGGTGCACCGCCCAGCCGTCCACCTCCGACCGGCAGGTGCCGTGCCGGGTCAGCACCTCGTCGACGAGCCCCTGGACGTGCGCCGACAGCACCTGCGGCACCTTCGGCGACAGTCCCATCCGGAACCCTGTGTCGGTCACCTCCCAGGTCATGTGGTCTGCGGTGGAGGTGTCGGTCACGGAGACGACCTCACGGACGGCGTACCCACGGCCGCCCGGAACGACCACCGCGGCGACCGCAGCATCGGAGAAGAGCGCGTGGGAGACGATCTGCTGGGTGTCCATCCGAGCCGAGGAGGGCTGCAGGTGCAGGCTGGTCAGCTCGGCGCAGAGCAGCAACGCGGGACGTCCCCGTGCGGTGACGAAGTCACCGACCGCACCCAGCCCCGGTAGAGCCGCATAGCAGCCCATGTGACCGACGAACATCCGCTGGGTCGTGGCGGCCATGCCAAGATCCCGGGCGAGCAGGATGTCCAGCCCCGGGGTGGCGTACCCGGTGCACGAACAGACGGCGAAGAGACCGACGTCACCGGCGTCCAGACCAGCGGCGGTCAACGCCCGACCGACCGCCTCCTTGCCCAGCGGCAACGCCTCCACCTGGTAGCGAAGCATCCGTCGCTCGGTCGGCCACTCGGAGACGTCCTCCAGCAACGGGTTGACCGCCGCCTGCCGCCGCGTGACCCCGGAGTGCGCGAAGATCCGCTCAGCCAACGCCCGGGTGGAACCGGAGAAGTGCCGGGAGAAGAACCTGTCCCACAGCTCCTGCTGGTTGGCCGAAGGCGGATGGGCCGTGCCCAGCCCCGCGATCACCGGTACGGACACGGTCCCACCTTCCTCTCGAAAGCTCACCCGTCATGCCCCCTCCGGTCGGATCCGCGCCGGGACCGATCCCTCACGCTCACCAACGAGGACTCGATCCGTCACGGTCCGGGTCACCGCCGAGTGTGGCTACACCGAGCCAGTCGGCACAGACGTCGGAGGTCGCCGGGTGCAGCGATCCGCACCGGGCGTCGCGGTACAGCCGTTCCAACGGATGTCCACGTCGGGTGGCTGAGGTGCCGGCCGCCTCCAGCATGGACGCGGCTACGTCAGCAGCGGTGGTGCCGGCCAGCAGCTTGGCCCGCCACACCCACCGGTTTGTCTCCTCGTCGCCCGGCGCCTCGTCCACCCGTCTGGCCGCCTCGGCGACCGCCAGCTCCGCCGCAGCCACTGCGGCGTCGGCACGGCCCACGCGGGCGCGTACCGCAGGCAGCCCGGCGAGGTTGCGGGCGTTCAGGCTCTCTGCAGCCGCGTCGATCGCCGCCCGCGCAACCCCCACGTAGACGGCTGCGTAGCTGGCCACCAGCCAGTGCGGCATGAGCTGGGCCACCACCAGGGCCAGCCCCTCCACCCCACCGAGCAGCCGGTCGGCCTCGACGGTCACGTCCAGGTGCAGGTCGTGCGAGGCAGTGGCACGCATGCCGAGGGCGTCCCAGGTCGGCTCGACGGTGAGCCCTTCGCCGGCCGGGACCAGGAACTGCGATACCACTGAAGGATCGGCAGCACTCCGGGCAGCCACCAGGTAGCCGTCGGCGTGGCCGGCACCGGAGCAGAAGGTCTTGCCGCCCTTGATCCGCCAGCCACCGTCGACAGGTTCGTAGACCGTGGCGAGCTGGGACAGCCGGGCACCGGCACCCCGCTCGCTCATCGCGACCGCGTACCATGAGCCGTCGGCTGCCGCCCGCAACAGCCGATCGCGGGCGGCCAGCGCCTCCGCCGGCACACCCAACGCCTCGGCCAGTTCCTCGGTGACCGCGCCGAGCGCCCCGGTGACCGAGGCGTGCATGTTGAACACCAGCGCGGTGGCACCGTTGCCCCGGGCCAGTTCGGTGGCGACGGCCGCATACGTCGCGAAGGTGGCACCGGCGCCCCCCAGCGCGGTGGGCACCATCAGCCCGAACAGCCCCGCCCGCCGCAGGTCGGCGAAGTCGTCGACGGGGAACGAGCCGTCCCGGTCATGTGCCGCTGCGCGCGCGGCCAGCCGGGGCGCCAACCGCCGGGCCGCCGCCGGCGCTCCACTGCGCTCGGTCATGGATGGACCCCCTCTTCGACCATTGCCATACCCTCACCTGGGTCAGCTATCCGTCGCGTACCCCGTGCCCCTGGTAGAGCACCGCCCTCGACCTGGTCGGCACGATGCGTGGTGCCTGACCGGGCGGTGTCGCCGTCCCGGTCACCTGCCGGAGCATCCACCGCAGCAGCCCCGGTATGCCCGGCCGGACGCCGCGGACACGCAGGTCGACGCCGTGACGGGCGCACTCGGTCACCAGCTCACGATCGTTGACGAACCACCGGGGGTCGTGGATGCCGCGCGGCACGGTCGGCAGCCGCTCCGCGATGGTGACCGCGATCAGCCGTGCCGCCACGGTGTCGTTCAGGGTGTCGAGGACCAGTAGGCCGCCGGGTCGCAGCAGGCGACACGCCTCGGCCACCGCCGCACGCCAGTCCGGAACATGCTCCAGCAGCTCACCAGCGGCAACCACGTCGGCGCACCCGTCCACCAGCGGCACCGCCGTGACATCGCCGTTGACCACCGTCACGCCGTGCTCCGCCGCCTGCGTCAGGGCCGAGCGGGTGAGGTCCACCCCCACGTGTCGGTACCCCTTACCAGCCAGGTGTGCAGCGAGCAGCCCGGCCCCACAGCCCAGGTCGACCAGGAGCGCACCGGGTCGGGTCGTCGGGGGTACCAGCGCGGCACGCGCCCGGGCCAGCCAGTGCAGCATGGCGAACACGCCATCCGGCCGCCACCACTCGCCCGCCAGGTCGTCGTACTGGCGGGGGTCGTTGCGGGGCAGCACGAGACCAGCGTCACGCATGGAAACGAGCGTGGCACGACTCCCCGGTAACGACCAGACTTCCGTTATGTCGTCGACGGTGTTAGGGCTGGTCAGAGCGAGCCATCCGGAGCCGACCGCGGCGGTCACCACAGTGGCTGGTCTGCTCGCGGTCGGTGTCGGACACCCACCGGGCGGCGTCGTCGCGGTGGTGCTCACCGTGGCCGCCAGCCAGTTCGCCGTCGGGTGGACGAACGACCTGGTCGACGTGGACCGGGACACCACGGTCGGCCGTACCGACAAGCCGTTGGCCTCCGGCGCGCTCGACCGTGGCGCTGGCCCTGACCACGAACCCGACGGCGGCGCTGTGCGCGACCGTCGCCCTGGTCTCGGCGTTGCTCTACGACTGGCCGTTGAAGTCGACCCCGATCTCGGTACTGCCCTATGCGGTCTCCTTCGGTGCGCTGCCGACCTTCGTGGTCCTCGCATTGCCCGACGGCCCGCCGCCCCCGGTCTGGCTGGTCGTCGCGGCGGCCCTGCTCGGCGCGGGCGCCCACTTCGCGAATGTGCTGCCCGACTTCGCCGACGACGCCCGGACCGGGATCCGTGGGCTGCCCCACCTGCTCGGTCCGACGGGCAGCCGGGCTTGCGCCGTCGGACTACTGATAGCGGCGACCGTCACGCTCGTACTCGGGCCGCCCGGACCGCCGACGGGCGCGGGTCTCGCGGCGGTCGGCACCGCAGTCGTGATCTTCATCGTGGCCTGGTACGCGGGCAGGTCCGGTGAGCAGGCCGGAGCCCGGCCGGTGGCCGCCTTCCGGGCGGTGCTGCTGGTCGCTCTGATCGACGTCGTCCTGCTGATCACGAGTGGTCGGCTGGTCTGAGCCTCACCCCTGGTGGGTGGCTGCACCGGGTCGGCGTGCGGGCCTCGATCAGCTCCAACTACCCTGGAGTTCGGTCTGCGCGGGCATGGCCAGCGGTTCCGGCGGGAAAGCCGGAGGTGATCGTGACGAGGAGGACCGACGTGAGGCGCTCGATCAGGGGTTCCCGGCGGGCTGCCGTGCTGCTGCCCGGGATCGCGGCGGCGACCGGGCTGCTGCTGTCCGGATGCGGCGCCGGCCAGATCTCCGAGACGGCCAACAAGGTGCCGTCGATCCAGGGCGTCAACCTCCAGGCCGGCGACGGGCGGTACGCCGTACGCGCAGCCGCGTTGGCCTATCCCGGTGTCGAGGGCTATCAGGCGGGCGACAACGCTCTGCTGAACGTGGTCCTCTACAACGACTCACCGGATCCGGTGACGGTGACGGTCTCCTCGTCGGACGCCCGGGAGGTGGTGCTCACCACCGTCGCCGCCGCGACCAGCCCCGCACCCGCCGGCTCGCCGTCGCCAGACACCTCCGCCACACCGGAGGAGTCGCCCGAGGTTTCCCCCTCACCCGACGACTCTCAGTCACCCGACCCGGCCGGGTCGCCCACGTCCGGGCCGGCCCGGATCGAGATCCCGCCGCTGAGTTACGTACAGCTGAACACCGAGGGTGAGCAGGTGCTTCAGCTGCTAGCCCTGAACGAGGCCCTGATCGCCGGCCAGAGCGTCACGCTCACCTTCGACTTCGGCGGTGAGACCGTCACCAGTCCCGCGCCGATCGCCGTGCCGCTCACGCCGCTGCCACAGCCGTCGCCGATCATCGAGCGGCACACCGAGTACGAGGGCGAAGGCGGCCACTGAGCACGCGTGGCCGGTACCGGCGACCGAGCCGGGCCGGTACGTACGTCCCGACGGCATGGTCGACGTGGTTGAGCCATGCCGACCGTGCCGTCGTCGTACCCGGGGGCTAGCGTCGGTCGGGTGAGCATCTCCCGATCGACCCCGGCCCGGGCAGGCACCGGCTCGCGGAACCGGACCTCCGGTCGCGAGCCCCGGCCCGCCTACGAGTGCGACGCCTGTGGACACCAGCCCCCGAAGTGGGTGGGCCGCTGTCCCGAGTGCGGCGAGTGGGGTTCCGTCGTCGAGTCCACCGTCACCGGCCCGACGGTCTCGGGCCGTGTGGTGAGTTCCCGGATGCCCACCGAACCGGCCCGGCCCATCGCGACGATCAGCGCCGCACCGGCCCGGGCCCGACCGACCGGGGTAGGCGAGTTGGACCGGGTCCTCGGTGGCGGTCTGGTGCCAGGTGCCGTGGTACTGCTCGCCGGGGAGCCGGGGGTGGGCAAGTCCACCCTGCTGCTCGACGTCGCCCAACAGTGGGCCACCGGGGCCGGCAGCCCGTCGCTCGTGGTCAGCGGAGAGGAGTCCGTCAGCCAGGTGCGGCTGCGGGCGGAACGCATGGGCACGCTCCACGAGCAGCTCTTCCTCGCCGCCGAGAGTGACCTCGCGGCGGTGCTCGGTCATCTCGACGCGGTCAAACCCGGCCTGCTCGTCCTCGACTCGGTGCAGACCATCTCCACCACCGGCACCGAAGGGGTACCGGGAGGGGTGACGCAGGTCCGGGCGGTCACCGCCGCACTGGTCGCGGTAGCCAAGGAGCGCGGGATCGCCACCGTGCTGGTCGGCCACGTCACCAAGGACGGCCAGGTCGCCGGGCCGCGGGTACTTGAACATCTGGTCGACGTGGTGCTGCATTTCGAAGGCGACAAGCACTCCTCGCTGCGGATGGTCCGTGGTGTCAAGAACCGGTTCGGCGCCGCCGACGAGGTCGGCTGCTTCGAGATGCACGAGGGCGGCATCAGCAGCCTCGCCGACCCGTCAGGGCTGTTCCTGACCCGTTACTCCGAGCCGGTCCCGGGCACCTGCGTCACGGTGGCGATGGAGGGGCGCCGGGCACTGCTCACCGAGGTGCAGGCGCTGATCGGGGCCACCGTGGCCGGCTCGCCCCGGCGTACCGTCTCCGGGTTGGACTCCGCCCGGTTGGCGATGGTGTTGGCGGTGCTCCAGCGCCGTACCGAACGGCTCACCCTGCACGACCGGGAGGTCTTCGCGGCCACCGTGGGCGGCATCCGGGTGGTGGAGCCCGCAGCTGACCTCGCGGTCGCCCTCGCCGTCGCCTCCGGCGGGCTCAACCTGGCGATCGCACCGCACCTGGTGGCGATCGGAGAGGTCGGCCTGACCGGTGAGGTGCGCCGGGTGGGTGCGGTGCCGCGCCGGTTGGCAGAGGCGGCCCGACTCGGCTTCCGGCTGGCCCTGGTGCCGCCAGGCTGCGGGCCCGCCGGCGCCGGTCCGGAACAGTTGCGGGTGGTCGAGGTCACCGACGTCCGGTCCGCGTTGCAGGCCGCAGCCCGGGCCTCGGCGGAGTGAAGCCGCCACCGGGCGGGTCGACGGAACGAGCCGAATCGTGACACATCACAGTAACCGCGGGAGCACCCACTGCACGGCAGTCCGTAGACTGTGCCCGTGCCGATCGACCGCGATACCACCAAGCCAGCCGGAGCGACGCCCCACGCCCGCACCGCTGCCGTGGGCTCGCCCGCCCGACCCATCAGCGTGAGTGTGACCGGAGGCGGCGTCGTGGGCGACCCGCTGCGCGCGAACCTGGCCCTGATGGCACCCGGCACCGCGCTGCGCGACGGATTGGAGCGGATCCTGCGGGGCCGGACGGGCGCGCTCATCGTCCTCGGCTACGACAAGGTCGTCGAAGGGCTCTGCACGGGCGGCTTTCCGCTTGACGTCGAGTTCTCGGCGACCCGGGTCCGCGAGCTCTGCAAGATGGACGGCGCGGTGGTGCTCTCCAGCGACGGCACCCGGATCGTCCGGGCGGCCGTGCACCTGATGCCCGACCCCACCATCCCGACCGAGGAGTCCGGCACCCGGCACCGCACCGCGGAGCGGGTCGCCCGGCAGACGGGCTACCCGGTCATCTCGGTCAGCCAGTCCATGCGAATCATCAGCCTCTACGTCAATGGTCAGCGGCACGTGCTGGACGACTCGGCCGCGATCCTCTCCCGCGCCAATCAGGCGCTGGCCACGCTGGAGCGGTACAAGCTACGCCTCGACGAGGTGTCCGGCACACTCTCCGCCCTGGAGATCGAGGACCTGGTCACCGTACGCGATGCGGTGGCGGTGGTGCAGCGGCTGGAAATGGTCCGCAGGATCGCCGACGAGATCGCCGGCTACGTGGTCGAACTCGGTACCGACGGGCGGTTGCTCGCCCTGCAGCTGGACGAGTTGATGGCCGGTGTGGACGCCGATCGCACCCTGGTCATCCGGGACTACCTGCCCACCGGCCGTAAACCCCGGACCCTCGACGAGGCGCTGGTCGAGCTGGATCTGCTCAGCGCCACCGAACTCATCGACCTGGTCTCGGTGGCCAAGGCGATCGGCTACCCGGCCGCGTCGGACGCGCTGGACGCAGCGGTCAGCCCGCGCGGCTTCCGGCTACTGGCAAAGGTGCCCCGACTGCCGGTGGCCGTGGTCGACCGGCTGGTGGTGCACTTCGGCAGTCTGCAGCGGCTGCTCGGCGCCACAGTGGAGGACCTGCAGACCGTCGAGGGCGTCGGTGACGCCCGGGCCCGGGGCGTACGCGAAGGGCTGTCACGGCTGGCCGAAGCATCCATCCTGGAACGCTACGTCTAGACCGACCCGGACAGACCGCGCCTGGGTGATCAGGAACTTCCGCGACGGTCTGCCAGGGCGGGCGGTGCACCGCTACCTGACGACGAGTTGCACGGGCTGACTCAGCTTGGTGCCGACCCGGGCGAAGACCTCGTACGTCCCGGCCTGCACGACGGGCCCGTTCGCCACTCCGTTGGCGCACCTGCTGCTGTCCCGGCCGTTCCAGTTGACCTGGTACGACCGTTCGAAGCCGGGGGTGAAGGACTGCACGTCCGATCCGGCGGCCGTGCCGCAGGTGTCCGACGACCAGACCACCTCCGCACCGGCCTTGATGTACAACTCCTGGGCTGTCGCGCCGACGTCCCGGCTGCACGTCCGGCCGGACCTGTTGCGGATCTTCAGACTCAGGTCGACGGGGGCCCCCGACGCAGCCTGCGCGGGCAGCGCCACCGCGGTCACCGTGAGCTCGGTGTCGGCACAGTCGCCCTCGTCCGTGACCGGCTCGACCACCGGCGGGTCGTTGCTGAGGCTCGGCTCGTTCTCGGGCGCATCTCCCGCGCCGGCCGTCTCGCCTCCATCCCCCGGATCGGCGGGGTCTGCCCCGGCGTCCCCGGAAGGCGGCGAACCGGTCTGCGGGGTCAGCACCGACCCGGTCGGCTCCGGCGTGCCGGTCGCCACGCCCGACCCGGACTGGCCGTTCCCGGTCGCGTCGTTGCCGTCGTCGGTTTCGCTGAACGAATAGATCACGACAATCAGGAAGAGCAGCACCGCACCGAGCACGACGGCGCGACGCCGCCAGTACACGGTGGGAGGCAGGGGGCCGACCGTCAGACGCATGATGTCCCTACCGTAGCGGCGGTGGATACGGCGGACGGCAGCGACGCGCCGTGGCTCATCCGTCCCATCGAAACCGACTCTCCAATCACGACAGTACGGCCGGGCGACGGTCACTCAACGCGACTGCCCGACCGGTCTCAGAGGTAGACCTTCCGCTGGTAGATCGCGTGCGCGCCGGCCACCCGGTCCAGGAACAGCAGACCGGCGCAGTGATCGATTTCGTGTTGCAGCGCCCGGGCCTCGAAACCGTCCGTCACCAGGCGTACGGTCTCACCGCTGCCGGGGAGTGCGCCCTCCACCACCAGCCGGCTCGCGCGCTTCACGTCACCGGTCAGGTCCGGCACGGACATGCACCCCTCGCGGCCCATCTTCCACCGGGTGGCTTCGACCACCCTTGCGTTGCAGAGGACGAAGACGCCGTGTCCGGTGACCGTCTTGGGATGTCCGGTGACGTCCACCGCGAAGATCTGGGCGCCCACCCCGACCTGCGGGGCGGCTAAACCCACACAGCCGGGAGACACCCGCATGGTGGCGATCAGGTCGGCGGCCAGTCGCACCGTCTCACCGGCGGTCGGATCGACCTCGGCTCCGGGCCGGCTGAGCACCGGCTCCGGGGCGCAGACAACCGGTACGACCCGGCCGGGGCCGACTACCTCGGGCACCCATTCACCGAGGCCCACGTACGCGTCGGCCTGCGGGTCCAGGTTCGGTGCGTCCGCTGCGCCACTCACAGCACGTCCGGTTCGGCAGGGCGGAGGGTCACCTCGACACCGAGACCGGCGGCCACCTCAGCCAGCCTGCTGCTGAGCGTTGCGGCCGTAGCCGCAGGAAGTTCCACCTCGGCCACCACCACGTAGAGGGTCCCCGCCAGACGGGTACTCAGGTCGGTGACGTTACCGCCGGCCTCGGCCAGTACCCGGGTCATCGCGGCCACGATGCCCATCCGGTCGGCACCGTGCACCGCCATCACGAACGGCTCGCCTGCCGGTGCCGTCTCGCCGTCCGGCGTCACCTCGCGTACGGTCGCCAGCAGTTGGCCGTCGACGGACAGCGGCGCCAACGCGGTCTCGACCTCGACGGCGGTCGGGCCGACGCAGATCAGGGTCATCGCGAAGTGTCCCCGCAGGCGGGTCATGGTGCTGTCGGTGAGGTTGGCTCCGAGCCGGGCGAGCACCTCGGCGACGTCAGCCACGATGCCGGGCCGGTCCCGGCCGATGACGGTGATCGCAAGCTCGTTCATCCGGGCATTCTGCCCGATCGCCGCCCGCCGTCGACGCCGGCCCGCCCGACCGTCCGAACGGCGGGACCGACGTGCGTGACATCATCGGCGACGCGATGACAGAACCCACATTCGCCGGCCAGGTGAGCCGGTGGTACGAGCAGCACGCGCGGGACCTGCCGTGGCGTCGGCCCGACGCGGGCCCCTGGGCGATCCTGGTCAGCGAGGTCATGCTTCAGCAGACCCCGGTCGTCCGGGTCGTGCCTGCCTGGCAGGCGTGGCTGGAGCGCTGGCCGACGCCGGCTGCCCTGGCCGGGTCCAGCTCGGCCGAGGCGATCCGCATGTGGGGGAGGCTCGGCTATCCCCGCCGGGCGGTCAGGCTACGCGAGTGCGCGGTGGCGATCGTGGAGCGTCACGGAGGTGTGGTGCCGGACCGGCTGGATCAGTTGCTCGCCCTGCCCGGCGTCGGCACGTACACCGCTCGTGCGGTCGCCGCCTTCGCATACGGCCAGCGGCACCCGGTGGTCGACACCAATGTCCGTCGGGTGGTCTGTCGGGCGGTGGCCGGAGAATCGGATGCCGGCCCGACCACCCGCCCTGCCGATCTGGTCGCCACCGAGGAACTGCTGCCCGCTGACCCGGCCGCAGCGGCCCTGACCAGCGCCGCCATCATGGAGTTGGGGGCGGTCGTCTGCACCGCCCGTTCCCCCAAGTGTGAGGTGTGCCCGATCGAGTCGACCTGTGCCTGGCGGGCCTCGGGACGCCCCGCCCCAGCCGGTCCGACTCGCCGCCCCCAGCGGTACGCGGGCACCGACCGACAGGTACGCGGACTGCTGCTCGGGGTGTTACGGGAGGCTATCGGGCCAGTGCCGCGCCAACGTCTGGATCAGGTGTGGACGGATGAGACTCAGCGGGCTCGGGCGCTCGCCGGCCTGGTGAGCGACGGCCTGGTCGAGCCGATCGGTGAGGCGTCGTTCCGGTTGGCCGGAGACGGCCCGCCAGCACCGGTGGCTGGCTGAGCGGGCCGGTCCCGATCGGGGACCGGTCCTCGGCGTCAGCGGGTCGATCAGGCGGAGTAGCCGCGGCTGGCGATCCAGTCGGCCAGCGCATCGGTGCCGATCCAGTACTCGGCGCGGGCGGCGTCGGCCGAGTCAGCGATCTTCATCTGAGTGCCGCCGTCGCGGTAGCCGGTCACCGCGACGTAGTGGCCGCCGTCGAACGTGTGGCTACCCCCGTCGAGGTCGAGGGCGGTGCCGACGACGTTCGCCACCACGCCCCGTCCGCTGTCGACGGCGCGGACCACATCTTCCCGCAGCCGGTCGGTCTCCGCCTGGTCAGCGGCCTGACCGGGGATTTCGACCGTGCGGTAGACATCCTCGCCGGCCTTTCGGTTGAGGGCTTCGGTGATGAGGAACGCCGAGTCGGTGCCTCGCTCGGTGGTGCCCATCTCGCGGGCCAGGTCGTCCTGGGAGACGTCCTTGTTCAGGATGCTCAGGGTGTTACGCACCGCAGCTGGACCGCAGTAGTAGAAGTTCGACTGTGCCTCGTAACGGAGCGCCAACTGTCGCTCCCCCTTACCGTGCTCCCGCTCGGTGACGGCGGCCAGTGGGTCGACACTCGGCGAGGCGGCGACAGCACCCACAGGACCGGCGATCATTCCGCCGGCGCAGACGGCACCGGCAGCGGTCAGGGCAGCCTTGCGGATCGAACTAGTCATGATCGTCTGCCTTCCGTCTCGGGGGATCGACACGACACCAGGAGATGGGAGGTTGCGATTTCGGCGCCGGTCAGGCGACGCAGGGCGCTCCGGTGGGCCCCGACCGACCGTTCGGCCGTCGCGGTCACTGCCTCGCACAACCGCCACCAGGACCAGTCCCATGCCCGCGTGAACCGTGACCGTCGTCACCTCATTCCGCACAAAAGGGGCATACGGATCGAGTCGCACGTGCACTCACCAAACGCGCGAAGACGACGGCCCGGTGGCTTGCGCCACCGGGCCGTAGTCTGTTGCAGCTGACGCTTACTCGTCGGCGCCTGCGGCAGCCGTCCTACCGCCGAGATCGGCTGGTACGGCGTCTGGCACCTCGACCGGCCGGTCGGACCCGTTGAAGACGAGTTTCGACTTGTCGATGTCGTTGGGGTCGCCTTCGCAGTCGACCACGACGATCTGGCCGGGGGTGAGTTCGTTGAACAGGATCCGTTCGGACAGGTTGTCCTCGATGTCGCGCTGGATCGTGCGACGCAGGGGACGTGCCCCGAGCACCGGGTCGAAGCCCTTCGCCGCGAGGTACTTCTTGGCGTTGTCGGTCAGTTCGAGGCCCATGTCCTTGTTACGCAGCTGGGTTTCGATGCGGGAGATCATGATGTCGACGATCGACAGGATCTCGGTCTGACGTAGCTGGTGGAAGACGATGGTGTCGTCGATGCGGTTGAGGAACTCGGGCCGGAAGTGCTGCTTGAGTTCGTCGTTGACCTTCTGCTTCATCCGGTCGTAGTTGGATTCGGAGTCCTCTGATGCCTGGAAGCCCAGCGAGACCGCCTTGGCCACGTCCCGGGTGCCGAGGTTGGTGGTCAGGATGATGACCGTGTTCTTGAAGTCCACGATCCGGCCCTGACCGTCGGTGAGCCGCCCGTCCTCCAGGATCTGCAGCAGCGTGTTGAACACGTCCGGGTGGGCCTTCTCGATCTCGTCGAACAGCACCACCGAGAACGGACGCCTGCGTACCTTCTCGGTCAGCTGCCCGCCCTCGTCGTAGCCGACGTATCCGGGCGGGGCACCCACCAGCCGGGAGACGGTGTACCGGTCGTGGAACTCGGACATGTCCAGCTGGATCAGCGCGTCCTCGGAGCCGAACAGGAACTCGGCGAGCGCCTTGGACAACTCGGTCTTACCCACACCCGACGGGCCGGCGAAGATGAACGAGCCCGACGGGCGCTTCGGGTCCTTCAGGCCGGCCCGGGTCCGCCGGATCGCCTTCGAGACGGCCTTGACCGCGTCCTCCTGCCCGATGACGCGCTTGTGTAGCTCATCCTCCATGCGCAGCAGGCGCGAGGTCTCCTCCTCGGTCAGCTTGTAGACCGGGATACCCGTCCAGTTGCCCAGCACCTCGGCGATCTGCTCGTCGTCGACCTCGGAGACGACGTCCAGATCACCGGCCTTCCACTCCTTCTCCCGCTGCGCCTTCTGACCCAGCAGCTGCTTCTCGGTGTCCCGCAACTGTGCGGCCCGCTCGAAGTCCTGCGCGTCGATCGCGGACTCCTTGTCCCGACGCACCTGCGCGATCCGCTCGTCGAAGTCCCGCAGGTCCGGCGGCGCCGTCATCCGGCGGATCCGCATCCGGGCGCCGGCCTCGTCGATGAGGTCGATCGCCTTGTCCGGCAGGAACCGGTCGGAGATGTACCGATCGGCCAGAGTCGCGGCAGCCACGAGTGCCGCGTCGGTGATCGAGACGCGGTGATGCGCCTCGTACCGGTCCCGCAGGCCCTTCAGAATCTCGATGGTGTGCGCCAACGACGGCTCACCCACCTGGATCGGCTGGAAACGCCGCTCCAACGCCGCATCCTTCTCCAGATGCTTACGGTACTCGTCGAGCGTCGTCGCGCCGATGGTCTGCAGCTCACCACGAGCCAGCATCGGCTTGAGGATGCTCGCCGCGTCTATCGCACCCTCGGCGGCACCCGCGCCGACGAGGGTGTGGATCTCGTCGATGAACAGGATGATGTCACCCCGGGTGCGGATCTCCTTGAGCACCTTCTTCAAGCGCTCCTCGAAGTCACCGCGATACCGCGAACCAGCCACCAACGCACCAAGATCAAGCGTGTACAGCTGCTTGTCCTTCAGCGTCTCCGGCACCTCACCCTTGATGATCTTCTGAGACAGACCCTCCACCACAGCGGTCTTACCCACACCGGGCTCACCGATCAGGACCGGGTTGTTCTTCGTCCGACGGGAGAGCACCTGCATCACCCGCTCGATCTCCTTCTCCCGCCCGATCACCGGGTCGAGCTTGCCCTCCCGGGCAGCCTGGGTCAGGTTCCGGCCGAACTGGTCCAGCACCAGGCTGGTCGACGGCGCGGCCTCACCCGGCGCAGTACCCGCCGCAGCCGGCTCCTTACCCTGATAACCCGACAGCAACTGGATCACCTGCTGACGAACCCGGTTCAGATCAGCACCCAGCTTCACCAACACCTGGGCGGCGACACCCTCACCCTCGCGGATCAGACCGAGCAGGATGTGCTCCGTACCGATGTAGTTGTGCCCCAGCTGAAGCGCCTCACGCAACGACAGCTCCAGCACCTTCTTGGCCCGCGGCGTGAACGGAATATGCCCGCTCGGCGCCTGCTGACCCTGACCGATGATCTCCTCCACCTGCTGGCGGACGCCCTCCAAAGAGATCCCAAGACTCTCCAGAGCCTTCGCCGCCACACCCTCACCCTCATGGATCAGGCCCAGCAGGATGTGCTCCGTACCGATGTAGTTGTGGTTGAGCATCCGGGCCTCTTCCTGGGCCAGGACGACAACCCGTCGCGCTCGGTCGGTGAACCGCTCGAACATGCCCTCGTGCTCCTCACGTGCCGTGCGCACTCGATCTTGATGGTCAAGACTCTCGGCGGGGCCGGAACGCGAGCGCCCGGGATGGGCGTCCGCGCCTCTTTACTCTATCGCCGCGAGCCGACTCGGCTGACCTCGTGTGTCTGCGTCGTAGGCCCGGTACGCGTCGTTTTGCCCAACCATCCACGCTCAGCGGGTGTTCCGGGCGTGGTCTGTGTACGCGCAGAGCGAAATTCGGCCCGGCGACCGGAGGCCTCCGGGAACGCCGCACGGGGGCTCTCGGTCCGGGAACGGCGCCACCACGGCACCATCCACAGCCTGTGGACAACTCATCCACCGGCTGTGGACAACGCACGTCCCGCCCCGAACAATCCCAGCGACGACGACGCCGGCCCGGAAAGTGTCTCCGGGCCGGCGTCCTCAGCGCTCAACGCCTGGTCAGTGACCGGCCTTCGAGTGATACTCGTCGACGATCTCCTGGGGAATCCGGCCCCGGTCCGAGATGTCCTTGCCCGCCTTGCGCGCCCAGGCCCGAATGGCCTTGTTCTGCTCACGATCAGCGGTGGCACCACCCCGACCACGGGCAGCCCGACCACCGACGACCACACCGCCACGACCGACCTTGGTGCCGTGGGCAATGTACTGAGCGAATACCTCGCGCAATTTCTCCGCGTTCGAACCTGACAGGTCGATCTCGTACTGGACACCGTCGAGCGCGAACTTGACGGTCTCGTCCGCGTCCCCGCCGTCCAGGTCATCGACCAGCCTGTGAATGATCTGCTTGGCCACGTCCCACAATCCTTTCGAGCAGGGTTGATCCTGCCAACTGCACAAACACAATAACCCGCCAGATGCTTGCCGCGTCAATAGGATGCGGTAACGAGGCGGTAAGTTCTCGTACGACTACTCAGGGCGGACCAACGGGAAGAGGATGGTTTCCCGTATTCCCAAGCCCGTCAGCGCCATCAGGAGGCGATCGATTCCCATTCCCATGCCACCGGCCGGTGGCATTCCGTACTCCATCGCCCGGAGGAAGTCCTCGTCCAGCCGCATCGCCTCGTCGTCACCCCGGGCGGCCAGCTGCGCCTGCGCCACCAGCCGTTCCCGCTGCACCACCGGGTCGACCAGCTCGGAGTACGCCGTCCCCAGCTCGAAACCGAGCACGTACAGGTCCCACTTCTCGGCCAGGCCCGGCTCGCTGCGATGCGCCCGGGTCAGCGGACTCGTCTCCTCGGGATAGTCCCGCACGAAGGTCGGCGCCTCGAGACCGGGAACGACCAGCTCCTCGAACAGTTCCTCGGCGAGCTTGCCCGGCCCCCACTTCGGGTCGACGGCCAAGCCCACCTTGTCCGCGTACTGGACCAGGCGCCACTGCTCGGTGTGCACCGTCACCTCTTCACCGAGCGCCTCGGAAAGCACCCCGAAGAGGGTCACCGTACGCCACTCGCCACCGAGGTCGAACTCCCGACCATCAGCGTGGGTGACCACCGTCGACCCGGCGACAGCGACCGCCGCCCGCTGCACGAGATTACGAGTCAACTCAGCCATCGTGTCGTAGTCCCCGTACGCCTCGTACGCCTCCAGCATGGCGAACTCGGGCGAGTGCGAAGAGTCGATGCCCTCATTACGGAAGTTGCGGTTGATCTCGAAGACCCGCTCGACGCCACCGACGACGGCCCGCTTCAGAAACAGTTCCGGGGCGATTCGGAGATACAGATCGGTGTTGAGTGCATTGCTGTGTGTCACGAAAGGTCGGGCCGCCGCACCCCCGTGCAGCAACTGCAACATCGGGGTCTCCACCTCAAGGTAACCCGCGCCGTGCAACGAGTCGCGCAGACTCCGCAACGCCGCCGCACGGGTACGCACCATCTGCCGCGCCTGCGGACGGACGACCAGATCGACGTAGCGCTGCCGGACCCGGGCCTCCTCACTGAGCGGCTTGTGCGCAACCGGAAGCGGGCGCAACGCCTTGGCGGTGACCGCCCACTGCTCGGCCAGCACCGACAACTCACCCCGGCGACTGGTGATCACCTCTCCGGTCACCCCCACGTGGTCACCGAGATCCACCAGCCGCTTCCATGCCTCCAACCGCTCAGCGCCGACCCGATCCAGCGACAACATCGCCTGCAGTTCGGTGCCATCACCATCACGCAGGGTAGCAAAGCAGAGCTTGCCGGTGTTCCGCACGAAGATCACCCGACCGGTGACCGAGACCCGGTCGCCGGTGGCGGTGTCCGTTGGCAGCTCCGCGTAACGCTCACGCAACTGACTCAACGTGCTGGTACGCGGGTAGCCGACCGGATAGGGCTGCACACCCTCGGCGAGCATCCGGTCCCGCTTCTCCCGGCGGACCTTCATCTGCTCTGGAAGGTCATCGGCGGGGTCGACTGGCACGGGGCTCTGGTGGGTCACGGCACGCTTCCTCAGCGGGAGATTTCGGGCGGGGTCAGGACCCGAGCGTACTCAACCACCTCGGCGACCGTTACTGGACAGTCCGCCGGCCACGCAGACCACCGGCACGCTTCGGGAAGAAGTCCCGTGCTCAGACGTTGCGCTCGTACACCATGCGGAGCCCGATCAGCGTGATCATCGGTTCGTGGTGGGTGATAGTCCGGCACTCCTCACGCACCAGGGAGGCCAACCCTCCGGTCGCGATCACCGCCTTCAACCCGCCCAGTTCGGCTGCCATCCGGTCGACGATCCGGTCCACCTGCCCCGCGAAACCGAAGTACAGGCCCGACTGCAGGCACTCGACGGTGTTCTTGCCGATCACCGAGCGGGGTCGGGTCGCCTCGACCTTGCGTAACTGGGCGGCGCGGGCAGCGAGCGCGTCGAAGGAGATCTCGATGCCCGGGGCGAACGCACCGCCGAGGAACTCGCCCCGGCCACTGATCACGTCGAAGTTGGTCGTCGTGCCGAAATCGACCACGATCGACGGTCCGCCGTAAAGGGTGTAGGCGGCCAGAGTGTTGACCACCCGGTCCGAGCCCACCTCCTTCGGGTTGTCGATGGCCAGCTGCACCCCGGTGCGCACGCCGGGCTCGACGATGACACTCGGCAGCTCCCCGTAGTAGCGGGTGAGCATGGTCCGCAGCGAGCGCAGGGCCGCCGGGACCGTCGAGCAGGCGGCCACCCCGGTGATCTCGACGGCGTCGCCGGCGAGCAGCCCTCGGAACATCAGACCCAGTTCGTCGGCGGTCGAGCGGGCATCGGTCTTGATCCGCCAGGAGTGCACCAGCTTGTCGCCGTCGAAGGTCGCCAGCACGGTGTTCGTGTTCCCGATGTCGATGCAGAGCAGCACGCACGCAGCCTAGACGGGCTCAACCCGAACGCAGGTCCAGGGCGATGTCCAGGATCGGTGCGGAGTGGGTGAGCGCGCCGACGGAAAGGAAGTCGACCCCGGTGGCGCCGACCGCTGGCGCGTCGGCGAGGGTCAGCCCGCCGGTCGCCTCCAACTCGGCCCGGTCACCGACCGCGGCCACCACCTCGGCGAGCAGAGCCGGAGGCATGTTGTCGAGCAGGAGGAAATCGGCACCGGCCTCGACCGCCTCCACCGCCTCGTCAAGGGTGTCCACCTCCACCTGCACCGGCACCTCCGGAAACGCCTCCCGCACCCGCCGGTACGCGGCGGCGACGCCGCCAGCCGCGAACTTGTGGTTGTCCTTGACCATGGCGACGTCGTACAGACCCATCCGCTTGTTCGTGCCGCCGCCGGCCCGGACCGCGTACTTCTCCAGGGCGCGCAGCCCGGGGGTGGTCTTGCGGGTGTCCAGCACCATCGCCTTGCTGCCGGCCAGCGCATCCGCCCAGGCCCGGGTTTGGGTAGCCACCCCGGACATCCGGCTGAGCAGGTTGAGGGCGGTCCGCTCAGCGGTGAGCAGCACCCGGGTGGGGCCAGTCACCGTGGCCAGCACGTCCCCCCGGGCGACCCGCTCGCCGTCGTGGGCCACAAGCGAAACCTCAACGGTACGCCCGGAAGCGGTGGCCACCGCGGCCAGCTCGAAAACGGCGGCGGCGACCGCCAACCCAGCCACCACCCCGTCGGCACGGGCCACCACGTCGGCGGTGTCGGTCTGCGCCGCGGGGACGGTGGCCGTGCTCGTCACGTCGAGCCCGTCCGGTCCGAGATCCTCGACGAGCGCATTCTCCACGACCCTGCGCACCTGATCCGGGTCCAGCCCCGCCACCCGCAGCATCCGCTCCGTCTCGCCGGTCATCACCTCTCCTCCCACCCGGTGGTCAACTCACCCTGTCCGCCCACGGCACCGATCAGGTGGCCGTGCCACCGCTCGTCGTCCACCGGGAAGTCCTCCCGCCAGTGGCAGCCTCGGGTCTCCCGACGGGCGTACGCCGCAGCGACGAGCGTGGCGGCCACCGTGAGCAGGTTCGTCGCCTCCCAGTCGGCGGTACGCGGGGTGCCGCGGGCGACGCCCAACTCGACCAGTTCGACGGCAGTACCGGTCAACGTCGCAGCTGAGCGGAGCACCCCGGCGCCCCGGGTCATCGCCCGTTGCAACACCGGCGTGGCGCCGGCCGGCAGCACCCAGCCGCCCTCCCCGCGCCACGCGCCGGTGTCTGCCGGGTGGGCCTGCTCGGGCAGGCCGGACGCCACGTCGTCGGCGATCCGACGGGAGAAAACCAACCCTTCCAACAGCGAGTTGCTGGCCAGCCGGTTCGCGCCGTGCACTCCGGTGCAGGCGACCTCGCCGCAGGCGTACAGGCCCGGGATCGAGGTCCGGCCACGCAGGTCGGTGCGGACCCCGCCGGAGGCGTAGTGCGCCGCCGGCGCCACCGGGATCAGGTCGGTTCCCGGGTCGACGCCGATGGCCAGGCACGACGCGACGATCGTGGGGAACCGGCGGGCCAGGAAGTCGCCGCCGAGGTGACGGGCGTCAAGGTGGACATGGTCATCACCGTTGGCCAGCAATACCCGGTGGATGCCTTTGGCCACCACGTCACGGGGGGCCAGTTCAGCCAGTTCGTGCTGGCCGAGCATGAAGCGCTTCCCGTCCCCGTCGACCAGGTGCGCACCCTCGCCCCGTAGCGCCTCGGAGACCAACGGCTGCTGGGCGTGCCCGGTACCGGGCACGCGGGAGCGTTGCGGCACGATGAGCGCGGTCGGGTGGAACTGGACGAACTCGATATCGGTGACCGCTGCGCCCGCCCGCATGGCGAGGGCGACGCCGTCGCCGGTGGAGACCGCCGGATTGGTGGTGGCCGCGAAGATCTGCCCCATGCCGCCGGTGGCCAACACCACCGCCCGGGCCAGCAGGGCCCCGACACCGTCCTCGCTGCCCTCGCCGAGCACGTGCAGCGTGATCCCGCAGGCAGCACCGAGCCCGCCCGGACCGTCGCCGCGGGCGCGGAGCAGGTCCAGCACCAACGCGTGCTCGACGAGCCTGATCCACGGGTCACGGCGTACCGCTTCGTGCAGTGCCCGCTGCACCTCCGCACCTGTCGCGTCACCACCCGCGTGCACGATCCGGTCGGCCCGGTGCCCACCCTCCCGGGTGAGCATCAACGAGCCGTCGGCGTTGCGGTCGAACTCGGCGCCGAGACGCATCAGTTCCCGCAGCCGGGCGGGCCCCTCCTCGACCAGCACCCGGACCGCGGCCGGGTCACACAGGCCCACGCCGGCGATCTCCGTGTCGGTGGCGTGCATCTGCGGGGTGTCGGTCGGGTCGAGGACCGCAGCGATGCCACCCTGCGCCCAGCGGGTCGATCCCTCGTCGATGTCGACCTTGGTGACCACTGTGACGTGCAGGCCCGCCTCGCGCAGATGCAGCGCGGCGGTCAGCCCGGCCACCCCGGACCCGACCACGATCACGTCGGTGGTCTCCACCCATCCGGGTGCCGGGGCGGCCAGCCGGCGTGGCAGTGCCGGCAGACCGACGGTCGGTAGATCCATACCCCAAGTCAACCCGAGCGTCCTTCGTCTCGGGCGGCGGGGGCGGGAAGAGTGGTTCCGGCTACTTCGTCCGAACCGGGAGTGCGGTCGGGCCGGCGCCCTTGAGCGTCCCGGTCACCCGACGGTCACTCAGCCACAGGTAGCACCGGACCCCGCGGTCACCCACCCGCCAACGACCGGCGCTCGGCGGACGTACCACCACGTCCGCGCGGAAGATCAGATCGTCGTCGTCCGGCACACCGGCGAAGCGGGCGAGAACCGAGCGGCAACCCGCGTAGAGGGCCGCCCACTGCGTACTTCGCGTCGGATACTGGCGGTCCGGGGCCGGCCAGACTCCGGCGAACTCGGCGTTGTGGCGCTCGGTGCACGCCACCGGCACCAGGGCCTGCACCACGCCGCTCCCGTCGGCACGCGTCTGCTGGCAGCCCAGCCGCAGCGGCGACGCCGTCCGGAGCGAGTCCCGCAACGAGCCGGTACGAAGTACGACCCGGGCACCAGCCTCCACCGTGTTGACCTCCATCAGGTCGCAGCGGTACCAGCGCGACCCGGCCGCCCAGCCCGGCTCGGACGGCACCGCGACCGCCAACCGGAGCCGCCCGACCCGCCAGTTGTCACCGACGTGGACGTTGGCCCGGTTGTCGCACTCGACGAAGGCGGTACGCAGTTCCGAGGAGCCGGTCGAGGGAGGATCATCCTGTTCTGCGGGGAAACCGCCGACGTACACCGTCTCCGTCCGGTGCGGAGTGGCGCAATCCACCGGCGCGTACGCCCCCAGCGGCACCACCTCGGCGAAATCGGCCTCGTGGCAGATCCCGGCAACCGGGGTGAAGGGCCCGGGCGGCGGCAGTACGGCCCAGTCGTCCACCAGGTCGCCGTCCAGCCCGCCAGGCGGCCCGCATCCGGCCAGCAACGCCGCCAAGACGATGGCGGTGGCCAGGCTCCTCGTCGCACGCTGCATTGGCGCCGCCTCCCCCAGTCAGCGACCGTCCCCCGACGGCACCCTCAGGGTAACCAGAAATGACCTTCCGGTGACAGACCGGATTCCGCGGACGGGCGTCACAGCCGGTCGGCGAGAGCGCAGCACGGTGGCGCCGGCGACGCCGATGACCCGGGCGCTCCAGCCCGCTAGACCGACAGCGGGTTCGGCACCGGCGCGCCTGCGGTACCGGGCGCGGGGGTCGACGGATCGCCGCCGATGTCGACGGCCTTGTTGTCGGCGTCCACGTGCACCACCCGAGGACGGTACGCACGGGCCTCGGCGTCGTCCATCTGCCCGTACGAGATGAGGATGACCAGATCACCTGGATGCACCAGGTGCGCGGCCGCGCCGTTGATACCGATCACGCCGCTGCCCCGCCGACCGGGGATGACATACGTTTCCAGTCGGGCTCCGTTGGTGATGTCGACGATCGCCACCTGCTCGCCGGGGAGCAGGTCGGCGGCGTCGAGAAGGTCCTCGTCGACGGTCACCGAGCCGACGTAGTGCAGGTCCGCCTGGGTCACCGTGGCCCGGTGGATCTTGGACTTGAGCATCGTGCGGAACATCGGGACGCCTTTCACGGGCACGGGTGGTCAGGATTTCGGGTCGAGCCGGATCTCAGCGTTGTCGATCAATCGGGTACCGCCCACCCACGCAGCCACGAGCAGCCGGGCCGGACCACGGACCGGACCAGGCTCCAGATCAGCGTCGGTGAGCACCAGGTAGTCCAGCCGCGCGCCGGGTTCACCGGCACCGAAAGCGAGGTGGGCCGCGGAGAGCACCGAGCCGGCGTCTCGACCGGCCGCAGCAGCCTCGGCACCTGCCCGCAACGCCCGGGACAGGTTGAGCGCCACCGAGCGTTCAACCGGCGAGAGGTAGCGGTTGCGGCTGGACAACGCCAGGCCGTCCGGTTCCCGGACCGTAGGCACCCCGATCACCTCGACCGGGACATCCAGATCACGGCACATCCGCCGGACCAGGGTCAGCTGCTGGAAATCCTTCTCACCGAAGAAGGTCAGGTCCGCTCGGGTGAGCTGGAGCAGCTTCAGCACCACGGTGAGCACGCCGTGGAAGAACCCCGGCCGGCTCAGCCCCTCCAGATCCTCACCGAGCGACCCCGGGCTGACCCGGACCACCGGCTCGCCACCGGGGTACATCTCCGCCACCGAGGGAGCGAAGACCAGGTCCACGCGCGCCCGTCGGCAGACCTCCAGATCATCTTCGAGGGTACGCGGGTAGCGGTCGAAATCCTCGTTCGGCCCAAACTGCAACGGGTTCACGAAGATCGTCACGATCAGGTGGTCGACCCGAGCCCGGGCCTGGCGCAGCAACGTCTCGTGCCCCTCGTGCAACGCGCCCATGGTCATCACCACCCCCACCGTCCCGGTGCAGGCGGACCGCGCCCTGGCCAGGTCGGCCCTGGTGTGCACCAGCTCCGTCACGTGATCCACCTCGCTCGGCACCTGTCCTGCATCGATCGTCACGTCGTCACCCCACTCCGGTAGGCGTCCAGGACGTCGAGCACCGGCGCGACGTCGATCGCACGTATCCGCCCGGCCGCGACCGCCCGGTCGGCGGTACGCCGGGCCAGTACGACATAGACATCGACCACCTCAGGCGCAGCACCGGTGAGCCGCGCCAGGTGCCGTCGCACCGTGCCGGCGTCGCCTCGGGAGACCGGGCCGGTCAACGCGTCGTCGCCGAGGCGTAACGCGTTCTCCAGCGCGGCCCGCAGCAGCGGCGCAAGCACCTTCTCGGGCTGACCCACTCCGGCGTCGCGCAGCAGGCCAGCCGCCTCGTTGACCAAGGTCACCAGGTGGTTGGCGCCATGTGCCAACGCCGCGTGATAGAGCGGCCGGTCGGCCTCGGCGATCCACTCGGGCACCCCACCGAGGTCGACCACCAGCCGGGCGGCCAGCGGGCGCAGATCGGCAGGCACACTCACCCCGTAGGAGATGCCGGGCAGCCGACCGAGGTCGTCCGGCGTACCGGCGAAGGTCATCGCGGGATGCAACGCCAACGGACGGGCACCGGTCGAACTGGCCGGCTCCAGCACCGCCAGGCCGTGCGCCCCCGAGGTGTGCGCCACCACCTGGCCGGGACGCAGCGCACCGTCGGCGACCAGCCCGGCCACCACCCCGGACAGCGCGTCGTCCGGCACAGCGATCAGCAGCAGATCGGTGGCGCTCCGGGCGACCTCGACGGCCGGGCGACAGGGCACCCTCGGCAGCAACAACGCGAGGCGGGCACGAGAGGCACCGGACGTGCCGCTGGCCGCGACCACCCGATGACCGGCAGCGGCCAGCGCGGCGCCCAGCGTGGCGCCCACCCGCCCGGCGCCGATGACGCCGACGGTGAGCACAGCGGGGGTGGCCTGAGCCGGAGCCACAGGCGGCCGGTGGCCGGCCGGATAGGTGCGCAGCGGTGCGCTCATGTCACGATCCAGTCCTCGATGCGGGTACCGGTCGGGGCAAGTATGCGTCGCTGACGCGGACCCGAAACAAGAATGTGTGAAATCGTTCACCGGTGTGAGGAGCGCCCCATGACGATTCGCTGGCGCGAGGCGATGCGACAAGCCCTCTACGGTCCCGGTGGATTCTTCGTCTCCGGCGCCGGACCGGCGGCACACTTCCGCACCAGCGTGCACGCCTCACCGATCTTCGCCACGGCACTGATCCGATTGATCCACCAGCTCGACGCCGCCCTGAACTTCCCCGACCGGTTCGACGTGGTGGACGTGGGAGCCGGGCAAGGTGAGCTGGTCAGGGCTCTCTCAGCGGCGGTTCACGGCGAGCCGTCACCCTCGATGCGGACTCCGCTGGCTCGGCGGGTGCGTTTCACCGCCGTCGAACTCTCCCCACGTCCCGCCGGCCTCCCCGACCAGATCGCCTGGACCAACGAGATCCCCACTGCCGTCACCGGGCTGCTCCTGGCCACCGAGTGGCTCGACAACGTCCCCCTCGACCTGGCCACACACATCGACGGCAGCTGGCACTACCTGCTGGTCGACCCCACCACCGGAGCCGAGACGGCAGGCAGCCGGGTCGATCGCGCGGACGCAGACTGGCTTACCAACTGGTGGCCGGCACCGGACCACGACCTCGCCACCCCGACCGTCCCGAGCCGGTCGGCCCCGTCGGGTGCCTCCATGGATGTTTCGTTGCTGTGGCCGCGGGCAGAGATCGGGCGGACAAGAGACGAGGCGTGGTCGCGAGCCGTGGACCACGTCGGGCGAGGGCTGGCGCTGGCCGTGGACTACGGCCACCTGCGAGCGGAGCGGCCGGTCGCCGGGACGCTCGTCGGCTACCGGGGCGGACGGCAGGTGTCCCCGGTGCCGGACGCCTCCTGCGACGTCACCGCGCACGTCGCCATCGACTCGGTCGCTGCCGCCGGTGAGCGGGCGGCCCGGTGTGCATACCTGCTGACCTCGCAGCGCGAGGCGCTACATGCCCTCGGGGCCGACGGCGGGCGACCAGGGCTGAGCCTGGCCTCCAGCGACCCGGCCGGCTACCTGCGGGCCCTGGCCACGGCGGCGGCTGCTGCCGAGCTGACCGACACCACCGGTCTCGGCGGGCACTGGTGGCTGTGGCAGCCGGTCGGCCTGCCCACCGACCGGCTGCCAGTCGGTCAGTCCTCACCACATGTCCAACGATCTCCCGGCTGAGCACGCCGCACTTGCGGGTGGGGCCGGGGTGCGGACGGTCGCGTCCCGGTTCGCTGTCCATGGCACGATGGCGGGCATGACCACGGGCGATCTGCGCGAGCTGACCGTCGGCACCGGCGCCGGCCTGGTGGCGGGCACCGGGGGTGAGCAGCTCGGCGCGGACATGGTGCTGAACATCGGTCCGCAGCACCCCTCCACACATGGCGTGCTACGGCTCAAACTCGTCCTCGACGGCGAGCGGGTGCTGGCCGCCGAACCGGTCGTCGGCTACATGCACCGAGGTGCCGAAAAGTTGTTCGAGGTACGCGACTACCGGCAGATCATCGTGTTGGCCAACCGGCACGACTGGCTGTCGGCGTTCGCCAACGAGCTGGGCGTGGTGCTCGCGGTGGAACGGCTGATGGGCATGGAGGTGCCGGAGCGGGCCACCTGGCTGCGGATGGCGCTCGCCGAGTTGAACCGGGTACTCAACCACCTGATGTTCCTCGGCTCCTATCCGCTGGAGATCGGCGCGATCACCCCGATGTTCTACGCCTTCCGGGAACGCGAAACCCTCCAGGCGGTGATGGAGGAGGTCTCCGGGGGGCGGATCCACTACATGTTCAACCGGGTCGGTGGCCTCAAAGAGGAGGTGCCAGCCGGGTGGACCGGACGGGCCCGAGCCGCCGTCGGTGAGGTACGCCGCCGAATGCCGGACCTGGACAACCTGATCCGTCGGAACGAGATCTTCCTGGCCCGTACCGTCGGGGTGGGGGTGCTCTCGGCGGCTGAGGCTGCCGCCTTCGGGGCCTCCGGTCCGGTGGCCCGGGCATCCGGTCTCGACCTCGACCTGCGCAGGGACGAACCGTACCTGGCCTACGACCAGCTCGACGTGCCCGTGGTGACGAAGACAGCAGGCGACTGCCACGCCCGCTTCGAGGTGCTGCTCGACCAGGTGTACGCCTCACTCGACCTGGCGGAGCAGTGCCTGGAGCGGGTCGACCGGCTCACCGGGCCGATCAACACCAGACTGCCGAAGGTGCTCAAGGCACCCGAGGGGCACACGTACGCCTGGACGGAGAATCCGCTCGGCATCAACGGCTACTACCTGGTCTCCCGGGGCGAGAAGACGCCGTGGCGACTCAAGTTGCGCACCGCCTCGTACGCCAACGTGCAGGCCCTGGCCACCCTGCTGCCCGGCTGTCTGGTACCGGACCTGATCGCCATTCTCGGCTCGATGTTCTTCGTGGTCGGCGACATCGACAAGTGACGGCCCCTGCACCAGCTCTCGTACGCGGGTGGCGTCGTCCGTCAGGTCAGCGCCAGCGGCGGTCTGCGGCGTCGTGCCCCGCCGGACCGTAGCCGCTCTCCTCCTCACGGTGCCGGCGGCCGTAAGCCTCCCCACCCGGGCGTTCAGCCCTCGGGTACCCGGGTCGATGTCCGTACCCCGGTTCCGGCGCGTAGCCGCGCGTCGGTTCCGGCTGGTGACCCCGCGCCGGTTCGGGTTGATAACCGCGTTCACGGGATGGCTGCCACTCCTGCGGCACCGGCACCCCACCGGCGGGCAGCGCCGGATGGCTCTCCGGCTCACTCCAGCCGTCGTGCCACGCGCCCTCGCCCGCCGCGTCGCGGCGTGAATCGTCGCGACGTACGCTCGCCCACCGGTCCTGAACCCGGTACTCGGTGCCGGCAGGGTCGGCGTGCACCTCGGCCCGGCGTTCGCCGACCCGCAGCTCGCGGCCCCGATCGTCGTCGCGCACCGCCGCCCAACGGTCCCCGGCCCGCAGCTGCGCCCAGTACGCCCCCGTGTCGTCCGACCGGTTCCCCTGTGGTGCCGGTGCCGGGCCCGCAGGACTTTCCCAGCGCTGGGCACCCGCGTCCCAGTTGCGGTCGTCCCGGGACCTCTGGTCGCGACCGTCGCGGTCGCCGGAATTCCCTTCCGGATAGTCCGAGCCACCGACGCGGGCGGCGGACCAGTCGTCGCCCGCGGCCGACCAGCGACCGTCCTCCTGTGGCGGCGACCAGGAACGTTCCTCCTCACGAGGTGAGCCGGACCAGGAACGTTCGTCGTCGTGGGGCGGCCCGGACCAGGCAGACTCCTCGTGGGCAGCTCCGGGCCAGGAACGTCCGTCGTGGTGCTCCGGACCGGACCAGCGACGGTTCTCGTCCCGACGGGAACCGTCGTCACCGTCGGACCAGACGTGCTCGTCCCGGTCGGTGGCGTGTCCCCGCCCACGCTCCCCGTGCTGCGCTGCCGACCAACCCGCCGGATACCCGCCGTACCGGCCGCCGGACTCGCCCACACCGCCGTTCACGATCGTGTGCCGGGTGGTCACCTGCACCGTCTCGGTGTGCCGGACCATTCCGAGTGGTTTCGGCCCCGAATCACCCGGGCGCTTGTCCTGCTCCGGCCGGACCGGTGGACCGTAGACGCCCGCTGAGCCGCTGGCCGTACCGTTGTTGCCGGGCCCGGAACGCGCCCCGCCGTACCCGGCAGGTCCTGGCCGCTCCCCGCCGTACCCGTCTGCCCCGGCACGCTCTTCGTCGTATCCGCCGGCCCGGCCGTGGGCAGGCCGGGCCGTGCCATGGACACCGGCCTGCGCGGTAGGCCGCGACGGTGCCTCCGGCGCCGGCACCCGGGCTCGGCCAGGGGCGGCCGGCTGCTCGTTCCCTGCCGCGCCGAGGTCACCCGAATCGACCTGTCGGCGCAGCCCCGCGAGCGCCTCCTGCACCCGATGAACCTCGTCGAGTGCCTGATTGCCGCGTTGGGCAGCAGCCACGATCTCACCGCGTAGTTCCCGCCGCAACTGCTGAACCTCGTCGCGGATCTCCTCCGCAGGCGGCCCACCGCCGTCGGGACGTAACGCGATGGACAGACCGATCAGCACCACGGCCAGTATGGCCAGCACCGCGGCAAAGCGCAGCGGCCCGTTGCCGTCGGCGACCAGAAGTATGAGCGCTGCGACAGGAGCGAGGGCCGTACCGCCCCAGAAGAGCACGGTGAGCAGCTTGCGCGTATCGGCGGGCACCGGGGCGGGCATGGGTCCGCAGCCTACCGAGAGTTGCGTAACGTGGGAACGGCCCCACGGCAGCTGTCCTTCGCGACTTCGAATCGGCGGTCGCGACTGCGCCACCACGCCAGCAACAGCACGGTGCCCCGACCTTCGGCCGGGGCACCGTGGCGGCTGGAACGGCTGCTCAGCTCTGCGCGTACGCCGCGTCGGTCGAGAAGACCAGGCCGACGCTGATCGTGCCGTTACGCAGGCCCGTCTTGGTCAGCGGGCCACCCTGGTCCAGTGAGGAGAACGAACCGACGGCCAAACCGTAGGTCTGCTCCAGGCCGGGCTTACAGAAGGGGCGCTCCTGGCACTCCGGTGGGCCACCCAGCACCGTGGCCGTACCCGAACACTTCTCGGCCAGCTCGGAGAGAGTACGCACGCCGTACTTCTCGGAGAACTCCTCGGTCACGGCGAAGGCGTTCTGGTTCTGGGCCGCTGCCGGAGCGCCGAAGGTCAAGCCCACCTGCTCACCCAGACCGCGCAGCGCGGTGACGGTGTTCTCGACGTCCGGTGAGGAAACCGGCTGGCCACCGCTGTTCACCTTGCCGTTGAGGAACTCGGCGAGGGTGGCGGCGTACTCCGGGACGACCTGGATCTCGCCCTTCTCCAACGCCGGCTCGTACAACTCCCGGTTGCCGATCTGCTGCACGGTGACCTGGTAGCCCGCAGCCGTCAGCTGGATCTTGTAAAGCTCGGCGATGATCTCGCTCTCGGTGAAGTTTCCGGCTCCCACCGTGATTCGACCGCCCGGCCCCTCCTCCACTCCGTCGGTCAGCGAGTTGGCATCGGCGAACTCCTGTGCCGCGGCCTGGGCGCTTTTACGCTCGTCGTCGACCGCCTTGTTGAGCTGCACGAGCTTCGGCGTGTCGAGCACGGTGGAGATCTTGTCCAGCGCGGCGATCAACTGCGGGGCAGCCACGTCACTGTTGATCGCCGGAATGATGTTGTCGGCGTTCTGCAGTGACTTGTCGTCCTCAAGCGCGATCAACTGCTCCCCGGCCACGGGCGCGCAACC
This sequence comes from Micromonospora sp. HNM0581, assembly GCF_012726175.1. Lineage (GTDB taxonomy): Bacteria > Actinomycetota > Actinomycetes > Mycobacteriales > Micromonosporaceae > Micromonospora. Next base: position 619,283 of record NZ_JAASAD010000001.1, read on the forward strand.
CTCGCCGGAGGCACCCTGCTGCGGCTCCTCGGTGCCGGACGAACCGGCGTCGCCACAACCTGCCAGGACCGTCGCTGCCGCGACCGCCCCCACGACCGCGATGGACAGTCTGCTACCTGCGCGCATGTGCCCGCCTTCCGTGTCCCGGCGCGGCCCGGGTGGGCCGGCCGCGTGTCCGACGGGCGATTCCGCCTACCGGCCGCCCGCTGTGTCCAGCCAACATCCTGACGTGTGCCACCGACAAGCTGACGAGGCATTCGTCACCGGAACGTCACCCATCGGGGTCGACCCACCCGACCCGACCCGACCCGACACGTGACGTCGACCCCGCAGCCGGCTACGTCGGGTGGGTCGACGTCGTCACCTCGTACCATTCGCCTCCGGTCAGCAACCGGCAACGGCATCCGCAGCGCGTCGCCCGGCACGACGTCGGGCACGGCGCAACGGGCGGGGGGTCACCAGCCGTTCGACAAGTGCGAAAAGCAGCTCGACGCTCAGCGCGAGCCCGGCGACCAACAGCCCACCGGCCAGGATCTGACCACCACCGACCGCGATGCTCAAGCCGAACCCCAGCCGGATGATCTCCCCCAGGCCGCCACCGTTGACGAAGGTCGCCAGCGCCGCCGTGGCGACCACCTGAACGGCGGCAGTCCGGAAACCTGCCGCGAGATAGGGCACCGCGAGCGGCAGTTCCACCCGACTCAGCACCTGTGTTCCTGTCATGCCCATGCCGCGGGCGGCCTCCCGGGTCTGCGGATCGACCTGCCGCACCCCCGTGTAAGAGTTCGCCAGCAGCGGCGGCACGGCGAAGACCGCCAGCGCGACCACCACCGCCGGTCGACCGAAGCCGAGAAAGGTCAACGGGAGGATGGTCAGCAGAGCCAGTGTGGGCACCGCCAGGGTGAGGTTCGAGACGAGCACCACCATGCCCCCGCCGCGACCGGTGTGGCCCAACCAGAGACCCAGTGGCCAGGCCACCAGGCAGCCCAACAGCACCGCAGCGGCCGACATGCTGACGTGCTCACCGAGCCGGTCCAAGATACCGCCCGGATTCGTCCAGTTGAGCGGATCGTTGAGCCAGACCACCGCCTGGGACACCGGGTTCATCGCGATCCCCGAACAGACCGCCCGGTCCCGTCCCGTCGTTCCGCGTCACGCATCAGGCGGCTGCCCTGGGCCCGGCACTGGGGTTCGGCACCGGCCTCAGGCTGAGCCAAGCGACGCCCGCCCGGCCGGAGGCCCGTCCGTCCCCTCCCGACGCTCATCCGGTCCGTCCGCGCAGCCACGGGGTGAGCAGCCGACCGGCTGCCACCAGGAACAGGTCGAGCACCAGCGCAAGCAGGACACAGAGCAGCGTCCCGGTCATGATCTGGGCCTTGTAGAGGTTGTTCTGGAATCCGGCGAAGATGATCTGCCCGAGCCCACCCCGCCCGATCACCACACCGACGGTGACCAGAGCGACAGTGGAGACCGTGGCCAACCGCAGACCGGTGAGGATGCCGGGTACGGCCAGCGGCAACTCGATGCGTAACAGACGCCCCCAGCGGCCGTACCCCATGCCCTCGGCCGCCTCCCTGATCTCCGCCGGAACCTGGTTGAGCCCGGCGACGGTGTTGCGGATGATCACCAGCAGCGCGTACAGCACCACCACGCTCAACACGGTCGCGACGCCGATGCCCAGATACGGTGCCACGAACGCGAACACGGCCAGGGAGGGAACCGTGTAGAGCACCCCGGTCAGTGCGAGAATCGGCCCGGCGAGCGGCCGGAACCAGTACGCCACCACTGCCAGCGGGACGGCGATCAACGCGGCGACGAGCACCGCCCGGAGGGTCAGTGTGGTGTGTTCACGTAGGGCGGCGAGCACCGTGTCAGAGTTGTCCCGCACGTACTGCCAGGAGAACCACGGGTTACCCGGATCAGCCCGGTAGCTCAGGCGGAAGGACATACGTGGACGTTACCCCGGGTGCCGGCGGTGATCGACGCGCGGCGTCGATCACCCTCGACGGCATCGGCAAGCGCTACCCGGACGGCACCGACGCAGTCGGAGAGCTCAGCCTGCATGTCGACGAGGGTGAACTGGTCGTGCTGATCGGCCCATCCGGGTGCGGCAAGTCGACCGTGCTGCGGATGATCAATCGGCTGATCGAGCCGACCGCCGGCCGGATACTGCTCGGCGACGCCGACGTGACCCGGGTGGACCCGGTGAAACTACGCCGCCAGATCGGCTACGTCATCCAGAACGTCGGCCTCTTCCCGCACCAGACGGTAGCCGCGAACGTCGCCACCGTGCCCCGGCTGCTCGGCTGGGCCACCGGCCCGGTGAAGCGTCGGGTCGAGGAACTGCTGGAACTGGTCGGTCTCGATCCGGTGCAGTTCGGCCGGCGCTACCCCCACGAACTCTCCGGCGGCCAGCGGCAGCGGGTCGGCGTGGCCCGGGCGCTCGCGGCCGATCCGGTGTTGCTGTTGATGGACGAGCCCTTCTCCGCCGTCGACCCGATCGTGCGCACCCGGCTGCAGGAGGAGTTCCTGCGGCTGCAGGCGGAGGTACGCAAGACCATCGTCCTGGTCACCCACGACCTCGACGAGGCCGTACGGCTCGGCGACCGCATCGCGGTGCTCTCCGAAGGGGGCCGGCTGGAGCAGTACGACACCCCGGCGGCGCTGCTCGGCACTCCCGCGACCGGGTTCGTTCGGGAATTCGTCGGGGCCGACCGGGGCATCCGCCGGCTGGCCGTCCTTCCGGTGACCCGGGAAGTGCTCGATCCGCTGCCCGTCGACGGGGTTGCCGGGCTGCCGTCGATGCCGCTCGGCGGGTCGGCCTACGACGCGCTGGCACTGCTGCTCACCGCCGCCGGCGGCCAGGCGGTGGTGACCGAGGACGGACGCCCCGTCGGCACCCTCAGCCGCGAACGCATCCTGATGCTGGCGGAGTCGACCGGGTGAGTCCCCTCCGACGGGTCGCCGGGCCACCCGGTGAGCGGGCACCGTTGTCCCTGGCCCAGTCGACGTACCAGGGGCTGCCGAAGACCAGGACCAGGACGAGCGCGGCGAGCGTACCGGCGCCCGGTGCGGATTCGTGTCGGTTGGTGAGAGCCATGGCCCCGCAATTTGCCAGCGGATCGACGCAGGCAAACGCGAGGCGTCAACTGTGGTGGTACGCGCGTTCGACGCCCTAGGCCGTGTCTCCTGGATCATGGTTTGGGGCGGTCGGGTTTCGCGCGTAGCCAGATGAGGATGTCGGCGATCTGCACGGTGGCGCGGTAGCAGCAGGCGAGCTTGTCGTAGCGGGTGG
>NZ_JAASAD010000010.1 GCF_012726175.1 Micromonospora sp. HNM0581
ACCAACCACCCCGACACCGCCGCCAACACCAACACCAACCGCACCGCGAACAACGCCAGCAACACCACCAGCACCGCCAGCGACACGGACAACGCCACCAACACCACCGACAACACCGCGAACGACACCACCGACAACACCGCGAGCAACACCGCCGGCAACGCCGCGAGCAACACCGCCGGCAACACCGGCAACGCCGTGGGCAACACCGCCGGCAACTCCGCGAGCAACACCGCCGGCAACTCCGGCAACGCCGCGAGCAACACCGCCGGCAACTCCGGCGACGCCGTGGGCAACGCCGCGAGCAACACCGCCGGCAACACCGGCAACGCCGTGGGCAACGCCGGCAACACAGGCAACATGGGCAACTCCGGCGACATGGACAACGCCAGCAACACGGTGGGCAACTCAGGGAATACGAGCAACGCCGGTACCAGCAGCAGCTCCGACAACATGGCGAACGCCGGGAACGCCGGGAACGCCGACACCGTCAGCACCGCCGACACCACCGACACCACGGGCGCCGTGGGCACCACCGGCAACGTGAGCACCGTCGGCACCGTCGGCACCGCCGGCACCGCCGGGAACGCCGTAGGCAACGCCAACACCATCGACAACGCCGTCAGCGACGCCAACGACGCCAGCACCATCGGCAACGCCGACCAAGACGACCACACCAGTCAGCCGACCAACACCACGAACCGACACCACGAAACAACACCAACCCAAGACACCACCAGCACCCCCACCGCCCCCCACCACACCACAGCAGAAAACCACCCAACCGCCTCCGCAAACCACACGAGCACCACAGCAAACCAGAACGCAACACCCACCACCGGCAGACCGACCACCAACCCGGCCGAACCAGGCACCACCGGCGCATCCCAAGGTGGAACCTCCGCCGGAGCCGGTAACCAGCCGGCGACCGTCTCCCACACACCAGCCAGCGACCGAACTGACAACGACACGTCCACCCCCGACACGGCCGTCACCACACCACTCGACCGCCACCACACAGCCCCCGCCACCACCAGCGCCACACCGGACGACATCGCCGTCGACAACCGCCCCACCCACGACTTCGACCAGACCTCAGAGCAGCCCGATTCACGCCACGCCGAAACACCGTCGCGGCAGGCGACGGAGGCCGCCGCGACGCCCGGGGCTCAGGCGACGACCGAACCTGGGTTCTCGGCAGTCGATGTACCGGTCGAGACGAACCATTTCGCCCGGACCCTCGACGCCGCGCTGTCACGCCACGACCAGCACGCCAACCAGGCATCACCGACGGTCCGGCCGGACGTGCGGGACGCTGCCTCGCTGGATCGGGCGCTGCACGAGCTGTCGGGCCGGCGGGCGGTGGCGGTACCCGGTTACGACGCGGTCGAGCGGACGATGACATCGTCGTCGGTACCCGACGACGCGCAGGGACTGCTGCGGGTGGTGGCGTCGGACAGCTCCGATCCGCAGCTTTTCCTGGTGGTGCAGACGGAGAGTGGTCCCGGTTTCGTCGACGTGCGTGACGGATCGGTGGGCAGCCTGCCGGAGAACCCGACGGATCTGCTCTTCGCGCCGATGCATCCGGACATCCAGGTCGCCACCAACGACCAGGGTGTGGCTGGTGGCCTGAGTTCAGCGCTGCACCAGCCGCCGGCCGCACAGGTCGACACGTACCCGCTGGCGGCCGGCTGGGACGTCGTCCGTCATCCCAACCTTGTCTGGATACGCCCACCAGGTGCGCCGGATGCGGTGGTCGCGCAATGGTTGACCGCCACACCGGACACCGGGCTACGGCTGGTGGTCGGTGCTCCGGGGGTCGACCCGCCGGCAGCCGTCTGGGACGACCTGGACCGCCAGCTCGGTGCGCTTGCACCGGAGACGCTGTCCCAGATCGACGGACTACGTGAACTGGGCGCCGATCGGCCGGACCACCACCTGCCAGAGGACGCCAAACTTGTCGACTACTACGAGGAGGCGGCCCGGATCGGTCGGCGGCTCGGCCCGGCACCCACCGAGGCGCAGCTGCGCCAGGGTGCGGCGGACCTGTTCGGGTACCTGTCCGACACCCTGGTCCGCCCGGTGTGGGCCGGGGGGAGAAGCGGCCCGGACCTGGTCGAGATTCCCGCGCCGTACGCGGGCATTCCGCCGCCGACGTTCGACAGCGCTGATCTCGCCGACGGCCTGCACGGGGGTTTCAAGCGCCGGCCGTGGAGCATGACGCTCGCTCCCGGGCTGGACTCGTGGCCGGCTGTGGTCGGCAACCTGCGTCACGAGTGGGAACATGTCGAGCAACACTTCGCGATGGCTCGATACCTGGCCGAGCGGGTACTCACCGAGGACGGTCGAGCCGACCTGGCCCGTCGGACCGGTGATGTCGACGCCCGGTCGGTGGAACGGCTGCGGCAGCTGTTCGGCACCGACAATGAGGCGGTGCTCCGTGCCGCGCTGACTGATCCACTGCGACCGGGTACCACCGACTACGCGTACGCGGAGGAGCTCTATCAGGGCAGGTTGGGGGAGGACCGGGCGGTCACCGAGCAGGTGGAGGCCGCCCGGCGGGACGCGTACCACGCGATGGTCGAGGCTCGGGAACGTCACGAGACGGCCGGGGACCGACCGGCACAGGAACAGGCCCGGCTCGCCCTCGACCGGGTCCGCGCGGTGGCGACCTACCGGGCGGCGCTGGCGGAGTATGCGAGGCTGCCGCTGGAAGGGCCGGCAATCGAGCGGGAGCGGCAACTCGACCGCCTGTTCGCCAGGGACGCCGCCGACCACCGGCTGGTGGACGAGTCGACGGCCCTCGACGACGAACATTGGGTGCTCGTCGAGTCGCCGGACGACGTTGTCCCAGCTGCGGTCGATCTCGCTGGTTCCGCTGTCGTGTCGGACGGGGAAGTGGTTGGTAGCCCAGCTGATCCGGCCACCGAACCAGCTCCGGTGCTCGCGACATCGCCGCTACCGCCCTATACGGTTGGGATCGCGCCGGACGGTTCGTACGCCGTGGCCCAGTCTCCGGCATTTTCGGGTCAGCGCTACGGCAACACCGGCTTCGACATTTTCGGTCCGGACGGATCGCCGCGTGGGACCTACGACGCGCGTACGTTCGAGAGGGACGACTACGTCGCCACCGCCGAGCTGGACAACAACTCACCGGTTCCGGGCGCGCTCGATCTGGCTACCTTCTTCGCGACCGCACACAGCGACAAGGACTACTTCCGTTCGCTACGCGTGATCAACTCGAAGGTGCAGGAGATCCGCAGGAACGCGTACCGCATGGAGGTGTTGTCGGATCCGGGGGCGGAGGCGCAGGACTACCGCATGCCTCGGGTCGAGGCGAACCGGATCGCCCGGGAACGACTGGAACGTGCGGGATGGACGCTCGCGCCGGATGCAGGGACAGCCCGGACGCCGCAGTTCACGCCGGCCTGGACCAATGACCGGCCAGGTTGGATGCCGACGGCACCCGACGGAGCGTTCCTCGACGTGGTCGTCGAGACCCGCGACGACGGGCGGACCCGTCAGATTTCCGGCAGGGCGCTCGAAGGCGACCCGGACACCTTCCAGGTCGTCGATCCTGGCACCGGTCACCATCTGCATAGGTTGCACGCCACCGCCGGCCCGGACGGCGACCGGGCGTGGACCGAAGGGGCCATGACATCGCCTGACGTCCGGCATTTCCACCAGATAGCGACAGAGTTCGGTCTGACATCCGCTGGCCGGTCGCCCGCCGATGCGGCGTACGACCTGGCCCAGCTGATCGTTTCGTCTGGTCAGCGGATCCGTGACGACCTCGCCCTGCCTGGCTATGGTCTGTACCGGCATGCCGTCGCCGGTCGTCAGGTGAGCGTCCGGGCCAAGACGGACAATTCCGGTAAGGTGCTTTTCGCGCGTCGCCAGACCAAGCTCGACGAGTTTCTCGGTCGGACCCGCCGTGGCGATCAGATGATGGCAGAGTTGCGTGCCAGGGGCTGGACAGTGGTGGTCAGCCACACCAACCATGGCGACCCGGACAGCAAGCAGATCAGCCTCAACCCGCACCACGTGACGGCCTGGCCGACGATTCAGAGCGCCTACCGTTCCGAGTTCGGCACTGCGCCCGAAGCCTTCCGTACGACCCGCCGGGCGCCGGCCCCACCGCCTGGACGTCGCAGCGCTTCCCACCGATCTTCCGGCCCGAGCAACACCTCCACCGGTGCGCCGGCCAGCGACGACATCGTCGGGCGGCCGAGGGAACCTGAACCGGAGGAGATCCCGCTCGGGCCGGTGACGGGTCGACGGGCGGTGCCTGCTGGCCTGACGGAGCAGGACACTTCGTCTGCGCAACACGAGGTGGTCGCCGAGCACGTCAGCCCGCCGAAGCGGGTGCGCTTCGCGCTGCCCGAGACATCGCCGCCTGCGGAGGCGACGCCGGAAGGGGAGCTGACTCCAACCCCGGAAACCGTGGCTGACCCACAGACCGCACCAGCGGAGGAGAGGACGCCGGAACCGGAGGAGACCCGCGAAGGTCGGCGGGACAGTGCGCCCGCGCCGCCGTGGTTCGTCGGGCTCGGACTGCTGGGCGACGGCTACCTCAAGTCGGCGGAGAACGTGGCGACGTCGGTTGCGCCGGGACGCGACGACTCCGACGCACCGCAGAGCGTGCACGACGATGTGTCCGCCTGGATCGACACGTTGACCGACGGCTTGCCGGCGACGACAGCTGCCCAGATCCGTGCGAAGGTCATCGAACGCGTCTCCGACCCGGGTACCGATCACTGGAACGACCTGCTGCGCGGCGGGGACGTCATCGCGGTGGGCGACCTCCTGGTCGAACTCCGCTTCAAGGTGGCAGACGCCGAGTTCCAGGAACCGGACCAGACTCCGGTCGAGCCCGGCTATTCGGAGTACTTCAGCAAGTACGGCGACACCACCGTCAAGGACGGTGCCGTCACCACCGCGAAGCGTCGCCTCGGCAGCGCCGTGGACCCGTTGCTCATGTTGAAGGCTGGCGAGCTGCACCATCTGGCACCGTCGATCAAGGTGAGCGGCGAGAAGAAGAAGTCCGTGCACCGCAAGCTCGGCACGGAGGTGCAGTCCGGTTCCCGGATCATCGCGAACGACATGCACGACTATGCCGCCACCATTCGCGCCGAGGGGGCGATACGGCGGGTCGGGGTGACCGAGGACCGGGGAACGGCAGCCGTACGGGCCAACGTGAACCTGCCCGGTAGGGCGCACCTGCGGTTGCCTCAGGCGTACTCCTCGCCGGTGGACGGCACGATCGAGGCCACCCCGGCCGACGATCGGGCACACCCGACGGTCGAGGTCACCGATCCGGCCGTCATTGGCGAGATCGACTTCGCGGTCAACGCGGCCGACCCGGATCCGCTACGCGACAGTCTGCGGCAGATGCTTGTCGAGCTGAAGGTACCCACCGCCGCGATGACCAGTGTGCTTGAGCTGGCCACCAAGGAGTTCCTGAACGAGAAGACCCTCAAGGACCGCAGCCAGTACTGGCTGTCGGACAGCTGGGTGTCGCCACTGATCGGAGCCAAGGCGACTCAGCGGGACAAGACCACTGTCTCCACGAACGGTAAACGTCTGCTGACCAGGAAGCTCTCCGGCTACGGCGACTTCGCCGGCCATCTGGAGATCGGGGCGACGCCGCGCACGGTGCGGTACGTGTCGACGACCGAGAATCCCCTACTGATCCGGGACGACCTCGCCGAGACGGTCATCAGTCAGGACGGTACCGACCACGGCAGTGCGTTCTCCGCTGCCGGTGGGGTGCACCTCGGCTTCGAGACGGAAAGTCACCACCTGATCGCGCCGGCGTTCTCGTTGCCCGCCCTGCACATGTCGGTGGACCACGGTCGCACCGTCGGCAACGCCGGTCAGCTCAAGCACGCGATGATGCGCAGAGACCGGATCGTTCGTTATCGGACGGAGTTCGACTGGACCATCACGATCCACTCTTCGCACGGAGACGCCACCCGGACACAGACGTCCGCCGGCGAGATGGGCATCGCCGAGCAGCACGCCGACGTCTTCGAGGAGAGCGCCCTCGGCGGACGGCCTACGGGGCGGGTGCCCAGCAGCGAACCGGAGACCGCCCAGACGACCGGCCCCGTCCACCAGCGCGACGACGCCGTCGTCCAGGACAACGACGACGCCGTCGTGTTGAACAGTGACGATGTCCACGACGGGGAGAACCGTGACGAGGCACCCCGCGACGGGCGAGTCAGGGACGACGAGGTCGACGGGGGGCGTGACGGCCAGGGGCGGGACCGCGACGAACCGGACAGTGCGCAGCGGCATCGTGAGCCCGACCACCGGGGGCGAGCCGAACTGGCGGCGTCGCTGGACCGCGTACCGTCGCTGCACGCGGTGGCGGAGTTCCTCCGCGCCGGTGGTACACCGCAGATCCAGCTCACCGACCGATTCCGGCAGCTGACCGACTCGGACGGCGACGCCACCGTCGATCTCGCCACGGTCGAAGCGGTCCGCGACGCCCTCCGCACACTGGCCGATCACCACCACATCACCATGCTCTCGGCTACCGGTGAGGTGATCGGCGAGCCGTCCGCAGTTCCCCCGCAGCAGCGTTTCGTCGTCGAGTGGGACGGGCGGATACGGGGTCCCCTGCCGGTGCAGCACCATGTCGTCCACCGGAAGGAACCGCTCACGATGGCCGCCCGAAAGGGCCTCGGCCGGGGTTTCGTCCGCGAGCTACCCGGGGCGCACAAGCTGTACCGACTGGCGGTCCGGGAACTCGAAGCCCAGATGCAGCAGGCCGGGGTGGCCGATCGGCTGAACCCGAGACAGCGGCAGCACCTGCGGCGCACCCTCTCCGTGAAGCTCGGTGTACCGGGGCTTCGCGGAGGGTTCAAGGGGTTGCTGGCCGGCGGCTCGATGAACCACGAGGTCACGGTGGGCGGGTATGTCTTCACCGTCCACCTCGGCACTGAGCTGAGAAGCCTGCGGAATGAACCAACGGTCGATGACGGGGTGACCCTCGACACCCAGAACAAGGGCACTCTGGCGGTAGACGTGGGCGAGAAGCGCCGTGTCGGCGTGAGTGTGGAGACCGACGGCCGGTTTCGGGCACAGTTCACCAAGTTCTTCCGCGTCGATATCCCGTTGTGGAAGGCAGACTGGCGTTTCGGGCGGCACCGCAAGGTGGTGGACGGCAGCGCGGTCAAGACCTACCGGCGGCGGCGGACCGACGGCAAGGTCGTCCGCTTCGAGTACGACAGCGCGTACACGCTGGCGGTCACCACCCGCAGGCTGTCGGGCGAGATTCAACGGGCGCAGGTGCGGGAACTGTCGGGGCCGGAGTACTGGACGCCCGTGTATGTTCCGGAGAAGGACGTACCGGTCACGCCACCCCGCGGTGACGAGATTCTCGCAGTCGGCGCGGTCGACGTTCACGACGAGCCGGTGGCGGACCCGAGCCAGCTGGCTCGGGGCCCGAACGGTCAGCCGGGCCAGCGGCTCGACCTGGCGAGGCGCGGCCTCGCCGGCATCCAGATGAACCTCCTCGGCACGAAGGAGATCAGCGACGAGCTTGCCCGGCTGGCGTCCCGACACGTCCCCCACCGGTCGTGGCTCGGCAGGGCGTGGGACTGGACGGTTCGCCAACTGAAGGGGCTGTGGCCCTGGCAGCGGCCCGAATCGGTCTGGACCTCGCCGGACGCTTTCCGGGATTTCCTGTCCGAAGTCACTCCCTCGGGTAGCCGGTACGGCGTCGCCCAGGAAATCCTCCGCCTGGGCACCCCGACGTTCCTGGAGGCGCACGCTCCGAAGCTGGTCAGTCGGGAGGGCCTGCCGATCCCGTTGCCTCCCACCGCGGACGGGTACGAGCAGGCTCTGGTGCTCAGACTGGACACGTACAACCCGCGGCACGAGGGGATTCGTGAGCCGTCGGCCGGCAGCGGCTACGTCCTGGAGCAGTACACCGAGGCTGACGTGCGGTTCGCCGACGAGGAAGGCCGCGACTCGGGCTGGGAGGCCGAAGGGGGCCTCGGAGCGGTGTTCCGGCTCGGTGAGCCGGAAGGCGGCGAGATAGGTAACACCACCCGCGCCGGCCATCAGCTCTCACTCGGTGGTATCGCCGGCATCGGCGGTGGTCGGGAGAACTCGGACGGCACGACGGTGGGCGGCCTCGATCTCAACCTGGGCACCTATCATGACCGCGCCCACCAGTTCCGTACCGACGGAGTGCTGACGATCAGCCATCACCGCTGGCGGGACAAAAGCTTCGGACGCTTCGAGCACCTGCCGCCGCAGCGAACCCAGGTGAGTGTCCGCGGCGGGGCGGAGTTGGGCGTGCCGTACGTACGCGCCGCTGATCTCGGGCTTCCGATGCCGGAACCCGACCGCCTGCCGGCACGCGACCAGCAACTGCATGTCACCGATCGTGAGGCGGCGATCGGGATGGCGTACTTCGAAGAGGTGCACGCCGCCGACGTCCTTCCCGCGATCAAGCAGGTTCTGGCCGGAAGCCTGCTGCGCTCGGGCCGGCATGATGTTCCTTCCGACATCGTGCGTGCACTCGACGCGACGTACTCCGAGGAGTCCCTGCGGGTCGGTTACCCCATCGCCCGTTCAACCGGTCTTCCGCTGGTGCTCAAGACCCCGACCGAGTTCTGGCAGCCACGCCTCAGGCGCCGGGACGACGTCAAGGCGTTCGGTGAGATCGGCGGCACCACGCGGATCGGCATCAAGGTGACCGCGCGGGAGCAGGGCGAGCCGGCGTATGCCCGGCCACGCCCCGACCTCCAGGTGACCAGCGGTGGACAGGGCCTGCGCGAAGGCCATCGAGGCAAGCGTCGTGACCGCGCCCGGCACTGGGGTGCGTACCTGCGTGGCCGCTGGGCCGGGCTGCACGTCGAAGGGCAGCGGATCGCGGGTGGCGCGCACCATCTCAACGAGCGTAAGGCCGTCCAGAAGCGCAAGACGGTTTTCACGAAGCGCGACATCCGGCGGGCCACCGCGCTCGACCGGTCGCAGGAGTTCCGGCAGAGGACCACCTTCACCATCGAGGTGCACCAGTACACCGACCCGACCGAGCTCTACCGCCGGACCGGTGGTGCGTTGTCGATGGTCCCCCGTCTCGTGGATGTCGTCTCGCGGGGCGAGGCGCAGCGCATGTGGCAGAAGTGGTTCCCGCCGGACAGGAAGCCGATCGCGCAGACCGAACGGCCCGGTTCGGTGCACTGGGTGGTGCCTGGGCACCTGACCACCACCACCCGCCCGGCGCCTGCTCCGGCACCACGATTCCGGCCCGTGGTGGAACGGGCCCGTATGCCCGGCGCCTCCTCCTTCGCCACCGACCTTGCCCCGTACCTGCACGGGCTCGCCGTACCGGGATCGGCGCAGGTGGCACGGTGGGCGCCGGTCGTGATGCTGCCGTGGCGGTCGGCGTCGTGGTATGCCGCCCGGTTGGGGACGTCTGACCCGGGCACCGTCATGCCGCCGGTGGTGCACGGCCTCGAACCCGGTACCAGCGAGGGACTCGGTCTTGAGCGGGTCTTCAACGACCGGGCGGCGCGGAACGAGATCGCCGAGATCCTCGGCGGCGAATACGGCCGGACCCTGCTCAACGGCAAGAAGATCACCGTGCGGATCGAGCCGACCATGGGCCGGTGGCTCACCCGGGGCGGGCTGAACACGCTCAACTTCCCGGAGGAGAACACCGAGCACGAGCAGGAGATCGAGGTCGAGCGGAAGACCGACCAGGGTGCGGATCTCGAAACCGGTCGGGCGGTGTTCGACCCGGTGATGGACAAGGCTGGCCGGTCGTTGATGGCTGGGGGCGGCTCCGGGGGAGCCGCCCGCGACAACACGATCTCTCAAGAGAACTCCTCCGGCGACTACGTCGAAACGAACCGTGCGTGGCGGGGACCGTTCGACTACTACCGGTTCGACGTCACGTACTACGTCGAAGGCCCGCGTAGACACCTGCTGCGCGGCACTATCCCGGGCGGACTCATCGGTGCGCTCCCGGCGACCAGGTCGTCGCAGCTGAGCCGGTCCCACCCGGTCCTCGAACGCCCGCCGTTCGACATCGGGGATTTGGTTCGGCAGTGGGCGAGGGACGGTGCGATACCAGCTGACGCGGCCGGTGTCATCGCCACGCAGATCACCGACGGAGCTGTCGACCGCCCCAATCCCGAAAACGCCCTCGCCCCGACACCACTCGACCCGTTCCGTACGCAGCCGGTGCGGTTGTGGGTTGAGGGAAAACCGGAGGAACTGCCCGACCAGATCGTCGCCGAACTGCGGTCCGCCGCCGTCGATGTTGTCCGGCGAGTCGGCAAGCCTCTGGATCTGCTGGTGGCCGTCGACCGGAAGCCGCTGGTCACATACCACGTCGACCGGAGCGGGTCGATCACCTCCGACGAGGCGCAGGCGCGATCGGAGGATCGGATCGACTGGTCCACCGTGGCATTCGACCGGCCGGTCTTCGACCTTGCGCCGCGCCTGGACTCTGATCCGCTCGGCCGGGCGGGTCCGTCCTGGCCGCCGCTGCCCGGCGCGCGAACCGAAACCGACCTCGAACGCCACTACGGCTGGCTGCGGCGGGTGAATCCGTACGCTGGTCGGGGCGGGGAGTTCGCGACGAACTGCCTGCTGACCGCGATCGCCACCGACCTGACCCTGGCGGACCGGGCGGACCCGGCCACGGCCGGCGACGACGCTCATTTCCAGGCGCCCCCCTCCGACGTGCAGACGGCGGCGGACCTGTCGAACTACGCCGGCAGGCAGTACCACGAGGTGCCGGACTACTCGGCGATCCGGGAAGCGCTACTGGCGGCACCGGTCGGTGCACGCGGAATCGTGGTGGTCACCGACCGTGGCGGCACGGTGTCACACGCCTTCAACGCGGTGCGGGACGACGACGGGGTGGCCTTCCTCGACGGCCAGACCGGCGGGTGGGCGGCCGGGCCGACGAGCCCGGAACGGCTCCGGTTCATGCCGGTGACCGATGACATCCCGCAGCCCCGTACGGTGCCGGTCCCGACGGGGCACGACGACAACGATCCTGTCGGAGCCCTCGGCATCGAAATCGAGGTACACGGGCTGAAAGTATCGGCTACTCCCGATGTGGACTTGAAACACAGAATAGTCCTCGCCGAGGGGCCCGGCGGATTGCTGACGGTCGACGGGGGAGAAGTCGGTTGGGTTGCGGAGGTGGTGTCCAGGCCGGGAGCGATGCTGCCTGGTGAGCAGCGGCCCGACGGGTCCGCCGTCGAAATGGTCGAGCGGGCGCTGGCTGTGGTCAGGAGCTTGCAGGCGGTCGGTCTGGAACGAACCGTACCCCTCACGTCCATTCTCGACGGGGTGGAGGGGTTTGCGGCTACCGATGCGGGGCGGGAGGTAACGGTTACGCGTGTCAAGGCGCCTGAGGAATCCCACCTCTACTCCCAGTACACGGTCGGAGTTCCGTACTCAGGGCTGAGGTCGGTGCTGGAGATGGCCCTTGCGGGCGGGGAGAACGAGCTTGGCTCGTCCCTCCTCGCGCAGGGTCTGGAGTTGGGAGCCGAAATGGCCCGACGCCTCGACTTCGTCGCTGACCCCAGGCGTGGTCCCCATGACGCCGATATTCTGGCCGGTGTTGTTGCGCTCGTATACCCGCACCTGGCCGTGCAAACATTCATGAGGCCCTATCAAGGACAGGCTGTCGCCAAAACGGCTCTCCTGGCTGCGAGCAGGATGAGCTTCCGGTCGATTCGCACGGGGCTTCCGGTCAGCGTACGGCACTTTTTGACGGACAACGCCAACTATCTCCGAGGCCAGATCAACGGTCGGTGTGTCCAGGCAATGGTGTTGCAGCATGGGCGTAAGGGATATGACTACTTTGCTGAGTGGAGTCTGTACGACAGTAAGGGGCGACCCGACTTCTTCTCGCCGCGGGGCGCGATAGGGCAATCCCATCGCGCCTATCTCGACAACTTGTTGTTCGATGGTGTGGATGACCGTGGGGAGGAGGTGCCGTTCGTCGATCCGGGCAAGATGGTCGCGATCGAGACCCGATTCGATGCATTGGATCGTGGGGGAGCCCTGCCTTATCCGCTCATCGCGGTAGAGTTGCGATACTACAACAAGCAGGCGGATGAAGACGGGATTAGAAACAATCTGGATGGCCTCGGTCGGGTGGTGTCCAACCTGGTTCCGGCCCCCCTGGATCAGGGCGAGATCGATCGACTGATAGCTGAAAATGAGCATGTAGCCGCCGTGCTCAACACCAAGGCCGTCGAGTTGGAAGAGCGGCTCGTGGCATGGGAGAAATCTGAAGAGCGCAAGCGTGAGGAGGCTGAGGACAACCGTGGGCTAGCTGAACAACTGGTCGCGGACGCTCGGTTGGCCCGCAACTATGCCATCGAGCTTCGGGCCGTGGCGGATCGGTCTCCTGTGTCGGCCGAGGTGCGGCAGCGAATATTGGACATCGCGGCATCTGCCTCCGAAAAGGTGCAGGAAGCCGCACTAGTCTCGCGGATCGCTGCTGCCGGTCGGGAAGCCGCACTACTTGGCAGCCCCTTCACCCCGATCGACGAGGAGGCCTTCTCTGCTCTATTCGACAGAGATGACCGAATAGACAACGAGAACGATGCGATACGTGAGGCCAACCTACGGTGGCAGGAGGAGTGGAATGCCAGGCAGCCGGAGTCGGTCAACCGGGCCGATTTTGCCGACGCCGCCCACCTCACGGTTGATCAAGCGGTTGGTCAGCTCATCGCAGCGCAGGGGCATCTCGACGAGGTCGTTCGGCACCGCTTGGCGCTCGACGAGGGCAATCCACCGCCCAGCAAGCAGGTGGAGATGCGCATCTTGCAGGAGGCCGCCACCCGCACAGTGGCGGCGGCATGGACCAACTACCACGACGCGTTCAAGCATGCTGTCCTGAGCACCGATGGACCGGTCAGGGCGGCAAGCGTCGAGTTGCCCGACCACGTTCGCGCCCTCAACGAAACTGTGAGCCGGACGAACGAGCAGTTGGTGCAGAGCCAAGGACCGACGCTGGCTGACTGGGTGAGCGACCTGGCTTCGAATGTCGACGTGGCACTGCGAGCTGCCAGGGTCGCCCACGACTACGCCGAGCATGTGCGCGGAAGCGTGACCGAGTCGGTCTTTCTCGACCTGTCTACGGAAACCGCGGCGGGACTTGCCCGGGACAGCCGGGAGAACGTGCATGTCGCGGTAGGCAACCTCGTGTCCGCGATCCGAAACATCACGGCCGGGCATATTCCTGACCATGTGCGCGAGAGCCTCAACAACGCGGTCGACAGGTTGAACACCTGGCTCGGCTGGGAGAGTTTTCGCTGGCGGCAGAGTTGGGCTGACGTGAACCCGACCGATGCGCAACAGGTCAGGGCGCATGTCGCAGAGGCGGCGGCCCAGCTGGACCTGACGAGCCGACACCTCTCGCACACCACCGAGAACCGCCGCATCGTCGACGACATGAACATGCATCCGTCGACGTTGTGGGGCACCGACGCGCAGCGCGCATGGGCCCATGGCCTCCGGCGACATGCCAGGAGCGTCGAGGAAGTCGCAGCAGCCTTGGTGAGCCAAGCGGCAGGCGATCATGACGCCGCCCAATCGGTACCGGTCACCGACGCAGGTCAGTACCACGACGAAAGGCTCCTCGGCCTTCTGCGGGAGCTGCCGCCTCATCGGGACGGTGGCGACGACTGCGTCACCCGGCTACGGACGGTGCGCCGTGGGCTCTTCGGTGCGCCGGCCCGGCCGGTCGACGACAACATCGGTCCGGAACATCTGCGGCTCGCCGAGGAACTCGGTGGCGTCTGGTCCAGGGTGACCGACGCGTCCACGCTCGCTGCCACCCTTGAGCGGGGCGGTCCGGGCAGCACGGCGTTCGCCCTGTTCGTTCACGCTGGCGGCGCACCCGGGTCTCGACAACTGGTCCGGCACGGCGCGCTGGTGCGGCACTTCACCGACGGATCGTTGCAGTGGGTGGAGACACAAGCCGCAGTGGACCAGGCAATCCGACCGTTCGTGCGAGGCGAGCCGCTGCCGTTGGACGCGCTGGCGATCGCGGTCCGGGCAGACGGCTCGATCATGGACCTGCCAGCCGGGCAGGCCCGGTTCGATGCGCCAGCACCGCCAGCCGACCCGAAGTACGGCATGAACCGTACCGGTCCCACCGACGACGGCGGTACCAGCGAACTGGCCCGATTCCTCACCGGGACGGACCCGCAGGACAGCGACGAGACCACCCCGGGCCATGTGTCCCAGGGGGAGCGGCCGGAGCTGCCCACCGACGCGGAATCGCTGTCCGCTTGGGCACTGTTGGCGCGGATGCCGGACCGGTTCCGGCCGAGCGTACGGCCGGAATGGGCCAGCCGACCCCTGCTCACCAGTGTGCTGGTGCCCCCGGAGGTAGCGTTCGTCGCCGGCTTGCAACCACGTCCGATCGACGGTGGTGACCCTGAGACGGCCCTGGCCCCTGTCCGGGACGGCACAAGCGGGATCGCAAACGGGCTTGTCGGGTTCGGTGACGACCGGCTGCACCGGCCACCGGTCCGTGGTGAGTTCGTCTACGCGGTGCTGGCCGACGGTGGCATCGACCGCGCGGCGAGCCCAGCCCTCCGCACGACCTCACCTACCGCACCCGATGTCCTCGGGCAGTTCCCCGAATCCCGTGTGCTGGGCGCGTGGCGAGTTTCCGTCGAGTCCGACGGAGCGGTGTCGTTGGGTCCGTTCCGACCGAACCAGAAGGCGGATCTCCGTGCTGGGGAGGTAGAGCTGGCCTGGCGTGATCCCAAGGTTCTGGATGCTCATGTGGCCCGTGCGGTGGAATCGGCGGTCAACGCCGATGGCAGCCGTTTCACCCGGGGCGTCGACGCCCCGCCGGTCAGGTCGGAGTCGGACTACCGCCAGCTTCGGATAGCTGACGCATCCGTGCACACGGAGCTTCGGGAGCGAGCCAGAAAGGACTACGCCGCGCTTGCGGGGAGAACCGGGAACAGCGAACATCGCGCTGCCTGGGAGCGTCTCGCTGACTTCCTGGCCGAAGCGGCAGGGATACCGAAGGTGTTTCTCGACTGGTCAGATCGGTATCGCGAGTTCTACGCCGAGCGGTGGACAGTTGCCCTGCCGCAGGACGACGTAGACCCGACTTTGCGTGCGCTGGTACACGGCGTCGGGCATGCCGAGCAGACCATGCTCGTCGGCCGGCTGCTGGCCGGGCTGACCACTGGTCGAAAGCACATCGTGCGACTCACCACCGTCGACGCGGTACGAACCGCCATGTGGAACGACCCACTCTGGCTCGATGACCCACGACATCCGGTTGCCGCTCTCCTGCTACAGGCAGGGTTCGCTGACGTTCCCGCGAAGCCGTCGACCGGCCGACAACCGGATCCATGGGTCGTCTCCCCCGATACCGCCATCGTCAGCGCACGCAGAAAGCTCGCCGACCTCGACCACAATTTGGGGTTGGCTCGCCACCTTCCCGATTTCGACGGACGGATGCTCAGGTACTTGGAGGAGAGGAAGGAGCGGGCCGAGGCCGCGCTGATCCGCGCAAGTGTCATGTACATGCAGCAGGCCGGCGAGGCACAGATGCTGCAGGTCGAGGTGGACCTTTCTGCTGGCGGGTCGGTACGTGACTGGTCGACTTCGCCCGTCCCTCAGATTCCCGACTACCGGTCCGAATCCGGCCCCGCCGGAAGCTATGTGTGGTCCACTTCGAGTCAGCGGATCGACGAGACGATCAGGATGGCTCATCCGGGGCGGCCACTGGTTTCCGTGCAGGTAGACGACCCGGCATCGGCAGACGAGTTGCTCACGATGATTCACGAGGCTTCACTCGACAACGCTCTCGTGGAACTCGTGATCGGAACGGGGCTGACCGCAGAGCGTCTGCAGGCCCTGGCAGGGCGACTCGGCGGCCAGCAGGTGCTGATCGTGGCGAAGCGCTGGATCGCAGCAGATCGGCCGCTGCCGGACAACTTCGTTCCGTACACGATGTCGTACCAGCGGACCGTGGGCGACCATGCCGTCTACTACGCAGTGCACCCTAACCAGCGGCAGGCGCCGACCCTGAACGGGATGCCGAGCATGTTGAGCCCCGGTGGCGACACCGCGTCGGTCAACTGGTACGCAGTCCAGTGGACTGGAGGCAACTCGGCATCCTCGTCCTGGACCACGTGGATCCGACCCGACTCCCTCCCGGAGAACGCGGGACCGGAGCCGGTGGACAGCGTGGCAGGCTTGCCGAAGGTCCTCGTCGGTGCGCCAACGCACCCCCCGCCGCCGCACCTCGTCCGATTAGGACATCATTTAGCCCGAACTCTCAGTGGGCGTCCTGACGCCGTTGCGGATCCTCGGATCTTGCAGGTACACCATGGGAGTTCTGAGCACTTAGCCTCGATCGATACACGGGGCCAGGTGATCGAGCAAGTTCTGCCACGACTGCTTCAGGACCTGGACTGGACGCTGTTCCAAAATCCGAGCACTGACACCGATGTCGGAATCGATGCTCGCCTTATTCTAGAAGCCTTGTTGAACATCGCTATCCCGGGCCCCCGACCGGATGGCGTGTCGGAGTCGATCAAGGCTTTGGAGCGACTCGCCACCATTCTGGGGGTCAGACCGAAGGCTCTGCTGCCGCTGGGGTACGTCGCAGCGCGGGCGTACGGCATCGGTGCGCTGTCCCAAAAAAAGCTGCAGTTGGTGAGAAAGCTTTTTGATGTTTTGGGGGATCGGGATGGTTCCCTGCCGGTTGGTGAGGTACAACTTTCGCAGAGGCTCGAGCAGATCGACGGCCTGAGGCGTTTCGCAACCTTCCCGGATACCTTGCGCTTGCGGTATGTCCTCGATGTCATCGAGTTGCAAAGCTCTGCGCCCGACTGGCGGGCAAGTTTTTCCGATGAATTGGGGCGGATCACAACATGGATCGACACACTGGCATCATTTGTGAACCGCGCTGAATTCAGTGGACGGATCTGGTGGATAGGCTATGGGATGATGATCCTGCCTCCCAACCTGTCTGACGGCAGCGAGTTGATCGTGGCATGGCGGCAGGATGGGGGGCGGCGGGCGCCGTTGCCCGCCGGCTTCCCAGCATCCATGTTCGGAATTGATCCGCTGCCATCCCTGCTGGTGTTTCTGGGTTTGGCAGTTCGCGGGCATGTCCCCCTGCCGTTCCTGCAGTTTAATCCGGAATTTCCGGTGCGGCTGTTGCCGGTTACCGGTGATGCTGACGTCCTGCCATTCAAGGACTGGCAGCAGAAGGTGGAGGAGCTTAGTAAGCGTACAGGCCTCGCAGTCACCTTGGCCGACCCGGTGAGAATGGAGGAACAAGACTGGGCGGCCGCGAGGATGCCGGAAGTGATGACAGGCGGAAGTGGCATCCGTGACGACGACGGTAGCGACGGAGACGGTGTCGACGGCGATAGCGACAGCGAAGGCGACGGCAGCGACGGCGACGGCAGCGACGGCGACGGTGTCGAGGGCGACGGTGTCGAGGGCGACGGTGTCGAAAACGGCGGTGTCGAAAGCGACGGCAGCGACGGCGACGGTGTCGACGGCGTTAGCGACAGCGACAGCGACGACGGCGGCGAAGGCGACCGCAGAAGCGGCGATGATGAAGGAGACGTTTTCCTGGATGGCGGTCCGGAGGTGTCGTTCGACGAACTGCATGACGAAGTCATCAGGCGGCTCCGAGCGCGTGCCGACGATTCGGGCCGCTCAGCAGGCGAGCAACCGCCGACGGACGTACAGCGTCCGGACCACCGAGACCGAGTGGCGTCTGTCGTAGTCGACACGGTGAACGCCCTCAAGAAGCAACTAACCGAGAGCGGAGCGGCGGAGCTCGCCACTGCTGGGAATCGGCTCGACAGCCTATACGGGCGGAATCGTCTCGCCGCTTGGCTCATTGCTATTGACGGCTTCTACGAAAGCCTGGATCCGACCAGTCGACAGGCCAGACCGCTTACTGACACTACCGGTCTGGCTTCGCTCCAACCGCTTGTGTCCGCTCGCATTGACCAGCTCTTTCCCCGCGTTCAGCCGGTGGGGGCGGGCGATGTGACAGCCGGTGTCGAGACGTCGTCCGGCCGGTACCTTCCGCGTCCGGGAGTTCCGGCTCGTGAGTTCATGTGGGCCGACCGCTTGCCCACCTTCCCGCACGTCTTCGGGGTGGCGGGGAGCTACGACCCGGAACGGGCGGAGATGCGAGACGGTGTCGACCCGGCCCGCCTCGCGGAGCAGATCGTGTCCGACGGGAACTGGCGGAATTCCCAAAATCTGGTGATCTTGTACGCCGGAGGCGTCGATCCGAAACGGTTCGCCGAGCCGCTCGCCGCGGAGTTGTCCCGTCGGGCCGAAAGTCCCGTACACGTGCTCTCCACGCAGGACGACCTGCTGCAGCGTGCGGAGCCGGGAGAACCGTCACTACGAGCGGTGCGGATATCTGTCCCGGCTGTCGGCGATGCCGGTCCGGAGCGCGTCGCCGCCGGCCACTGGTCGTTGCACGGACCGGTCCACGAGGGTGAGTACGACGACGATCTGGTCCATGTCGTCGAGCAGCAACTCCCGCCGCAACTGCGCGACCGCCGCAGCGGTGACTCGCCGTCGGCGGAGCGCGGCCGGTACCTGTGGCGCGCAGAACGGACGCCAGACCGGGCGCCTCCGCCGTACGTGCTGGCAGCGCCGGCCCTCGGGCCGGTGGCAGCGGCGCAGGCCCGTGCCTGGTTGGCCGACATCGGGGTGCACGAGTGGCGAGTGGAGTCGCTGACCGGTGACACGTTCGAATTCGACCTCGCTCAGGTCAGGGAGCTGGCGGCGCAGCTCGACATCGGCAGCGACCCGTACGAGCTGCGTCGTCTGGTGGAGTGGGCCGACGTGGTGGGCAATGTGCCTGTCGAGACCATCGAGGTGGCCGATCGTCTGGGGCTGGCTGGTCCCGGTCCCCTCTACGCGGTGGCCCAGGATCTTGGTTTGGCTCCGGCCACCCTGACGATCCTCGGTGACGAGCTGGTGGCGGTGACGGCGGGCTCAACGGCCCGCACACCTGAGCAGGGCAGCTGGGTCGATGCGCTGCGCACCCGGCTTGTGGGCCATGGCGTCCGGACTGACAACGAGTTGCGGGTCCTGGCCGAACTCGGGGCACGCCTCGGGCTGCGGTCGGCGGACCTGCCTGTCGTCAGGTCGCTGGCCACGAGGGGCGTGCCGTTGGAACTCGTGCATGCCCTGCCGGACCGGTACGCGGCGGTCGTGTTCGAGCAGGCGAGGCTGGCGCTGAAGCTCACCGATCCGCAGGCGCGGGCGGGTGCGCTCGGCTTGAATGATCCGGTCAACGTGCGGACCGTCGCGGACAAGCTGGAGATGGACCCGCTCGTGATGGCCACAGTGTTCGGTGACCTGATCCGTGCCGTGACAGCTGGAGGCACCACGGATGCTGAAGTAGTCGCCGACCGCGTCGTCGAACAGCTCAGCCGCGAGTTCGGGTCGCTGCCTCGTGCACGCGAGTACGCCAGCGCAACGATGGTTATCGGGATCCCGCTGACCGATCTGCCGCTCTTGCTGCCGGCGCGGCACCTCGAACGACTTGCCTACCAGGCCCTGCGGACCATCGCGCCCGACGGCCTCGTGGCCTTTCTGGCTGACCTGCTGCCCGGATGGCATCTCGAGCTGCTCAAGGAGGGGGCGGGGGAGCGGAAGTACGAGGTCCCGCCGAGTTTGGTGACGCCACCTTCGGTGCCGCCGGCCTGGCAACCGAGCGAGGTGTTGCGGGGGGCACTGCCCCGCATCGACTACTCCGACGACGAGGTGGTCACCGACTGGACGGAGCGACTTGGTGGTATCACCCGTCAGCAGCTCCGTGATCTGGTCGCGCATCCGCTGGTCGACCCGCAGCAGCTGTTGGAGCTGGCGACCCACCTACGGTTGCCGGCGGAGTCGGTTCGGCAGTTGGTAACCATCGCGACCTGGACCGGGCGGGTACCGCAGGAGCTGGGTTGGCACGCCCAGCGATTGGAAGTCTCCCCGGAGACCCTGGTGGCGGTGGCGGGGCGGATACCGACTGATCCCGCTTACCTTGTCCCATTCCGGGCGGCTTTCGACCGGGTTGTCACGCCAATCTCGGATGAGCACTCCGACATGCTGACTCCGGCACGGCTCGCCACAGAGCTGGTCCGATCCGCCGTCGCGGCATGGCCGTTCGCCGCGACGAAGGTCGACCCCGACTGGGTCCTGTGGCTGGGAAGCAGGTTCTTGGGAGCGGGGACGTCAGTCGGGTTGCCGCCGCGGCGGCTGGCGTTCCTGCTGCAAGACGTGGACGAAAGGATGAGCAAGCCGACCAGTGCAGGCAGCGATTGGTTGGCTGGTCGTACTGCGGAACACCTGGCGGAAGCATTCGACATGCCTGAGCCACTGGAGCGGCAGCGAGTCGACTTGGAGGCGCCACACGCCGACGACTGGTGGTTGGCCTGCTGGTTGTCCGAAATCTACGACATGCCCGCGCATGAGATCCAGGACCGGGTGCTCAGTGAGTCCATGTTGGACCATGGGGCGATGGTCATGGCAGCTCGGGAACTCAAGGTGGCACCGATGGATATGGCCGATCTGAGTTACCAGATCGGACGTGTCGCCGACGACATCCCCGAGCTGGCTACCCGACTGGGTGTCGTCGTCCCGCGCCGGCTGTTCGAGCTGGCTTTGGAACTGAACATAGATCCAGATCTTCTGCGATGGCTCCCTGATCCAGACCGGCTCAACACGCAGACGGTGAACGACGTCTTCGCGAGTGTCGACGACGCGATGAACCTGATGGTGGTACGCGATCGTGCGCCCGAAGCGTGGACTTGGGGGCGTGAGCACGATCCGCAACAGCAGCGGGAGATCGCTGCGTGGACCGCTGGCAACATCGGGATATCTGCTGAGGAATACCGCTACCTCGATGATCGACATCTGCTCGATAGGATCGAAGATCTTCGCGACAGCCTGGTCGCCCCTCTCGGTTTCGACGAGCAGGCGTTCTCACGGCTGGCAGCCGAGCTGGACGTCGGTGTGGAGTGGATACGGGGGACGAGCCTGCGCCTCGATCGGATACCGAGCGACGTCGGGTCCTTGGCAAGGCGGATCGGAGTCTTCGATCCAGTCCGTCTCTTCGCACTCTCCTCGGTCCTGCGCGTGGATCCGCGTCGCCTGGGCGATCTGCTCTCAGCGGAGCTGATCAACCAACTCAATGCCGACGAGGCGCGTTTCAAGGTGGTGGACGGCGTCGTCGACCGCCTGAAGTCGGAGAGAGCGGACGAGATCGAGCGGCTGCGTGCCGTCGGGCCGTGGGCGGGCGTGATCGACCTGGTTCTACACGTCGGTCGAGTTCCCACCGAGCTGAAGGGCTACCCGATCGAGGCTTACCCGTCAGTGCGCGACATCATCGTCACTGCCCGGGACATGATGCGGGATCCCGGGCTGCTCGTCGCCTTCGTTCGGCTGACCGGGCCGCTCAGGTCACGGGATCACCTCGTCCGCGGCTACCAGGTGTGGGAGCAGAATCTGGCCGATCGTGGCGTCCGTGCCAATGAGATTCTGGGACTGCTCCGGCAGGTGGACAACGAAGGTGTCAATCGGCGAGCGATCGATGCTCTGCCGGATCAGGTCATCCAGGATCTGGTGTGGGAGGAGCGGAGCCGTGATCGACGACGGGTGCCGGAGGTGCTCCGGGAGTTGGTCGCGCAGACACCGGAGGCGGACCTTTTCGACCGGGTCGGCACCCTCGCCCGGAGGACCAGAGCCGGCTTGAATCTGGTGCCGGTCCTGGCGGACCTGCCGCCGGTGGACGGACTGTCGGTGAAAATCACCGCGACGGTGCCGAACGACAACTTCACGAACGTCCGGATAAGGCAGCTAGAGAGGCTGACGGATCAGCAGCCCGACATCGGAAGAGAGGAGCACGACGGTCTCAGCTGGCATTTCACTGTCCCCCTCGCCGGTGGCTGGGAAAAGCTGCGGAGGGTGCTCGGCGTGCTGCGCGACGTGCAGAGGGTCGATATCTCGAACAGAACAGCTCGGACCAACATCCGTGCCAGTGTGCTGGTCGACACCGCCGAGTTCGACGAGGAGGCGTACGTGCGCCTCGCCCGGATCCACTACACCCACGAGGATCTACTACTCCGTCTCGCCACACCTCAAGAGGAGCTGTATGCCCCCTTCCGCCGGCTGTGGTATCCGACCGTCCAGCAACTCCTCGACGAACATCGGAGAACCGACACTCAGGTCGAGGGTGGACACGGGACAGTACCCTCCGAATTCGGCCTCTACCTTGACGGTGGCAGTGCCGAAATCGGTCCCTTCTTCGGAACAAGCACAGGCGTGATGCAGGCCAGGATCAGCGTCATAGCCGCGATGCGGGACACCGTCCGCGCCGGAGAACTACCCCCGGGGGCGGACACCTGGCGCGTCGAACTGGCCGGGGGGTACGCCGAACCGCTCAAGCTTGGCGGCGCTACCGCCACCGGTACCGACCGGAGCGCTCGACGCCTGCTGGCGATGATCCCCAACCCGCTGCTCCGGGCCCACGCCGCCGCGCTGTTCCACACCACGCAATGGGTGAGCCTCGCGATACCTCGGTTCCGCCGCCCTGGTCCGATCCTCACTGATTTCTCCGCTCCGACTCCCGCGCAGACGAGGGCGAGGTTGGAGAGCGCGGCCACCGATCCGAACGAGGCTGCCTCGGTGAGGCTCGAACGGGTCGCGGACTGGGTCCAGCGGCGGACCGGTGACGGCCGCCAGGCGCTGCCCTACTTCCTGACCAGCGCTAGCCACACAGCGAAAGTGGCACTCGTCATCCCGCTCGACACGCAGTACCGCACCCCCGGGCGACCCTGGACGTCGATGAGCGTATTTGACCGGATCAGGGAGGTCCGCAGGGTCTTGGACGAGGAAGGCCTGACGGGCTGGCGGGTCGCTCCGGAAGCCCACCGCCACTCCCTTCGTTCGCCGCAGTTGACCGCCGACCAGAAGACCTGGCAGGACATCGCCCGGGTCCTCGATGTCCTCGACCACCACGGCCTGACCGCGGCACGTCTGATGCACGTATCGCTCCAGGTCGTGAACGTCGGCGTCACTCCGGATCGGGGTGCCGGACTCGCTGTCCTCGTCGATCGCTTCCGGGACACGTTCGCCAGGCTGGGCGACGACCCAAGCCTGCGAGCGAAGACCGCTGGGGCAGGCAACCGAGGGCCGTGGCAGCCGCACTTCTCCGATGATGGAGTGGGCTTCGAGCTCCACACGTCCGTACTGGACCTGCCAGTCATCCAGACCTGGATGAAGGTCGCGCTCGGTCTGGCCGGCCTGGCCACGCCGGCCGATGACCGGCCGCTGGAGCCCCCGGTCGCCGACCTGGACACGCTGCTGAAGCTTCTGTTCGACAACCATGCGGACCGGGTGCAGGCGGCGGTGCTCCACCACATCGGCCCGACCGGTCCGGGTGATACCAGCCACGACCTCGAAGTCGGTGTGGTGCCGGACGGCGCTCGTCACCTCATCGACCGTCCAGTGGGCGTCCCGGTCGGCGAGGAATATCGACGAGCTGCACTGCAGACCGAGCACCCGGCTGCATTCGTCGCCGCACTGGCCGAAACGAGCCCTGACATGATCGCGCACGACGCGGTCCGCCAGGTCGGTTACCTGCGATTGACACCGCAGTACTGGAGGGATCTCTACAACCGCATAGCGGCCGTACGGCCGGACGCTCCAGAGGGTGAACGCGACCAGGCTCTGCTCGACGACGAGGAGGACGAGGTACAGATCGAATGGACGCGGCTGGGGAACAGCTACCACACCGTTGGTGAATGGCATGAGCGCTACAGCCGGCCAGCGGACAACCGGGACAGCCAGGAGCAGGAGCAGACGGGGACGGAAGATCAGACGTGGACCGGCGAGCCGGCGTCCGCTGCTCCACCGCCGACCGGGGACCTGGCAACGACCGTCGACGTCGAGGTCAGCACCGGGTGGAACTATCCACCGGACTGGCAGGCACACGATGTGCCCGCCGACGGGCACTGCCTCCGCCACGCAGTGACGCTGAGTGCCCGACTGCAACAGGTGCCTCTTCCCCACTCGGTGCGGGACGCGCGAACCCTGGGTATCTACGGCGCGGGCGAGGTCCGTCGGCGGCCCGAGCAGTTCGAGCCGGCACTCGGACGGACGGTGGGGCAGCTGGTGGCAGAGGAGACGTCGGACAGAATCGACGGCGAAGCCCGATGGAACTGGGTGTTCACCCTGATCGGCCCCTTCCAGCCGCCAGAACCGACCCAGCGGGAGGTGGCGGAATGGCGGGAGAACGCCGCGCACGAACAGCTACGGGCGGAGGGCCGCCGCCGTGGTCACCCGGTCGCTGACCTGAGCATCGCGGCGCTCCGCGACCTCATGCCGGACTTCCGGCCGGCCGACACCACCGCCGTCATCGAGCAACGGAGGCACGATACGATCCGGCACCAGCGGCGGGAAGAGCTGGCCCGCCTCGTGGACGGCCCCACCGGCCTGGCCGTGGTGGAGAAGCTCGATGACGTTCTCCGATCCGTGGACAGCAGAGGACATGCCCTCACGGCACGTGTGCTGCGCCTGTGGAACTCCACCGGAACCCCACCGACCGCTGTGCAGCTGTTGGCGGATGCGATGGAGCGTCCAGACCTGTGG
The DNA here is from genome assembly GCF_012726175.1 of Micromonospora sp. HNM0581. GTDB lineage: Bacteria > Actinomycetota > Actinomycetes > Mycobacteriales > Micromonosporaceae > Micromonospora. The sequence goes on from NZ_JAASAD010000010.1 coordinate 24,661, forward strand.
AACACCGCGATCGGCGACGACGTGCCGGCGGCGACGGCCACCGCGCTCGGCGTGAACCTGGTCGTGCACGAGCCACACCAGACCGTGAGTCTGTCCAGCGACGCAAGCGCTGCGGTGCTGCACGTGCGGCGCGTCAACCGGAATCATTACCAAGCTCTCGGACCCGACCAGCCGGACCTGTGACGCAATTCCGCTGACCGGCCTGAACGCCGCGCCCAGCCGATTCGTCATGTGGAGGCGGATCGGCCGAGAGGGGGCTGGCGTGGACCTACGGGATCGGAACCGACGGCGGACCGCGTTCTGGGGGCGGCGGGAGGAACTCGCGCGGCTGCACCTCGCACGGCAGGAGACTGCCGCACGAGGCGGGCTGGTGCTGGTCCGAGGGGCGGCCGGAAACGGCAAGTCGGCCCTGCTCGACGCCGCCGCGCGGACCTGGCGCAGGACGGGAGTGCAGGTCATCCGGGCAAGCCTCGCCGGGGCGACCGACCGGTACGGGTTCCGGTGCGTCGCTGACGCGGTACGGGACCGGTTCGAGCAGATCGGCGAACCACGGTTGGCGGCACCGCTCGGCGTCCTCGGGCGCTCGGCGGCCGGTGACGACCCGGCGACCCGGCTCGTCCTGGAACTCGGCGCGGTGTTCGACCTGATCCGCCGGGGCGGCCCGGTGGCGCTGGTCGTCGACGACGTGGACGAGATGATCGCACCAGTTCTCGCGCTCGGCGCGGCGGTGCGCCCCGGCTGTCTGGTCCTCGCCGCCTGCCGGGACGGGCGACACCCGGCGGCGATCCAACTGGCAGCCCGCGCCGATCACATCGTGGACCTGGAATCACTACCTGAGGCAGCGGTGGAGCCACTACTCACCCGGGTGTCCGGCGTGCCACCACACGGCCTGCTGGTGGCGGCGCTGCGCAACGCCCTCGGACCATTGGTCGGCCATCCCGGCACCTTGTTGTCGACCCTGGACGCACTGGGATCGGCCAACCGGCTGGCCGTGCTGGGCGGCCAGTTGTGCCTCGTCGAGCAGACGGCACCCATCGCGTTGCCGGCCGGGCACCGGCTCGTCGAGCAGCCCCGGGCGGCAGGCGCACCAGCCGTCCTGCTGGCGACCGCGGTGGCGGTCGCGCCGCTTCCGGTCGACGAACTGTCGGTGCTCGCCGAGGCCACCGGGGAGCGGCTGGGCCAGTACGGGCGGGCCGCCGATGAGCTGGTGGAGTTGGGTGTGCTCGACGTCGACACCAACGGTTGGCTGCACCCACGCTGTGCGGCGCTTGCCAGCCGGCTCATCGCCGACGCCGGACCGGCGGAGGTCGACCGACTCCGGCAGGCGCTCGCTGGCGTACGGCCGTACCGCGACCACCCGGACACCAGGGTCGGGGAAACCATGCCGCCAGCGCGCCCCGGCCTGCGTCGAGCCGACTTCACCACGATGGAGCGCGAAGTCATCGGGTTGATCAGGCACGGGCGAACCAACCGGCAGATCGCCGTCGCGCTGCGGATCAGCGAGAAGACCGTCGAGAACCATCTGACCCGGCTGTTCGCCCGTACCGGCTGTCGCTCCCGGGTGGAACTGGCAGCGGTGAGCCTGTCACTGCGGGCCCTGGAGGCAGTGCCGAGTGGTGCCCGCCCGACCGGCACCGCCCCGGACGGAGCGCAACCCGCTGACCCGGTCTGGCTCGGCATGGCCTCCTGACCCACTCAACTCTCGGAGGGAACACCAGCGTGAACCAGAGCAGGATCACCGTCGCCCAGTCGGCCGGCAGCAGATTCCGGACCCTGACCGAGGCGATCGCCGCAGCCCCGGACGGCGCGGTGATCGCGGTACGGGCCGGCAACTACGCCGAGAACCTGGTGTTGACCAAGGTCGTCACCATCACCGCCGAAGATGGACCGGGTACCGTCACGGTGACCCCACCGGCTGGCGTACCTCTCTTCCTGGCCGCCGAATCAGCGGCGGTCGCCGGACTGGCGATCGTTGCGGCCGACTCGGAGAGCCCCGCGTTGGCCCTGACCGGCGGCCAGCTCAGCGTCACCGAGTGTGAGCTGAAGGCCGCCGCGTGGGCGACAGTGGTGGTCCGCAACCAGGGGGCGTTGACGATGCGGGCCAGCCGGGTGTCCAACACGGCCGGCGCGGGTGTCGTGGTCACCTCGGCGGCCGGCAGCGTGCTCGACGACTGCCAGCTCCAGGAACTGGGCACCTCCGCAGTGGTGGTGGCCGAGCACGGGGTGCTGCGGGTACGTGCCTGCGTGGTACGGCACGCCCGTGGCAACGGCATCTGCCTGAACGGACACGGCCAGATCACCATCGACGACACCGAAATCAGCAAGGCGGGCAAGCCGGCGCTCGCCGCTGAGCAGAAGTCGCAGGCTACCGTACGCCGGCTCACCGTGCGGGACACCAACGGTGTCGGCATCTACCTCGCCACCACCGGAAGCGTCGACCTGACGGACTGCACTGTCGACGGGAGCGGCGCGGACGGGGTGTTCACCGGCGAGCGGTGCGCCCCGATCCTGCGGCGCACCACGGTGACCGGCGCACGGCGCTCCGGTTTCCGGTTCGCCGGCCGTGCCGGCGGCAAGCTGGAATCCTGCTCCGTCACCGGGGTCGCCGGCACCGGGGTGAGCATCGGCGATCGAAGCACCCCGGAGTTCACCGACCTGACGGTCAGCGACTGCACCGGTACCGGTGTCCGACTCGACGGGGGTGCCGACCCATTCTTCCACCGCCTTCAGGTGCTGGGCTGCGACGGCGCCTCGATTGAGGCCCTCGACGGCGCGCGGGGGCGGTTCGAAAACGTCACGGTCGAGCGTTCCGGTGGGGTGGGTGTCGTGGTCACCGGCGGTGCCCGGCCGTCGCTGAGCGGGCTCAGTCTGCGCGGTAGCGCGGCAGCCGGCGTTCAGGTCAGCGGGGCAACGGCCTCCTTCACCGACTGCGACATCGCGCACGCCGGAGCCGAGGGGGTCCACGCCGCAGCCGGTGCGGAGGTATCCCTGGCCGGTTCCCGCGTGCACGACGCCGAGGCAGCCGGCTGCCGGTTCGACGCCGAGTCCACCGGCACCGTCACCGACTCGGAGTTCTCCGCGAACGGCGGCGACGGGGTCGAACTGCACACCACCGGGGCGGTGAGGATCACCGGGTGCGTGGTACGCGACAACCAGGGAGCGGGTGTGCGGCAGACGGTACCGAGCACGGCGGTCCAGGTGGCGGGGCTGACCAGCGCCCGCAACGGGCTGCCCGACGCGTACGGTTCGGTCGCCTCCGTCGCCCCGGAGCCGGTGGCCGTCGCCGGGCCGCAGGGACAGCGGACCGCGGTCGCCCGGGGCTCGGACCCGCTGCGTGAGTTGCAGGGGCTGGTCGGGCTGCACGGGGTGAAGGAGGAGGTCACCTCGTTGGTGAACCTCAACAAGATGGCCCAGCGTCGTAAGGAGGCTGGCCTGTCCGCACCGCCGATGGCCCGGCACCTCGTCTTCGCTGGCGCGCCGGGCACCGGTAAGACCACCATCGCCCGTTTGTACGGTGCGATCCTGGCCGAACTGGGCGTACTGCGGAAGGGGCATCTCGTCGAGGTAGCCCGTGCCGACCTGGTCGCCCAGATCATCGGTGGCACCGCGATCAAGACCACCGAGGCGTTCAACTCGGCGCTGGGTGGGGTGCTCTTCATCGACGAGGCGTACACGTTGAGCAACAGCCGTGGTGGCACCGGCCCGGACTTCGGGCGGGAGGCCATCGACACGCTCGTGAAGCTGATGGAGGACCACCGCGACGACGTGGTCGTCATCGCCGCCGGCTACTCCGCTGACATGGAACGCTTCCTGGCCGCCAACCCGGGCCTGGAGTCCCGGTTCAGTCGCACCATCGAGTTCGCCAACTACACCCCGGCCGAACTGGTCACCATCGTCGAGAACCAGTGTGAGCGGCACGACTACCGGCTGGACGAGGCGGCAGCGGCGGCACTGCTCGCGTACTTCGACGAAATTCCGAAGGACGGCACCTTCGGCAACGGCCGGGAAGCCCGCAAGGTCTTCGAGCGGATGGCCGACCGGCAGGCGTCCCGGCTGGGCTCCGCCGGCGATGTGAGCACCGCCGAGCTGACCCGCCTCACCGTCGAGGATCTGGTGTTCACCCCGGTGCGGAGCGGCGGCCGGTGACCCTGCCGGTGGACAGCCCGCCGACCCTGGTCACGGTGCTCACCGGGCCGGCCGGCATCGGGCGTACGACAGCCCTGTCGCGTCTACGTGACCGGGCCGGCGAACGTGGTGCCCCCACCGTCAGTGTGCGCCTCGCACCACCGGAGAATCAGCTGCCATTCCACCTGGTGAGCCGGCTGGTCGGGGAGCTGAGCCTCCTACCCACGGTGGAGCGGCACCACCGTTCGCCGACGGCTGAGTCCCCGGGCGGCGACGGCAGTGCGGCGGTGGAGCGGCAGGCGGTGATGTTGGCGGACGGATTGGCGGCACAACCCGGCCTCGTCGTCCTCGTCGACGACGCGCAGTGGATCGACGACGCTTCGCTCACAGTGCTGGAACGGGCGGTACGGATGCGCCCCGACCCGGCGGTGCGGCTGGTCTGCGCGGTGCGTACTCCCGCCGGGCCGGCCGTGACCGGCCGGGTACTGCTCGATCGACTCCGCGCCGACGGCCTCGCCCGGGTGGTCACGCTGCGCCCCTTGCCGACCAGGGAACTGGACGGCGTGGTAGCCGACCTCCTCGGCGTGCCGCCGCATCCGTCGCTGCGCCGCCACCTGCGCCGGACCAGCCGAGGCGTACCGGCAGCGCTACATGTCGCCCTGGACGCCCACCGGCGCTCAGGCTCCGTGCGGGTGGTCGACCACCGGGCCCGCCTCACCGGTGCCGAGCCGACATTCGACCAGCCTGCGGTGCACGCACTCCTCGCCCCGATCCGGGCGCTGCCGACCCCTGCCTGGGCGGTGGCCAAGGCGGTGGCGGTGCTCCACCCCTTGGACGGTGCCGTGCCGGCGCTGACCGCTACGGCGCTCGACCTGACCCGGGAGGAGGTGGCAAGCGGACTGGCGGATCTCGTCGAGGCTCGGGTGCTCCGACTGCGCCGTCGGGACGGGCAGCTGACGTGGCGGTTCGTGGTGCCGCTACTGGGGCCCGCTCTCCGATCCCAGCTGGGTGCGTTCGAACGGCGGAGCCTTGCTCGCGTAGCCGTCGATGCGCTCTGGTCGGGTGTCGCCCACTGCGCTGACCCGGCTTACCTCGCCGACCGGTTGGCGGAGGCAGGCCGCCTGGCAGGTGGCGACCGGGTGGTCCGTGACCTGCTACGAGCCGGAACCACGGCTCCGGCGGCCGACGGGCTGGCAGCCGCCACCTGGCTCACCGCCGCCGTCGAACTGGCCGCGACACCGACAGAACGCGCGTCGGCGGTGCTCGCGCGAACCTCGGTCCACTGTCTGCGCGGCGATTTCCCCGCCGCGGGCCGGGACGCCCTGCTGCTGCTCGACCGCTACGCCGGGGACCTGCCGTCGGACAGGTGGCCCGAGCTTCTGCTCGGCTACCTGACGAGCCTGCGGGGGACCGGGGACGTCGAGGCCGTGCGACGCATCGCGGACGGCCAGTACGATCTGCCCGGCCCGGCCGGACCAGTGGCGGTGGCCCGTGCCGCGGCTCTGTGCATGCTGGGCCGCCTGGCCGAGGCGGAACGGCTGCTGGTCGACCTCACCCTGGACCGGGACGAGCCTGCGGCGGTGACCCTCCGGTCGGCCGTGGCGACGTTACGGGGCCGGCCCCTTCCTGCGGATCCGCCGGACCCTGGGCGGCACCCGCAACTGCCGCTGCTGGTCGCCACACTGGTCCGTGCGTCGGCGATGGTGGGCGACCCGGACGCCGCCGAGCGGGTGCTCACCGAACAGGCACTCGACCGGTCCCGGCTGCCTCAGCTCGACCAGGCGCTGCTGGCCTGGCCACGCGGCCGGTGGGACGAGGCGCTCGACCTGGCCGGGCTCAGCCTGGCCGACAACAGTGTGGGCGGTTTCCAACCCGGGCACAGCGCCCTGTGCCACGCTGCGGCGGTCAGTTATCTCGGCCGGGGTCGGCCTGCCCGGGCGCGAGCACTGCTGGCCGGGGCGCGCATCGGACAGCCCGCCCTGCCGTACCTGCTCGATCTGGCCGAAGCAGAGATCGAACGGGCCTTCGGTGCCGACGTGGCGGCGGCTCGGCTGGTGTCGGCAGGGCTGACCGGTGCGACCCAGTCGGGTGCGGTGCCGGGCGTGGCGGAGCTGTGGCTGCTGCACACCGAGCTGGCGGTGGCTCGCGGAGACGGTGACGCCGCACGGCAGGGTGTCGACGAGACCGGCCGGCTCGCCACGGCGACCGGCTCGGCGTACGTCACCGTGCACCATCTCCTCGCCCGCGTTGCCGCCGACCGGTCCGGTACGGCGGCGCAGGAAGCGGTGAGTATCGCCCGTGAGCTGGGCCAGCCGTTCCTGCTGGCCGGCGTGGCGCAACGGGCGGCCGTTGTGGGTGACGACCCCGCCCCGCTGCTCGGGGAGGCGTACGAGCTGTACCGGGGCCTCGACGCCGGGCTCCACCGGTGCTGGATCCGCAAGCTCATGCGGGCGCACGACGTGCCGGTACCCGGGCGCGCCGAGACGGTCGTCGAGAACGAACGCCTGCTGGCCACGCTCGTCGCCGAGGGCGCCTCCAACCGGGAGCTCGCCACAGTACTGCGGACCAGCGAGAAGAGCGTCGAGGGGCGGCTCAGCCGACTGTTCGCCCGGACCGGATGCCGGTCCCGGGTCGAACTGGCCACCGCCGTCATCACCGGCGACTACCAACCAGAATGAGAGAGCGATGACCGTGCCCGGACCGTCCGACGATCGCACTGCCGGCGGGCAGCCGACCCAGGAGCGCACCACCGAGTGGCTGGCCGCGTTCACGCCGGGCGGACAGCCGGCGCCCGTGGAACCGGATCCCCGGCGGGACCGCCGTACCCTCAGTGTGCCGCTACGCGCGGCGGTCGCCGCGGCCGTCCTGATCGCCGTCGGCGGTGGTGCGTACCTGGTCGGCGGCGACCGGGAACGCCCGGCCGGTCCGGCGCGGGATGCCACCGCGCGGGAAGCGGATCCCGTCGCGGCGGAGCCGTTCGTCGTGGAGACGACGGCGAGTCCGGTACCCACACCGAGCATCAGCGCCACGACGGCCAGCGCGGCACCGTCGTCCGCCGCGTCGCGGCCGACGACCGCGACGCCGACGGTGAAGCCGGCGGGAACACCGACCGGGCGGGCGAATCCGACCCGCCGCAACCTTGCTCTGGGCCGACCGGTTGTCGCCTCGACGGTGGAGGGACCGGCCTGGTCACCCGAGCACGCCGTCGACGGTGACCCGCTGACCCGGTGGTCGAGCGCCTTCGCCGACCCGCAGTGGATCGCGGTCGATCTCGGTGACGAGTGGCGGCTGACCGAGGTCCGGCTCGTCTGGGAGCGGGCCCACGCCACCCGCTACTCGGTGCTGACCTCCCGTGACGGCCGATCGTGGTCCACGATCCACACCACGAGTGTCGGTACCGAGGGGCCGGTACGGATCGACGCGGGCTCATCCGTCGCCCGCTACGTGCGGGTGTCCGGTCTGCGCCGGTCCGGTCACTACGGCTACTCGCTCATCGAGTTCGAGGTCCGGTAGCGGCGCCAGGAACGCCCGGAGGCTTCGAAGACCCGGGTGATGGGTACCCGCCCGAACGCCCGGCGGGGCAGCATCAACCCCACCCCGCTGGCACGCAGGTCGGTGATGCGGGAGCGGACCGACGTCAGCGTCGCGAGCCGGGCCGCGGTGGCCGTCACATCGATCGCGTACCCGGGCTCGACCCGGAACCGGATGAGTCGGTGCCCCGACCGTACTCCCGGGCGACGGGCGAGGATCGGTAGGAAGTCGCCCTCCGGCGGACCAGCCACCACCGCGTACGCGGCCGACGTTCTGCGGGGCCACCGCACCACGTCGTCCGGTAGGCCGTCGGTGCCGTGTCGTGCGCCGCCGCACCGGAGCATCAGCGGTACGACGGGCAGGCTGGTCCGGCTGGCCTCTCCGGAGCCGTCCGACGGGTGAGCGCCGATCAGACGTACCCGGTCCAGCCAGCCGGCGGGCAGCAGGTATGCGCCGGGCGCCCCGGACAGGTGCTGAAGCTGCGGAGGGAGTTTGCCGTCCAGACTGGCCAGATGGACCGCGGTACCCGGCTCGGCCTGGATCTGGATGAGGTGGTCGCCGGAGCTGGACTGGCCTGCTTGCTGTGCGTCCAGCCAGCCGACCAGACAGAGGGCGGCGCTGGGCAGCCCTTCCACCGCGACCTGAGCGGGTGACCAGGTGCTGCGGAGGTGCAGTCGGAGTGGGCGCGGGTTGAGATGTGGCCGGTCCGGCAGCCAGGGCAGCCCGGACCAGTGGTTCGGTGGTTCCGGCCCGTCCTGGGCAGGACGGTCGTCGAGCTTCACCACTGGTTACCTCCGGTCGTGCGGGTGCAGCCGTCCCATCGGTCCCACGACGGATCGGGTGGCTGACCTGTTCAGGACCTCCATGACGTCGCATGACTTCGGGGTCCGGTGGACGAGCCGGACGATCTCGCTGAACGCGGCAGCGGGATCCTTCGTCGTTACGGGTATGCAGGAGATTCGCCAGGGCAACGGGACGGCCTGGTGGCGGGGAGTGGCTCTCGCGGTGGGGCTCGGACTGCTTGTCGTGGGCGGCGGAGTCGTTCCGGCCGTAGCCGCATCGGCTCCGGTCGGTTCCGCGCGACCGGTCGTGGCGGCCACGGCCCAGACGGAACCGGTGGGGCTGGCCCGGCTGGATGCCGCGCTTGTCGAGGTGGCCGGCATCTGCGTGGCGGTCCTGCTGTTCGTCGCGGCGGCCCTGGTGTTGCGCGGTGGCCGGTCACGTCGTGACCGGTACGAACAGGCGGCGGAGGTTTGGCCGGCCGACGTCCCTGAGCGCTCCGACGTCGCCGAGCGGTCCGTGGCGCCGCCGTTGTCCTTCACACCGGGGCGGTCCGTAGCGCCGGATCCGCGAACCGCACCGGCTGACGGGCAGGTTCCTGGATCGGGCAGTGCGCGGGATCGGACGCTCGCCCTGGCGACGGTGCAGCCGCTGGCCGTCGCGCCGCCACCCAGGTCGATCCGGCCGGCTCCGGTGGACGTCGAGCCACCACCGCGGCGCGTTCCCGGTCCGAAGCCGGACAATCTCCAGCCGCAGCCGCAGCCGCAGCCGCAGCCGCAGCCGCAGCCGCAGCCGCAGCCGCAGCCGCAGCCGCAGCCGCAGCCGCAGCCGCAGCCGCAGCCGCAGCCGCAGCCCCAGCCCCAGCCCCAGCCCCAGCCCCAGCCCCAGCCGCAGGAAGGGGTGCCCGGGCTGTCGCCGCTGGTTCCGGTGTCGGCACGACATCCCACCGAAGCGATACCGAAGGGTGAGACACCCGACGAGGTCCCGCGTCCCGAACCGGCCGGTACCGAAGCCGTCCACGAAATCGCGGTGGACCTGCGAGCGGGAGCCCTCGCCGTCGAGGTTTCGCTGACCGGGGACCGAGGTGCCTCTCCAGCACCACCCTTCTGGTGGCGTGCTGCCGGACAGGCACCGCCGGTAGGCACCGTGCTGGTCGTACTCGGTGAGCGCGACAACCGCCGCCTCTTCGCCGACCTGACCCGCTGCCCGGACGTGCTGACCGTCCGGGGGGCAGACCCGGACTGCCGGCGGTACGCGTTGCGACTGGTCCGGCAGGTCCTCGCAGCCGGCGGCGACGTCACCGTCGTCGGTGACGTCCTCGGACCGGCCGTACCGGCGGGTTGCAGACACACGCCACGGCTGTCCGACGTCGAGCCGACGCCGGCGCCCGGCATCGTGATCTGTGACCGGCTCACCGGAGGTGACGGGTACGTCGCCCGTCAGCTGCGTGTCTCCGGCGGACTGGTGCCGGTGGTCCTGGGCACGGCTCCGGCGTCCCGCTGGTCGGTCCGACTACCGGAGAGCAGCAACCGGGACAAGCGTCATGACCACTGAACCGTCGCCACCGACGAGAGCGCCCACACCGGGCGGACCGCCCGGGGGGCGCCACCGCCGGGCAGCCGAACCGATGGAGCCGCTGGCCGGAACGGGTCCCGCCGAGGTCAGGTCACCGCGGCCACGAATGGTGACCACCACTCGGTCGGTACCGGGTCTCGTCGTCCTGGGCGCAGGTGACCGGTCGGCACCGGGCGGGCCAGGTGGTGGGCTGGCACCGGGCAACCCGGAGCTGACCACGATCGCGGTGTCGGTCCGAGGCGGCGGTTTCGTCGTCGGAGACTCCGTCGGTGCCGCCGAGCCGATGGGAGGACGGCAACTCGCCGCGGCCCTCGCCGGCACTCCGCTGTACGGCGGGGAGGCCCGCATGTGGCTCCGATGGCCCGACGATGCCCGCGAGCGGGAAACGCTACGCCAGAACCTGGTCGCGCTCGCCGCTAGTACCGGGGTGGCCGTCTGGGCGCCGGAGCCGGGTGCGGGAGCCGTGGTCCTGTCGAGCTGCGGGGATCTCGGCGCCGTCGGTCCGGCCGGTGAACCCGCGACCTGGCAGGTGTACCTGCCACCGGAGGCCGGTCCGACCCGTTTCCGCTCCGACCAGGACGGCCGGCTGTCTCCGGTGGGGGCGGCGGGTGTCACCACATACCCGGGGGTACCGCTGGTGAGCGTGCCGGCCGAGCGGCTGCGCGCGATGGCGGCGTACTACACCCGGCTGCGTGAGCAACGGGGGCTGTTCCGTGTCGACCTGACCCTGCTCGACGACGGCCGGTGGGCGGCGCAGCATGCGGGTACCGCCCCGCACGCACTGGGGCCGAGGACGTTGGAACGGGCGTTGCGGGACGCCGGCTGGCGAGGGGAGGACCTGGTACTGCTCGCGAGCTATCCGGAGCCCGTAGCCGAAGGGCTGCGCCGCTACGGCAGCCCTCTGGTGCGACGTCTGCGCGCCGGTGTCTGGATGCTGCCACCGGAGGCCCGTCTGGCGACAGCCGACGGTGCTCCCCGCGCAGTGGACCGGGCGGGCCGACCGGTCCACTGGATGCGGCTGGACGCCCAGGGACCAGCGAGTGTCTGGCGTAGCCACGACGGATTGCTCGTCGAGAACCGGCAACCGCCGGCCACGGAAATGCGGAGACCGGTAGACCGGCGTCCGCCGGCAACGGGTGCGCAACGGCCCGGACACCGGCCACCACCGGCAGCCGGTGTCCTGCGGCCCGAGGAGCGGCGCAGGGCGGACGAACCACCGCCCCAGCCCGCACCGGCGATCGTGGCGGCAACCTGGCCGGACCTACCGTCCGCGCCGCCACCAGAACTGGTGACGGCGCGGCGCGGCCCGGTACACGGCATCTACTGGATCACCGACCGGCCGAACGTGAACGCCGAACCGGTCGACCTGTACGTCAGGTGTGACTGCCCGCCGAGCCGGGCCGTGGACGACGGTGTGCCCACGCCGCACCTGTTCCTCCTCGGCACCCTGGCCCCGCCGACACCCGAGGAACTCGGCAACGACCAGCATCTGCTGCGGGTACAGGTCGCACCAGGCGGTGCGGTGGACCTGTCCTCGATAAACGTTCAGGAGCCACCGGTGGTGCAGGCGCTGTTGTCGGGCCGGTCGGGGGTGTACCTGCTGCCCGGCGGGCTGCTGGACCGGACCAGTCTGTCAGCCGGACACGCGGTGGCGGCATCGGGACGACTCGTCCAGACCGATCCGCTTCCGGTCGGGCGGGCTCTGCGGCTTCGGTGTGCGGGGGCCGAGCACGGCATCGACGGGCTTCCCGGGGACCTGCCCCGGTGGCCCTGGGAGACCGAGGCGTTGGCCTGGGCGTTGCTGCCGGAGGACGGCACCGGCCCGACGGTCGGTGCCGGATCGGGTGCAGTAGGAAAACTGCTGGCCAGCGGTGCCGGGGACAGTGGCATGGGCGGGGCGCTTGTGCTGTCCCGTAAACGGCCACGGTTGCGGGCCGGGTACCGGCTGATCCGCCTGTCGGTGCCGTGGCGGCGGGCCATCGACATCGGGGCGACCGCGGAGCAGATCGGTGAACTCACAACAATCCGATCTGCCCTGCCCGACATGCTCGCCGCGGACATCGAACTGGTGCTACCACGCGACGAGTTCGACGACGTCGAGGTGGTGCGGGTCCTCACCGCCGGGCGGTTCGGCTGGCGGCCGGTGAACGGCGAGTCGGCCCGACCGGGCGGCCCGACCGGCGAGACACCCCGCGATCGGCGCCCCGACGCGTCGGATCCGGCAGGGGTGTCTGGGCCCCACTCTGGGTCCTGCTGAGTCTTCCGGCTCACGCCTCCCGGCAGTGGGCGTCGTTAGCGTCCGTCGCGAAAGGAAGACGCTGACAGCCTGAACGGGAGAACGGCGGCGATGACTGCTTGTGTGGCCGAGCGGACCGATACGGACGTAGCTGTGGAGCGCCGGATGTCGGTGATCGCCCGAGCGAACACCCAGCCGCTTCTCTTCTTCCTGCTCCGGTTGACCCGGGGGCAGTACGAGCTTGCCGAAGATCTGCTTCAGGAGACCATGCTGCGGGCCTGGCGTCGGCTCGACGAACTGCCCGACGATCCGGTAGCGGTCCGCCGTTGGTTGTTCACCGTGGCTCGCAACCTGGTGGTCGACACGGCTCGGGCACGCCTTGCCCGTCCCGCTGAGGTCTACGGCCTCGACCTCGACTGGGTACCCTCGCCCGAGGACCCCTATGAACGATTGGTCGATCGATACGCGCTCGACGGGGCGCTGCGGAACCTGAGCACAGAGCACCGTACGGTTCTGGTGGACCTCTACTACGGCGAGGCGACCGTGGCGGAGGTGGCCGCGCGGATGGGCACCCCAGAAGGCACCGTACGGTCCCGTTGTTTCTACGGGTTGCGGGCCGCACGCGGCATCCTGGACGGCGAGTCCCCGGACGCGTGACCGTCACCGGAGTCGGGCGCCGTGGCGTCGTCTGCCGGCCCGCAGGACGCACGGTCATCCTTGGCGTCGCGCAGCGCCGAAGCGGCTACCGCAGCGGCGACGGGAGACAGCCAGCCCAGACCGGACGCGACTGCGGTCACCGCCGAGGCCAGATCGGAGGGCTCGAAGTGGCCGTGGACGAGCAGACCCCGCACCGGGGTACGCAGTAGCAGAGCGACAAGCGCCCGGTGCTCGGTCCGCCGGGTCATCATGATCAGCGACGATCGATCTGCCAGTTCGTTTACCTGGTGGAGGTCTCTGGTTGCCCGGTTGTCCAACAGTGTCACTGTCGGGCTCAGGCGGCGGGTGAGCGCCAACGCCTGACGGGCGTCACCGGCGAGACCCACCACCTCGATCTGGCTGTGGTTGCTCAGCGCGGCTCCGATCACTGCCCGCTCAGAAGGATGTGGATGTACGATCAGAACGCCGATCACCTCAACATGACGGTGCGGCGGCCCTGCGCGTTCAGCGACCGGACCAGCGCATCGTCGCCTCGGTCCGGTTGCTCACCCCGAGTTTGGCGAAAACGCGGTTGAGGTGGTTCTTGACCGTCTTCTCGGTCAGCAGCAGGCGCCGGGCGATGGCGGCGTTCGAGTGGCCCGCGTCGAGCAGCTCGACAACTTCCCTTTCCCGGGGCGTCAGCCCGAACTCGTCCTGCATCCGACGGATGCGGTCGGCGTGTCCGGCCGTCTCCCGATCCCGTAACGCCTGGTCACGCAGGGCGGAGATGGTGACGGCAGCGCCCCGCGGCGACAGCCAGGCCTGCCCAGCGGCCACTGCCCGTACGGCGCGAAGTAGCTCTACCGGCTCGAACTCGCCGTGCACCAGGTAGCCCCGGGCACCCCCGCGGAGCATCCCGGAGATCAGCTCCTCGCCGGAATCGCTCGTCAACGCCAGTACGGCAGTGTGCCCGGTGAGTTGGGTGACGACGCTGAGCCCGTCGGCGATCGGCATACGGTGGTCGAGCAACGTCACGGCCGGGCGGAGACGTTGCGCGCTGCTGAGCGCGGTCCGTCCGTCGCCCGCCTCGCCGACCACCGCCATGTCGTCGGCGCTGGCCAGGTAGCCGCGCAGCGCGGCCCGGACGATGGGATTGTCGTCGACGATCAAGATGTCGATCATCGGGTCGCCGTCCACTGCGGTCGTGGGCGTGGGGCGGCGGCCGGTTGCGCACGGCGGACGACGGTGTTCGCGGCGAACTGACGCATCAGGGGGCCGGGCTAGCTGATGGTGACGTGGTCGGTGGTCATCGGGGCCTTGACGACGGTGGCGGTCAGACCGGTGACCACAGCCCGTGAGGCGGTGTGCCGCCACGGAGACGGAACCCGCGCGAGGAGGAACAGGCGGCGCGGGTTGGAACTGCCCGACACCGGGTCACCGGACATGGTGCGGCTTCCCGGCCCGGAAATGGCGAATCAGACTCAATACCGCGGGCACGGCACGAATCTACACACCGGGGCATCGAACCGGCGATTGGCGTGCGGACCTTGTCAACTGATCGTCACCTTGTCGACATCCGGTGCCGGCGACGTGTCGTTGTACAGCGTTACCGCAACACGACCTGCAGGTATCGCTGCGGTGAACTGTAGTGTTCGCGGAAGTTGCCAACTGGTTCCGCTGACTTGGAAGGAGCTGGGCGCGGCGTTGTTGATCGCCACTTTCAGTTCTCGTGCGCCGTCCGACTCGTAGGTGACGGTGACCGTACGGGTGCCGGCGGTCGGTACGTCGAGATAGACGACGACCCTGCCGAGATAACGTACCCGGGCCCCGCCGTCGCAGGTGCCGCAACTGGTGACCGCCGCTCCACCGGTGATGGAGTTACCCGGGTCCTCGGCCTGCACACTCACCGGGCTGAACGTCGTGGGCGTTTGTGACGGTTCGGTCGGCTGCGACACCCCGGGTGTGCTGGACCGGATGGCACCGGGCGACTGAACCACCTCCCGTACCGGTGCGGCGGACGTTCCGGCCGACGCCGAGCGGAGTGGCCCGCTGCTCGGCGGAGGTGGGGTACCCGGTGTGCCGGGCAGGGGGCTGGGGGTCGGACCGATCGCGGAGGTGGTCGTGGGATCAGGCAGTTCAAGTGGCGAGGCCGAGGCATCCGTCGTCGTCGAGGGCGGACGGACCTGGTCGGCGACCGAGGTCCTGGTGGCGGGGGAGCCCTCGTACCGCAGGGTCCCGATCAGGACGAGTACGCCGAGGGACGCCAGCACGGTGGCACCGGCCAGCCGCCATGGCGTGAGCCGGCGCCGTCCCGGTCGGTCCAGGTCTGCCTCAGGCATGACCAAACGGTAGACGGTCAACCGCCGCCGGTCCTGGGTCGAAAGGCCCAAGCGGGCCCAGGACCGTCCCTCGTGGTGGGTCCGGTTCCGGTGCTCCTCCACGGAGTCGACTGAACGTGATGGACGTCGTGGCCGTTGTGGAACGGACCGCCGCTGGTGTCCGGATGGCGTCACGACGCCCGACGAGGAGACGACCTGCAGTGAAACAGCCGAGCGCACGTGGACTTGTAACCTGGTGGAGAGGAATGAGCCGACGTGGTGCGACGGTGACGTCGCTGGTGCTGGCTCTCGTGTGTGTGGCGACGGGCGTGGTCGGACACAGGATCGCGGTCGCGGACCCCGTGCGGGAAGCCAGTCAACCGGTCGACGCGGAGACCGCGCAGACGATCTCGATTGCCGCGCTGTCCTGCCCGGCGTTGAACGGCCCACGGCTCGCGGCCCAGCTGATGGCGAACTCCGCCGTGGCGGCGGACCAGGTCGATGGGGTGGCGGCCATGCCGGCCGCGACGTTCACCAAGTGGGCGCCGTGGCCGGGCGCAGTGGCCCAGGACACCACCGCCAGCGTGTACGCGCTCGCACACCACATGTGTGACCTGGTGGGGCAGATCCGGGTGGCCGGCGTCGACGGTGACCAGTGGCGGGCGGCCCTCGCGGCGTACCACTCCGGCATCGACGCGGTGCGCGGCGCGGCAGGGGTACCGGATGGGGCTCGGGAATACGTCAGTCAGGTCGCCGCCCACACGGTCTGGTATGCCGACCAGGCGGTGTTCGGCGGTCCCAACGGTTCCGCCACCCCCGCGACCGTCACCATGCGGGGCGTCTCGGCAGCGGATCCCGGATCGCCGGTGCCGGCGGAGTATCTACCGGCGGTACACGCCGCCGGCTCGGTCTGTCCGCAGGTCACCCCGGCACGGGTCGCCGCGCAGGTGATGGCCTCATCAGGTTTCGACCCCAATTTGCGCTCCGCGGACCGGATGGGCATCGCCCAGTTCCGTGCCCAACTGTGGAGCGAGTACGGGCCAGCCGGAAACTCACCGTGGGATCCACACGCGGCGATCACGGTGCTGGGTCGGACGATGTGCGCACTCGTGAAGTCGCTGACGCCGCTGGGTGGAGACAGCTACCGGCACGCCCTCGCGGCTTTCCAGGTGGGCGCAGATGCGGTACGCGCCGCCGGTGGGATGCCACCGGTGCCGTCCGTGGCGGAGTTCGCTGACCGGACAATTTCGCTCACCGACTCCTACTCCGGCGTGAACACGAGCCCTTCGGCCAGCCCGTCGCCCTCACCCGTCCGGGCGACGCCGAGTCCGTCACCGCGGCGCAGCACCCCAGCACCGAGCGCCGCTCCCACGCGCACTCCGAGCGCCGATCCGACCCCTTCGGCGCCGACGCAGTACCGGCTCGTGAACGTGCACAGCAGGAAGGCGATGACCGTACCGAACCGCTCCGTGGCGGCGAACGAGATCCTCGTGCAGCAACCGGATCGGGGCGGAGCAGACCAACGCTGGCTGTTGGTACGCGACCGCGACGGCCTTGTCAGGATCAAGAGCGTACTCAACGGCCTGGTGCTCTCGCCTCTCGATGGGTCGAAGGAGCCCTACGCCTTCGCCGCCCAGGTGCCCGACGCCAGCACCTCGGCGACCCGGTGGCGGCTCGACGACATCGGCGGTGGGCTGTTCGAGATCCAGAACGAGGGCAGCGGTCTGCTCCTGGCTTTGCAGTTCATGGTCGACACCGACGGGACCCGGCTGTTCCAACATCCCGACAACGGGACCGTCGACCACCTCTGGCGGCTGGTTCCTGCGGGAGGCGAGTGACCGTGCAGCCTCGGATCAGGCTGGCCGTCGCGTCAAGGTGGGCTGTCCTGCTGGGACTTCTCACCGCTGTCGTGCTCGCCGCCCCGGCTCGTGCCGACAACCAGCCGAATGTGAAGTACTACACGGTGACCAATTCTCACCAGGGAACACCGGAGAGCCTGCCCCGGATTGCGACCCGTTTCCTCGGCTCCACCGACCGGGCCGGCGAGATCTTCAACCTCAATGTCGGGCGGCCCCAACCGGGCGGTGGTGCGCTCACCGACCCGGCGACGATCCGGCCGGGCTGGCACCTGGTGCTGCCGTGGGACGCAGTCGGCGAAGGAGTCCGCTACGGGGTCCTCCCCGGCGCCGAGGCGACCCCGTCCGGTACCGCTGCGCCGCGTACGGATTCACAAGCCACTGCCGCGCCGCGTACGAACCAGCCCAGCACCGCGCCGCCAGCCCAACGTCCCGGAACCGCGGCGCCGGCTGCCCCCGCCGGCGTCCCGGACCGGCAGCAGGCGGCCAACCCGGTGACCCCGGTCCGACCCTCGGCGGAGCCCGGCTGCCGGCCACCAAAGGGCAAGGCGGGCGTGACGGTCTCGGACTGGGCCGTCAAGCAGCTCGCCGCGGAGCGGGCCTGGGACAGCGCCCGCGGCCGAGGGCAACTCGTCGCGATCGTCGACTCGGGTGTGGACGGCACGTCGGCCAGGCTGACCGGGCATGTGACGGTGGGCGTGGACGTCGTCGCCGGTGGTGGCCGGGGTGATGTGGACTGCCTCGGCAGCGGCACCGCGATGGCCGGTATCGTCGTCGCGCAGCCCTTCAAAGGCAGCGTGTTGGTGGGCCTCGCACCGGACGCCACCGTGCTGCCGATCAGGGTGGTGACCGACAGGCCACCGGCCCGGTCGGCGGACCAGGTGACCGCTGTCGAGACGGCGGTCGCCGCCGGTGCCACCGTCATCGCACTCGGATCGCACGTGGACACGAACGACGTCGGGGTGGCCAGGGCGGTGACCACCGCTGTGGCCAACGACATCGTCGTGGTCGCCGCTGCAGCGTTGGACGGGGAGCCGGTCGACCCGGCGGCCGTTCTGCCGGACGAGGGCGTGTTGCGGGTCGGTGCCATCGGGGTCAACGGCCAGGTCGCCGCAAGGTACCGGTCAGGTGGCGTGCACGTGGTCGCGCCCGGTGTCGATGTCACAAGCCTCGGTCGGTCCGAGGCGGACCCTTTCGTCGGCAGCGGCACCCAGTACGCGGTGGCGTACGTGGCCGGCGAGGTGGCGCTGGTGCGGTCGGCCTATCCGAAGCTCAGTGCGAGCGAGGTGGTGGAGCGGGTCAAGGCGACCGCGCACAAGCCCGCCGCGAGTGCCGCGAGCGTCGACTACGGCTACGGCGTGATCGATCCGGCTGCGGCGGTGAACACCGTGCTACCCGACGAGCGCCTGACTGTGGGGGACGGCGACGAGCCGGGTGGTACTGCGGAGTCGACCGGTGGCGGACGGATCGCGCTCCTGGCGATGATGGCGTTGGTCATGGCGGCGGCGCTTGTGCTGCTCGTTCTCCGGCTCCGTACGGTGCTGCGTGGCCACGCGGAACCGGTCGCCGACCCCTATCCGGCGTTGACCGGCTCGACCGGCTCCTGGCCGGTCATGTCGGACCAGAGCCGGAGCGGCTGACCACCGGCTGACCAACTGCTGGTCGGCATCGGGCGGATTCAGGAATCAGAACAGGGTGGTGGGCTCGACCGGGATCGGCTCGGGCGGTGGGTTCAGCTCCGGTATCCGGGCGCGTACCTCCTCGTGGAAGCGGCGGGCCAGCATCGGTGCGTCGGCGTTGTCCGGCGTGTGGATGAACACGGTCGGCGACCGGCCTTCGCGCAGCCACTGTGCGTTGAGATCCACCCAGCGTCGCCAGCCCTCGACGGTGCGTGCCGGGTCGTCGCGGCCGAGGTACCGGACGATCGGATGGTCGGTGAGCGCCGTCGTACGCAGCGGCATCCTCGGCTTCCTGGTCCAGGCGTCCCGCTCGGCGTCGCTGGTCGGCGGGTCGGTGAAGAACGCGGTGGTGTCGAAGGGGATCCACTCGGCGTCCGTGTCGGCCAGGATCGTCTCCAGTAGCCGGGTCGCGCGGGGGTCGGTGACGAAGGCCGGGTCGCGTACCTCCACGGCGGGGCGGTGGGCGGCGGGCAGACGGCGCAGGAAGCGGGCGAGGGTGGGTACGTCGTGCGGGCCGAACGAGCCGGGCAACTGAACCCAGAGGGCGTGGACCCGTGGGCCGAGTGGTTCGATCGCGTCGAGGAAGGCGCGCATCGGCCTGTCGACGTCGGTGAGCCGGCGTTCGTGGGTGACCACCTTCGGCAGCTTGAGTACGAAGCGGAAGTCGGTTTCGGTCTGCTCCGCCCAGGAGGTGACCGTGTCGAGGGTCGGCGTGGCATAGAAGGTGGTGTTGCCCTCGACGGCGTCGCACCAGCCCGCGTAGTGCCTGAGCCGGTCGTTCGCCGGCAGCGGATGGGGGAGCAGGCGTCCCTGCCAGGACCGGTGAGTCCACATCGCACACCCGACGTGCAGTCGCATGGACACCTGTTCAGCCGGCGTCGACGCGTTCGACGGTGAAGGAGGAGACGCCGCCGGTGACGTCGATGTCGTAGCGGTCCGTCGCGGAGTTCCAGCCGGGCGCGGTGAAGGTCGTGCCGCCGGCCACCCCCGAGTGGGTGGTGCCGTCGACGGTGACCGAGCCGGCTCCGCCACCGGCGCGTACCTGTACAGGTGCGTCACCGGCGAGGCGGACGACAACCTGGCTCGCACCGCCGCCCAGCAGGGTCCGCTGGGTACCTTCCGGCGGGGGCAGGATCAGTTCGACCCGGGTCGCGCCGGCGGTGAACTCGACGTCGCCGAGTTGCGCGCCGTGCAGGTCGAGATGCTGCTCCTTCGCGCCGCCGCCGAGTCGGACGTGCCAGCGTACCGACTCGGCCAGCGCCACCTCCACGATTGCCGGACCGTCCAGCTCGGTGCCGCGCAGGCTGGTCAGCAGGTTTCCGTCGGTGAGGGAGACGGTGGGTCGGACGCTGGCGTCGCGGGGTGTCGATATGCGGTATGCGTCGTCGCCGAGGTCGGTGGTGCGTACCCGGATCACGTCGGCGCCGTCGAGCAGCACGAAGGTGGCCTCGCGCAGGTCACCGGCGGCACCGGTGACGACGTGCCCGTTGCGGCTGTCGTTACGGACCGTGACCCACGTCCAGGTGGCGACCACCACCACGACGATGACCAGTACGGCCGAACCTATCCACCACCACAACCGTCGCCCCCCGACGGTCTGAGTGCTCTCCACGTCGTGTCGCCTCCCGAACGAATGGCCCGACGAGTTCTTACCCGCCTGCCACCGAGTCTTACGCGTGTCAGGTCTAGCGGGCTCACCGCGGGGTGTGGCACTCATGCCACCACGAGATCATGCCCGGCCGGGAAGCACGTTGGGTTGGCGCCCTCATGTCCGAGCGTCATGATCATGTTGAGGTTGGCCAGGTCGCCGCGGCGTTCAGAGTAGATCGTCGGGCTGGGTTGCCGTTGTAGGTGACCAGGTTTGACCTCGGCACCGTTGGCGTGCCGTCCTGACCACCCAAAGTGACCGTCAACCTGGAGTTGACGAGAGTGGGGCGTCAACCTAGGGTTGACGTATGGCTGATTTCGTACAGACGAACAACCCGGTCCGCCTCGACGACCTGATCAAGCTCATCAAGCAGGCCCATGCCGACACCCTCGACCAGCTCAGCGACGCGGTCATGATCGCCGATCACATCGGCGAGGTCGCCGATCACCTCATCGGTCACTTCGTGGACCAGGCACGCCGCTCCGGAGCGTCCTGGACCGAGATCGGCCGCAGCATGGGAGTGAGCAAGCAGGCCGCGCAGAAGCGCTTCGTGACCACGGCACTGGATCCGCAGGAGGGCTTCCAGCGGTTCACCCCACGGGCCCGCAACGTGGTGATGGCATCGCAGAACGAGGCGAGGGCGGCGCACAACGCCCAGATCACCCCCGCCCACCTGGTGCTCGGGTTGCTGGCCGAACCGGAGGCGATAGCCGCGAAGATACTGACTGCTGCAGGCGTGCCGGCCGAGGCGGTACGCGAGGTCGCCACGGCGGCACTGCCCGCGCCGTCGGACGACGTGCCGAGCCTCATTCCGTTCGACGCCGCAGGCAAGAAGGCCCTCGAGTTGACCTTCCGCGAGGCGCTGCGGCTCGGGCACAACTATGTGGGCACCGAACACATCCTGCTGGCCCTGCTGGAACAGGAGAACGGCGAGGGTGTACTCGCCCGCCTCGGGGTGGACAAGGCCGCCACCGAAACGAGTGTCGTGGCGGCCCTGGCCGAGTTGCAGGAGTCCGATTAGTCGATCAGGGCTCGACGGAGAGCCCGTACCGTGCCGCCTGCTCCGGGTCGGTCGGATCGATCTGGCGCAGGCCGGCATCGGCGAGGCGCTTGTTCACCTCGTCGAGTCGCTCACGTACCAGTCGGGCCTCCTCCTCGGTGACCCTGCCCCGGTGCGGTCGGCCGGCATGTTCGATGGTGCCGTAGTCGATCTTCTCGGTGCTGCGACGGGCCTTCGGTGGACGTACCCGCTCGGCGGTCTTCAGCAACTGCGCCATCGGCACGTCGGTGGCCATCGCGTCGAACTCGCTGGCGGTCAGCACCACCCGTCGCGGCTCACCGTGACCGTGCCGGTCGTGGATCTCGACGACCGCCACGTCCAGGGCGCCATCGTCGAGACTCTCCACCTCCGCCGGGGTGGCCTCCAGCTGCACGGGCCCGGCCACCAGGTCAGGATGCTCGAGAACGACGACGCGGATGGCCTCGTCGTCGGCGCTCAGCACCGTGCCGCTGAAGTCGGAGACGTGGATCGTCTTCTTGCCCATGGATGTGCCAGCTCCCGTCGTGACCGTCGAAGGACCAGCAGACGTTACCCGACAGGTGTGCGAAAGCGCGCGGTGGCTCGCCGCCCTTACCGGCTTCCTCGGTGCGCCACCCACTCGGTCAGCTGCCACAGGATCTCGTACCCCTTCGGGTGGGGAGCATTGTCGAGGAACCCTGAGAGCGGCAACGTGACAGCTCGCCAGTCGTCCCTCGGCCAGCAACGTCTCAAAGTGCGTCAGCGCGGTTTCAGATGGTGCCGAACGGCGCCAGTGGGCAGGCTGTTCAGCTCGCACCAGGAGAGTGCGTCGGGACGGGTCCGGTGACCGCGGTGGGCCGGCTGGGCGGGGAAGCGGCCGATGAGCCGGTGGTTGCGCCAGGTGCGCTCGGGGTCCTGCTGATCACGGTCCTGCGGCTGCTTCCCCTGCGGCTGCTTCTGCATGTCCCCACCGTTCCAAAGAAAGTTGTCCATGTATGGAACTGGGTTTGACGGTCGATAGATCGTTCAGGTTCCCAGGACCAGGCCACCTACGCCCCCGAATCGACCGCATCGTCGTACGGTGAGCGGCGTCGGCGGTGACGGACGGTGGTGTCGATGCTCGGCACCCGATCGGGTCGGGACCGTCCGTGAGCTGGCTCGGCACCCTGCCGGTCGGCTGAACGCTGACCGGCAGGGCGCGGACCGTGGATCCCGGGCCGGATCCCCGGTCCGCGCCCTCCCCCCAGGTCCGCGTGAGGCTTCAGTGCCGATCACGCTACGTATCCGGAACCCGCTCGGCAAGCTGTCGCCACCGTCTCGCAGCTGTCCAATTGTGGACTTGACCTGGGTAGAAGCATGTTCTTACACCCACCTCGCTCAGTGACGCAGGGTGTGAATCAGGCTGACGACCTGTTGCGTCACCGGCCGCAGCACGCGCAGACGTGACAGCTGCACCAGTCGGTCGACAAGCGGCACCGCGCCGTTGATCAGTTGCCGGGTCCGGGTCTGTCCCGGCGAGCGGTCGTAGACCCAGAAGAGCACCACGCCCATATAGGCGAGCCAGAGCAGCTCGGGTAGCTGAGGGCGCAGCTCCGCGTCGACCTTCGCGGTGGAGCCGGCGAGCACCTCGGCGTATAGGCCGATGGACGCCTCGCGGGGACCGGAGGACTCCGCGGAGAAGGGGCTCAGCGGGGAGGTCGGCGGGCCAGGCCGAGCACCTCGGCGGCTGCGCGGCCGTTGGCGTGGCTCGCGCCGTATGTGGTGACGAAAGCTCGCACCGCGTCGGGCCGCCAGGTGGCCGGCCAGCCCATCTCGACCACGGCCACCGGATGCGAGGCGGCCAACGCGTTGGCCAACTCCGGGCCGCCGGGCAGCCGATGCAGGTGGCGGGCGACCAGGACGATCGGCCGGTCGCCGGCACGTCGGCGCAGTCCGACCGGATCGGCTTCGGCGGCCACCACCCGGACCTGCTCGGTGCCGCCCAGGTGCGGGCCGAGCCCCCACGGCACCCGACCCTCGGCGATGGTGGAGTCGGCATGCAGATGCACCACGAGCGACCGGTCCAGCCCGGTCGGCACGCCCTCCACCCGCACGGCCCGGCGGGCCGCCGCGTACCCGAGGTCGATGGGGGCGGCAGTGGTGCGGCCGGCGGTGCGGGTCCAGGCGGCCAGGTCCGCTGCACGGCCGGCGGCCTGTTCGACGCGGGTCCGCTCCAGCCGGCCCTCGCCGAGTGCGGCCACGATCTCGGCGGCGACCCGCTCGACCAGGTCGGCGTCGACCCTGGCGCCGATGCAGAGCAGATCGGCGCCGGCGGCCAGGGCCCGTACCGCGCCAGGGGCGACGCCACCAGCCGCCAGGGTCGCGCCCTTCATCTCCAACGCGTCGGTGACGATGACGCCGTCGAAGCCGTACTCGTGGCGTAGCAGGTCCACCAGCACGGCACGGCTGAACGTGGCCGGCCCGTGGCCGGTGAGTGCGGGTACCCGGATGTGTGCGGTCATCACCGCCCTGACCCCGGCGGCGATCACTGCGGCGAACGGAGGCAGGTCCCGCTGGCGCAGCAGGTCAGGTGCGGCATCCACGGTGGGCAGCCCGTGATGGGAGTCGGTCACGGTCGCTCCGTGTCCGGGAAAGTGCTTGGCGCAGGCTGCCACCCCGGCAGCCTGCAGGCCGACGGTCGCGGCGGCGGCGTGGGCCGCGACGCTCGTCGCGTCGGCGCCGAAGGAGCGGGTGCCGATGATCGGATTGTCGGCTGCGGTGTTCACGTCGACCGTGGGCGCCAGGTCGAGGGTGATGCCCAGGCCGGCCAACTCACTGCCGATGGCCTGGTAGACCTGGCGGGTCAGCGTCACGTCGCCGGCCGCGCCGAGCGCGGCGTTGCCCGGGTACGGGCTACCGGTGGCGTGTGCCAGCCGGGTGACGTCGCCACCCTCCTCGTCGATGGCGACGAGTACGTCGGTCCGGCCGCTACGCAGTGCCGCCGTACTCGCCGACACCTGCGCCGGACCGTGGACGTTGCTGCCGAACAGGGTGTGCCCGGCGAGCCCGTCGGCGACCAGTCCGACAGCCCAGTCGGGTGGGACCGGCCCCGGGTACGCGGCCAGCAGAGTACCCAGCGCCAACCGGCGTAGTCCTGGATCCAGCCCCACGTGTGCTCCTCCCGGTGCCGGCCGGTGCGGATCTCGTACCGGGTCGGCGGAGGTCCGTGCTCCCACGCAGCCGATACGCTACGGCTTACCCGTTCGCCAGTCGGTCTACAGTCACGTAAGAGTTTGTTGGTTAGCAAAGCTTACTAATTGCTTGAGGACACATGGCATGAGTGCGACCCGGCTGCCCGGCACCCCACGTCTGTTGCGGGCCCTCAACGACCGCGCGGCGCTGGAACTGCTGCTGGAGCAGGGGCCACTGACCCGTGCCCGGATCGGCGAATTGACCGGCCTGTCCAAGGTTACCGCCTCGCAACTGGTGGAGCGGCTGGAGGAACGCGGGCTGGTCACCCGCGTCGGCGAGCAGGCCGGCGGTCGGGGACCGAACGCCCAGCTCTACGCTGTGCGGCCCGGCAGCGCCCACGTGGTCGGGGTCGACGTGGGGCCGGAGCGGGTGGTGGCCGCCTGCGCCGACATCACCGGGGCGGTACTCGGTCGGGTCGAGCAGTCCACGAAGGACACCGACGACCCGGTGGGCGTGGTGCACAACGCGGTCGTCCAGGTGGCCGGCAGCGCCGGGGCGCAACTGTCGAGCGTACGCCGGATCGTGCTCGGCACCCCCGGCCTGGTCGACCCGGGCACCGGCGACATCACCTTCGCGTACAACCTGCCCCGCTGGCACCGGGGTCTGCTCGCCGCGCTGCGTGACGACCTGGACACCCCGGTGGTCTTCGAGAACGACGTCAACCTGGCCGCGGTGGCAGAGGCGCAGTCCGGTGCGGTCGGCGGCCTGGCGGATTTCGTCCTGGTCTGGGTCGGCGCCGGTGTCGGGCTGGCGATCATGCTGGGCGGGCGGCTGCACCACGGCAGCAGCGGAGCCGCCGGTGAGATCGGCTACCTGCCGGTGCCGGGCGCACCCATCCCGCGTGACGTCTCGCGCCGGGCGAAGCCGGCGTTCCAGCAGTTGGTCGGCGCCGACGCGATCCGCGCTCTGGCCCGGGAGCACGGCTATCCGGACGCCGCCGCCGAGGCGGTCCGGGCCGCAACCGCCGACGGCACTGCGGGTGCGCCGATGCTCGACGAGGTGGCCCGCCGGCTCGCCCTCGGTGTGGCCAGCACCTGCGTGGTGCTCGACCCACCGCTCGTGGTGCTCGCCGGGCAGGTGGGGCAGGCCGGCGGGACGGCTCTGGCCGAGCGGGTGCAACACGAGGTCGCCGCGATCACCCTCGTGCGCCCCCGGGTGGTGACCACCGGGCTGACCGAGGAGCCGGTCCTGCACGGTGCGCTGCGTACGGCACTGGACGCCGTCCGCGACGAGGTCTTCGGCTCCACGGTCGGCTGACGAGGTGTAGGCGGCGCCGGTGCACGACGGCTCGGGCGGTCAGATCAGGCGCGCACCCGAGCGGCCCGGGACCAGCAGACCGCAGGGTGAGCAACGACACGGCACGTCACCGTACGGCGGCGACGCCCGCCCGTGGGGACGTACCGCAGGTGCGTGGTTGGATGGGCTGGTGACTGGTGACCTGATCCCCGGCACCGCTGGTGCCGCCCCCGCCCCTTCGCCCGTGGACGCGGATCTGGTGGTCAGCCTCGACGGCGTCGCCGTACGTCGATCCGGCACCGCCCTGCTGCACGACGTCGACTGGCGGGTGGAACTGGACGAACGCTGGGTGGTGCTGGGGCCCAACGGAGCCGGCAAGACCACCCTGCTCAACCTCGCCTCCGGGCGCCTGCACCCGAGCACCGGAACCGCGCACGTGCTGGGCGAGCGGATCGGCCGCACCGACGTCACGGAACTGCGTACCCGGATCGGGTTGTCCACCGCCGCGCTCGCCGAGCGGGTGCCAGCCGGGGAGCGGGTCGTCGACGTGGTGATGACCGCCGCCTGGTCGGTGGTCGGTCGGTGGCAGGAGAACTACGACCCGGCGGACGAGGCCCGCGCCCAGGCGTTGCTGGACCAACTGGGCGTCGGCGCGTTGGCCGACCGGGCGTACGGCACCCTGTCGGAGGGGGAGCGTAAACGGACGCAGATTGCGCGGGCGTTGATGACCGACCCGGAGCTGCTGCTGCTCGACGAGCCGGCGGCCGGGCTGGACCTGGGCGGTCGGGAGGACCTGGTCACCCGGCTCGCCGACCTGGCGCAGGACCCGGACGCCCCGGCGATGGTGCTGGTCACCCACCACGTCGAGGAAATTCCGCCAGGCTTCACCCACGCATTGCTGCTGCGCGACGGGGCGGTGATGGCGCAGGGCCTGTTGCCCGACACCCTCACCGCTGACAACCTCACCAAGACCTTCGGGCTGCCACTGCTCGTCGAGCGACACGGTGACCGCTACACCGCCCGCGCCACCTTCACCCAGCAGCAGTGAGTGGGAGGGCGTCGTGCGGCAGACTCGCGTCGTAGTGGTCGGCAGCGCCAACATGGACCTGGTCGCCACCGCTGAGGCGCTGCCCCGTCCCGGGGAGACCAGGCTCGGCACCGACTTCGTCACCGTGCCCGGCGGGAAGGGAGCCAACCAGGCCATCGCCGCCGCGCGGGCAGGTGCCACCACGGCGTTTCTCGGCGCGATCGGCTCGGACGCATTCGGGGTGACCCTGCGGGCCCGGATCACCGCCGCCGGGGTCGACACCAGTCAGCTGCGTACCACCTACGGCGCGTCCGGAGTGGCCCTGATCATGGTGAATGCCCAGGGGGAGAACGCGATAGTGGTGACCCCGGGGGCGAACACGTCGCTGACCGAGCTGACCGAGACCGAGCTAACCGCCGTCCGCGACGCCGACGTGCTCGTCGCGCAACTGGAGATCCCGGTGGACACGGTCACCGCGGCGGCGGTGGCTGCCCGGGCGGCCGGCACCCGGGTGGTGCTCAACGCGGCGCCGGCAGTGCCGGTCCCGCCGGAGCTGTTCGCCGCCGTCGACCTGCTCGTGGTCAACGAGACCGAGGCGCAGGCGTACACCGGACGAGGCCGGGAGGCCCCGCAGGCGCTGCTCGACCTGGTGCCCCGCGCGGTGCTCACCCTTGGGCTGGAGGGTGCCTGGTACGGCGACCGGGAGGGCACTGCGGTGCAGGTCCCGGCGGTCAAGGTGGACACGGTCGACTCGACGGCGGCCGGCGACGCGTTCACCGGCGCGCTCGCCGTGGCCTGGGGTGAGGGGCGTGACCTGGTGGACGCGGTGCGCTGGGCCTCGGCGGCCGGTGCCGCCTGCGTACGCCGGCTCGGAGCCAGCGTCTCACTGCCGCACCGCCGCGAGATCGATCAGCTTTACGCGGTCTGATCAGGTTCAGGGTGGTTCGAGTGGGCCTGACCGTCCTGTACCGGCCACCTGCCCGACGCTGGTGCGGAACCCGAGACGGTGAGGTCCGCATCTTCCTTGTGAAGTGGTGCCGGTAGGTCACCGCAGCCTTCGGGACCGACGTGGCCGATGCACACCCGCCCGGGACCGGCATCCCGTCGGGCGAAGCGCGGACCGGCGTCTCAGCCGGCGTCGTCGTTGAGCTTCTCGCCCCGCCTGCGCAGCATCGACAGGCCGGGGATGCCGGCGACCGCGAGTTTGAGATCCCGGGTGACGTCGAGCAGGTCGTGCAGGTCCGGGCCGACCCGGTCCAGGGTGGCCAGGATCGGCAGGACGTCGGCGGTGAGGTGCTGCCGTAGCTTCGGCAACTCGTCGACCAGCCGGACCGCTGCGGTGACCTCCTCGTGGCTGAGCTGCTCGACGAAGTGGTTGGCCATGGGGGCGGCCCGCCGTAGCGCCGGTTCGTACGCCGTCATCAGTTCGGCGGCGGTGGCGGCGGCCTCCGCCGCTGTGCTCACGGTCGCGGCGGCCCGCCCGGCCACCGACTGCGCCGACTCCACCACGACCGACGCGGCTGCGGCCACCTTGGTGGCGTCGTCGACGGCGGCGGTGGCGGCGGCGCTGATAACTGCGACCTCACGGACCGCCACCTCGGCGTCGGTGACCATCCGGTCGGTCCGGTCGAGGGTCTGCTCGACCCGGTCCACCACCGCGTTGATCCGGGCGAGCAGCGCCTCCACCTCGTCGAGTACCGCGAACGCGCGGGTCGGGATGGCGGCGAAGGAGGCAGCCTGGTCGAGAGCGGATCGGGTGAGACCGAGCACGGCGGTCGGTCGGGGAAGGGGGAGCGCCATGGGGTCAAGTGTGCGCCGGGCGGTCCAGAGCCGCCCGGCGGACGGGTTCAACTGTCGCCCTGCTGTTCGACGGCGCGCTGCACCGCTCGGTAGATCTGGCCGAATCGCAGTGCGTCCGGCGTCCGTAGCACGAGCACCTCCTGCCGCCGGTACTGCACCCACAGCTCCAGTACCCGGTTGCCGCGCTCGTAGGAGCGGTCCAGCCAGCCGAGGGGGATCTCCAGGAACGGCACCAGCGCGAGCGGGACGATCACGCAGGCTGCGAGCACGATCAGCGCCGGCAGCCAATCGCCTCGGTCCGTTGCGGACCAGGCCAGCGAGAGCACACAGACCAGGCCCACCAGCGGGGGCAGGGAGAGCAGCAGGACCAGCACGCCCCGACCGAACACCCGACCGCGTACGGCCAGGGTGGTGCGTGCCTTCGCATGCCAGACGTAGGTGACCTCGGTGATCGGGATGACGTGTCCACCAGCCCGGATCGCCTCGGAGGTCACCTGCACCGTGTCGTCCCGGTAATAGAGCGCCATCACTTAGCCTACTCGACTTTCGCGGTCTGTGCGGCTGCGAGAGCCCATGCGCGCTGGACCTGACGGATTTCCGCGTTGGTGGGTTGAGCTGGGCGAGAGCCCATAAAAGGCGCCGCGATGAGGGTGCGTCGCAGCGCGGTGAGCATGTCAGCGAACGACGGGTCGGAAACACCGCGTTGCGAGACAGCCGGGTCGTCCAGGTGACCTGGGTGGGCAGGTCCCGCAAGCCACGACCGTGGTACGCGGCGTCGGCGACCACGTGGATCCGCCGGGCCGCCACCCGCCCGGCGATGGTCGTCACCATGTCAAGCGCCAACTCGACCGTCGAGGCGGTGCCCTTGCCCTGCCACCGTCGGCACAGCACTGGCAGGCGCAACGGTCGGGACATGAACGGCACCCGCACGATGATCCCGACCACCACCCACCGGTGCCCGAACGCCGACTCGTTACGGGCGGGCGCGGAACCGTCATGGATCCACCCGGCCCCATGGACCTTCTTCCCCCAACGACGATGCGCGGTGTCATAGACCGCCAGCAACAGGCACTCCGCCCGCGGATCAACCAGGTGCGGCACCACCAGGTCGAGCACGGTCAGACCGATCTGGTCGACCTGCGGGCGGTGGAGAAGAACCGGTGCGCCCGATGATGCGACCAGGTGGCGGCCAGTCCGGACCCGGTGAGCATCCCGCAGACCGTGCGCTGCCCGGTCTGCGCGATCAGACCCACGTCAACCTTCCCAAGTCACTCAGCACCCACCCCGAATGGACAAAACGGTCAAGCCAAAACAGTCAGGCGGGGAGCAAGAGGTTCTGACGGATCGAGGTCAAGGCGCGGAACACCTCGAACGTCGGCGTCGTAGAAGACCCCGCGAAGGCGTCCAACAACCGGCGTAGCGAGATGGCCGGGCTGGCTCCTGGAAGCATCGACGGATCACTTTCGGCAACGACAGTGGTGCAGGCGCCGTCGATGCTTCCGTCATCTCACCCAACAACCTGCATCCCCAGGCCACCCCGGCGTGTCACACCCACCGCCGACCCGCACACTAAATGCGAAAAATCCAGAGATCTTCGAGAATCCGTTCGCAGGTCGTGGTGACCGCCGACCCGCACCCCAAAACTGCGAAGGTCCAGAGCCTAAGCACCACCGGGCAACCTTCGCCGCTCTGGTGGGCGTTCAGCGTGAACGTGGTGGTGCCGGTCGACCGACCTCCATCGCCCGTTGCAGGGCGCGGTAGATCTGGCCGAAGCGCAGGGCGTCCGGGGTGCGGAGCAACTGCACCGGTTGTCCTCGCCAGCGGATCCAGACCTCCCGCTGCCGGCTGCCCCGGGCGTAGGAACGGTCCAGGTGCTCGAAGATGAGGTCAGCGACCGGCCCGACCGTCAGTCCGACCAGAACGCAGGCCCCGACGATCGCGATCGTGACGGTCATCGACCGACCCAGTGCGAGGGCCAGTGCGACTCCGGCGGCGGCGGCCACCAGGGGGGCGACGAGTGCGGCACCGAGGGCGCCCCGCCCGGCCAGCACCCGCCAGGACAGGGTGCCGTGTTGGTGCCAGATCTCGTCGATCTCAGCTAACGGGTAGACCCGGCCCTCGACGGTGACGGCGGCCGAGGTGACCCGTACGGAGCGATCGTCGTAGTAGGTGATCGCCGGTCGCTTTTCGTGCAGCCCGGTCGGTGGCGACGGTGTCGCGGCTCGGGCACCGTGCGGCTCGGGTTGGCGAGGGTTCATCGTGCGACTCCCGACTGACGGGTCTGGCACCAGCCTATGTACCCCAACGAGCCGCGCCGTAAGGTTGGCACGCGACTTCGACGAGGAAGTGAGGCTCAGCGTGGGCGAGTTCGTGCGGCTGGAGACCTTGGACGGCATCGGCACCATCCGGTTGGAGCGGCCACCGATGAACGCCCTGAACACCCAGGTGCAGGAGGAGCTGCGCGCCGCCGCGACCGCCGCGACCGCCGACAGCGGTGTCCGTGCGGTCGTCGTGTACGGCGGGGAGAAGGTCTTCGCCGCCGGCGCGGACATCAAGGAGATGGCGGACATGTCCTACGTGGACATGGCTGAGCGGGCTGCCGACCTGTCGAGCGCCCTCGGCGCGATCGCCCGGATTCCCAAGCCGGTGGTGGCCGCGATCACCGGCTACGCTCTCGGCGGTGGCTGCGAGCTGGCGTTGGCCTGTGACTGGCGGGTGGTGGCCGAGGACGCCAAGCTCGGCCAGCCGGAGATCAAGCTCGGTGTCATTCCCGGCGCCGGGGGCACCCAGCGGTTGGCCCGGCTGGTCGGCCCGGCCCGTGCCAAGGATCTGATCATGTCGGGCCGGATGGTGAACGCGCAGGAGGCGCTGCGGATCGGCCTGGCCGACCGGATCGCACCGGCGGCCGAGGTGTACGACAGCGCGGTGGCGATGGTGCAGCCGTACCTGAACGGGCCGGCGCAGGCGTTGCGGGCGGCGAAGCTGGCCGTCGACGGTGGCCTGGACATGGATCTGTCCTCGGGTCTGGCCTGGGAGAGTCAGCTTTTCGCGGCGCTGTTCGCCACCGATGACCGGAGTGAGGGGATGGCGGCGTTCGTGGCGAAGCGCAAAGCGGACTTCACCGGACGTTGAGCCCGTCGCGGATGGTTCCCATTCCTCCTACCGGCCAGTAGCGTGTGATCTCGGTCAGGCGACGATGAGGAGCGGGAATGGCGGAGCGGATCGAAGGCCACGGCGGTGAACTCGCCCTCGCGGCGTTGCGCGCGTACGGGGTACGGGAGATGTTCACCCTTTCCGGCGGGCACGTGTTCCCGCTCTACGATGCCGCGTACAAGGGCGATTTCCCGATCTACGACGTGCGGCACGAGCAGTCCGCTGTCTTCGCCGCCGAGGCGGTGGCGAAGCTCCAGCGTCGCCCCGGCCTGGCCGTGCTCACCGCAGGCCCCGGCGTGACAAACGGCATCTCCGGCCTGACCAGCGCCTTCTTCAACGCCTCGCCGGTGCTGGTGCTGGGCGGCCGGGCGCCGCAGTTCCGCTGGGGCTCGGGCAGCCTTCAGGAGATGGACCACCTCCCGCTCGTCGCCCCGGTCACCAAGCACGCGGAGACGGTGTTCAGCCCGGAGGACGTACCCCGGGCGCTGGCGGCCGCGCTGACCACCGCCCTCACTCCGCACCGGGGGCCGGTGTTCCTCGACTTCCCGCTGGAGGCGATCTTCTCGGTGGGTGACGCGGAACTGCCAGCCGGCCCGCAGCTCAGTCCGCTCGAAGCCGATCCCGACGAGGTGGCCCGCGCCGCTGGCCTGATCGCGGCTGCGGTCCGTCCCGTGATCATCGCCGGATCGGACGTCTGGACCGGCGACGCGGTGGCGGAGTTGCGGGCCGCCGCCGAGGCGCTCACCGTTCCGGTCTTCACGAACGGTATGGGTCGGGGTGCTTTGCCGCCGGAGCATCCGCTGGCCTTCGCCAAGGCCCGTCGGATGGCCCTGGCCAACGCCGACGTGGTCGTGGTCGTGGGCACCCCGTTGGACTTCCGGCTCTCCTTCGGCGACTTCGGCGAGGCCCAGGTGGTGCACATCGTCGACGCACCCAGCCAGCGCGCCGGCCACGTACAGCCCGCCGCCGCTCCCGCCGGTGACCTGCGTGGCATCCTCACCGGCCTGGCCGAGCACCCCGGCGACCGGGTCGACCACGACGACTGGGTGGCTCGGCTGCGGACCGCCGAGGACGCCGCGAGGGTCCGCGACGCCGAGGAGATGGCAGCCGAAACCGACCCGATCCGCCCGGCCCGGATCTACGGCGAGCTACGTAGGGTGCTCGCCCGCGACGCGGTCACCATCGGCGACGGCGGGGACTTCGTCTCGTACGCCGGGCGGTACCTGGAGCCCGCCCAGCCCGGCACCTGGCTCGACCCCGGCCCGTACGGCTGCCTCGGCACCGGTATGGGCTATGCGATGGGTGCCCGGGTCACCCACCCGGACCGGCAGATCTGCGTGCTGATGGGCGACGGTGCGGCAGGCTTCTCGCTGATGGACGTGGAGTCCCTGGCCCGGCAGAAACTGCCGGTGGTGATCGTGGTCGGCAACAACGGCATCTGGGGCCTGGAGAAGCACCCGATGCGGGCCATGTACGGCTACGACGTGGCTGCCGACCTTCAGCCCGAGCTGCGCTACGACCAGGTGGTGGGTGCGCTGGGCGGTGCGGGCGAGACGGTCGCCAAGGCGGCTGAACTGGGCCCGGCGCTGCAACGGGCCTTCGACGCCGGGGTGCCGTACCTGGTCAACGTGCTCACCGATCCAGCCGACGCGTACCCGCGCTCCTCGAACCTGGCCTGAGGCGGCAGAACCCTGCCCCTGGGCTACTTCTCGGGGCGGGGTTCCTCGCGGGGCGGTTCGCCTTCACGTTTGCGTAGGTCGTCTTCGCGTCTGCGTAGGTCGTCCTCCCAACGGCGGAAGAGTTCCTGGTCCGCCTGGCGGGAACGCTCCTCGATCGAGCGGAGGAACTCCGGGTCGTCGTCCGGTGCGACCGGCCGGGCTGGCGCGGCCGGTCGTCCGCCCGGAGCCCAGGAGGTCGACCCACCGGCGTGCCGGCGCTCCCGACCGGCGACGAACCAGGCGATCGAGCCGACCAACGGGAAGAACAGAATGATCAGCAGCCAGGCGATCCGGGGGAGGTGTCGGATGCCGTCCTCCTCGGCGGAAAGGCAGCTGATCAGAGCGCAGACGGCGAGGACGACCTGCGCCAGGAAGAGAAGGATGTACAGCCGGGCCATGTAACCATCATTACCTACCCAGGCAGCACCGTCACAGCCCGCGCAGCGCCAGCAGCGCTCCGAGGAGCGCGAATCCGACGGCGGCCAGCCCCACCAGGGCCAAGAGTGGACCGCCGGTGCGGGGTCGGCCGCTGCCGGTGGCCCGTCGCCAACAGAGCGTGATGGTCGTGCTCCAGCCGAGGACGGCGAGCGCCGCAAGCCCGGCCTCACCCGGGCCCCGGGTCACGGCGAGCCGGACGGTCAGTAGTGCCACCACGGTCAGCGCGAGCAGGGTACGTCGCCAGGCAAGACGGGTGCGTTCGGGTTGCAGCCCCGGGTCGCGGGCCGTGGTCATCCGCTGATCGCGCCGGCCAGCACCGCGACCACCAACGACAGTGCGCCGAAACCGACGGTGAGGGCGAGGACGGCCGGGAAGCGGGACGCCGGCAGTTCCTCGCCGAGCCGGATGGCCCGTTCGGTGCGCGCCCAGTGGTCGACGGCCCGGACCGCGACGGCCCCGCCGAGCAGCAGCAACGCCACGGCGATTGCCTCGCGCAGGTGAACCAGGGGCAGGGTGGGCAGGAACTGCGCGGCGGCGAGTCCACCGGCGATCAACGCGAGCCCGGTACGCAGCCAGGCCAGGAAGGTGCGTTCGTTGGCCAGCGAGAAGCGGTAGTCGGGGGTGTTGCCCACCGACCGCAGTTCCCGAGGGTCGAACCAGTTCCTGACCAGCTGCCACACGATGGTGATTATCCGGTTCCCCACGGGAATAGGTTGGGAGCATGACGGATCTTGACGTGAGCACCCTGCGGGCTGCGTACGACACCCAGCTTCGGCCGGGCCTGCCCGATCCGGTGCCCGACGGTGTCGTGGTGGAGTCCGACGGCCCGGTCTTCCGGGTGCTGGGTCTCGATCAGCGGGGCCTGGTGACCTACCGCGACCTCGGAAGATCGGCAGGTGTCGATCTCGACGAGTTGATCGCCCGGCAGGTGGCGGTGTCGCGGGAGCGGGGCGAGCCGGTCGAGTGGAAGCTGCACGGCCACGACGAACCAGCCGACCTGCCGCAACGGCTACGCGTCGCCGGCTTCGTGCCCGAGGAGCAGGAGACCGTCGTGATAGGCCCGGTCGCCCCGTTGGCCTCCGCGCTGCCGGTGGTGCCCGGGGGCGTACGCCTGCGGGAGGTGACCGGGCGCGCGGACCTGGACCGGATCGCGGAGCTGAAGACCCAGGTGTGGGGGCGCGACCTGTCCGGACTTGCCGACGCACTGGAACGGGAGATCGCTGCCGACCCGCAGGCCGTCACGGTCGTGGTGGCCGAGGCGGGCGAGTCGATGGTGAGCGCCGGTTGGGTGCGCTACCCGGTCGACAGCACGTTCGCCACACTCTGGGGCGGCTCGACGCTGCCGGAATGGCGGCGTAAGGGCATCTACCGAGCGATGGTCACCTATCGGGCCCGGCTGGCTGGGGCGCGCGGCCGGACCTTGGTGCAGGTCGACGCGTCGGACGAGAGCCGACCGGTGCTGGAGCGGCTCGGGCTCGTCGCGGTCACCGCCACCACGCCCTACGTCTACACTCCGTGATCATGAGTCAGCGGCTGACGGACGACGAGAAGTTGACCCTGAAGACGGGCGCCTTCGGTGCGGTGCTGATGGTCTCCAACGCCGAGCCAGGGGTGATCGCGTTGTTCCGGGAGAGCTTCGCGGCCTCCGGGGCGATGGCCGGCGCCAGTGGAGTGGTGAAGGAGGCGCTGACCAGTGGGCCGTTGCCGAAACTGCCGCGTGACTCGGCGCTCGAGGTGGAGTCGGTGGTGCTGCCGGCGTTGCGGCGGGGAGTCGAGATCCTGACCGAGAAGGCGCCGCAGGACGTGCCGGTCTACCGGTCGGTGGTGCTTGCGGCAGCCGATCGTACGGCCCGCGCCCACAACGGGGTCAGTGCCGCTGAGGCCGAGGTCGTCGAACGGATCCGGGGCGTGCTGGGCGCCGATGCTACTGACAGGTAACATGATGTGGTGGGCAACCGCACAACAGCCCAAGGTTGACCCACGGCACCGCACGCGCGAGGCTGCGCCCAGATCGGGGCGAGAAGATCACGTAACCACAGCAGGAGGGTCGTCGAAGCGCGATGAACATCGTCGTACTCGTCAAGCAGGTGCCTGATTCAGGCGCGGACCGCAACCTGCGTACTGACGACAACACTGTCGACCGCGGTTCGGCGAACAACGTCATCAACGAGATGGACGAGTACGCCATCGAGGAGGCGTTGAAGATCAAGGAGGCGCACGGCGGCGAGGTGACCATCCTGACCATGGGTCCGGACCGGGCGACCGAGTCGATCCGGAAGGCGCTGTCGATGGGACCGGACAAGGCGGTCCATGTGATGGACGACGCCCTGCACGGCTCCTGCGCCGTCGCCACCTCGAAGGTGCTCGCCGCCGCGCTCGGGCAGCTCAACGCCGACCTGGTGCTGTGCGGCTCCGAGTCGACCGACGGGCGGGTGCAGGTGATGCCGCACATGCTCGCCGAGCGGCTGGGTGTCGCGGCGCTCACCGGTGCGCGCAAGCTCACCGTCGACGGGGCCACGCTGACCGTGGAGCGGCAGACCGAGGAGGGCTACGAGGTGGTCACCGCCTCGACCCCGGCCATCGTTTCCGTGTGGGACACCATCAACGAACCCCGGTACCCGTCGTTCAAGGGCATCATGGCCGCCAAGAAGAAGCCGGTGCAGACGCTCTCCCTGGCTGACCTGGGCGTGGCCGCAGGTGAAGTCGGCTTCGTCGGCGCGACAAGCGCCGTGGTGGAGCACAGCAAGCGCCCGCCGCGTTCGGGTGGCACCAAGGTCACCGATGAGGGGTCCGGCGGCACGCAGCTCGTCGAGTTCCTCGCCACCGAGAAGTTCGTGTGAGGGGTGTGGGACATGTCTGAGGTTCTCGTCGTCGTCGAAGCCACCGCGGAGTTCGGCGTCAAGAAGGTCACCCTGGAGATGCTCACTATCGCCCGTGAGCTTGGTAGCCCGTCGGCTGTGGTGCTCGGTGGCGCCGGTGCCGCCGAGGCCCTCGCGGGCAAGCTGGGCGAGTACGGCGCGGAGAAGATCTACGCGGCCGAGGGTGACGAGATCGACGGCTACCTGGTGGCACCGAAGGCCACCGTGGTCGCCGACCTGGTCCGGCGGGTGCAGCCCGCCGCGGTCCTGCTCGCCTCCTCCCAGGAGGGCAAGGAGATCGCCGCCCGACTTGCGGTCAAGCTGGACAACGGCATCCTGACCGACGTGGTGGGTCTGACCGCCGACGGCACCGCCACCCAGGTGGCCTTCGCCGGGTCGACGATCGTGAAGTCCAAGGTCACCCGGGGCCTGCCGCTGGTCACCGTCCGGCCGAACTCGGTCAACCCGACGTCGAACGCCACCACCGCCGCCGTCGAGCAGCTCACCGTCGCCGCCACCGACAGCGACAAGTTGGCCAAGGTCGTGGACCGGGTGGCCGAGCAGAAGGGTTCCCGTCCAGAGCTGACCGAGGCCGGCGTCGTCGTCGCCGGCGGTCGCGGTGTCGGCAACGCGGACAACTTCACGCTCGTCGAGGAGCTGGCCGACCTGCTCGGTGGTGCCGTCGGCGC
Organism: Micromonospora sp. HNM0581; assembly: GCF_012726175.1. Lineage (GTDB taxonomy): Bacteria > Actinomycetota > Actinomycetes > Mycobacteriales > Micromonosporaceae > Micromonospora. The sequence continues at coordinate 62,213 of NZ_JAASAD010000010.1, forward strand.
CTCCCGGGCCGCGGTCGATTCCGGCTTCTACCCGCACCAGTTCCAGGTGGGCCAGACCGGCAAGACCGTCTCCCCGCAGCTCTACCTCGCGCTCGGCATCTCCGGCGCCATCCAGCACCGGGCCGGAATGCAGACCTCGAAGACGATCGTCGCGGTCAACAAGGACGGCGAGGCGCCGATCTTCGAGCTGGCCGACTTCGGGGTGGTCGGTGACCTGTTCAAGATCGTCCCGCAGGCCGCCGAGGAGATCCGTAAGCGCAAGTGAGTCGTACCCGGGCAGCCGCCGGCCGGAAACCCCGGACGGCGGCTGCGTCGTCGGTGGTGCGGGGGAGCTGATCGGCGGGGCGGGGAGCTGAACCGGCCCGCCGATCAGCCCGTCAGGGAGCCCCGCAGGAGACTGTCGCCGGAGTGGGCGGTGTCGTTGTCGAAGTCCTCGGCCGAGACGTCGACGACCGAGTACTGCCCCAGATCGACGTTCGGTGGCAACGGCAGCAGCACGTCGGAGCCGTCGCCGAGCACACCGACCGAGAACATCTCCATGTTCTGCGGGTTGATGAGCCAGACCTCGTAATACCCCGGTACGGCCGGGAGATTCGCCACGTGCAGATGCAACTCGCCGGTGCCCAGCACCCGGGCGTCACCCCGGGCCGCCGGTGGAGTCGCCCCGAACGCCGCCAGTGGGGCACTGGCCACCACGGTCTGCTCGACCGGCTCGCCGTCCCGTAGTACGGCGGCGGTGCCGATCACTCCGACGGCGGCGGCGGCCACCGCCGTGACGGCCGTCGTGGCGAGTCGGGACCAACGTCCGCGCCGCGAACGGCGGGCACCGGAGACCACAGCCGGGGGGATCGGGCCAGCCGGTTCGGCAAGGTCCGGCCGCTGCCGTCCGGCAGCGAGCCGGGGCAGTTCTTCCGCCGCTGTGATCTCGGCCATGATGCCCTGCCAGAGGTGTCCTGGCGGGTCGGGCAGGTCACGTATTTCCCGAGCGGCGGCGCCGAGGCCCGCGACGTGACGCAGTCCGTCCAGTTCCGCCCGGCAGTACGGGCAGGCGTCCAGGTGGGTACGGTCGGCGTTGTCCACCTCACTCTCACCGAGAGCCAGAAATACCAGCCGGTCGTGCTCCAGGTGCTGCACCGTCCACCTCCCATCTGCGTTTCAGACTGGCCATGCCCCGCCGGATGTGACTTTTGACCGTGCCGAGCGGCACCCCGGTCATCGTCGAGATCTGTTGGTGGGTCAGATCGTCGAAGAAAGCCAATTCCAGCATCCGCCGCTGGTCGTCCGGCAGCCGAGCCAACTCGTCGGCCACCACCAGCCGGTCGATCACGGTGTCCGGGTCACTACTGGTGGATTCCGGCTCGGGCAGTTGGCGTACGGTCTCGACCGCCCGGTCCTCCCGGGCAGCGGATCGCAGCCGGTCGATCACCTTGCGTCGGCCGATACCGAGCAGCCAGCCGACAAGTGAGCCCTTGGCCGGATCGAAGGTCTCCCGACCGAGCCAGGCGGCGACGAAGGTGGCCTGGGCCGCATCCTCAGCGTCGCTGCGGTTCACGAGCGTGCTGGAGGCCAGGTGGAGGACGATCCGGCCGTAGCGGTCGTAGGCCTCGCGTAGCGCCTGCTCGTCACCGGCGCGGAAGCGGTGGGCCAGCTCGTCCTCGGGTGTGCCCAATGGTTGCCGGAACCCTGTCACGAGAAGGTTCGCCTGGTTGGGGGCATGCCCGACTGTAGCTCGCACGGGTGCCGTCCCCTCTGTCAGCCCAGCGCCTCTCCCCGGTCTCTCTTCGTCTGCGCGGTGCCTTGCGGATGCGGGTGCGGGCGAGAAAGAAAGTCGTCGGCGCCCGCATCCGGCCGGCGACGACGCCGGCAAGGCCCGGCTGATCGTCCGGGCACACCGCCGCGTCACCGGCGGTCTGACGTCCCGCCAGGCAATCCGGACTTCGGTCAGCGTCGGAGTGGTCGTTAGGCTGAACCGTGATGGCTTACCTGGATCATGCCGCGACCACTCCGATGCTCGACGAGGCACTGGAGGCGTACGTCGCGACCGCCCGCGAGGTCGGCAACGCGTCTTCCCTGCACGCGTCCGGCCGGCGTGCCCGTCGCCGGGTGGAGGAGTCGCGGGAACGGGTGGCTGCCGCGCTCGGCGCCCGGCCCTCGGAGGTGATCTTCACGGGTGGTGGCACCGAGAGCGACAACCTCGCGGTGAAGGGCATCTTCTGGGCACGCCGGGACACCGACGAGCGGCGGCGCCGGGTGATCTCCAGTGCCGTCGAACACCACGCCGTCCTCGACGCGGTGGAATGGCTGGAGCAGCACGAGAACGCCGAGGTGGGCTCGCTGCCCGTTGACGGGTCCGGCCGGTTGCATCCGGACGCGCTCCGCGCCGAACTGGCCGAACACGGCGACCGGGCGGCGCTCGTCACCGCGATGTGGGCCAACAACGAGGTCGGCACCGTCCAACGGATCGGTGAACTGGCGGCCGTGTCCGCCGAGTACGGCGTGCCGTTCCACACCGACGCCGTCCAGGCCGTCGGTCAGGTACCGGTCGACTTCGCCGGCAGCGGTGTCGCCGCGCTCACCGTGACCGGTCACAAGCTTGGTGGCCCGGTAGGGGTCGGCGCGTTGCTGCTCGGCCGGGACGTGGCGGCGGTGCCACTGCTGCACGGTGGGGGACAGGAACGGGACGTGCGTTCCGGCACGCTCGACGCGGCCGGCATCGTCGCCTTCGCGGTCGCCGTCGAAGCGGCCGTCAAGGGCCAGCAGGAGTACGCGGCCGGGGTTGCCGAACTCCGTGACGACCTGGTGCGGCGAGTCCGCGAGGCGGTCCCGGAGGTCGTGTTCAACGGTGACCCGACCGATCGGCTTCCCGGCAACGCGCACTTCTCGTTCCCCGGCTGCGAAGGCGACGCGCTGCTGCTGCTGCTCGACGCCCAGGGCATCGCCTGCTCGACCGGCTCAGCCTGCTCGGCAGGGGTGGCACAGCCCTCCCACGTACTGCTGGCGATGGGGGCGGACGATGACCGGGCCCGTTCGTCGCTGCGCTTCTCCCTCGGCCACACGAGCACCACCGCCGATGTCGACGCGCTCATCGCGGCGCTGCCTGGAGCGGTGGAACGGGCCCGGCGGGCGGCGGGCGCGCGTACGCCACGGTGAGTCGGGCGGGGATAGGCTCGATGGGAAAGGAGAGTGGTCCGGGTGAGAGTGTTGGCGGCGATGTCCGGTGGCGTGGATTCCGCCGTGGCGGCGGCGCGGGCGGTACAGGCCGGGCACGACGTGACAGGTGTGCACCTGGCACTCGCCCGTAATCCGCAGACCTACCGCACCGGAGCCCGGGGCTGCTGCACCCTGGAGGACTCGCGGGACGCGCGGCGGGCCGCCGACGTTCTCGGCATTCCCTTCTACGTCTGGGACATGGCCGACCGCTTCCACGCCGACGTGGTCGACGACTTCGTCGCCGAGTACGCGGCGGGGCGTACCCCCAATCCGTGCCTGCGCTGCAACGAAAAGATCAAGTTCGCTGCGGTGCTGGACCGGGCCGTGGCCCTGGGGTTCGACGCGGTGGTCACCGGGCACCACGCCCGACTCGGCCCGGACGGCCTGCTGCGCCGCAGTGTCGACGTGGCCAAGGACCAGTCCTACGTGCTGGCCGTGCTCACCCGTGCGCAACTGGACCGCTCGATCTTTCCGCTCGGCGACTCGACGAAGGCGCAGGTTCGGCAGGAGGCCGCCGAGCGTGGGCTTGCGGTCGCCGACAAGCCGGATTCGCACGACATCTGCTTCATCGCCGACGGTGACACCCGGGGATTCCTGGCGCAGCGCCTTGGCGAGACTCCCGGCGACGTGGTCGACGCGACCACGGGTGCAGTGGTGGGGCAGCACGCCGGTGCGTACGCGTACACGGTCGGCCAGCGGCGTGGGCTGCACCTGGACCGGCCCGCCCCGGACGGTCGGCCCCGCTACGTGCTCTCCATCACCCCGAAGACGAACACCGTCACCGTCGGCCCGGCGGAGGCACTCGAGGTCGCGACGGTGAGGGCCGTCCGCCCGGTCTGGACCGGTGGCCCACGTCCGTCCGGCCCGGTCGAGTGCGAGGTGCAGTTGCGCGCCCATGGCGTGGTGGTACCGGCCGCCGTCACCGTCGACGACGGCACCCTTGACGCCGACCTGCGCCACCCGGTGCGTGGCGTGGCCGCCGGTCAGGCCATCGTCGCCTACCGCCCGGATCCGGCCGGTGACGTCGTCCTCGGCTCCGCCACCATCACCGGCTGACGACCCCGCTTCGCTGCGGCGGGTACCCTGCGGCGGTGAATGATCAGGGGTTGCCGTGGGGGGCGGGAGCGGCGACGGGACTGGGGTCGTTGCCGGGGACCGACATCGCCGAGGCGCAACGGATCGTCCTGGGTGAGCTGCCTGTCCTGCCGCACCTGCCGGAGCTGCCGGCCCGGGGACCGGGCGCCGACATGATCGGGCGTACCGGGGGCCTTCTCGTCGAGCTGCCGATCGAGCTGTACGCGGCCCGGTGGCGGGTGGCTCCGCGTCCTGGCCGCGACCTACGCCGGGCGCGCGACCTGATGGAACGCGACCTGGACCAGCTCGCCGAGCAGGCCGAGGAGTACGCCGGCCCACTCAAGATCCAGGCTGCCGGTCCACTGACCCTGGCCGCCTCGATCGAGTTGCCGGTCGGCGGTCGGATGCTGCGCGACCCCGGCGCGGTACGCGATCTGGCCGGCTCAATGGCTGAGGGGCTGCGCGGCCACGTCGAGGCGGTGACCCGCCGGTTGCCGCGTGCCTCGGTACTGCTCCAACTGGATGAGCCGGCCCTACCGGCGGTGCTGGCGGGCCGAATCCCCACCGAGAGTGGCCTCGGCGTCCACCGTGCAGTGGAGTCGGGTGAGGCCCGTGGGTTGTTGGGCACGGTGATCGAGACGGCCGGGGTGCCGACCGTGGTGCACTGCTGTGCCCCGGACGTGCCACTGGGCCTGCTCCGCTCCACCGGAGCGATCGGTGTGGCGCTCGATCTGAGCCTGCTCACCGACCTCGACCCACTGGGCGAGGTGCTCGACACCGGGTTCGGGCTGCTGGCCGGTGCCGCGTCGCCGACGCCCACCGGTCGCGCGCCGACCTCCGCCGAGCTGGCCGACCGGGTGCGTACCCTCTGGGACCGACTCGGGTTCCCACGTCGCCGACTCGCCGCACAGGTGGTGGTGACCCCCTCCTGCGGTCTGGCCGGCGCCGACGCGGCTTATGCCCGGGCGGTCCTCACGGCCTGCCGGGACGCCGGGCGACGGCTGTCCGAGCAGTGAGGGCCCGGCGACCCGCCCCGCGGCCGGCGGGCATCATCGCCCACACCGAACTCGGCAGCCGGTTCGGATCGCGTCCGGGCACGTCAGGACGGTTGGCGGCGGCATTGTCCGACCCGGGGACTACCGTTCGGGGGTAGCACGATCACGGGAGGTCGACAGCGGTGTCCGGAGGCGGCAGGGTGTCCGAGGAAGCGGTTCCCCAGCAGGGCGATGCGGCGATCGAGGCCGCCGGTCCGGAGCCGACGCCGCAGGTGCGGGAGCGGCACACCACACTCAGCCAGGAGCTGACCGAGCATCAGTACCGCTACTACGTGCTCGACGCACCGACGATCTCCGACGCCGACTTCGACCGTCAACTACGCGAACTGGAGGCACTGGAGGCGGAGTTCCCGGCGCTGCGCACCCCGGATTCACCGACCCAGCGGGTGGGCGGCACGTTCTCCACGGACTTCACCCCGGTCGCCCACGCCGAGCGGATGATGTCGCTCGACAACGCCTTCGCCGACGAGGAGCTGGCGGCCTGGGCTGAGCGGGTCGAGCGGGACGCCGGTGGTCCGGCACCCTTCCTGTGCGAGCCGAAGGTCGACGGCTTGGCCATCAACCTCACCTACGAGGGCGGCCGGCTGGTCCGGGCGGCCACCCGCGGCGACGGTCGCACCGGTGAGGACGTCACGGCTAACGTGCGCAGCATCCGGGATGTGCCCGGCCGGCTGACCGACTCGGCGGAGTTCGGTGCACCTCCGGCGTTGATCGAGGTACGCGGCGAGATCTACTTCCCGGTGGCGGCCTTCGCCGATCTCAACGCCGGCCTGGTCGAGCAGGGCAAGGCGCCCTTCGCCAATCCGCGCAACGCCGCAGCCGGCAGCCTGCGGCAGAAAGATCCACGGATCACCGCCTCCCGCCCGCTGCGCCTGGTGGTGCACGGCATCGGCGCCCGCCGCGGTTTCCAACCCTCCACCCAGTCCGAGTCGTACGCGGCGTTGACGGCGTGGGGGCTGCCCACGAGCGATCGCTGGCGGGTGGTGCCCGACCTGGCCGGTGTTCGGGACTACATCGCGTACTACGCGGCGCACCGGCATGACGTCGAGCACGAGATCGACGGTGTGGTGGTGAAGGTCGACCCGGTGCCCATCCAGGGACGACTGGGCTCGACCAGCCGGGCACCACGCTGGGCGATCGCCTTCAAGTACCCGCCGGAGGAGGTGAACACCACCCTGCTCGACATCGAGGTCGAGGTCGGGCGGACGGGTCGGGTCACGCCCCGGGCGGTGCTCCAGCCGGTGCTGGTGGCCGGCTCCACCGTCGAGTACGCCACTCTGCACAACGCGCGCGAGGTCGAACGTAAGGGGGTGCTGATCGGCGACACGGTGGTGATCCGTAAGGCCGGTGACGTGATCCCCGAGGTGCTCGGCCCGGTCGTGGATCTACGTCCGCCCGATGCTCGGGCTTTCGTCATGCCGACCGTCTGCCCTGCCTGCGGCACCCCGCTCGCCCCCGCCAAGGAGGGCGACGTCGACATCCGGTGCCCCAACTCGCGCAGTTGTCCAGCCCAGTTGCGGGAGCGGGTGTTCCACCTGGCCGGGCGCGGTGCGTTCGACATCGAGGCGCTCGGCTACAAGAGCGGTGCCGCGCTGCTCGACGCCCGGATCATCACCGATGAGGGCGACCTGTTCTCGCTCGACGCCGAGCGGCTGGCGGGTGCTTCGTTCTTCGTGAACAAGGACGGCAGTCTCGGCAGCAACGCCGTCAAACTGCTCGACAACCTCGCCACGGCCCGGGAGCGCGACCTGTGGCGGGTGCTGGTGGCCCTGTCCATCCGGCACGTGGGGCCGACCGCCGCGCAGGCGTTGGCCCGGCATTTCCGCTCCGTCGAGGCGGTCGACCGGGCGACGGAAGAAGAACTTTCCTCAGTGGACGGGGTCGGTCCGACGATCGCCGCGAGCATCCGTGAGTGGTTCGCCGTCGACTGGCACCGCGAGGTGGTCCGTAAGTGGGCCGAGGCGGGTGTCCGCATGGCGGAGGAGGCGGTTCAGGAGGGGCCACGCCCGCTTGAGGGGGTGACCGTGGTGGTGACCGGCACGCTCGGCGGGTTCTCCCGGGACCAGGCGGCGGAGGCGATCCAGTCTCGGGGCGGCAAGGTGAGCGGTTCGGTGTCGAAGAAGACCGGCTTCGTGGTGGTGGGCGACAACCCCGGCTCCAAGGCGGACAAGGCGGCCAGCCTGAAGGTGCCCGTACTCGACGAGGAAGGCTTCCGGGTGCTCCTCGATGCCGGCCCCGAGACGGCCAGGCAGGTGGCCCGCGTCGAGGAGTGATGATCTTTACGGCACTCTGCCGGATACCAACTTAATTACGACTACGACCGGTTCGTGACTGTCGCGTCGGGTAAGTGGGTGGTCTGGGCGTTTCATTGGGGCATGGCGCGTGAAACCACGGGCCGGTCCCGTGCCGGGAGGTGTGATGGCGTCGCCCGATCCGCGTAACCTTGTCCCTCCCGGGCGGACCGCTCAGTTCGCGACCTTCGTCGCGGCCGTACTCGTGGCGGCCGTGCTCGTCTCGGTGAACGGGCTGGCGTCCTTCGTCGCAGCGCTCCCCGATCTGCCGGCGGCGTTCTGGACGATGGCGGTACTCGCCGTGGCCTGCGACGCCCGCCCCTTCCTCCCACCCGGTCGAGGGCAGTCCTCCTCGGCCGTCTTCCCCTCGACCTGCTTCACCTTTGCGATCCTGCTCGGCTGGGGGCTCGGCCCCGCGGTCGCGGTGCAGGCGGTCGCGGTGGCGGTGTCCGGTGTCCGGATGCGGCACGCACCCTGGCGGACGGCATTCAACGCCGCGCAGTACGCCTGCGCGCTGGCCGCCGCGTACGCGATCACCCGGCTCGGCCCCGGCGGAATCTACGACGGCGCGACCCTGAGCTGGATCGACGTCGCCGCGATCGGCGGTGCCGGGGTCGCCTGGTTCGCAGTCAACTACGGGTTGGTCACCGCTGCGGTACGGCTACGTTTCGGCGAGCGGTGGTGGCCCACCGCGTGGCACGGACTGCCCTTCGAACTGCTCTCCACCGGGTCGTTGCTGCTGCTCGCGCCGGTGCTTGTCACCGCTGCACGGGCCAGCGCCGCCCTGGTGCCGCTGGTGCTGGTGCCGCTGTTCGCGGTCTACCGGATGGCCCGGCTCACCGTGGAGCAGCACCAACTGGCCGCACTCGACCCGCTCACCGGGCTACCGAACCGCAAGGCGTTGCTCACTGAGGTCAACGAGCAGGTGCACCAGCACGCGGGGCGGGCGGCCCGGGGCGAGCCGGGAACCCGTCTCGCCCTGCTGCTGATCGACCTGGACCGGTTCAAGAACGTCAATGACGCACTCGGTCATGCGGTCGGCGACCGGCTGCTGGTGGAGGTGAGCGCCCGGTTGACCGAGGTGGTCGCCCCGCCGCAGATGGTCGCCCGGCTCGGCGGCGACGAGTTCGCGATCGTGATGACCGGGATCACCGACGTCGGCGAGGCACGGACTCTCGCCAACCAGGTCGTCCAGGCTCTCGCCGAGCCGGTGGCGCTGGACGGGCTGCCGCTGGACGTCGGCGGTTCCATCGGCGTCGCCCTGTACCCGCAGCACGGCGAGGACTTCGCCACCCTGATGCGCCACGCCGACGTGGCGATGTACGACGCGAAGCACCGCAACGACACCGTCGCCGTGTACACCGCAGAGTCCGACCACAACTCGGCCGAGCGGCTGGGCCTGCTGGCCGATCTGCGTCGGGTGCTGGATGCGAACACGTCGGGGCGCCGCCACGCGCCATCGGCCGATGTGACCACCGTTCGTGGTGGCGACGGCGCGGTACTGCCCACCTCCGCGCCGCTTGCCGAGTCGACAGATGCCCCATGGTGGAGTAGGCGGCGACGCCGCCCCCGGATGGTGCACCACGATGACGAGCTGATCTCCCGGATCATCACCGGCGCGGACCCGACACTGCCCAGGGCGGCCCGCGACGCGGCGTCGGACACTGCGACGGCCGGCGTCACGCAGTGGTCCGGGGCCCGCGCCGGTGACCAGCCGGATTCCGGTGGAGGCGGAGCGGATCTGACCCTGCCGACCGCCGACGACCGTCCTGGTGCCGAGTCGGGCACCGACTCGGGCGAGATCATGATGTATTACCAGCCGCAGGTCGCCATCTCCACCGGGGAGGTGGTCGGGGTGGAGGCACTACTGCGTTGGCGGCACCCGCGTCGCGGAATGGTCGACCCGGAGGAGCTGATCCGGGTCGCCGAGCAGAGTGCGGTGATGCGGCTGCTCACCCGCCGGGTCGTCGACGACGTCGTGGAGCAGCTCGCCAAGTGGTCGGCCGCCGGCCTCGCACTGCGGGCAGCCGTGAACGTCAGCGTGCGTGACCTGCACAGCGGCGAGATCGCCGACCAGATCGCCGACCGGCTCACCCGCTACGGTCTGGCACCGGAGCGGCTGCAACTGGAGATCACCGAGGGTGCTCTGATGGCCGACCCGCGCCGGGTGCTCACCACGATCACCCGATTGCACCGGATTGGCGTGGGTATCGCGCTCGATGACTTCGGCACCGGGTACTCAAGCCTGCAACACCTACGCCGGCTACCGCTGTCGGAGGTCAAGGTCGACCGCTCGTTCGTCCTCGGGATGGCCGAGGACGCCGACGACGCGGCGATCGTACGTTCGACCATCGAGCTCGCCAAGGCGCTGGGTCTACGGGTGGTGGCGGAGGGTGTCGAGGACGAACGCACTTGGCGGATGTTGCACCTGGCCGGCTGCGACGCCGCCCAGGGGTGGTTCTACGCCCGGCCGATGCCGGCCGAGGAACTCGTCGCCTGGTTGGCCCGGTACCGTCCGCTGCGCCCGATCGGCGGTCTCGACGAGGCGGAGATCCCGCGCCGGCACGCCCGCTGATGGCGTTGGCCGGTGCCAGCCGGTGCGGTCGGGGAGGCGGCAACCGTCGGCCGGGCGGGAAACAATAGACTCGCTGCGGTCACCGCGTGTCGCCTACCCGGCAGCGGTGGGCGCAGGTCAGGTAGACGCAGAACAGCCACGAAGGGGGCACTGATGGCCGCCATCTCCCGCGAGGAGGTCGCGCACCTGGCGCGACTGTCGCGGCTCGCCGTGACGCAGGAGGAGTTGGACACCTTCGCCGGTCAGCTCGACGTGATCCTCCAGGCGGTCGCGCAGGTGGGCGAGGTCGCCGCCGCGGACATCCCGCCGACTTCCCACTCGGTGCCGCTGACGAATGTGCTCCGCGAGGACGTCGTGACGCCGGGCCTGACCCCCGAGGAAGCGTTGTCGGGTGCCCCCGACGCGGAGGAGCAGCGGTTCCGCGTACCGCGGATCCTGGACGAGGATGTGGCCTCATGACCGACGTCACCGCACTGACCGCGACGCAGATCGCCGGGCTCGTCGCCACCGGCGGGGCCTCGGCCGTCGAGGTCACCCAGGCCCACCTCGACCGCATCGCCGCCGTCGACGGTCGGATCAACGCCTTCCTGCACGTCGACACCGAAGGTGCGCTGGCAGCCGCCCGCGACATCGACGCCCGGCGCGCGGCCGGCGAGGAACTCGGGCCGCTGGCCGGTGTGCCGGTCGCCGTCAAGGACGTACTGACCACCAAGGGCGTGCCGACGACCGTCGGCTCGAAGATCCTCCAGGGTTGGCGTCCGCCGTACGACTCGACGATCGTGCAGCGGCTGCGCGCCGCCGGCACGGTGATGCTGGGCAAGACCAACATGGACGAGTTCGCGATGGGCTCCTCCACGGAGTACTCGGCGTACGGGCCCAGCCGTAACCCGTGGGACACCGACCGGATCCCGGGTGGCTCCGGTGGGGGAAGCGCGGCGGCGCTCGCCGCGTACGAGGCGCCGCTGGCGATCGGTTCGGACACCGGCGGATCGATCCGCCAGCCCGGCGCGGTCACCGGCACCGTCGGGGCGAAGCCGACCTACGGTGGCACCTCCCGGTACGGACTGGTGGCCTTCTCGTCCTCGTTGGACACTCCCGGCCCGTGTGCGCGTACCGTGCTCGACGCGGCGTTGCTGCACGCGGCGATCGGCGGGCACGATCCACGGGACTCCACCTCCATTCCGGCACCGGTGCCGGACGTGGTGGCCGCGGCGCAGCTCGGCGCCACCGGCGACCTGAGCGGGGTACGTCTCGGCATCGTCACGGAGTTCGGCGGCGAGGGCGCGGAGCCGGGCGTGACGGCAGCCTTCGACGAGGCCGTCGACACGCTCACCAAGCTCGGTGCGGAGATCGTCGAGATTTCCTGCCCACATTTCCGCTACGCGCTGCCGGCTTACTACCTCATCGCACCGAGTGAGTGCTCGTCGAACCTGGCCCGGTTCGATGGGGTCCGGTTCGGGCTGCGTACCGGCGACGACGGCAACCGGTCGCTTGAGGAGGTCATGTCGCTGACCCGGGAGGCGGGATTCGGCCCCGAGGTCAAGCGGCGCATCATACTCGGCACGTACGCGCTCTCCTCCGGCTACTACGATGCCTACTACGGGCAGGCCCAGAAGGTGCGTACGCTGATCACCCGCGATTTCACCGCGGCGTTCGAGCGGGTCGACGCGTTGATCTCGCCGACCACCCCGTTCGTCGCCTTCCCGCTCGGCGCACGGACCTCCGACCCGTACCAGATGTACCTGGCCGACCTGTTCACCATTCCGAGCAACCTGTACGGCGGTCCGGGTATCTCGGTGCCGTGCGGGCTCTCCGACGGGCTGCCGGTCGGACTTCAGGTGATGGCTCCGACGCTGGCCGACGACCGGATGTACCGGGTCGCCGCCGCGTTGGAGAGCGCCGTCGGCACGTTCACCCCACCGGCACTGTGAGGCAGGAGCACAGATGACCACGACACTGCCCGCGTACGACGAGGTCGTCGCGCGCTACGAGCCGGTGATCGGCCTGGAGACCCACGTCGAGCTGGGCACGAACACCAAGATGTTCTGCGGCTGCCCGACCGACTTCGGTGGCGAGCCGAACACCCGGGTCTGCCCGGTCTGCCTGGGGCTGCCTGGCTCGTTGCCGGTGGCGAACAAGGCGGCGATCGAGGCGACCATCCGGATCGGGTTGGCGTTGAACTGCTCCATCGCGACGTGGTGCCGGTTCGCCCGGAAGAACTACTTCTACCCGGACATGCCGAAGAATTTCCAGATCAGCCAGTACGACGAGCCGCTCTGTGTGGACGGCTACCTGGACGTGGAGGTCAACGGCGAGACGGTGCGGATCGGCATCGAGCGGGTGCACCTGGAGGAGGACACCGGCAAGTCGCTGCACGTCGGTGGCGCCACCGGTCGGATCCACGGTGCCACCGAGTCGCTCGTCGACTACAACCGGGCTGGCATCCCGCTCGTGGAGATCGTCACCAAGCCGATCGCGGGTACCGGTGCCCTGGCGCCCGAGGTGGCCCGCGCGTACGTCACCGAGCTACGCGACGTGCTGCGTGGTCTGGGTGTCTCCGACGTACGCATGGAGGAGGGCTCCCTGCGCTGCGACGTGAACACCTCACTGAACCTGCCCGGGCAGGAGTGGGGTACCCGCACGGAGACCAAGAACGTCAACTCGCTGCGGTCGGTGGAGCGGGCGGTCCGGTCGGAGATGCTGCGCCAGGCGGCGGTGCTCGGCGCGGGCGGCCGGATCACCCAGGAGACCCGGCATTTCCATGAGGACACCGGGGACACCACCCCCGGCCGGTCCAAGGAGACCGCCACCGACTACCGCTACTTCCCGGAGCCGGACCTGGTGCCGCTCGCCCCGGATCCGGACTGGGTGGCGCAGCTGAAGACCGCCCTGCCGGAGCTGCCCCGGTTGCATCGCCGTCGACTGCAGCAGGCGTGGGGGCTGTCCGAGGCGGACATGCAGTCGGTACTCAACGCCGGTGCGGTCGAGCTGATCGAGGCCACGGTGACGGCCGGTGCGACACCTGCGGCGGCCCGCAAGTGGTGGCTGGGTGAGCTGTCCCGGCGGGCCAACGAGACGGGCGTGGAACTGGCCGACGTCGGGGCCACCCCGGCCCAGGTCGCCGAACTTCAGGGTCTGGTGGACGCCGGTAAGCTCAACGACAAGTTGGCTCGTACGGTGCTCGAGGGCGTGGTCGCCGGTGAGGGTTCGCCGACCGAGATCATGACCAACCGCAACCTGGAGGTCGTCTCCGACACCGGCGCGCTGACCACCGCGGTGGACGAGGCGATCGCTGCCAACCCGGTGATCGCCGACAAGGTCCGCAGCGGCAAGGTTGCCGCTGCCGGTGCGCTGGTCGGCGCGGTCATGAAGACCACGAGGGGTCAGGCCGACGCCCAAACCGTCCGTACCCTCATCCTGGAGCGCCTAGGCGTCTCCGCCTGAACCAAGTCGATCATGAGGTTGGCGGCAGTCGTAGATCTTCAGATCGCCGCCAACCTCATGATCGACGAGCAGTTCACCCCTCGCGGAGGCGTCAACGGGGACGTCTGGATGGAGTTGACCGTGGAACAGCAAGACCTTGACGTGCTTGACGAGATCCAGCGGCGGGTGTTGTGGCTCGCCACCCGCATCGTGGACGCGGCGAACCACGATCGCGGTGCCGGCGACGGGGTGAAGGTCGGCGGGCACCAGGCATCCAGCGCCTCGCTCGTCACCGCGATGACCGCCCTGTGGTTCGCCCACCTGCACGCCGAGGACCGGGTGGCGGTCAAGCCGCACGCCTCGCCGGCGTTCCACGCCATCCAGTACCTGCTGGGCAACCTGGACCGGTCGTACCTGCCCCGGCTGCGGGCGCGCGGCGGACTCCAGTCGTACCCGTCACGGACGAAGGACCCGGACGAGGTGGACTTCTCCACCGGCTCGGTGGGTCTCGGAGCCGCCGCCCCGCTGTTCGCCGCGGTGACCCGGCGCTACGTCGACGCACACTTCGGAGCGCGGCCACACTCCCGGTTCGTCGCCCTGATCGGGGACGCCGAACTGGACGAGGGCAACATCTGGGAAGCCGTCGCCGACCCGGCCACCACCGGGCTGGGCAACGTGATGTGGGTGGTCGACTTCAACCGGCAGTCGCTGGACCGGGTCGTCCCCGGGGTGCGCATCGACCAGTGGCGCGGCCAGTTCGAGGCCGCCGGTTGGCACGTCGTCGAGGTGAAGTACGGCCGCCGGCTAGCCGAGGCGTACGACCGGCCCGGCGGCGCGGCGTTGCGCGACTGGATCGACGCGATGCCCAACGAGCAGTACCAGTCGCTGTTCGGCCTGACCGGTCCGACGCTGCGCAAGCAGTTCCTCGACGGTGCCCCCGAGGCCGTCGCGGCGCTGATCGCCGACGTGTCCGACGAAGAACTGGGCCCACTCGTCACCGACCTCGGCGGGCACGACCTGGCGGCGCTGCTCGACGCGTACGCCCAGTGTGACGCGGTGACCGACCGCCCGAGTGTGGTGTTCGCGTACACCGTCAAGGGGTGGGGGCTGCCGATCGCCGGCAACCCGCGCAACCACTCGGCCCTGCTGACCGGCGAACAGGTCGACGAGCTGCGCGCCGCGCAGGGGCTGACCCGGGACACCGAGTGGGACCGTCTCGACCCGGCCTCACCGGCCGGGATCCGGGCCGGGCAGCGTCGGGAGGCACTGTCCCGCGCGCCCCGCGAGCGTGCGCTCGGAGTCACCGTCCCGCAGACCACGAACGTACGCGCCAACAAGCCGATCTCCACCCAGGAGGTCTTCGGTCGGGTGCTCGTCGACCTGGCCCGAGATCGGCAGGTGGGGAAGTACCTCGTCACCACGGCACCCGACGTGGCCACCTCCACCAATCTGGCCGGCTTCATCAACAAGACCGGGGTGTTCGCACCCACCGCCCAGCGCTCCTGGTCCGAGGACCGGATGCTGCGTTGGACGGAAAGCCCCGAGGGCCAGCACATCGAGCTGGGCATCTCCGAGATGAACCTGTTCCTGCTGCTCGGCCAGCTCGGCCTGGCGTGGGACCTGTCCGGGCAGCCGCTACTGCCGGTCGGCACCGTCTACGACCCGTTCGTGCTGCGCGGGCTGGACGCCTTCCTCTACGGCACCTACTCCGGGTCCCGGTTCGTGGTCGCCGGCACGCCGTCCGGGGTCACTCTCGCCCCGGAGGGCGGTGCACACCAGTCGACGATCACCGCGAGCGTCGGCCTGGAGCTGCCCGGGGTCACGTTCGTCGAACCCGCCTACGCGGCAAGCCTCGACTGGCTGCTCTGCGACGCCTTCGGGCAGATCGCCGGCGCGGACCGGGCGACGCCGACGGCGGTGCCGGCCGAGGACGGGGCGTACTACTTCCGGCTCAGCACCCGACCGGTGGACCAGGCGCCGTTCGAAGCGGCCCGGGACCGGCTCGGCGACGCGGTACTACGCCGGCAGGTACTCGCCGGAGCGTACCGACTGGTCGACGCCCACCAGGCGTACCCACATCTGGCCGACGCGCCGACCGTACAACTGGCCGCCTCCGGTGCGGTGCTGCCCGAAGTGCTCGCCGCAGCGGCGGAACTCGCAGACGAAGGGGTCGCCGCCCATGTCGTGGACGTGACGAGTCTGGATCGCCTCTACCGGGCGTGGCAGCGAACGCTGCGCCAGGGCGTACGCACGGCGACGGTGCCTAGCGTGCCCGGCGCACTGCGGTCGGCTTTCGCCGACCGGGTGCCGGTGGTGACCGCGCACGACGCCGCCTCGCACGCCATGGCCTGGCTCGGCTCGGCGGTCGGCGCGCCTGCCGTCCCTCTCGGGGTGGACGAGTTCGGCCAGTCCGGCAGCGTCCACGACCTCTACGACCTGCACGACCTGCTCCCTGGCAGCATCGTCAACGCCGCATTGGCCGCCCTCTCCCTCCGTTGACCACCCGCTGCCCGCCGTCGGACCTTCCCGCCGCCAGTACCGGCCTTCCCCGATCCTCACCCACACCGCTGGCGGTTCCCGCCTGACAGTCCCGGTCTGGCCCGGTCCGGTCCGGCTTGCGGTGCCTGGCCGACCGCCAAGCCGCACCCACGCAAGCTGTACCCCATTAGAAAATCTTGGACATTTTCCGTTCGCCCAACGGAAAATGTCCAAGATCTCGCGGTTTCGAGGGTGGGTTGGGATCGCCCTGTAGCCGAGTTGCGTCAGCGGGTGGGGGTGGGGGTGGGGGTGATGCTCGTGGTGGGAGAGGGAGTGGCGACCAGGGCCGTTACCGGTGGGGCGATGACGGTGCGTTCGAGGTTCACCTGGGCCTGGCCGGTACCGCCCACGGTGATGTCGTCGTATGCCTGCAGTCGCTTCTCCTGATCGAAGTAGAGCACGGTCATCGCCAACGGAGTCGGCTCCTCGCCTTCGAGGCCCCGCAAGCCGGCGCCGCCGGTGGAACCCTGCACCATGAGCGTGGTGAGCTGCTGGTCGGGCACCTCGGGCAGGGTGTTGACCTGCCGGTTGTGGGTGTGCCCGGCGAGCACGAGCGGGCAGGTGCCGGACAGCGGGCCGGCGGCGGCCGGGTCGTGCACCAGCGCGATGTCGACAGGCCGGGGAGAACTGCGGATCGTGGCGGCGAGCGTCTCCCCATTGGTGATCATTTGGTCGGCGGTGGGCTGGTTGAGCCCACCGCTGGCCGGCGAGGTGCTCTTGTCCGGGGTGAAGCGGGGGTCGGCGATGCCGGCGATGGTCAGCCCGGCGACGGTGGCAGTGGTGTTGTCGAGCACGACCGCGTTGGGTTGGCGGGCTACCGCCGCGGCTGTCCGCCCCGAGTCGTGGTTACCCCGGATGTACACGTAGGGCTTGTCCAGCAGGCTGATCGACCCGACGTAGGACGCCTCCGGCTCGCTGCCCCAGTCGGTGATGTCGCCGGTGTCGATGACGACGTCGATGCCGAACTGCTCGGTCACGGTCCTGACGAGCTGCCAGGAACTCGGGTTGAGGTGCAGGTCGGAGATGTGCAGCACCCGGGTGGTGCCCGGCTCCGGCTCGTACACCGGCAGCGCCGACACTGTCGTGTAGAGCTGGGTGACGTTGCCGATGAGCCGCTGGAGCTGCTCGCCGTACCGGGTGTAGTCGTCGGCGATCTTACGTACGTCGCCGACGATCGCCGGGGCGTTGACCAGCAGCCCTTCGTACCGGGGTTCCTCGATCGACTCGGGTCGGATGGTCGTGGCAGCGGTGCCCAGGCTACCGGCGGTGACCAGCAGCGCCAGGCCACCGGCCCAGGCCGCCCGGCGGGTGTCGCGGAACACCAGCAGCGCAAGCACGAGGGTGGCCAGTACGGCTGAACCGACGGTACGCAGCCCGAGTCTCAGCACCCCGTCCCGAACCTCGTCGACCGCCGACTGGGTGGCCCGGTTGAGGCCCGCCGGGTCGCCGATCAGCGCCTCCACGCGGCTCTGCTCCAGCGCGCCAAGCTCCACGGTGAGGCGGGTCGGCCCGTCATGGCTGTTGAGTAGCAGCGAGCCAAGCGGGGGGATGTCGACGGTGGTGCCACCATCTGTTGTCGGCGAAACGGAGAGCCGGGCATGGAACGGCCCGATGTCGGTGCCCATGTTTCCGCCCGCCAGGACACCGGCGACCACGCCGAACAGTGTCACGACCAGCACGGCCAGGGCGATGGCGAAGCGGTGTAGGCCCCGATGCCACTCTCGGCCACTGTGCGCTGCGGTGGGGCGTCGCATCGGTGGGAAGCGTCGCGGCCGACCGGGGGGCGTGTCCCCGGCCCGATCGCGGCGTGGCTCGTCGTTCTGCTGACCGTCCATGATGAGATTCTTACCTGTCCGCCTTGGGATCTCGGCAGCGACGCGTCATGGTCGCCTCAACTGCGTCCGGCTCCGCCCCCGGCGAAGACGAGGCGCAGCAACCGGTCGTCCTCGGGTGCCGGTCGGCCCCGCCCGTCGTGGTTGGAGGTGCTGACCCAGAGCGAACCGTCCGGCGCGGCGGCGACTGCGCGCAGCCGCCCGTACCGTTCGGTGAGCAGTGCCTGCGGCTGGCCGAGAACGGTGCCGGTTTCGGTCAACTCGACCAGCCAGAGTCGTTGACCGCGCAGGCAGGCGGTGGCGAGCATCTGCTCGACGGCGGCCAGGCCGGAGCAGGACGCCTCGTCGGTCGACCATTGCACGATCGGGTCGACGTAGCGGTCGTCGCCGCCGCGTCCCTCGACCTCGGGCCAGCCGTAGTTCTTGCCCTTGGTGATCTGATTGATCTCGTCCCAGGTGTTCTGACCGAATTCGACGGCGAACATCCGGTCGCTGGACCAGGCGATGCCCTGCACGTTGCGGTGGCCCAGGGACCAGACCGGGGAGTCCGGGAAGGGGTTCCCGGGTGCCGGCTTCCCCTCCGGTGTGATTCGCAGGATCTTGCCTCCGAGCTGGTCGACGTCCTGTGACTGGTCGGTGTCCCCGGCGTCTCCGGTGCTGACGTACAGCTGACCGTCGGGGCCGAACGCCAAGCCACCACCGTTGTGGATGCCGGCCTTCGGGATACCGGTGAGGATCGGGGTCGGTTCTTCACCGAGTCGAAGCCGAGCCACCCGGTTGTCCCGTTCGGCCGTGTAGTACACGAATATCGTCTGATCCTGGGTGAACTCCGGGGAGACCGCGATGCCGAGCAGGCCACCTTCGCCGGAAGCGACCACGTCGTCGATGGTCTGCACCTCGGTGACTTTCAGACCGTCGGTGGTCGACTCCGGCCCGACCTGGACGATGCGGCCACTGTCGCGTTCGGTGACCAGGGCTCCGCCGTCGGGCAGGAAGGCGATTCCCCACGGCACCCGCAGCCCCTGGGCGAGTTCGGTGGCGACCACCTCCTGGTCGCCGTTGCCGACCTGGGCCGTCGGACTGGGCAGGTTCGGTGGCTCGCCGGCCGGGTCGGGCTCGGGGTCACCGAGGCTGCAACCACTGGCGACGAGCAGCAGTGCCGCGCAGGACGCGCCGAGGGTGGCACGAACCTGGCGGGCGCCACGAGTGTGACGGGCGCGACGGTACGGGGGAGCGCTCACCCGGCCCAGAGTAGCCCGCCGGGGCCGACCGCGTGACAGGCGACGCGGGTGCCCATCGCAGGGCAGCCGGTACCGGCGCCTATCGTCGGCGAGGTGAAGGTCTGGATCCCGCACGATTCCGGGCGTGCCCTGCTCGGTGAGCTGCCGTCGGAGGTCATCGTCGAGACGGTGGAGGACCCGGCGAAGCTGCCGTCGCCGAAGGCCGGCGTCCAGTTCTGGGTGCCGCCCTTCCTGGCCGGACGCAAAGCTGTGGGCCTGCTGCACGAGCTGCCCGATCTGGCGGTGGTGCAGCTCCTCTCCGCCGGTGCCGACGTCTGGGTGGGTCGGATGCCTGACGGTGTCACGCTCTGCGACGCCCGTGGGGTGCACGACCCGTCCACCGCCGAGTGGGTGGTCGCCGCGATCCTCTCCCAGTTGCGCGGCTTCCCCGCGATGGCTCGGGCGCAGGCCCGGCGACGGTGGGCGTACGACGAGGTGGCCCCCACCGACGAACTGGCCGGCAAACGGGTGTTGATCGTGGGCGCGGGGTCGATCGGTACCGCGCTGCGGGCTCGGCTGACGCCGTTCGAGGTGGAGTTCGTGCTGGTGGCTCGGACCGCCCGGCCCGGGCACGGGGTGCACGGTGTGGACGAGTTGCCGCGCCTACTGCCACAGGCCGACGTCGTGGTGCTGCTGGTGCCGTTGACCGAGCAGACCCGGGGGCTGGTCGATGAGACGTTCCTCGCCGCGATGCGCGACGGTGCCCTGCTTGTCAACGCCGCCCGGGGTCCGGTGGCCCGGACCGAGGCCCTGGTCGCCGAGCTGGGCACCGGCCGGATCTGCGCCGCGCTGGACGTGACCGACCCCGAGCCGCTGCCCGCCGACCACCCGCTCTGGGCGATGCCGAACGTGCTGATCACGCCGCATGTGGCCGGCTCGGTGCGGGGCCTGCTGCCCCGGGCGTACCGCCTGGTCGGTGAGCAGATCCGACGTTTCGTGGCCGGTGAGCCGCCGCGTAACGTGGTGGTGGACGGCTACTGATCCGCTTCGGTGGTGTCGCGTCCGGCTGCCGCCACCAGCCTCGGCAGGTCCTCACCCCGTACGGCCGGGAGCACGAACCGTCGGCCGTCGTCGAGCTGGGCGATCGCCCGCCCGCGAGGGTCGGCTGCGAGTTCGACCACCTGGTCCCAGGAGATCTGCCGCTCTCCGGCGAGCGCGCGTACCCGTAGCCCGCGCATGTCGGCGTCGGTGCCGGCCCGCCACGCCCAGACCGCCACCGACAGCGGCACCAGCAGCACCGGCAGCAGATAGGGACGGGAACTGGCCAGCGGCAGTGCGCCGATGGTGGCCACGATCGCCGCGACCAGGATGGCCTGGTTGTGCCGGAATCGTGCGGTCTCGGTGCGAGGCATGACCAGATGATCCCACCCGGGTGGAACCGGCCGGCGGTGGGCCGAGGCCACCGCGGCGTGGTCATTCGTAGAGGTCGGCCCGCCACTCCGCTCGACGATCGGTTGCGGTAACCTGACTCACTGTCAACTGGCCGTCACTTCTCGACGGGCGACTCGTTCCACGATGGTGGGCGGAGGACTGTGTCCTTCGTCCGCGTACCGCCCCCGTGCCCCCTCACGAAGGCGACCGCCGTGCCCGTCGCGTCTGTGTTCCGTACCGCCCCGTTGCGCGCCAGCGCCCACCGGCCGCCCCTACCGGAGATCTGCGTGCTCGCGGTCGCCGCCGTCCTGGTCGCCCTCGGTGCGGCCGGTCCGGTGCCCGCGATCGCGGTGGTGGCGCTCGCCGCCGCGCCAGCGTCCACCCTCGCCGGGGTCCGGCTGTCCCGGCTGTCCCTCGGCACCGACTCGCCGGTCGGCGGCGCACCGGCCGGACGACTGGCCCGTCGTCGGGCGGCACGGCCGCGTCGAGCTGCCGCCCTGCTGCACGCCGCGGTGGTGTTCGCCGGCCTGACCGCGGCGGTGCTGCCGCTGGCCTCCGCCGGGTACCGTCCGGCGGCTGCTGCCGCCGGGCTCGCCGGCACCACGGCGTTGCTCGGCGGTGGTCTGTTCAGCTTGGACCGGCCACGTCCGTCGATCCGCAGTCGGCTGCGCCGACTGCTCGACCAGGCCGCGCCCGGTGTCTGCCTGGTGCTCACCGCCTGGCTGCTACTGCCGTACGCCGGTGTGTCGACCCACGCACGGCTGGCAGTCGCGGCGGGCCTGGGTCTACTCGCCGTCGACGCGTTGGCGGTGCTCACCGGTGCCGGCCGTGACGGCGGTACCGCCCGTTGTCGTGGTGGCGCCGCGTTGACCCTGTTCGCTCTGGTGCTGCTGGCCGCGTTGCCGGCCAGTCCCGCCGCCGGGCGGGCGGCACTGCTGGCGGTGCCCCCACTGGTCGTCGGTGTGCTGCTGATCGCCGCCGGGTTCCCGCAGGTGACGCGGGTTGATCCCGCCCGGCGGGACCGGTTGGTCTGGCCACGGGTGGTGCTGCCACCGGTCGCGGTGGTGCTCGCCGTCGCTCACCACTTGCAGGTGGGGCTCCTGCCGGACCGTACGGCGGTGCTGCTCGCACTCGCCATGGTCCCGCCGCTTGTGGTGCGCCAGCTGCTGAATGCCGCGGCCCCCACGCCGCCGGACGGGCCGGTGGCCGCTGCCGCCGACGCGGCGTCCCCGATGACGCCGGTAGCCGACGACTACGACGACGCGGCAGGCCGTGTTGGCCTACTGCGGGCACTGGCGGCCTGCCCCGAACCGGCCGGCGGTGCCCTGCTCGTGGTCGACCTGCACCTCGCGGAGCTTCCCGGCCGGCTGGTGCGTGACGACGTGGCGGCGGAGGCCGTCCGTCGGGCGCGGGCCGTCGCCACCGACGAGGACGCCGTGTTCGACCTGGTCGGTGCGGGGCTCGCGGTGCTCACCCGATCCGGGCCGATGTTCGCGTACGCGCTGGGTACCCGGTTGCTCGTGGCGCTGGGTCGCCCCTACGAGGTGTCCGGTGCGGTGCTGCGGTCGCGGCCCAGCATCGGGCTTGCCGAGTTGGGCAGGGGGCGGCCGGAGGATCTGTTCCGTCAGGCGGACCTGGCCCGTCGGCGTGCGGCCCAGCTTGGTCGGGACCGGGTCGAGTGGTACGACGCCTATCTGGAGGAGCAGCTGGTCCGGCGGCTCGACCTGGAGCGGGAGCTGCCCGGCGCGGTCGCCCGGGGAGAGCTGGATCTGATCTACCAGCCGGTGCTGGGCCTGGCCGACCGGGCACCGGTCGGTACGGAGGCGCTGCTGCGGTGGCGCAGTCCCGTGCTCGGCACCGTCTTCCCGGCGGAACTGCTTCCGGTGGCCGAGGATCTCGACATCGTGGGAGAGCTGGGGGTCTGGGTGCTGGACCGGGCCTGTCGACAGCTGGCCGACTGGAGCGTGGGCGGCCGACGGCTGTGGATGGCGGTGAACGTGACCACCGGCGAACTCACCTCGCCGGACTTCGTACCCCGGACGGCAGCGGTGCTGGAGGCGTACGGGGTGGGGCCGGACCAGTTGGTGATCGAAGTTGCCGAGCCGAAGGTGGCCGCCGAGCTGCCGACGGTGGTGGCCCGGCTGGCCGGCCTCCGCTCGATGGGCATCCGCACCGCTCTCGACGACTTCCGGGCCGAGCACGCCTCCCTCGCTCAGCTCCGGCGACTACCGATCGACCTGCTCAAGGTCGGACCTGAGGTCGCCTCGGTGAGTGCGGACCCGCACCGGCCTCTGCTGGACGTGGTGGTCACGGTGGCCGAGCGGCTTGGCCTTGAGGTGGTGGCCGAGGAGTTGGAGTCGGTCCATCAGGTCGAGGGGGCGCATCGGGCCGGCTGCCGGTACGGCCAGGGCTTCGAGCTGGCTCGGCCGGCGACCGCTGAGCGGGTGGAGGCGTACTTCGAGGAGTTCCCCTCGACGTCACGGTGACCGATCGGGCTCACCGTTTCACCCGGTGGTGGCTGCGGGTCCGGCTGAGCGCGGTGAGCGGTGGATGCGCCAGCCGCACAGCGGGGAATGCCTCACCACCCGCCCGGTGTTGCGCTGCGTCAACGACCTTCATGGAAGGGCACCTGGCCAACGTCTCCGGTGGGGCAGGCGCCGCTTCCCACCTGCACCGCCCAGCTGAGCTGTTGAAGGTGGTCGCCGGGCCGGCGCGTGGTCCCGTGACGCGCCGGCCCGGTGCTTCACCTGCCGGTCCAGCCCTCCGCGTAGGGGCCGGCCTCGGCAGTTGTCAGGCGCAGAGCGGGTCGCTGGTCAGCACGGTGCCGGAGGCGGTGGTCACCTTGCCGACCGCGCACACGCTCATGTTGTGTCCGTACAGTTGGTCACCGTAGTACTGCCGGCCGGTGCCGCCGTACCAGTCGGTGGTGCCGTACGGATTCGACCGGTAGACGTGGACCTGAACGGTGTTGCTGGGGCTGACCCGGTTGGAGATCCGACCCCAGTTCGTCTTGCATGCGGCGCTCCAGCGCAGTTCCACCACGGCGAGGGTGGTCGAGCCCTGGACGATGTACTTCGGGTAGGTGGTGGCGTTACTGGCGTCGGCGGAGCAGCCGGTTTCGATCGGATCCAAGCCGTCGCAGCCGTGACCGCTGCAGGTGGCGGCGGAGGCTGGCGCCGCGACCAGGAGGCTGGCTGTGATGAGGGCGCCTGCGGCAGCGGCGGCAAACCGTCGGGCGTTCCGGATCATTGTGTCTCCTGAACTCTGGTGGGCTGTCTCAGCCGCGGGATGCGACTCCCCATCTCTACCTTCCGTCGACACTGATCTCTACGCTGTGTCGCGTCGGACAATCAACAACGGCGACGGTTAATCAATCCCAGGGAGGGCTCATGGCTCGGGCGGAACGTCCGGTGGATCCCACCGTCGACCCTCTTCAGGCGTTCGCTGCCGAGTTGCGCCAGCTCAGGGAGGCGGCAGGACGTCCCACGTATCACGCTCTGGCTCGTCGGGCGCACCGGTCGTCGAGTTCGTTGTCGGAAGCGGCCGGCGGCCGGCGGATGCCCACCCTGGACACCACGCTGGCCTACGTCGGCGCGCTCGGCGGCGACGAGCGCGAATGGACCGAACGGTGGCACGCGTTGCGGGCTGCCATCGACTCTGCCGGGTCCGGCACTCTCGATTCGCTCCGCGCCGAGCGTCTGCCCGGTGCAGAGCAGCGTTCGGGTGCTGTGGCCGGCCTGGACGTGAGCGGGGCCGGTCCGGTGGGCGGTGCCGCCCAACTCGCCGACGGTGATCAGTCCGGAGAGGGTCTTCCTGACCTGACCTCCCGTACAGCGAGGCGGACCGGCTTCGCTGTCGGGCTCGTCGTGGTCGCGGTGATCGGATTCGTCACCGTACCCTGGCTCGCCGGGTCTTTCCGTGCGACGCCCACCGCACCCGTGAGTCCCTCCGCAGCCGCATCCGACGTGGGGTACACCAGCGTGTCGGCCCGGGACGGCGCCGACCCGAAGGACGCAGGCTGCGCGGCCGATCCCGCCGTGACGACTCTGGACAGCAACGCGGTGCTGCTCGACGATCGGGTGGTCGGTACGGTCGAGCTTCGCTATGCGCCCGCCTGCGGTGCGAGTTGGCCTCGTTTCGTGCCGGCACCGGCGCCGTCCGTGCCGGTGCCGAGTCCCGCTCAGGTGCGGCTGACCGTGACCGATGGCGACGATCCGACACGCACGGCCGAGTTCAGCATGGACTACGCCGGCATCTCTGCCTATGGCAACCTGTTGACCAGTACGCGCACCTGCGTCTATGCGCTGGTGGAGCTTTCCGGTGAGGGGTGGCGGTCGGCGGTCGGCCGCACGGGATGCTGGCGCGGCGCCGCCCAGGTCCGCCCAGTGCCCTGATCTGGCGTTATGTGCCCTTGGGGGCATTTATAGTAGGTTATGGCCAGTCTACGGGCGAAAATTCGACACGTGATCGGTGATCAACGGATCATCCGGGTCCAGAGGTTCGTGGCGCCCGCCGCGCGTCGCAACCTGTCCCTGCTGGCCAGGGTCTACGACACCGACAAGCAACGCGGCCACGGCTACACCACGCTGTACGAGCGTCATCTGGCGGCGTTTCGTGACCGCCCCGTCAACCTGCTGGAGATCGGGATCGGTGGCTACGACTCCGTCACCTGGGGAGGTTCGTCGCTACGCACCTGGCGGGACTATTTCCAGTTCGGTGAGATCCACGGCCTCGACATTGCCGAGAAGCGGATCGACGAGCCTCGCATCCATGTTCACCGGGGCGACCAGTCCGACCAGGTCTACCTGCGGGAACTCGGTCGTCGGCACGGGCCGTTCGATGTCGTCATCGACGATGGCAGCCACGTGAACGCACACATCCGTACGTCGTTCGAGGCACTCTTCGTCGACCACGTACGGCCCTCGGGCTTCTACGTCATCGAGGACATGTCGACCGCCTACCTTGACGAGTACGGTGGCGGTCCACCGGGGCATCCCGGAACCTCGATGCGGCTGGTTCAGGATCTCTGCGACGACGTGAACCGGCGGCACTGGGCGGGGCCGGCGGGTAGGGCGGCGCGACCGGTGCGGGCTGTTCACGTCTACGAGAAGATCGCCTTCGTGCAGCGCGGTGACGTCGAAGTCTGCGCTGTTCCGGCGATTCAGTGAGTGTCGCCGGCGATCGTCTTGATCACTCGGTTGGTGCCTTCGGAGCCGGTGTTGGTGTGGCCCCGGCCCCGGTCACGACGCCAGGGCAGGCGACACCTCAGCGTCGCAGGTCGAGCCAGACCAGCCGATGGTCGGAGGTGGGGAAACCGCCCGGCAGGGCCGGGTCGTAGTCGCCGACCAGCCGGAACAGGGGGTCACCCGGCACCGGCCAGAAGATTCCGGTGGAACGGACCGGCAGGCCCCGGCTCGGCAGCAGATAGTCGACCCGCAGGTTGCCGGGGCTGGTGTCGGCGAAGTCGGCGGTATCGAAGCGCGGTTCGCTGCGGTGGTCGAGGTTGGCGCCGCCCTGCCGCCGGGCCGCCGCGGTTCCGCCTGCGCTGGCCGGCACGACCCGGTCGTTGACCCGCGGGTGGTCGAGCAGCTGCTGCGCCGCGCCGGGCAGGCTGTCGCCGTCGTACGGGTCGGAGTTGAGGTCACCGGCGATCAGGAAGGCCGCACCCGGCCGTAACCCGCCGCGCCGCCCGGCGTCGTCGTAGATGTAGCCGGCCCGCCACGGCGAGACGTAGTCGGCCCAGAAGCGGATCTCGTCGTGGTTGCGGCGGCCGTTGCGGTCCTCTGGCCCGTCGAAGACCGGCGGCGTGGGGTGGCTGGCCAGCAGGTGCACGGTACGGCCGGGAAGCCGGATCGGCACGTCCCAGTGGCTCTTGGAGGACAGCCGCACGTCGGCGAGTTCCTGCGGGGTGTACCAGTCGGCGGCTTCGGGGGTGGACGGGTCGTCGGGCAGCAGCGCGCCGGGCATGTCCCGCCAGCGGAACGTCTGGAACTTGCGCACCCTGGTCAAGTCGATCGGGTACGCCGAGTAGATCGCCATGCCGTACTGGCCGGGGAAGAGCCCGAATCCGTAGGCATCGTCGGGTCCACCGACGGTCCCGTCGTTGTTGAGGTCGTGTCCGGAGGGGACACCGGTGTTCGACGGAGCCGCGTAGCGGTACGGGTAGCGGATCGCCCGGGTGCCGTTGCGTGGCACGGAGAGGTAGTTGTCCTGGAACAACGCCAATGCCTGCCCGGTCGGGTCGTAGTCGAACTCGTTGATCAGCAGCACGTCCGGGCGTACCCGCTGGATCACCTCGGCGACATTGCCGGCCTGCGCGTCGTCCCGCCCGGACAGGTTGGCGACCAGCCCGCCGGCAGTCCCCCGATTCAGCGAGGCGTTGAAGGTCGCCACCCGCAGGGTGCCCGGTTCCCCCCGACCGGCACTGGCCTGCGACGGCACCACGACCGCCGCCGTCGTGGCGAGCAGCGCCGCTGTGATCGCGGCGCCAACCTTTCGCTTCGCACCCATCGACACCCTCCCGGTCCACGATCGACGATTGCCACGCTACCGGGAGCGGTATGACGCCAGGGTGAACCGTAATGGACGATCCGCCGCGTCCGTCCGGGGTGCTCGACGGCGTTCCTCGACGGGCTCACAACGGGCCGAGGACGGCCGACGGGTCCGCGTCCAGGGCGAGCGTGTCGAGCACCGCTAGCAGCTGGCGTTCCTCGTAACGGAAGTGGCTCTCCATGATGGCGGCGATGCCCTCGACGTGACGGTCGAGCTCGGCCGGGGAGGCGGCCCGGTCCACGGCGGCCTGCAGACCCGCGAGCAGATGCGCGATCATCGAGTGGTCCTGTGTCAGGTGTCGCAGGGTGTCGCGCAGCTCCGGGTAGGCGGCGGCGATCGCGGGGAACAGTTCGCGGTCCTCGCCCTCGTGGTGCCCGGTCAGCGCGGCACAGAAGCCGTGACAGAACAGCAGCAGGTCACGGGTGGCTGGTCCGGCCGCGTCGCCACTGGCCAGCGCGTTGCGGGTCAGGTTCAGGGCTTCGCGCAGCCGATCGTGCACGCCGCGCAGCTCGTGACTCCAGGCGACGAGCCTGGTCTCGCCGCCGGCAGGCCGGGCCATCCGGTCGGTCACTCCGGGACGCGGCGGTAGGCGCCGTCGCTGGCCGAGGTGGCCATCGAGGCGTACGCGCGCAGCGCCGCCGACACCGGGCGTTGCCGGTCGACCGGAGTGTACGGGCGGTCCCGCTTCTCCTGGGCGACCCGCCGGGCGTCGAGCACGTCGGCGGGGACGTTCAGCTCGATGGAGCGGGCCGGAATGTCGATGACGATCTCGTCACCGGGCTCGACCAGCGCGATCAGCCCACCGGAGGCGGCCTCGGGGGAGGCGTGCCCGATGGAGAGTCCGGAGGTGCCGCCGGAGAACCGGCCGTCGGTGAGCAGCGCGCAGGCCCGGCCCAGGCCCCGGCCCTTGAGGAACGAGGTGGGGTAGAGCATCTCCTGCATGCCAGGACCACCCTTCGGCCCCTCGTAGCGGATCACCACCACGTCCCCGGCGACGATCTCCTTCGCCAGGATGGCGGTCACCGCGTCGTCCTGGGACTCGTAGACCTTGGCCGGGCCTCGGAACGTCAGGCACTCCTCGGGCACCCCGGCCGTCTTCACCACACAGCCCTCCGGTGCGAGGTTTCCGTGCAGGATGGCCAGCCCACCGTCGGTGGTGTAGGCGTGCTGGTGGTCCCGAATGCAGCCGCCGGCCGCGTCGGTGTCCAGCGACGACCACCGGTTGGTGGTGGAGAACGGCTCGGTGGTACGCACCCCGCCCGGCGCGGCGTGGAACAGCTCGATCGCCTCCGTGCCGGCGGCGCCCCCGCGCACGTCCCAGTCGGCAAGCCAGCGCTCCAGGGTGGGGGCGTGCACCGCGTGCACGTCCCGGCGCAGCAGGCCGGCGCGGTCGAGTTCGCCGAGGATGGCCGGGATCCCACCGGCGCGGTGCACGTCCTCCATGTGGTACTGCGGCGAGTTCGGGGCGACCTTCGCCAGGCACGGCACTCGGCGGGAGATGGCGTCGATGTCGGCGACCGAGAAGTCCAGCTCGGCCTCGCGGGCGGCGGCCAGCAGGTGCAGGATCGTGTTCGTCGAGCCGCCCATCGCCACGTCCAGCGCGACGGCGTTCTCGAAGGCGGCCCGGGATGCCACCGCACGGGGCAGCACCGAGGCGTCGTCACCGTCGTACCACCGCTTGGCGATCTCCACGACGGTGCGACCGGCCTCGACGAAGAGCGACCGGCGGGCGGCGTGGGTGGCCAGCGTCGAGCCGTTGCCGGGCAGCGCCAGCCCGATCGCCTCGGTGAGACAGTTCATCGAGTTCGCGGTGAACATGCCGGAGCAGGAACCGCAGGTGGGGCAGGCGGAGCGTTCGATGGTGTCCAGCTGCTCGTCGGTGACGGCCTCGTTCGATGAGGCGATCATCGCGTCGATCAGGTCGATCTTGCTGTGCACGATCCCCTCGATCGCCACCGTCTTGCCGGCCTCCATCGGGCCGCCGGAGACGAAGACGGCGGGGATGTTCAGCCGAAGCGCGGCCAGCAGCATGCCTGGCGTGATCTTGTCGCAGTTGGAGATGCAGACCAGAGCGTCCGCGCAGTGTGCGTTGACCATGTATTCGACCGCGTCGGCGATCAGCTCCCGGCTGGGCAGGGAGTAGAGCATGCCGCCGTGGCCCATGGCGATGCCGTCGTCGACCGCGATGGTGTTGAACTCCCGGCCGACTCCACCGGCTGCGGCCACCGCGTCGGCGACCAGACCGCCCATATCCTTTAGGTGTACGTGGCCCGGCACGAACTGGGTGAAACTGTTCGCGATGGCGACGATCGGCTTGCCGAAATCGTCGTCGGTCATCCCGGTGGCCCGCCAGAGGGCCCGGGCACCGGCCATCGTCCGACCGTGCGTGGAGGTCTTCGACCGCAGCTCAGGCATGGCTACCAGTCTGACACCGGTCAGCCGGCCCCGACACGGACGTCGCGCCGTGTCCCAACAGATGCACACCCGACCCCCACGGCGAACATCGATCCGGCAGAGTTGAGGGTGTGCACACGACACCGGCAATGATCGGCGCTGCGGTGCTGGGCTCGCTGATCGCTCTGACAGCCGGCGCACTGCTCGCCGTCGCTGTCCGCCGCCGGGCCGCACCCCACCGCCAGGCGTACGCGGTGCTGGCCGCCGGCGGCTCGTTCGCCGTGGTGGCCATGCTCGTCGGGGCTGCGATCGTGGTGACCGCGGACGGGCACTGGGCGCACGAGCAGCAGTTTCGCGCCAACGCGGCCACCCTGGTGGCGCTCGGCACGGCCACCGGAGGTCTGCTGTTCTGTTTCGGTCTGCTCCGCCTGCCCGGGGTGACCGGCTCGGTGCCGTCGGCTGCCCGGCTCACGCTGGACGGCGTGATCGTGGGTACCGCGCTCTGGTTCGTCGGCTGGGTGTTGTTCTCCGAGCCGACCCGGCTGCTCGGCGACGCCACGCCGACAGCCTGCCCGTCGAT
The DNA here is from genome assembly GCF_012726175.1 of Micromonospora sp. HNM0581. Taxonomy (GTDB): domain Bacteria; phylum Actinomycetota; class Actinomycetes; order Mycobacteriales; family Micromonosporaceae; genus Micromonospora. The sequence goes on from NZ_JAASAD010000010.1 coordinate 92,388, forward strand.
TCTGCTCGCCTCGGTCAGCGCGGCGTTGAGTGCCGGTCTCTCCGCGATCATGGTGCTGCGGGCGTCGGCGCCCCGACGCTGCCTGGCCGTGCTGGGTACCGGGATCACCGCCACGTCGGTGGGCGGGTTGGGTGTCGCGGCGGGGCTCTGCCAGGCCGGGCCGGGGCTGGCGCTGACCGGCACGATGGTGCTCGCCGTGGGGTTGTTGATCGCTGCGGTCGCGGCCTACCGCATCGACCCGCCTGGCGCGCTGGCCATCGACGTGATCCGCCGCGACGGTGAGTACGCCTTCGTGCCGATGGGGGCCATGGCCGCCTCGGCGATGTACCACCTCCTGCAGGACGGCCGGTTCGACGGGTTGGCCATCGCTGCCGGCAGCGTCGAGGGCTTCGCTTTGGTCGCCCGGCAGTACCTCACCCTGCACGATGTGCGGGCCTACGCCCGTCGACTCGCCGACCGGGAGGCGCACTTCCGGCAGCTCGCGCACACCGATGCACTCACCGGCCTGGCCAACCGACGTGGCCTGCTGCGGGCCCTGCACCGCCACGCCGAGGAGCGGGTGCCGTGCGTGCTGCTCGGGCTGGACCTGGACGGCTTCAAGCACGTCAACGACATGCGGGGCCACGATGTCGGCGACGCCGTGCTCGCCGAGGTGGGCCGGCGGTTACGTGGCAATCTCCGGCCCGGTGATATCGCGGCCCGGCTCGGTGGTGACGAGTTCGCGGTGCTGATGCACGGTGGCCCGGCGGAGGCGGGGGTGGTGGCGCAGCGACTGTTGCGGGTACTCGGTGCCGTCTACGAGCAGCCCGAGGCTCCCGTCTTCCTGTCGGTGAGCATCGGCCTGGCGGGTTGGACCGACGAGAGCGACGTCGAGTTGCTGCTGCGGCACGCGGATCTGGCGCTGCGCTACGCCAAGCAGCGCGGCAAGAACCGGATCGAGCGCTACGACGGCGAGTACGACCGGCTGCTGCGCCGCCGTACCACGCTGGAGCACGAGCTGCGCGGTGCGATCGAGCGCGACGAGCTGCGTCTGGTGTTCCAGCCGGTGGCCTCCCTGCCGTCGGTGCGGCCGGTGGGCGCGGAGGCGCTGCTGCGGTGGCGTCACCCCGAGTTGGGTAACGTCCGGCCGGACGAGTTCATCCCTCTCGCCGAGGAGAGCGGGATGATTGCCAAGCTTGGTGCCTGGGTGCTGCACCAGGCCTGCTACCAGCTGTCCCGCTGGCTCGCGGAGGGCCACGACGTCTGGATGTCGGTGAACGTGTCCCCGCGTGAGCTGCACGCCCCCGAGTACGTGGTGCAGGTCGCCGAGGCGTTGCGTGCCCATCACGTACCATCGCAGCGGCTGGTGCTGGAGGTCACCGAGCATGCGGTCGCCACCGATCTCGACGAGTTGATCCGGCGGTTGACCGCGCTCCGGCTGACCGGGGTGCGGATCGCCCTGGACGACTTCGGTGCCGGTTATTCCTCGCTCAACCAGCTCCGACGGCTCCCGATCGACATTCTCAAGATCGATCATGGGTTGGTGGCGGAGCACGAGCCGGTCCAGCCGGAGGGTCGAGACGGCCCGGCCTTCGCCCCGATGGTCGACATCGTGGTGCGGTTGGGGCACCAGTTCGGCCTGGAGGTGATCGCCGAGGGGGTCACCACCCCTACGGAGCTGGCTGCGGTGGTGGCCGCCGGTTGTCGGTTCGGGCAGGGCGCGTTGTTCGGCTGGGGCGTACCGGCTGAACACCTGGAGGCGATGCTGGAGGCGGCGACATCGGCTGGTGCCCGTCCGCCGACCCGTACGGCCGCTGCGGTTGGCCCGCCTCCGCACCCGGCCGTTCCTCCCGTCCAGCGCCGCGCCGAGAGTGTTCCCGGGCAGGTCACGCCCGATCGGTTCGGCGTGCCCGACGGTGACGCGCCGGCTCCGTGAACCAAAATGTGGGATCAGTTGACTCATCGCGTGAGATGCGTCAGTCTTGAGCCCATGTTGTCGTACCGGTCGCTGCGAGTACTTACCTGAGCGCACTCTCCGTGACTGAGAGTGCGCTGGCCCCGTGCATCTGGCACGTGGGCCTTTTTAGTGCCGTCGAACCAATCGAACGCCGACCCCGTCCGTGTTCGACAGTGTGAGCAGCCCCACCCACTTCAGCCGAAGGCCAACCGCCATGACGAGACCCACGCCCGAGACTCTCGCCCACTCCGCCCGGCGTGCCCGTACCGCCGCCGAGGCGCCGGGTGACGCCGACCACAGCCGGACCGCCTCGCCGGCTGTCCCGGCGGCCCGTCCCGCCCCGGTCCAGGTGTCCGGTGCCAGCTCGCTCGTGCTCTCCCTGGAGGCACTCGGTGTAGACGTCGTCTTCGGTATCCCGGGCGGCGCGATCCTGCCGGCGTACGACCCGCTCTACGACTCGACGGTGCGGCACGTCCTGGTACGGCACGAGCAGGGGGCCGGTCACGCCGCCACCGGTTACGCCCAGGCCACCGGCCGGGTCGGAGTGTGCATCGCCACGTCCGGTCCGGGGGCGACGAACCTGGTCACCCCGATCGCCGACGCGTACATGGATTCTGTGCCGTTGGTGGCGATCACCGGTCAGGTGGCCCGCCCGTCGATCGGTACGGACGCCTTCCAGGAGGCGGACATCCAGGGCATCACCCTGCCGATCACCAAGCACAACTTCCTCGTGCAGGACGGTAGTGAGCTGCCCCGGGTGCTGGCCGAGGCGTTCCACCTGGCCTCGACGGGGCGTCCCGGGCCGGTCCTGGTGGACATCCCCAAGGACGTCCTCCAGGCGTCGACCACCTTCACCTGGCCGCCCACCCTGGACCTGCCCGGGTACCGGCCGACCCTGCACCCGCACGGCAAGCAGATCCGTGAGGCGGCCCGGTTGATCAGTGGCGCCCGCCGGCCGGTGTTCTACGTCGGCGGTGGCGTGCTCAAGGCCGGCGCCACCGAGGGTCTGCGCCGGCTGGCCGAGCTGACCGGCATCCCCGTGATCACCACGTTGATGGCACTGGGCGCGTTCCCCGACTCGCACCGGCAGCACCTGGGGATGCCCGGCATGCACGGCACCGTCGCCGCGGTTTACGGGTTGCAGAAGGCGGACCTGATCGTGGCGCTGGGTGCCCGGTTCGACGATCGGGTGACCGGAAAGCTCGACTCGTTCGCGCCGGACGCCACAGTCGTGCACGCCGACATCGACCCGGCTGAGATCGGCAAGAACCGGCACGCGGACGTGCCGATCGTGGGCGACGCCCGGCACGTCATCGACGAACTGCTGACTGCGGTCACCGCAGAACGCGCGGCGGGACGGGCCGCCGACATCGCCGACTGGTGGACCCAGTTGGACGACCTGCGTGAGCGCTATCCGCTGGGATACGAGGAGCCGTCCGACGGCACTCTGTCCCCGCAGTACGTGATCGAGCGGCTGGGGGAGATCGCCGGCCCGGACGCCATCTACGTCGCGGGTGTCGGCCAGCATCAGATGTGGGCGTCCCAGTTCATCTCGTACGAGAAGCCGCAGACCTGGCTGAACTCCGGTGGGCTCGGCACCATGGGCTACGCGGTACCGGCGGCGATGGGCGCCAAGGTGGGCAGACCGGACACGGTGGTCTGGGCCATCGACGGCGACGGCTGCTTCCAGATGACCAACCAGGAACTCGCCACGTGTGCCCTGGAGGGCATCCCGGTCAAGATCGCGGTCATCAACAACGGCAACCTCGGTATGGTCCGCCAGTGGCAGACGCTTTTCTACGGCGAGCGCTACTCCAACACCGACCTCGGCACCCACAAGCATCGCATTCCGGACTTCGTCAAGCTGGCCGAGGCGCTCGGCTGTGTGGGGCTGCGCTGCGAGACCGCCGAGGAGGTGGACCGGACCATCGACATGGCCATGTCCATCAACGATCGGCCGGTGGTGATCGACTTCGTGGTCGGCAAGGACGCCATGGTCTGGCCGATGGTTCCTGCCGGCACCAGCAACGACGAGATCATGTTCGCCCGCGGTGTCCGCCCGACCTTCGACGAGGACGACCTCTGATGAGTGCACGACACGCACCGGACAGCAAGCCCAGCCCCCTGTCGCGCGGTGGCGCGACCGTCTTCAGCGAGGTCGCGGCATGACCATTCACACGCTTTCGGTCCTGGTGGAGAACAAGCCGGGCGTGCTGGCCCGGGTCTCCGGCCTGTTTTCCCGGCGCGGCTTCAACATCGACAGTCTCGCGGTCGGCGAGACCGAGAATCCGGACGTCTCGCGGATCACCATCGTGGTCAACGCGGAGTCCTCGCCGTTGGAGCAGGTCACCAAGCAGCTCAACAAGCTGGTGAACGTGCTCAAGATCGTCGAGCTTGATCCGGGTACGTCGGTGGCCCGTGAACTGCTGCTGGTCAAGGTGCGTGCGGACCGCAACGCCCGGGGCCAGGTCCTGGAGACGGTGAACCTGTTTCGGGCCCGGGTGGTCGACGTGGCCGCCGACACCCTCACCATCGAGGCCACCGGCACCCCGGACAAGCTCGACGCGCTGCTGCGCGACCTTGAGCCCTTCGGCATCAAGGAGATGGTCCAGTCGGGCCTGGTGGCGATCGGGCGCGGCTCGCGTGCGATCACCGCTGGTCCGGCTCTGCGGGCCGCCTGAACCCATCTCGGCCCGGGTCCGTGACCAGGGTCGCCACCAGCCACGACGGGCCGCTGCGGCCGCCGTACGAAAGGGAAGTCATGAGCGTTGAGGTGTACTACGACGACGACGCCGACCTGGGCCTGATCCAGGCGAAGAAGGTCGCCGTGATCGGGTACGGCAGCCAGGGGCACGCCCACGCGTTGTCGCTGCGCGACTCCGGTGTCGATGTGGTGATCGGTCTGCCGGAGGGCTCGAAGAGCCGGCCGAAGGCCGAGGAGCAGGGGCTGCGGGTACTTACCCCGGCCGAGGCGGCGGCCGAGGCCGACGTGATCATGATTCTCGCCCCGGACACTGCGCAGCGCCACATCTACGCCGAGTCGATCGCGCCGAACCTCAGCGCGGGCAAGGCGCTGTTCTTCGGGCACGGCTTCAACATCCGGTACGGGCTGATCAAGCCGCCGGCTGAGGTGGACGTGGCGATGGTCGCGCCGAAGGGCCCCGGTCACCTGGTCCGCCGGCAGTACGTCGACGGCAAGGGTGTGCCCTGCCTGGTCGCCGTGGAACAGGACGGCAGCGGCAACGCCTTCGCGCTCGCACTGTCGTACGCCAAGGGCATCGGTGGCACCCGGGCCGGAGCGATCAAGACGACCTTCACCGAGGAGACCGAGACCGACCTCTTCGGCGAGCAGGCGGTGCTCTGCGGTGGCGCGGCGGCACTGGTGCAGACCGGTTTCGAGGTGCTCACCGAGGCCGGCTACGCCCCTGAGATCGCCTACTTCGAATGTCTGCACGAGCTGAAGCTGATCGTGGACCTGATGTACGAGGGCGGTGTCGCCCGGATGCGCTACAGCGTCTCGGACACCGCCGAGTACGGCGATCTGTCCCGTGGTCCCCGGGTCGTCGACGGTCGGGTCAAGGAGGAGATGCGCAAGATCCTTGGTGAGATCCAGTCGGGTGAGTTCGCCCGTGAGTGGGTGGCCGAGGACGAGGCCGGCCGTCCGAACTACAACAAGTGGCGTAGCGAGGGTGCGGCGCACCCGATCGAGGAGACCGGTCAGAAGCTGCGCGGCATGATGAGCTGGGTGGACCGGCCGATCACCGAGACCGCCTGAGCGTATCCCCCACGGCACCCGACCCCGGCGTTCTCCCCGACGCCGGGGTCGGGTGCCGTAATGGCCCGCCTGGTAAACGATCGTTAACACGTACGTCACGTCCGGTTTGTGAGGGCACTCACCCCGATCTCCGGCGCGCACCGGGCAGCCCGCCCCCTACGATCGCGGGTAGGTGCTCCAGGCGGCACCTGACGGCCATGGCCCGGGAGCGCGCCGGGCGCAACGCAGCGTCCAGCCCCGGCCGACCGCTCTGACGACATCTACGAGGACCAATGACTCCTGTCGTACTGATCGCCGAAGAACTCGCCCCCGCCGCCATCGAGGTGCTCGCCCACGACTTCGACGTCCGGCACGTGGACGGCACCGACCGCCCGGCCCTGCTCTCGGCGCTCTCCGAGGCCGACGCCGTCATCGTCCGCAGTGCCACCCAGATCGACGCCGAGGCGATCGCCGCCGCCCCGCGACTCAAGGTCGTGGCCCGGGCCGGTGTCGGCCTGGACAACGTGGAAGTGCCGGCCGCCACCGCGCGGGGCGTCATGGTCGTCAACGCGCCCACGTCGAACATCGTCTCCGCCGCCGAGCAGGCCGTCGCGCTGTTGCTCGCGGTCGCCCGCAACACCGCGAGCGCCAGCGCGGCCCTCAAGGCGGGGGAGTGGAAGCGGTCCAAGTACACAGGCGTGGAGCTGCAGGGCAAGACGGTCGGCGTGGTCGGTCTCGGCCGCATCGGCGTGCTCTTCGCCTCCCGGATCGCCGCCTTCGGCACCCGGCTCATCGCGTACGACCCCTACATCCAGCCGGCCCGCGCCGCGCAGCTCGGCGTACGGCTGGTGGGTCTGGAGGAGCTGCTGCGGGAAAGCGACTTCATTTCGATCCACCTGCCGAAGACCCCGGAGACCGTGGGACTGATCGGTGAGAAGGAACTCTCCATCGTCAAGCCGGGGGTCAGGATCGTCAACGCCGCGCGGGGCGGACTCGTCGACGAGCAGGCCCTCGCCGACGCGCTCGCCGAGGGCCGGGTCGGCGGTGCCGGGGTGGACGTCTACGCCAAGGAGCCGTGCACCTCCTCGCCGCTGTTCGCCTTCGACAACGTCGTGGCCACCCCGCACCTGGGCGCCTCCACCGCCGAGGCGCAGGACAAGGCCGGCCTGTCGGTGGCCAAGAGTGTCAAGCTGGCCCTGCAGGGCGAGTTCGTGCCGGACGCGGTGAACGTACAGGCGGGCGGCGTGGTCGCCGAGGATGTCCGGCCGCTGCTGCCGCTTGCCGAGAAACTCGGTCGTGCCTTCACCGCGGTTGCCGGCGTGGTCGCCGCCAGCGTCACCGTCGAGGTGCGTGGCGAGATCGTCGGCCACGACGTGTCGGTGCTCAAGCTCGCCGCCACCAAGGGCCTGTTCAGCTCGGTGATCGAGGAGCAGGTGACCTACGTCAACGCGCCGCACCTGGCCGCGCAGCGGGGAGTCGAGGTGTCGCTCGTCACCCAGACCGAGACTGTCGATCATCCGGTCCTGGTCACCGTGCGTGGTGCGCTACCCGACGGCCGTACGGTGAGTGTTTCCGGCACCGTCACGCAGGCTGGCGCCCGCGACGTCATCAAGCTGACCGAGGTGGACGGCTTCGACGTGGAGATCGGCGCCGAGGGCATCCTGCTCTTCCTGCGCTACGCCGACCGCCCGGGGGTGGTCGGCACCGTCGGCACTCTGCTCGGTCAGGCCGGCATCAACATCGCGGCGATGCAGGTGGCCCGTCGGGAGGCCGGCGGCGAAACCCTGATGACCCTCACCGTGGATCAGGCGCTCGGTGCCGACCTGCTCACCTCGGCAGCGGATTCGATCGGTGCCACCTCGGCCAGCGCCGCCGACCTGCGCGACGAGTAGCCCGCGCAGGCGCTACCGGCACGCCACGACGGGGCCCGGCCATCGGCCGGGCCCCTCGTCGTCCGATCGCCGGACAGGAGGCGGTCGGAGCGTTGCGTTCGCCTGTCCGGCGGGCGTCAGCCGGCCAGCCGGGCCCCGGGCGGCGGGTAGACCGAACCGTCCTGGGCGTCGAACAGCATCAGCCGATGCTCGCCGGCCAGCCGCTCGATGTCGAGCAGCACCTGGTCCGGGCAGGCGGGGTCCAGGTTCAGCTCGATGTGGTCGGCCGCCTTGTGCAGCGGAGCGACCGCCCAGGGGGTGTTCGGGCCGGCGGGCTGCTCGGGGTAGCTGGCGGTGAGAGCCCGGTAGAAGGCCACGCATCGAGGGTCCGGTTGACGTTCCTGGTGCCGGCCGTCCCGGCACTGCTGAACCGCCGCTCGTACGTCCTCGGGCGTCGCCCCATCCGGCAGGGCCCACACGCTCAGATCGAAACTCACGGCGGACAGCGTGCCATCTGCGGTTCACCTTGTCGAAAACGACCCTGCCGCTGGGAACCGGTCGGGGCACCGGGATTGCGTGGCTGCTCCCCTGTGGAACCCTTGCCGCGAAACGCATCAACTCGATAACGTACGGGTGCGGTCACCTGCCGAGCACGTGACGTCGGCCCGTCTTCGGGTGGCGCGGTCGACGCCCGGCCGAGCGGTCCGCACCCCTCGATTGCGCGAGCCACGCGCACTCGTCGCCGACCGGCCTCCACGGTCGTTGCCGCGACCGTGGAGGCCGATCGCTGTCTCTGCGCAGCCCCGTGGTGGTCGTCTGATTCCTGGTGGTCGCGTCACTCCGCCGGATCGTGCTCTTCACCGCGGTGCGGCGAAGAGCACCCGATAGTCCGACCCCGGGCGGAACCAGGCCAACCCGGCCGGTCCGGCCGCGTACAGGGCGGTGGCGTAGGCGTCGGCGACGGTGAGGTCGGGTCCGACCACGGTCGCGGCGACCAACTGTCGGGCCGGCTCGCCGGTGTGCGGGTCCACCACGTGGCCGTGCCGTCCGGTCACTCCGGAGGTGCCGACCGCACCGGCCGTCATGTCCAGCATCAGCGGTGCCCGGCTCCGGTCAGTGGGATGGTGCACCGCGATCCGCCACGGGCCACCGTGCGCGGCCTGACCGCGTACCACCAGGTCGGCGCCGGTGAGCACGGCATAGTCGTGGATGCCGGCGTCACGCAGTCGGGCTGCGGCCCGTTCGACCGCCCACCCGCCGAGCAGCCCACCCGGGTCGAAGCCGCCGGGCACCGCCCAGGCGTCGAACCAGCCGTCGGTGGCCGCCCGCATCGCGGCGCAGCGGTCCACCAGTTCCGTGAGGGGTGGGTACGATTCGGCGCTGATCTCGCCTCGGCGCAACCGGGACACCAGGCTCTCCGGGCGGTTCGGACCGTACGTGAGGTCGATCGCCCGCAGCTCGGCCACGGCGTCGCGTAGTGCCGCGCCGGTGCCGCGCCGACCCAGCCACTCGGGGGCGTTCAGTAGCAGGGTGTACGACCCCGTCGAGGTGCGAACGGTGTGCCGGACGGTGATCCGGTCCCCGACCACGAGGTCGGTGCGGTCCGGTCGCCGCTCCTGGGTACCCAGTCGCAGATCGGGTCGGCGGAAGCGAAAGACCGCCGGGTCGACCCAGCGGGTTCGTGGTTGCTCGTCGGTCCACATCGCTTCCGTCCCCTCCTCGGTGCCCACCGCCTCGTCGCGTGCGCACCCGGGCCTGCGACCCGTCACGCTCACGCTAGGCAGCGGAGATGGCCGAGTCATGAATGCCGCCTGGGAAGCTGCTGTACGTAACCGATATCCCGAAAGATGGAACTCCTGTACCGGGGGGCGGGACGGCGGCGTACCGTCGAGCCATTCGAGTGAAGGAGCTGACAACGTGGCACGGATCGCGGTGGTGGCCGGGGACGGAATCGGCCCCGAGGTGGTCGCGGAGGCCCGCAAGGTCGTCGACGCGGTACTGCCCGGAGTCGAAGTCACCGAGTACGACCTCGGTGCGGCACGGTATCACCGCACCGGTGAGGTGCTGCCCGACTCGGTGCTCGACGAGTTGGCCGGCCACGACGCGATCCTGCTCGGGGCGGTCGGTGACCCGACGGTGCCGCCCGGCGTGCTGGAACGCGGTCTGCTGCTCAAGCTGCGCTTCGCCTTCGACCAGTACGTCAACCTGCGCCCGTCGCGGCTCTGGCCGGGAGTGGCCAGCCCGCTCGCGGCGGTGAAGCCGGGTGAGGTCGACCTGCTGGTCGTACGGGAGGGCACCGAGGGCCTCTACGCCGGTGCCGGTGGCTCGCTGCACCGAGGTACCCCGGCCGAGGTCGCTACCGAGGAGAGCCTGAACACCCGGCACGGTGTCGAACGGGTCGTCCGGGACGCCTTCGCCCGCGCCGCCCGGCGCGAACGGCGCAAGGTGACCCTGGTGCACAAGACGAACGTGCTCACCCACGCCGGCTCGCTGTGGTCGCGCACCTTCGAGGCGGTCGCCGCCGAGCACCCGGACATCGCCACCGAGTATCAGCACGTCGACGCCGCCGCGATGTTCCTGGTCACCCAGCCGCAGCGGTACGACGTGGTGGTCACCGACAACCTCTTCGGAGACATCCTCACCGACATCGCCGCCGCGGTGACCGGCGGCATCGGGCTGGCCGCCAGCGGTTGCATCAACCCCGGCGGGACGTACCCGTCGATGTTCGAGCCGGTGCACGGCTCCGCCCCGGACATCGCCGGTCGAGGCGTCGCCGACCCGGTGGCCGCGGTGCTCTCGGCGGCGCTGCTTCTCGACCAGCTCGGGCATCCTGACGCCGCCGCCCGGATCACCGCCGCGGTCAGCACGGAACTGGCCGCCCGTGGCCCTGATGTGGCCGTACGCACCGCCGAGGTGGGCGACCGGATCGCGGCGCAGGCCGCCGGCTGAACCGATCGTGTCCCACCGGCCGCCGACGCTCCGTCGGGTCGGCCAGGTGAGTGGTCGGCACCGGGCGGTAGTTCGGTGATGTGCCACTTGTCCACAGGTGGACCTATCCGCTGAACGAGCGTTCGGGGTAGGTTTCTGGCATAACCAGGTTTTCGGTGTGCGGTCGGCGCATGCCGTCGTCCACAGGGAGGTCAGCGCGATGAGCGGTGGTGACAAGATCGACTTCGAGATCCGTCCGAACCCCGCACCGGTACCGGCCACCGACCGTGCCGCGCTGCTGGCGAACCCCGGATTCGGCCGAGTGTTCACCGACCACATGGTCACCATCCGCTACGCCGACGGCAAGGGCTGGTACGACGCCCGGGTCGAGAAGCGCGCCCCGATCCCCATGGACCCGGCCAGCGCGGTACTGCACTACGCGCAGGAGATTTTCGAGGGCATGAAGGCGTACCGGGCGGCTGACGGTGGAGTGACGATGTTCCGCCCGTACGCGAACGCGACCCGGTTCAACACCTCCGCCGTCCGGATGGCCATGCCGACGTTGCCGGAACAGACCTTCGTGGAATCGCTGCACCGGCTGATCGAGATCGACCGGGAGTGGATTCCCGACGGAGACGACGGCGGTAGCCTCTATCTGCGGCCGTTCATGTTCGCCAGCGAGGTCTTCCTCGGCGTCCGCCCCGCCAACGAGTACCTCTACGCGGTCATCGCCTCACCCGTCGGGGCGTACTTCCCTGGTGGGGTCAGGCCGGTGACGGTGTGGATCTCGCCCGACTACACCCGGGCCGCCCCCGGCGGCACCGGTGCGGCCAAGTGCGGCGGCAACTACGCGGCCTCGCTCGCCGCCCAGGCCGAGGCCTTGGAACACGGCTGCGACCAGGTGGTCTTCCTCGACGCCGTGGAGCGTCGTCACGTCGACGAGTTGGGCGGCATGAACGTCTTCTTCGTCTACGACGACGGGTCGATTGTCACTCCACCGCTGACCGGCACCATCCTGCCCGGCATCACCCGCGAGTCGGTGCTCTCCCTGGCCTCGGCGGCCGGGCACCGGGTAGAGGAACGGCCGGTGACCTTCGACGACTGGCATGCGGACGCCCTGAGTGGCCGACTGCGTGAGGTCTTCGCCTGCGGTACCGCGGCGGTCATCACACCGATCGGGCAGGTGCGTTTCCCGGGCGGGGAGTTCACCGTTGCCGGCGGAGAGCCGGGCACCTTCACCATGGCGCTTCGGCAACAACTCGTGGATCTCCAGCGGGGTAAGGCGCAGGATCCGCACAACTGGGTGCACCGAGTGTTCTGACTTTCGTCGCGCTCGTTCGCGTTACTCCAGCAGGTGGGTTCGCAGGGCGGTGAGCTGCGCTTCGGTGACACCTGCATGGCGCAGGTAGTCGTCGACGGAGCCGTGACCCGCGCGGATCTCGGCGAGGAAGAGCAGCATCGTCTCGGCCGGCGAGGACAGGAACGGAGCCGGAATCTCGGACACGTCCGGGAAGGTGGTGGAGAGCCAGGCGCCGAACCGCTGCGACGCCTCAGTGCTCAACGCGTAGTCCGCCGCGATCTCGCTGTCCTGCACTCCGAGGACGGCCAGCGTCAGCCCGCAGACGATGCCGGTGCGATCCTTGCCTGCGACGCAGTGCACCACCACCGGTGCATTCGCGTCATCCGCGATCAGGCCGATCGCCTCGGCCAGCCCGGCGGTGCCGGTGCGGGCCAGGTCGGCGTACCGGTCGGCGAGGTAGCGGGCGAGGTCGTCGCCGGGTCGGTAGGGCTGATCACCCCACTCGGCGTGGTCGGGGTGGATGTGCCGGTAGGTCAGCCCGTCGAAGTCGGGCACCCGGCCGTCGCGCTCGACCTCGTGCGGGCGACGCAGGTCGATGACGGTCCGCACGCCGAGTGCCGCGAACGTGTCCCGATCGTCGTCGTCGAGCCGGTGCAGGGAGTCCGAGCGGTAGAGCCGGCCGGTACGCACGGTGCGGTCGTCCCGGGTGCGGTAGCCACCAACGTCGCGGAAGTTGAAGGTGGTGGTGAACGGGATTCTGCGGTTGACCTCGATGGAGTCCATTTGGACACGGTAGACGGTCGGTGGGCTGATGCCGACCGACCGTCTACCGTTCCGGGGCGTCACCTACCGGAGTCCACCACCACCGGGCGGGACGGCGGAGTAGGTGTCGTCGTAGTAGCCGCCGAGCTTGTCCCGGTAGGCCGGGTCGGTGGCCGTCTCGTCGTACTCCGGGGCTGCCTTGATCTGGTCCTTGGTGCGGTCGACGAAGACCTTCTGTTCCTCGTGGTCGACGTGGTTAACCGTTCCGGCCGGGAGCATCACCTTCTTGCCGAAGATCCACGGTCCAGTGTCCACCACCAGGTAGCTGGCGTTGACCTCGGTGCTGTCACTGTCGATCTTGCCGATCGAGCCGTCGCTTGCCTCCACCTTGTAACCGACCAGGTTCGCGCCGGCCACCCCGGCTTCGTTCCGGTAGCTCCAGGGGTCGAAGGCGCCGGCAGGGGTCCCGCCGGCGACGACGCTCTGGTCGACGGCGCGCAGCTGCGGGTCCGGCGTGGTGTTCGTGGTGTTCGGGACGATCCTGTCCATGGGAGGTCTCCTGCCCTGGCCCGTGATGGGCCGTCTTGGCGGAACGTGTGACGTTGTCCCGGAGACTCCTACCCCTTGACGAGCGCGCTACACCAGCCGAACCACCCGACTCACGAGCCACCTGCCGTCCCGAAGTATGGATTCTTCCTCCCACGAACGACCCGGAAGTGGCAGAGTTCCGGTCGTGACCAGCACCGCCCGCATTATTGGCAACTAGCGCGCCGGCTTCCCCTCGCCGAGCGCGCAGACCTCCCGCATCCGCGGGGGGTCTTTTTGTTGCGCCGGCCGGTGCCGAACGAAGGGATCATGATGACGTTCCAGGTATACGACACCACGCTGCGCGACGGCGCCCAGCGCGAGGGGCTCAGCTACTCGGTGGTCGACAAGCTCGCGGTGGCCCGGCTGCTCGACGAGTTCGGCGTCGGCTTCATCGAGGGCGGCTGGCCGGGCGCGGTTCCCAAGGACACCGAGTTCTTCCGCCGGGCCCACCGCGAACTCGACCTCAGGCACGCGGTGCTCGTCGCCTTCGGAGCTACCCGTCGGGCCGGCACGGTGGCAGCCGACGACCCGCAGGTGCGCGGACTGCTCGACGCACAGACTCCGGCGATCGCCCTGGTGGCGAAGGCGGACCTGCGCCACGTCGAGCGGGCATTGCGGACCACCGCCAAGGAGAACCTGGCGATGATCCACGACACGGTGACCCATCTCGTTGCCGAAGGGCGTCGGGTCTTTGTCGACGGCGAGCACACGTTCGACGGCTACCGGCACGACCCGGCGTACACCGCGTCGGTGGTGGAGACCGCCCTCTCGGCGGGCGCCGAGCGGTTCGTTCTCTGCGACACCAACGGCGGAATGCTGCCATCGCAGGTGACCGCCGCCATCGTCGATCTCACCGATCGGATCGGTGTCGCGCCGGAACTGCTCGGCATGCACGCCCAGAACGACACCGCGTGCGCGGTGGCCAACACCATCGCCGCCGTCGAGGCCGGAATCCGGCACGTGCAGGGCACCGCCAACGGGTACGGCGAACGCCCCGGCAACGCCGACCTCTTCGCGGTCGTCGCGAACCTTCAGCTCAAGCTCGGAATGCCGGTCCTACCGGAGGGCTGCCTGGAGCAGATGGTGCGGGTCTCCCATGCCATCGCCGAGATCGCCAACATCGCCCCCGACACCCACCAGGCGTACGCCGGGGCTGCGGCCTTCGCCCACAAGGCGGGGCTGCACGCGAGTGCGATCAAAGTGGATCCGTTGCTCTACAACCACGTGGAGCCGGAGCTTGTCGGTAACGACATGCGGATCCTGGTGACCGAGATGGCCGGCCGGGCCAGCATCGAGCTGAAGAGCCGCGAGCTGGGACTGGACCTTACCGGTCACCCGGAGACGTTGTCCCGGGTCACCAACCGGGTGAAGGAGCTGGAGGCCGGCGGGTGGTCGTTCGAAGCCGCCGACGCCTCGTTCGAGCTGCTGGTCCGCTCCGAGCTGACGAACGCCGCTCCGGTGCGGCCGTTCGCGCTGGAGTCGTACCGGGTGCTCGTCGAGCACCGCGAGGACGGCTCGGTAGTTTCCGAAGCAACCGTCAAGATCCGGGTACGCGGGGAACGGGTGATCGCCACGGCTGAGGGCAACGGGCCGGTGAACGCCCTGGACGAGGCGCTACGTGTCGGCCTCGGACGGCACTACCCGGAGCTGCGGGACTTCGAGCTGGCCGACTACAAGGTGCGGATCCTGGAGGGCAGCCACGGCACCGGTGCGGTGACCAGGGTGCTCGTCGAGACGGCTGATGGGCGGGGCGGAGGCTGGACAACTGTCGGCGTACACCCCAACGTGGTCGAGGCGAGTTGGCACGCGTTGGTCGACGCGCTGACCTATGGCGTCGACCGGGCGCGGGTGTGAGCGGGCGGGCCAGCTGAGAATCCGACCGTGACCGGACACGGATCAGCAGACTACGCGTCAGTGTCCGTGACCGTATCCGGTGTGCCTGCCGTTCGTGCACGCGTCCGTCACCATTGGCGTGGGGAGAATCGGAAACGATTTATGAAAAGCGTCTCGTGAGTTCTTCCCGGCTTTGCCTTTCGTGATTTCTGACGTCGATCGGACAACTCGCCGACGGTATTGCCACTATTGACCGGCGGTATTTTCCGGTGCTAGGTTTCAGCTGCTCAGGAGGCTGCGTTCTGGCGAGAATCCCCAGTTCAGGGCGCGCGAATGTCGGCGAAACAATGCGCCTTCGGGGATTTTGTCGGGCGGAGCTGTAGGCGCCGACCGTTCGTTGTCGCTCGACTTGAAAAGGCAACAACCGCCCCGTGTGCAACGGGCCGGCCGTATCTCCACGCCGAGAAAAGGGAGACGCGTCATGACCAGGTTTTTCCGACGTAAGACGGCCGCGGTGGCGATCGCGGCGTTGGCGCTGGCGCTGGCCGGCGGCGGAATCGCCGTGGCGAAGCCGACCGCTGAGTCTGGACAGCCCGCTGCCCGCAGTGCCCAGCAGCCTGCCGTCACCACGGCCGCACTGAACAGCGCGAAGGCCACCCTCGCCGAGGGCGAGTCGGTGGGTGTTCAGGCCGCCGGCGGCTTCTACGCCACGGTGGTCAACGCCAACGGCACCAAGGCTCGCGGTGCCGGCGTCGTCATCAAGTACGGCGTCGGGCAGTACGAGGTGCAGTTCGGCAGCAATGTCACCACAGGTGTCTACGTGGCGACGATCGGCCGGCCGGACTCGTGCTGCATCCCGCCGGCCGGAGAGGTTGCGGTCGCCCCCCGACTGCTCACTCCGAACGCCGTTTTCATCCAGACCCGCAACTCTGCCGGTGTCGCCGCCGACCTGCCCTTCCACCTGCTCGTGCACCGCTGAACCGTCCACTGTCACCGGGCTCCGTCGCAGGACGGAGCCCGGTGACGTGTCCGACCGGCGCACAAGTGTCGGGAAGGTCCCCTTCGCCATCGGAGGCGTCAGCAAGGGCCCGTGCCTCCAGGTGTCCGGTAGCGGTGTTGTTCGGGCGGTCTGGGTCGCCGAGCGCCGGATATTCCGACGTTTGTCCGCCGCCCCGCTCGGGAAGCAAGCAGCGTGACGGACATCTCGGACACCATGGCCAGCCTGCCCAGCCCGGCCGATCCGGACGCGACCGCTGCGGATCTGGGCCAGACGCTCTTCGAGGTCAAACGCGTGATCGTCGGGCAGGATCGGCTCGTCGAACGTCTCCTGGTCGCACTGCTCGCCGACGGACACTGCCTGCTGGAGGGCGTACCGGGCGTAGCCAAGACCCTTGCCGCGCAGACCCTCGCGACGGTGGTCGGCGGCAGCTTCTCCCGCATTCAGTTCACCCCCGACCTCGTTCCCTCCGACATCGCCGGCACCCGGATCTACCGCGCCTCGAAGGAGAGCTTCGACGTCGAGCTGGGCCCGGTGATGGCGAACCTGGTGCTGGCGGACGAAATCAACCGTGCACCGGCCAAGGTGCAGTCGGCGTTGCTGGAGGCGATGGCCGAGCGTCAGGTGTCGATCGGCGGGCGGAGCCATCCGGTGCCGGAACCCTTCCTGGTGCTGGCCACCCAGAACCCCATCGAGTCGGAGGGGGTCTACCAACTGCCGGAAGCGCAGCGGGACCGCTTCCTGATGAGGATCGTCGTCGGCTACCCGGATATTGCCGACGAACTGACCATCCTCTACCGGATGAGCGCCGACCGTCCCCGGGCCCACCGGGTGCTCGACCCGGATCGGCTGCGGGAGTTCCAGCGGCAGGCCAGGCAGGTGTTCGTCCACCACGCCATCGCCGAGTACGTGGTGCGGCTCATCCACGCCACCCGTGATCCGGGTCGGTTCGGGCTGTCGGAGATGGCCGGGCTGCTCGCGTACGGCGCCAGCCCCCGCGCCACCCTCGGCCTGGTCTCGGCCGCCCGCGCCCAGGCCTTGCTCCGGGGGCGGGGCTTCGTCCTGCCCGACGATGTCCGGGAACTCACGGTGGACGTACTGGCCCACCGGCTGGTGCTCTCCTTCGACGCGGTCGCCGACGGGGTCAACGCCGAGTGGGTCGTCCGCCGGCTGGTCGAGGCGGTCCCGCTGCCCCAGGTCACCACCGCCAGACCGGAGTACGCGACACATCTGGCAGCCGCCTGATGGGCCGCCGCGATGCCACACCAACGGTGGCGGCGGACCCGGTACTCACCGACCTCACCCCCGATCAGCGGTTGCGGCGGCTGGAACTCACCGTGACCCGGCGTCTCGACGGCCTGCTGCACGGCGAACGTCTCGGTCTGCTGCCCGGCCCCGGTAGCGAACCGGCGGGCAGCCGCGAATACCGACCGGGTGAGGACGAGGTGCGCCGGATGGACTGGTCGGTGACGGCCCGCACCACGGTGCCCCACGTGCGGGAAGTGGACGCCGACCGGGAGCTGACCACCTGGCTGCTCGTCGACGCCAGCCCCAGCATGGAGTACGGCACCGCCGAGTTGGACAAGCGAGAACTCGCGGTCGCCGCGGTCGCCACCGTCGGTTTTCTCACCGCCGGGCCCGGTAACCGGCTCGGCGCCCAGGTGCTCACGTCGTACGGGCTGCGTCGGGTGCCGGCCCGCGCCGGACGCGCCCACCTGTTCGGACTGCTGCGCGCGTTACTGGCCGCGCCCCGGGCTGGCGAGATCCCGGACGACGGGCCCCGGACCTCACCCACCACCGGGCTGGGCGACGCGCTGGCCGAGGTACGTCGGGTCGCCCACCGTCGCGGGTTGGTGGTGGTGGTCTCCGACTTCCTCGACGGCCTACCCGACGACGCACGGCTACCAGCCGCCTGGGAACGGCACCTGCGGCAGCTCACGGTGCGTCACCAGGTGCTCGCAATCGAGGTGAGCGACCCTCGCGAGCTGGAACTGCCGGACGTCGGACTGATCACCCTGGTCGACCCGGAGACCGGCGAGCGCCGCGAGGTGTGGACTGGCGACCGCCGACTGCGGGAGCGGTACGCGGCGGCGGCTGCCGCCCAACGAACACAGGTGCGGCAGGCGCTGCGTCGGGCCGGCGTGACGCATCTGGCGTTACGTACCGACCGGGACTGGACCGTCGACATCGTCCGGCACGTACATGCGCAACGCCGGCTGGCCGCCGCCGCGGCCCCGTCCCATCGGGGAGGTACGGCATGATCTGGCAGTCGCCTGTCCGGCTGTGGCTGTTGCTCGGCGTGCTCGCTCTGACGGTGACGTACCTGGTGGCGCAGCGGCGCCGCAGCCGGTACGCGGTGCGCTTCACCAATCTGCGGCTGCTCGACCGCGTGGCGCCCCGGCGCCCGACCTGGCGGCGACACTTGCCGGCTGGCCTCTTCCTGGCCATGCTCGCCCTGCTGGTGGTCGGTTTCGCTCGTCCCACCGCCGAGGTCCGGGTGCCCCGGGAACGTGCCACGGTGATGGTGGCGGTGGACGTCTCCACGTCGATGCTCGCCGGTGACGTCGCCCCGGACCGGCTCAGCGCGGCCAAGAGCGCCGCCCGGCGGTTCGCCGACGGACTGCCCCGCGAGTTCAACGTGGGACTCGTCGCGTTCGCCGGCAGTGCTGCGGTGCTGGTACCACCGGGGACCGACCGGGAGGCGCTGCACGACGGGATCGAGCGGTTGGCCGAGGGCGCGACGGGGGTGCAGGGCACCGCGATCGGCGAGGCGATAAGCACCTCGCTGGGCGCGGTGAGGGCACTCGACGACAGGGCCGCGACCGAGCCGCCGCCGGCCCGGATCATCCTGCTCTCCGACGGGGCGAACACCTCGGGGATGGATCCGATGGAGGCCGTCGCCGATGCGGTGGCCCTCGACGTGCCGGTGCACAGCATCTCGTTCGGTACGCCGAGTGGCTTCGTCGATCGGGGCGGGCGACCGATCCAGGTGCCGGTGGACGGGGAGACGCTGCGGGCCGTCGCCGAGGAGACCGGGGGTGGTTTCCACGAGGCCGGCACGAGCGCCGAACTGCGGGCCGTCTACGACGACATCGGCAGCTCGGTGGGTTGGCGCATGGTGCGGCAGGACGTCTCGTCCCGGTTCATCGGAGTCGGGCTGGTGTTCGCGATGGGCGCGGCGGTCGGCTCGATGCGCTGGTTCTCCCGCCTGCCCTGAAAGGCGACCGGCCGATCCGTGACAGCGGTCACCGGGTGACACACGTGAGGAGCGTACGTATGGCAGTGCAGACCGGCCTGGGTGAGCCGCGCGGGCCCTGGTTCGTCTCGCCCGATCTCGACCCGGACAGCCGGGGTGGGGCGGGCTCGGCGTCGCAGGCGCGGGACCGGTTGCTGGGCGGTTGGCGCCGCCGGTTGCTGGTCGGGCTGGCGATGGTGGCGGTCTCCGGCGGCTCGGGGGCGTTGGCCGGCGGTTGGGTGGCGGGTCGCGACGGTCTCCCGGGCCCGGCTGCGGCGTCCGCAGCACCGGTGCCGGCTGAACTGGTGACGGCCGCCGAGAAGACCGTGCCCGGCGTGGTGTCGGTGCTTGTGGGTGGGGCTGCGGGCGGTGCGGCGAGTGGTTCTGGCTTCGCGGTCGATTCCGAGCAGCACATCATCACCAACGATCACATCATCGCCAAGGGGCGCGGTGGCCCGGTGACCGTCGAGCTGCCGGACGGCCGGCGGTTCACGGCGCAGGTGGTCGGCCGGGAACCGGGCAGTGACCTTGCGGTGCTCAAGGTGCCGTCGTCGGCCAACCTGACGTCGTTGCCGTTGGCCGAGCCGCGTGCGACCCGGGTGGGGGAGCCGGTGCTGGCCGTCGGGTCGCCGCTGGGGCTGCCCGGCACGGTCACCGCGGGTATCGTCAGCGCACTGGACCGTCAGGTGCGCCTCGGTGACAACCGGCACCGTGCGGTGCAGACCGACGCCTCCATCAATCCCGGGAACTCGGGCGGGCCTCTGGTCAACGCTCGGGGTGAGGTGATCGGGGTGAACACCGCGATCGCGACCATCGACGGTAACGGCTCCATCGGAATCGGGTTCGCGATCCCGATAGAGCAGGTGCAGCAGACCGCCGACACGATCATCGGTAAGGGCGGATAGTCACCGAGGGCTACTGGCAGATTACGGAAAGGTCGTGGTTTGTGTCGGATTCGGGCGCTCAATGATCGGAGAATGGAACTATCACGCTCGGTATGAATACTGGCGTGGGTGGAGCGTCCTCTCATCGCGGCCCTCCTGCTGGTGGGCCTCATCATCGGAAGTGGCGTCGGGTCGTCGTACGCACGCGCCCGGCGTGGCTGGAACGACTACCAGGCGGCGAGGAAGACCGTGCCCGGAGCGCGTCGCGCTGCCTGGGTACTGATCAAAGTCGTCACCACGAAGGTCGGCGTCATCGCGCTCCTCCTGATCGGCGCGGTCGCGTACGCCGCCGCCGGTGGCGGCGACGATCCGGCACCAGCGGTGCCGACGCCGAGCAGCAGCGCCGACGAGCGACCCGCCCGTTGACTACCGGCTGCCGAGCCGCTTGGTGTGCTCCCGACGTCGACACGAGCGGGCTCCGGGACCCGCGCTAGCCTCAGAGTGTGGACGACGGACTACGGGTGACCGACAGGTGGGTGGTTGCCCCGGCCGAGCTGCGGGAACGCTTCTCCCGGTCATCCGGACCGGGCGGGCAGGGCGTCAACACCGCCGACTCCCGGGTCGAGCTGAGCTTCGATCTGGTCGGTTCGCCGAGCATCCCGGAGCCGCTGCGTACCCGCGCGTTGGACCGGCTGGCCGGGCGGCTGGTCGACGGCGTCCTGACGATCGCCGCCAGCGAGCACCGGGCGCAACTGGCCAACCGGGAAGCCGCCCGGGAACGTCTGGTGTCGGTGCTGCGGGCGGCGGTCGCTCCGCCACCGCCGCCGCGCCGTCCGACCCGCCCGTCACGGGCGGCCAAGGAGCGGCGACTCGCGGAGAAGAAGCGTCGGGGTCAGCGCAAGCGCGACCGTCGGGTGGACGGCGAATAGTCCACGTCAGCCGCTCACGACCCGGTCGGGGGCGGTCCGGTCGGGTCGAGCAACGTCGAACAGACCTCGATCAGCCGGGCCCGTAACCGGCCGGCCCGCTGCGCGAACTCACGTTGCCGCGCCACGTACTCGGCCTTGCCCTCCGGCGTCTCGACGGCCACCGCAGGTTGACCGTACGAGGAGAAGTCGTACGGCGAGGCTCGCATGTCGAGTAGCCGGATGTCGCCGGCCAGCTCGAAACAGTCGAGCGCCAGGTCGCCGGGGACGGCGGGACCCAGCTTGGTGGCCCACTTGTGGCAGTCCATGGCGGCGTGTAGGCAGCCCGGCTGGTCCAGGTCGACCTGACTGTCCCGGGTCGGTCGGACATGGTTGAGGCCGACCGCCTCGGGGGTGAAGAACCGGTACGCGTCGAAGTGGGTGCAGCGGATCTGGTGTGACTCGACCACCGCGTCGGTGCCCCGCTGACCGAGTCGCAGCGGAAGCGGATGCCGGTGCTCACGCTGTCGGTACACCATCGCCCACTCGTGCAGGCCGAAGCAGCCGGTGAAGGCGGGTCGGGAGGCGATCGCGGTGAGCAGCCGGCGGATGAAGCGCACCGAGTCACCCCGGTCGTTGCGGAGTCCGTCGACGTCGAGGCGTACCGTGCCGTCCGCGTCCACCGTGTACCAGCGCCAGCGGTGCTGCGGTGCCGGACCGTCCTCGCCGGCCGCCAGGTGGACACCGACGCCCGGGTGCCACCGGCGCAGTATCGAGGGGCGGGTGCCGTAGTAGTCGTACAGGAAGTCCTCGATGGCGTGGCGCTCCCCGGCGGCTCGGCGGGCCCGGTGCCCGGCGGTGAGCGAGTCGGCCCGCCGTTCGTGATCCGCCAGCAGCTGCCACCAGACAGCCGCGGGGAGGCTGGTTACCCGCCGCTCGTCGGCACCATCGACGGTGGTGGGCGAGGTGGGGGCGGGGACGGCGGTCACCGTCCAAGGGTACGGCCGGCGTCCGGCCCGCCTCAGGTCACGTCGACCCGGACGCCGGCCGAGAAGACGCCGCTGCGCAGTTCCAGCCGCTGCGGTGCCTCCCGCCCCGTGATCGTGAAGACCAGCGGCAGCACCACACGGCTCCCGGCGGCCATCGGGTCGGCGAAGACGTCGCGACCCTGGTTAGCCTGGCGGGTGGCCGACTCGTCGGTGGTGACCCAATTGCCGTCCGCCAGGTAGGCCCGTTGCAGTTTGCCGTGCCAGCTCTGATGGTCGGGGGTGACGTTGCGGACCCCGACCGTCACCTGACACTGCCGTGCCCCCCGTCCCGGTTCGCAGGTCATCCGGTAGACGGTGAACTCGAATGCGTCCTCCCGTAGCGGCATTCCGAGGGCCCCGCTGACTCCGGTGCCCTTCCAGGCGCCGCTTGTCGGTTGGCTGTCCGTGTCGATGGTGGTGACGCGGCGGGTGGCTGACCACGCGGCGGCACCAACCGTGCCGGCCAGCACGATCGCGGCCACCGGCACCACGATCCACACCGGTGGCGTGCGACGCCGGGCCGGGGGCCGGGGAGTGGCCGGGCGTGGGTAGATCGTGCCCGGCCCGTCCGAGGCAAGTGCCGCCGCCACCGGCCGTCGGCGGTGTCGCCAGGTGGCCAGTCCCACCGAGCCCAGCACCAGCAGGGCGGCTGCGGCGGCCAGCAGCGCAGGCGCCTGGCGTCGCCAGCCTGCGCGTTCCGGTGACTGCGTGGTCGCCGTCCCGGGTGCCGTCCAGGTGGCGGTGGCGCAGTCGAAGAGTTGCCGGCCGTCGCTGGCGAAGGCGCACGTCGGTGCCGTCACCGGTGCTGCTGCGGTGGTGGTGAGCGTGGTGCCCAGCGTGGTGGTGCTCTGCGGCGGCAGCTTCAGTGTCCAGGTCACCTCGGTGGCCGCCGATCCGCCGTTCCGTACCACCTGACCTCCACCGCTGACCGTGACTGTCGAGACGCCCTGGGGCATTTCCTGACGAACGGTGGTCTGCACGGGTTTGTCGCCGTCGTTGCGGACATCGATCCGGTATCCAGGTGCGGTGCTCGGCTCCGGCGCGACCCGGACGCTCACCGCAGGTCTGGCGGCCGGCGAGACCACCCGGGTCGGCGTCGGTACCGCGGGCGGCGCCGCCGGCATGCTGGGATCCGGGGCGGTGGCCGCCGGGATGTGCGAGACGGTGGCTGTCGGCAGCACCGGAAGGGCGGTCAGCAGTCCGACGCAGTGCACGATCGCCGCGAGGGTCCTGTGGTGTCGTGTCGATGCAGGCATACGAACGAACCTCCGCGACCGACGCTAGGGCCGGGCGCGCGTCGGGCGGGTACGAAGCGGTGATTTGGACCCCGACCGCGAGCTGCGCGGGTAAGCTGCGCGGCCGTACCCTCACGGCACTACATTGGCCTGGTGCGTATCGCTCGTTTCGCTCATGCCAAGGGAATGTCGTTCGGTGTCGTCGAGGGAGAACCGGAGGCGGGTCCGCAGGGGCTCACCATCGCCGAGATCTCCGGCCATCCGTTCGGCCAGATCACGTTCAGCGGGGTTCGCTGGGCGTTGTCCGACGTTCGGCTGCTCTCGCCGATCCTGCCGAGCAAGGTGGTCTGTGTCGGCCGTAACTACGCCGAACACGCCGCCGAGCACGGCGCGGAGGTGCCGAAGGAGCCGCTGTTGTTCCTGAAGCCCTCGACCTCGGTGATCGGTCCCCGGGACGCGATCCGACTGCCGGAGTTCAGCAAGCAGATCGAGCACGAGGCCGAGCTGGCGGTGGTGATCGGTGCCCCGGGTGCCCGCCGGGCGGACCGTGCCACAGCCGAGCGGGCCATCTTCGGCTACACCTGCGCCAACGACGTCACCGCCCGTGACCTCCAGCGGTCCGACAGCCAGTGGACCCGGGCCAAGGGATTCGACTCCTTCTGCCCGATCGGGCCGTGGATCACCACCGGTCTGGACGTCACCGATCTGGAGATCCGGTGCGAGGTCGGTCGTAACCCGGACGAGATGGAGGTACGGCAACTGGGCCGTACCGGCGACATGGTCTTCGACGCTGCGGCGCTGGTGTCGTACGTCTCACACGTGATGACGCTGCTACCCGGTGACGTGGTGTTGACCGGAACGCCGGCAGGGGTTAGCCCGCTCATGGACGGGGATACGGTGAGCGTCCGGATCGAGGGTATCGGTGAACTGACGAACCCGGTGGTGTCGGCGGCCTGATCGCCGTTTCGGCAGCTCAGGAGTGCTCTGGGGAAGTCGATTTGGCCTGTCGGTGCCGGGAGGGTAGAGTTTGTTCCTGGCGCCGCAAGGGGCCAATGGGGTATGGGGTAATTGGCAGCCCGACTGATTCTGGTTCAGTTAGTCTAGGTTCGAGTCCTGGTACCCCAGCGCAGCCGAGATTCCGCAGGGAATCGAGGTCGCTGGATTCTGGTGGAGTTCGGCACGGATGCACCGCGAGGGGCTCCGGAAGCGAAGTCTGGTAGAGTTCGGCGGCACCGCCCGGAAGGGTGGTGCCGCGATGTGTTCTGGCCCCGTCGTCTAGCGGCCCAGGACGCCGCCCTCTCAAGGCGGTAGCGCCGGTTCGAATCCGGTCGGGGCTACAGGTGTTGACGGCTCGTCCCGCTACTGCGGGCGGGCCGTTTTCCTTGTGCCCTGCTTGCGTCGCCCCCTGCGTGAGCGGGCCGGGACGGCGCAGCTAGACTACTGCCGCACCGCCCCCAGGGCAGGTGAATCAGGAAAGTTTCTGGCCCCGTCGTCTAGCGGCCCAGGACGCCGCCCTCTCAAGGCGGTAGCGCCGGTTCGAATCCGGTCGGGGCTACCACCGATCTCGTGCCCGCCGGCTTTCCCGGTCTACCAGGAAGCCGGGCGTGCGAATCACCACCACGACGACCGGGTCCTCCACACCCACGCGTGGCGGTGCCGTCGGGGTGCTCAGAGGCCGGAGAGGCGTTGGCCGGCTCTGACGACGGCCATGGCGTGGCGTTCCCCGGGGCGGCGGCCCAGCCGCTCGATGGGGCCGGAGATGCTGATCGAGGCGATCACCCTGCCGGTGCGGTCACGGATCGGGGCGGAGACGCTCGCCACCCCGGCTTCCCGCTCGGCCACACTCTGCGCCCAACCCCGGCGACGGACCTCGGCGAGGGTGCGGCCGGTGAACTTCGACCGGGGCAGCAGCGGCATCACCGCCTCGGGCGGCTCCCAGGCGAGCAGGATCTGTGCCGCCGATCCGGCGGTCATCGGCAGCACCGAGCCGACCGGCACGGTGTCGCGCAGTCCGCTGGCCCGCTCGGCGGCGGCCACGCAGATTCGCTCGTCTGCGCGACGCAGGTAGAGCTGGGCACTCTCTCCGGTGGCGTCGCGTAGGGCGGCCAGCAACGGCTCGGCCGCTGTTAGCAGCACGTCCGGTGCCGCGTTCGCCAGCTCGCCCAGGCGTGGCCCGGGACGCCAGCGGCCCTGGGTGTCCCGGACCAGCATCCGGTGGATCTCCAACGCCTGGGCCAACCGGTGCGCGGTGGCCCTGGGTAGTTTGGTGCGTTCAACGAGTTCGGCAAGGCTGGCGCCGTCGACGCAGGCGGCCAGGATGACCACCGCCTTGTCGAGAACGCCGACACCGCTCATACTGTGTCCCACAAGCCGAAATTTACCTCCCAGAATTTAGGATGTCCAGATGGTGGGAGTCACTCCTGAACCGAGGACCCTGGCCGAGAAGGTCTGGGACGCACACATCGTCCGGTCCGCTGATGGTGAGCCCGATCTGCTCTTCATCGACCTGCACCTGCTGCACGAGGTGACCAGCCCGCAGGCGTTCGACGGTCTGCGAATGGCCGGCCGCCGCGTGCGGCGAACCGACCTCACGCTGGCGACCGAGGATCACAACACCCCGACCGGGTACGCCGATTCCTCGTTCCAGCAGCGCCGTGGCGACCTGCTCACCATCGCCGACCCCACCTCCCGCATCCAGATCGAGACGTTGCGGCGCAACTGCGCCGAGTTCGGCGTGCGGCTGCATCCGCTCGGCGACGCCAACCAGGGCATCGTGCACGTCATCGGCCCGCAGCTCGGCCTCACCCAGCCCGGCATGACGATCGTCTGCGGCGACTCCCACACCGCCACCCACGGTGCGTTCGGTGCCCTGGCCTTCGGCATCGGCACCAGCGAGGTGGAACACGTCCTGGCCACCCAGACGTTGCCGCAGGCCCGCCCGAAGACGATGGCGGTCACCGTCGACGGTCAACTCGGACCCGGGGTCACCGCGAAGGACCTGGTGCTCGCGCTGATCGCGAAGGTCGGCACCGGCGGTGGCCGCGGGCACATCGTGGAGTACCGGGGCGAGGCGATCCGGGCGCTGTCCATGGAGGGGCGGATGACGATCGCCAACATGTCCATCGAGTGGGGCGCCAAGGCCGGCATGATCGCGCCGGACGAGACCACCTTCGAGTACCTCAAGGGCCGACCGAACGCACCGAGCGGCGCCGACTGGGACGCGGCGCTAGCCTACTGGCGGACCTTGCCCACCGACGAGGGCGCTACCTTCGACGCCGAGGTGACTCTGGACGCCAGCGAGGTCACCCCGTTCGTCACCTGGGGCACCAACCCCGGGCAGGGTGCGCCGCTCGGCGCCACCGTGCCGGATCCGGACGAGTTCGTCACCGAGCCGGAACGGGCCGCCGCCCGTCGTGCCCTGACGTACATGGATCTGGAGCCCGGCACCGCACTGCGTGACCTCGCCGTCGACGTCGTGTTCGTCGGTTCGTGCACCAACGGGCGCCTGGAGGATCTCCGGGCCGCCGCTGACGTGCTTCGCGGCAACCGGGTGGCCGACGGGGTGCGCATGCTCGTGGTGCCCGGCTCGGCCGCGGTCCGAGAGGCCGCCGAGGCGGAAGGGCTGGACAAGGTCTTCACCGATGCGGGAGCCGAATGGCGTTTCGCTGGCTGCTCCATGTGTCTGGGCATGAACCCGGACACGCTCTCCCCGGGGCAGCGTGCCGCCTCGACCTCGAACCGGAACTTCGAGGGCCGCCAGGGCCGGGGCGGGCGTACCCACCTGGTCAGCCCACCGGTTGCTGCCGCCACCGCCGTCGTCGGCCGGCTGGCCGCTCCGGCCGACCTGTAGAAGGGCTGCGACAGATGGACAAGTTCACCGTGCACACCGGCACCGCGTTGCCGTTGCGTCGGTCCGACGTGGACACCGACCAGATCATTCCCGCCGTGTACCTCAAGCGGGTGACCCGTACCGGTTTCGCGGACGGGTTGTTCAGTGCGTGGCGTGAGGACCCGGGATTCGTACTCAACGATCGAGCTTACTCGGGAGCGTCGATTCTGGTGGCCGGCCCGGAGTTCGGCACCGGATCATCGCGGGAGCACGCCGTGTGGGCGTTGCGCGACCACGGCTTCCGGGTGGTGATCTCACCGCGCTTCGGCGACATCTTCCGTGGGAATGCCCTCAAGGAAGGACTGCTTCCGGTCGAGCTGGAATTGAAAGCCGTCGAAGAGATCTGGAACGTGGTCGAGGAGAACCCGACCACCCCGGTGGTCGTCGACCTGACCGTCCGCGAGGTGCGGGTCGACACGGCGACCTGGTCGTTCCCGCTCGACGACTTCAGCCGGTGGCGGCTGATGGAGGGCTTGGACGACATTGGACTCACCCTCCGCCACGAGGCCGGGATCAGCGCCTTCGAGGCTGATCGGCCAGCCTTCCTGCCCCGGGTCGCGTAGTCCGAACGCCCCGATCCGTAGCCGATTTCGCCCCCACCGGTGCCACCGGTGGGGGCGAATCCGTTACGACACAAGGGCTTTTTTCCGCCGAATGTTTGTGTCCCGCCAGCACAGGGCATACCGTGCGCGCAGAATGGCTCGCGTCGAGTCAGTTGCACAATCAGGAGGAAGTAGTGAACAAGGCCGAGCTCATCGAGGCGCTCGCGGTTCGCCTGGGGGACCGGAAAACGGCGACGGCCGCGCTCGACGCGGTCCTCGCCGAGGTCCAGGCGGCGGTCACCAAGGGCGAGAAGGTGGCGATCACCGGTTTCGGAGCGTTCGAGAAGCGCGTACGGGGCGCGCGAACAGCCCGCAACCCGCGTACCGGGGAGGCGGTGAAGGTCAAGAAGACCTCGGTGCCGCTGTTCCGCCCCGGCGCCGGGTTCAAAGAGATGGTGGCCAGCGGCAAGGTGCCGAAGGCCACGGCTGCGGCGAAGAAGACCGCCGGGGCTACCGCCAGGACCACAGGTGGCAAGGCGACTGCGGCGAAGAAGACGACCGCGGCGAAGAGCACCGCAGCCACGAGGACCACGGCGAGCAAGACCGCGGCGGCCAAGAAGACCACCGCGGCCAAGAAGACAGCCAAGGCCGCTCCGGCAACGAAGGCCGCCACGAAGGCCGCCACGAAGAAGGCCGCCCCGGCGAAGAAGACCGCCGCGACGACCAAGGCGACGGCGGCCCGGAAGACCACGACGGCCAAGAAGGCTCCGGCGAAGAAGGCGCCGGCCAAGAAGGCTGCGACCCGGCGCTGAGCCGGTCGTACGGCGAGGGCGCCCACCGGCACGGTGGGCGCCCTCGCCGTGTCCGCTCAGCCGGTCAGAGGCGGTCGGCGGCGACCAGCCGGTCACCGGCGAAGGCGAGCAGCCAGCCCCCGCCCTTGGGGGTGGTGAAGTCGCCGCACCGCACCGCCAACCGCTGTAGGGCACCGGGGATCACCTTGCCCTGACTGCACACCGCCGCCGACGCTCCGGCGGCGGCCAGCGAGGCCAGGCGCGCGGCGGCGGCCAGTACGCATTCGTCGGGCTGTTGGCCTGCCCGCGGTTCGTCCAGGTCGCCGCTGACCTCGATCGGCAGGTCCACCAGGGCGGCGGCCGGATCGAGGGTCTGCACGCACCGGCGTGGCGACGCGGAGAGCAGCCGGGCCGGGCGGATCAGTCCGATCAGCGGCGCCAACGCCTGTGCCTCGGACCAGCCACGGGCGTCCAACGGCCGTCCGGTGTCCGGGCCCGGCCAGGCCAGGCGCTTACCTGCATGCCCGTGGCGTACCAGCATCAGGGCTGCGGTGACCGGCGGCAACGCCGCGAAGGCGGCCAGCACCTCCACGTCGTGCGGATAACTCACCAGGGTCATCGCGTCATCGGCGGACAGCCAACGGACCTCGTCGACCTCCGTGTTCGGCTGGAAGCCGCCGGTACCCACCGCCCGCATCGACCAGTAGTCGACCACCTTGAGCCGGCCCTCGCTGAAATACCGGACCGAGGGCAGCCGCTGCTGTGGCACGGCCTGCGCGTCGGCCTCCTCGGCGACTTCCCGGGCGGCGGCGACCAGCGGATGTTCGCCCGCTTCCAACTTGCCCTTCGGCAGCGTCCAGTCCCCGTACCGGGGCCGGTGCACAAGGCACACCTCGACGTGGTTCCCCGCCGGCCGCCACACCACGCCACCGGCCGCCCGGATCGCGGTCACGCCAACCACCGGGTCCGGCGTCGCCGGCTGGCTCGCCGCCAGGCGTACGGGAAGTCTGCCCGCGCCCGTCGCACGGCCGCCCGCTCCCGCTCCAGCAGCCGGCCCGCGGCCACCGCCAACTCATGGTCGTCGGGCCGGGCGTCGGCCACCGCCCGCCAGGTTTCGGCGGCCACCGCCGCGTCCTGATGCTCACCGAGCAGGTTCTGCACCTTGGCCAGCGCCCGGGCCAGCTTCGTCGCGTCCCCGCCGAGTACCGGGGCGACCGCCGTCACCGCCGAGCGAGCCTGCTTGCCCTGCTTGCGTACGGTGTGCCACTGCTCGTCCGGCCCAGCCGGGTCCAGCGTCGCGACGCCGCCTGGCTTCTTCGGTGTGCCCGCCAGACGTCGCCACGGACGGGCCACGAGTCGGGGCAGCACCCGCCGAGCCGGCGCGTCCGCCCGGGGCGTCAGTCGCGGCGCCCGAGCCGCCAGTACCAGCGCATCGACCAGAGCGAGGTACCGCGCCGAGCGCAGCGCCTCATCGACCCCCGCCAGCGCCTCCTCCTGCCAGCCGGCGAGTGCGGCGTCCAGCCGGTCGACCGCCGCCGGGTCGACCGGGCTGACCGGGTCGGCGGTGGCGGTGCGGCGCAACCGTTCCCGCAGCACCTCCGCGTCCCGGGCGGCCCCCAGCGCATCTGCCAGCCACTTCAACTCGGTGCGCAGCGGGCGTGCCCACGCGGGGCGGACCAGCGGGCCGAAAGTCTTCAGGTCGCTCCGCAACCGCCGGCAGGCGACCCGCATCTGGTGCACGGCGGTGTCGTCGTCGCCTACCGGAGCGCGGAGGCGGACCAGCGGATCGTGTGCCAACAGTCGAGCCACCTCGCGGCGTACCGCCTCGGTGACCACCGCCGCGGCACGCGGATCGGCCGGTAGGTCGTCCGGGGCGACCAGGTCCGGTTCGGCGGTGGCCGCCCGGCCCAGAGCGCGTACGTGTTTCGGGGTGAAGTCACCACCGCCGGCGCCGGCGGCAGTCAGCAGATCGGTGAGCCGGTCGAGCAGTACGCCGTCACCGGCCTTGCGTTCCACCTCGACCTCGCGGAACGCGCCGGTGACGGCACCTCCGTCGTCGAGCACGGTGACCTGGTCGTCGACCACTTCGGCCAGCACCCGACCGGAGTCGTCGACGACCTCCCAGGCGTGCCGTACGGTACGCACCACCGCGGCCGGGGCCAGTGGGGCACCTCGGTGGAACACGGTGACCAGCTCGACCAGCTCTGTCGGCATCGCGTCGGCGGAGCCGGGGCGGGAAATTTCGTGGCGGAGGCCGGGACTGCCGGTCGGCAGCTTCACCGTCCACGGCACCTCGTCACCGTCGCGGTACCGCAGCGAGACACCCGCCCGGGCCAGCCGCAGGTCCACGGTGTCGTGGTAGGTGGCGACCAGGGTCGTCGGCGTCAGTACGCGGACGCTCCCCGAGGCCGGTGCGGCGGGGGAGAGGTCGGGGGGTAGCCACCCGGCCTCCACCGTGAACTTCCGTTCCTCCTCGACCATCTGCTCAGCCTATTCCGGTCCGGTCAACCGGCTGTGCCGCCGACGCGACGCAACAGCAGATGCTGAAGGTGGCTCAGCGGCGTCTCCGGCCGGCCCGCGCGGCGGCTCCAGGTGCCGTCACCGGCCAGCTCGAACGCCTCCACGTCGGGGCTCATCGCGGCACCGAGCACATGGTCGAGTTCGGCTCGGGCCACCGGGTCGGTCACCTGGACCAGCGCCTCCACCCGTCGGTCCAGGTTGCGGTGCATCAGGTCGGCGGAGCCGATCCAGAACTCCGCGTCGCCGTTGTTACCGAACCGGAAGACCCGGGAGTGCTCCAGGAACTGGCCGAGGATCGAGTGCACCCGGATGTTGTCCGACAGTCCGGGCACGCCCGGGCGTAGCGTGCACATCCCCCGGATGATCAGGTCGACGTGTACACCGGCCTGCGAGGCCCGGTACAACGCGTCGGTGATCTCCTCGTCGACTAGCGAGTTCACCTTGAACTGGACGAGCCCCGGCATGCCCAGCCGGACATGGTTGATTTCCCGTTCGATCCGTTCGATCAGACCGCTGCGGATGCCCTGCGGTGCCACCAGCAGCCGCCGGTACGCGGTCTGCCGGCTGTACCCGGTGAGCACGTTGAACAGGTCGGTCAGGTCGGCGCCGATCTCCGGGTCGGCGGTGAGCATGCCGAAGTCCTCGTACAGCCGGGCGGTCTTCGGGTGGTAGTTGCCGGTGCCGATGTGGCAGTAGCGGCGGATCTGGTTGCCTTCCTGGCGTACCACCAGCGCGGTCTTGCAGTGCGTCTTCAGACCGACCAGACCGTAGACGACGTGGCAGCCGGCCCGCTCCAGGGTGCGGGCCCAGCCGATGTTCGCCACCTCGTCGAAGCGGGCCTTCAGTTCGACGAGCACCACCACCTGCTTGCCGGCAGCGGCGGCGTCGACGAGGGCGTCCACGATCGGTGAGTCACCACTGGTTCGATAGAGCGTCTGCTTGATGGCCAGCACGTTCGGATCGGCGGCGGCCTGCTCGATGAACCGTTGCACGCTCGTGGCGAAGGAGTGGTACGGGTGGTGCACGAGCACGTCGCCGTCGCGCAGGGTGGCGAAGACGCTGCGCGGCACCTCGCCCTCGGTGAGCCGAGGATGGGTGGCGGGCACGAACGGCGGGTCCTTGAGGTCGGGCCGGTCGGCCTCACCGTAGAGCTGCCACAGTGCGGAGAGATCCAGCAGGCCACGGACGCGAAGCACGTCCTGGGCGTCCATGTCCAGTTCCCGGACGAGCAGTTCCAGCATGTGGTCGGAGATCGAGGCGGCGACCTCCAGGCGTACCGGTGGGCCGAAACGACGGCGCGCCAGTTCCCGCTCCAACGCCTGGAGCAGATCCTCGTCCCGGTCCTCGTCGACCTCCACCTCGGCGTTGCGGGTCACCCGGAACAGGTGGCACTCGACCACCTGCATGCCGGAGAAGAGCTGACCGAGATGCACCGCGATGAGATCCTCGACCGGCAGCATCCGGACCCCGGGCCGGTCCCGGTCCACCCGTACGAAGCGGGGCACGTTGTTCGGTACCTTCACCCGGGCGAACAGTTCCGGCCCGCCGTCCGGGTCGCGTACCGCGACGGCCAGGTTGAGTGATCGGCCCGAAATGTACGGAAACGGGTGGGCCGGGTCGACCGCCAGCGGGGTGAGCACCGGGAAGATCTTCTCCCGGAAGTAGGTGCGCAGCCGTTCCCGTTCGGCATCGCCGAGGTCGGACCAGCGCAGCACCCGGATGTCCTCGGCGGCCAGTTTGGGCAGCAGGTCGTCGACGTAGCAGGCGGCCTGCCGGGCGACCAGTTCGGCGGCCTTCTCCGAGATCAGCGCCAACTGGGTACGCAGGGGCAGCCCGTCGCCGCCCCGCACGGGCAGGCCGGCGGAGAGCCGGCGTTTCAGCCCGGCCACCCGCACCATGTAGAACTCGTCGAGGTTGCTGGCGAAGATGGCCAGGAACTTGGCCCGTTCCAGCAACGGGGTCTTCTGGTCCTCGGCCAGGGCGAGTACCCGGGCGTTGAAGTCGAGCCAGGACAGCTCCCGGTTGAGGAACCGGTCCTCGGGAAGCGGGTCGGTGGGCACCGGGTCGTCGACAGGCTGCGGCAGCTCCGGCTTCGACACCGGGTCCAGCACCTCCTCCAGGCCGGCGGAGGCAGCCGCCGGGTCGTGGCCCGCTGGGTCCTCGGGGGACGGGCGGGTGCTGCGGAACCGCCCGTCGGTCCCTCGGGGGCGACCTCCGTTGCGGCTGGTGGTGTCGTTGGTGGCGGCGGGGCTGGCGGGGCGTTCGCGAGGGGTACTCACCCGCTCATAATCACCCGAACTTGGTAAACGCAAAATGAACTTGGGGCGGGTTGTCAGGACATCGTCGGCAGCGTCACGCGTACGACGACTCCGGCAGCGTCCGTCTCGACACGGACCCGCTGCCCGAGGCGGAGCAGGCGCAACCCGGAGGCGTCGAACGCCCGAGCCGGGAAGGACAGCTCGGTGCCGTCGTCGAGCAGCAGCAGCCCGCTGCGAGTCGCCGCGTCGAAGGTCGCCACCGTGCCCTGCATGCCAGCACCGTACCGAACGGGCCGGGACGGGCGAGCGCCCGTCCGGTCAGCTCGGGGACTCGGTCAGGCAGCCGGCGGCCACCGCCGCGGTACGCGGGCCCAGCCCCAGCCATGCTGCGGCGGCCAGGTCGTCGGCGGTGTCCACGTCGCGCCGCAGGCTCGGCCAGCCGCCGGTCAGCGGGTACGCACCGCTTGCCGTGTGCGCGGCGGCCGAGTCGGGTCCGAAGCGCGGGTCCAGCGGTACGCCCGGCGGGGCGGCCAGCAGCACGGTGCCGGTGCCCGGTGTGTCAGCCACGAACCGGCGTGCCGCGGGCGGCCCGCTCAGTGCCGCGTACAGCGCTGCCGCCAACTCGGCCGGTCGCAGCGCGGGCAGGTCGGCGGTGAGCCCGGCCACCCAGCCGGTGACGTTCGCCGCGCCGTGCCGGAACGCGGCGTTGAGACCGGCGTCGGGATCCGGAAGTAGCCGGACACCCGCCGATCGGACCACCTGCGCGACCCGGGTGTCGCCGGTGACCACGAGCACCTCCGCCACGCCCGGGGTGGTGCGCACCGCCGCCAGGGTGTCCATGGCCAGTGCCAGGGCCAGGTCCTGATGGGCAACGCCCGGCAGGCCGCCCCGTAGCCGGGTCTTCGCGGCTGACAGGCGCTTGACCGGCACCACCACCGTCCAGGGCTGTGTCACACCTGCCATCCTGCCAGTCGGGCGGCGGTACCCTCACTGGCCGTACCCGGGGCGAGCAGGCATGATTTCGGCTGCGGACCTCACCGGGCTCCTCCGGTGTCGGGTCGGGGCGGGCTTGAAGGAGGCACGGTGGGTCGGCGGAGGCTGGGATTCTGGCAATGGTTCGCCGTGGTGCTGGTCAAGCCGGTGATGACCGTCTGGACCCGGCGCACCTGGCGGGGCATGGAACACCTGAGCCAGGACGGTCCCGTGATCATCGTGCCGAACCACATCTCGCATGCCGATCCGCTGGTCTCGGCGCACTTCGTCTACGACGCCGGGCGTTGGCCTCAGTTCCTCGGCAAGGCGAGCGTGTTCAAGGTGCCGGTGATCGGCTGGATCCTGCACCGGTGCCGGCAGATCCCCGTGGAGCGGGGTTCGGTCGACGCGGTGAAGTCGCTTGACGCCCTGGTCCGGGCGCTCGACGAAGGCGGCGCTGTGATCATCTATCCGGAGGGGACCACCAGCCGGGAACCCGACCTGTGGCCGATGAAGGGCAAGACCGGTGCGGCGCGGCTGGCGCTGACCACCGGCGTCCCGGTGGTGCCCCTGGCGATGTGGGGCCCGGAGCGGATCTTCGACCCGCGCCGGGCGCGGATCAACCTGCGGCCCCGGATCCCGGTGACCGTGGTGGCCGGTCCACCGATCGACCTCAGTCGTTGGGCCGGCGTCGCTCCGAGCCGCCAGGTGTTGGAGGAGATGACCGATGTGATCATGCTGCGGTTGCGGGACATGCTCTCCGACATCCGGGGCGGCACACCACCGCCGCTGTGGCAACGCCCCATCCGCCCGCAAACCGACCGTGAGCGCCCGGAGACGGCGGCATGAGTGGGCATGTGGCGGTGTTGGGAGCCGGTTCGTGGGGGACGTCGTTCGCGAAGATCCTCGCTGACGCCGGCCGGGAGGTGACGCTCTGGGCTCGGCGACAGCCGATCGTCGACGTGATCCGCGCCGAGCGGCGTAACCCGGAGTACCTGCCCGGCGTGGTGCTGCCGGAGCGGGTCACCGCAACCGGCGACCCCGTCGAGGCGATCGTGGATGCCGAGATGGTGGTGTTGGCGGTGCCGTCGCAGACCCTGCGTGGCAACCTCGCCGAGTGGGTGGGGCATCTGCACCCCGAAGCCACCCTGGTGTCGTTGATGAAGGGCATCGAACTCGGCACCACCAAGCGCATGAGCGAGGTGATCGTCGAGACCGCCGAGGTGGCGGCGGACCGGGTGGTGGTGGTGTCCGGCCCCAACCTGGCACCGGAGATCGCCGCGGAGCAACCAGCGGCCACGGTGGTCGCCTGCACCGACTCCGACCGGGCCACCCTGGTGCAGCGGTCGATCACCACGCCCTACTTCCGCCCGTACACGAACGACGACGTGATCGGCTGCGAGCTCGGCGGCGCCGTCAAGAACGTGATCGCGCTGGCGTACGGCATCGCCACCGCGATGGGCTTCGGCCACAACACCCGAGCCATGCTCGTCACCCGTGGACTCGCCGAGACCGCCCGGCTCGGGGTCGCCCTCGGTGCGGATCCGCTCACCTTCGCCGGCCTCGCTGGAATGGGCGACCTGGTGGCCTCGTGCTCGTCGCCGTCGGCCCGCAACCGTACCTTCGGCGAGCATCTCGGCCGGGGTGCCACCCTGGAGCAGGCGCGGGTCGCCACCCGGCAGACCGCCGAGGGCGTCAAGAGCGCCCTGGCGATCCGGGACCTGGCCCGTGCGCACGGGGTGGAGATGCCGATCACCGAGCAGGTCGAGCTGGTCTGTCACGAGGGGGTGGACCCGCGACTGGCGGTCCAGGCCCTGATGAGCCGCACCACGAAACCGGAGTGAGCATGACCGACGAATACCAGTTCCGTTCGCCCCGGCAGCACGAACAGTCGACCCCCGTACTGGGGGACGGCACCCGGTGCGTGCACGCCGGGCTGCCCGAGCCCACCCCCGGCGCGCCGTTCCTGCCCGGGCCGGTGTTCGCCGCGCCGTACCACCTCGACCCGCGGCAGGGGCCGGAGGGATCGCCGAACGGGTACGGGCGTTCGGACAACCCGACCCGACGGCTGCTCGAGGCCGCCGTCGGTGAACTCGAAGGCGGTGACTGCCGGGTCTTCGCCAGCGGTCAGGCGGCGATAACCGGGCTGCTGCTGGCGGTGCTCCGGGCAGGTGACGCGGTGGTCCTCCCCTCCGACGGGTACTTCCCGGTGCGCGCGTTCGCCACCGACACTCTCGCCGGCAACGGCGTGGAAGTGCAGTTCGCACCGACCGTCGGGCCGTACCCGGATCTCGACGGGGTACGGCTGGTGCTCGTGGAGACACCGGCGAACCCCGGGCTCGACGTTGTCGACCTGCCGGCGTTGGCCGAGCGGGTGCACGCCGCCGGTGCCCTGTTGGCCGTGGACAACACGACCGCCACCCCGCTCGGTCAGCGTCCGCTGGATCTCGGCGCCGACGTGGTCGTCGCCTCCGGTACCAAGGCGTTGACCGGACACTCTGACCTGCTGCTCGGCTACGTCGCCACCCGGTCGGTGGACCTGTTGTCGACGGTCACCGCCTGGCGTACCGCCACCGGTTCCGTGCCTGGTGCGTTCGACGCCTGGCTGGCCCACCGGTCGCTGGCCACTCTCGATCTGCGCCTGGCCCGGCAGACGGCGAACGCGGACGCGCTGACCCGGCTGTTGGCCGCGCGTACCGACGTCGACGGGTTGCGCTGGCCCGGGTTGCCCGACGACCCGGCGCATCCGGTGGCGGTGCGGCAACTGCGGCGGATGCCGGGTGTGCTCTCCTTCGATCTCGGCAGTGCCGACCGGGTCGTCCGTTTCCTCGACGCGGCTCGACTGGTCGTCGCGGCGACCTCCTTCGGTGGCCTGCACACCACTGCGGACCGGCGGGCACAGTGGGGCGACGACACCCCTCCCGGCTTCGTCCGGCTCTCCTGTGGGGTGGAGGACACCGCTGACCTGATCGCCGATGTCGGGGCCGCGCTCGACGCCGCCGGCTGACGAGGTCGCCGTCAGGCTGTGACGGCGGGAGGCGGAACTCGGGCGAAGTTGGTGCGCGGCTACGGCGACGGAGGGGCTGACCGGGCCGGCGGTGCCCTTACCGGCCCGGTCAGCGGCTCTGGGGTGCGGTTCCTCCGTAGCTCAGCGGGTCGGCGGAGCCTGGGCGAAGGTGGCCCACGCCGACGGCGGGAAGGTCAGCAGCGGACCGTGCGGATCCTTGGAGTCGCGTACGGCGACGGTGCCGGGGGCGACAGCCATCTCGACGCAGGCTCCCTCGTCACCGCTGTGGCTGCTCTTGCGCCACTGTGTCACGGCCACCGCCGCCTCGATCTCCGGTGTCATCGAACTACCGTCCCTTCGTCAGGTTGAAGATTGCGTCGCGACTGTCCGTCGGGCTGAGTGCGACGGTGCGCAGGTGTTCCATGATCTTGGTGCAGGTACGTAGGTCACCGGGACGGTCGAGGATCATCTGCCCGGCGACCGTCTCCACGGAGGCGATGATCGGGTCCTCCGGGTCGGCGAATTCGAGGATGTGCAGCGAACCCCGGGTGCCCCGGTGGTAGCCGGCTGTCAACGGGATCATCTGCACGGTGATGTTCGGCAGCTCGCTCATCTTTAGCAGGTGGCTCAGCTGGCCCTGCTGTGCGGAGTCGTCACCCACCGGACGTAGCAGCGCGGCCTCGTCGAGTATCGCGTCGAAGATCGGCGGGTCTTCCGCGAAGACCCGCTGCTGCCGGTCGATCCGCATGCGTACCCGCTCCTCGACGTCGTTGTCGCTGAGGGTGTGCGGGCCGCCCCGCATCACACCACGGATGTAGTCGGCGGTCTGCAACAGACCGGGCACCACCGACGGCTCGAAGTTCGAGATGGCGACGGCCTCCGCCTCCAGCGCGATGAAGTCGATGGTGCGCCGGTCGAGCAGGTACGAGTAGGACACCCACCAGCCCGGCTTGCGTGCGTCCTTGGCGAGCTCGACAGCTGCCGCGACGTCGTCCGCACCGACCCCGTAGAGGGTGAGTAGGGCGCGCACGATAGCCGGGCTGACGAGGGTCTGCGCGTTCTCGTAGCGGGAGAGGGTGCTGCGGGTGCTGTTGATCTCATCGGCTGCGGTCTCCAGGGTGAGGCCGGCGGCCTCCCGATGGTGGCGCAGGGCGATGCCCAGTCGACGAGCGCGTGCGGTCTTCGGAGCCATGCATAGATGGTCGCACGTATTTGGGAAGCTGTACATGAGAGAACGTCGGTGAGAGTTGCATTCATGCCCATGGAGCTGTCAGTCTGTTGTTGCGTCCTCACCGCCGGTTGTCGTGGCGACGGTGGTGGTGAGCGACCGGAGGGGATGGGGCGCGCGGCGGTCGGGTTTTCCCCCGTACTCGACCGCCGCGTGCCGCGCCAGTTGGTCGGCTGCCAGGAGGGAATCGACGTGTGCACTGGTCAGCGGGTTTTCGGCGAGCGCCGGGACGGCCGGCGATGACACGTTTCCTGGTGGTGCTCACCGACGTCCGCCCGAACGGGATCGACGGTCGTAACGAGCGGGTGGCGCCCGAGCGGCGCCGTCAGGTGGTCGGCGCGAACAGCCGCGAAGCCGCCGAACGCATCGCCGGAGCGTTCATGGCGCTGGGCATGGTGCGGGCCGGTCGACAACGGGTGAAGGTGCTCGCCATCGGTCGCCGGCACGCGTACGGCGATCGTGAGCTTGCCGGCTGACCTCGGCGCCCGGTAACACTCCGTGTATCATCGGTTGACCGTTTGCAGCAGCGTGGCGTTCCCGCAGGGTATCGGCTACCCCCGCCCGCCACGCACAGTAAGGTCATCCGGGAGAGCGCCAGCAGTGCGTCCCGGAAAGGTGATCACAGTGACCACCCCAGGCAAGACCCGTGTGGCGATCGTCTTCGGCGGCCGCAGCCCGGAACACGGCATCTCGTGCGTCAGCGCCGGCAGTGTGCTCGGCGCGCTGGATCCGGACGAGTTCGAGGTGGTACCGGTCGGCATCACCCGGGCCGGTCAGTGGGTGCTGACCAGCGGCGACCCCGGTCAGTTGGCGATCAACGCCCGCCGGTTGCCGGAGATCACCGCCGATTCCGGCCTGGACGTCGTGCTGCGTACCGACCCCACCGGCGGTGGGCTGCTCGTGCTCGACCCGGTCGAAGGGCCACGGGTGCTCGCCGACATGGACGTGGTCTTCCCCGTACTGCACGGCGCCTACGGTGAGGACGGCACCATCCAGGGCATGCTGGAGATGGCCGGCATCCCTTACGTCGGGGCGAAGGTGTTCGCCTCGGCCGCCGCGATGGACAAGGAGTTCACCAAGAAGCTCTGCGTCGCCGAGGGTATCCCGGTCGGCCCGTACGCGGTGCTGCGCAGCGGAACGACGCTCAGCGAGGCGGACAAGGAGCGGTTGGGCCTCCCGGTCTTCGTCAAGCCCTCCCGGGCCGGCTCATCCTTCGGCATCACCAAGGTCAACGACTGGGCCGACCTGGACGCGGCCCTCGCCACCGCACGGAAGATCGACAGCAAGGTGCTGGTCGAGGGTGCCATCGTCGGCCGGGAAATCGAGTGTGGCGTCCTGGAGGGCGAGGCCGGCGGCGCACCGGAGGCATCCGTGCTGGCCGAGGTCCGTCTGGTCGGCGACTACGACTTCTACGACTTCGAGGCCAAGTACATCGACGCGGAGTCCGCCTGCGAGTACGACATCCCAGCCGACCTGCCGGAGCAGGTCACCCGGCAGGTGCGCGAGCACGCCGTACGCGCCTTCACCGCGCTGGACTGCGCCGGCCTGGCCCGCGTCGACTTCTTCGTCACGCCCGAACTCGACGTCTACCTCAACGAGATCAATACGATGCCCGGCTTCACGCCGACGTCGATGTTCCCCAGGATGTGGGCGGCGGCCGGCCTGGAGTACCCGAAGCTCGTCGACCGACTCATCCGTACGGCGATGACCCGGGGTTCCGGGCGGTACTGACCCGCAGCGTCGGCGGATGCGGTCCAGACCGGACGTGGCCCGGCGCGTCAGGAGGTGCAGCCGGACGGCGCGGTGCCGGACGACCGGATCGACTCGACGATGGTGGCGGACACCGGAGCGGCCCACTGCAACGCCTCGCCGTAGAGGTGCGGCACCCGCATGGTCACCGCCGTCTCCCGGTCGACAGTGGTCAACTCTGTCGCGTCGGGTCCTTCCACCGCATACCAGCAGACCGAGTTGACCAGGTAGAGGTGGTCGTCAGGTCGCACCTGTGGCGCGTCGCCACCGCAGGCCACCGTCAGTGCCGGATCGCCGTACGCGGCGTTCTGCTCCGGCCCGGCGCTGACCGGTCGCTGCGGCAGCTCGCGGATCGAGACAGGCAACTGGGACAGCAGGGCACGGCATACGACGGCCGGACGTCCGTCGAGGTCAGGTGCGGCCATCGGGACCGGTGCGGTGGCGGCCGGGCCGGGCGTGGTCGCCGACGGCTGCGGTGCGGCGGCCGGCTCCGGTGGCGAGAGGTTGCTCAGCGCCAGCGCACCCACCAGCAGGGCCACCGGCACCGCCACCGCCGTGGCGATGAGCGCCGCACTGCGGTTGGTACGGTCGGGGGCCTTCCCGTCCGGGCGGTCGGCCGGGGCGACGGAGGTTCTCGGCTGCTCGTCCACTTACAGGCGCACCACCGAACACGTGAGGGTGCGAGTGATACCGGGCACCATCTGCACCTTGCTGACGATCAGTTTTCCCAGTTCGTCGACGGTGTTCGCCTCGGTGAGCACGACGACGTCGTACGGCCCGGTGACCGCGTCGACGCGGACCACGCCGGCGAGATCCGCGATGAGACCGGCCACGTCACGTGCCCGACCGACCTCTGTCTGGATGAGGATGTACGCCTGAACCACGACTCGACCTCCCTCCGTCGCCGCCCGCCAGGCGGCCCGAAGGGAGAAAGTACCTTACCGACCAGGGATGATCCCGATCGGTGGCCAAGGAGAAGCAGTGAGCGAGCGCAACGGAGTGCCGTCGTGAGCGTCGCGGGTGTCGGCGAGTTCGGACTGATCGACCGGGTGACCGCCCGGCTGTCGTACGGTGCCACGGTGCTGCTGGGTCCCGGGGACGACGCAGCTGTGGTGGCCGCGCCGGACGCCCGGGTGGTCGCCACCACCGACGTACTCGTCGAGGGGCGACACTTCCGTCGGGACTGGTCCGGTGCACACGACATCGGCCGACGGGCGGCGGCGGCCAACCTCGCCGACGTGGTGGCGATGGGCGCCGAGCCGACGGCCCTGCTGGTCGCGCTCTGCGTACCCGCCGACGTCGACACCGAGTGGATGGAGCAACTCGCCGACGGGCTCGGCGCCGAGGCGGCCGCTGTCGGTGCCAGCGTGGTGGGCGGGGACATGTCGGCAAGCCCCACGCTCACCGTCGCGGTGACCGCGCTCGGCGACCTGGCCGGTCGGGCACCGGTCACCCGGGCCGGCGCCCGCCCAGGTGACCTGCTCGCCCTGGCCGGTCGCACCGGATACGCGGCCGCCGGGTTCACCGTGCTCTCCCGTGGTTTCCGGACACCCCGGCTGCTGGTAGAGGCGTACCGGCGGCCGGAGGTGCCCTACCCGGCCGGACCGCAGGCCGCCCGGCTCGGTGCCACCTCAATGATCGACGTCTCGGACGGTCTGCTCGCTGACCTCGGGCACGTGGCGAAGGCCAGCGGGGTGGCGATCGACACCGTCAGGGACGCCTTCGAGGTGCCCCCACAGATGCGTGACGCCGCGCAGGCGCTCGGTGTCGACCCGTACGCCTGGCTGCTGACCGGTGGCGACGACCATGCGTTGGCGGCGACGTTTCCCCCGGCGACGGCCCTGCCACCGGGCTGGCGGGTGATCGGCCGGGTCGCTGGGGGTTCCGGAGTGACCGTGGACGGCCGACCGTTCGACGGCCCGCCCGGGTGGGACCATTTCCGCTGACCGCCGGCCAGCCGGGAAGCCCAGCCAGGCGTGGTCGTACCCTGCACGGGTGTCCGACATCGAGATCCGCGTGGTTCCCTTCGACTCGCCGGCAGCCCAGCACCTGATCACCGCTACCATGGCGGACCTGAGCGCCCGGTACGGAGGCAGCGGCGACGAGACCCCCGTCGACGCGAGCGAGTTCGTCCCGCCGGCCGGGGCCTTCCTGGTCGCCCTGATCGACGGCCAGCCGGTGGGTTGCGGCGGGTGGCGCAGCCACGGCGAGGAGAACGCCGAGTTGAAGCGGATGTACACCGCACCGCAGGTGCGGGGGCGGGGTGTGGCGCGTACGGTCCTGGCGGCTGTCGAGCGATCGGCCCGGGAGCATGGCCGCCGACGGCTCATCCTGGAGTGCGGCGACCGGCAGCCCGAGGCTGTCGGGCTGTACACGGCGGCCGGCTACGAGCGGATCCCCAACTTCGGCTACTACGCCGAGCTACCCAGCTGCCTGTCCTTCGGCCGCACCCTGTAAGAGATAGGGCACCCTGTTGGCGCCTGGTGTGGAGTAGGGGCCGCCTCCCCCGCAACCGCCTACGGGTGCGGACACGACAGTACCGGCGAGCCCGCCGAGGCTCGCCGGTACTGTCGGACGTGCTGTCCCGAGTGTCGCCGCGTCAGGCGCGGGCGACCTTGCCGGCCTTGATGCAGGACGTGCAGACCTTCAGCTTCTTGGTCGTGCCGCCACCGGCCGGGGTGCGCACCGACTGGATGTTCGGGTTCCAGCGGCGGTTGGTCCGCCGGTGCGAGTGGGACACGTTGTGGCCGAAGCCCGGCCCCTTGCCACAGACGTCACACACGCTAGCCACGGGATACTCCTGGGTTTGAAACGTTCATGAGGTCAGCACCAGGCGCAGCCTGGGCAACCTCGTCAGGCTACCCGATGGGCAGGGCACCTGCCCATCCGGGGCGGGTGGCGTCACGGCGGTCGGCCGGCCAGTTCGCAGCGGCGACCCGGCGGAAGCGGAACCCGCCCGCTCAGGGCAAGTCTCAGCGTACGCCAGTAGGCTGCCACCGTGCTGGACACCTTCGACGCCGCCGCCGTGCGCCGCTGGTGCGCCGACGGCCTGGCTACGCTCAAGCGGCACCAGGGTGAGATCGACGAGCTGAACGTCTACCCGGTGCCCGACGGTGACACCGGCACCAACCTGGTGCTCACCCTCACCTCCGCGCAGCAGGCGCTCGCGATGGACCTCGACACCCATGCCGACGGCACCTCGACGGCGCACGGGCATGCGCTGCGACTGATGGCGCGGGGTGCCCTGCTCGGCGCGCGGGGAAACTCCGGGGTGATCCTGTCGCAGATCCTGCGCGGCCTCGCCGACACGCTGGCCCCCGTCCCGCAGGTGCGGGGCCGGGACCTGGCCGTGGCCCTGCGTGGGGCGGCCGACGCGGCGTACACCGCGGTGGCCCGTCCGGTGGAGGGCACTCTGCTCTCCGTGGTTGCGGCGGCGGCCGACGCGGCCGGGCAGACCGGCAGCGACGAGCTTCGCGTGGTGACCCGGGCGGCGGCCGACGCTGCCGCCGACGCGCTGGCCAACACCCCCGAGCAGTTGCCGGCGCTGGCCCGGGCGGGGGTGGTCGACGCCGGTGGGAAGGGGCTGTGTCTGCTACTCGACGCGCTGGTCGAGGTGGTCGCGGGGGAGAGCCCGGTGCGCCCGGCGCCCGGTGTCGCGCAGGTGCGTCGACCGGTCGCCGTCGCCGGTGCGGTGGTGGCACCGACCGAGTACGCCTACGAGGTGCAGTTCCTGCTCGACGCCGAGGCCGCCGCAGTGGACCGGATGCGCGAGACACTCACCAGGATCGGCGACTCCCTGGTGGTCGTCGGTGACCAGGGGACCTGGCAGGTCCATGTGCACGTCGACGATGTCGGTGCCGCGATCGAGGCGGGCGTGGTGGCCGGCCGCCCGCACCAGATCTCGGTGACCCGTTTCGCCGACCAGCCGGAGCCCGCACCACCCCGGTCGTCCGACGGGCGGGCCGCCGTGGTGGTGGCCGCCGGCGCCGGTATCGCGGAGCTGTTCGCCACGGAGGGGGCGGTGGTGGTGCCGGGCAAACCAACCAGCGGGGAGCTGCTGGAAGCGGTGCAGGCCACCGGCGCGGCCCACGTGGTGGTGCTGCCGAACGACCCGGAGGCGCAGGTGGCAGCGAACCAGGTCGCCGCGGAGGCGTACCGGGCCGGGGTGGACGTCGCGGTGGTGCCGACCCGTTCCCCGGTGCAGGCGTTGGCGGCGCTGGCCGTGCGTGACCCGCAGCGCCGCTTCGCCGACGACGTGATCGCGATGGCTGAGGCCGCCGGTGCCTGCCGCTACGCCGAGGTGTGTCGAGCCGGCCGCGAGGCGCTCACCGTGGCCGGGCCGTGCCGCGCCGGTGACGTGCTGGCCCTGGTCGAGGGGGAGGTGAACCTGATCGGTGCCGACCTGGTGGAAACCT
This sequence comes from Micromonospora sp. HNM0581, assembly GCF_012726175.1. GTDB lineage: Bacteria > Actinomycetota > Actinomycetes > Mycobacteriales > Micromonosporaceae > Micromonospora. The sequence continues at coordinate 137,015 of NZ_JAASAD010000010.1, forward strand.
GCGTCGCGCTTGTCGACCGGATGCTCGGTGGCGGTGGTGAGCTGGTCACCCTGCTCGTCGGCGTCGATGCACCCGACGGGCTGGTCGACGCGGTGCGTACGCACATCGCAGCGCGTTGGCCCTTCGTGGAGGTGCAGGCGTTCCCGGGCGGGCAACCACACCATCCGCTGCTGGTCGGTGTCGAATGACCACCGAATCGTCAGCCTTGGACACCGCCCTGAAGAAGCTCGTCGGCGAGAAGACCGCCAAGGCGCTCGCCGGCCATCTCGACCTGCACACGGCAGGTGACCTGATCTACCACTTCCCCCGCCGATACGACGAGCGTGGCGAGCACACCGACATCCGCGCGCTGGACGTCGGCGAACAGGTCACCGTGCTGGCCCAGGTGCAGCGCACCGCTGTACGCCCGATGCGCCAGCGGCGGGGCAACCTGTTGGAGGTCACCGTCGGTGACGGATCCGGAGGCAGCCTCAGCCTCACCTTCTTCGGCAACCAGGCGTGGCGTGAGCGCGAACTGCGGCCCGGCCGGTGGGGCCTGTTCGCGGGAAAGGTGACCGAGTTCCGGGGCCGGCGGCAGCTCAACGGCCCGGAGTACGTCCTGCTGGGGGAGCAGACCGACACCGAGGTGGCGGCAACCGAGCAGATCGAGGAGTTCGCCGGGGCGCTCATTCCGGTCTACCCGGCCGCCGCAGCGGTGCCGACCTGGGTGATCGCCCGTTGCGTCCGGGTGGTGCTGGACACGGTGGCACCGCCGGATGATCCGTTGCCGGTGACGGTCCGGGCCGGTCGGAACCTCGTCGGTCTGGGCACTGCCCTACGGGAGATCCACCGGCCGTCCAGCCGGGAGGAACTTTACCGGGCCCGTCGGCGGCTGAAGTGGGACGAGGCATTCGCCGTGCAGGTGACCCTGGCCCGCCGCAGGCGGGACGCCGCCGCGTCGCCCGCGCGCCCCCGACCCGGGCGGCCGGGCGGCCTGCTCGACGCTTTCGACGCCCGGTTGCCGTACGAGCTGACCGCCGGGCAACGCGAGGTCGGCGTCGAGATCGCCGCCGACCTCGCCACCGGTCATCCGATGCACCGGCTGTTACAGGGCGAGGTCGGCTCCGGCAAGACGGTGGTGGCGCTGCGGGCGATGCTCCAGGTGGTGGACGCGGGCGGGCAGGCCGCGCTGCTGGCGCCGACCGAGGTGCTCGCCGCCCAGCACCACCGGGGCATGCTCGACCTGCTCGGTCCGCTCGCGCAGGCCGGTGAGTTGGGTGCCGCCGAGCATGCCACCCGGGTGGAGCTGGTCACCGGATCACTGGGTGCGGCGGCTCGCCGTCGGGTGCTGGGCGAGGTCGCCAGCGGGGCGGCCGGCATCGTGCTCGGCACCCACGCCCTGCTCTACGAGGGGGTCGACTTCGCCGATCTCGGTCTGGTGGTGGTCGACGAACAGCACCGGTTCGGCGTCGAGCAGCGTGACGCGTTGCGGGCCAAGGCTGAGCAGCCGCCACACGTACTGGTGATGACCGCCACCCCGATCCCTCGCACGGTGGCCATGACCGTCTACGGCGATCTGGAGATCTCCACCCTGTCTCAGCTGCCGCGCGGTCGTTCGCCGATCGCCTCGCATGTCGTACCGGCCGCGGAGAAGCCGGCGTTTCTCGATCGGGCCTGGCGTCGGCTGCGCGAGGAGGTGGCTGCCGGGCACCAGGCGTATGTGGTCTGTCCCCGGATCGGGAACTCGACGTCCGGGGCCGAGGAGGAGCCACCGGCGGTCGACGACTCGGAGCGTCGGCCGCCGCTGGCGGTGGTCGAGGTCGCTCCGCTGCTGGCAGACGGGCCGCTGCACGGCCTACGGATCGGTGTCCTGCACGGCCGGCTGCCGGCCGACGAGAAGGACGCGGTGATGCGGTCCTTCGCCGCCGGCAAGGTCGACGTGCTGGTGGCCACCACCGTGGTCGAGGTGGGAGTTGACGTACCCAACGCGACGATGATGGTGGTGCTGGACGCCGACCGGTTCGGCGTCTCGCAGCTGCACCAGTTGCGCGGGCGGGTGGGCCGGGGCAGTGCGCCCGGGCTCTGCCTGCTGGTGACCGAGGCGGCGGAGGGCAGCGGGGCCCGGGAACGGCTGGACGCGGTGGCCTCCACCACCGACGGTTTCAAGCTCGCCGAGCTGGACTTGGAGCAGCGGCGGGAGGGGGACGTTCTGGGTGCAAGCCAGTCCGGCCGTCGTTCGCACCTGCGCCTGCTGTCGCTGTTACGCGACGCGGACCTAATCCGGGATGCGCGGGCGGAGTCGATCGCGTTGGTCGAGGAGGATCCGGAGCTGGCCCGGCATCCGGCGCTCGCCGCCTCGGTGGCCGCGCTTGTCGACGCCGACCGCGCCGAGTATCTCGAAAAGGGCTGAGCCGCTGCGGCGGATCCGACAGCTGTGCCCGGGTCCGCCCTGCGGCCTGTTGCGGCCCGGGACAAGCGAACCGCCCCGGTCACCCGTTGAACGGGGTGACCGGGGCGGACACGTTCAGCTCGGCTCAGGCGGTGAAGTGGATCCGCCGCCGCCGTGCCATCACGAACAGGACCGCGCCCAGCGCCAGCAGGGCGATAGCGCCTGCGGCGATGCCGCCGGCAGCAGCACCGGTCACCGGCAGGCCCGGCTCCTCGCCGCCGCCACCGCCCCCGCAACCCTCGGGCGCGTAGATCACCTCAAGCTCCAGGCCCAGCTCAGGAAGGACGACGAGTGCGGCCTCGTCGTCACCGGCCGGGAAGGTGACCTTCTCCGACGCGCCCGGCGCGACGGTACGGGTCTCGGTCTTGTCGCCGTAGGTGAACTCCACCTCGACCGGCATGCCGCCCTCCGGGTTCGAGGCGGTCAGGCCGAAGGTGTCGCAGTCCGCGTCGGTGGTCACCGTCGGCAGCGGGCAGTCCTCGGGACGCTCCCAGGAGTAGGTGCCGTTCTCGATGACCTCGCCGTCGACCAGCACCTCGATCTTCCCGGCGTTCTCGGCGGGCACCACGGTCTCGTTGTCGGCCTTGCCCGGCTCGACCGTGACCTTCTTGGTCCAGCCGTTCTCGCCCCGAACCTCGAACTCGACCGGGTACTTCGAGATCGAACCGTCGTTGCTCAGCGACACGGTGACGGTGCCGTCGCAGGAGGAGGCGAAGGTGGACGCCGGGGTGGTGCAGTTCTTGCTGCCGCCGTTGTACCAGCCCTGGGGGCCCGACGAGCGGTTGCCGGGGGCGCCCTTGTCGCCCAGCTTCTTGGAGCCGTAGCGTGCGCCGCCCTCGACCAGCGGGTCGATGACCTCGTCGACGCCGCCCCAGATCAGGTCGACCTGGGTGTGGCAGTCCGGCACACCGACGTTCAGCTCGATCTCGGTCTGGCCGCCGCCGAGGAAGTCGCTGTCCGGCTCGCCGTAGACGTACTGCGGGGTGGCGAACTTCGGACGCGGAGCGAAGTACGACACCAGGGTGAAGTACTGCTGTGCCTCGCCGCACAGCGGCAGGTCGCCCTCCAGCTTGACGGTCGCCTTGCCGTTCGGGCCGTCGAAGGTGTGGCTGTACTTCGCCTGGCTGGCGTCGACGCACTTCGGTGCCGGGGTGCACGGTGCGTCGCGGTCGAGCTTGATGGTGCCGTCGTTGGTCCGCTCACGCTTGTTGTCCCACCGCGCCTCGACGGTGAGCTTGGCGCGTGCGGTGTCGCCAGGCACCCGCTGAACGGCCTCGACGAAGCCCTTCTTGGCGATGACGACGCCCTTGAGGTCGACGGGGTCGGCGCCGGGGACGAGCACCTGGACGGGCGTCGAGGGCTCCGTGGTCACCTTCCTGAGGGTGGCAGCCTTGTCGCGTTCGCTGTTTTCCACCTTCCACGTGATCACTCGCTCACCAGTGAGTTGGTCGCAGACGGCGGTGGCGGTGATGGTGGTGTGGTGGGCGGCGGCGGGGGTGGCCGCCACCGCCGCTCCGGTCATGCCGATGAGGGCAGCTGCCAGGACGGCCAGCGGCCGCCGCAGCGACAGCTTGGGTCGGATCACGCGTACTCCCGGGGTGAAGAACCGTCAGGGTCGGCGCGGGCGGGACGGACGGCGCTGGCGGCTCGTATGCCGCGCCTGAAGGGTGCCTCCCGTGCCGATGGCCGGCGGACATGACGCCGGCACCGGCAGACCCTAGCGAGATCGTGAGAAGCGAAACAGCCCTCAGGCAAGCTTAAGGGAAACGTTATGAACGTGAGATAATTTGTCCACTCAAAGTGATCATGCGGGGTCGGCCAGCTCCAATTCCCGGCTCGCGTAGCGTCGGAAAGGTGAGCAGGAGCGAGCGATGACCCGCATCGTCGCCGGCACCCTTGGTGGCCGGCGGATCACCGCCCCACCCGGCGGCGGCACTCGACCCACGTCAGATCGGGTACGCGAGGCGTTGTTCAGTGCGGTCGAAGCCGACATCGACATCGATGGCGCCCGCTTCGCCGACCTCTACGCCGGCTCCGGTGCCGTCGGTCTGGAGGCGCTGTCGCGCGGCGCGGCGCATGCGCTGCTTGTGGAGTCCGACCCGCGTGCCGCCCGGGTGATCCGCGAGAACCTGGCCGTGCTGCGGGTCGGTACCTCGGCCCGACTGGTCGCTGGCAAGGTCGCCACCGTCCTGGCCGCCGGGGCGGGCGAGCCGTACGACGTCGTCTTCGCCGACCCGCCGTACGCGATGTCGAACGACAGCCTCCACGCGATGCTCGCGGCTCTGGTGGACGGAGGGTGGCTGGCGCCGGAAGCATTGGTGGTGGTCGAGCGGTCCAGTCGTGGCGGGCCGGTCGAGTGGGTGCAGGGCATCACTGGCCAGCGCAGTCGCCGGTACGGCGAGTCCACCCTTTGGTACGGTCGCCGATCATGAGACGTGCGGTGTGTCCCGGATCCTTCGACCCGGTCACCAACGGTCACCTCGACATCATCGGCCGGGCCAGTCGGCTGTTCGACGAGGTGATCGTCGGAGTGCTGATCAACCAGTCGAAGAGTGGCCTGTTCAGCGTCGAGGAGCGGATCGACATGCTCCGCGAGGTGACCGCTTCCTACGGCAACGTGCGGGTGGAGTCCTTCCGGGGCCTGCTGGTGGACTTCTGCCGGGCGCAGCGGGCGACCGTGCTGATCAAAGGTCTGCGGGCGGTGAGCGACTTCGACTACGAGTTGCAGATGGCCCAGATGAACATCGGTCTCGCCGGGGTGGAGACACTGTTCATGCCGACCAACCCGCTCTACTCTTTCCTCTCGTCGAGTCTGGTCAAGGACGTGGCGAAGTGGGGCGGCGACGTCACGCCGCACGTACCGGATGTGGTCCGTGCGGCCCTGAAAGCCCGCCTGGTCCCCCCGTCGACCTGACCCGGCGTGATTCCGTTCGTGCCGGGTCCACGGGTAGGCGAGTGCGGGATCGGGCAACGGCCCCGGCGACACGCCCGGGCAAAGCGTCGGTGCGGGGTCGGCGGCGGACGACATCATTGGGTGAAGCGGGAAACCGCCCGCAGCCCGCATGATGTAGGTCGGCCCGACGAATGACAGGAGTGAGGTACCGGTGGACCCGCTCGACCGCATCGACGAACTGATCACAATAGTGGAGCAGGCGCGTTCCGTACCGATGTCGCGCACCAACTGCATGGTCGACCGGAGTGAGATGATCGGGGCCCTCGACGAACTGCGGGAAGGGCTCCCGGCCGACCTGCGCCGCGCCGCCGCCCTGCTGGAGGAACGGGACAAGATCATGGAGGCCGGCAAGCGGGAGGCCGACCGCATCATCAGCGAGGGTGAGGCGGAACACGCCCGCCTGGTCTCGGTGAACGAGGTCACCGTCTCCGCCGAACACGAGGGCGCGCGGATCGTCGCCGAGGCGCGGGCGGAGGCGCAGCGGCTGCGGGAAGAGGTCGACGACTACGTCGACACCGCGCTCGCCAATTTCGAACAGTTCCTCACCCGGGCGCTGGCCTCGATAGAGCGCGGCCGGGACAAGATGCACGCCCTCCGGGAGATCGGCACCTTCGGTGGAGACGAAGCGGAGCGTCCGCTGCCCTTCTGACCCTGCCTACGCCGCCGAACGGATCGTCCGCCGCCGACCGGACTCTCCGCCACGTCGGGCTCGTCCACGGCCGGCCCGGGACGGCTGGTCACCCCGGTTCGACGCTGGGGTGTCCGTGCAGGTAACCTCGTGTGTCGGCCTCTCACCGGCCGGAGTCTGACTATGCCCAAGAACTCACCCACTTCACTCGACCCCAGGTCGCCGCTGGTCCTCGACACGAGGGAGCTACCACGCCGACCTGGTGCTCTGCGTACCGTCGAACGGGTGGTCCCGGCACCGTCGGACCTCGGCGTGGAGTTGATCGGCGTGCCGGAGGGGGCGGGCCTCGACCTCGATCTGCGGATGGAGTCGGTGTCCGAGGGTGTGCTCGTCTCGGGGACCGTCAGCGGTCCGATCCAGGGCGAGTGCGGCCGCTGCCTGCACGAGATCGACGACTCGGTGGCGGTGACGATCCAGGAGCTGTACGCGTACGAGAACAGCACCACCGACGCCACCACCGAGGAGGACGAGGTCGGTCGAATGCAGGGCGACCTGATCGACCTGGAACCGGCGTTGCGGGACGCGGTGGTGCTCGCACTGCCGAACAATCCGCTCTGCCGCCAGGACTGCCCAGGGCTGTGCCCCGAATGCGGGGTGCACCTGGACGATCTGCCGGCCGATCACAGCCACCAGCAGATCGACCCGCGTTGGGCGGGCCTGTCGCAACTGACCCGTACAGAGGAGTAAGAACCGTGGCCGTCCCCAAGCGCAAGATGTCGCGCAGCAACACCCGGTCCCGCCGGGCGAACTGGAAGGCCACGGTGGTGGCGACCATCGCGTGCCCGCAGTGCAAGTCCGCGAAGCTGCCGCACGCCGCCTGCTCGGTCTGCGGCACCTACAACGGCCGCCAGGTCCTTGAGGTCTGACCCGGACCGCGCATGACGTCCCCGACCACAGGTCGGGTGACGCGCACCCCCCGGCGATCATCCGAAACTCCGGCCGACGCCGGCCGCCTGAGGCCGGCCGGCGTCGGGACGGAGTCGGGAATCGCACGGATCGCCGTTGACCTCCTCGGCGGGGACGACGCTCCCGCCGTCGTGGTGGACGGCGCTCTGCGGGCGGTGTGCGACGACCCGGACCTGCACCTGCTTCTCGTCGGACCGACCCGGGCCGCCGGTGCGTTGATCGACGCCCTGGACCCGGCAGAACGGGACCGGATCACGGTCCGACCGACCCACTCCTTCGTCGACATCGCCGACGACCCCGGCGCGTCGCGTGCCGAAACCACGGTCCGGGCCGCCGTGGCTGCCGTCCGGGCCGGTTACGCTGACGCGCTCGTCTCCGCCGGCTCCACCGGTGCCACGGTCACCGCCGCCGCCCTCGTCCTTGGTCGCTGGCCCGATGTGCGGCGACCCGCCCTCGCCGCCGCACTGCCCGCTGTCTCCGGCACCGTCGTCCTGCTCGACGTGGGCGGTTCGCTGGAGCCGAGCCCCACGACCCTCGCCCGGAACGCCGCCCTGGGCGCCGCGTACGCCTCGGTCGCCCACGGTGTCGCCGTACCCCGGGTGGGGTTGCTCTCCGTGGGCACCGAGGCCGGCAAGGGGGATCGGGCCCGCCGGCTCACCGACCCTGTGCTCAGCGCGGCGGCACTGCCCGGGGATGCCCGTTACGTCGGGCTCGTCGAAGGCTACGACGTCTGCCTCGGCACCCGCGCCGATGTCGTGGTCACCGACGGTTTCACCGGTAACGTGCTGCTCAAGGCCGTCGAAGGCGCGTACGCCATGGCCGGCGGTGACCCGCCCGGTGGTGGCGCACCCCGCGCGGCCGCGCTGCTCGGAGTGGCCGGCACCGTCGTCGTCTGCCACGGCGCCGCCCGCCCCGATGACATAGCCTCCGGTATCGCCCTGGCCGCCCACCTCTGGCGGCGCGATGCCACCGAGCGAGTCGCCGCCCTGGTCGGCGGCGACCGCACCGAACGCACGACCGACACCGAGGTACGCACATCATGAGCAACGACAAGCGTCGGCGGCCCGCAGTCGGCCACCTGGAGGCCGCCTTCGGCATCTCGCTGGACCCGGAACTGCTGGAACGCGCGCTCACCCACCGTTCGTACGCGTACGAGAACGGCGGCCTGCCCACCAACGAGCGGCTTGAGTTCCTCGGCGACTCGGTACTGGGTGTGGTGATCACGACCGCCCTCTTCGAGGATCATCCCGACCTACCGGAAGGCCAACTGGCGAAGCTGCGGGCCAGCGTGGTCAACATGCGCGCACTCGCCGACGTGGCGCGCGGCCTGGGCCCGGGCGGGCTCGGCCCTTACCTACTGCTCGGCAAGGGCGAGGAGACCACCGGCGGACGGGACAAGGCCAGCATCCTCGCCGACACCCTGGAGGCGCTGCTCGGCGCGATCTACCTGCAGTACGGGCTGGACACCGTCGCCATCGTCATCCACCGGCTGTTCGACCCGCTGATGGCCGAGTCCGCCGGCCGGGGGGCCGCGCTGGACTGGAAGACGAGCCTTCAGGAGTTGACCGCCGCGCTCGGCCTCGGCGTGCCCGAGTACCGGATCGAGGGCACCGGACCGGACCACCTGAAAACCTTCACCGCCTGGGTAGTGGTCGCCGGTAACCGGTACGGCGGCGCCGACGGACGGAGCAAGAAGGAGGCCGAGCAGCGGGCGGCGGAATCAGCTTGGCGCACCCTCACCGAACAGTCCGAGACGTCCGCGGACGGTTCAGCGCAACCGGTGGACGCGCCGGCGACCACAGCGGTCGACGACGCCCCACTGGTCGGCGAGGTCGAAGCCCCGGCACACCATGCCTGAGCTGCCTGAGGTGGAGACCGTCAGGCAGGGACTGTCCCGCTGGATCACCGGCCGCCGGATCCGCTCCGTGCAGGTACGCCACCCTCGGGCGGTCCGTCGACACGTGCCCGGTGGGGCGCACTTCGCCGACGTGCTGGCCGGTCGGAAGGTGCTCGACGTGTGTCGGCGCGGAAAGTACCTCTGGCTGCCACTGGACAGCGGTGACGCTGTCGTCGGGCATCTCGGGATGTCCGGGCAGCTCCTGCTGCAACCGGCGGACGCGCCCGACGAAACGCACCTGCGGGTCAGGTTCCGCTTCGACGACGACGGGGCGGAGCTGCGTTTCGTCGACCAACGTACGTTCGGCTGCCTGTCGGTAAGTGAAGGCGGCGGCATGCTGCCGTCGGAGATCGCCCACATCGCCCGTGATCCGCTGGATCCGGAGTTCTCCGACGCGGAGTTCGTGGCTGCGCTGCGCCGACGTCGTACCGAGGTCAAGCGGGCGCTGCTCGACCAGAGTCTGATCTCCGGCGTAGGCAACATCTACGCCGACGAGGCGTTGTGGCGGGCCGGGCTGCACGGCACCCGGATCACTGACGCCCTGACCGGCCCGGCCGCCCACCGGCTGCTCGCGCAGGTGCGGGACGTCCTCGGCGAGGCGATCACCGCGGGCGGCACCAGCTTCGACGCCCTCTACGTGGACGTCAACGGTGAGAGCGGCTACTTCGACAGGTCGTTGAACGCGTACGGACGTGAGGGGCAGCCCTGCCGTCGCTGTGGCGCACCGATCCGACGGGAGGCCTTCATGAACCGCTCGTCGTTCAGCTGTCCACGCTGCCAACCCCGCCCCCGTACGTCAGGAACAGGGCGGCGGGCGGGGTAGGCGTTCGGCCTCCGGGGCGGGCGGACCCGACGAGCATTCGCGACCGGCTAACGCGGTGCGGCGAAGACCTGCGTCCAGTACGGCCCGTTGCTGCTCGCCACGCCGACGCCGATCTCGGTGAAGGCGCAGTTGAGGATGTTCCTACGGTGGCCGTCGCTGTTCATCCAGGCATCCATGACCGCTGCGGGCGTCCGCTGGTTCCAGGCCACGTTCTCACCGTAGGTGCGCCAGGCGTAGTCGACCCGGTCGATGCGTTCACCGGCGTCGCTACCGTCGCTGCCGGTGTGCGACATGTTCTGGTGGTCGGCCTGGTCCTGACTGTGTCGTTGGGCTGCGGTCATCAGCTTCTCGTCGATGTCGAGTGCGCCGCATCCGGCCTTCGCCCGTTCGGCGTTGACGAGCGCGACCACCTCGGCCGCCTCCGGGGCGACGTCGCCGGAGGGTGACGGGCTGGCCGAGGCGGGCGGGCTCGGGCTGCCCTGACGATCGGTGTCGAGCCGGGAGGGGGCCGTGCTGCGCGAGGGTGCGGGCTTCGGCGGGTCGGCCTGGCTCGGTGACGGCGAGGCCGCGGCGGTGCGGGTGGAGGCGCTCGGGCTCGGACTGGGTGTGGCGCTCGGGCTCGGGCTCTCGGTCGGGTCGAGTGTGAGCGTCTGATCCTCCGGGGGCGCGACCGCCCCGCCGGTGACCGGTGCCCCGCCGGCCGTGGCGTTGGCCGGTGTGTCGTCACCGGGCAGCAGCAGCGCCGCGACGCCGATGCTGACCACGAGGGTGGCTGCTGCGGCGGCGCCGCCCATCACCAGCGGACGCGGGAACCGGCGGGCCCGGCGGTTCCCGTTGGCGGGTTCGAACGCCGGTTCGTCGACTCCGGGCACCTCCCGGTGCCCGGTCTGCTGCGTCGCGTAGGGCGGGTGGATGACCGGCTCGGTGTACGCGTCGGTCCGGTCGGCGTACCCGGCGGACCGGTCATCGTAGGCGTACGGGGGTTCCGGCGGCGACGGGTGGTGTGCGGTCCAGCCACCGCCGGGTACGACGGTGTGGTCGTCGTGCTGGTGCCATCCGTTCTCCTGGTGCCATCCGTTCTCCTGGTGCCATCCGTCCTCCTGGTGGAACGAACCGGAGGTGTCGTACCAGTCAGGCTGCGCCGTCGGGTACGCCGGCTCGCCCGGCGCGGATGCCTCCGCCACCTGGTGCGGGTACGGAGCTTGGTCGGGGGCGTCGGACCGCCACTGCCCGGTCGGCTGGTCGTGGTACCGGGCGTCCGGCCGGTCCTCCGCAGCGTCGCCGAAGAGGTAGGACGACCGAGGTGCGGGGCGGTCGGTCAACCAGGCCGGATCGTCGGTCGGTGGTTCCGCTCCCCGTGGGGTGTGTGCCGGATCGATCGGATCATGCCAGCCGTGCACGCCTGTCGCCTCCACGGGTCAGTTACGGGCCGACGTGACGCTACGTGTTGTTTCTGAGCAGCAGCAATCTTGCTAAGGAAGAGTTAAGGGGGAGCTGGTACCTCCGGTTGAGGTGGTCGGCGATCCCGGCGCGTAGAGTCGGAGTGTCCGGACAGAGCGTGTCCGCGCCTCGTGGCAGCCACCTGTGACCGGTGTGGCCGACGCCGAGATGATCTACGGCCTGCGAGAACTTGACGAACCAGGGGCTGTCGGCTCAATATGGTGATGTCGCCAGTCGCGCCCGGCCATGCCCAGAAGTTGTGGGAGTGGTAGTCGCGTTCACAAGGGCGCGCGTTGGCCGGCCTCTCCGGCAGCGCACATCAAGGAGTAAAAATGGCGAAGGCCCTCTACGGCCACGTAGGTGCGGCGCCCGACCGGCGCCTGCTCGACGAGGTCACCCGACTGCGTGCCAGGGTTCAGTCACTGGAGTTCGAGGTCACGCGGCTGCGTGCCGACAACGATCGGCTCGCGGCGGCTGCGGCGGAGGCGGACGATCTGCTCCGTCTGGCCGAGCCCGCGCTGACCTGACCCACCTGGTCGCCACCTGTGCGACCGAACCCAACCCGGTCGCCACAACTGAATAGCACCAATGCACTGAGCGCGCCGACACGTTGTGTGCCGGCGCGCAGCTCTGTGCGGACCCGACCGCACCGTCCGCCGCAGGGAACTCGGTCCGGACACCGCTTCAGCAGGTGGGTCGCGTGGCGTGCGCTACCTGGTTCCGGGTTAGTCTGCCGTTTCACCAGGGGCAACGCAGCGGGCGACGGTACGGTGGCCACCGGACGAGGATCGAGAAGGTGCATCTCAAGAGTCTGACGGTGAGGGGCTTCAAGTCCTTCGCCTCCGCGACGACGCTCAAGCTGGAGCCGGGGATCACCTGTGTGGTCGGTCCGAACGGCTCGGGCAAGTCGAACGTCGTCGACGCCATCGCCTGGGTGCTCGGCGAGCAGGGCGCCAAGGCGTTGCGCGGCGGCAAGATGGAGGACGTCATCTTCGCCGGCACCGCCGGGCGGGCCCCACTGGGTCGGGCCGAGGTGACCCTCACCATCGACAACACCGACGGTGCGCTGCCGATCGAGTACACCGAGGTCTCCATCACCCGCCGGATGTTCCGCTCCGGCGAGAGCGAGTACGAGATCAACGGCGACTCGTGCCGACTGCTCGACATCCAGGAACTGCTGTCGGACTCCGGCATCGGCCGGGAGATGCACATCATCGTCGGGCAGGGCCGCCTCGACGGTATGCTGCACGCCAAGCCGGAGGACCGGCGGGCGTTCATCGAGGAGGCGGCCGGCGTCCTCAAGCACCGTAAGCGCAAGGAAAAGGCGCTGCGCAAGCTCGACGCGATGCAGACGAACCTCAACCGGCTCACCGACCTCACCGCCGAGCTGCGCCGGCAGCTCAAACCGTTGGGCCGGCAGGCTGAGGTGGCCCGCCGTGCCGCCGTGATCCAGGCCAATCTGCGCGACGCCCGGTTGCGGTTGCTCGCCGACGACCTCGCCACCCTGCGGACCACGCTGAACAAGGAGATCGCGGACGAGACCGCGCTTCGCCAGCGACGCGAGCAGGTCGAGGCCGAACACGCCGAGGTGCAGGCCCGCCTCGGCGAGTTGGAGGAGGGGTTGGCCTCCGATGCTCCGCTGCTGGCGGCCGCCCAGGACACCTGGTACAAGCTTTCCGCGTTGCAGGAGCGGTTCCGCTCTACCGAGCAGCTGGCGGGTGAGCGGCTGCGGCACCTGACCGCTACGCCTGACGACGAGCGCCCTGGTCGGGACCCGGAGCAGTTGGAGGCCGAGGCCGAACGGGTACGCGAACAGGAGGAGGAGCTTCGCGCGGCGCTCACCGACGATCAGGTCCGACTCGCCGAGGCGGTCGAGCACCGTCAGGAACTGGAACGGCAGCTCGCCGCCGCCGAGCGGGAACTGGTCGTCGCCGCGAAGGCGATCGCCGACCGGCGGGAGGGTTTGGCTCGGCTGACCGGGCAGGTGAACTCCGCCCAGGCGCGAACCACGAGCGGCGGTGAGGAGATCGAGCGGCTGGCCGCCGCGCACGCCGACGCGATGGCCCGCGCCGAGCGGGCCCAGGCCGAGCTGGACGCGGTCGCCGAGCAGTCCACCGAAGCGGACCGGGACAACGCCGACCTGGACGCCCGGCACGCCGAGGCCGTCGCCGCCCAGGAGCGGGTGCAGGCCAGGGTCCGCACCCTGTCGGATGCGGAACGAACGGCGGAGAAGGACGCCGCGACCTGGAGGGCGCGGGAGGAGGCGCTCGCCCTCGGCCTGCGCCGCAAGGACGGGGCCGGGGCGCTGTTGGCCCGCGCCGGCGAGGTACCTGGCCTGTTGGGCGGCCTGGCCGGCCTGCTCTCGGTGGCCCCGGGGCACGAGGCGGCGCTCGCTGCGGCGTTGGGCGGGCTGGCCGATGCGGTCGCGGTGACCGGCGTGGACGAGGCCGTCGAGGCGATGCGCCTGCTGAAGATCTCGGACGCGGGCCGGGCCGGACTGCTCGTCGGCAGCCCTGCCGGGCCCGGCATGTCCGGTTCGGCCGACGCGTTGCGCCCGAAACTGCCTGACGGCGTCCTCTGGGCACCGGATCTGGTCGACTGCGACGACCAGATCCGGTCCGCAGTTCACCGGGCGCTCCGTGACGTGGTGCTGGTGGCGGACCTGTCCGCCGCCGCCGAGCTGGTCACCGGCAGTCCCGAGTTGCGAGCGGTGACCCGCGAGGGTGATGTGGTCGGCGCGTACGCGGCAGCCGGCGGATCGGCCAAGGCACCCAGCTACATCGAGGTGCAGGCGGCCGTCGAGGAGGCCCGGTCCAGTCGGCTGGCGGCCGAACGGGCCAGCGCCGAACTGCGGGAACAGCTGGTCGATGCGCGTGCCGAGGTGGCCGCCGCCAAGGAGGCGGTGCAGCACGCCGCAGCGGCCAAACGGGAGGCGGAGAGCCACCGCAACGCCGCGGCCCGGCGGCTGGCCGAGCTTGGCGCCGCCGCGCGGTCGGCGAAGGCGGAGACCGACCGGCTCGGCGAGTCCCGGTCGCGCGCCGAGGCGGCCCGGGAGAGGGACCTGACGGCTCTGGCCGAGTTGGCGGAGCGTCTGCGCCTGGCGGAGGCCACTCCGATCGACGCGGAACCCTCGACCGAGGAACGTGACGAGTACGCCGCGATGGTGCCGCAGGCGCGACAGAACGAGATGGAGGTCCGGCTCGCGGTGCGTACCGCCGAGGAGCGGGTCGCCTCGATCGCCGGGCGGGCCGACTCGCTGCGCCGGCAGGCTGGCGCCGAGCGGGCGGCCCGGGAACGGGCGGCGGCCCGGCGTGCGGCGCGGGCCCGGGGGGCCGCGATCGCCCGCGCGGTGGCGCAGGGCGCGCGGACGGCGTTGGCCCAACTGGCCAGCAGCATCGCCCGAGCCGAGGAACACCGCGACGCGGTGGCGCGGGAACGGGCCACCCGCGAGGCGGAGCTTCAGGAGGTGCGGGCCGCCGCGAAACGGTTCGGTGCGGAACTGGAACGGTTGACCAGCCAGGTGCACCGGGACGAGGTCGCCCGCGCCGAGCAGCGACTACGCATCGAGCAGTTGGAAGCCAAGGCCGCCGAGGACTTCGGCCTGACGGTCGAGACCCTTGTCGCCGAGTACGGCCCCGGTCAGCTGGTGCCGCCCACCGAGGCTGAGGTGGCCGCTGCCGAGCGGGACGGGCTGCCGGTGCCCGAGCCGATCCGCTACGAACGTCCGGTGCAGGAGAAGCGGGCCGCCAAGGCGGAACGGGAACTGACCCTGTTGGGCAAGGTCAACCCACTGGCCCTTGAGGAGTTCGCGGCGCTGGAGGAGCGGTACAAGTTCCTCTCCGAGCAGTTGGAGGACCTCAAGGCGACCCGGCGGGACCTGCTCACCGTGGTCAAGGACGTCGACGACCGCATCCTGGAGGTCTTCGCCAGCGCCTTCGCCGACACCGCCCGTGAGTTCGAGCAGGTCTTCACGGTGCTGTTCCCCGGTGGCGAGGGCCGGCTGATCCTCACCGACCCGGAGGACCTGCTGACCACCGGCGTCGAGGTCGAGGCCCGCCCACCGGGCAAGAAGATCAAACGACTGTCGTTGCTTTCCGGTGGTGAGCGGTCGCTGACCGCGGTGGCGATGCTGGTGGCGATCTTCCGTGCCCGGCCCAGCCCGTTCTACATCATGGACGAGGTGGAGGCGGCCCTCGACGACGTGAACCTGGGTCGGTTGATCACCCTGCTGGCCCAGCTTAGGGAGAAGAGCCAGCTGATCGTCATCACGCACCAGAAACGGACGATGGAGATCGCCGACGCACTCTACGGGGTGACCATGCGTGGCGGGGTCACCCAGGTAATCAGTCAACGGCTCAACCGGGCCGACGGCGACGACGAGCGGCGCAGCCGCGGCGAGGAGAACGGGTAGTGGTTCGGGAACGCGCGACGGCGCTCCTGGTTGGCTTCGACGGGGTGCTGCGGCGCTGGGATCCGGCGGTCGCCGCCGATGTCGAGCGGGAGCACGGTCTGTCCGCCGGTGTGCTCGGCGAGATCGCCATGCAGTGGGGGCGGCTGCAACCGGTGCTCACCGGCCAGGTCAGTCATGCCGACTGGATGACAAGCGTGGCCGACGCGCTCACTCCGTCGATCGGCGACGCCGGGCGGGCGCGGGCGGCGGTCGCGCAGTGGCAGCGCTACCGCGGTGAGGTCGATCCGGAGGTGCTGATGTTCGTCCGTGAGGCGCGGGCCGCCGGCATCCGGGTCGGGCTCGGCACCAACGCCACCGATCTGCTCGACGCCGACCTGGCTGCACTCGGCCTGACCGACGAGCTGGATGTGGTGGTCAACTCCGCGACCGTCGGGGTGCACAAGCCGGCACCCGAGTACTTCGAGGCCGCCTGTGCGGCGCTGCGGACCCCGCCGTCGCGGGTGCTCTTCGTCGACGACGAGGATCGGGCGATCAGCGGGGCCCGCGCCGCCGGGCTGTCGGCGTATCGCTGGAACGGGCCGGCGGACCTGCGCTACCTGCGCGCCGCGCTGGCCGGCTGAGTTGACCTCGACCCCGGCGTGCCGGTCTCGGCCCGGGTTGCGGCATGTCGGCTGTCCCGTCCGTGGATGACCGCCACATGCCGCAACCGGGTCGAAGTCACGCACTGCCGGTCGGACCATGGTCCGGTGCCCGGTGAACGATCACATACTCCTGGTGTGTCAGTGGCCGTCGGTGAGTCGGTGGCGCGCCACCTCGTGCAGGTGGCCGTCACCGGTGGTGCCCTCGATGACCACCTCGGCCCCGCGCCCGGCGTGGGTGAGTGTCGCGACCGCGTTGCCGAAGTAGGGCCCGGCCAGCTTGCGCCACCTGACCAGGGGACGACGGACCCCCGCGGTGCGGGCCAGGGCACGGGCCGCGCCGGCCGGGCCACGGGCCCAACCGAGCCGCATCAGTGGACGCATCCCGGCCGGCACCTGGTTGTGGATCGGCGAGCAGGTGAGTTGGTGCACCGGCGTGCGCACCCCAGGGTCGGCGAACCGGACTCTCGCCACGTACGAGTGGTGCACGTCGCCGGAGAGCACACTTATCGACGCTGGCGGTGGGTACGCCGGACCGGCGCCCTTGCGGTCGTCCGGTGCACCGGGCGTGCCCGCGCCGATGCGGGCGAACAACTCGGCCAACGCGTCGAACGAACGGCGGAACGCTGCCCAGTGCTCCAGGTCCAGTGCCCGACGGAGCCGTTCGCCCAGCCCGGCGACCCACCGCCGGGGCGAGTCGGCCAGCTTCTCGTTCCACGTCTCGACGTGGTGGATGCCGGGCGGCAGCAGCCAGGGAAGCGAGGAGCCGACCACCAGGTGGTCGTAACCGCCGTGGGCGCGGTCGACGAACCATGACCACTCGCCGGGTGGCAGCATCGCCCGCCGCTCCGGTAGCAGCACCCGGCTGCACCTGTTGTCCAGCATCACCAACCGGGTACGCCCCAGGTCGAGCGCGTAGCTCCACTGGTACTGCACTGCCCGCCAGCGTTCGGTGTCGTGGGCCAGATCAGCCTCGGTGTCGACCCGTGCGCCGAACTCCCGCAGCACCACCGTGGCGTCCCCAGCGGTGCTGACCTTGGCGAAGACCGGGTCCGCCGCGATCTCGTCCGGGGAGAGGTTGCCCAGGTGCTGGTAGACCCAGTAGGAGGCCAGCCCACTGGCGATCCGTTCGGCCCACCACGGTTGGTCGCGCATCTCGGCCCGCCAGGAGGCGGAGGTGTTCCAGTCGTCGATGATCTCGTGGTCGTCGAAGATCATCACGCTCGGCACGGTGGACAGGAGCCAGCGGATCTCCGGGTCGCGCCACGACTCAAGGTAGAGCTTGGTGTACTCGTCGAAGCTGACGACCTGGTCCCTCGGTGCGCCCTCCGGACGCCGCCGACGGCGACGCAGCAGCCGCTTGACGGTGGGTGAGGTCTCGTCGGCGTAGACCTGGTCGCCGAGCAGCAGCAGCAGGTCGGGCAGGGCCGCCGGGTCCGGGTCGGCCAGCACCCGCCGGGCGTACGCGTCGAGCGCGTCCGGCGGCAACTTACGGGTCGTCGCGTGCTGGGTGGTCTCCCGGCAGGAACCGAAGAGCAGGCGGACCGGTTGCTCCCGGTCGTCGGCGGCCCGGGTGCGGATGACACTCGGCGGGAAGTGACTGTCCGGTGCCGGCCAGGCCAGTTCGTCGTCGACGAGCACCTCGTACCGGGTGGCGCTGTCCGGGGTGAGCCCGTCCACCACCACCAACGCATAGTGGTGGTCGTATGCGGTGAAGGTGGGCGCGGTGCCGGTGGCACCGCCGGGCGTGCGGACGGTCACGACTGCCGGCGCCGTGGTCTCCACCCAGACGGTGGCCCGAGTGCCGACGACCCGGCGCAGCAGGGGGCCGATGAGCAGCTCGGCGGGCATAACAGGACCTCCAGACGAGAAAACTTCATCCTCTACTACCCGGCCGGTGGTGCACCACTGCCAACTGTGGCCGAGACTACCGCCCGTTTTTCTGTGCCTCCGCCGCGAGCGGTCGGGCGCCGGGTGACTGCCGAGCCCGGCGGGAGCGGTGGCTGAGACGTGGTCGCCGGCATCTGACAGGATTCCGGCATGACGGAATACCTCCTCATCGCCCTCGCCCTGCTCGGTCTGCTGATCCTCGGCGGCATCGGGCTGGTCGTGCCGCGGCTGCGTCGACGGCCGCAGCCGCCGCTGCCGCGTACGGAGGTCGACACCCGGGCGGAGGAGGATCTCGCCGGCCCGCCGGTGCAGGCGCCGGAGGCTGATCTGTCCACCGGGGTCCTGGTCGAGCCGCCGGTCGTCGAGGCGCCGACACCTACCGTCGAGGTGCCCGAGCCGACGGCCGGGCGGTTGGTGCGGCTTCGGTCCCGGCTGTCGCGGTCGCAGAACGTCTTCGGCAAGGGGCTGCTCGGGCTGCTCAGCCGGGACCGGCTCGACGAGGACGTCTGGGAGGAGATCGAGGACAGCCTGATCACCGCCGACGTGGGCGTCGACGCCACCCGGGACATCGTCGACCGGCTGCGGGAGCGCACCCGGGTGCTCGGCACCCGGTCGGTCGCCGAGCTGCGTGCCCTGCTCGCTGCGGAGCTGGTGAACGCCCTCGACCCCGCGTTGGACCGTTCGTTGCACACCGCACCGAAGGAGGGTGTGCCGTCGGTGCTGCTCGTGGTCGGTGTCAACGGCGCGGGCAAGACCACCACCTGCGGCAAGATCGCCAGAGTGCTCATCGCCGACGGCCGTAGCGTGCTGCTCGGTGCCGCCGACACCTTCCGGGCCGCCGCCGCCGACCAGCTGCAGACCTGGGCCGGGCGGGTCGGTGCGGAGACCGTCCGTGGCCCGGAGGGGGCGGATCCGGCCAGCGTCGCCTTCGACGCGGTCAAGCGGGGCATCGAGACCAGCGTGGACACGGTCCTCGTCGACACCGCCGGGCGTCTCCAGAACAAGATCGGTCTGATGGACGAGCTGGGCAAGGTCAAGCGGGTCGTGGAGAAGCACGGCCCGATCGACGAGACACTGCTGGTGCTCGATGCCACCACCGGCCAGAACGGTCTGGAGCAGGCGCGTGTCTTTACCGAGGTGGTAGACGTCACCGGCGTCGTGCTCACCAAGCTCGACGGCACCGCCAAGGGCGGCATCGTCATCGCCGTGCAGCGCAAGCTCGGCATCCCGGTGAAGTTGGTCGGTCTCGGCGAGGGGCCGGACGACCTGGCGCCGTTCGATCCGGCGCAGTTCGTCGACGCGTTGCTGGGCACCGAGACTTCCGGTCAGACCGCGTAACCTCGGGTGACCAGAGACGATCGCGCGTACGCGGGCTGGCGCGACCCGAGCCACCCGTCGCAGCGCCTCGGGAGACCGTACGTGACCTCGCAGGAGATCCCGCTGCACGGCGGGAACGTGAGCACAGTGGTGCGGGTGGGCGACACGGTGCGACGTAACGCCGGGCCGTGGACCCCGTCGGTGCACGCCCTGCTGCGCCACCTGGAGTACGTCGGTTTCACCGGCGCGCCCCGTGCCCTCGGGATGGACGAGCGCAACCGGGAAGTGCTGTCGTACCTGGAGGGGGAGTGCGGGGAATACCCGCTGGCCCCGCACTGGGTGACCGACGAGGCACTGGTGACCGTCGCCACGATGCTGCGAATGTTCCACGACGCCCAGTACGGTTTCGCGCCGCCACCGCACGCGGTGTGGCGCTCGTTCGGTCCGCCCCCGCCGGACACCGAGGTCATCTGCCACCACGACGCGGCACCGCACAATGTGATCTGGCGGCCCGACGGCACTCTCGGGCTGATCGACTTCGATCTCGCCTCGCCGGGCGCGCGGATCTACGACGTGGCCTACGCCGCGTGGACCTGGGTGCCGATCTTCTCCGACCGGGACTCCATCACCCTCGGCTGGAAGCGCCCCGACCGGCCACGCCGGCTGCGGCTCTTCGCCGACGCGTACGGGCTCATTCCGCGCGACCGGCATCGGTTGGTCCGGACCATCCGCAAACGGGTCGTCGATCATGTCGAGGGCATCCGCCGGATGGCTGCGGCCGGTGAACCGGCTTTCGTCCGGATCGTGCACAAGGGCCACCTGCGCCGACCGATGCGGGATCTGCGGCTGCTCGACTACGAGCGACAGGCCCTCGAGTACGCCTTGCGCTGAGCCGTCGGCGGATCGGTAGCACCGAACGGACGATCCGCCCCCGCCAATTCAGCCAGGTGTGCGACATTCTTCACACGTACGAAACAAGCCGTCACGGTTCGGAAACCGGCCGGGGTCCCTAGGTGAAACAGCGGACCAGCAGGCTTCCGCGCAACCGGCGTACGGGCGATGTTGCGCGGTGCCGGGAGGGAGGGAGAAAACAACCCGAGAGGAGGCAGCGTGCCGGAGCTAGATTCTGGTGCCACCGCCTGGATTTTGACTTCAGCCGCGCTGGTGTTGCTCATGACACCCGGCCTGGCGCTGTTCTACGGGGGCATGACCCGGTCCAAGTCAGTGCTCAACATGATGATGATGAGCTTCGGCGCGATCGGCCTGGTCAGCCTGCTGTGGGTGTTCTACGGCTACAGCATCGCGTTCGGTGAGGACGTCGGCGGGATCACCGGTGATCTGTCCGCCGCCGGCCTCCGCGGCATGCTGGAGAGCGGGACCGAGGGTGGCATCCCCGACCTGCTGTTCGCCGGTTTCCAGTTGATGTTCGCGGTGATCACTGTCGCGCTGATCAGCGGCGCGATCGCCGACCGGGCCCGGTTCGGCCCGTGGCTGCTGTTCGCCGGCCTGTGGGCCACCCTGGTCTACTTCCCGGTGGCGCACTGGGTGTGGGGCGGTGGCTGGATCTTCGAGCTGGGTGTGCTCGACTTCGCCGGCGGCACCGCGGTGCACATCAACGCCGGTGCCGCGGCCCTGGCCCTGGCCCTGGTGCTCGGCCGCCGGGTCGGCTGGCCGAAGGACAGTTTCAAGCCGCACAACCTGCCGATGGTGCTGCTCGGTGCCGGCCTGCTGTGGTTCGGCTGGTTCGGTTTCAATGCCGGATCGGCCCTGGCCGCCAACGGCACCGCCGCGATCGCCTTCATCAACACCCAGGTCGCCACCGCCGCCGCGGTGCTCGGCTGGCTGCTGGTGGAGAAGATCCGTGACGGCAAGCCGACCACCCTCGGCGCGGCGTCCGGCGCCATCGCGGGCCTGGTCGCCATCACCCCGGCGTGTGCCTTCCTGGAGCCGCTCGGTGCGATTGCGCTGGGTGTCGTCGCCGGTGTCGTCTGCGCGCTCGCCGTCGGCCTCAAGTACCGCCTCAAGTACGACGACTCGCTCGACGTGGTCGCCGTGCACATGATCGGCGGCATCATCGGCTCGCTGCTCATCGGCTTCCTCGCGATGGAGGTCCTGGCCGGTGAGGGCAACGACGGTCTGCTCTATGGCGGCGGTGTCACGCTGCTGGGCAAGCAGGCTCTCGGCTCGGTCGCCGTACTGGCCTACTCGTTCGTGGTCGCGTACCTGATCGGCTTCGTGATCGACAAGACCATCGGCTTCCGCACCAACGCTGACGCCGAGGTCGAGGGCATCGACAACGCCGAGCACGCGGAGAGCGCGTACGAGTTCAGCTCCACGGGTGGTGGCGGCGGTGCGTTCGCCGCCGCGGGCATCGGCACGCCGACGGCGCCGAAGACCGGGACCACCGAACCGGTAAGCGAGAAGGTCGCCGGCTAACGTTCCGGGAATGGAGGGGTTGGACATGAAGCTGGTGACCGCGGTCATCAAGCCGCACCAGTTGGACGCCGTCAAGGAGGCCCTGCACACGCTGGGCGTGGCCGGGCTGACGGTGAGCGAGGTGCAGGGTTACGGGCGGCAGAAGGGCCACACCGAGGTCTACCGGGGTGCCGAGTACACCGTCGAGTTCCTGCCCAAGATCCGGGTGGAGGTGCTCACCGACGAGATCGACGTCGAGAAGATCGTCGACGCTGTCGTCTCGGCGGCCCGGACGGGCAAGATCGGCGACGGCAAGGTCTGGGTGACCGCCGTCGAGGAGGTCGTCCGGGTCCGCACCGGTGAGCGCGGCCTGGACGCACTCTAGGACGAGCATCGATGACCTCGTTGACCAGCAGGACAACCCCGGAACCCCTCGGGAGCGCCGACCTTCTGGTCAACGAGGTCGTCGGTGTACCGGCCGGGGTCGGCGCGGCGGCGCGTCGGGCTCGGGCGGACGCGTACGACGCCTGGCTGGCCCGGCTGCTGCCGGACCGGCCAGGCGTCGCGCTGCTTGCGGTCGGCGGCCTGGGCCGCCGGCAGTGCGCCCCCTACGCCGATCTGGACCTGGTGCTGGTACACGCCGGGGTGCCCGGCATCGACGAACTGGCCGCCGCTGTCTGGTATCCGATCTGGGACGCCGGGCTGCGGCTGGACCACTCGGTCCGAACTGTCGCCGAGGCGCTGTCGGTCGCCCAGGACGATGTCAAGGTGGCCCTCGGGCTGCTCGATGCCCGGTTCGTCGCCGGTGATGCGGATCTCGCGGGCACGTTGGTGAGCAGCGCGACCGACCACTGGCGGCGTACCGCCGTCCGCCAACTCGCCGCGCTGCGGGAGAGCGCCGCCGCCCGTTGGCAGGCCCACGGTGAACTCGCCCACCTGCTGGAGGGTGACCTGAAGGAAGCAGCCGGAGGGCTGCGGGACGTGGGCATCCTGCGGGCCGTCGCGACCGCGGGGATCACCGACGCACTGCGACCCGCCGTACACGCCGCGCACCTGCGGCTGCTGGACACCCGGGACGCGTTGCACCAGCAGATTGGCCGGCGCGCCGACCGACTGCTCGCTCAGGAACGCGACGGGGTGGCCGCTCTGCTCGGCCTGCGTCGCGCACCGTCCGGGGCGGCTGGGGGCCCTCCGCCCGGCGCGGTGCCACCGCAGCCGACCGACACGTCTGGGCAGGAGCGTTCCGCGCCGGCCTCGCGTGCAGAGGACGGCGACGGCGACACCCTGCTGCGCCGGGTCGCCGGGGACGCCCGGACCGTCAGTCACGCTCTGGACGACGCGTTCCGCGCCGCGGACCGACTGCGCTCCGGTCGTCGCCGGGGCGCCGACGGGAGACCGTTGCGCCGGCCGGTGGCCCGGGACGTGGTGGAGCACGACGGAGAGCTGGTGCTGGCGCGTACCGCCATCGGCGCCCGCCCCGACGCGAGCCTGTCACTGCGGGTGGCCGCTGCTGCGGCGACCACCGGGCTGCCGATCGCCCGGGCCACCTGCGAGTGGTTGGCCGCCTACTGTCCGCCGCTGCCGACGCCCTGGCCGGGCGAGGCGCGCGCCGCCCTGACCACGCTGCTCGGTGCCGGTGCCGGCATGATCCCGGCCTGGGAGACGTGTGACCGGTACGGACTTGTCGACGGCTGGTTGCCGGAGTGGACCCGGCTGCGCAGCCTGCCCCAGCACAACCCGGTGCACCGGTTCACCCTGGACCGGCACCTGATCCAGACGGCCGCCGAAGCCAGCCGGCACACCCGCGACGTGGACCGCCCCGATCTGCTGCTGCTCGGCGCGCTCCTGCACGACGTCGGCAAGGGGCTTCCCGGTGACCACAGCGTGGTGGGCGCGCCGATGGCTGAGGCGGTCGCGACCCGGATCGGCCTGCCCCCCGCCGAGGCGGCGCTCATCGGCACGCTGGTACGGCTGCACCTGCTGCTGCCCGAGGTGGCCACCCGGCGGGACCTCTCCGACCCGGTGACGATCGCCCGGGTGGCCGAGTCGGTAGCCGACGTCACCACCCTCGACCTGCTGTACGCGCTGGTGCGCGCCGACGCGGCCGCCACCGGCCCGGCCGCCTGGTCGGACTGGAAGGGCCGGCTGGTGGCCGAGTTGGTCGCCCGGGTCCGCATCACCCTCGACACGGGTGACGTACCCGCTCCGCCGGCACCGGACCCGGCGCTGGTGGCCGGGCCCCTGCCGGTGGTCCACCTGAGTGGGGACCGGGTGGCGGTGGCCGCGGCGGATCGACGTGGTCTGCTCGCGACGGTGGCCGGCTGCCTGGCCCTGCACCGGTTGGAGGTGCTGGCGGCCGACGCCTCGACGGTGGACGGGCGGGCCCTGGTGCAGTGCCGGGTACAGCCGCGCTACGGCCTGGCCCCGGATCCGGTGGCGTTGAGCGCGGACCTGCGCCGCGCGGTGGTCGGCGACGTGTCGGTGATCCAGCGGTTACGCGGTCGTGCTCTGGCCGCGCGGGGGAACGGGGCTCAGCCGCGGGTGGTCTGGCACCGGGACGCCGCGACCGACGCGGTGCTGCTGGAGTTGCGTGCCGCCGACGCCACTGGCCTGCTCTACCGGGTGACCAGCGCGCTGGATGCCGCCGGAGCGCAGGTCCGCGCGGCCCGGATCGCCACGCTCGGTGGTGACGTGGTCGACGCCTTCTACCTGGTCGGCGGCTGGCCGCCGGAGGGTGAGCGGGACCGCTTGGAGGCGGCTGTGCTGGCCGCCGTGTGAGCGCCGACCAGGGTCCGGCCACCGGGCGCTGCGGCGTTGGCGCAGGGCGGCGGAGGCGGTGGCGCGGCGACGGCGGTCGGGTGGGCTGGAGCGGGCGGCCCGGCCGGGAGCGCCGGTGCGGGCGGCGGGCTACCCTAGCGGTGGTCGGACACCTCACCCGACCTCGTTCGTGCTCGCCGGAACACTGACAAACGGGATGTTCGCGTGTTTGACACCTTGAGTGACCGCCTTTCCGGGATCTTCACCAAGCTCCGCGGCAAGGGACGTCTCACCGACGCCGACATCGACGCCACCGCGCGCGAGATCCGCCTCGCGCTGCTGGAGGCGGACGTCGCGCTGCCGGTGGTCAAGGGCTTCATCGCGAACGTCAAGGAACGGGCGCGTAGCGCGGAGGTATCCCAGGCGCTCAACCCGGCCCAGCAGATCATCAAGATCGTCAACGAGGAGCTGATCGCCGTGCTGGGCGGCGAGGGACGGCGACTCCAGTTCGCCAAGCAACCCCCCACCGTGATCATGCTGGCCGGTCTGCAGGGCTCCGGAAAGACCACCCTCGCCGGCAAGCTGGCCCGCTGGCTCAAGGCCCAGGGGCACCAGCCCTTGCTGGTCGCCGCCGACCTGCAACGCCCCAACGCCGTCGGCCAGCTTCAGGTGCTCGGTGGACGCGCCGGGGTCGAGGTGTACGCCCCGGAGCCCGGCAACGGCGTCGGTGACCCGGTCCAGGTCGCGAAGTCCTCTGTCGAACACGCCCGGCGGGCTGCCCGGGACGTCGTCATCGTCGACACCGCCGGACGGCTCGGCATCGATGCGGAGATGATGCAGCAGGCCGCTGACATCCGCGACGCGGTCGACCCCGACGAGGTCATCTTCGTCATCGACGCGATGGTCGGCCAGGACGCGGTGCGCACGGCAGAGGCGTTCCGCGACGGCGTCGGCATCACCGGCGTGGTCCTCTCCAAGCTCGACGGCGACGCCCGTGGTGGTGCTGCGCTGTCGGTCCGTGAGGTGACCGGGCAGCCGATCCTCTTTGCCTCCACCGGCGAGAAGCTGGCGGACTTCGACGTCTTCCATCCCGACCGGATGGCCAGCCGGATCCTCGGCATGGGCGACGTTCTCACTCTGATCGAGCAGGCCGAGGCGGCCTTCGACACCGATCAGAAGGAGAAGATGACCGCCAAGCTGATGGGCGGCGAGCAGTTCACTTTGGAGGACTTCCTCGACCAGCTCATCGCGGTGCGCCGGATGGGGCCGATCGCCAACGTGCTGGCCATGATGCCGGGCATGGGGCAGGTCAAGGACCAGCTCGCCGAGCTTGACGACCGGCACTTCGACCGGATCACCGCGATCATCCGGTCGATGACCCCGGCCGAGCGCACCAACCCGAAGATCATCAATGGTTCGCGGCGGGCCCGGATCGCCAACGGCTCCGGGGTGACGGTGATGGACGTCAACCAGCTGCTCAACCGCTTCACCGACGCGCAGAAGATGATGAAGCAGATGGGCGGCATGATGGGTCTGCCCGGTGCGGGCCGCCGCAAGGCGACCAAGTCGCCGAAGAACAAGCGCAAGGGCACCAAGGGTGGGGGTAGGCCCCGCAGTGGTGCCGGCGCGCGGGGCGGCCTGCCGGGTGGTTTCCCCGGTGGCATGCCGCAGCTGCCTCCGGGGATGAGCCCCGACGATCTGGCCGCGGGCCAGGGGCTGCCGCCCGGTTTCCGGCTGCCGAAGATCGACTTCAACAAGCTCGGCAAGGACGGCAAGCCGCCCCGCTGAGCATGTCGGTGACGGCGGGTGACACCGCCTTGACGGTGCGGCGGGCGGGGCCTTCCCCGGCACGACGATCAGTGATCGGGTAGGACTGTTCCATGGCTCTGCATGTGCGCGGTGTGCTCCTACCCGACGACGAGGTACGCGACCTGTGGCTGGTCGGCGACCGGGTCACCTTCGATCCGGTGCCCGGCGCGGAAACGGTCGCCGACGGCGGTTTCATCTTGCCCGGCCTGGTGGACGCGCACTGCCACATCGGCATCGCCCGCGGCGGCACACCGATCACCTCCCTGGACGAGGCGCGGGCGTTGGCCCGCGTCGACCGGGATGCGGGGGTGCTGGCCCTCCGCGACGCCGGGTCACCCCTCCCGTACGCGGAACTGGACGATGAACCCGACCTGCCGCGGTTGATACGCGCCGGTCGCCACATCGCACCGCCCAAGCGGTACTTGCGGGACATCGGTGTGGAGGTGGGCGCCGCGGCGGTGGCCGCCACCGTGACGGAGCAGGCCGCCGCCGGCAACGGCTGGGTGAAGCTGGTAGGTGACTGGATCGACCGGGGTGTCGGCGATCTGGCACCAGCCTGGGACGCCGACACGATGACCGCCGCCGTCGCCGCCGCGCACGCTGCCGGGGCGCGTGCCGCCGTGCACACCTTCAGCGAGTCGGCCGTGGAGATCATGGTGCGGGCCGGAGTGGACTCGGTCGAGCACGGCACCGGGCTCAGCTCCGACCTGATCGATCTGATGGCTCGGCAGGGCACCGCGTTGATCCCCACGATGATCAACATCCGTACCTTCGGTCGCATCGCCGACCAGGCGCGGCCCAAGTTCCCGGGGTACGCCGACCACATGCTCGCCCTGCGTGACCGATTCCCCCAGGTGGTGCGGGCCGCGTACGAGGCCGGTGTGCCGATCTACGTGGGCACCGACGCCGGTGGCGGCATCGACCACGGGCTCGCCGTCGAGGAGATGCACCTGCTGCACCACGAAGCCGGCATGTCCCGCCTGGACGTTCTCGCTGCCGCCTCCTGGTCTGCCCGAGCCTGGCTCGGCCTCCCCGGTCTGGTCGAAGGTGGCCTCGCCGACCTGGCGGTCTACCCCCAGGACCCTCGCCGGGACCTCGACGCCCTCCGTACCCCCACCCGCCTGATCCTCCGCGGTCGACCCGTCCGCTGACAGCCACCCCGCCGGACTTTCCGGCGCTCGTGCTGTCGCCGCTGCGCGCGTGTCGCGACGACAACACCACGAGCACCATCGAGGTGGGGCGGGTGAGCCGGTGTCGAATCGGGCGGGCGCATAGGATGTGCGGTCATGGCGCGCGTGCTTACTCCCCGGGCAGAGGACTTTCCTCGCTGGTACCAGGATCTGATCGCCAAGGCGAAGCTGGCCGACAACGGGCCGGTGCGGGGCACCATGGTGATCCGACCGGCCGGCTACGCCATCTGGGAACGGATGCAGGCCGAGATGGACGACCGGATCAAGGCGGCGGGTGCGGAGAACGCCTACTTCCCGTTGTTCATTCCGGAGAGCTATCTCAAGCGTGAGGCCGAGCACGTCGAGGGCTTCTCGCCGGAACTGGCCGTGGTGACCCACGGTGGTGGCAAGCAGCTCGCCGAGCCGGTGGTGGTGCGGCCGACGAGCGAGACGGTCATCGGCGAGTTCATGGCCAAGTGGATCGACTCCTACCGGGACCTGCCGCTGTTGCTCAACCAATGGGCCAACGTGGTCCGCTGGGAGTTGCGCCCCCGGGTGTTCCTGCGGACCAGTGAGTTCCTCTGGCAGGAGGGACACACCGCGCACGCCACCCGCCAGGACGCCCGTGCCTACGCCCGCAAGATCCTGCACGAGGCGTACGAGGACCTGATGGTGAACGTGCTCGGCATCCCGGTGACGGTCGGGCTGAAGACCACCCGTGAGCGTTTCGCCGGGGCGACCGCCACCTACACCTGCGAAGGCATGATGGGTGACGGCAAGGCGCTCCAGCTCGGCACCAGTCACGAGTTGGGCCAGAACTTCGCCAAGGCGTTCGACATCAGCTACTCCTCGGCCGAGGGTGGTCGGGAGCACGCGTGGACGACTTCCTGGGGCACCTCGACGCGGATGCTCGGCGGCCTGATCATGTGCCACGGCGACGACAACGGGCTGCGGGTGCCGCCGCGGTTGGCGCCGACCCAGGCGTACGTCATGGTGGTCAAGGACGGTGACGGTGTCGCCGAGGCTGCGGTCAAGCTCCGCGACGCGCTCCGCGACGCGGGGGTGCGGGTCGCGCTCGACGACCGTACCGACACCCCCTTCGGCCGCCGGGCCGTCGATGCCGAGCTTCGCGGCTATCCGGTACGCGTCGAGGTCGGTCCCCGCGACCTGGCTACCGGCAACGCGGTGGTGGTCCGCCGTACGGACGGCTCGAAGTCGCCCACCCCGGTGGCCGACGTGGTCGGTGCGGTGCTCGCCGCCCTCGACGCCGACCAGCGGGCGTTGCACGATCAGGCGCTCGCCTTCCGCGAGTCGCGCACGGTCGAAGTGGCGACCCTCGACGAGGCGCTGGAGGCGGCAGCCACCGGCTGGGCCCGCGTCCCGTGGTCGGCCGTCGGCGTCGACGGCGAGGCGAAGGCCAACGCCCAGGGCGTCACCGTCCGGTGTCTGGTCCACGCCGACGGCACCGTCCCCGACACCGAGACCGAGCCTGACCTGACCGCCATCCTCGCCCGCGCCTACTGACCCACCCCACCCCCGCCCGTCGCGTTGTACCCGAGGGCGGCAGCGCAGTCGATCTCTTGACGGGGGGCACGGCCGGGCTGGGTGGGGGTAGGGTCGGGGTGTGAGGTTTGAGGCGGGCCGGTTGGTTGTGCACCGCAACGTGCGGCGGGGGCGGATCGGATGGGTCCGGCCGGCCCGGGTGGTGAGCGACGACGAGCGCGGGTTGCTGCTCTGGGTGGCTGAGGGCACGCCGGTGGCGAGCGAGGTCAACGCTGCCGGGCTCGGCATGCGAGCCGTGCCCTTCCGGGAGTGGCTGACCCCTACCTTTCGACTGACGCAAGGGCTCTGGGACGGTCCGCCGCTGCTGAAGTTCCTGCCCACCGGCGCAGCCCACTCGGTCTGGTGGTTCCGCGACGTGCGAGGCCACTTCGCCGGGTGGTACGTCAACCTGGAGGAGGCCGGCGTCCGCTGGGACGACGGCGGGTCGGCCGGTGTCGACATCGTCGACCAGGATCTCGACGTGTGGGTTCGTCCGGACCGCAGCTGGGAGTGGAAGGACGAGGACGAGTTCGTCGAGCGGTTGGCCTTCCCGGAGCACTACTGGGTGACCGACGAGGCAGCGGTACGGGCCGAGGGTAAACGGGTGATAGCACTCGCCGAGGCCGGAGCCTTTCCCTTCGACGGCACCTGGTGCGACTTCACCGCACCGCCGCACTGGACTGCTCCGGCTGACCTGCCCGCCGGCTGGGACCGCCCGCCGGTCCGCTGACCGGTTCGGCTGTGTCTGCCGCCACGCAGGGCCGTGCTTACCGGTGCGGTGTGAGCGCCCGGGGGAGGATCTGGCAGAATGGCTGGCTGGTATCCGGCGCGTGTCCGGCGCCCTCTAACCCGGGCGCGTCGCCAGTCCACCCGAGCGGTCTCCGGCCCAACCCCACTGTGCCGGTTGGCGCTCACCCGTGCACACCGCCCGTACCGGGTCGGTGAGATCGCAACAGGAGCGAAACAACCGTGGCCGTAAAGATCCGGCTCCTGCGGATGGGCAAGATCCGCAACCCGCAGTACCGCATCGTCGTCGCCGACTCGCGTACCAAGCGCGACGGCCGGGCGATCGAGTTCGTCGGGATCTACCAGCCGAAGGAGGACCCTTCGGTCATCGAGGTCAAGTCGGAGCGGGTCCAGTACTGGCTCTCCGTCGGCGCCCAGCCCAGCGAGGCGGTGCAGCGGCTGCTGGAGCTGACCGGTGACTGGCAGAAGTTCAAGGGCCTGCCGGCCCCGCCGCCGCTGAAGGTCGCTCCCGAGCGGGCCGACCGCAAGGCGGCGTACGAGGCCGAGGCGAAGGCTGCCGCAGGTGTCGCCGACACCCCGGCCAAGCCGGCGAAGAAGGCCACCAAGGCTGCCGAGGCCACCGAGGCCCCGAAGGCCGAGGAAGCCCCGAAGGCCGAGGAGCAGCCCGCCGCCGACTCCGGCGAGCAGGCCTGACATGGCGCTGCGGCCGGCGTTGGAGCACCTGGTCAAGGGCATCGTCGACCACCCCGACGACGTGCGCGTCCGGCTGGTCGACTCCCGTCGCGGGAAGCGGCTCGAGGTCCGAGTCCATCCCGAGGACCTGGGCACCGTGATCGGGCGGTCCGGCCGGACTGCCAAGGCCCTGCGTCAGGTGATCGGCTCCATCGGTGGGCGCGGCGTACGCGTCGACATCGTCGACTCGTACTGATGCTGCTCATCGTCGGCAGGATCGGCAAGCCGCACGGCATCCGCGGTGAGGTCACCGTGCAGGTGCGCACCGACGAGCCTGAGACGCGGTTCGCTCCCGGCATGGTGCTCAACGCCGTGCCGGGGGCGAACGCCGCCACCGCCACCGGACCCGCACCGGTCGGCCCCGGTGTGCCGTTCCGGATTCCCGACACGTTGACCGTCGAGTCCGCACGCCGGCACCAGGGGCGGCTGCTGGTCGCCTTCGACGGGGTGCTGGACCGCGACGTTGCCGAGGCGCTGCGGGGGACCCTGCTCGGCGTGGACAGCGCCGATGTCGATCCGCCCGAGGATCCCGAGGAGTTCCACGATCACGAGCTGGTGGGACTGGCGGTGGTCACGCCGGACGGCGAGCGGTTGGGCGAGGTGGCCCGGATCGACCACGCTCCGGCGTCGGACCTGCTGGTGCTGCGGCGTCCCGAGGGGCACACGGCGCTGATCCCGTTCGTCAGGGCCATCGTCCCCGAGGTCGATCTCGCCGGTGGCCGCGTCGTGGTGGACCCACCCGCTGGCCTGCTCGATCTCTGACTGGCGGAGCCCCTGATGCGCGTCGACATCGTGTCGATCTTTCCGGAGTATCTCGCCCCGCTGGACCTGTCGCTGATCGGCCGAGCGAGGGCCAACGGCACGCTGCGGCTGACCGTGCACGATCTGCGGGACTGGACCCACGACGTGCACCGGACCGTCGACGACACCCCCTACGGCGGCGGTCCGGGCATGGTGATGCGGCCGGAGCCGTGGGGGGAGGCGTTGGACGCCCTGGCGCCGACGGAGCTGACCCCGCCGCGACTGCTGGTGCCGTCGCCGGCCGGGGTGCCCTTCACCCAGGCAGTGGCCGCCGAGTTGGCCGCCGAGCCGCACCTGTTGTTCGCGTGCGGCCGGTACGAGGGCATCGACCAACGGGTCCTCGACCACGCGGCGACACGGATGCCGGTCACCGAGGTGAGCCTCGGTGACTATGTGCTCTTCGGTGGTGAGGTGGCGGTGCTGGTGATCCTGGAGGCGGTGACCAGGCTGCTGCCGGGAGTGCTCGGCAACTCGGGTTCGCTCGCCGAGGAGTCCCACGCGCACGGGTTGCTGGAGGCGCCGATGTACACCAAGCCGGCGACCTGGCGTGGACTCCCGGTGCCGGAGGTGCTCCGTTCCGGCGATCACGGCCGGATCGCCCGCTGGCGTCGTGACGAGGCGTTGGTACGGACCGGTCGTCGACGGCCGGACATGCTCACCGGACTGGATCCGCAGAGCCTGGACGGGCGGGACAGGGCGGCCTTGGACCGGGCCGGATTTCAGGTGCCCGGGCCCGATGTGGCAAAGTAGGGGGGTTGCCGCAGTCGACTGCGCCCGTAGGCGACTGCGAGGATCTCCAACCGGGGTCGGTTCCACCGGCCCGCACAAGGGGATCAGTATCACCCATCCGCGCGCCGAGTGACGGTGCGCCGTGAGCCTCACGAGGACACAGCGATGAACATCCTGGACGCCCTTGACGCCCAGTCGAAGCGCACCGACCTGCCCGACTTCCGTGCCGGTGACACCGTCAAGGTGCACGCCCGGGTGGTTGAGGGGGCTCGGTCCCGGGTCCAGATCTTCCAGGGCGTCGTCATCCGCCGCCAGGGTGCTGGGCTGCGCGAGACCTTCACCGTCCGTAAGCTCAGCTTCGGCGTCGGCGTCGAGCGGACCTATCCGATCAACAGCCCGGCGATCGACCGGATCGAGGTCGCGGTCCGCGGTGACGTCCGTCGGGCCAAGCTTTACTACCTGCGTGAGCTGCGGGGCAAGAAGGCCAAGATCAAGGAGCTGCGCGAGAAGCAGCCGAGCTGACCTCGCTCTGCGCCACGCCGCCCAAGCTGCGCGTATGTCGTACTCGTCAGTCCGCACTACCCTGGTGGTACGGGCGCAGCGCGGCGGTGACCCGCCTCCTGTGGCGGGTGACCTCCACTACCGCCCGGGGAGCCTCGACGAGGTTCCCGGGCGGTAGTCGTTTCTGCGGACCTGGGAGTGGGCGTGGTACAGGCGCTTGACGACGGCGGTGCGGTTGATCCGTGGCGACGACGTAACCGGCGCGGTAAGCGGCAGATGCCACTCTGGCAGGAGTTGCCGCTGCTCCTCATCGTCGCTTTCTGCCTGGCGGTGCTGATCCGCACGTTCCTGCTCCAGGCGTTCTTCATCCCCTCCGGGTCGATGGAGGACACTCTGCTCGTCGGTGACCGGGTGGTGGTGAACAAGGTCGTCTACGACGTCCGGAACCCGCTGCGGGGCGAGGTGGTTGTCTTCCGGGGCACCGATCAGTGGGTCCCGCAGGTGGATGCGCAACCGGCCACCAGCTTCGCCGACAAGTTCGGCCGCACGGTCGGTGACCTGGTCGGCGTTGGTCGTCCGGGTGAGAAGGACTTCATCAAACGCGTCATCGGACTACCCGGCGACCGGGTGAGCTGCTGCGACGATCAGGGGCGGGTGCTGGTCAACGGCACCCCGTTGGACGAGTCCGCGTACGTGCTGCGTGACTCGCCGTTGGATTTCCCACCGAATCCACAGGAATGCCGTTCCCGGCGGTTCGAGGAGATCGTTGTTCCGCCAGGTCAGATGTTCGTCCTCGGCGACCACCGGCAGGTCTCGCAGGACGCGAGGTGCCAGGGCACGGTGCCGATCGAGAACGTGGTCGGCCGGGCGTTCGCGGTGGTCTGGCCATCCGACAGGTGGCATTCGCTGCCGATTCCCGACACCTTCGCCAGCGTCGCCCCGCCAACGGCAGCCGACGGGGCGGCCCCGGTACGCACCGACTCCAACGGTGGTGTCGTCCTGCTTCTCCCGGTTGCAGCCACACTTTCCGTTCTCGCGCGTTCCAGACGGTGGCGCTTGGCCGGGCAACGTAGGCTCCTTCCGTGATTGACGAGCAGACCGACACGCCCCGCCACTCCTTCTGGAAGGAACTGCCCATCCTCCTCGGGGTGGCGATCCTGGTCGCGGTACTGGTACGCGCTTTCGTACTGCAGACCTTCTTCATCCCCTCACCGTCGATGGAGAACACACTCAAGATCGACGATCGGGTGCTCGTCAACAAACTCGTCTACCACACGCGTTCACCGCACCGCGGCGAAGTGATCGTCTTCAAGGCTCCGCTCGAGTGGAGCGGCAGACCCGCGGGGGAGGACTTCATCAAGCGGGTGATCGGTGTGGGCGGTGACCGCATCGTCTGCTGCGACGACCAGGACCGCCTGTTGGTCAACGGCATCCCGCTCGACGAGCCGTACATCTTCTCCGTGGATGGCCAGCGCGACAAGCCAGCGGACCAGGAGTTCGACGTAGAGGTGCCCGAGGGGCGGCTCTGGGTGATGGGCGACCACCGCTCCGCCTCCGGTGACTCACTCGAGCACTACCAGCAGTCCGGTCAGAACATCGAGACCGCCACCATCCCCGAAGACGACGTGGTCGGGCGGGCCTTCACCATCTTCTGGCCGTTCGACCGGGCCACCATCCTGACCGTGCCGGACGAGTTCGACGCGATTCCCGCGTCCTGATCCGGGCCGGCCTTGCGGTAGGCGAGTGCTTCCGGGGGCAGGCGGCGCGGCGTGGGCGACGTCGCAGGCATCTGGCAGTCTGGTGCGGTGACCGTCTACACCCCCAGGTGTGCCGCTCGCGTCCTGCTGGTCGACGCGGGCGGTCGGTTGCTGCTGTTCCGCGGCTTCGACCCGACCTGCCCCGAACGCGGGCGTTGGTGGTTCACCCCGGGTGGGGGACTGGATCCGGGGGAGACGTATGCCGAGGGCGCGGTCCGCGAGTTGGCCGAGGAGACCGGGCTGCGGCTGACCGTGGCCGACGTCGGCGTGCCCGTGCACGCCGACGTCACCGAGTTCTCTTTCTGCGGCGTGCGGTACCGGCAGGAGCAGCAGTTCTTCCTGGTACGGGTGACGGCGCACGAGGTCGACACGGCGGGGTTCAGCGAGGTGGAGCGGAGTAGCGTCGACGGTCACCGCTGGTGGTCGGCGGACGAGTTGAGCGGCACCGGGGAACGCTGCTATCCACTTGACCTTGCAGAGGTGCTGACCCGCGCGTTGGCCGGCACGACGGCTGTCATCGAGGGACGGGAATGCTGACTCCACCACGTACCGTGGTACGCCGCGAGGCCGGGCTGTACGCGTTGGAGCGGGCCCTGCAACGGCGCGGCTTCCGACACGTCGCCGGTGCCGACGAGGCGGGCCGTGGTGCCTGCGCAGGTCCGCTTGTCGCCGCCGCCGTGGTACTGCCGGAGGGCCGGCGGGGCGAGATCCACGGGTTGGCCGACTCGAAGCTGCTGACGCCGGCCAGTCGGGAACGGATCCACGATGAGGTGGTCGAGCGCGCACTGGCGTACGCGGTGGTGGTCATCCCGGCCGACGAGGTCGACTCCCGTGGGCTGCATGTGTGCAATCTGGCCGCGATGCGGCGGGCGCTGGCCTCGCTGGTGGTCCGGCCGGAGTACGTCCTGACCGACGGCTTCGGCGTGGACGGCCTGGGGGCGCCCGGGCTTGCGGTGTGGAAGGGTGACCGGGTGGCCGCCTGCGTGGCGGCGGCGAGTGTACTGGCGAAGGTCACCCGGGATCGGATCATGGTGGATCTGGACGCCGAGCATCCCGGTTACGGGTTCGCCGAGCACAAGGGGTACATCACCGCCGAGCACACAGCCGCGCTGCGCGAGCGCGGGCCGTGCCGGGAACACCGCTACTCGTATGTCAACGTGGCCGCCGTCTCCGGGCTCGACAGTCGGCCACCCCGCGCCCGGCGACCGCTGGACGCGAGCCGGGACGAGCCGATGGAGCGCTCGCCCGCCGTAGGGGGTACCGTCGGCGTGGCGTTGGGCGAGCAGCCTTGGCCTCCGGTGCCGGTGGGGGAAGATGTGGTCATGGAAGGCGGAGTGCGATGAGCGCGGAAGATCTCGAAAAGTACGAGACAGAGATGGAGCTCCAGCTCTACCGGGAGTACCGCGACATCGTCCGTCAGTTCTCCTACGTGGTGGAGACCGAGCGCCGGTTCTACCTGGCCAACCAGGTCGACCTGCACGTGCGCAACTCCGACGGCGAGGTCTACTTCGAGGTCGAGATGCACGACGCCTGGGTCTGGGACATGTATCGTCCAGCCCGTTTCGTGAAGAATGTCCGGGTGATGACGTTCAAGGACGTCAACGTCGAAGAGTTGGAGAAGCCGGAGATTTCTCTCCCCGCCGACTCCGGCTTCGGCGGCTGATTCGGGTACCGACTGGGGCGGTGACGGCGGACCCCCACCCGTCGCGACCGGCCCTCGTTCCACAGTGCACCGAAGCGTGTGTCGGAATCGGTGGCATCGCCCCCCCGGGTGCCCGGCGAGTCGGGACGGCAGCCGCCCATAGCAGATCGACAGCTTCGTGCGTGGACTGTCCACAGGACGTCCGACCGTCCACAGGGGGGCTGCGGTGGGCGGTGGCGGACAAAGATGCCGACCACAATCGACCGCATGCGACCGCGGATGGCGATGACCGGTGGACTCACCACGCTCCTGTTGCTCGCCCCCTCCGGGCCGGTGGGCGGTGCGGCCTGGGCGATTGGTCGGCTGCCTCCGCCGGCCACGTCGAGCGGCTGGCCGGACCAGCCGGCCACATCCGGGCTGGACGGCAACCTGCGTGTCGACGGCGGCGGGGTGTTCCGCTGGCCGGTCGACGGCGCACCGGAGCCGGTGCGCAGGTTCGACCCGCCACGCCGCCCGTGGCTTGCCGGTCATCGGGGAGTCGACCTGCTCGTCCCTGCCGCCGCCACGATCCGTGCGGCCGGAGCGGGCACGATCCTGTTCGCCGGCATGGTCGCCGACCGGCCGGTGATCACGGTCGGGCACCCCGACGGGCTACGGACCACCTACGAACCGGTCCGACCGATCGTCACGGTGGGCACGATGGTGCCGGCCGGGGCGCCCCTGGGCACGCTGCTGCCCGGGCACGCCGGCTGTCCGGGCGTCGCGTGCCTGCACTGGGGACTGCGGCGGGGGGAGGACTATCTCGATCCGCTCGCTCTGCTCGGTCTCGGACGGGCCCGGCTGCTTCCCGTCGGTGGCGTCGCCGTCAGCCGTGAGCGTCCGCTCACCGTTGGGCGAGCAGTCCGGGCAGCCCGACGGCCAATCGCTGGTACTCCTCGGGCGTGTTGTAAATCTGGCCGCACAACCGCAGCCAGCCGCGTCCGTCCCAGTTGGTGACCGCGACCTGGGTGGCGAGCCGCTGGGCGATCCGGGTCTGCAATGCCCGGGCACCGTCCAGGGTGGTGGCGAGGTCCGCAGGCAACGGGACGAGCCGCATGGCGACCGTCGGTCCACCGGGGTCGGGCAGGTCGGTCGGTGGCACGCCCAACGCGTCCCCCACCACCCGCTGCCCGTACGCGGCCAGGCCGGCGTTGTGGGCGCGTACCCGGTCCACACCGAGGCTGCGTAGCACGTAGAGTCCCACCGGCGCGCTCAACCAGGCCGTGTAGTCCGAGGTTGCCTGCCACTCCAGACGGGCCGGGAACCCCGAGTCCTGTTCCCAGGAGACCACCAGCGGCTCGATCCGGTCCCGCCATGGGGCTGCCACCACAAGCACGGCGGTGCCGCGCGGCGCGTACCCCCACTTGTGCAGATTGCCGACCCAGAAATCGGCACCGATGCTGCGTACTGATGTCGGCAGCATGCCCGGGGCGTGCGCGGCGTCGACAAGTACCGGTACGCCGTGCTCGCCGGCCACCCCGGTGATCGCGGCGACCGGGAACAGCCGGGCCGTGGCGGAGGTGAGCTGGTCGATCACCAGCAGGCGGGTCCGGCCCGGCCGCAGTCCGTGCCGCACGATCTGCACCACCTCTTCGTCGGTGGCGGTCAACGGGACCCGCACGATCCGGTGGGTGGCCCCGGTGCGGCGGCACTCCCGACGGATGGAGTGTTCGACGGCACCGTAGCCGTGGTCGGTGGTGAGCACCTCGTCACCGGAAGTCAGCCCGAGGGACTGCAACACCACCGCGGCACCGGTGGTGACGTTCGTGGTCAGGGCGGTGCCTTCGGGATCTGCGCCGAGGAAACCCGCCAGATGCCGGCGGGCGTGCGCGATTCGGTCGACCAGGCCCTGCGAGAAGAACCGCAGCGGGTTGGCCTCCATCTCGTCGCGCAGCCGTTGCTGGGCGCGTTGCGCCATGATCGGGACCGCTCCGAACGAGCCGTGGTTGAGGTGACTGACGGCCGGGTCGAGGGAGAAGAGCAGGCTCGCACCGGTGATCGGCTCGGGGGGTGGCGCAACGCTCACCCGATGATCGTATCCGTCGACGGGGCGTGCCCCGTGCTGCTTGCCGCTTGTCACCCTTGGTGGCCTACCTGTTTGGTGTGGTCCGACTGTCGCGCCCGGCCCAGGCTGGCATCTGGTCGTGCGGTCGTCAGGCGCGTGGGTGGGCCTGGCGGTAGGCGGCCCGGAGTCGTTCCACCGAGACATGGGTGTAGATCTGGGTACTGGCCAGCGAGGAATGTCCGAGCAGTTCCTGCACCGCCCGTAGGTCCGCTCCGCCTTCGAGTAGGTGAGTGGCGGCCGAGTGGCGCAACGCGTGCGGACTGGTGTGAGGCAATCCCGCCGCCTCGGCGTAGCCGCCGACGATCCGGCGGGCGGTGGTCGGGTGCAGCCGACCACCGCGGGCACCGAGCAGCAGCGCGTCCCGGGCATCGGGGACCACCAGGACCGGCCGTCCGTGCCGCAGCCAGTCGTCGATGGCGCGTTGCGCCGGCAGCCCGTACGGCACCGCCCGCTCCCGGCCGCCTTTGCCGTGTACCCGGACGACCCGACGGTCCTCATCGATGTCACCCGTGTCGATCCCGCACACCTCGCTGACCCGTACCCCGGTGCCGTAGAGCAGTTCGAGTAGGAGCCGGTCGCGTAGCCGTACCGCCTCGTCGGTGTGCCCGGACCCCGCCGTCGTGGGCGAGTCTCCGACGGTCTGAGGACCGGCGCCGCACGTCGGGGTGGCCTGGCGGAGGGCGGGTTCCTCGACAAGGATGGCCGCCTGGTCGGGACGAAGCACCGTCGGCAGCGTCCGGCGTGGTCGCGGGCTGGCCAACGTGGCGGCGACGTCGGTACTCAGCAACCCTTTCCGGTGCGCCCAGGCGCTGAAGGTGCGGGCCGCTGCGGCTCTCCGGGCCAGTGAGGTGCGGGCGGCGCCGGTCGTTCGTTGCCGGGCCAGCCAGCTGCGTACCGTGTCGAGGCTCAGTTCGGACACTTCGGTGCACCCCATCCGCCCGGCGTGGTCGAACAGCGACACCAGGTCGGCGACGTACGCCCGCACGGTGTGCGCGGAGCGGTTCCGGACCGAGGTTAGGTGCCCCGCGAACTCGTCCACGGCGCTGCGCAGCGGGGTCGGTAGCGCGTCGTGCATCGCCTGGGTGCCCTTTGCGGCCTGTCCCCTCCCGCCCGTCCTGCCCACGAGCTCCACCCTACGTGCCGGGCCGGGTGGCCTGCCGGCTCGGCGGAACCAGGGCATAGCCGTCCTCCCGGCGTACCACCAGGGCCAGTTCCTCCAGTAGCGGCAGTTTGCGCAGCACCGTGCGGACGGCGAGACCCGCCCGTGCGGCCAGGGCATCCACGCCGATGCGGTTGCGTCGCGGCATCGCCTCCACGATCGACCGGGCATCGTCGTCGAGCAGGTCGGTGGGCCGTTCGGGTCCACGCGGCACCGGGGCCAGTTCGCCAATCCGGCCCACCTCCTCCAGCACCTGGGCGAGGCCCGTCACCAAGCGTGCCTCCGGATATTCCCGGAGCATCTCGTGGGCGCCGACGGACATCGCCGAGGTGACCGGGCCCGGCACCACCATTGCGGGTCGGCCGAGAGCGATGGCCCGCCGGGTGGTCTGCGTCGCGCCACTGCGGGCCGCTGCCTCGACCAGCACGGTGCCCCTCGTCCCCGCCGCGATCACCCGGTTGCGGATGAGGAAGCGAGGACGCAGTGGCTCCGCACCCGGCGGCCATTCGCTCACCAGCAGACCGGTGTCGGCGATGCGGTCGAACAGCGCGGCGTTGCCCATCGGGTAAGCACGATCCACTCCGCAGGCCAGCACCGCGACGGTGAGCCCGCCGGCGTTCAGCGCACCACGGTGCGCGGCGGCGTCGATGCCGAACGCGCCACCGGAGACGACGGTCCAGCCTCGGTTGGCCAGGCCGTAGCCCAGCTCCGTGGCGATGTGGGTGCCGTACGCCGTGGCGGCTCGCGACCCCACCACCGCTACGGACCGGTCCAGCGCCTCGGCCAGCGGCCACGATCCGCGTACCCAGAAGCAGAGCGGTGGTGCGGTTTCCACGTCCACCCGACGACGGGCCTCGAACAGGCGGAGCGTGCACAGGCTCCGCACCGTCCCGGGCCATTCGTCGTCGCCGGGGATGACGACCCGGACACCGAGCCGGTCGGCACGGTGCAGAGCCTCGGCGGCGATCACCCTGGCGTCACCGGCACGGCTGCGCGCCGCCACGGATTCACGCAACGCCTGCTGAGGTGCTCCGCCGTCCAACAACAGGTCCAACGCGCCGACCGGACCAAGCTCGTCGACGAGATCGTGCACCGACCGGGTGCCCGGTTCGGTCAGCCAGGTCAACGCCACCCGGGCCAGGGTCAACTCCTCGTTGGTGCTCATGTGCCTTCTCCCGTCCTGAGCGCGATGGCCTCGCCGACGTCCCCTGCGTCCGGCCGTGCCCGCCCGTCGAGGTCGGCGATCGTCCAGGCGAGTCGGACGACCCGGTCGAAGCCACGGGCGGACAGTGATCCCGAGTCGAGCCGGGACCGCAGCTCTGCGGTGACCCGGCCGGGCAGCCGCCACGGCGCCCGACGCAGATCTGGGCCGGGTGTCTCGGCGTTGAGCCGCCGACCCAGTGGTGCCCAACGCTCGGCCGCCGTCGCCCGTGCCGCCGCGACCCGCTGGGCGACCACCGCGGAGGACTCGTGACCGGTGGTCTCCATCAGCTCGGCGGCACGCATCGGTGGTAGGCGCACCTGGAGATCGATCCGATCGAGCAGCGGACCGGAGAGCCGGCCGAGGTAACGGCGGCGGGCCAGCGGGGCACACTCACAGCGGTCGTCGCCGGCCGGGTTGGCACACGGGCACGGGTTGGCCGCCAGAACCAGTTGGGCGCGGGCTGGGTATTCGGCGCTTCCCCGGCTGCGGGTCAGCAGCACCCGGCCGTGCTCCAACGGTTGACGCAGCGCCTCCAACGCCGCCTTGCTGAACTCGGGCGCCTCGTCCATCAGAAGTACCCCCCGGTGGGCGAGGGACATCGCACCGGGGCGGGCGAGCCCTGACCCGCCACCGACGATCGAGGGGACGGTCGCGGTGTGATGAGGTGCCTGGAACGGTGGGCGGCGGATCAACCGGCCGCCTGCCGGCAGCAGACCGGCGATCGAATGCAGTGCGGTGACTTCCAACGCGGCCTCGTCGTCCAGCTCCGGCAGGATCGACGGCAGGCGTTCGGCGAGCATCGTCTTGCCCGCCCCGGGCGGCCCGATCAGGGCCAGATGGTGTCCACCGGCGGCGGCGACCTCCAGAGCCCGGCGACCCAGTCCCTGCCCGGCGACTTCGGCCAGGTCGGGGCCGGGTGGCTGCGGTGACGGAGCGTCGACCGGCGGCTCGATCAGCGGCGTGCCGTCGCGGACGAAGGAGACCAGCCGGTGCAGGGTGTCCACGCCACGTACCAGCAGCCCGGGGACGACGGCCGCCTCGGCGGTGTTGTCGGCCGGAACGATTACCCGCCGTACACCGGCCTTTGCCGCCGACGCGACCATCGGCAGCACGCCCCGGACCGGTCGCACGGTGCCGTCCAGGCCCAGCTCCCCGAGGACCGCCACACCCTCGAGCGGCACCAGCGGGAGCTCGCCCGACCCGCCGAGCAGTGCCACCGCGATCGCCAGGTCGAACGCCGAACCGAACTTGGGCAGGGTGGCCGGCAACAGGTTGAGTGTGATCCGGCGGTTCGGCCAGCGCTGGCCGGAGTTGACCACCGCCGCCCGGACGCGATCACGTGCCTCGTGCAGAGCAGTGTCCGGTAACCCGGAGATCACCACCCCGGGCAGGCCGGCAGCGAGATCCACTTCTACCTCCACCAACTGCCCGGTCACCCCGACCAGACCGACGCAGAGCACCCGCGCGTAGCTCATCGCCCCGCCTCGCTTCGCTCGGTACCCGGACGCGGCACCCGGGCGCTGCGCTGGCGGATGTGCCCGCTCACCGGAACGCGTCCTTGACGTGCTCGACGTGTGCCCGGCCGACGCGGGGCAGCAGCACCGAGATGACGTCGAAGCGGACCTCGTCGGCGGTGGTGCCGGTGGCGGCGAGCCAGGCGGCGGCGAGCCCCCGTAGCCGGCGGGCCTTGCGGGGTACCACCGCCTCGGCGGGGCTGCCGAAGGTCGCGGTGCGCCGCGTCTTCACCTCGCAGAAGGCGAGCACCGCTCCGTCCCAGGCAACGATGTCGATCTCCCCGGCGCGGCAGCGCCAGTTGCGGGCCACTGGGCGTAGTCCCGCCTCGATCAGATGCCGTACGGCGCAGCGTTCCCCGTACCCGCCGATCGCCTGGTTGCGCTTGGTCATGACCGGCACCCTGCTCCCGTCCAGAGCGTGCGGCGACCCCACCTTGGTGTTCTGTGGACGGCCGAGGCAGTTGTGGACGAACGGACGATCATGCACTAGTTGTGCTATAGCACTCTTGGTGGGCTGGTCAGACGCGGGGTCGGATGGCGTGCTGAGCGCTCGTCGCATACGGTGCCGGGCGTGGACGGACGACGTAGCTTCGCCGACGACCGGGAATCACGCTGGTATCCGGGCGATCATGACCACGGTTATGCCGACCCGCAGTGGCGTCCGGTGGGGGAGCGGCACTACCCCGGCGACGAGCCGCGCGTGGTACCTGAGCAGCGTGGTGACGACGACGACCGGTACGTCTCGCCTCGCCGCGCCGCCCTGACGGACCCGCTCGGTGACGTCGCGGTGGATACTGAGCGCTACCGGGCGTCGCGTTCCCGCCGGGCGGACCCGACCGAACCGGACGTCTCCGGTGAGTTGCCCGTCGATCGCGCCGGTCGACGGGCCGCCCGCGAGATGGACCCGACCAGCGGCGGGACACCGGTGTCGGCGGAGCCGAACCGTGCGGCCCTGGCCGGATACCCGATCGTCGAGACCAAGCGTGGGACCGAGGCCGGTAACCCGCTGGAGCAGCCGACCGGACCGGTGCCGTCGGTGACGACCCGGACCGAGTCGCCGGTGGGCGAGGCCCCGACAGGCTCGACCGATGCCGTGACAGGTCACCCTACGGCCGGTCACCCGCTGACAGGTCACCTGACCTCCGGTCACCAGGTGGGCGGTGTCCAGCCGGGCATGCCGGCCGGGGACGGTGTGTACCGGACGCGGCGACCGGCGCTCGCGGTGCTCTTCGCCCTGCTGGTCTTGCTCTTCGAACTGCCGGCGGTGCGGGTGCTGCTACACGGCGCCACCGCGGACCCGGTAGCCACAGGGGACGTGTTGGCGGGCACGTTCCTGGTCTGTGGGCTGCCGATCTTCGCAGCCGGCCTCTACGGGTTACAGACTGCCGGCTTCCCGCTGAGCGACGGGGTGCGTGGTTGGTTGCGACCGCCGACCGCGTACCTGACGGTCGGACTGGCGCTGTTCCTGGTGGCCGCGGTCGCTGCCGGCTGAGTCTGGCCCGGTCGAGGGCTGACCGTTGGCCGTAC
This sequence comes from Micromonospora sp. HNM0581, assembly GCF_012726175.1. Classification (GTDB taxonomy): domain Bacteria; phylum Actinomycetota; class Actinomycetes; order Mycobacteriales; family Micromonosporaceae; genus Micromonospora. Next base: position 180,515 of record NZ_JAASAD010000010.1, read on the forward strand.
CGCCAGCCGAGTGCGGAGCCCCGCCGTACCCGGGCGTGGAACGGTCGGCAGGGCGCGTACACTGGTCATCCGGCGACCGCCTCGTGCGGTCGACCTCGCGTGCCCTCCTCACGAGTCGTCGTGCGGCGGCGGCCTCCCTGGTCCCGACCCGGTCGGGCCCACCATGGTCGACGACCGGGCACCAGGACGCCTGGCCGCCGGCCGGGCGGGACAACCAGGGACCGCAAGGAGTATCAATCATGGCCGTCGTGACGATGCGTCAGCTGCTGGAGAGTGGTGTTCACTTCGGGCACCAGACCCGGCGCTGGAACCCGAAGATGAAGCGCTTTATCTTCACCGAGCGTAACGGCATCTACATCATCGACCTGCGCCAGACTCTCGACTACATCGAGAAGGCGTACGACTTCGTGCGTAACACGGTGGCCGAGGGCGGCAGCATCCTGTTCGTCGGCACGAAGAAGCAGGCGCAGGAAGCGATCGCCGAACAGGCCACCCGCGTGGGCCAGCCGTACGTCAACCACCGTTGGCTCGGCGGCATGCTCACCAACTTCCAGACGGTGTACAAGCGGCTGCAGCGGATGAAGGAGCTTGAGGCGCTCGGTGACCTCAGCGGCACCGCCGCCGGCTACACCAAGAAGGAAACCCTGCAGCTCTCCCGCGAGAAGATCAAGCTGACCCGCACCCTGGGTGGCCTCCGGGACATGCAGAAGCTGCCGGCCGCGGTCTGGGTGGTCGACACGAAGAAGGAGCACATCGCCGTCGACGAGGCCCGCAAGCTGGGCATCCCGGTGATCGCCGTGCTCGACACGAACTGTGACCCGGATGAGGTCGACTTCCCGATTCCGGGTAACGACGACGCGATCCGCTCGGCCGAGCTGCTGACCAAGGTCGTCGCCGCCGCCGTGGCCGACGGTCTGATCGCCCGCTCTGGACGTCGCCGGGGCGGCGACGAGAAGCCGGAAGCGGGTGTCGCCGCCGACGAGCCGCTGGCCGAGTGGGAGCGGGAACTGCTCGAAGAGCCGAAGAAGGCCGACGAGCAGCCGCCGGCCGCCGAGCAGCCGGCCGCCGAGCAGGCCGCAGCCGAGCAGCCGGCCGCCGTCTCCGGCCAGTGACCGTACCGCCGTCCGGTCATCGTCCGTTCGACGGGCGGTGACCGGCGGCGGGTGGGGCGGGCACGAACCTCGCGTCATCCGGTAAACGTCACCGCAGACCATTCCACGCAGTCTCAACACCGAAGAGAGAGCCATGTCCCAGATCACCGCCGCGGACGTCAAGAAGCTCCGCGATCTGACCGGCGCCGGCATGATGGACAGCAAGAAGGCCCTGACCGAGGCCGAGGGCGACTTCGACAAGGCCGTCGAGATCCTGCGCGTCAAGGGCGCGAAGGACGTCGGCAAGCGGGCCGGGCGGACCGCCGCGAACGGTCTGGTCGCACACTCCGGTAAGGCGCTGCTCGAACTCAACTGCGAGACCGACTTCGTCGCCAAGAACGACAGTTTCATCGCGCTGGCCCAGCAGCTCGTCGAGCACGGTGAGCGGGCCGGCGTCGGCAACGCCGAGGAACTGCTGGCCACCGAACTCGACGGCCGTACCGTCGCCGACCTGGTCCAGGAACAGTCCGCCAAGATCGGCGAGAAGTTGGTGCTCAACCGGTTCGCCAAGCTCGACGGCACCGTCGCGGTCTACCTGCACCGCAAGGCGCAGGACCTGCCGCCGGCGGTCGGTGTGCTCGTGCAGTACACCGGTAAGGCCGACGAGGCGGGCGACGCCGACGCGCGCGGCGCGGCGATGCAGATCGCGGCGATGCGGCCGCAGTACCTCACCCGTGACGAGGTGCCGGCCGAGGTCGTCGAGTCCGAGCGGCGCATCGCCGAGCAGACCGCTCGGGAGGAGAACAAGCCCGAGGCCGCACTGCCGAAGATCGTCGAGGGCCGGGTCAACTCATTCTTCAAGGACTTCGTCCTGCTGGAGCAGTCCTCGGTGACCGACAACAAGAAGACGGTGAAGCAGGTGCTGGCTGAGGCCGGTATCGAGGTCACCGGTTTCGTGCGGTTCGAGGTCGGCCAGGCCTGAGCCGGCCAGGGCGCGTCGCGCCCGTGTGCGGGGAGCAACGACGAGACGAGGAGGCCGCCGGTGTACGCGACACACACCGCGGCCTCCTCGTCCCATAAGGTCGGCAGCGGCAGGTACGCGCACCGGAGCGCGCCAGTGGGGGAAGGACGGGCGGATGACGCAGGTTGTGAGTGACCGGACGTTGGCGGCGGACGATCCGACGGCACCACCGCCCGGTCGGGCCCGGCGGGTCGTGTTGAAGCTTTCCGGCGAGGTGTTCGGCGGGGGCGCGATCGGCGTCGACCCGGACGTGGTGCAGGCCATCGCCCGACAGATTGCCACCGTGGTGCGCCGGGGTGTACAGGTCTCCGTCGTGGTCGGCGGTGGCAACTTCTTCCGTGGTGCGGAGCTGCAGAAGCGGGGCATGGATCGGGCCCGTGCTGACTACATGGGCATGCTCGGCACGGTGATGAACTGCCTGGCCCTCCAGGATTTCCTGGAGAAGGAGGGCATCGAGACCCGGGTGCAGAGCGCCATCACGATGGCCCAGGTCGCTGAGCCTTACATTCCGCTGCGAGCGATCCGGCACCTGGAGAAGGGCCGGGTGGTCATTTTCGGTGCCGGCGCGGGTATGCCGTACTTCTCCACCGACACGGTGGCCGCCCAGCGCGCACTCGAGATCCACGCGGACGTCGTGCTGATGAGCAAGAACGGGGTGGATGGCGTCTACACGGCCGATCCCCGGATCGACCCGACCGCCAGCAAGCTCGACTCGATCACCTTCTCCGAGGTGCTGCGTCGCAACCTCCGGGTCGCCGACGCGGCGGCCTTCAGCCTCTGCATGGAGAACGGCCTGCCGATGCTGGTCTTCGGCGCGCAGGGCGACGACACCATCGTCCGGGCCGTGGGTGGCGAAAAGATCGGCACTCTGATCACCACCTGAGCCGATCGCCGACGGCGATCCCGGCATCCCGGTGACCCGACAAGCCCACGACGAGCACAAGAAGGAGGCGAGGAGACCGGTGATCGACGACACCCTCCTCGAGGCCGAGGAGAAGATGGAGCGTGCGGTCGAGCACGCCAAGGAGGAGTTCGGTGCCATCCGTACCGGTCGCGCGACTCCGGCCATGTTCTCCAAGGTCATCATCGACTACTACGGCAGCCCGACCCCGCTGACGCAGATGGCGTCGGTGGCCGTTCCGGAGCCGCGGATGGCCATCATCAAGCCGTACGACAACTCGCAGATCAACGCGATGGAGAAGGCAATCCGCGACTCGGACCTCGGGGTCAACCCGAACAACGAGGGTAACCAGCTGCGCATCCTGCTCCCGCAGATGACCGAGGAACGCCGCCGCGACATGATCAAGGTTGCCCGGCACAAGGGTGAGGAGGCGAAGGTCGCCATCCGTAACATCCGCCGTAAGGGCAAGGAGGAGCTGGACCGGCTGGTCAAGGACGGCGAGGTCGGTGAGGACGAGGGGCGTCGCGCGGAGAAGGAACTGGACGACCTGACCCAGCGCTACGTGTCACACGTCGAGGATCTGGTCAAGCACAAGGAGTCCGAACTCCTGGAAGTCTGACGGCGAGGTCACCACTTTTCCGATCATGAAGTTGTTGCCGTCGCTACCGGCGTGGCGTGGTGACAACTTCATGGTCGAGGCTGCGGGAGCGGGCACCCGGTACGCCCTTGCAAGCGGGTGGGTGCAGTAGGCTCGGCACGATTCCCGGTGACCCGACGGTGAACGGTGGGGATCGGTCAGCCGACAGGCCGGCATATCAGACGGAGCGCCTCGCGCGGGTAGGGGATGGTAGTGGCTGTGCGTCAAGTGGTGGATCTCGTACTGCTTTCCTCTGGTGCGTGATGTCCCACCTCGACCCCTACGGCGGCGCCGAGGCCCGTGACTGGCATCGCCCGGATCGGCCCACCGCGTTGCCCTGGCCGGACCCGGACGTGCAACCCGGCACGTGGGGTCGTGGCCCGCAGCCCGGTGCGGAGTTGTACGCTGACCCGCTCACCCGTCCCGGCCCGCAGTCCGAGCGTCCCTTCGCCCAGCGCCCCGATGATCGGGGCGGACCGGCCGGCGCCGGGTTCGACGCGCCGCACGACGCCGATTCGGATCGGTTTGACCGGCGTGGCTACGACCGGGCTGCCCAGGACAGCCGGAACGGGTCCAGACCCGCCGGCTGGGACCAGGTTCACGGGCGCAACGGTGCCCGCGACCTGGACCACGACGATGCCCCGACCGCGCAGATCGCGCCGGTGCGGGATCACGACGACGCGCCCACCGCACTGATCGCGCCGGTGCGGGATCACGACGACGCCCCCACCACCCAGCTCGCGGCCGTTCCTGCCGGGAACACCGGTTCCGAACCGCCGTCGCCCGACGAGGGTGACGGGTCGGGCCGCCGGCACCGTGGCCGGCGTCGGGCCGGTGCCGGCCGGCCCGCCACCCGGCAGAACGGGAGCCAGGCCGGGCGGAACCTGCCGGCGGCCATCGCGGTCGGGGTGGGGCTGGGCGCCCTGGTCCTGCTGCCCCTGTTCCTCTACACCCCGGCGTTCCTGCTGGTGCTCGCCGCCGCGTTCGGTGTCGGTATCTGGGAGATGTCCCGCGCGGTGCGCCGCGGGGGTGCCCAGGTGCCGCTGGTTCCGCTGGTCGCCGGTGGGGTCCTCACGGTCACCCTGGCTTGGTTCGCCGGGCTGGACGCACTGCTGCTCGGCCTGCTCGTCACGGTGGCGGGCACCCTGGTCTGGCGGCTCGGCGACGGTACGGCCAACCTCCAGCGTGACCTGACCGCAGCGACCCTGATCTCGGTGTACGTGCCGTTCCTGGGTGGCTTCGCCGCCCTGCTCGCGTCGTCTCCCGGTGACGGTGCCCTGCGGGTGCTGGTGACACTTGTCGCGGTGGTGCTCTCCGACACCGGCGGGTACGCGGCCGGTGCCAACTTCGGTAAGCATCCGATGGCTCCGACGATCAGCCCGAAGAAGTCCTGGGAGGGCTTCGCCGGCTCGGTCGGCGCGGCGGCGCTCGGCAGTGCGGTGCTGCTCTGGCTGGTGTTCGACGTGGCGCCGTGGTGGGGGGCTGTGTTCGGCGTGGCGGTGTCGGGCGCGGCGGTTCTCGGTGACCTCGCCGAGTCGATGATCAAACGGGATCTCGGCGTGAAGGACATGAGTAACCTGCTGCCCGGTCACGGTGGCCTGATGGACCGGCTCGACTCTGTTCTGTTCGCGGTGCCGACCGCGTACCTGCTGCTCGTGGTCTTCGTTCCGGCGGTGAACTGAGGCATGGCCCACGCAGGCGGGACCGGTACGCGGACGGGACCGGAGCGGACGCGGCACCTCTGCGGGGGTGCGCCACCGAGCGGGCGTGCCAGACTGGACGTGCTATGACGAGTCTTCCCCTGATGCCGGCCGACCCGGACGCGCCGGGTGCGCGCCGGGCGGCGATGCCACCACAACACCTTGCTGACCTGGACCTCGCCGGTCGGAAGGACCTGGTCGAGAAGCTGGGCGAGGCGGCGTTCCGCGCCCGGCAGGTCTCCACCCACTACTTCGCCCGGCTGGTACGCGACCCTGCTCTGATGACCGACCTGCCGGCGGCGTCCCGTGAACGCCTCGCCGACCAGCTGCTGCCCCGGCTGCTCACCCCGGTCCGCGAGCTGGCCTGCGACGACGGAGCGACCCGTAAGGCGCTGTGGCGGCTACACGACGGCTCGTTGGTGGAAAGCGTACTGATGGGCTACCCGGACCGGGTGACTGTCTGCATCTCCAGCCAGGCCGGATGCGGCATGGCGTGCCCGTTCTGCGCGACCGGCCAGGCCGGTCTGACCCGTAACCTCTCCACCGCCGAGATCGTCGACCAGGCGGTTTACCTGGCGGGCGTGGCGGCCTCCGGTGCGGTCGTGGGGTCGCCACCGAGGCTGTCCCACGTGGTTTTCATGGGTATGGGGGAGCCGCTGGCGAACTACAATCGGGTGGTCGACGCGATCCGCCGCCTCGTCGCGCCGGCGCCCGAGGGGCTCGGCCTGTCGCAGCGTCACATCACCGTTTCCACGGTCGGGCTGGTGCCGGCCATCCACCGACTGGCCAGCGAAGACCTCTCCGTGACTCTTGCGTTGTCGCTGCATGCCCCCGATGATGAGCTGCGCGACGAACTCGTGCCGGTCAACCAGCGCTGGAAGGTGTGCGAGGTGCTGGACGCAGCCTGGGCCTACGCGGCCCGTACGGGCCGTCGTGTGTCGATCGAGTACGCGATGATCAAGGACGTGAACGATCAGCCGTGGCGAGCTGACCTGCTCGGTCGGCTGCTGGCCGGCAAGTTGGCCCACGTGAACCTGATCCCGCTGAACCCGACTCCGGGCAGCCGCTGGGATGCCAGCCCGAAGCCGGTGGAGCGGGAGTTCGTCCGGCGGTTGCGTGATGCCGGGGTGTCCGCCACGGTGCGGGACACCCGAGGTCGCGAGATCGACGGGGCGTGCGGGCAGCTGGCCGCCGCGGAGGACAGTGGCACCGACCCGGCCGGGGAGATGACGGCATGACCGGGCGTGGCGAACGAGACCAGGAGACATAGTGGCGAGTCAGGGTCAGCGTTTCCGGCGTAAGGCGCTCCGCCGGGGATACAAGGTTGACGAGGTGGACGCCTTTCTGGACCGGGTCGAGGCGACGCTCGCCGGGCAGCCGGTCGGAGCGTCGGTGGCTGCGCAGGAGGTTCATGACGTCGTCTTCCGGGTTCGCTTCAACGGCTACGACGAGTGGCAGGTTGACCTGCATCTCGACCGGGTCGAACGGCAGTTGGCGGAGTTGGAGGAGCGGAGCGGCGGGGCCAGCCGCGGCGATGTCCGGCCGGGCCCGTCGGACCGGATGGGTCCTGGGACGCGGGACGACCGCGGCATGTCCCCGGTGCCGCAGCCGCCGATGCCGCCTCGGGCGATGCCGGCGCAGGCCGGGCCGCCCTACGGCCGCTACGACGAGCCGACGGGTGCCTTCGCCGGTGGTTACGACAACGCTGGCCGGGGGGGGTATGACGGCTCGCGGGGCGCTGCCGCCCCGATGGGTCCGGGTGCGCAGATGGGGCCTCCCGGCGCGATGGGCCACGGCGGGCCTCCGCCGCGTGGTCTACCAGCAGGCCCGGGTGGTTACGGTCCGCCGGACGGGCCCGGTGGTTACGGTCCGCCGGACGGCCCGGGTGGCTATGGCCCACCGGACGGGCCCGGTAACTATGGCCCGCCGGACGGGCCGGCTGGTTACGGTCGGCCGGACGGGCCGGCTGGCTATGGTCGGCCGGAAGGGCCGGGTGACTACGGTCCGCCGGACGGGCCCGGTGGTTATGGCCCGCCGGACGGCCCGGGTGGCGGCTACGGCCCTCCCGACGGGCAGCGCTTCGACGGTTTCGAGGCAGGCCGGCACGGCCGCCCCGATATGACGGCCGAGATCAGGCTGCCGGACCGGGATCCACGGCGTGGCGCGGCGGGACCTGCCGGTCCACCGCAGCAGGCACTCGGCGGGCCTGCGATGGGTGAGCCCCCGGCAATGGCGGGGCCCTCGTTGGGCGGGCCTCCGATGGCTGGTCCACCCGGCAGCGACCTCTACCGGGTCGACCAGATCCGTCGCAGCTTCCAGGTCCGCCGCTTCGGTAGCGGGTACGACCCGGACCAGGTGGACCGGTTCTTCGAGTCGCTGCTGGGCGGGATGGCTGGGCGCAACCAGATGCCGGTCAACCCGAAGGAACTGGACACGCTGCGTTTCGGGCTGGTGCAGGGCGGCTACTTCGAGGCCGAGGTCGACGCCGCGCTGAAGAACGTGCAGGACATCCTCTTCGGCCGCTGACAGGCTTCACCCGAACGGGCCCGCCTCGGTAGACCCGAGCGGGCCCGTTCGCATTGTCGCGGGTCGCCGGAACCGTCAGGAGCGCAGGCCGTTGCGGCGCAGCACCACGTCGCCGATCACGATGAGCAGCAGCAGCGCGGCCAGACCGATCAGCCACAGGTTCTCGACCCGGCCCTCGTGGTTGCCGCAGAGCATGGCCAGCAGCGCGAACGCGGTGAGTACCGCGCCGATCCGCCCGGCCTTGCGGTGCCCGGGCTTGTGCTGGTCTGGCGACGTTACCGGCTCGCTGCCTGCCACTGTCGGTCCTTCCTCGCGAACGGATCTCCGGCTAGTCTGGCACGTCCCCTACGCAGGTTGCCGGCCAGGGGCGATGGGCTCCGCTCCGGTGGTGGAAGGACACTACCGGCGTCGCGGGGCGGGGACCGGACAGCCTCCGGTAGCGTTCTGGGGCGTACACCTTTGATTGTCTTTTGAGGGGGAACTGCGGTGCGAGTGACCGGTACGGGGCACGCGAGCATGCGGATCGACACGGCCGCGGGCAGCATCCTGTGCGACCCGTGGGTCAATCCGGCCTACTTCGCCTCCTGGTTTCCCTTCCCCGACAACTCCCGGCTCGACTGGGAGGCCCTCGGTGACGTCGACTACCTGTACGTCTCCCACCTGCACCGGGACCACTTCGACGCGGCCCACCTGAAGCGGTACGTGTCGAAGAAGGCCACGGTCCTACTGCCCGAGTTTCCCACCTCGGAGATGGAGGACGAGTTCCGCGAGCTGGGCTTCACGAGGTTCCTGAAGACCCGCAACGAGGAGGTCGTCGAGCTGGACGGCGGCCTGAAGGTGATGATCCAGGCGTTGACCAGCCCGACCGACGGTCCGATCGGTGACTCCTCGCTCTGGGTGGAGTACGACGGTGTTCGGCTGCTCAACCAGAACGACGCCCGACCGACCGACCTGAGTACCTTCGCCGAGCTGGGCCACGTCCACGCGCACCTGCTCCAGTTCTCCGGCGCGATCTGGTATCCGATGGTGTACGAGTTGCCGAACGCGGCGAAGACCGCGTTCGGCAAGCAGAAGCGGGACCGGCAGTTCGACCGCACCTGGCGCTACATCGACGACCTCAAAGCCGACCATGTCTTCCCGATCGCCGGCCCGCCGTGTTTCCTCGACGACGAGCTGTGGCAGTTCAACGACATCTTCGGCGACGAGGGGAACATCTTCCCCGACCAGTCGGTCTTCCTCACCGAGTACGCCAAGGTCGGCGGCACCAACGGCATCGTGTTGTTGCCCGGCAGCGTCAGCGAGATCACCACCACCGGCGCGACGACCACGCATCCGGTGCCGGTCGAGGAGTTCTTCGCCAACAAGGTCGCCCACCTGGAGGAGATGCGCGAACGCAAACGGCCGATCATCGAGGCGGAGAAGGCGTCCTGGCGGCATCCCGAGGTGGACGTGCTCAAGGAGCTGAAGCGGCGCGTCGAACCACTGCTCGACGAGTCGATCTACCTGGCGAAGGGGGTCGGCGGTCCGGTCCGCTTCGACCTGGTCGGCTACGACGGCGACAGCATCGAGTCGATCGTGGTGGACTTCCCCGAAAAGCAGGTCCGACCGTACGCCGACGAGAAGGTCCGGTACCGGTTCCGTACCGAACGGGCGTTGGTGGAGCACCTGCTGCACATCGGCGAGGTTGACTGGGTCAACTCGCTTTTCCTTTCCTGCCGCTTCTCGGCCGCCCGGATCGGGCAGTACAACGAGTTCGTGTACGCCTTCTTCAAGTGCCTTTCCACGGAGCGTCTCCAGTACGCCGAGGGCTGGTACGACGAGCATGAGCGGGCCGTCGACGCGGAGGACATCACCATCGGTGACTGGGTGGTGCAGCGGCGCTGCCCGCACCTGAAAGCTGACCTGAGCCGCTTCGGCATCGTCGACGGTGACCAGCTCACCTGCCAGCTGCACGGCTGGCGTTTCGACCTGCCCAGTGGGCGCTGCCTGACCAGCGTGGGTCACAAGGTCCGCGCCCACCGGGTCGGCGAGGATCCGCCGGCAGCGAGTTGACCTTGCACCGCCGTCGGCGGTCAGCGACCGAGGTCGGCGAGGATGCGTTGGGCGGCGTTGTGGCCGGCGCGGCTCGGCGAGCCAGGCCGGGGCGAGGTCCTCGGGCAACGCGGCCAGTTCGGCCTGCGACGCCTTGTCGGCGGAGGCGCCGACGGGGGAGAACCTGATGATCAACACACGTCATCCGCGTGGTGTCCGGCGAAGGCGCCAGGACGCGAGGGCCAGGGTGGCGGAGTAGCCGGCCAGCACGATCACGTGAAACAGGTAGAGCCAGAGCAGGATCGCCACGGCGGAGCCCACCTCGTTCAACCCGCCGAAGGGCACGCCCAGGTCGAGCGGCAGCGAGGCGAAAAGCACGAAACCGTGCAGGAAACCGGAAAGGTTGGCCGCGGTGAAGGAGCCCATGCCCAGCGTGGAGAGCCAGTCCGGTGAGGCCGGGCCGACCACCCGGAACACCCACACCAGCACCGGCGTGAGCACCAGCCAGACGGCGAGGAAGGAGAGCACCACGCCGAGCGCGCCGGCCCAGCCACCCTGTCGGACCAACTCGGTGGTGGTCGGCAGGGCCAGCAGGATCGACAGCAGCAGCGCCGGGGCCGGTGCCAGCAGCGGCAGCAGCAGCAACCGGCCCCGCCAGCCGATCAGGTGCTCGTCGGAACGGGGCGCGGCGACCGAGACGAAGGCCCGCCGCAGCCCCTCCCCGTACAGCGAGGCTGGTAACAGGGCGGCCAACGCCAACCACGGCGTCAGCTCCACCCCGGCGTCGACGAGCGCGGCCACCGCCTGTGGCGCTCCGATCGCGTCCGGCAGCGTCTCCACGGCGTACCCGGTGAGCCGGCGCACCTGCGACGCTCCCGTCAGCAGGCTCGTCAACCAGATCGCCAGCAGGGCCACCGGCACCACGGCGATCGCCCCGTAGAAGGTGATCGCGGCGGCGTGCAGCGACAGGTCCCGACCACGGACCGGGCGGAAAGCCCCCCGGGTGATCCTTTTCGTCCGCTCCCATGCACCGCCCACCGCACCTCACTTCCCCGCCATCGGACTCGGCAACCGTCGCGTCGGCGATGGACCGGTGACCCCACTCGGACGGTCGGGACCTGCACCAGAATCGGCGACCGTGACCGCCGACGGGACGGCAACCACCCGTCGGCTATCGACTTCGAAGACCGTCGTTGGTAGAACTGCCGGTAACGGCGCTGGCGATCACGAGTCGCCGTCCGGGTGCCGTGCCCGCGAATCGAGGTAAGTGCGTGAACATTCGTCGACTGGTAGCCCCGCTCGCCGCCGTACTCCTTCTCGGGACGACCGTCGCGCCCAGCGCGGCACCCGCGGCCCCGGCGACCCCCGGTGCCACGGTGCAGTCACCCCGTGGCCCGGCCGACACCGACCTGCCCTTCCATCCCAATTCCGGCTCGCAGGCACTTTCCGCGACCGCCCGGGGCGGCGAGCCGCACCAGCCGGCACCGTCGACGAAGCTGCCCGGGAAGCCGCGCAACGACATCATCCGGGACGTGCCGGTCGACCCTGACGACGCCGCCATCCCGATGAACCTCATCGCCTACCACGACATCCCGGCGGCCCTACGCGACCTTCAGCGCAGCGAGCGGATCAGTGTCGAAGTCATCGGCCGGTCCGTGCTCGGCCGCGATCTGCATCTGGTGGTGGCGACCGCGCCGATGCGGGACGCCGAGTGGCGCACCTGGCAGCGACTGTCCGACCTGCGGTTCAGTGATCCGCGTGCGGCGTTGGCCAAGGCACGGGCGGGCGGGTACGACCGCTGGCGTACGCCACTGTTCGTCAACAACAACATCCACGGCAACGAGTGGGAAGGCACCGACGCCAGCCTTCAGGTCCTCCACGACCTGGCTTTCTCCGACGATCCGTCGATCCGGCGACTGCTCGACCGGCATGTGATCGCTTTCGTCGTCACGAACAACCCGGACGGGCGGGTCGCCGCCACCCGGGCCAACGCCAACGGCTTCGACATGAACCGGGACCACATCACCGCGTCACAGCCGGAGGTCCGGGCGGTACGGGCCCAACTGGTCCGCTACAGCCCGCTGACCATGCTCGACATCCACGGGTACGTCACTTGCACGCTCATCGAGCCGGCCACCGGCCCGCACGGCGACAACTACGAGTACGACCTCTACATCAGGCACGCGTTGCGTAACGCGCTGGCCATGGAGCAGGCTGTCCTCGCCACCGGAGAGCAGCGCGCCAGCTGCGCGGACACCGACGGCGGCCGGCGTACCGTGATCCCGTTCCGGGAGTGGACGGACGGCTGGGACGACTGGCCGCCGATCTTCACCCCGATGTACGCCATGTATCACGGCACCGTCGGCCACACCGTCGAGCTGCCTCTGAATCCTCGTGGCTCGCTCACCGAGGCCGAGCGGCACGAGCGTACCCGGATCAACACCGCCGTCGCGGTGGCGAGCATCCGGGGCAATCTCGGCTACGCCAGTGAGAACACCAAGGCGCTCCTGGTCGACCAGCTCGAATGGTTTCGACGCGGCGTGGCCGGCGAGCCGACCCGACCGGTCGACGACCCGCTCGCCCTGACCCTGGCGGCCGGCGACAACGCCAGGACACAGCCGCAGAGCTTCCCCAGGGCGTACGTCGTCCCGGCCGGGCCCGGTCAGCGCAGCGACACCGCGGCGGCCCGGCTGGTTCAGTTCCTGCTCGACAACGACGTGGCCGTGCACCAGGCGTCCCGGCCGTTCACCCTGGCCGGGGTCAGGTACGAGCGCGGCTCCTATGTGGTCGACATGCGGCAGAGCAAACGGGGGCTGGCCAGTGCCCTGCTGGACGTGGGACGGGACGTGACGGGTGACTTCCCCACGATGTACGACATTTCGGCCTGGAGCCACGGTCAGCTCTGGGGTGCGACCGTACGGTCGGTGACCCGCGACGTCGGTCTCGACGGCAGGGCCCTGCGCCCGGTGACACAGGTGCAGGCGACCGGTTCGGTCCCGTCCGGCCGGGCGACGCACCACGGGCTCGTGGTGGACTCGGTGGCCGGCATCCGGGCGGTGAACGAACTGCACGCCGACGGGGTGAAGGTGACGCGTACCCCCGACGGGACCTTCGTCGTTCCTGGCGACCCGGCGGTCGTCCGACCGATCGCCGAAACCTACGGTGTCGACTTCATGCGACTCACCCCGGCGCAGGTACGCCGGGCCACGCCGGTCGCGCCGACCCGGCTCGGTGTCGCGGCGAACGCGGGCGAGATCCACGCCCTGCGGCAGATGGGTTTCGATCCGGTGGCGGTGACACATACCGCGTTCAACACCGGCGCGCTGTCCTTCGACGACGTCGACGCGCTGTTCGTCTCCACGACCGCGTTCGACCCGCTGGGTCTGGACGGCATCCGAGCGGTCGCGTTCGAGGCGTGGCTGGCCGACGGCGGCACCGTGGTCGGGCGTGGTGCCGCCGGTGTGCAGTTCAACGACCGCGCCGGGCTGCTCGACGTGACGGCCACCGCGGGCCGCAGCGACGCCAACGGCACCGTCTCGGTGCGCAACGATCCGGCCTCACCGGTCACCGGTTGGGCGCTGCCCACCTCCTTCGTGTACGCACCGCAGTACTTCACCAGGGTCGGCAGCGGCGTGCGCGTCGATCAGCGCCTCGCCGGGGAGGGCTTCTTCCAGGCCGGTCACTGGAGCGGCCAGGAGGACGCCGCCGGCCAGCCGGTGGTGGTGAGCGGCGAGGCGAAGGGGGCAACGGTGACCCTGTTCGGCACCGAGCCGCTCTTCCGCGCCCACCCTGAGGGCCTGTTCCCGCAGGTCGCCAACGCCCTCTGGCAGTAACCGACCTCGCCTGACCGGCTTGGGTCACGTCCGCTGGCAGACGCGTCAACCGAAGGCCCGGATGGAGGTGTAGTTCGACGACAGGACCACCTGCGCCGACGCGTCGATGTCGGTGAGGGAGGGCCGGTGCAGTCGGATGCTGCCGTCGGTGCCGGACCGGGTCCAGAGGTCCGGTATCCCGTCGGCGCTGACGTCGGGAATGCCTACGACGGCGTCGTAGGCCGCCTCCGTCCAGCCCGTGCCGATTCGGACGTCACCGTCACGGGAGTTGACCGCGAGCTTCAGCGATTCCAGGGTCACGCTGTCGGCCACCGTGCCGGGCAACCCGTGCCGGACGTAGAGCGTGCCGGCGTCCATGTTGCGCCAGAGCAGGTCGGGCGTGCCGTCCCGGTCGAAGTCGGTGATGTTGAGGATTTCCCGGCGGGCCCAGGCGTTGCTGTTCATCAGGGTGGCTTCCTGGAAAGCCGCCCCGGTGTAGCCGGACAGCACCCAGAACTCCGTACCGGAACGTAGGGCCAGGTCCGGCCGCTTGTCGCCGGTGATGTCGCCGAGGGCCTCGATCTGGGTCCAGGCTGACGGGTTCGGCGTGTTCGGCGGAAGCATGACCCGCAGCCGATCGTCCACGTTGAAGCTGCCGTGGCCGTCACCGGGGTAGAGCCAGAATCCGCCGTCCGGGGTGCGGGCGAACAGGTCGGTCAGCCCGTCGCCCGGGTAGGTGTCGGAGTGCTTGGTGATCAGCGCCGCCTTACCGGTGGCCGGGTCGTACCAGTGTCCGGGCGGGTTCTGTTCGCCTTTGCCGGTGTACGAGGCGGCGAGGTGGTCGTTCAGTTCGCCACCGGCATCACCGACGTAGGTCCGCAGGTGGCCGTCACCGTCGACGATCAGCATGTCGGGCAGCTGGTCGCCGGTCGTGTCAGCTGGACCGTCGGCCTCGTCGCGTGGCGGCACGAAAAACGTGTAGTCGGTGCGGCCGCTGCGGTTGCCGACCGCGTCGTAGGCGTACACGTGCAGGGTCGTGGGACCGGCGTGCCGTGGTGCCAGGTCCGGCACCATGGCGGCGCCGTCGACGGCATTCACGGACTGGGCGTTGATGGCCTCGAAGGCGTAGGTGAACCGGGTCGCGCCCGTGGCGCTGAAGGTGATCGCACCGGTTCCGCCGAACGACACGCTTGCCCAGGTCGCACCGTCGGGGGTGGCCTCCGGGAACACCTCACTCGTCACGGTGGGTGCGGGCGGCGCCGAGGCGTCGATGGTCAGTTGGCAGGGTTCGGTGCCGGGCGGGTAGTAGCTCGACGAGGCATCTGATTCGTCCTCGGCGCGTACGTCCCAGGAGTAGGTGGTCTTGTCCTCCAGGCTGCTGGACGGCACCAGGAGTTCCGCGCTGCCATCGCTGCGAGCGGTGACCAGAGTGCCCGGCGGGACGGTCGAGCCGGTCTTCCAGAAGCGGAAGCGCAGCGACGCCAGGTTGTCGTCGGGGTCGGTGGCCTTGGCGTACAGCGTCAGATTGGTCCTGGCGACTGTGACACCGCTGCCGGGGCCGGGCACGCAGGTGCCGCCGGGCGTGCTCTTGCCGCCCGTCGGTTCCCGTGGCGGCGTGTTGTAGACGACCTCCAGTTCGGTGCTGCTGACCTTGAACCTGCGCCAGGTCAGTGTGTCGTTCTCGCTGGTCGCATGCATGCCGAGGGTGACGTTCGACCAGCCGCCGTCGGCGCCGTTCTGGGCGATCTTCTTCACGTCGAAGCTGACGTAGTCGTCGGCGCAACTGCTTCCGTAGCCGTGGGCGAACGACTTCCTCTGCTGCACCTCGACCCAGCTCGGCTGCTTCTTCCAGGTGGTGGCGGAGGAGATCGAGCCGGTGCGCCACAGTTCCATCTGACGCGCGGTGCAGCTCCAGGAATGGTTGTTGAGTACCTTGAAACTGGCCGATTTGACGGTCGCGCCCTTCAAGCTGCTGGTGAAGCCCATGCGCCAGAACGAGCGGGCGGTCAACGGAGTCTGCTGTTCGTGACCGACCCGGGCGTCGGTGCTGCCGGAGTTGAAGTTGGTGCCGTTCCAGGTGTTGGTGCTGGGGTGCTGTTTGTAGACCGTCGCCCAGGCCAGTGTGCCGCTGCGCAGCGTCGGGTCGAGGAAGAGCGGGAACAACGCGTCCGCGTCGGTGAGCAGGCCGGTGGCGGCGACGTCCAGGTGTAGTCGTACGTCCCCGCTACCGTCACCGTCGAGGCTGACAGGCATCGGGGCGTGCCGGGCACCCGCCTCGACCCCTTGCAGACCGGACAGGCGTAGTACGTCGGTGGTGGTGGCGACGGCGGTACGCAGGGCAGGCTGGGGCGACGTCGGGTCCTGGCCGGCGGAGTCCCAAGCGAAGGGGGTGGGCATCGAGCTGATCTCGGCCTGGCTCACCGCGTCGAGGACCTGCACACCGCCGGTCTCCTGGTCGTGGCGGAAGAGCGCCGTCGGTGACTGCAGGCCGTAGGTGAGGGACCGGACCGACTCGATGGTGGCGCTGTCCCGGTTCTTGACGATCAGCAGCTGCCCGAATCCGCCTTCGTCCCGGGCGACCAGTAGCAGATCGACGCCGGGCCGGACCTCGGGGTAGAGCAGGCGCGGACCGTCGAGCACCGGCTCCGGCAGCGGGCCGGGCCACAGGTAGGTGAGGGTGTGGCCGTCGATCTCGACTTCGGCGAGGGGGGTGTCCCCTTCGGCGCGGGTGTTGGCGACCAGGCGCATCGACTGGGCGGACGGGCCAGCGGACGTCGGGGCGTCGGGCCGCGTCGGGCCGCCGGAGAACCGGACCGGGCTGGGCGGGTTGACCGGGCGGATGCCGAGGTTGTCCGGTGAATCGGCATCGTGGGTCAGGGTGAGGTCGATCGGTGCCCACTGCCCGGTGGCGTTCCTGGCCCGCTGCGCGATGGCGTGGGTGGTGGTGCGCCACTGCCCAGCCGGTTGTGCCCAGGTGAGCGAGGTGGCCGTGGTGGCGGTCTCGACGAGCACCTCGGTGCCCGTGCGGAGCGCCTCGGCCATCGCGGTCGCCTCGTCGCGTGGCGGTGTCGACGCCGGTGTGGCCTCGGTGGCGGCTTCCGGCACCCCGTCGCCGGCCTGGTGAATTCCCGGCCACCAGGGCAGAGACGTGGCGATGACGGCGACCAGCAGGAAACCCGTGGTGCAGATCAGCCGGGTACGCGTACGCACGAACGGGCTGAGTAGGCGAGGCGCTGTCACGGCGGTCTACTCCCGTGGGCCGGGCGGACAGGGAAGGGCGCGGATTCGCCCCACCGGCGGGGCCGAGGGGTAGAACCGCGGGCACACGATCGCACGGCACCAGGGCGGTTCGTCTATCCCGTGAACGTTATCTGTTCGTGATGTTTACTTTCTGATCAGTGACCGATACGCCCGGAATTGGATCTTGTGTGGGAGGATTTGCCGGTACTGCTTGTCAGGTATTAACGAATAAACGGACTTGCCTTCCTTGGTATCGCAAGTGTCTTTTGCGCCATCTGGGCAGTGCCCGGCATCACATCAATGGCTGAGGCATCACGCTAAGTGACCTTGAGGTCCAACCTGCCCTGACGGAGAGTGCTCACGCACGTGCCGATCGGGCACGGGTCCTCGCGGTTAGCCCGCGAAACATCCTTCGTCTACACGCCTGGGTGGGAGTCGACGCGCATGCCTGGTACCGGTTTGCCCGCCCGACGGCGGGGGCGTCCCGCCCGGACGGCGTTCATCCTGGCGCTGTCCATGACCATGACGGTGACGGCGCTGCCCGCGCCGGCCTTCGCGATACCGGCCCCGGGCATGAGCAGGGGCACGATCGACCTTCCGGAGATTCCGGAGGTGGAGCAGATCGCGCCCGACGAGCAGGCGGTGACCGACCTGCTCACCGACGAGCCGGAACCGCTCGATCTGTACGAGCCCTCGGCGGTCGACGCCTGGGACGAGGGCAGCGGAACGGTGGACCTCACCGGTGTCGCCGCCGGTGACGCGTTGCCGGTCGACGACCTGCCGGTCGCTCTCGGCGTACCGGAAGGCGGTGACCCGGCCGCCCTCGCCGGCACCTGGGCGGTGGACCTGGCCGCCCCGGAGGCGTCGCACGACGCCGGGGTCTCCGGCCTGATCATGAAAATCACTCCACCGGCCACCGCCGACCCGACGGCCGAGGTGGCTCTCAGCGTCGACTACACCCCTTTCGCTGACTTCTACGGCCCGCAGGCCGCTGACCGGTTCGGCGTCGTGCTGCTGCCGGACTGCGTCTTCGACAATCCGGACGGGGGTGACTGCGCCGACGGCAGCTCAGGCGTCGAGTCGACCGACCCGGCCGGAGTCACCGGCCAGGCCGTCTCCAGCGAGGTGGAAATCCTCCCGGTCGCCGGCGCGTCCGCCCGCAGCGCCGCGATCACGGGCGTCAACCAGGGGGCCAGCGACCGCCGGATCGTCACCGGCAGCGTGCCCGTCGGCTCACTTGTCGGAACCGGCGGCGCGGTAGCCAGCCGATCGGCCATCGGGGCCCAGTCCAGCGCTACCGGCGCCAACGTCGTCGGGGTACTCGACACTGGCGCTTCGGCCTCCGGCGACTTCACCGCCACCCCGCTGCTGTTCTCCGGCTCCTGGGCGGCGGGTTCCTCGTCCGGCGCCTTCACCTACTCGTACCAGGTGCAGGTGCCCGAGACCGCTGGCGGCCTGATGCCGAAGGTGGCGCTGTCGTACTCGTCGCAGTCAGTGGACGGGCGCACCTCGGCCACCAACAACCAGGCTTCCTGGATCGGCGACGGCTGGGACTACGCGGCCGGCGCCATCACCCGCACCTACGTCAACTGCCGGCAGGACTCGAAGAAGCCCGGCTCCAACAACAGCGACCACCGGACCGCGGACCTCTGCTGGGGGTCGAAGAACGCCACCCTCTCCCTCGGCGGGATGACCACCGAGCTGGTCCGGGACGACAGCAGCGGAACATGGACCACCGCCAACGGTGACGGTTCCAAGGTGCAGCTGCTCAAGGACACCAGCCTGGACAACGGCGACGCCGACGGTGAGTACTGGGTCGTCACCACCAGGGACGGCACCCGCTACCATTTCGGCCGGCACCGCCTGCCCGGCTGGACCGCCGGTCAGCCGGTCACCAACTCGGTGCTGACCGCACCGGTCTACGGTAACCACTCCGGTGAGGACTGCTACCAGGCCGGCGACTGGGCCGACTCGGCCTGCACCCAGGCGTGGCGGTGGTCGCTGGACTACGTCGAGGACATCCACGGCAACGTGATGAGCCTGTGGTGGGCCAAGGAGGAGAACCGCTACGCGCGGAACTTCAACTTCAAGTCCCCGGTGAAGTACGACCGTGGCGGCTACCTGACCCGCATCGACTACGGGCAGCGCAGCACCAGCGTCTACGGCGCCGCACCGCTGGCCCGGGTCAGCTTCGACGTGGCGGAGCGCTGCTTCGCCGAGGGCTCCCAGACCTGCTCCGAGTCGAACTTCAACAGTCAGATCCCGCACGACTACCGCATCTGGTACGACACCCCGGCCGACCTGAACTGCATCGCGGGCCGGAAGTGTTGGAACTCCTCACCGTCGTTCTTCACCCGCAAACGCCTCGACAAGATCACCACTTTCGCGCAGCGGCGCAGCGGCTCCACCGCTCTGCAGAAGGTGGACGAGTACCAGCTCACCCAGTCCTTCCCGACTCTGCTGACCGGCCCGAACACCGCCCTCTGGCTGGAGTCGATCCAGCGGACCGGGTACGGCGTCGACGGTGACAAGGTCGCGCTCAACCCGGTGCGGTTCGCCCACAACCCGCAGGACATGCCCAACCGGGTGCGTAACGACAACCGTCCCAGCTTCTCCCGGCTACGCGTCGCGCGGGTGATCAACGAGTACGGCGGTGAGACCGTCGTCAGCTACAAGACACCCACCGGTTCCTGCGCCACCGGATCCGGTCTGCCCGGCAAGAACGACACCGCCGAGCTGAAGGCCAACACCCGGCTCTGCTACCCCAACTTCTGGCACCCGGATCCGGCCAAGGACGACGTCATCGACTGGTTCCACAAGTATGTGGTGGAGTCCGTCGAGGAACTGCCCGCCATCGACGGCGCCGCCTCGTCCACCCTTACCAGGTACTCGTACGACAACGCTGGCTGGCGGCTCGCCGAACCGGAATTCAGCAAGAAGTCCCGCCGCACGTACTCCCAGTTCGCCGGCTTCGAGCAGGTCACCGTCCTCACCGGGCCAGCCACCGCGGAACTGGGCAGTGAGCAGACCAAGTCGGTCACCCGTTACTTCCGGGGCATGGGCGACAACGTGTCCGTGCAGGACAACGTTGGCAGCGGCGAGGAGATCGCCAAGGACCGGCAGCCGTTCGCCGGCCGGGTCGCCGAGGAGTTGACGTACGCCAAGGCCAGCGACCCGGACGCCAACTGGCTCACCCGCAGCGTCACCTACCCCACGGCGACCGAACTCGCCTCCCGCGACCGGGACGACGGGCTCGACCCGTTGAAGGCGTGGCGGGTCACCGACACGCGGCAGAAGGCGGTGGCCCGGTCCTCCGGAACCGGCGACGACACCCGTACGATGCGCACGGTCGAGACCAGGACCACCTACGAGAGCAGTCACGGCCTGCCGGAGCGGATCGAATCACTTGGCGACACCGGCAAGTCCGGTGACGAGTCGTGCACCCTCGTCGAGTACACGCACCGCACCGACAAGAACCTCATCGGCCTCACCAGGCAGATCCGCAGCAGCCCGACGACCTGTGCGGCCGCCGACTTCGACGACCTGACGACGCTCTCCTCCGCCGGGCGGGTCGGCTACGACGGCGCCGCCTACGGCACGGCCCTGCCGAGCACCACCCGGGGCCTGGCCACCCAGACCTGGTCGTTGAAGGCAGACGGTTCCGGCTTCCAGAACGACGGCACCACCACCTTCGACGCCGTCGGCCGGGTACTGACCCGTACCGACCCGGACAACAACGTCTCCCGGATCACCTACACCCCGGCCAGCGGGCAGGCATACGCGGTCAGCGAGGAGAACTCCCTCGGGCACAAGCAGACCCGGGATCTGGACCCGGGTCGTGCGGTCACCCTCAGGACCACCGACCCGAACAACCAGGTCAGCCACGCCGAATACGATGCGCTCGGCCGCCTGGTCGAGGCGTGGGGCGCGGGGCGTACCCCGTCGCCGGCCCTGGTGCCCGACTTCCGGGCCGAGTACGCCCTACCGGCGATCGCGCCCGACCCGGAGAACCCCGGCGAAAGCATCCGCAAGCCGCCGTACGTCACCACCTTCGCCCGGGGCCACGACGACCGTATCCAAACCTCGGTGACCATCTACGATGGGCTCGGCCGTGAGCGGCAGTCCCAGGTGGAGGCGACCGGCGGCGGTCGACTGATCACCGACACGCTCTACAACTCGGCCGGCGAGGTCTGGCAGACCAACAACGCTTACGTCGCCGAGGGCTCGCCGATCGGTCAGCTCTTCACCCCCGAGTCGGACACGGTGGTGCCCAACGCCACCCGCTACACCTACGACGGGCTTGGCCGGGTGGTCGAGGAACTACCACTGCTCAACGGCACGGAATACCCGAGCCGTGCCACCCGGTACAGCTACGGTCTCGACCACTCCACCGTCATCAACCCGGCGGGCGCGGCCTCGTACCGCCTCCACACCGACGGTCTCGGCCGCACCACGCGGGTCGACACCTTCCGCGACGCCGCCCGCACCGACTTCACCTCGATGCGCTACGAGTACGACGCGCGCGGGCAGCTCGCCGAGGCCACCCACTCGGCGAGCCCTGTCCCGTGGACGTGGACGTACGACCAGCGCGGCCGGCTGACCCGGACCACCGACCCGGACACCGGCGCCACCACCATGACGTACGACCACCGGGACCGGCCGCTCACCACCACCAACGCCCGGGGTGTGACGCTGTGGAACGGGTACGACGAGTTGTCCCGCCCCACCCAGCAGCGGCTCGGTGGCAGCGGCGGTGAACTGCTGGCCCAGTACACCTACGACACGGTGGCCGGCGGTAAGGGTCTGCCGGCGACGGCGACCCGGTACACCGACGGTCTGCCGTACACCCAGTCGGTCGGTGGGTACACCGAGGACTATCAGCCGACGTCGACCACGCTGACGCTACCGGAGTCGATCGCCACCACCTGGGGCCTGAACCGGGAGTACCGATACGACTACACCTACACCGACACCGGTCTGACCGAGTCGGCGACGCTGCCGGCGGTCGGGTCGCTACCCAGCGAGAAGCTGCTGTTCCGCTACACGAGGGACGGCCTGCCGCTGTCGGTGTCCGGCAAGGACTGGTACGGCTCCGAGACGATCTACTCGCCGTACGGGCAGGTGTTGCGCTCCACCCTGGGCGCGTACCCGTACCGGGTGTGGACCATGGCCTCGTACGACGACGCCAGCGGCGCCCTCACCCGGCAGCAGGTGTTCCGCGAGGTCACCGGCAACCACCTCGTCTCGAACCGTTCCTACGGCTACGACGACGCCGGCAACGTCACCTCGATCCGCGAACACGCCACCACCATCGCCGAGCGGCAGTGCTTCACCTACGACCCGCTCGGCCAGCTCCGCAACGCCTGGACCGCCGACGACCAGGCGTCGTGCGGCGCCGGTCCGGGCACCGCGACGGCACCGAACGCGGCGGCGGGAGTCGACGGCACCGGGTACTGGCAGGAGTACGAGTACGACCTGCTCGGCAACCGCACCAGGCTGGTCGAGCGGGACCTGACCGGCCGCACCTCAACCGGCCCGATCGAGACCACCTACGGGTACGGCTACGGCACCGAGGAGGGCGACCAGCCGCGCACCCTCGACGCCGTCACCAAGACCTACACCACGCCGCAGGGCGCGGCCATCGTCTCCGAGGCGAAACGGCTGTACGAGCTGACCGGCGAGACGAAGGCGGTCACCTCCACCCGCAACGGCGACCAGCAGACGCTGTCCTGGACGTACGACGGCCAGGTCGAGCGGATCACCGGCGCGGGCACCAAGGGCCGCACCGCGTATGTGGGTCTGGCGAGCAAGTGTCTGGATCTGAGTTCCAGCCTGGCCGAACCGAACCGACCCATCCAGCTGTACACGTGTAACGCGACGATCGCGCAGAAGTGGGCGTTCGTCCCGGCACCGGAGCAGACCAACGCTAACGTGGGTACCCTGTCGATATTCGACTCCTGGTGCGCCCAGCCGGCTGGCACCACCGCCGGGTCGGCGTTGCGCCTGCAACGGTGTGACGGTACGACGGCGCAGCAGGTGGAGCGGCTGTCGACGGGGCAGTTGAAGCATCCGGCCTCCGGCCTGTGCCTGGCGGTGCAGGGCGGCAACATCGCGAACGCCACGCCGATCGTGCTTGCCGCCTGCGCCGCTGCCGTTCCTGCGCAGGTGTGGGAGGCGCAGGACGAGACGCGGCACATCTACGGGCCGGGCGGCACCCGCCTGCTGAAGATCCAGGGTCAGCACGCAACCCTCGACCTTGGCGACGCCCAGGTCTCGGTGCAGAGCGGCGGGATGCTGCTCAACACGCAGCGCAGCTACGCCACGCCGGACGGGATGGTGACGCGGTACGCGTACGGCGCCAGCACCGGATCCAACCTGGTGGCCGTCGCCAGCGACCATCAGGGCAGCCCGTCCGCTGAGGTGGCCCTCGCCGACGGTATGCAGACCCGGATCCGTAAGCAGGATCCGTTCGGCAACCAGCGGATCGCCGACACACCGGCCAACCTCCAGACCAACCGGGGCTTCCTCGGTGCGGTCCGCGACGACACCTCCGGCTTCGTACCGTTGGGTGCCCGGCTGTACGACCCGCAGGTGGGTCGGTTCCTCTCCGCTGACCCGGTGCTGGACCTGACCGACCCGGTGCAGAACATCGGCTTCACGTACGCCCACAACAACCCGGTCACCCACTCTGATCCGTCGGGTCTGTCGGTGGCGTTGACCGCGTCGGAGACGGCGGCGGCGCTGGCCGGTGCGGGTTTGTCGTCGGCGATGGTGGCGCAGGCGCAGGCCAACATGGGCCGGTCGTTGATGTCGGTGATCCTGGATTCGGCGTGGTACATCCTGAAGGAGTTCATCGGCATCAACGATGCTGTGAGCTGCTTCGGCGGTGACATGTGGGCGTGTGGCAGCGTCATCCTCAACGCGATTCCCTGGACGAAGGTCGCCAAGATTCCGTCGGTCATCCGGGCGGTCAACCGGACGATCAACGCGATCCAGGCATGGCAGGCGGCGAAACGGGCCGCCGAGATGGTGTTGGCGGCGGCGCGGGCAGCGGAGGCCGCTGCGTTGCAGGCGAAGAAGCTGGCCATCGAGCGGGCGAAGAAGGCCGCCCAGTTGGCGAAGAAGAAGGCCGCCGACAAGGTCAACTCGACGAGCCACAAGGCGACGCAGTCGGCGAAGAAGACGGGTAACGGCCCGCAGAAGGAAGCTCAGGCCAAGTCCAACCCGAAGGGCTCGTCGGCAGCCTCCGGCGGCAAGGGCGGCGGTGGTAGGGGCGGCGGTGGCGGCGGTAAGGGCGACTCGAAGCCGGGCGGTTCTTCCGGTGCCTCCAACCGCAGTAACGGCGGCTCCAGCGGCAACAATGGCGGTTCGTCGGGTGGTGGATCCTGTGAGCGCCCCAGCAACAGCTTCGTGCCGGGCACGAGGGTGCTCATGGCCGACGGCTCGACCAAGGCGATCGAGGACGTCAAGCCGGGCGACACGGTGGTGGTCACCGATCCGGAGACCGGCCGTACCGAGGTGGACACGGTCACCGCCACGATCACCGGCGACGGCGTCAAGCATTTGGTGAAGGTCGTCATCGACACCGACGGCGACCAAGGATCGGAGACCGCCGAGGTCACCGCCACCGACGGCCACCCGTTCTGGGTACCCGAGCTGGGCGAGTGGATCGACGCCACCGACCTCCAGCCCGGCCAGTGGCTCCAAACCAGCGCCGGCACCTACGTCCAGATCACCGCCATCGACCGCTGGAACGTCCCCCGCGCCACCGTCCACAACCTCACCGTCGCCAACACCCACACGTACTATGTGATGGCCGGCACCACGCCTGTGCTGGTCCACAACTGCGGTGGGACCGTATGGGGCGACATCAAGGGCACCCAGCCAGAGATTCCGGGCACCGGTGGAATGCCGAAGTCCTTCGAGTTGGCTGCCGGTGATACCAAGGTTTGGGTGCACGGAAATGCAAGCAAGCACATCGCCGAGTACGCTGAGAATATGACCAGCAGAGGTGCGAGCCCAGAAATGGTTGGACTGGGCACCCAGCAAAACCTTCGTAGCCTTCAGGCGGCGGTGGGTGAAGCTGGCCGCGGCGGCCTCACCTATGACAAGCTCCTAAACGTCGGCGGATGGGAGCTGAAGTTCGGCGCTCCTCGTCAGGCAGGCATGTTGCCGGCTCTTGTTCACGCGCGAATGGTGGGATGACGAATGATTAAGGTTGTTGGCCACTCGCCGTGCGCGGCGGCACAAATTCAGGCGGACCCCTGGATTCCACTAATGGTGAACTGGCAGCTCGAAGGGCGTTCGGGGCTCTTGAATCTCTACATCCAAGGGCACGATGGTGGGTACGTAGAAATGAGGGTAGACGAACGTTCGGGAGCCCTTGTGGAGCTTGTCGTAATTGAGGCTCCGCCAGAAGCCGCGCAACGTTTCCCAGTGCCCGAAGATTCGAAGAATCTTGGGACCGTGGTCCTTGATCGAGAGATGTGGGAATGGCGCGTTGCCCCGGACTATGTGGAGCCGGCCAAGCGTGATGTGTCCATTCCTCAGCACCTTGCGTGGTCGACTCAGGGCGACAACGTCTTCCTGCAATTTGGTGACTCGCAGGCGTCTTGGTTTGTGGGTTCGGGTGACACCAAATTCGCGATCTCGGAATCCGGGGAACTCGTATGCATGGCAGTCCGGAGGCCGGAGGTAGAGCTCCCACCCGACTATCCGGGCTGATTCGCAAGGGGAACCTGGAGGAGATCAACAACACGCAGAGTGGCCGTGGAGTACAAGTCTGTCGTTGCGCGTCAGGGTTGCCGTCAGGGTTGCCGTCAAGCGGCGAGTATGCATCCAGATCAGTCGATGGGCCGCCTTCGGTGGTGCTCGGCGGCGGTGGCCTACTCGGTGGCGCGCCGCGTAGCGGCGCGGCGGCGATCCCCGAACCGGGTCTATCCGGTTTCGCGTGTAACTACTGGTTTCTGAGTAGTTGTCTGTCTGGTGTGGTCTAGCGGCGGTCGGCGCTGACGCGGCGGTTGAAGGTGATGTCGAAGGCGTTGAGTGCGGCCTTCCACCGGTTGGTCCAGCGAGTGCGGCCGCGTCCGGTCGGGTCCATCGCGCGGATGGCGAGGTACAAGCATTTCTACGCGGCCGTCTCGTTGGGGAGATGGCCGCGGGCGTTGGCCGCCCGCCGTAGCCGGGCGTTGATCGACTCGATCGCGTTGGTGGTGCACACGACCGTACGGGTCTCGGTGCCGAAGGGCAGGAACGGCACCATCTCCGCCCAGGCGTCCGACCACAGCCGCACGATCGCCGGGTAGCGCTTCTCCCACTTGTCGCTGAACTCGGCGAACGCGTCCAGGGCGGCCTGTTCCGACGGTGCGGTGTAGACCGGCTTGATGTCGCGGGCGACCTCGCCCCAGTCACGCTTGGAGGCGTAGCGGAACGTGTTGTCCAGCAGGTGGATGATGCACCGCTGGACCACCGTGTCGGGCCATACCTGCGCCACGACCTCGGGCAGGCCCCAGGGCTCAGGCAAGGTAGCGGATCGCCCGTTGTGGGTGTCTTAGGTGGACACTCCTGATCGTGGTGGTATGAGGCCGGGCGCGGCCTTTCGATGATCATTCAGGTGTCGAAGCTGAAGTTTGATCGATCGAGGACCGCGCCCGTT
>NZ_JAASAD010000011.1 GCF_012726175.1 Micromonospora sp. HNM0581
GACGGCTGGCAGGACATGCCCCTGACCGAAGCCGCCCAGACCGTGCAGGTGTCGGCGTACCCCGACCACTACGCCCAGTGGGAACAACAAGCCGCCGACCTCGTCACCCAACACTGGACCAGCTGACCCCACCCACACACACCAAACCGCTGGCCGGCACCCGTGGGTGCCGGCCAGCGGTTTCGTAGTCCCACAGCCAGCAGACGATCGAACGCCCGGGCGACGGCCCGTCAGGACGACCGTGCCCGGAGAGGACATCGAGCCTGACCGCCGGAGTGGGGCACGGCCGGCCCGAGCGAACAGACCTCA
This sequence comes from Micromonospora sp. HNM0581, assembly GCF_012726175.1. Taxonomy (GTDB): domain Bacteria; phylum Actinomycetota; class Actinomycetes; order Mycobacteriales; family Micromonosporaceae; genus Micromonospora. The sequence continues at coordinate 310 of NZ_JAASAD010000011.1, forward strand.
GGTGGCGCTGATGGTTCCGGTCAGTAGCAGGGCCAGAACCAGCGTGCCGACCGCCACCCGGTAGAGCACGAAAACGTACAGGGTGTGATGCGCGACGTAACGCAGCAACCAGGCGATAGCCGCGTAGCCGACACCGAACGCGATGAGCGTCGCGACGACCATCTGCGCGATCGTCGGCACCGAGGTGCCGGGTGCCGCCGGTTCGAAGACGTCGCCCAGGCTGAAGATTCCCGACATCACCACCGCCGGGATGGCCAACAGGAACGAGTAACGGGCCGCGGTCTCCCGGGTCAAGCTCAGGAAGAGACCGAAGGTGAGTGTCGCGCCGGACCGGGACACACCGGGGATGAGTGCCAGCGCCTGAGCGAAACCCATCACCACACCGTCGCGCATCCGGAAGTCCCGCAGAGTCCGGGTCTGCCGGCCCCAGTACTCGGCGAAAGCGAGCACGAAGGCGAACACGATCAGGGTGGTGGCCACCACCCACAGGTTGCGGGCGGTCTCCCGAATCTGGTCCTTGAGCAGGTAGCCGAAGAAGCCGATCGGGATCGACCCGACGATCACGTACCAGCCCATGCGATAGTCCAGGCTGGAACGGACCGACCTGTCCCAGATCCCGACGACCCAGGTCCGGCCGATACGCCAGATATCCCTGGCGAAGTAGAGCAGCACCGCCGCCTCGGTACCCAGCTGGGTGACCGCGGTGAAGGAGGCGCCGGCGTCCTGATCGAAGAAGATCGCCGAAGTGATTCGCAGGTGCCCCGACGAACTGACCGGAAGGAACTCCGTCAGGCCCTGGACGATGCCCAGGACGATGGCTTCGATCCAGGTCACTCCCCGACTCCCGAGAGTTCCAGCGCCTCGGCAGCCGTCCGCAGCGTACGCACACCGGTGTCGGGGTCCGCGGTGAAGAGCGTCACCGACAGGGTGGTCACCCCCGCCTCTGCGTACTCGCGCATCCGCTCGGCGATCCGCTCCTTCGGCCCGAGCAGCGAGGTCCGGTCGATGAACTCCATCGGCACGGCGGCTGCAGCGTCACGCTGCCGCTTGGCCAGGTAGAGTTCCTGCACCTCGCGGGCGGCGTCGCCGTAGCCCATCCGGGTGGCCAGCTGGTTGTAGAAGTTCTGCTGACGACTGCCCATGCCACCGACATACAGCGCCGCGTACCAGCGGACCAGCTCGGCGCAGGAGTTCACGTCGTCGCCGACGACGACCGGCACCGAAGGCACCACATCGAAACCCGCCAGCTCCTTGCCGGCTCTGACCCGACCCGCCCGCACCGCCGCGAGCTGCTCCTGAGCGAAATCGGGGGCGTAGAACACCGCCAACCAGCCATCGGCGATCTCCCCGGCAAGTTCCAGGTTCTTGGGGCCCACCGCGGCCAGATAGATCGGGATGTGCTCGCGTGGCGGGTGGAAGCCCAGCCGCAGGGCCTTGCCGGGCCCATCGGGCAGCGGCAGCGTGTAGAAGTCACCGTCGTAGGCGACCTCTTTACGGCCCACCGCCAGCTTGACGATGTCCACGTACTCCCGGGTCCGGGCCAGTGGCTTGCCGAAGCGTACGCCGTGCCAGCCCTCGGAGACCTGCGGGCCCGACACTCCCAGGCCGAGCCGGAACCGTCCCCCGGAGAGCGAGTCGATCGTGGCTGCGGTCATCGCGGTCATCGCGGGCGTCCGGGCGGGGATCTGCATCACCGCGCTGCCGACGTCGATTCGCTGGGTCTGCCCGGCCATCCAGGCCAGCATGCTCGGCGAGTCGGAGCCGTACGCCTCCGCCGCCCAGACCACCGAGTAGCCGAGCCGGTCTGCCTCCTGAGCCAGCGCCAGGTGATCGGCTGGCGTGCTCCACGCTGTCTGGTATCCGAGGTTTAGCCCGAGTCGCACAGAGTCCTCCCCCATCCGCAGTCGCATCAGGTTACGCGGTGGGGGTCGCCCGGACGATCACCGGCTCACCCCGATCTGCGGGCAGACTCGACGAGAGCGAGGATATCCGTCCCGCCGTGGTTCGAAATAAGGTTCACCCATGCAGCAGCGACCGCTCGGCCGCAGCGGGCTGGCGGTTTCCCGGCTCGCACTCGGCACCATGACCTGGGGCCGAGACACCGACGCCGACGACGCGGCCGCGCAGTTGAAGAGCTACCTCGACGCCGGCGGCAACCTGGTCGACACCGCCGACGTCTACGGCGACGGCGACGCCGAGTCGGTGATCGGCTCGCTGCTGGGCAGCCTGGTGCCGCGCGAGGAACTGTTGATCGCGACGAAAGCGGGTCTTCGGCCGGGCGGTGCCCGGCGTCGCGACGGCTCCCGGGGGCACCTGCTGCGCTCCCTCGACGCCTCGCTACTGCGGCTCGGCACCGACCATGTCGACCTGTTCCAGGTGCACGGCTACGACCCACAGACCCCGCTGGAGGAAACGCTCGCCGCGTTGGATCACGCGGTGGCCAGTGGCCGGGCCCGCTACGTCGGCGTGTCGAACTTCTCCGGCTGGCAGACCGCCCGGGCTGCGGCCTGGCAGGCGGCCTGGCCGGGGCGGGCTCCGGTGATGGCGGCGCAGGTGGAGTACTCACTGCTGGAGCGGGGGGTGGAGCGGGAGGTGCTGCCCGCCTGCGAGGCGCTCGGGTTGGGCGTGCTGCCCTGGTCGCCGCTGGGTCGAGGCGTGTTGACCGGCAAGTACCGGCACGGTCGACCGGCCGACTCCCGGGCGGTGTCGCCGCACTTCGAGCGTTTCGTCGCCACCTACCTGGAGCCACGCTGCTCCAGCATCGTGGAGGCGGTGGTCACCGCCGCCGGTGGCCTCGGCGTATCCCCGCTGGAAGTGGCGCTGGCCTGGATCCGGGATCGACCGGGCGTCACCGCGCCGATCCTCGGCGCACGCACCTCGGGACAGCTACTGGGTGCGCTCCAGGTGGAACGGATGACCCTGCCGGACGAGATCACCACGGCGCTCGACGACGTGTCGGCGTTGGAGGTCGGCTACCCGGAGCGTGCGGGTTGAGCATCACCCGCCGAAGGGTGGCGCTTCAAGGCCCGGGCTGGGCAGCATAGGCCCCATGGACTACGAATACGCGCCGCTACGGTTACCGCCGAACGTCGACCGGTTGACAGCTGCGGCGCAGCTGGCGATCCAGGCGGAGTTCTCCGGCTGGGAACTGGCCCGGGTGCGGCTGTTCCGCGACGGCACACGCCAGGTGGTGCTCCGCCGTCGACGGGTCAACCAGCCACAACCAGGGCTGTCGTACTGACCGTCGCAGAGCCCGGACCTGACAGCCGTTCCCTCACCGGACGTCGCCCGGTGGACGCCGACCCGGTCGGACGGCCCCGGCCAGGTGCTGGTGCCGGTAGCGGCACCAGCACCAGCACGCCGTTTCGAGCCAGCTGTGCTGTCAGCTCGACAGCGAGCAGACGGCGGCCATCAGGAGAAGCGGACTGTCCCCGCGGTACGGAGGGACCACCCCGTCAGTGCACACGGTCGTGTTCGTCGTCGAGTTCCAGAAACGGGTGCTCGTCGAGGCGGCCGACCAAGCGGTCGTCGACGCCCGGCTGGAACGGGCCGACCGGATCGTCGTCGGCGAACGCCTCCAAATCGACCGGGGTGCCGACCTCGCTGACCATCACCACACCGTCGAGCGGTTCCAGCTCCGGTACGTCGAGCGCACCGAGCGAGCCGTCGCCGCTCTGCAACAACTCCAGCACCGCCTCACCGACACCCTCTACCGGCGGCACCTCCTCGTCGCCGGGTAGGCCCTCGCGACGGGCCGCCTCGGCGACCCGGATCAGTGCGGAGACGCTGGGCACCCGGTAGTCACGCCGCTGGCGGACCGAGATCACCTGCGGGTGCGGATCTGTCGGCTCGACGCCCTCACCACCGGCGAACCGCTGATCGGCCTCGTCCGGATCGATGGACTCCACGTCCCATGGGGTGACCTCACCGAAGGCGTCCATGAGTTGCTCGTCGTAGGCGAACGACGCGTTGTTGAGCGCGACGTACGCCTGCCAGACGTCGTCGTCGTCGATCCGGCCCTGCGCGGCCCGGACGGCAGCCAGGTGGTGGCGGGCCGCTTCGATCACGCGCTCGAGGGCGGCGTCCAGCTCACCATGCTGGTCGGTCATGTGAGGCGTCCCCTTCACGAAGGATTCAGGATGTCGCGTCCGTCCCGACGAACGCGGACTGGCAGGTCCGGCGTCCAACCGGACGCCGGCTAACAGGTACGCAGGAACCGGTCGAGAACCCGCACGCCGAACTGTAGTCCGTCCACCGGTACCCGCTCGTCGATGCCGTGGAACAGCGCCGAGAAGTTCAGGTCGGCCGGCAGCCGCAGCGGTGCGAACCCGAAGCAGCGGATGCCCAGTTGCGCGAAGGCCTTCGCGTCGGTGCCGCCGGAGAGCATGTACGGCACCGGCCGGGCTCCCGGGTCCTCGGCCCGTAGTGCGGCGGCCATGGCCGCGACCAGCTCGCCGTCGAAGGTGGTTTCCAGCGCCGGCTGTCGTTGGACGTACTCGATGGCGATGTCCGGGCCGACCAGCTCGCGCAGTTGCCGTTCCAGCAGCTCCGACTGTCCGGGCAGACTGCGGCAGTCGATGGTGGCGCTGGCCCGGCCGGGGATGACGTTGTCCTTGTAGCCGGCGGCGAGGCGGGTGGGGTTCGCGGTGTTGCGGATGGTGGCACCGATGATGTTGGCGATCGGGCCGAGTTTGGCGATCGCGGCCTCCGGATCGTCCGGGTCCAGCTCGACCCCGAGCACCTCCGAGACCTCCTCCAGGAAGGCGCGGACGGTGTCGGTGACCACGACCGGGAAGCGGTGCCGGCCGATTCGGGCCACCGCCTCGGCCAGCGCGGTGACCGCGTTGTCGTCGTGCAGCATCGAGCCGTGCCCGGGCCGGCCCTTGGCGTGCAGCCGCAGCCAGTCGATGCCCTTCTGCGCGGTCTCGATGAGGTAGAGCCGCTGCGCCGGATCCACCGTGTAGGAGAAACCGCCGACCTCACCGATGCCCTCGGTGCACCCGTCGAACAGCTCACGGTGCCGGGTGGTCAGGAAATGGGCGCCGTAGTCGCTGCCCGCCTCCTCGTCGGCGGTGTACGCGAGCACGATGTCCCGTGGCGGGCGCACCCCCGTACGCTGCCAGTGCCGCACCACCGCCAGCACCATCGCGTCGAAGTCCTTCATGTCGATGGCGCCCCGGCCCCACAGGTAGCCGTCACGCAACTCACCCGAGAACGGGTGCACCGACCACTCGTCGGCGTCGGCCGGCACGACGTCCAGGTGCCCGTGCACGAGCAGTGCGCCCCGGGACGGGTCCGTACCGGGTATCCGGGCCACCACGTTGGCCCGGCCGGGCGCGGACTCGTGGACGACCGAATCGATGCCGACGTCGGCGAGTTTCTCCGCGACGTACTCCGCGGCGCCGCGCTCACCGGCGCTCGTGTCGTTGTCCCCGGTGTTCGTGGTGTCGATGCGCAGCAGGTCCCGGCACAGCTCGACGACCTCGTCGGTCGGCGCGGGGAGGGCGGCGTGGTCGTCGCTCGTCATCGTGCCTTCATATCAGCCCCGCGTTTCGGTTCGGACGGCTGCGGGTACTGCCCCGCCTGCCCGAGCCCGCCTCGACGTTCCGCCCGCCCGGGAGGCGACCATGTCAGTTCACCTGCCGCCGTTGCCGCCCACCCCCGGGGACGAATACCAGCCGGCCGGGCGCAGCATCGCCGACATCGTCGCCGAGGAACACCGGCAGCTGCTGCACCTGGCCCGGCGGCTGATCGAACCCGGGCCGGACCCGGAGCACGGCCGCGACGTCCTGGTCGCCGCCCTGTCGCGGCATCTCTCCGGGGAGGAGCAGTACCTGCTGCCCGCGGTCCGGCATGCCGTCGAGGGCGCACACCCGCTCGTGGACGAGGTGGTGGCCGGCGATGTCGAACTGCTGCGGGCCCTGCAGGGCCTGACCGACGACGACCTGCCCGACGTGGCCGCCCGGTTGGAGGCGCACGCCCGCACCGTCGACCCGTTGATGCAGCGGCTCTGCACCGCCGCCACCGACGAGGAGCTGATCCGGCTCGGCAACCGCCTCGAAATCGCCGAGGAGGCGGCACCGACCCGACCCCATCCGGCGGTCCCGCACAGCCCGCCGTGGAACCGGATCGTCGAGCCGGCGGTCGGCGTCGTCGACAAGGTTCGGGACGTACTCGCCGGCCGGCAGACCCAGCTGGGTGAGCTGACCGAGCCGCCACCTCGATGAGAGACCCTCGACACGTTCATGGTCGTTGATCGGTCCGGGCACTACCGTCGGCTGCGCCGTGGCCCTACCGTCACACTATGAACCTGGAGTTGCGCCACCTGCGGGTGGTCTGCGCCATCGCGGAGACCGGGAGCGTGACCAAGGCGGCATCGACGCTCGGCCTGGCCCAGCCGGCGCTTACCGCCCAGCTCCAGCGAATCGAACGTAACCTCGGTGGGCCGCTGTTCGACCGGGACCGACGCGGTGCCCGGCCCACCGCCCTCGGCGAGCTGGTCCTCGCCCGCGCCCGGGTGCTCCTGCCGGCGATGAAGGGTCTCCAGGACGAGGCGGCCCGGCTGGCCGGCGCCGGTGACGCCCCCCGCCGGTACCGGTTCGGCGGCGTCAACAGTCCGATCCTCGGCCGGTTGGTGCACCGGCTGACCGCCGAGCAACCGCAGGCGCAGATCAGCACACACGCTTCCTGGTCGGTCGACGAGCTGGCCCAGCTGGTAGCCGGCGGCCGGCTGGACTACGCGCTGACCGGGGTGTGTGGTGATTCCACCCCGTCTGCGGACTACGGACTCAGCTGGCGGGAGGTCGCCGTCGACCCGGTGATGGTGCTGCTGCCCGAGACCCATCCGCTGACCGGGCACGACGAGGTGGACCTGGCCGACCTGCGGCACGAGCAGTGGGTGGCGGCACCGGGCGACGGCTGCTTCGGCGACTGTTTCGCCGCCGCCTGCGCGAGGGCCGGGTTCACCCCTCGGAAGGTGTACGAGGCCGACGTGCGCAGCTGCATCGACCTGGTGGACGCCGGCGAGGCGGTGGCGTTGTGCCAGGCCACGTTCCGGCCGGTCGCCGGTCTGGTCACCCGCCGGCTGGTGGGGACACCGCTGCGCTGGCGGTTGATGCTGGGCTGGCACCCGGAGTCCGCCGCCGCCCGCACTGCCGACCTGGTACTCGACACCGCCCTGATCGCGTACACCGACGCTCTCGCTCCGCATCCGGCGTACCTGGCATGGCTGCTACGCAACCCGGCGTTCGGCGTACGCCGGCCGGCCCCCGTGGTGGCGGCGCACCGGGTGCGAACCGGCTGAGCGCGGGTAATGGGCGGGTATGACCGATCTCTATCCTGCCGCCGACGACCACGAGCTGCTCCGTCAGGCCGCCGCCGCGCACACTGCCGCCGTCCGGGCGTCCGAGGCATTCCTGCGCCGGTTGCCGGTGGTGCCCGACCCGGCCGACCTGGCCGAGTACGCCAACCTGCTGACCCGGGAGGAGCAGACCCGCGCCGACCGGCAGGCCGCCGCGGAAGCCGCCGGGCTGGCCGTCGCCAGTGTCGAAGCCGAGTAGGGCGAAGCCGACGGCGCAGCCGCATGACCGGCGTCCCCGGCGCGGTAGGGCGGCGCCGGGGACGAGAGCACGGGTCAGCGTTCGGCGAGGACGTCGTGGCCCAGGTCGAGCAGTCTGTGCCGCCACTCGTCGTCGGCGTTCCCCCGGTCGGGCCTGACGGCGGTCAGCGAGCGGATCCGCTCGACGGCGTCCCGCATCACCTCGATGTCCTCCGGTGTCAGGTCGACCTTGCGTTTACGCAGCACGGCGAGGATCTGCCGGCCCGGCTCCGGCAGGTTCAGGTCCGGGTCGGGACCGAAGGCGCTCTCCCCGGAGCCCCGGGTCAGCAGCCACTGACGCAGTTGCTCGGACGGCACGTTGACTTGCACGTGGAAGTCCTCCCAGAGCACTTCCACCTCCGGGTCGAGTCGCAGTTCGCGTACCATCAGCCCTCCTCTGCCGGCGGCGACCCGGACGCGTCCGGGAGCCCCTCGTCGGTCTGCCCGCCCAGCCCTTCCGGGGGCACCTGCACCCGGGTGGGATTGGCCGTGGGTGGTGCCAGGATCACCTCGGTCCGCTCGTCTTCGCGGGCTTCGTCCGGTTCGGTCATCAGCGGCCCTTCCGGTCAGCGGGGATGCGAGGTCGTCGCCCGGGCGTGGTCCCGGCCAGCTGACACGTCGAAGGCCAGCCGGTCGTCCCGGGCGTCGACGGTGACCCGCTGACCGGGTGAGACCTGCTGCTCGAGCAGCATCCGGGACAGGTGGTTGTCGACTTCCCGCTGGATCACCCGGCGCAGCGGCCGGGCACCGAACTCCGGCTGGTAGCCGTGCTCGGCGAGCCAGTCGATGCCGGCGGCGGTGAAGTCCACCTCGATGTCCTGGGCGTGCAGCCGGCGACGGGTCTCCTCCAGCAGCAGTTCGGTGATCTGGCGCAGTTGCTCCGCCTCCAGCCGACGGAAGATGATCACCTCGTCGATCCGGTTGAGGAACTCGGGGCGGAAGTTGTCCTGCAACCGGCGCATCAGCCGCTCCCGCAGCTCGTCGCTCTCCTGCCCGGGATCGCCGGCACCGAACCCGACCGCGCGCTGGCTACCGGTGATCAGCTCGGAGCCCAGGTTGCTCGTCATGATCAGGACGGTGTTCTTGAAGTTGACGGTGCGGCCCTGGCTGTCGGTCAGCCGACCGTCGTCGAGTACCTGCAACAGCACGTTGAACACGTCGGGGTGGGCCTTCTCGATCTCGTCGAGCAGCACCACCGCGTACGGGCGGCGACGCACCGCCTCGGTGAGCTGGCCGGCCTCCTCGTACCCCACGTAGCCGGGCGGGGCACCGACCAGGCGACTGACCGTGTGCCGTTCCTGGAACTCGCTCATGTCCACCCGGACCATCCGGTCCGCCGCACCGAACAACGCCTCGGCCAACGCACGGCCCAGTTCGGTCTTGCCGACGCCGGTGGGCCCGAGGAACAGGAAGCTGCCCATCGGACGGTTCGGATCAGCCAGGCCGGTACGGGAGCGACGCACCGCCTCGGCGACCGCGGTGACCGCGTCGTCCTGTCCCACGACCTTCTCGTGCAACTGGCCCTCCAGCCGCAGCAGCCGGTCCCGTTCCTCCTCGGTGAGCTGGCTGGCCGGGATGCCGGTGGCCCGGGACACCACCTCGGCGATCTCCTCGGATCCCACCTGCGGTACCTGGCTGCCGCTGCCGTCGTCGCCCCGGGCCCGGTGCACCTGCCCTTCCAGTTCCGCGACCCGGTCACGCAGCGCGGAGGCGCGTTCGTACTGTTCGTCGGCGACCGCCTGCTCCTTGTCGCGTCGCACCTCCTCGAGCTGCTGTTCCAGGTCGCGCACGTCGGCGTCGGGGGTGCGGGTCCGCAGCCGCACGCGGGCGCCGGCCTGATCGATCAGGTCGATCGCCTTGTCCGGGAGGAACCGGTCGGTCAGATAGCGGTCGGACAGTTCCGCGGCGGTCACCAACGCTTCGTCGGTGAACCGCACCTGGTGGTGCGCCTCGTACCGATCCCGCAGCCCCCGCAGGATGGCCACGGTGTCCTCGACCGTGGGCTCGGGCACGAACACCGGCTGGAAGCGCCGGGCCAACGCGGCGTCCTTCTCGATGCTGCGCCGGTACTCGTCGAGAGTGGTCGCGCCGATCACCCTCAGCTCACCGCGCGCCAGCGCCGGCTTGAGCATGTTGGAGGCGTCCATGCCACCCTCACTGCCTGCGCCGCCTGCGCCGACGAGCGTGTGGATCTCGTCCAGGAAGATGATCAGCTCGTCCCGGTGGGCCCGGATCTCGTCGATCACCTTCTTCAGCCGCTCCTCGAAGTCACCCCGGTAGCGGGTGCCGGCAACGAGCCCGGCCAGGTCCAACTGGATGACCCGCTTGCCGAGCAACGTCTGCGGTACGTCGCCGTCGCAGATCCGCTCCGCCAGGCCCTCGACGATCGCGGTCTTGCCCACGCCGGCCTCCCCGATCAGCACCGGGTTGTTCTTGGTACGCCGCGACAGGATCTCCACCGCCTGCTCGATCTCGTCGGCGCGTCCGATCACCGGGTCGATCTGGTCGTTGCGAGCCAGGTCGGTGAGGTCCTGGCCGTACTGGTCGAGTGTCGGCGTGCCCCGGTCCGGCCGTGGCCCGTTGGCCGGTCCCCGCTCGGCGTTGGCGGCCTGCAGGGACTCCGGTTGGATACGGCCGGCGGCGAGCATCCGACCGGCGGGCGACTCGGGATTCAACGGCAGGGCCATCAGGATGTGCTCCGGCCCGATGTAGTTGGCACCCATCGCCCGGGACAACTGGTGGGCGTCGAGCAGCGCCCGTTTGGCCGCCGGAGTCAGCGACAGGTTCGGCGGTACCTCGCCCTGCGGGGCACCGTCACCACGCCCACCGAGGGCGTTGACCAGGGTGTCCGGGTCCGCGCCCGCCCGCCGGACCAGGTCCTGCAGGGGCTCGCGCTGCAGCGCCGCCCAGAGCAGGTGATCGGTGTCCAGGTCGTTGCTCTTCTTCTGCGCGGCCCGACGCGCCGCGTCGGCGAGCATCTCCCGCGCGTCCGCGGTCATCAGCCGGGTGATGTCCACCCGGTGCGCCGGGCGTCGTCCGCCCTCGCCCCGTCCGAAGTACCGCGCCAGGAACTCGTCCCACGGGTCGGAGCCGAAGTCACCGGGTCCAATCATGTCTGTCCTCCGCGGTCGGGCGCGAGACGGTCGGCACGGGCTACCCAGGCACCGGCCGGACAAACGCCTCGAAGGGCCAACCGGCCGTTGCCGCCACCGGATGGCAGGCTGGGCGGATGGAACCGACACCGCTGCTGATCGTGGACGCTGCCAACGTGGTCGGCTCACGCCCGGACGGCTGGTGGCGCGACCGGGCCGGTGCCACCGCCCGACTGCGGGACACGCTCGTGGCGCTCGGTGGACGGGGTGTGCCGCCGGAGGTGCCGCCCCCCGTCGAGGTGGTGCTGGTGGTGGAGGGCGCGGCCCGCGACGTGCCGGGCGTCGAGGGAGTACGTGTGGTGTCCGCCGCTGGTTCCGGTGACGACGCCGTCGTCGACCTGGTTGCCCGCGCCGGGCAGCGGCGACTGGTGGTGGTGGTGACGGCCGACCGCGAGCTACGAGCCCGGGTCACCGCGTACGGCGCCGAGGTGCGTGGGCCCCGGTGGCTGACCGGCGGTGGTGGCGCCAAGTGAGCATCCATCCACCGGTCCCACGAATCGGACCCGGGGTGCCACCGGTCGACAACGGGTCGGCGGGGCGGGAACACTGACAGGGCACCTGTTCTGTCCCCCACCGGCATAGGCTCTAATGGAGTCCTCCCCGCCCCCAGGAGGTTCCGCGTGGCGAGCGTCGCCGAGCTCAAGGCAGCCATCGATGTCGCACTTCAGCAGATCGGTGACGGTCAGAGCGCCGTGCAGGCGGCCGGCGAGAAACTTGCCGAGGCTCAGCAGACCCTCGCCGGAGCGCTGGAGGGCAGCGGTCACACCACGGTCGAGGCGGCCCAGGCGTCGTTGACCCAGGCCAGCCAGGAGCTGGAGGAGTGCCTCGCCGCGACACTCGTCGCGGTCGAGCAGGCCCAGCAGTACGTCTCGACGCTGTAGGGGCGGGCGTGTCCATCGTCGAGGAGGTCGGCGCTCAGGTTCGCGCCGCCGCCGAGGAGTTGCCGCTGGGCCTGTTGGGGCAGGCGCTGGAGAAGTTCGGGCTGGCCAGCGAACGGTTGCGCTGGGTGCGTCAGGAGTCGGCGAACCCGATGGGGGTGCCGGAGCTGTCCGCCGCCACCGAGCACGCGGAGTCCGCCGGCTACGCGTTGCGGTTGGCCCAGGAGCAGCTGACCACGTATCTCGCGGCGATCGGGCTGGCGCCCGACGGTGCACCACCCCCTGCCGGGCAGCCGCAGCGGCGGCCGGTGCACGACGCGCCGGGCGCGGCCGAACCGGTGGTCGACGCGCCCGAGCCGGTCGGCGAGGTGCGGCTGCGCCGCTGGTGGTCGGTGCGGGTGGCCGAGCTGACCGGCGGCCGGGAGGGCGCTCCCGAGCAACCCGACGAGGGCATCGCCGACGCCCGGGAGCTGCTGCGCCGGGTGGTACGCGGGGTCCGGGCCGGTGACCGCGACCGGCTGCACCGTGACCTGCGCGGCGCACACGCCGACGTGGGGCTCGGCCTGGCCGCTGTGGCCCCGCCGCTGCTGCGGGATCTCGCCGGTGAGCTGCTCGGTCATCCGCCGCGCAGCGACGACCTGGCCCGACTGCACCGCGAACTCGACGGTCGGGTCCGCGACCTGCTCCCCGGGCTGCCGGCCCCGGTGCTGGACACCCTGCTGACCCGGGTCTGCCGGATGCCTCCGCCACGCCGCGGCGAGGGCGAGCAGCCGCACGCCGCCGACCCGGCGGTCACCGCCGGGGTACTCACCGGCGTCCTGCTCGACCGCCTCGGCCGCGACCTGCCGGCCGAGGGCACCGGCGGCCCGGTCGGGGCCCGACCTGACAGCAGCGGGGCCAACGGCGCTGCACCGGCCGGGCGGGACGGCGAGCCGGCTCGCGGCCGGCGGCCGGAGCCCGGTCGGATGCCCGGGCCAGCCGACGGCGGTGATCCGGCGACACCGTGGGCCGCGGCATCGGCCCGGACCACCTCCGGTGCCGGACCGAGCGCCCGGCCGAGGCACGGGATCGATGGCTGACCGGCGCAACCAGCTGGTCACCCGCGTCCGGGAACTGCTCGCCGAGGCACTCGGTGCGGCCCGGGAACGATCGGCCACGGCACACACCACGCTCGGCGTCGCCCGTGAGCGGGCGGTACGGGTGCGACGGGCGGCCGCGGCCGTACCGGAACGGGTCGGCGCCGAACGTGACCGTCGCCTCGCCGAGATCGACTCCCGGCACGCGGCACGGCTGGCGGCGCTGGCCCGGGAAGCGGCCGAGGCCGCGGTCCGGGAGGCGCCCGGCGCGGGTTCGGCGGATTGGTCGCAGTGGCGTCCGACCCCGGCCGACCGGGCCGAAGCGCCGGGCGCGTGCCGGATCGGCACCGTGGAGCTGGCCGCGCCCGAGCCGGTGCCGGCCTTGATGTCGCTGCTCGACTCCGGGCACGTGAAGCTGGACGGCGACGCCGACGGCTGCGCGGCGGTGGTCGCCGCGCTGCTGCTGCGCAGCCTGGGTCGGGCCGCACCGGGCAGCGTACGGCTGATCGGCTACGACCCGGACCGGCTCGGTGGCGGTTTGGCCGGATTCGCCCCGCTGGGTCCGGCGGGACTGCTCACCTTCGTCGGTCCGGGTGGTCTGGGCCGGCTCCTCGACGACCTGGTGGAGCAGATCCGCCGGATCAACGAGACCGTCCTGGCCGGTGAGCACGCCTCGCTGCGCGAGCTGGCTGCCGCGACGGGACGCCGCCCCGAACCGTGGCGGGTCGCGGTGCTGCTCGGCGGCGACGAGGTGTCCCGGCACGAACGCGGCCAACTGGACCGGGTGGTACGTGCCGGCGCGGCCTGTGGCGTACACCTGATCGTGCGGGGGGTGCCGGTGCCCGATGGTCCGGCGGTAACCCGGGTGACGGTGACCGCGGACGGCGCCCGGATCGGTAGCCTGCCGGTGCGGCTCGATCCACCCCCACCGGCTGCCCTGGTCACCCGGACATGCCGGGACATCGCCTCCGTGGTCAGCGCCGGACCGACCCCCACCCCGTTCACCGATCTGCTACCGCCGGTCGACCAGATGTGGCGGGAGGATTCGGCGACCGGTCTCACCGCGCCCATCGGTGAGGGACCGCAGGGCCGCCCGGTGCTGCTCACCCTCGGCGACTATCCACCGCACGCACTGATCGGCGGGCCGTCGGGCACCGGCAAGACCAACCTGATCTTCGCTTGGATCGGGGCTCTCGCGGCCCGCTACTCCCCCACCGAATTGGAGTTCTACCTGCTGGATTTCAAGGAAGGGGTGTCGTTCGCCCGGTTCGCCCAGGGCCGGCGGGACCCGAGCTGGCTGCCGCACATGCGCCTGGTCGGCATCAACGTCAACACCGACCGGGAGTTCGGCCTGGCGCTGCTGCGCTTCCTGGCCGAGGAACTGCGCCGACGGGCGGACGCCGCCAAGAAGCACGAGGTCACCAAGCTGGCTGAGCTGCGCGCGGTGGACCCGACCGGGCACTGGCCCCGCATCGTCGCGGTCGTCGACGAATTCCAGATGCTGCTCGCCGGCCGGGACGCGGTCGCCCGGGACGCGGCCGACCTGCTGGAGGACCTGGCCCGCCGGGGCCGCTCCCAGGGGATCCACCTGGTGCTGGCCTCGCAGGACGTACGCGGCATCGAGGCGTTGTGGGGTCGACCCGCGCTGGTCGCCCAGTTCACCCTGCGGATCGCGCTGCCGAAGGCGCTGCGCATCCTCGCCGAACGCAACGACGCCGCCCAGTCGCTGCCGAAGTTCCACGCGGTGGTCAACGCCGAATCGGGCCTGACCGAAGGTAACCAGGTGGCCCGGATCCCGTCGGCAGGTGACTGGGAGACGTGGAGCGACCTGCAGCACCGGCTGTGGCGGATGCGTCCGGCCGAAGCCGCACCGGCCCGTCTCTTCGACGGCGACGCCGTTCCACGGCTGTCCGACGCGCCCGACTTCCGGGCGCTACGGGCACCGGAGGTCGGAACGCCCCGCGGACCGGTCGCGCTGCTCGGGGAGATCATCGACGTGCAGGCCCGCTCGGCGGCGCTGCGCCTGCCCCGGGCACCGGGGCGCAACCTGGCCGTCCTGGGCACCCGGGTCGACGAGGCGTGCGCGGTACTTGACGCGGCTGCCCGCTCACTGGCACGGCAGCATCGCCCCGGCACTGCCCGCTTCTCGATCGCCTGCCTGGACGCGGACGCCGACCCGGCGGCCCGCGCCCTGTACGAGGATCTCGCCGACGACGCCGCCTGGTACGACGAGGAGACAGTGGCCGAACTGATGGCCGAGACCGCGGAAACGCTGGGTGCGCCCGGCACCACCGGCGCCCCCCACTTTCTGCTGCTGTTCGCCGTCGACGCGGCGGCCGGGACGCTTGCCGCACGCACCGGACGGGCCACCGGGCTGGAGAACCTACGTCGGATCCTGCACGACGGACCCGAGCGGCGCACACACGTGCTGGCCTGGTGGCGCGGGGTGGCCCGGATGCGCGCCGACCTGGGGGGCACGGGCGCCCGTACCGATCAGATCGGCGCATGGGTGGCGCTGGACGCCCACGGCGGCGAGTTGGGCCCGTCGTTGTACCCGGGCAGTGGGGGGCCGGACTGGTATCCCCGCCCGTGGCGTGGGCTGTTCTTCGACCGGGCGGTGCACCGGACCGGGCAGACCATCATCCCCTACGGGCCGGCACGATGAACGAACCGGTCACCAGTCGGACGTACGCGGCGCAGCTGCGTCGGCTCGCCGAGCTGACGACCCGGGTGCGGGAGCAGCGCACGGAGGCGTGGGACTGGTACGAGCAGCAGTGCGCGGCGGCGGACCGGGCGGTGGCCGAGTCCGCCGACGAGGTGCACCGGGCCGAGCAGGAGCTGGCAGCCGCCCGCGACACGCAGGAGCAGGTGGACGCCGAGGTGGCGGTGCTGTGGCAGGAACTGAACAGTCGGCTCGGTGGCGGCGGACGGCGGGCCGGGGCACCACCGGCCCCCGCACCGGAGGCCACCGGCGATCCGCTCGCGCTGCTGGACGGGGTACGCGAGCTGCTACGCCGTACCCGTCAGCCCGGCGAACTGCCGGGCAACGTCAACCCGCTGCTGGCGCTGTGTGGCGTCGGCGGGGCGCTGCTGGCGTACGTGCTGGGTGCCGCCGTCCGCGTCCTCGGTAGCCGCAGCGACGACGACCTGGCTGTCGCCCTGCCGGTGCTGGGCCTGGTGGTGACGCTGCTCGGCCCGGTGCTGGGCCTGATCCCGGCGCGCCTGATCGCCGACCGTCGCCACGCCGTGCTGAGCCCCCGCCCCGTCATCATCGTGGTCATCGCCGGCCTGGCCACCACCCTTCTCCTTCTCGCTCTCCCCTGAGCACTTGTGCCGGCCCGATGAGGAAGTCCCGCCCGGGACCGACCGGGACTGCCTGATCACCGTGGACGGCGGGGCGGCACGTCAGACGTGATGAGGGCGGCTTCACGGAGGAGACGCCTGGTGAGGGTGAGGCGATCGACGTCGGAGTCCAGGCCGGGAAGGTCGCCGACGCGGATTCCCGGGCCGGCGAGCAGGGCTCGGACCGCGGGACCGCACTGCGCGGGCAGAGTGACCGTACGGTCAAACAGGTACAACGCCACCCGTTCGCCCTCGCGGGCCAACTGCCAGCGCAGGCCCGGACGGACCGTGACGACGGTGTCGGCGGTCAGTGCGGAGATCGCGGCGGCCTGGGCCAACGGCCGGATCGGTGCCGGACGTGACGCCGTCCAGGCTCGCCGCCGCAGCCGGTCGGCCACGGCCGCCGGGTCGGCACGCAGCAGCCAATCCCGCAGCGCCTCGACCGTCTCGGCAAGTTCCGGTTCGATGGCGTCCGGGTCGGCCACGTCGATGCCGAACGGCAGGGTCGCCCGCAGTCGCTGGTCCTCGGCGGACAGCGTGAGCAGTTCCTCGACGAGCGCGTACCGGGTCAACGCCCGGACACCGACCGTCAGGTGCAGTGAGTTGGACTCCTGTGCCTGTGCGCTGTGCAGCCAGCCACGCGGCAGGTAGAGCGCGTCACCCGGTTCCAGGACCACGTCCAGTGCGGCCGGGCCCTGTGCGGTCGCGGCGACTTCGTCGGCCCGGCCACCCCACGGTTGCCGTTCCAGGGGGTCGGGCAGCACCGGCGGGTGGATCCGCCAGTGCTTACGGCCGTCGACCTGGAGTACGAAAACGTCGTGGGTGTCGTAGTGGGTGGCGAATCCCTGGCTGTCCGGTGGGGTCAGGTAGGCGTTCACCTGCAACGGCTGCCCGACGGCCAGGCTGAGGTCCCGGGTGAAGTCGACAAGTGCCGGCCAGGTGCGGTGCAGACCCTGCAGGACCAGGGTCGCGCCGTCGGCGTACAACTGGAGGATCTTCTCGTCGAGGACCTGGTCGTCGATCTCGGCGCCGGCACCACCACCGCCGGTGTACCGCGCCGCCGGCAGCACCTGACCGTCCTTGGCCACCCGCAGGAACGGGGTACGCAGGCCACGCCGGCTGAGCAGTTCGTCGGCGTCGGCGGGGCTGAGCAGATCGATGAAGCCGACCGGGTTGGGTAACTCGGCGGCCCGGGACAGCAGTGGGGTACGCCCCCAGTGTGCGGCGGCGAACTTCGCCGCTTCCACGCTGACGCAGCGGGCCAGCGCGGCCGCGGCGGCGATCCGGTCGGCGGGACCGTGCAGGCCGGACAGCGCATCGTCCGGAGACGGAGCCGCCGGGCGGCCGTGGCCGCCCGGCGGGTCGAGATGTGTCATGGTGATCTGTCACCGGGCCGCGCCGTCGGCGCCGCCGTCCTGGTGACCAGGGGTCGCTCCACCGTCGGCCGGCCCCTCGGCGCCACCGTCGGCGCCACCGTCCTGCTGGCCCGGCGTGGCACCACCGTCGGCCGGCCCCTCGGCGCCACCGTCGGCGCCACCGTCCTGCTGGCCCGGCGTGGCACCACCGTCGGCCGGCCCCTCCGCCCCGCCGCTGGTGGTCTGCATGTCGTCGTCGTTGAGTGGCATTGTGCTCCCTCGGATTGACCCGCCCCGCCGCCATCGGTCGGGTGCGTCCTGCCGCCGGTGGTACCCCGCTTTCGATCTTCTAACCCCACCTCGCCCCACGGTAACGGTCTGGACTGTCCGGCATGACCAGTTCACCGCTGCCGGTGCTCCGGCACCTCCGTGGGGGCAGGATGACCACGCCTCGACCCACCCCGGTACAGGGCGGGGCGAGGCGTACCCGATCAGGGCATGATCCGGGCGAGGTCGTCCGGCATGGTGTCCTTGACGTCCTCCCACTCGCCCTGGGTGATGTGCCGGCGCAGGGTGTCCAGCACCACCTGGACCACCCGCTCCGGGCCACCCGCCACGTCGTACGGGAAACCCTGACGCACCTCGTAGAGGAAGTCGTCCCGGTCAAGTTTGATCGGCACGTTCTGCGGCTGCCAGCCGTCGAAGTAGATGCCCCGCACCACGACCGGCAGTTGAGCGGAGAACTCCACGCTCTCCTGCACCGGCATCCGGTCACGTAGCAGGTGCAGAACGGTACGCAACGCGGCGTACGACTGGCTGCGCTGCTCCTTCGGCCACCCGTACGCCTGCTCGATGTCCTTCAGGATCTGCACGGTCTTGTCCATCGAGGACTCGATCGCGGACTGGAACTGCTCAGCCATCTGTCCACCCCCGTGTGTCGGTCTACCACCGTCGGTCGTCGTGACGCCGCGGCGGACCCACCGGCCCGCGTCGACGCCGGATCGGACCGTCGAGCCCGACGGGTGCGACCCGCCGAGGCTGCTCGGGCGCGCCGACAGTACGCAGGACGGTGCTTCGCCGTCGGCGGATCATCACCGGCACGGCCATCGCCAGCCACCTCCGTCGGGTCGATCCCGTGCGGACGTCGCCATGGTGCCGCCCGCTTCGGCAATGCTCCGCACGAGCCAGGTGAGTTGCCCTCACCCGGCCCGGGTGAGCGACCGCCTCGGGGCGGCAGGCAGTGGGACCGGCGGGGCTGCGGCGCGGCCGGACGGGTCAGGCCGCCCGACGCTCGCGCGTCTGCTTGCAGGTGACACAGGCGGTGGCCGACGGGAAGATCTCCAGCCGTTCCACCGGGATCGGTGCGGTGCAGCCCTCGCAGAAGCCGTAGGTGCCCTCGGCGAGCCGGGCGAGGGCGTGCTCGTACTGAGCGCGTCGATCAAGGATGGTCCGCAGCAGCGACTGTGCGGTGTCCCGCTCGGCCGTCTTGGTGCCGCTGTCGGCCTGGTCGTCGCCAGCGGTGTCGCCGACCTCGACCAACCGCAGCACCTGGCTCTGCTGCACCGCCTGCTGGTACTCCTCGGTCAGCTCGTCGTGACGGGCCTGCAGGGAGAGCCGAATCTGATCGATCTCCGCCTGGGGTCGACCCGTGGCGACCGTGTCGTGGACGAGCATCGCTGCCTGCCTTTCCTGGGCCTCATGGTCCGCGCGGGCTTGGTCGGTCCGCACCCGGTCGTACCGCCCGAGCCATCACACCCGGGCGCTGTGAGCCCCGCGTTTACCCTCGTTGTCGGCGGCTCAAACCGGCCCGTCGAGGCATTCCACGAGCGCCGGGCGATGCGGGTCGTCGACCCGGACCAGCACGTCGGCGAAGGTGGCGGGGGCGACCTCGGCGGCGTACCTGTCGAACGCGGGCAGGGTCCAGGCCAGCTGCGGCTCGGTGCGCCGGTGCAGCGCGGCGGCCGACATCTCCAGGTGTACGACGACGTCGAAGGTCAGCCCACCACCGAGCAGGAACGCGCCGCTGACCAGCACCACCGCGCCGACCGGCAGGTCCACGTAGGCGGCCCGGCTGGCCCGGTCCGCCCGGGCGTCCCAGAGTGAGGGCAGCACCCTGCCCGGCCCGGCCGGCCCTGCCGGTTCCAGCACCTCCCGACGTAGACCGGCTTCGTCCGTCCAGCTCTCGTAGTAGGCGTCCGGGTTGGTCCGGCCCCGTTCCAGACGCAGCGAGGCGGGCCGCAGGAAGTCCTCGGCACGCACGTGCAGCGCCGGGTGTCCGAGGGCACGCAGAGGATCGACGAGGGCGTCGGCCAGGTGGTCGGGGTGCGCGGCCGGGGCACCGTCCACCGCGACCCGGAGCCGTCTCGACGACGCGGCACCGGCCAACCGTTCGGCCAGTTCGTGCACGAGCAGTGCAGGTGAGATGGGACGCACACGCATGTCGCCATGGTGCCCGACCCCGGTCGCACGCCCGGAGCGTGTGCCGGCCCTCGACGGTCGGCCGAGGCTCGGCAGGGTCAACCGGCGTGGTCGAGGGTGACCCGGGCGTCGTCGGCCAGCCGGTAGCCGACGCCGTAGACGGTGGTGACCAGCGGAACGTCCACACCGACCTTGCCGCGGAGTCGCCGCACATGCACATCGACCGTACGCACGCCGGCGTGCTCGTAGCCCCAGACGGCGTTGAGCAGCTGGAGCCGGGTGAAGACCCGCCGGGGGTTCGCGACCAGGTGCAGCAGCAGGTCGAACTCCAGCCGGGTCAGCGGCAACGGCTCACCGTCGCGCAGCACCGACCGGGACGACGCCAGGATGTGCAGGGCGGGGATGGCGGGTGCGAGTTGCCGTGCCGGGGCGCGACCCGCCGGCACGGTCTCACCTCGGCGTTCCGGCACGACCGGACCGACGGTGGTGATGGTGCCCTCTCCTCGCTCCAGCATCTCCCGTGCCGCGTCGAGCAGTCGACGGGCCGCGGGGGTCAGCGACTCGTCGCACGCCAGCGGGATGGAGAGGGTGACGGTGAGCACAGGAGCGGCGATGGTGGCGGGACGACGCTGACCGCCGGGAGGTCGACCGGGCACCGGGGGTTGGGACGTATGCCATCCGGCGCGCGACGAGGCGGGGCTGACCGACATGGTCCTCCTTGGCTGGTCCGGGTGTTCCCCACGGCCCCGGGACGCCGCTCTATCGATGCTTCCCGGCGCCAGTTCGAGGGTCAAGGGGCGACTGCGTTGCATGAATGTGACAATTGACCGACACAACGGAGCCGTCCGCTCGCTCTGCGTACGAGCCAGTTGATTACAGCAGAGTCGCCCCGTTGACCTGATACGGGGGTGGTCGACACCGATCGCCGCCTTCGGGTCGAGTTGCCCCTACCTGCCCCGACGTCGACTGTTCGCGCTCCCACGCTCACGACCGTCACGCGAACGGGACAGCGGTGTGCACGAAGATCGATGGTAGGTCGGTGGGCGCAGGGAGAGCGGTCGAGGCGACTAGCCTGGACCGGTGAGCGACGAACTCGACGCCGAAACCCTGGAATTCGCGCACCGAATGTTCGACCTGGCGCGTGACGGCGCGACCACCGAACTCGCCGCATACGTCGACGCGGGACTACCGGTCGACCTGACCAACCAGAAGGGTGACAGCCTGCTGATCCTGGCGGCGTACCACGCCCGCCCGGAGACGGTCCGCGCGCTGCTCGACCGGGGCGCCGACCATTCCCGCGCCAACGACCGGGGGCAGACGGCGCTGGCCGCGGCCGTGTTCCGCAGCAACGCCGAGGCGGTGCGCGCACTGCTCGACGCGGGCGCCGACCCCGACGGCGGAAGTCCGTCGGCGGTGGCCACCGCCGAGTTCTTCGACCTGCCCGAGATGCTCACCCTCCTACGCTCCGGCTAGGACTGTCCGGCACCGTTCACCGGGCCGCCGGATCCGAACCGGTGACCCCGGCGGCACCGGACACCGCGCCGGCTCGAGCCTCGATGAGGAAACGGCGGGCATGGGCGACGAAGCGGCCCTCGACCCGGATCCGATCGTGCAGGCGCCGCAGTGCCTGTCGATGAGCCGCCACGGTGAAGCCAGGCACCGTCCAGGTCACCTTCCGCAGGAACCAGACCACCGCGCCGATGTCGTGGAAGACCGTCCGCAGCGTCGCCTGACGCAGATCCACCACGGTCAGGCCGGCCGCCCCGGCAGCGGCCACCGCGTGCTCCGGATGGCGGTGCGCCGGCGGCGGTAGCGGGCCGAGGATCGCCTCGCTGAGCTCGCGCACCGTCCCCGGTCCGATCTGTTGGGACAGGAACGTACCGCCCGGACGTAGCACCCTCGCCACCTCGGGCCAGTCGGTGCGCACCGGATGTCGGCTCACCACCAGGTCGAAGACCGAGTCACGGAACGGCAGTGGTCCAGCACCGCCGACCGCCACCACGCTCGCCCCGAGTGCAGACAGGTTCGCCCGCGCCACCGACACGTTAGGCGGCCACGCCTCGGTGGCGACAAGCAGCGGAGGTGGGTGCGGCACCTCGGCCAGCACCTCACCCCCGCCGGTGTCGATGTCCAGTGCCGCGTCGGCGCCCGCCATCCACGCCGCCACCAGCCGGGAGTAGCCCCAGGGTGGACGTTCCTCCGTGGCCCGCCCGGCAAGCCAGTCGAACGCCCACCCGTCGACGGGGGCGGCGGCCCCCTCAGCGACCAGACACTCGAAATCCGACTCCCGAGACACGGCGACAGCGTGTCCCGAACGGAACCATTCCAGCAATGCGTTATCCGACGTCGTCCCGCTCAGCGCCGAACGCCGGGGACGTGGCAGAGCCACCACCCGGGCGCGAGTCGACTACTACGGACCGGGACGTACGACCTCGATTCTGGGGGCGTCGAGACCGCGTACGACCTCCACGCCTGTCACCTCGGGCCGGATGGCCTCGAACTGGCGCATCAGCCGTGCGCCGAGCTGGACGCCCACCCCACCGACAGCGAGCGCGAGCACCTCGACGGCCAGCAGCGCCGGGGTCGCACCCCGATTCGTCGCGTCCGCCCGGACCAGGGAGGAGAGCAGAAAGAGTCCGGCCATACCGGCGTTCACGACGTTGAAGTTGATGGCAGTGTGGCGGGTGTCGTCCGCAGGCACGTCCCACAGGTCGACCAGCCCGGCCACCGTGGCCAGGGCGGCCGTCACCAGCGCGGCCACCGCCGTCCAGTAACCGACCTCGCCGAGGAAGACCGGACCACCGACCACGTCGGCGGAGTCGAAGATGACGGCACAGACGAAGAGCCCGTACGGAAAGGTCACTAGCATCGGTTGGATGGGGTGTCCCTGCACCCGCAGCCGGCTCTGCATCTGCTCCCCCTGGATAGGTTCAGTCCATCGGTCCAGGTTGCTACCCGGGGGCCACCCGGGCGAAACGACACGCCCCGGTCAGTTGTCCCGGGGCCGGGAGACCGTGCTGACGAGTCGCTCCGCCACCTCCCGCAGCGAGATGGACAACGACGACGCCGCGCTGCGCAGCACGTCGAGGGCATCCTCGGCCGGACAGCCGCGCTGGGTCATGACGACTCCGACGGCCTGACCGATCACGCCGTCGTTGAGCACGGCGATGTCCTGCTGCACCGCCAACACGGCACGCTTCTCCCGTTCGCGTACCGCCGCGAGCAGCAGGCCGGCGTGTTCGGCGAGCAGCATCGCGGTCAACTCGTGCCCAGGAGTCAACGCGTCGGGTTCGGCGGCGTACAGGTTCACCGCACCGATCACCTGTTCGTCGACGTCGACGGGCGCCGAGATGACCCCGCTCACGCCCAGTTCCCGGGCTCGGGGCGTCCACTGCGGCCAACGCGGTTCGGCGCCGAGTGCGTGCGCACCGACCATCTCCCGGCGCCGGATCGCCTCCATCGCCGGGGTGTCCGGCCCGTGCCGCAGGTCGTCCAGGCAATCGAGGCGGGCATCGGAGGCAGCCACGCCAGCCGGCTCACCGGCCCGCAGTGCGGTGAATCCGCACCAGTCGACGCCGGCGAGGGCGTCCCTGGTGATCCGGACCAGCACGGACAGCGCCGTGTCGAAATCGTTGACGGCGATCAGTCCGGCGGTCAACTCCCGCAGCAGGGCGGCCGTCTCCAACACACCGAGCGTCTTCGCAGGCGGGGTGGGCGTCTCCAGGTTCACCGGCCCGCGACCCCCGTACTCCCCGTAAGCGCCCTCACCCGTCTCCTCCTCGGCTCGGCTCCCACGTCGGAACCGCCCTCGACAACACGATCCGCACCCCTACCCACCCCAACCCCGGTCAAAACTACGCAAACCGGGACCCCTCTTCGCGTACGGACACGGTCGAAGGGGCACCCGACCGGCTCAGTCAGCGGGAACCCGCCCCGCTGAGCCGCCTACCGACCGAGGCGATCAGCCGGTCCAACTCGGAGCCGAACGGGTTGTCGTGCACGAGGTACGTCCACGTGGCGCTCGGACGGACCAACTCAGCCGCGTCCGGCTCCCAGTCCTCGTCGAACTCCGTCTCGGCGAAGGTCGCGAGGGTCCGCGCCTCGATCGCCGGGACCAGTTCGGTGAACGCCGGCACCGCGGCCCGATGGAACTCGTCGAGCGGATCGAGTCGCCCCAGGGCCCGCAGGTGCACACCCTCCCGGACCTCGGACAGTTCGGCCAGGTGCGACGCCCACAACCGGTCGAGGTGGTAGAGGGCAATGGACCGCGCCACCCTGGCCAGCAGGTCCTCGTCCATCTCGCCGGCCTTCTCCGGCATCTTGTCCAGCAGCATCAGAGCCGCGACGTCGCTGGTGAGCAACCGCTCGCGCCGTTCGGCGAGGGCCTTGCGCTGCTGCTCGATGACCACGCTGTAGCGCCAGGTGTTGCGGTGGATCTCGTGGTTCACCCCCTCCGCGACCCGCTGGGCGTGCTCCACGGCGTAGTCCACCTGTGGATCGGTGACCAGGCCGTCGGCGTTCATCCGGGGCGACGGTGGCACGGTGTCGCCGGCGTGACGGACGACGAGGTCGTCCTCCAGGCTGACGAAGAAGACCGACCCACCCGGGTCGCCCTGGCGACCGGCCCGACCGCGCAACTGGTCGTCGACGCGCCGACTGTCGTGCCGGCCGCTGCCGATCACGTAGAGGCCACCCAGGTCGGCCACCCGTTCCCGGTCTGCCTGGTCACTGCCGCCCAGCCGGATGTCCACGCCCCGGCCAGCCATCTGGGTGGAGACGGTCACCGCGCCGTACGCGCCGGCCTCGGCGATGATCGCTGCTTCCTCGTCGTCGTTCTTCGCGTTGAGCACCACGCAGGGCACCCCGGCGGCATCCAGCCCGGCCGCCAACTGCTCGGACTCCTTGACGTCGAGTGTGCCGACCAGCACCGGGCGCCCGTCGGCGTGACAGCGCCGGATCTCGTCGACGAGTGCCTCGTCCTTCTCCGCCCGCGTGGCGTAGATGCGATCCAGCTCGTCGACCCGTACGCACGGGGTGTTCGGCGGGATCACCGCCACCTCCAGCCCGAAGAACTCCCGCAGCTGGTCACCGACGAGTACCGCAGTGGCGGTCATACCACACACCATCGGATAGAGCCCCACGTAGGCCTGCACGGCGATGGTGCCCAGCACCTCGCCCTCGGCGGAGGCGTCGAGCCCCTCCTTGGCCTCGACCGCCGCCTGGAGCCCGTCGGGCCACCGGCGGCGCTGGGCTACCCGCCCCCGCATCTCGTCGATCAGCTCGACCGTGCCGTCCCGGACGATGTAGTCCACATCCCGGTGCAGCAGGGCGTGCGCGTGCAGCGCCACGTTCACCGCGGAGAGCTGCCCGACGTTCTCCTCGTCGTACAGGTCGATGCCGAGTTTGGCCTCGACGGCGGCCAGGCCCCCGGAGGTGAAGGCCACGCTGCGGCCGTCCTCGGCAACCGTGAAGTGCCGCCCCTTGCGCAGGCCGCGTACCAACGTGGCGGCGGCGTGCACCGGGTCCTGCTCGCCGGGCACCGAGCCGGCAAGGACCATCGGCACGCGGGCCTCGTCGATGAGGATCGAGTCGGCCTCGTCGACGATCGCGGTACGCAGTGGGCGTTGCACCCGGTCCTCGATGTCGGTGACGAGTTGGTCGCGGAGGAAGTCGAAGCCGGCCTCGCTCACCGAGACGTAGGTGACGTCGCAGGCGTACGCGGCGCGCCGCTCGATCGGGGTGGACGCCTCGTTGACCCAGCCGACGGTGAGGCCGAGCAGGGTGTAGATCGGCTCCATCCACTGGGCGTCACGGCGGGCCAGGTAGTCGTTGACGGTGAGCACGTGCACCGGCCCGTTTCCGAGCCGGACGTGCCCGTAGGCGGCGATCGCCGCGGTGAGCGTCTTGCCCTCGCCGGTTGCCATCTCGGCGACCTTGCCGGAGAGCAGCGACATGGCTCCGAGCAGCTGGACGTCATACGGGCGCTGGTCGATGCCCCGGCGGGCCGCCTCGCGGCCCAGCGCGCAGATTTCCTCGTAGCTGGACGCCGCAGCCGCCGCCTCGGTGAGTTCGGCGTCGTCGAACGCTGAGATCTCCTGCTCGCGCGCCTCGATGACCGGCAGCAGCTTCTCCAGCGGGGCCAGATCGACCGTGGTCCCCGGGCGCTGGAGGAACCGGCGGAACCTGGTCTTCAACCGTTGCGACACACCCATGAGCCGCAACGGTACGCGACCGGACCGATCTTGACCGTCCCGCCTGCCCGTCCGGATCCCGGCACGCGCCCCTACCATTCCCCGCGAAAGGTGACCACCAGCACATAAGGGTGACCGGAAGCAAGGTCACGGAAATCGGACTGGCCGATGACGCGCAATCAAGGGTTCATCAACCGGGAACGTGGCCGGAGCATGCTTGTGATCAAGCTGGGAGACCTATCCGGTTAACGTGCGGGGTGCTGGGAAATTCGCTCCCGGTCTTCCCGCCGACGAGGGGGTGCCTGTGCGTCACAACGAATCTCTGGTCTCGCCGGTGGTGGAGGCCTGGGCCACTTATCGGACCACCTCGGCGGCCGACTGGCCGACCCGACGACTCATCCAGGCCAAGGGAGACAGCCGGGTCAGCGTGGTGCTGCCGGCGCGCAACGAGGAAGCCACCGTCGGTGCGATCGTGGCGACCATTCGGGAACACCTGATGGACCGGGTGCCACTCGTCGACGAACTGATCGTGGTCGACTCACGGTCGACCGACCGCACCACGGCGGTGGCCCGAGCCGCCGGCGCCGAGGTGGTCAGCCAGGACGCGATGACCCGGGGGCTGCCCAGACTGACCGGCAAGGGCGATGCGCTCTGGGCGGGACTGGCGGCAGCAGAGGGCGACGTGGTGGCCTTCGTCGACGCGGACCTGCGCGACTTCCGGCCGCACTTCGTCACCGGCCTGCTCGGCCCGCTGCTGACCGACCCGTCGGTCGACTTCGTCAAGGGCTTCTACCATCGCCCCCTGGTCAGCGGCAGTGGCGTGGAGGCCGATGGCGGCGGCCGGGTGACGGAGCTGATGGCCCGGCCGATGCTCAACCTCTTCTGGCCGGAGCTGGCCGGCTTCGTGCAGCCCCTGGCTGGCGAGTACGCCGGTCGCCGGGACGTGCTGGCGCGGGTACCGTTCGTTTCCGGCTACGGCGTCGAGACCGCAATGCTGATCGATCTGCTCGAACTCGTCGGGCTGGACGCACTGGCCCAGGTGGATCTCGGCGAGCGTAAGCACCGGCACCAGGACACCGCCGCGCTGGGTCGGATGTCCGCCCAGATCATGCTCACCGCCTGGTCCCGGCTGCAACGACGGGGCTGGGCCGATCCGGAGGTGCTGCCGACTGCCCTGCTGACCCAGTTCCGCCGGGGCGGCTCGGACGCGCTGCCGAACCTGGACCGGGAGATCGTGGTCAGTGACGTCGCCGTGGCGGAACGGCCCCCGCTCGCCCAGTTGCAGCACCAGTTGCCGCGGCGGCAGGTAGCCGCGGCCTGAGGTGTCCTGCCCCACCAGGGCGTTTCACCCAGCGGGGGGTCGGGTAGGAGGCGGGTCCCAGTAACACCGCCGAGACGAGGGTGCGAGATGGCGAGCCGGATCACCTGCCAGGTGCACGACGGGGCACAGGTCTCCGTCGTGCGCCTCGCCGGCACCCTCGACATGATCTCGATGCGCGAGGCGTACGCGTACCTGGAGGAATGCCTGGCCCGGCAGCCCGACGCGCTGGTGGTCGACCTGACCGACCTGGCTGTCCGGGAACAGCTCGCGGTGTCCGTCTTCGCCGCCGTGGCCCGGCGCGCTGCGGACTGGCCGGCGGTGCCGCTGGTGATCTGTGCACCAGACCCGGAAGCCGCGACCCTGTTGACCGCGTCCACGGCCTGCCGGCTGGTGCCCATGCGGGACAACTGTGACGAGGCGAGCCGGTTCGCCGGTGCGTCGGCCGTGACCCGGCTGCGGCTACGCCTGGACCCGGTGGCGGCAGCCTGTCGGCGGGCCCGGGAGTTGGTGACCGACGCGTGCACCCGGTGGAACCTGCCCGAGGCGGTCGGTCCGGCCTCCGTGGTGCTCAGCGAACTGGTCGGCAACGTGGTCCGGCACGCGGGGACGCCGATGCAGGTCACGGTGACCCTGCGCCGGCCCTGGCTGCACCTGGCCGTGGTCGACGGCAGCAGCGCCGCGGCACGGCCCGGTGCGGCCGGACAACGTGACGAAGGCGGTCGCGGACTGCTGCTGGTGCGCGAGCTGGCCGACCGTTGGGGCAGTGTACCGGCCGGCGGCGGAAAGGCCGTCTGGGCAACACTACCGGCGAATTGACCGAAATTACCGCTCTCGCCTGGTTACATGGTCGGCGGGCTGGGAAGCCACGCCCGTCCCTATCCGTCGTCGACGCAGGTGAGCGCTCATGCCGAAGCGGGTAACCACCGAACCCGGACAGGACCGAGGCCCGGCGATTCTCGCCCCGGCCCGGTTCGGCGGCTATCCCGGACCGCTACGCAGACCGCTGCCGGGCACGAAGCTGGCCAAGTTCCTGGCCACCACCGACCACAAGCAGATCGGTCTGCTCTATCTGCTCACCTCCTTCGGCTTCTTCGTGCTGGCCGGGATCGAGGCCATGCTGATCCGAGCCGAGCTGGCCCGGCCGGGTCTACAGTTCCTCACCCCGGAGCAGTACAACCAGCTGTTCACCTCACACGGCGCGGTGATGCTGCTGCTGTTCGCCACCCCGGCGGCGTTCGGCTTCGCCAACTACGTCGTACCGATCCAGATCGGTGCGCCCGACGTGTCGTTCCCCCGTCTCAACGCGCTGGCCTACTGGCTCTACCTGTTCGGCGGGCTGATGGTGATCGGCGGTTTCCTCACCCCGGGCGGGTCGGCCGACTTCGGCTGGACCGCGTACACGCCGCTGAGCACCGCCGAGCACTCCCCCGGCGTCGGCGCGAACATGTGGGTGATCGGCCTGGTGGTGTCCGGTCTGGGCACCATCCTCGGCGCGGTCAACCTGATCACCACGATCCTGACCCTGCGCGCGCCCGGCATGACCATGTTCCGGATGCCGATCTTCACCTGGAACATGTTGTTCACCAGCGTGCTGGTGATCCTGGTCTTCCCGCTGCTGGCCGCCGCGCTGCTGGCGCTGAGCGCCGACCGGCTGCTCGACGCCCAGGTCTACAACCCCGACACCGGCGGGCCGATGCTGTGGCAACACCTGTTCTGGTTCTTCGGCCACCCCGAGGTCTACATCATCGCCCTGCCGTTCTTCGGCATCATCACCGAGGTCATTCCGGTCTTCTCCCGCAAACCGGTCTTCGGCTACACCGGCCTGGTGCTGGCCACCATCGCCATCACGATCCTGTCCATGGCGGTGTGGGCGCACCACATGTTCGCCACCGGCCAGGTGCTGCTGCCGTTCTTCAGCATCCTGAGTTACCTGATCGCGGTACCGACCGGGGTGAAGTTCTTCAACTGGATCGGCACCATGTGGAAGGGACAGCTCACCTTCGAGACGCCGATGCTGTTCGCCATCGGCTTCCTGGTCACCTTCCTGCTCGGGGGGCTCACCGGGGTGCTGCTGGCCAGCCCGCCGGTGGACTTCCACGTCACCGACACGTACTTCGTGGTCGCGCACTTCCACTACGTGGTCTTCGGCACCGTGGTCTTCGCGCTCTTCGCCGGCTTCTACTTCTGGTGGCCCAAAATGACCGGGCGGTTGCTCGACGAGCGGCTCGGCAAACTGCACTTCTGGACGATGTTCATCGGTTTCCACGGCACCTTCCTGGTACACCACTGGCTCGGCACCGAGGGCATGCCCCGCAGGTACGCCGACTACCTACCCACCGACGGGTTCACCACACTCAACATGATCTCCAGCGTCTTCGCCTTCGTGCTGGGCGCCTCGACCCTGTTCTTCATGTGGAACGCCTGGAAGTCCTGGCGTTACGGCGCCGAGGTGACCGTGGACGACCCCTGGGGCTTCGGCAACTCCCTGGAGTGGGCCACCACCTGCCCACCGCCCCTACGCAACTTCGACCGCATGCCCCGGATCCGCTCCGAGCGGCCCGCGTTCGACGCCAAGTACGGTGAGCTCGTCTCCGACCTCGGCCGCGATCTGCCGCAGCGGACCACCCGACCACCGCAGGAGTTCCGCGACGAGATCCACCGGGAGGCGCACGTGCCCGAGTCGCCCTCCGCCGAGGGCGCCCACGGCGCACGGGAGGCGGAGGCGTACCAGCCCGCGCCACAGTCCGGTGCCCGACCGGTGGACGTGCCGGAGCCGGAGGAGGTACGCCGACCCAGCTTCGAGGAGACCGACGAGCCGGAGGACAATCCGCTGGGCGCTCAGCGCGATCCGCAGCCCAACGACCGGTGGCGACATCCACGCGGGTCCGGGGACACCACGCAGAACTGACCACCGGTCCGACCGCTCGGGGCGGCACCGTTCGGTGCCGCCCCCGACAACGATGCGTGCACGGTCAGCGCCCGCGTACCGGCGCCGAGACGTGCGACTGGTGAGCCGCCTCGGACTCGGCGGGACCGTTCTGCCACGGTGGCGGCGCGTCGGCGAGCATCGACTGGCGCAACCAGGTCAAGGCCCTCGACAGCAGCCGGGACACGTGCATCTGGGAGATGCCGAAGCGGGCGGCGATCTCAGCCTGGGTCTGGTTCCCGTAGAACCGCATGGCCAGGATCCGTCGCTCCCGCCAGGGCAGCCGGTGCAGCAGGCCACTGACGGTGACCCGGTCGTCGACCGACTCCAGCGCGAAGTCGGACTCACCGACCAGATCGCCGAACTCGGCCGAGCTTTCCCCGCCGACAGGCGCGTTCAGTGAGGCCGGGCTGTAACCTGCCGCCGACTCCAGTGCGGCGAGGATCTCCTCCTCCGGCGTCTCCAGTCGCTTCGACAGTTCGGCCACCGTCGGCGCCCGGGACAGCTCGCTCGTCAGCGCCGCCGTCGCCTGTCCGACCTCCAGAATCAGGTCGCGCAGCCGACGTGGCACGTGCACACCCCAGGTACGGTCCCGGAAGTGCCGCTTGATCTCACCCACGATGGTGATCGCGGCATACGCGGTGAAGGAACCCCGTTCCGGGTCGTACCGGTCGACGGCGTTGACCAGCCCCAGGCGGGCCACCTGCTCCAGATCCTCCAACGGCTCACCGCGGCCCCGGTAGCGGCGGGCCAGCCGGCCCGCGAACGGCAACGCGAACCGGACCAGGTCGTCGCGGGCCTCCTGACGACGCTCCGGCGGTAGCCCTTCGATCCGCGCCGCGTACGCCAGCGCCGCGGCGTCGAGGTCCTCCAGCCCCCGATCGGTCGGTGGTGGTGTGGTTGTGGTGGTCTGTCCGAACATCCGCGCCTCCCTCGGGAAGGACCCCGCCCGGATTCGCCGACACCGGGCACGCGCGTAGGCACGCACGGGCCTGTGACTGGGTTACGTGACTGGGATGCCAGCGGGCGACGGCGCCGTGCCACGCGAGGTGATCAGCCTGTCGCAGCCGGCGGTGTTCCCGCTCCGTAGGTACTCAATCACGGGACCACGGGTTCGCGAGGATGTTTCGTCAGCCCGGTCTCAACAGATCAGCAGGCCGTGCGGGCTGCCACCGTCGCGCAGCCCGGCCAGGGCCTCGCCGGCAGCCAGTGGTGCCGGACTGGGCAGGTCGTAGGGCTGGGTCCGAAGGACCTCGGTGGCTCTGCGGGTGGGCACCGAGGTGACCGGGTAGCCGCGCGCCGAGGTGCGGTCCAGGGCCCGCCGACGCCGACCGAACCCAGCGACCGCCAGCCACTGCGGCAGGCCGGCAAGCGCCGGTGAGCGTACTCCGGGCGGCTCCGGCAGCACATCGACCGACGCGAACGCCTCACTGCCGGCCAGCCACCACTCGGCCTGCTCGACGCTGCGCCGGGTGGCGTTCTCGCACCAGTACGGCACCAGCCCGGCCCGGACCACCTGCCACGGATCGAGCAGCCGCCCGCACTCGACCACCAGGCGGTCACCGGACTTGCCGGCAGCCCGCAGCCAACGCCGATACAGGTCAGCGGTGGCCGCGCTGAGCGCCTCCGGCGTCGGCACCAGGACCTGGTGCAGTGGATGGCCGTGCCGGGAGGACCACTCCCGTACGCCCCGGTCGAAACCGGACTCCACGCCGTGTTCGGCGGCTGCGGGCGGCGCGGAGATCTCCGGCGGTTCCCAGTAGGCGATGTCACCGCCGGCCGCTCGCAGGATCTGCCGCAGCGCATGGCTGTCGGGATGGAAGTCCACCGGACTCAGGCCGCTGGCCGGGCAGCCGATCTGGAAGCTGTGTCCGTCGGCGGCGTCGACCACCGGCCAGGTGCGGGTGTCGCGCAGCACCAGAACCGGCGCTCCCGGTACCAGTCGGTCGGCCAGGAAACCGCGGTACGCCGTCGGCAGCGCCCGCCAGCGGCCGGTCAGGGCCACCGTCGCCCCGGCCAGCGCACCTCGGCTGGCCGGACAGTGCACCTGCCGTACGTGCAGGTCTGGGTTTCCGGCGAGCACCCGCCCGGCAAGCGCCGCGCCGTGGTCCAGGGCGGCACGGGGCCGGTCCACCGCACCCTGCGGCCAGTGCGCGATCATCTCGAACCCGGCGGGCAACCAGGGCACGCCCAACGCCACCGCCAGATGTGCGACGCCGCCGTGCGGGGAGCCCAACAACACACCCGGATACCGACGTCGCGGGTACTGGTCGACGAACCACCGGGCCACCCGCTGCGCGTCGACCTCGGCGGCCTGCCCGGCCGTCAGGGCGGTCCGGCCGGCGGAGCGGACCACCGCTGCCCGCCGCACCGGGTCGGGCGTGCCGGCGAACCGGGACACCGGTCGGGCGTGCCCGAGGTCGGCGCAGTCGCTGCCCCGCAGGGCACGGGCGGTGGCAGCGACCAGGATCCGGGCGGTGCTGCCGGCCGCGACGACGCGGTCACCGGCCATACCGGCACCAGCCGCCGTGAGCCCCGGGCGCACCCCGCGCGCCGGACCCGCCTTGCCTCGATCGCTCGCCACGCGGCCCGGCTTCCCGCCACGATGCGGGTTAAACAGGGCATCAGCCCACCGGACGGCATCAATCAGAGGACCTTGTCCGAATGCGGCGAGAGCGGCCACCCCGCCATCACCGGCGCACCTTCACCATCCAGCGCCACCGGCACCGTTGCCGCCCTGCCGTCACCTGCGGCAGCGACATCCCCGCCGGTGTGCAACCCCTGCCGGTGCCACGAGCCGAAAGTCAGCGCGTCCCTCACCACCTCCAGCACGCAGGGCCGGTCGGCGTTCAGCGCCTCGTCGCAGGCCGCGCCGACCAGCTCCGGCCGGTCGACTCGAACCCCGTGCAGGCCGAGCAACCGGGCCCAGCCGGCGTACGGGACGTCGTCGGTCATCGGTCGATGCCCACGCCGGGGATGGCCAGACCGCTCGTTGAACACCAGCACCACCAGTCGCGGGTCGGGCCACACCGACCGCCAGCGGGAGACGGTGACCAGTTCGGCCAGTCCCTGCGAACGCATCCCCTCGTCGGTGACCAGGACGATCACCGGCCGCTGCGGGGCGGCCAGCTTCGCGGCGACGGCGTACGGCAGGACGCTGCCGGGCGGTCCGGCCGGACCCACCACCACATCCACCGGAGTCTTCCGGTGCGCGGCCGGCAGGGTACCGTCGACGATCACCACGCCGTCCGATGGCAGCCGGGCGGACAGTTCGTCGAGCACCCAGCCACCATCGGTCGCGGTACGCGGCGACGCGGCTGGTACCCCGCCGGACAGTGACAGGTGAGGCAGTACCAGGCCGATCGGGCAGCCACCGTGCGACGCGGCGTACAGCGCCTCGTGGACCAGCTCAGGCACCCGCACCGGGTCGGCGGCGTACCGGACGCCGTGGCACACCTCGGCGAGCAGTCGCGTCGTGACCCCCACCGCGTCATCCGCGACCGAGCCAGGCTCGACGACGACGGCGAGTACCGGCAGGCCGGCGCCCCGGGCGGCATCGAGTCCCACGAGCAGGCCCCCGGCGGCCACCCCGCCAGCCGCCAGGCAGACACCCGGCGCGCCGGTGAAGCGGGTATGCCCGGCTGCCGCGAGCACAGCGCACTCCGCGTCGCGCACAGGTACGAACTCCGACTCGCCGCCGGTAGCGTCGAGTGCCTCGACAAGTGCGGCGAACGCCTGCTCCGGATGGCCGAACACCCGCGGAATCCGCCAGGCCCGTAGCCGGTCGACCACCGCGTCAGCGACGCTCGTCTCAGGCACCGCCCCGTCCCGGGGTGACCGGATCGACGTAACGCAGCACCGCGCCCACCCCGTCCACCAGCTCCGGCGCCTCGTCGGCACCGAGCACGGTCAGCTCGGCATCGGTGCCGACCAGGGCACGTACCAGGGCCGCGTCGGCCCGGACCCGTTCCGGTTCGGCGACGGTGGCCAGTTGCCCCGGCTCGGTGGCGATGTCGGTGGCGGCCGGGCCGACCCAGAGCTGGCCGTCGGCAGACGCATCGTCGACGATCAGCATCGTGTCGACCTGGTTGCGCTGCAGGGCGGCCACGACGGCGTCGAGTCCGGCACCGACGTCCTCCTGCATGCCGAAGCGGTCCAGGGCCGCGTTCACCCGCTGGTCGGCCACCTCGGCGATGGTCTGCACGGTCAGATCGTCGAGCAGGCTCTGGTCGGCACCGCCGGCCCGGGAGCCGGCATCGGTGCGTACCACCAAATCCTGCCAGCGGTCCGGCATCTGGGCGGCGATCATGCCGGTGGCGCGTACGTCACCGGCCACCACCACCACCTCGGCACCCACCCGCTCGGCCAGTTCGACGGTGGCCGCGGTGACGTCACCGGCGTTGTGATGCCATGCCTCCATCGCGGCGCGTTGGTAGCGCGACTGGGACCAACCGCCGGGCCGGACCCGGCGCAGCTGGTAGCTTTCCCGGCCGACCACATGCGCCCGGCGCGGCACCCCGCCGGCGCTCACCGACATGGCGTCGGCGCCGGTCCGGTCGGCCAGCACCCGCACCCACGCCACCTGTTCGCCGCGTTGGGCCAGCAACGGCATCACGTGTGGCAGCGGGGCGTACGCGGCCAAATCCCGACGCGGTGGGGCGGACAGGTACTCGGAGAGCACCACCTGTCCCCCTGCCCCGAACACGGCCAGCCCGTAGTCGCCGGGCATCGGGTCGTGTCCCCGGATCACCCGGTCGACGGCGGCGAGGGTCGGCTCGTCCGCCCCCTGCTCGGTCAGCTGGCGTTGCAGGGCGCGCCAGCGCAGATCGAGCGCCGCGTGCGCATCCTCGGTGTCCAGGGACGCGTCCAGGTACACCGAGCACCACGGACCCGGGCGCTGGTACAGCGGGCGCAGGAAGGACAGCTGCATGCTCGACCCCTTTCCGGCTCAGCCCCTCGCTTACCCACCCGGCCGCGCATGTCACCTGCCGGCAACCGCATGACGGGTTTTCATTCATGTCACTCGACCCCGGATATCGATACGATCGGTAGCCACAGTCGGACTCTGGGTGGTGAAATGGACACGACATCGTATTCCCGGCGTAGCCTGCACCCCACCGGTCGGATCCTCACCGCACGGATCGTGCGCCTGATGGACGGCTACCCCCGAGAGGTACGGGTGGGGCAGCCGATACTGGTGGTGGTCCTCGCCGCAGCCGGCGTGGCCGGCCTGCTGGCCCGGCTGGTACGCGCCCTGCTCTCGGCCGGTTCCGGGTCGGGCCGACGCAGCTTCAAGGACCTGAAGAAGGGCCCCGAATACCTGGTCACCCCGATCCGCCTACGCGACGACGGCGGTCGGCTCTACGAGGTGGAGCTGCACGGTCACCTGCCGCAGAGCGCCCTGCATCCGGCCGACCACGTCCAGTTGACCCTGCGCGAGCAGGGCGACCCCGACCTGGCACCCAAGATCGAGCGGATCGTCAACCTGACCACCGGGCAGCTGCTCCGGCCGCGTACGGCCACCATGTGGTCACACCTCGGGCCGCCTCTGCTGCTCCAGGCGGTGCTGGGCGTGCTGGTCCTCGCCTCGGTGGCCGCCTGCGCGGCGGTGGTCTGAGCGGCGTCCGGACGGCCGGGAAGGCGACGGCGCACGCCAACCACCGCCAGGGTTGCTCGGTGGCTCGTCCTCAGCCGACCGGGGCGGGCTGCTTGGCCGGTTCGGTGACGTCGAGCATCCCCCGCCCCCGTGCCCAACGCTCGAACACGACGGTGGCGAACGGCGGTACCGCGCAGGCCAACGCGACGAGTGTGGCGAGCAGGCTCCACCGGTGCACCCGAGCCACCGCCAGCACCAGCACCCCGTAGGCGACGAAGAGCGCACCGTGGATCGACCCGAAAATTTGCACCCCCAGCTCGTTGCCGGGCGGACCGTACTTGACCACCATGCCGACCAGCAGCCCGGCCCAGGAGAACGCCTCCGCGATGGCCGCCACCACGAACAGTCGGGTCACCTTGTCACGCACGACGACCATGCTACGGACCTGACCTGAGCAGATGGCATGGACGTGCGACGTTCGGGGTACCAGCGGTGACAGGGTGGTGACTCATGGGTGAGGACGTCGGCGTACAGACCTTCAGCCGCCAGGATCGGGCTCGTTACCGGGACAAGGTACGCCGCTGTCTCGACGTGTTCGCCGAGATGCTGCGCGAGTCCCGGTTCGACGTCGACCGGCCGATGACCGGGCTGGAAATCGAACTCAACCTGGTCGACGACGAGTCGATGCCGGCTATGCGCAACGCCGACGTGCTGCGGGCGGTGGCCGATCCGAGCTTCCAGACCGAACTCGGCCAGTTCAACGTCGAGATCAACGTCGCGCCCCGGCGGCTGACCGGCACCGGCACCGCCGGGTTCGAGGAGCACGTCCGCGCCGCCCTGAACGCGGCGGACCAGCAGGCCCGCACGGTTGGCGCCCGACTCGTGATGATCGGCATCCTGCCGACCGTACTGCCGGAGCACCTGACCGCTGCCACCCTGTCGGCGAATCCCCGCTACGCGCTGCTCAACGAACAGATCTTCGCAGCCCGCGGTGAGGACCTGCGGATCGCCATCAACGGAGTGGAGCGACTGGCCGTCACCGCCGACACGATCACGCCGGAAGCGGCGTGCACGAGCACCCAGTTCCACCTCCAGGTCGGTCCCGGCCAGTTCGCCGACTACTGGAACGCCGCGCAGGCCGTCGCCGGGATCCAGGTGGCCCTCGGAGCGAACTCGCCGCTGTTCTTCGGCCGGGAACTGTGGCGCGAAACCAGGATCCCGCTGTTCCAGCAGGCCACCGACACCCGGCCAGAGGAGATAAAGACCCAGGGCGTACGTCCCCGGGTCTGGTTCGGCGAACGCTGGATCACCTCGGTGTTCGACCTGTTCGAGGAAAACGTACGGTTCTTCCCGGCGCTGCTGCCGGTGTGCGATCCGGAGGATCCGTCCGAGACCCTCGCCGCGGGTGGGGTACCGACGCTGGCCGAGTTGCGGTTGCACAACGGCACCGTCTACCGGTGGAACCGCCCGGTCTACGACGTCCTGCGGGGCCGACCGCACCTGCGGGTGGAGAACCGGGTCCTCCCGGCCGGGCCGACCGTGCTGGACACCGTCGCCAACGGGGCCTTCTACTTCGGTCTGGTCCGGGCGCTCGCCGAGGCGGACCGCCCGCTGTGGTCGCAGATGTCGTTCAGCGCCGCCGAGGAGAACTTCCACACCTGCGCCCGGCACGGCATCGACGCCCACGTCTTCTGGCCCGGGCTGGGCTATCTACCGGTCACCGAGCTGGTACTGCGCCGCCTGCTGCCCCTGGCCCACCACGGTCTGGACCGTTGGGGCGTCGAGCCGGACGAACGGGACCGCCTGCTCGACATCATCGAGCAGCGCTGTCTCACCGGCCGTAACGGCGCCACCTGGCAGGTGGCCACACTGCACCGGCTGGAGTCGACCGACCAGCTCGACCGCCCGGACGCGCTACGTGAGGTGGTCCGGCACTACGTGGAACTGATGCACAGCAACCGGCCCGTCCACGAGTGGCCGATCCGCTGACCACCTCCTGCCACGATGCGGGTATCCGCGGCGCGCTACCGGAAAAGCGTGGCGCGCCCGGCCCGGCTCCCCACCAGGCGGTTCCGGGTGTCCAGGTCATTGACCACGTCCGTGGCACTCAGCCCGTGGGCGGTCAGGTCGGCGGTGCGCCCGGCCCACCACAGGACGGGCCGTCGGACACCGGCGGCGGTGTCGGCGCTGCCGAGGACCACCCCCAGGTCGTTCACGGCGGTCGCCCGACTCGTCGCACCACCCAACGTGCCCAGGTCGGTCAGCGCCCCGGCGCGCCAGCGGAAGGCCCGGCCGTCGTCGATGCCGACCACGTCGCCGAGGTTGTTGATCGCCGTCGCCTGGTCGCCGACAGGAGTGAGGACGCCGTCCCGCAAGCGGCCACCCACACAGGTGCACGGGTAGTCGTACGGCGGGACGTTGAAGGTGCCGACCACGTCGCCCCGATTGTTGAACCCGGTGGTCAGCTCGTAGAAGTCCTGCCGGCCAAGGTCGATGATCGCACCGTCCTGCCACACGACACGGTGCGGGATGTGGTTGGCCGGGTTGCTCAGGCCGAGCACCTGCCCTCGGTCGTTGACGGCGACCGCCTCGCTGTAGTCGCCGCCGAGGGTACCCAGGTCGATCATCTGCCCATTTCGCCAGAGCACGGCCCGGGTGACCAGCTCAGGACCGGTCGAGGTGCCGACCACCTCGCCGCGCTCGTTGACGTCGACAGCGGTGGACTCCACATGCCCCGGCAACACTCCGAGGTCGGTCATCGTCCCGTGGCGCCAGAGGAACGCGTGCCGGGCGCCGTCGGCCGTCATGCTCCAGCCGACGACCGTGCCCCGGTCGTTCGTCGCGGTGGCGGCGCTGGCGGCACCACCCAGGGTGCCCAGGTCGACGGCGCGGTAGGCCAGGGCGGCGGAGGCTGCGGTGGCGGGTAGGACGATCAGCGCGGACACGACGAGCACGGATGCGGTCACGGCGGCGGCCAGGCGAACGGAATAGCTCAACGGGTCCTCCTCAGGCTGCGATGACGGACCGACGTCACCGCCAACCACCCGAACTTTGTGCGATCGGTTGATAACGCACAGTAGATCGGTGTTCGAGAAGGTCACCTCGGTCGATCGGACATCGATCGATGGCCGCGCGCCTACCGCGACAGTTCACGCGTTCAGCCCCCGCCACCTCCTGCACGCCAGAAGGCGGCGGGGGCACCGGTCGCGGTTCGGCAGGCCGGAGACGGCACCGTCCGCCGCCTGCGGGTGACCGTAGGCAGCGGACGGCGGGCCTCGCCGGAACTGGTCGGTCAGTCGACGCCGAACTCCATCGCGGCCCGGTCGAGCGCCTCGTCCTCCGCAGACGGGACCCCCCGGGAGGCGATGGCTTCCGCGCCACCCTCCGGCATAGCGCCGATCAGCCCGGTCGAGGCCGCCTGGGCGGCGCCCACCACCCGCTGCGGAGCGCCGCCGACCATGCCCAGGTGCGCGTACTGCTCCAGCTTGGCCCGCGAGTCGGCGATGTCGAGGTTACGCATGGTAAGCTGGCCGATGCGGTCGGCCGGGCCGAAGGCGGAGTCCGTCGTACGCTCCATCGACAGCTTGTCCGGGTGGTAGCTGAAGGCCGGGCCGGTGGTGTCCAGGATCGAGTAGTCCTCGCCCCGGCGCAGCCGCAGCGCAACCTCGCCGGTGACGGCTGTGCCGACCCAGCGTTGCAGCGACTCACGCAGCATCAGCGCCTGCGGGTCCAGCCACCGGCCCTCGTACATCAGCCTACCCAGCCGGCGGCCCTCGTTGTGGTAGTTGGCCAGGGTGTCCTCGTTGTGGATGGCGTTGACCAGCCGCTCGTACGCGGCGTGCAGCAGCGCCATGCCGGGGGCCTCGTAGATGCCCCGGCTCTTGGCCTCGATGATCCGGTTCTCGATCTGGTCGGACATGCCCAGTCCGTGCCGGCCGCCGATGGCGTTGGCCTCCAGCACCAGGTCGACCGCGCTGCCGAACTCCTTGCCGTTGACGGTCACCGGCCGGCCCTGGTCGAAGCCGATCGTCACGTCCTCGGTGGGGATCTCCACCGACGGATCCCAGAACCGGACGCCCATGATCGGGTTGACGGTCTCGATGCCGGTGTCGAGGTGTTCGAGGGTCTTCGCCTCGTGCGTGGCACCCCAGATGTTGGCGTCGGTGGAGTACGCCTTCTCGGTGCTGTCCCGGTACGGCAGGTTGCGGGCCAGCAGCCACTCCGACATCTCCTTGCGGCCACCCAGGTCACCGACGAAGTCGGTGTCCAGCCACGGCTTGTAGATGCGCAGCTGCGGGTTGGCCAGCAGGCCGTAGCGGTAGAACCGCTCGATGTCGTTGCCCTTGAAGGTCGAGCCGTCGCCCCAGATCTGCACCCGGTCGGAGATCATCGCCCGCACCAGCAGCGTGCCGGTGACGGCGCGCCCCAGCGGCGTGGTGTTGAAGTAGGCCCGCCCGCCCGAGCGGATGTGGAAGGCACCGCAGGTCAGCGCGGCAAGGCCCTCCTCCACCAGGGCCGCGCGGCAGTCGACGAGCCGGGCGACCTCGGCGCCGTAGCTGAGCGCCCGGTCGGGCACCGAGGCGATGTCGGGCTCGTCGTACTGGCCGATGTCGGCGGTGTAGGCGCACGGTATGGCGCCCTTGTCGCGCATCCACGCGACCGCGACGGAGGTGTCGAGGCCGCCGGAGAAGGCGATGCCGACACGTTCACCGGTGGGCAGGGAGGTCAGGACCTTGGACACAAGGAAAAGTATGCACCACAGCGTATGGTCATGCAAGCCGGACGAGGGCGGCCCTGTCCCCGGACGACGATGAATATCGGTGGTCGAGGCCCACCACCGAGCGGCAGGCTGCCGACATGGATGGTGACCCGCTGCTGGCCGCGGTCCCGGCCGCCGACTCGCCTCGCCCGCATCGTCGCCGGAGCCGGGACCGCACCCCGCCGCACCGTAGGCGTACGCGGGTGCCGGCGGGGTTGCGGTTGGGCATTCCCGGCGGGTCGCTCAGTCGGGCTGGCTGGTGACCGCCGCGTCAGCGGGCGACCCCCGCCGCGCGTCGCCGACCACGGTCTGGTCCGCCCGGTCGAGGGCTTCGGCCTCCGGCCCGTCCGGCGGCTCGGCGGCGGTGTCGGTGCCCGGCTCGAACTCGTGTCCCTGTGCGCACAGCCGGTCGTACACCCGGTGCCGGGCCAGGGCCATGACGTGGGTCTCCACCTGCGCCTCGGCGCGTAGTTCCGCGACGGTCTCCCGCACCGCCGCCGCGACCACGCTCACGTCGGTGCGCGGGAACCGCTCGGCGATCACCTCGATCTCCCGCTTGATGGCCCGCTCGGGGTCGTCCAGCACCCCGATCTCCGACTCGTCCGCACCGGTGTCCGGCGCCGTCCGCGATTCGTCCGCAACGTCCGCCATCGCTTCCTCCTGACCACGTCTTGACACTCGCGCCCCACCATCTCCGCGTACCGCCGTCGGCAAACCGCCACACCGGTATCCGGGCGATCCGTTCGGCAGGAGTTCACCGCCGGGACAACTGCCTCCTCGGCCTGTACCGCGGCGGCAGACCGAACTGGTTGGCGCGGTCGATGAACCGCAGGAGCCGGTCGAGCGGCGGGCACCGATCCCGCGCGAGTATCTGGAGAAGGCCCCGGGTGCGCGGCCGCACCTGCCGGTCCGTCGAGGGGCGACGCTCGCGGAGTTCGCGCAGATCGCGCCCGGCTACCCGGTGTTCCGGATACTCCCTCGGTCGCAGAGCTGACCAGGCCGGGCGCTCCCCGACCCGTACCGACGAGGGTCTGGGTTTCGCTCGTCGTCCACAGGTCGCCGGAAGCACCGAAGATCGGCGTCGCGGCGCCGAACCCGTCGATCGTCTGATAGCTCGACGCGGTGTTGCCGGAGTTCCACCGCGCCTGGAAACGCGCCGGCCGCTGATCCGCCGCGCGCTGCCGGCCGTCAGCGGGTGAGG
This sequence comes from Micromonospora sp. HNM0581, assembly GCF_012726175.1. Lineage (GTDB taxonomy): Bacteria > Actinomycetota > Actinomycetes > Mycobacteriales > Micromonosporaceae > Micromonospora. The sequence goes on from NZ_JAASAD010000011.1 coordinate 42,122, forward strand.
CCGACGAGGGTGGCCAGACGAGCGACGCCGGCCGGGGCTGAGTGACGGTGGGCGAGATCGGCGATGACGGTACGCGTCAACGGCCGGCAGCGGATCTCGGATCGACAACGTCCAGCGCTGGATCGACAGCTCCCGCGCCGCCCTCAAGACCGTCTCGGCCCACCGTCTCGCCGATAGCGCACTCACCGGTACGACCCTCGACTGGCTCAACCCGCCCACGAAGCCAACTTGAGGCAGTCGCAGGCAATGTCGGTGATCGGTTTGACGTCTAAAGCGCCACGATCGCTGCTGTCTCGGCTGGTAGTTCGATGCGGTCGCGTTGCACGGTGACGCCGTCGCCGGTGGCCAGCAGGACTCGGCGGGCAACCCCGGGCAGGGTGACCCGTTGCGGTTTGCCGGCCAGGTTGGCCGCGACCAGGCAGCCGCCGCGCCGCATCACCAGGAACTGGTCGCCGTGGCGTACGTCGAGGGTGTGCAGGCGGGGATCGGACAGGTCCGGGCGGGACTTGCGCAGCGCGATCAGGCGGCGGTGGAAGTCGTACATCTCGCGGTGTTCGGGTTTGTCCAGCTCGGCCCAGTCGAGCCGGGACCTCAGGAAGGTCTGCGGGTCCTGCGGGTCGGGCACCTCGCCGGGCGGCCAGCCGTGCGCGGCGAACTCGCTGCGGCGGCCGGTGACCACGGCGGTGGCCAGTTCCGGCTCCGGGTGCGAGGTGAAGTACTGCCAGGGCGTGGCGGCGGCCCACTCCTCCCCCATGAACAGCATCGGCGTGAACGGCGCCGTCAACAGCAGCACCGCCCCCACCCGCAGCAACGCCGGGGACAACGAAGCGGAGAGGCGGTCACCGACCGCACGGTTGCCGATCTGGTCGTGGTTCTGCAGATACGCGACGAAGCGGTGACCGGAGACCCGCTGCCGGTCCACCGGACGGCCGTGGTGCCGTTGCCGAAACGACGACCAGGTGCCGGTGTGGAAGAAGCCGCCGGTGAGCACCTCGACCAGACACTCCATGGTGCCGAAGTCACCGTAGTAGCCCTGCCGTTCGCCGGTGAGCAGGGTGTGCAGGGCGTGGTGGGCGTCGTCGTTCCACTGGGCGTGCAGGCCCTGGCCGCCGGCCTCGCGGGGGGTGATCAGCCGGGGATCGTTGAGGTCGGACTCGGCGATCAACGACAGCGGGCGGCCCAGGTGGGTCGAGAAGCTCTCGACCTCGACGGAGATCTCTTCGAGCAGGTGCACGGCGCGGGTGTCGGGCATGGCGTGCACGGCGTCAAGGCGCAGCCCGTCGACGTGGTAGTCGCGCAGCCACATCAGCACGCTGTCGATGATGAACCGGCGTACCCCGTCGGAGTGCGGGCCGTCCAGGTTGACCGCCTGACCCCACGGGGTGTGCCGCTCGGTCAGGTAGGGCGCGAACCTCGGCGCGTAAGCCCCGGAGGGCCCGAAATGGTTGTAGACGACGTCGAGGATCACCCCCAGACCGCGCGCGTGAGCGGCGTCCACGAACCGTTTCAGGCCGTCCGGTCCGCCGTAGGGTTCGTGCGGGGCGTACCAGCAGACGCCGTCGTAACCCCAGTTGTGTTCGCCGTTGAAGGCGTTCACCGGCAGCAACTCGATCATGTCGACGCCGAGGTCGACCAGATGGTCGAGTTTGCCGATGGCCGCGTCGAAGGTGCCTTCCGGGGTGAAGGTGCCCACGTGCAGCTCGTAGAGGATGCTGCCGGGCAGTTGCCGACCCGTCCAGGAACCGTCGGTCCAGGCGAACGCGGCATGGTCGTAGATCCGGCTGGGCCCGTGCACCCCGGACGGCTGCCACGCCGACCGGGGATCGGGCAGGGGTTCGTCGTCATCATCGAGCAGGAACGCGTAGTCGGGACCGGCATCGGGCGCCTCGACGCGCCACCAGCCGCCCCGGCCAGCGCGCATCTCATGGTCGGCGACACCGGGCAGGTGCAACCGGACCCGTTTCGCCTCGGGTGCCCAGACGGTGAACTCGGTCATGACGCAGCCTCCCGGGTCAGGTGGTGGGCACCAGCAGCGCGACGGGATAGGTGGTCAACAGCTCAGCCAAACGGACCTGTGAGCCACTGTAGACCCGGCCGGTGAACAGGCACGACATCTCGTTGACGGGAAGTGCCAGGGTGGTGTCCCGCCAGCCGCCACCCGTGGCCAGACGCAGCGGCAACCGGGTGGCCACAGCGACCGCACCACCCCGGTCGAAGGCGACGACATGCCGGGCCGCCGGACCGTGCACGATGAGCGGCTGGTAGTCACCGAACAGCTCCGGAAGATCACGACGCGCCCGCAGGGTCCGCGACACCACGAGCAGCTTCGCCGCGCCGGTGTCGTCAACCGCCGGCTGCCAGCCGGCATCGAGGCGGGCCAGCAGCTCCCGGCGTACGTCGAAATCCACCGGACGGCGATTGTCCGGGTCGACGAGGGAGTTGTCCCACAGCTCGGTGCCCTGGTAGGTGTCCGGCACACCCGGCATGGCCAGCTGCACCAGCTTCTGCCCCAGCGAGTTCGACCAGCCGGGCGGGGTGATCTCGGCGGCGAAGGCGGCCAGCTCGGAGGCGACGGCCCGGTCGTCGTACATGGCGTCGACCACGGCGTGCAGGGCCCGCTCGAAGTCCGGGTCGGGGTCCGTCCAACTGGTCGAGGCCGCGGCCTCCCGGGCCGCTTTCTCCGCGTACGCGTGCAGACGCTCCCGCTCGATCGGCCAGGCCCCGACGGCGGTCTGCCACAGCAGGTGGGCCAGGGCGGCGTCGGGCAGCGGCACCGCCGCCATCCAGCCGGTGACCGCCTCCGCCCAACGCTGCGGCAGCTCCGCGAGGACCGCGAGGCGGGCCCGCACGTCCTCGCCGCGTTTCGTGTCGTGGGTCGACAGGGTGGTCATGCTCGCCGGCCAGCGTTCGTGCCGGGCGGCGGCGAAACGGTGGAACCGGCCGGGCAGGGTGCCGAAGTGGGTGGGGCTGCCGCCGACCTCGTTGAGCGCGATGAACCGGCTCCACCGGTAGTAGGCGGTGTCCTCGACGCCCTTGGCCATCACCGCACCGGTGAACTGCGGGAAGCGTCGGGCCAGTTCGTCGTCGGGGTCGCGGAGCCGACGGGTGACCGCGTCCAGCGCCCCGGTGAGGTCGGTGCGGCGGCGCCCGGCCTCGGCACGCGCGTTGGCCAGGTGCCGGGCTCCCTCGGGCGGGTAGCCACGGTAGACGGCGAACGCGGCGGCGAGTTCGGCCAGGGCGGCGCGGGCGGCGGCGGGTTCCACGTCCGGGGTGAGCGCGGCCAACCGGGTCAACTCGGTGGACAGCAGCCGGCTGGCGGCACCCAGTTTGGTGTCGTGGGTCAGCTCCGCCCAGGAGGTCGCCCGGCCGGCGAGGCGGGTGTCCAGGGCGGTGAAGTCGGCCTCGGCGTCGCCGTCGACGAAGAGCCCCCCGACGGCACCCAGCGCGTCGTAGCCGGTGGTGCCGTCGACCGGCCAGCCCGGCAGCTCCTCGCCGTACTCCAGGATCTTCTCCACGATCAGCCACACGTCCGGGGCGGCGCCGCGCAGCCGGGCCAGGTAGCCGGCGGGGTCGCGCAGCCCGTCGGGGTGGTCAACCCGGATGCCGTCGACCTCCCCGGCCGCCACCCAGGCCAGGATCAGCTCGTGGGTGGCGGCGAACACGTCCGGGTCCTCCACCCGCAGCCCGGCCAGGCTGGAGACGGCGAAGAACCGGCGGTAGGTCAGTTCGGCGTCGCCGCGGCGCCAGGAAACCAGCTCGTAGTGCTGGCGGTCGTGCACGTCACGGGGACTGCCCTCGCCGGTGCCGTCGGCTACCGGGAAGCGGTGCTCGTGGTAGCGCAGCTCGCCGTCGGCGAGGGTGAGATCGTCGAGGGCGTCGGGAGTGTCGGCGAGCACCGGCAGCAGCAGCCGGCCCCGCTGCCAGTCGATGTCGAACCAGTCGGCGTACGCCGAGTCCCGACCGCGGCGCAGCACGTCCCACCAGGGCGGGTTGGCGACCGGCACGGCCACCCCGGCGTGGTTGGGCACGATGTCGACGACCAGGCCGAGCCCGGCGTCCCGCAACGCCCGCAGCAGCCGCTGCCGGCCGGGCTCACCACCGATTTCCGGGTTGACCTGCCGGTGGTCGACGACGTCGTAGCCGTGCGCACTGCCCGCAGCGGCGGCCAGCAGCGGTGCGCTGTAAAGGTGGGTGACGCCGAGGTCGGCGAGGTAACCGGCGAGGCCGGCGGTGACGTCCAGGTCGAAGCCGGGGCGCACCTGAACCCGGTAGGTGGACACGACGGGCTTTGCGGGCATCTCAGGCCACCCTCTCCAGCACCACCAGGGAGCGGTCCGGTACGCAGAGCGTGCCGCCGGCCTCCACGGTCGTGCCCTTGTCCTGATCCGGTTCGGCGGTGCTGATCACCAGTTCCCAACGGTGGCCGAACTCAACCGGCGGGAGGGTGAAGTCCAGCGGTGCGTCATGGGCGTTGAAGCAGAGCCAGAACGAGGCGTCGTGGTGGCGTTGGCCGTACTGGCCGCGTTCCCGAATGCCCTCGCCGTTGACGAACAGCGCCACCGAGCGGCCGAAGTCGTTGCCCCAGTCCTCGCCGGTCATCTCCCGCCCGTCGGGGGTGTACCAGGCCAGGTCGGGCAGCGGCTCGTCGACCTCCCGGCCGTGCACCGGCAGGCCGCTGAAGAAGCGACGGCGCTGGAACACCTGATGCTGACGGCGGAACTCGACGAGCCGGCGGGTGAAGTCGAGCAGACCGGCGTCGGCGTCGTCCCAGTCGACCCAGGCCAGTTCGCTGTCCTGGCAGTAGGCGTTGTTGTTGCCGTGCTGGGTGCGGCCCAGCTCGTCGCCGTGGCCGATCATCGGCACGCCCTGGGACAGCAGGAGGGTGGCGATGAAGTTGCGTTGCTGCCGGGCACGCAGGGCGAGCACCGCGGGGTCGTCGGTGTCGCCTTCGGCACCACAGTTCCAGGAACGGTTGTGACTCTCGCCGTCGCGGTTGTCCTCGCCGTTGGCCTCGTTGTGTTTGTCGTTGTACGACACCAGGTCGGCCAGGGTGAACCCGTCGTGGCAGGTGACGAAGTTGATGCTGTGGAAGGGGCGACGCCCGTCGTCCTGGTAGAGGTCGGCGGAGCCGGAGATCCGGGAGGCGAACTCGGCGAGCGTGGCCGGTTCGCCGCGCCAGAAGTCGCGTACCGTGTCGCGGTACTTGCCGTTCCACTCGGTCCACTGCGGGGGGAAGTTGCCGACCTGGTAGCCGCCGGGGCCGACGTCCCACGGTTCGGCGATCAGTTTCACCCGGCTGACCACCGGGTCCTGCTGCACCACCTCGAAGAAGGTGGAGAGCCGGTCCACCTCGTAGAACTCACGGGCCAGAGTGGCGGCCAGGTCGAATCGGAAACCGTCGACGTGCATCTCGGTCACCCAGTACCGCAACGAATCCATGATCAGTTGCAGCGAGTGGGGGCTGCGGACGTTGAGGCTGTTGCCGGTGCCGGTGTAGTCGACGTAGTAGCGGCGGTCCTCCTCGGACAGCCGGTAGTAGCTGGGATTGTCCACGCCCTTGAAGCTGAGGGTGGGGCCGAGGTGGTTGCCCTCGGCGGTGTGGTTGTAGACCACGTCGAGGATCACCTCGATGCCGGCGGCGTGTAGCGCCTTGACCATGCCCCGGAACTCCTGCACCTGCTGGCCGAGGTGTCCCAGGGCCGAGTAGGCGTGGTGTGGGGCGAAGAAGCCTATGGTGTTGTAACCCCAGTAGTTGCGCAGGCCCAGGTCGGTCAGGCGGTGATCGTTGACGAACTGGTGCACCGGCATCAGTTCGATGGCGGTGATCCCGAGCCGGCTCAGGTGCTCGATCATCGGGGGCGCGGCGATGCCGGCGTACGTGCCACGCAGTTCCTCGGGGATGCCGGGCAACCGCATGGTCAGCCCACGGACGTGAGCCTCGTAGATCACCGAGTGGTGGTAGGGGATCCGTGGCGGCGCGTCGTTTCCCCAGTCGAAGTACGGGTTGACCACCACAGACTTCGGCATGAACGGCGCAGAGTCGCAGGTGTTGATCCGTTCGGGTTCACCGTGGACGTAGTCGTAGACCGCCGGGTCCCATCGCACGTCACCGTCGATGGCCTTGGCGTACGGGTCGATCAGCAGTTTGGCCGGGTTGCATCGGAGCCCGGCCGCCGGTTCGTACGGGCCGTGCACTCGGTAGCCGTACCGCTGGCCCGGCCCGATCCCCGGGATGTACGCATGCCAGACGTATGCGTCGACCTCCCGCAGCTCGACCCGACGCTCGTGCCCCACGTCCCACTCGTCGAAGAGGCAGAGTTCGATCCTCTCCGCCACCTCGGAGAAGATCGCGAAGTTGGTGCCCATCCCGTCGTAGGTGGCCCCGAGGGGGTACCGCTCGCCCGGCCAGACCTGCATGTCGCTCCTTCGGCCCTGTCATGAGCGCGCCCGCCCGCACCATGAGCGCACCCGCCGGGCAGTGCCGGTGATACGCGGGGCGGTAATGCCCCGCACGCTCCACCGCCAATCCATCCGATCGGGTGAATGCCCAGTATCCGCCCGACTGAGCCGGGATGAACCTTGCGGTGTCGTCGGTCACTGAAGCCCTCTTCGAGATGCGGGATCGGCCGCCATGACGTTTCCTTGTTCGCGGGCGCGTCTTCCGCGCGCCTACCAGATCCTCGCACCGTCGGCGCGTTGACGCGTGTCCGAAAACCAACCCTGCCCGCCCGCCGCCATCGACGCCGGCGTGTTCCTCCCTGCACGGACGGAGACTGATGTGACCACCCTGCGGGTCGGCGGACGGACCGCCACCGCTCCGGACCGCGTCCACCGCCCCACGCTCACCTCGCGCCCCCAGGTTCCGTCGTCGTCCGGTCCTGTCGCCGGGTCGCAGACCCGCCGCATCCTGATGCTGTCGTGGGAGTACCCGCCGGTGCTCGTGGGCGGCCTCGGCCGACACGTACACGCCCTCTCGGTCGCCCTGGCCACCGCCGGTCACCACGTCACCGTCGTCACCCGCCACACCGACGGCGCACCCCACGAGGAATACCTCGACGGCGTCCGCATCCTCCGCGCCCCCGAAGACCCCGTCACCTTCCCCCTCACCACCACCTCACTGCTGGCCTGGACCATGGCCTTCAACCACACCCTCACCCGCACCGCCCTACGCGCCACCACCACCGACACCTACGACGTCATCCACGCCCACGACTGGCTCGTCGCCCACACCGCCCTCACCCTCCGCGACCACCTCGACATCCCCCTCGTCACCACCATCCACGCCACCGAAGCCGGCCGACACCAAGGCTGGCTCCCCGACGACATGAACCGCACCATCCACGGCGTCGAACACTGGCTCAGCAACGAATCCACCCGCGCCATCGTCTGCTCCGGCTACATGCGCGACGAGGTGGCCGCCCTGTTCGGCGTACCGGCCGGGCGGGTGGACGTGGTGGCCAACGGGGTGGAGCCGCACCGGTGGCGGGTGCCGGCCTCGGCCGTGGCGCAGGCGCGGGCTCGGTTCGCCGGGAACGGCCCGCTTGTCACGTTCGCCGGACGCCTGGTCTACGAGAAGGGTGTGCAGCACCTGGTAGCCGGGCTACCCCGGCTGCGGGAACGGCACCCGGGGCTGCGTGCGGTGGTCGTCGGTGACGGACCGTACCGGGGTGAACTGGAGGCCGAGGTGCACCGGCTCGGCCTGGCCGACACGGTCAGCCTGCCCGGCTTCCTCGGCGGCGCCGATCTGCCCTCGGTGATAGCGGCGTCGGACTGCTTCGTCGTGCCCAGCATCTACGAGCCGTTCGGCATGGTGGCGCTGGAGGCCGCGGCCGCCGGTGCGCCGCTCGCGGTTTCCGAGACCGGCGGGCTGGCCGAGATCGTCGAACCGGGCGTCACCGGAATGACCTTCCGGCCGCACGATCCGGACGCGCTCGCCGACGCGGTGCACACCCTGCTCTGCGACGCCGAACGTGCCCGCACGCTGGCCCGGCGAGCCCGCGCCATGGTTCAGGAGCGGTACGGCTGGGCCGCCATCGCCAGCCGCACCGCCTCGACGTACGCCTCGGCGATCGCCCAGGGGCCGACGTTCACCGCCGAACGCGCGGCACATCAGATGACGCACGGACGGATGCTGCCCACTATCCCGACGGGAAACCTGCTCGCCGCCGCCGGTCTCCGCTGACCCTCCATCCGGTCAGCCCTCCTCCGCTCGCCGGCGGGCGCCCCCGGCGGGCGGAGGAGAACGCTCCGACCGGAACCTGCCCTGTGAGCGGGACGTGGACCTGGTCGTGTCGTGGCCGTCGGTGCGGGCGGGTGCACCTTGCGCGAGCGCCACCAGACCCGTTCGGGCAGTTCATTCTGTCGTTACGATCTTGTATCTGTACTGGTCCACGCCGCTTAACATCCGACACACTCGCAGGCATCCGGCGGCGAGGCCCGAGGAGGCGTGGATGCGGGTGCTCCTGGTGGAAGACGACCTGCGTGTCTCGGCGGGGCTCGCCTCGGCACTGCGGCGACGGGGGCACGACGTGGTGCAGGCGGTCACCGCCGCCGAGGCGGTCGAGGCCGACCCGGTCGACCTGGTGCTGCTCGACATGAACCTGCCCGACCGCGACGGCCTGGAGGTGTGCCGCCGGATCCGCCAGCACGACGAGAGGGTCGCGATCATCGCGGTGACCGCCCGGGTCGAGGAACACGACCGGGTGGCCGGGCTGCGGGCCGGCGCCGACGATTACGTGATCAAACCGTTCTCGATGGTGGAGTTGCAGGCCCGGATCGAGGCGGTGATGCGTCGCACCACCCGCACCGCCCGCCAGGCGACCACGTTGCAGGTCGGTACGCTGCGCATCGACGTCGACGCCCGGCGGGTACTGGTGGGCGACCGCGAGGTCGGTCTGTCTCGTAAGGAGTTCGACCTGCTGGTGGCATTGGCACGGCAGGCGGGCACGGTGGTTCCCCGGGATCGGTTGCAGCTCGAGGTCTGGAACACCACCTGGGCCACCCAGCACAACCTCGACGTCCACGTGGCGGCCCTACGCGGCAAGCTCGACGATCGGCGTCTGGTGGAGACGGTCCGCGGCGTCGGCTACCGCCTCCGCGCCGCCTGACTGGCTGATCAGTTCACCGTAACCTCAGGGCATCCTCAAGAAACCCAGCTCATGACACCACGACAAGGTGCGGGCGGGTCTGCTGTGCGTACCCAGCCCTCCCTCCTGTTTGGAGACCACCTTGAGACACAGACGGACCACGGCCGGTGTCTTCTCCGCGCTGCTCGCCGTCACCCTCGCGGCGACCGCCCAACCCGCAGCCGCGCAGCAGCCCACGGAGCCGAACCAGGTGCAGGACCTCACCGTCGTGCAGGGCGACGGCTTCGCCACCCTCGCCTGGACTCCGGTCGACGGGGCCACCGACTACCAGATCGAACGCACCCCGGTGGCCGAGGACGGCACCGCCACCGGCGCATCGGTGACGGTCGGCCTCTGGCGGCCGAACCGCCAGATCAACAACACCGAGCCGACCTTCGCCGACGCCGGCTTCGCCCCCGGCAACCGGTTCCAGTGGCGGGTCCGCGCCCGCCTCGACGGTGACCCCCAGCCCTACTCCGCCCCGGTCGGCGACACCACGCGGGGACACTGGGGCGACCCGGATGTGCCGGGCCCGAATCTGCGCACCCAGTGGGAGAGCACGCTGGGCGCGCAATACACGAACGACGTCAACGAGTACGCCTACACCGCGGCGATAGACGACCTCAGCGACCGGGTACGCGTGGTGGAGATCGGTCGGACCCTGCAGGACCGCCCGATCAACATGTTCGTCATCGGCTACCCCACCCCGCCGGCGACCCCGGAGGCGGTCGCCGCGACGAACCCCCTCGCGGTCAACTGCAACGTGCACGGCAACGAACCCGGTGACCGGGAGGCGTGCCTGATCATGGCCCGGCAGTTGGCGTTCACCGACGACCCCACCACCCTCGGCCTGCTGTCGAAGACCACGATGCTGATCGTGCCGACGATCAACGGCGACGGCCGGGCGGCCAACAGCCGGGGCAACGCCGACGGCCAGGACCTCAACCGGGACTACTCGTTGATCCGCCAGCCGGAGACCCAGGCGTTCGTCGAGATGGTTCGCGACTACCGGCCGATCGCCAGCTACGACGGTCACGAGTACGGCAACTCGAACACTGGTGACCTGCCGATGCTGCCGCCCCGACACCAGAACGTGGCGCAAGGCATCTTCGACGAGTCGCAGGACATGATCGAGGGGCACATGTACACCGAGGGCGCCAAGGACGGCTGGTGGGCCTGCCCGTACGGGTGTACCGGAGCCAACGTCGGCCTGGGCGAGGAAACGATCCTGCGCAACACCCTCGGCCTGAAGAACGTGGTCAACTCGTTGCTGGAGCTGCGCAGCTCAGGTGGGCCGACCCGGCCGGACGAGGGCAACACCGCCAACAACCGCCGCCGCAAGACGTACTCGGCGGTGTGGACGTTCCACCAGTTCCTCGCCTACCACGGAGCGAACGTCGGCGACATCACCGCCGCCCGCGCCGAGGCGATCAGGTTCCAGTCGGCGAACACCGGCCGGATCGTCTTCCGGGGTTCCCGCCCGATCGAGGCGTACCCGGCGCCGCACCCGGGTGACACCCCTCCCCCACTGGACGCCCCCACTGCGGAGCGGATCCTGGAGCAGCCGCCGTGCGCCTACAAGCTCACCGAGGAGCAGTACCACGGTGCACGCGACGACGGCCCGGACGGTCAGCAGACCACGGTGGCCCAGCGGCTGGCCGCCCACGGCTGGAAAGTGATCAAGGTTGCCGGTGGGTATCTCGTACCGCTGTCGCAGCCCGAGCGGGGTCTGGTGCCGCTGCTGCTCGACGAGCAGGCGGCCGAGGGCATGGTGGCCGGCGAGCGGATCGCCCCGACGCTGACCGGTACCCACCACGGCCCGCTCACCGTCTCCGGTGTGGCATGCCTTGCCGATGCCACCGTCCGTGGTCCGGTGCAGGTACGACCGGGTGCGACGCTGATCGTGAACGGCGGGTCGATCAACGGCTCGGTGAACGCGAGCAACGCGTCCGGGTTCGTGCTGACCGCGGGCACGGTCAACGGCCCGGTGAACGTCACCGGCACGATCGGCCCGGTCCTACTGGTCGGCAATCGCATCAGCGGCCCGGTCAACGTGGTGAACACCACGGGCGTGGCCCCGCTGGTGGCCGGCAACACCGTCAACGGTCCGCTGGGCTGCTCCGGCAACGCCGCTGGGCCGGTCAACCTGGAGGTCGCCAATTCGGTGAGCGGCCCGAGATTCGACCAGTGCGCCCGGCTGTGAGGCGCTGATCCCGTTCGTGCCGGCAGGCCGGGCGCGGCCCGGCCTGCCGGCACGCCCCGACACAGGAGTGCAGAGACCGTGAGCGACACACCATCTGCGACGCGACCGACGCCGCGCCGGATCCTGCCGGTCGCCGGTGCCACCCTGGCGGCGGTGCTGCTCATCGTGGTCGGCAGCACGGCCGGGGGCGACGACGGCCCGGCCGGGGCTGTTCCGGCCGGGAGCACCGTGACCGGGCCGCTGTGTGACCTGCTGCCCGCCGGCGACGAGCCGGGTAACCCCGGTTCGCTCGTCGACGAACCCGCCGATCGGGCTCTCCAGTGGATTCCGGTGCTCACCACCTTCGAAGCGGCGGTACGCGCCACCGGCCTGGCCGAGGAGCTGACGCCGGAGGTGACCATCTTGGCCCCCACCGATGACGCGTTCGCCGGCAAGTTCTCCCGGACCAACCTCGACGAGCTGCTCCTGCGCGACACCGACGCGCTACACGAGCTACTCCGTGATCATCTGATCACCGGGGCGCTGCCGGTGGCCGAGCTGGTCGCCGCCGGCTCGGTGACCACCGTAGCAGGAACCCGGTTGCGGGTGACCGGCGTCGGGCAGGGTGCGCGTCTCGACGAGCAGGCCGAGACGGTGTGTGCCGACTATGTGGCCGGTGGTGCCCGTATCCACGTGATCAACGAGGTGCTCGGCGATCTGCCCACCACGGCCGGTCAGGACGACGACGGACACCCCGCCCACTGAGTACCCCGCCCCGACCGTGACGGCGGCCGTCGTACCCGTGCTCCGGGTACGACGGCCGTCAGAGGTGTCTTCGCTGCGCAGTCAGCGTTGTTCGACGGGGAGGTAGTTCCGCTCGGCGGCGCCGGTGTAGACCTGCCGCGGACGGCCGATCTTGGTCTCCGGATCGTTGATCATCTCGCGCCACTGGGCGATCCAGCCGGGCAGTCGGCCCAGGGCGAACAGCACGGTGAACATCTTCGTCGGGAAGCCCATGGCCTTGTAGATCAGGCCGGTGTAGAAGTCCACGTTCGGGTAGAGCTTGCGCGAGACGAAGAAGTCGTCGGCGAGGGCGATCTCCTCCAGCTGCATCGCGATGTCCAGCATCGGGTCCGGCGTGGCCATCCGCCCGAGCACGTCCTGCGCCGCCTTCTTCACGATCGCGGCCCGGGGGTCGTAGTTCTTGTAGACCCGGTGGCCGAAGCCCATCAGCTTGACGCCGTCCTGGCGGTCCTTCACCTTGCGGACGAACGACTGCACGTCACCGCCGTCGGCCTGGATCAGTTCGAGCATCTCCAGCACCGCCTGGTTGGCGCCACCGTGCAGCGGGCCGAACAGCGCGTTGACGCCGGCCGAAACCGAGGCGAACAGGTTGGCGTTGCTGGAGCCGACTAGCCGCACCGTCGAGGTCGAGCAGTTCTGCTCGTGGTCGGCGTGCAGGATGAACAGCATGTCCAGCACCCGGGCGATCACCGGGTCGACCTCGTACGGCTCCGCCGGCACGCCGAACGTCATCCGCACGAAGTTCTCCACGTAGCCGAGGGAGTTCTCCGGGTACAGCAGCGGCTGCCCGATCGCCTTCTTGTACGCGTACGAGGCGATGGTGGGCACCTTCGCCATCAGCCGGACCGTGGACATCTCCACGTGTTCGGCGTCGAACGGGTCGAGGCTGTCCTGGTAGAAGGTGGAGATGGCGCTGACGGCGGAGGAGAGCACCGCCATCGGGTGGGCCTCCCGGGGGAAGCCGTCGAAGAAGCGTCGCATCTCCTCGTGCAGCAGCGAGTGCCGGCGGATCCGCTCGGTGAACTCGGTCAGTTCCTGGGTGGTCGGCAGCTCACCGTAGATGAGCAGGTAGGAGACCTCCAGGAAGGAGCTCTTCTCGGCCAGTTGCTCAATCGGGTAGCCCCGGTAGCGCAGGATGCCCGCGTCACCGTCGATGTAGGTGATCGCGGACGAACAGGCGGCGGTGTTGACGAACCCCGGGTCGTACGTCGTCAGCCCGGTTTCCTTCAGCAGTTTGCCCACACCGATCCCGGCGGGGCCCTCGACCGCGGAATGTACCGGCATCGACAGCTGCCCGCCGGGGTGATCGAGCTTGACTTCCGTCATGTGGTTCCTCGCTTCGCCGGCAGATCTACGTTGAATTGCCTTCGCTTCTACCGTAATTGCGGTTGCGGCGACACCACCCGTCGTGGTTCGGCGGTGAGGCATGCGTCACCCGATTCCCGACCGGGGCGCTGGGAAACCCCGACGAACAGGGACGGAACGCCATCGAAGACACACGTAGCGTGCAACCAGGCGAAGCGATCGCGACCGGAGCAGCATTCAGCGACCGGGCCGGCCGACCGGTCAGGAGATCGCCAGCTTACGTAGTTCGCCGCCCTGGTCGACCAGGTAGAGATCGAGGCGGTTGGCACCGGCCCGGAAAAGTCGATCGTCGGCGAGCAGCGCCGCGAATCGTCGTCCACCCGGGTCCGGGGTGACCACCGGCACCACCGCCGCGACGGTGCCGTTGACGGCCACCGCCAGTTCGGTGCCGTCCGCGACGGCGTCAGGGACGGTGCCCCAGATCATGCCGGGCAGCACACCTTCGTCCGGGTCGACGGCGCGGAAGGCGTCCAGGCCTGCGACCTGGGCACTGCCGGCGACCGGCGCCGCATCCACCGTGGCGCCGACCAGCCGGTGCGGCGCCACCTGTGGCGCGGCCGGTACGCCACCGCTGATCGACATCGGTTGCGACGGCCGGTCGTAGAAGACCTTGCCGGCGTCGGCGCGAGGCGTCTGCCGGGCGGAGCGACCGTCGACCCGCCAGGGCAGCCGGATGGCGGCCTCGTCGGCCACCGTCGGCAGCAGGTCGACATGCTCCCAGTTGCGATCGTCGATCCGCCCACCGCGCTGGCCGGGTGTCTTGACGAACAGCGGTACCCAGGCCACCTCGTCGGCGGCGGCCCGGATCGCGTCCTCGCCACGGCCCTGCGCGCCTTTCGTGAAGCTGACCCCGTGATCGGCGGTGACCACCACCAGCGCCTCGTCCCACAGCCCGCTGTCGCGCAGCGTACGCATCGTCTCGCCGATGAGCCGGTCGGTGTAGCCGAGTTGGGCGAGGTGCCGGGCGCGGGCCAGCTCCACCCAGCCGTCCCCTTCGTTGGGGAAGTCCCCAGGCGCCTCGTACCGCGCCCCGGACGGCAGGAACGTCCACGGTGAGTGAGGCATCAGCAGGTGCAGGAAGTGCAGTGTCGGTCGGGTCGACCGGGTGAGACCGGAGAGGAAGCTGGTGAACCGGGCCGGCTGGTTGACGTCGAGGCTGTCCCAGCGGAACTTGGGGTCGGTCGGTACCGGCTCGGCGGCGTCGATGCCGAGTTCCTCGGCGGTGCGCTCGCGGTAGGAGCCCTCCGGGTCGATCCGGCTGTCGTGTGGCGCCACCACCTGGCGTAGCAGTTTCTGCGTCTCACCGACCAGCACCCCGATTCCCTGGTCCGGGGTGACCTGCTGCTCGCAGCGGCTCGGTGGGCAGAGTCGGGTGATGCTCTCCTCGGCACGGATGTCGTAGAGCCCGCCGAAGGCGGTGAATAGGTTGTCCGGGTAGTGCGAGTAGTGCGGGGCGAACGGTTCCGCCGGGTAGCGACCGGTCAGCATCGCCGGCAGCGCGTACGGCGTCCATCCGCTGACTCCTGTCGCGTTGCGGTACCAGGTCGACGCGGCGGCCAACTCGGCGAAATGCGGGAACCGGGTCCCGTCGACGCCGCCGGCGGCGTCGAGCAGGGAGACCAGCGGCAGTTCGTCGAGGACCAGCATGACCACCGGCGGGTGCCGGTTGCCGGTCGCCGTACCCGCCGCACCGCCGTCGCCGAGTGGCATCACCACGGGGCCGGTCGGGGAAGCGAACAGGAAGAGCCCGACGAAGATCGGCGGGCCGACGGCCGCCAGGCGCAGTGCCCGTCCGAGCGCCGTCCAGCGCCGGTGGGCGAGGGCTCCGGCGGCACCGGCCACCAGTGCGGCCAGCAGCAGCGGTACGCCGCGCAGCGGTGTGATGTGCCGGCCCACCTGGATCGCCAGCGCGGTGACGAGCAGCCCGAGCAACAGGCTGTGGACCCCCGTCCGGAGCGCGTCTCCGGCCAGGCCGGCGAGCAGGCCCAGCAACCCGAGCGCCACCGTCGGCACCACCGCGACCAGCGCCACCAACAGCAGGATCTCGCCCCGGTCGGCCCGGTGGAACAGGAAGAAGTCCGGGCTGCGGCCGAGAACGTCCAGCAGCGGCTGGGTGATCACCAACCCGACCAGTGCGGTGACCTCCAACAGCCGACGGCCCTCGGCCCGCCGACTGCTGCGACCCCACCGTCGCCGGTGGCGTACCGTCGCTGCGCCGTCAGCGGTGCGTGCGGAGCCCCGCGGCGCCGGATCGTCGGTGGTCGCGGCATCCGCTCGGGCGGCGCTGCGGTCGGCTGAGCCGGCCCCGGTGTGGGGTCGGTCGGTCACGGCAGGGCCACCCGGTACAGGGTGCGGGTGCCCGAGGGCAGCTCCAGCCGGTCCTCGACGGTGCCGTGGCCGGCGAGCAGCGCCTCGAAGACGTCCCGCCGGTAGTCGGGGAAGAGGCCGTCGGGCTTGTTGGCCAGCAGCCGGGCGGCCATCGGATCGTCCGGGTGGACGAACTCGACCACCAGCCGGCCACCGGGGGCGGTGAAGCCGGCGAGGCAGGCCACCACCTCCGGCAGCGGCACGTTACGGCCGATCGCGAGGTGATGCACGAGCGCCAGGGCGAGCACGGTGTCCGCGTCGGCCCGGGCGGCGAACGAGGCCCGCTCGATCCCCCGCCAGCCAGTGCCGGGTGACGGGTCTGCCAGGTCCATCACCAACGGCAGCACCTGCCGTTGACCCTCGCCGCGCAGGGTGCGGTACAGCTGGTCGACCACCGCCGGGTCCTGCTCGACGGCGACCACGTAGTCGGCGTGCCGGGCGGCGAGCCGGGCGTACCGTCCGTCGTTGGCGCCCAGGTCGAGCACGAGCCGGCGCTGCCCGGCGCAGCTGAGCGCGGCGACCACGAAGCGTTCCTTGCCCGCCCGGTCGTCGTTGGAGTAACCGCAGGTGTACTGGTAGTCGACCCAGTGGGTGGGCGGCGGCTGATGGTCCAGGCGGCGAACGAGTTTGTCCAGCCCGCGAACGGTGGCCGCGGCCAACTCACGGGTGTACCCGGCGTCACGTAACTGGGCGCGTACGGCGGCGGTGCTGGTGGCGGCGCTGCGGCGCTGCACGGAGCCGTGCAGGTGGACGTGGGTGAGCACGCCGGGCAGCAACCGGCGGGTGCCCCGGAACAGCGGACCCATCTGATCGGGGGAGATGCCGTCGACGTGGGCCCGCAGCCAGGGTTGGAAGGGCAGCCCCAGGTGGGCGCCGAGCATCAGCGGATAGAGCAGGGTCTGGCAGAACTGCCGGTAGCCGGCCCAGGGTTCCCCGTCGCGCAGCGGGGTGAAGGACCCGACGTCGATGAAGACCGGCTCCGTGCCACGCCACTGGAGGTTGTACGCCGAGCCGTCCTTGAGGGTGAACCCGGCCGGCAGGGCGGCCTGGAGGATCTCCAGGTGCAGTTGCGCGGCGTCGCGCAGCATGGCGAAACACCACTCGTACGGGTAGGCGACGAACGGAATGCGCTCGTGCCGCAGCACCGTCGCCCAACGGCGCGAGGACGCGTCGGCCGGTAGGTGCCGCCACGGCGACTGTGCCGGCAGTTCCTCGGTGCCGCACACCTTGCCGGCGGCCAGCAGCGACGGGAAGAACCCGCTGGCCGTTAGGGCACGCCAGTCGGCCGCGGCGGTCTGGTCGAGTGCCCGCAGAATGTCGTCGCCGACGCGGAACACCCGGTTGGCCGGGTCGCGGAAGGAGCCGGGCTCCGCTCGGGGGCCGACGTCGATCGGAGTCGGTCCGGGCGACCGGCCCAGGTCTGGCAGCACCATCGCGTCGGATCAGCTCTGGTCGGTGGGCTGGCGGCGGAACCGGCTGACGAGGCGGCGCCAGTAGAGTTTGGCCGCCACCGCGACCCCGGCGATCCCACCGACCACCGCCTGCACGATCAGGCTGCCGGATCCCGCGTCCAGGTAGGCCAGGTGGTTCACCGACCACTCCTTCCGTCGCTGCCATGCCCTCGCACCGGCCGCCGCCGCTGCGTGGAGCCGAGGCGACACGGCCAAAAGGTACCGTACCTCCCGAACTACCATGAAAACCCGGAAAGCCCTATAACCTCCCCTCCCGCCTCCTCCGCCTGCCGGCTGTCGATCCGGTCACGGGAGCGCCCGTCGCCCTCGGATCGACACACCAGCGGGACTGTCAAGGGCGGTGGTGCATGGCCAGGCGGAGCAGGAGGAAACGCATCACCGTGGCGGCGAGGTTGGCCGCCACCAGTACGGACAGCTCCACCGCCCGGCTGGGGTCGGTTGCCGCGTGCAGCACCGCCAGCGAACCGCTGGTGAGCGCCAGGCCCAGGCCGAACGCCAGCAGTCCCTGCACGTGGTGCCGGGTGACGTGGCGGCGACCGGCGATACCGAAGGTGAGTCGGCGGTTCGCGGCGGTGTTGGCGATCGCGGTGAGCAACAGCGCCAGCAGGTTCGCCGGTTGGGCGCCGAGCGCCCCCCGGGTGAGAGTGAACAGCAACAGGTAGGCGCAGGTGCTGGCCACCCCCACGGCCCCGAACCGGACCAGTTGCCGGAGCAACCCGGTGGGCGGCAGCTCCGGCGGGGCCGCCAGCGGAGCCCGACCGAGCTGCACCCGCAACTCGTTCAGCGGCAGCGCACCGGTGAGCAACGCCCGGCCGAGACGACCGATGCCACGCAGGTCCGCCACGGCGGTCGCCACCACGTCCACCCGACTGTCCGGATCGTCGATCCAGTCGACCGGCACCTCGTGGATGCGCAGCCCGGCCCGCTGCGCCAGCACCAGAAGTTCGGTGTCGAAGAACCAGCCGGTGTCCTGCACCAAAGGCAGTAGCTCACGGGCCACGTCCGCCCGGATGGCCTTGAAACCGCACTGCGCGTCGGAGAAACGGACGGCGAGGGTGCCCCGCAGCAGCAGGTTGTACGTCCGGGAGATGAACTCCCGCCGGGCACCGCGTACCACCCGGGAGGTACGCGCCAACCGGGTGCCGATGGCCACGTCGGAGTGCCCCGAGATCAGCGGCGCGACCAGCGGCAGCAGCGCCGCGAGATCGGTGGACAGGTCGACGTCCATGTACGCCAGTACCGGCGCATCCGACGCCGACCAGGCCGCCCGCAGGGCGCGCCCCCGCCCCTTGGCGTCCAGGTGCCGCACCTGCACGCCGGGCAGTTCGGTGACGAGGGCCTCCGCGACGGCCAGGGTGCCGTCGACGCTCGCGTTGTCGGCGATAGTGATCTGGAACGGGTACGGGAAGTGAGCGACGAGGTGCGCGTGCAACCGTCGGACACAGGGTTCGAGGTCGGTCTCCTCGTTGTAGACCGGCACGACCACGTCCAGCACGGGATGCGACGCGGCCGGCCGGGCGGGCACCGCCGCTCGGGTCTCGATAGAGGTGATCATCGTTGTCACCCTTCCTTTCCGCTGCTCAGGTCGTAGAGAGTGACCCCGTCGACGGTCTGCGTCGGGAAGTTCTCCGCGACCCAGGCTGCGATCTCGGAGGAGGCGGAGCTGCCGCCGTTGGTGCCCCGGAACCCACCGCCACCGAGGAACCAGTGGATCTGCCCGTCAGCCACGTACCGCTGGAACTGTTCGAGGGTGGGCGACGGGTCGCTGCCGTTGAACCCGCCCACCGCCATCACCGGTTTGCCGGTGGCCAACTGGTAGCCGGAGGCGTTGTTGGCGCCGACGGTGGCCGCGATCCAGGTGTAGGAGTCGCTGTCGCGTTCCAGCAGCTCCCGCAGTTCGGCGCTCGGTTCGCGGGAGTCGAGCAGGCCGCCCGTGCCGCCGCCCCGGGCCCCGCCGTCCCGCCCGGCGGAGGCCGCTGCGCCCGGCTGACCGCCGTCCGCGTCACCCGGACGCTGACCACCTGGCTGCCCGCCACCGGCCTGGTTGGCGGGCGGTTGACCAGGTGCCTGCCCGTCGTCGGTGGCACCGGGCTGGCGGGCCCCGGCGCGGTCGTCGCCCGGCGTAGCGGGCCCGTTGCCGTCGTCGGTGCCGGCGGAACCGCCGAGCCTTCCGCCATTGGTCCCGCCACCGAAACGACCGCCTCCGCCCGGCCCGGATCCGCCGCGTACCTCCGGACCAGCGGTCGGGATGGATCCGGTGTGCGGGGTCGCGGCGGTCTGCATCGCGTACGCGGCCGGCCCGGCCAGCGCCACCACGACACTCACCGCGATCGCGGGAACGCCCACCCGACGTGCCACCCGGTGCGCCAGCAGCAGCGCCGACACCGCGACCAGCCCGCCGACCAGCACGGCGGTCCGCAGCCAGGGATACCAGTCGGGGGTACGGTCGAGCAGCGTCGCCGACCAGCCGGCGGTGACGGCGATCGTGACGGCGAGGGTCAGCGTGCCCGTGAGCCGCCGCCACCGCGTCGCAGCGGTGCGCGCCCGCCACAGCAGGGTCGTGCCGATGCCGACCAACGCACCGACCGCCGGTGCCAGCGCCACGGTGTAGTACTCGTGGAAGATGCCGGACATGTAGCTGAAGATTCCGCCGGTCACCAGTAGCCAGCCACCCCAGAGCAGCAGGCCCGCCCGTACCCGGTCGGTACGCGCCGCCCGACCGGCCAGCACCAGCCCGACGACGAGCAGGATCAGCGCAGCCGGCAGCAGCCACGAGATCTGCCCGCCGACCTGGGATCCGAACATCCGCAGCAGGCCAGTCTGCCCGGAGAACGGTCCGCCACCACCCGGTCCGCCACCACCTCCGACGCTGCCCACCTCGTTGCCGGTGATCCGGCCCAGACCGTTGTAGCCGAGGGTCAGCTCCAGCACGCTGTTCGTCTGCGACCCGCCGACGTAGGGGCGGTCCGCGGCGGGGACCAGTTCCACCACCGCCACCCACCAGCCGGCAGCCGCCACCACGCCCAGCCCGGCGAGCAGCACCTGCCGGATCCGACGACCCGGTGTGGTCGGCGCGGCGACCAGGTAGACCGCCCCGAGGACCGGCACCAGCAGGAACGCCTGGAGCATCTTGGTCAGGAAGCCGAAACCGATCAGAGCACCGGCGAACACCAGCCAACGGGTGCTCGCCGTCTCCAGGGCCCGGACCGTGGCGTACACGGCGGCGACCAGCAGCAGCACCAGCAGCGCGTCCGGGTTGTTGAACCGGAACATCAGGGTGGCGACCGGGGTGACGGCCAGCACCAGTCCGGCGATCAGGCCGGCCACCGGCCCGTACCAGCGGCGTACGGTGGCGTACAGCAGGCCGACCGTGGCCACGCCGCAGAGGGCTTGCGGCACCAGCAACGCCCAGCTGTTGAGCCCGAACAGGCGTACCGAGAGCGCCATCAGCCACAACGAGGCGGGCGTCTTGTCCACGGTGATCGAGTTGGCCGCGTCCGAGGAGCCGTAGAAGAAGGCGGTCCAGTCCTGCGAGCCGGCCTGCGCGGCAGCCGCATAGTAGGAGTTGGCCCAGCCGGAGGCGCCCAGGCCCCACAGGTAGAGCAGCCCGGTGACCAGCAGCAGCAGGGCCAGGGCCGGTCGGGTCCAGGCCGGCGCGGTCCCGGGCGGGAAGTCCGTCGCCGGTGTGTCGACCGTCGGCGTCTGGGGCTCCGGTGCCGGCTGCGCCGGGCCGGGTTGCGGCTCCGCCACGGACGACTCGACGTCGGTGCCGGGCCGGGAGGCCACGGTGGGCGCATCGGCGCCGTCAGCGTCGGCGTCCGTCGGCGTAGCTGACCGGGTGTCTGTTCTGTCCATGCCGACAAGCCTCTGCCGGCGAGCTGTTTCGTCTCCGTGCGTAACCTATGTGCCTGCTGTGGAGTTCGGTAGCAGGACGGTGAACACGGTGCGACCCGGTCGGGAGTCCAGGGACACGGTGCCGTGGTGTGCCTCCACCACGGCGGTGACGATTGCCAGGCCGAGGCCGGTACTACCGTGGACACGCGACCGGGAGCTGTCTGCCCGGGCGAAACGTTCGAAGACCTCCGGCTGCAGTTCAGCGGGCACGCCGGGGCCGTCGTCGACGACGTTGAGTTCGGCGGCGTCGCCGACCTGACGCAGGCTGGTGGTGACGGTACTGCCCGGCGGGGTGTGCACCCGGGCGTTGGCCAGCAGGTTCGCCAGCACCTGATGCAGCCGCGCGGGATCGCCCGGCACCCGGATGACCTCCTCGGACAGATCGAGCTGCCAACGGTGCTCGGGTCCCGCCACGTGCGCGTCGCTGACCGCGTCCACGACAAGCGCGGTGAGGTCGACCGGTTCGACCGCGAGGGGTCGACCGGAGTCCAGCCGGGCCAGCAGCAGCAGGTCGTCGACGAGGCTCGTCATCCGGGTACTCTCCGACTCGACCCGGCGCAGCGCGTGAGCCACGTCGGGCGGTACCCGGTCGTGCCCCCGGCGCGCCACCTCGGCGTAGCCGCGGATCGCCGCGAGGGGTGTGCGCAGTTCGTGGCTGGCGTCGGCGACGAACTGGCGTACCCGGGTTTCGCTGGCCTGCCGGGCGGCGAGGGCGGCAGCGACGTGGCCGAGCATCCGGTTGAGCGCGGAGCCGACCTGCCCGACTTCGGTACGCGGGTCGGTGTCGGCGGCCGGTACCCGTTCGGAGAGCGCCACCTCGCCCCGGTCGAGCGGTAGCTCGCTGACCCGGGCGGCAGTGGCGGCGACCCGGCGCAGCGGGCGCAGCGTGGCCCGGACGATCAGCGCACCGGCGCTGCCGGCGACGAGCAGCCCCACGACGGTGACCCCGGCCTGCGCGGCCACCATCGCCCAGACGGTTTCCTGAGCCTCGGCCAACGGCACACCGAGCATCCGCACGGTCCCGGTCGCCGACTCCCGGGCCACCACCCGGTAACTGCCCCGCTCTCCCAGGCTCAGGGTGTACGCCCGGCCGTCGGTGGGCACCTCGACGAGCGCGCTCACCTGCTCGACCGCTACCGGCTGTTCCTGCCGACCGAGCAGGGTCCATGCCTCGGTGATCTGCCCGTCGACGGCCTGGGCGCTGATCGTGCCGGGTGGGAAGCCGCGCGGCACCCGCACGTCACCCCAGGGACTCGTGCCGGGGCTCGGTTCCCACGGCGCGCCGGGTCGCGCGCCCCCGGGCGAGAAGCGCAGCTGTTCATCCACCCTCGAGATCAGGAACTGGCGCAGCGCAACGGTGGTGAGCGCCCCGATGGCCAGGCTGACCGCGGCGAGCAGCGCCACCAGGGTGAGCACCAGGCGGGTCCGCAGCGACCAGCCCGCCAGCCACCGGCGCACCGCGTTCACTCTGCCGGCTTGAGCAGGTAACCGGCCCCACGCAGCGTGTGGATCATGGGCTGCCGGCCGGCGTCGATCTTCTTACGCAGGTACGAGATGTACAGCTCGACGACGTTGGCCTGGCCGCCGAAGTCGTAGTTCCACACCCGGTCGAGAATCTGGGCCTTGCTCAGCACCCGGCGGGGATTGCGCATCAGGTACCGCAGCAGTTCGAACTCGGTGGCGGTGAGGGTGATCAGTTGTCCGTCCCGGCGTACCTCGTGGCTGTCCTCGTCCATGGTCAGGTCACCGACGGTGAGTACCGCGTCCGGGCGGGTGGCGACGGCGAAGCCGGAGCGGCGTAGCAGCGCCCGCAACCGGGCGATCACCTCCTCCAGGCTGAACGGCTTGGTCACATAGTCGTCGCCGCCGACGGTGAGTCCGGCGACGCGCTCCTCGACCGCGTCCCGGGCGGTCAGGAAGAGCACCGGTACGGTGTCGTTGTCCGCCCTCAGCTTGCGCAGCACCTGGAAGCCGTCCAGGTCGGGCAGCATGACGTCGAGCACCACCGCGTCGGGCCGGAACTGCCGGGCCGTCCGGACCGCGGCCATGCCGTCGCCGGCCGTGCGCACCTGCCAACCCTCGTAGCGCAGTGCCATCGACAGCAGGTCGGTCAGGGTCGGCTCATCGTCCACGACGAGCACCCGGACCGGCTCACCATCCGGCCGGCGCAGCTCCATCCGGCCCGGCGCGGCCTCCCCCTCGATCCTCATACCGTCCATGGTCGTACCGCGCTCTGGGTGCCGCTTGTGCGACTCCTGTGTGCCAGCTGTGCGGTGCCGGCCGCCCGAGGTCGCCCGGGGCTCACTCGGTCACGCCGACCGGGTCGGTCCGGACGAAGCGCATCGACCAGGTGCCCGATCCGTCGGGTCGTTGCCGCACGTAGAGATGGTCCGTTGCCGGCGCGGGTGCCTCCGGTGGACGGCGCAGCACCCACAGCCGGGGCGGGGCACCGTCCGGACCGGCCGGCAACGACCTGACCAGGTCGTTGGCCGGACCGCCGACGAAACGTACGGTCACCTCACTCATCACGTTCCGCCTCCAGCCCGCCCGGCGCGTCGGGCGTCCCGGCTCGCACGCTAACGCACCAGCCGCCGTTCGAGGCGGGTTTGCCCTGATCGGAGCCGGGGTACCGTGCCGGGACCACGGCCGTGAACGCCGTGGCGGGCAGACACGAGGGTAGGAGGCGGTCGATGCGTACGCTGGACGGGCGCTACCGGCTCGAACAGCGCATCGGCATCGGCGGGATGTCGGAGGTGTGGCGGGCGCACGACACCGTGCTGGACCGGCCGGTCGCGGTGAAGCTGGTCTCGCCCGGCCAGCCGGACGGGGCGGCCTCGGTGGAACGAATCCGCGGCGAGGCGCGGTCCGCGGCCCGCCTGGTCCATCCCAACGTGGCGAGTGTGCACGACTTCGGTACCTGCGCGACCGGGGTGGGGCACGAGTTGCCGTACATCGTGATGGAGTTGGCCGAGGGGCAGACCCTTGCCGCGCACCTGCGTACCGGCCCGCTGGACTGGCGGATCGCGGTACGGGTCTGCGCGGAGGTGAGCGCTGCGCTGGCCGCCGCGCACGCGCACGGCATCGTGCACCGGGACATCAAACCGGCGAACGTGATGCTCACCCCGACCGGCGTGAAGGTTCTCGACTTCGGCATCGCCACTCCGGCCGGCGCTGCCGACACCGCCCCCGACGGTGTCGTGATCGGTACACCCGCGTACCTGGCGCCGGAGCAGCTGCACCGGGCTCCGGCGACCCCGGCGGCCGACATGTACGCCCTCGGCGTCCTGCTTCACTACTGCCTGGCGGGGCGTCTGCCGTTCCCGGCGGACAGTGTCCCCGAGTTGCTCGGTCGAGAGGCTCGGCGTTCGCCACGACCGCTGCCCGAACTACCCGGGCTGCCCGCCGAGGTGGCCGACCTGTGCCGGCGTTCCCTGGCCGACGACCCGAGCACGCGGCCGAGCAGTCTGGTGTCCGCGCTGCTGCTGGCCGAGGTGGTCGACGCCCGGGTGTACGTGCCGATGCACGAGCCGCTGATGCCTCGGCAACGGCCGCAGACGTTGAGCCCGTGGACGGAACAGGCGGCGGAGGAGGTCACCGAGGCCGCGGTGGGGGCGCTCTGGAGCCGGCACGGCGGCTGATCCCGGTTTCACCCGACCGCCCCGGGGTAGCCGGGCGGGGAGTGACGGGAGGAACGCGATGCCGAGTTCCTGGTTGAACGAGGTTGCCGCCGCGACCGCCGAGGGCGGTCACATCCACACCGACGACGAGGTGCTGTCGACCGCCCTCGCCTCGCCGCTGGCGCCGCACTGCACCGGGCTGACCCCCTCGCAGCTGCTCGCCGCGGCGTTCGCATCCTGCCTGCACCATGCGGCGGTGGAGGCGGCCGGCGAGATCACCGACGAGGCGCACACCGTGCAGGTGCGCGCGGAGGCGAAGCTCGGACGCGACGACGACGGCCGGTACCGGTCCGACGTACACGCTTCCATATCGTCGGTGGGGCTGAGCCGGGAGCAGCTTACCGAGCTGGTCGAGTACGCCGACCGGCTCTGGCCCTTCTCCAGCGAGGACGGCCGGCACCGGCTCACCGTCAGTCCGGCGGACAACGGCCGACACTGATCGTCGGCGCGCGGAGCGGTTCGGGTGCTGTCGACGCGGCAGCGCCGGAGGGTGCCGCATGGTCCGACCATCCGATTGCCGTCACGTTGGGGCCGATCCGGGCCTCGTCCGTTCAGCTGATGCAGCCGGGAATGCCGATAGACGCCAGCAAGATCCCGATTAGGCCCTGTTTTATATGCTGATATACGATATTTACCTTAAAATTGATAAGGTGGCAACGGCGGTTTTGTAGGCACTCGCGAAGAATCACCAGGCGGATAGCCGCAAATTGTGGCGCATGCCACCATCCGGGCCGATGGCAGCGAGCCGTCAACTTTCTAGCCTCGGCGGGTGCATCCCCACGACGACATCGACCAGACGCCGACCCCCGGGCCACCAGCGAGCCTTTCGGCCGACAAGACATCGGCCGAAAGGGTTACCGGGCGGCATCGCGCCGTACCAGCACCGCGCCGGGGCGTTCGCGCGGTGCTCGTCTCCACCCCGGTCCGGGTGGCGCTGGCCACCGGCGTGACCTGCTGCCTCGGCGCCACCGCCGTGACCGCGGCCCGGCACGACGAGCAGGCACCGCCGCCCCGGGTGACCGAGGCGCTCACCGACCGCGCTCTCGCCGCTCAGGAGAAGGCCGCGTCCCGCGCCCTCGACCGCAGCCCCACGCCCGCTCCGGCAAGCGCGAGTCCGACCCCCTCGCCCACCGCGAAGCCGTCACCCAGCCCCACGAAGGCGACAAAGAAGGCCCCCGCCACCCCGACGCGCCCCCGACCCGTCGCCGGGCTCACCCAGGCCCAGATGGACAACGCCAAGGCGATCGTGGACGTCGGAGTCGAGATGAAGATCCCGCGCCAGGGCTTGGTGATCGCGGTGGCCACCGCGATGCAGGAGAGCACCCTGCTCAACTACGCCAGCGGCGTACTGCCCGAGTCACAGAACTACCCGCACCAGGCCATCGGCTGGGACCACGACTCGGTGGGACTGTTCCAGCAGCGGCCCAGCAGCGGTTGGGGCAGCGTACGGGATCTGATGCGGCCGGAGTACGCGGCCCGCGCGTTCTACGAGGCGCTGCTGAAGGTGCCCGGATGGCAGCAGATGAGCCTGACCCTGGCCGCCCAGGCCGTGCAGATCTCCGCCTTCCCCTACGCCTACGCCCAGCACGAGCAACGGGCCGGCACGGTGGTGGCGGCACTACTCTGAGCAGGACCCGGTCGCCGGTCCGGCCCGCCGCCGGAAACGGCGGGTCAGGCCCGCTTGGGCAGTACGACCACCCGACCGAAGAACTCGTCGATGCGGTGCACCACGTCGTTGAAATCGTCGAGGTCGATCGGCTTGGTGACGTAGGCGTTGGCCTGGAGGGTGTAGCTGCCGATGATGTCGGTGTCCGCGTTCGAGGTGGTCAGTACGACGATCGGGATGGTCCGCAGGTCCTCGTCGTTCTTCACCTCGCCGAGCACCTGACGCCCGTCCATCCGGGGCATGTTGAGGTCGAGCAGGATCATGTCCGGACGTTGGGCGTCGCGGTGCCGACCCTCGCGGCGGAGAAACTCCATCGCCTCCCGGCCGTCACTGACCACGTCGATCACCTTCTCGACGTTCGAGGTTGCCAGCGCCTCCTCGATCATGAGCACGTCGCCCGGGTCGTCGTCCACCACGAGGATACGAACCGGAGCGAGGGTGCCTGTGCCCATCTCTACCTGCCTCAGGTTGGCCAGCCCGGGACCTACCGATCCCATGCTGGCGGAAATGTAGCCCATAACCGGGCGGTCAACGACCGCCGGGTAGGCGAAGTCGCGGCGGTGTGTACAACACCCTCCGGTCAGGCAGCTTGCCGGTTCGCCACCGCGAGTACCGCCCGCCCCCGCTGGAGATGGCCCACCGCCCGGGGAAAATCGTGTAGTAACCGACCGTAGTGCTCCAGGGACGCGTCCATCGTCGCGACCGGCACCTCTCGACTACCCAGGATCGTCGCCAGCCACTCGATGAACTCGGTGAACAGCGAGCCGTCGTCGACGTAGAGAGCGGCGGCCAGAAAATCGACAATGTATCCGAGGTCGCTCACAGTCGCGTCCAGTTGGGCGGGCGAGTGGTCTCGGACGGCCGGGAACCGCCGCGCCAGTTCGGCCAGGGCGCTGTCGATCAGCTCACCGCGCCGGCTGACCAAACTGGCGTACTCGTCGTCGGCCAGGTGCACCAGGTCGGCCGGCGGTACCGCACGCAGCGCCCGTTCGTCGTCGAACAGGTCGGCGGCGGCGGGCGCGCTGGGAGCCCACGGCACCCCGAGTCGGCGCGCCCACCGGCCGTCCACGCCGAAACCCCGACCGCCGACGAGCACCGGCACGTCCGAACGCCGGCACGCCTCGATCATCCGGTGCGCATGGGGTAGCCGCATCGGCAACGCGGAGGCCAGCGCCACCGCGTACGCGTCGTAGCGGTGCAGGTACGACACCAAATGCGCAGCCGGCACGCTGGCCCCCAGGAAGGTCACATCCCAGCCGCGCAGGCGCAGCACCTCGGCCACCAGCCGCGCCGGCAACGCGTGCCACTCGCCGTCCATGCAGGCCACCACGATCCGGGCGCGGGTCGGACGCACGTCGACGTACGCGGCGACAGCGGCCACCACCCGCTCACTGATGTGGGTCGCCGCGTGCTCCTGAGCCACACTCCACTCGTTGCGCGCCCACCGTTCCCCCACCTCGGCCTGAGCCGGCGCGACCAGGTCCAGCAGTACCCGGTCTGCCGCCACACCACCGTCGAGCAGCCGGTGCGCCACCTCGATGGCGGAATGTTCGTCGGCCTCGGCGAGACAGTGCAGATAATCCGGGTAGGCGGCCTCGAGAGAGGTGTCCTGCGTCGCGGCGGTCACTGGGCCGTCGTCCTCGCCGAATCCGACCCGGTCGCGCCCGGCACCGCGTGCAGATGCCGCTGCGGGCGGCCACCGCCGGCGGCACGCAGGGCGAGCACCGCGATGTCGTCGTGCTCGCGCTGGGCCAGCCAGTCGCAGGTCACCTGCTCGATCCGCTCGGCCAGAGCGGGCGCCGGCATCCGATGGCACCCGCCGAGCGCTTGCACCAGACGATCGGTGCCGAGCAGTTCCTCGCCCCACCGACCGCCCCGGGCCTCGGTGACTCCGTCGCTGTAGAGCAGGCAGGTCTCCCCCGGGGCGAGCCGGGTGGAAACCTGACCGATCCGCGGATCCGGCACCACACCGATGAGCATCCCGTTCAACGGCAACTGCTCCACCTCGCCGGAGGCGCGCAGCACCAGCGGCGGCAGGTGCCCGCCGCCGGCAAGCGTCAACCCCAGGCCACCGTCACGATGCGGACGGGCCACGCCCAGCACCATCGTGGCGAACCGGCCCTGACCGTGCGCCAGCGTCGTCTCCAGCAGCGTGTCGTTGAGCAGCCGCAGCAGCCGCGCCGGTTGCTGCTCGACCCGGTGCAGCGCGTGCAAGCACTGACGCAGCTGCCCGGTGAACACCGCCGCTTCGACCCCCTTACCGGAGACGTCGCCGAGGAAGAACACCGAGCCACCGTCGGGCAGCCGGTGTGACCCGTAGAAGTCGCCCCCGATGCGCAGGCCGGCCTGCGCTGGACGGTACGCCGTACCCCACTGCACCCCCGGTGCCGGCGCGGGCGCGACAGGCAGCAGGCTGGCCTGCAACATGTCGGCCACCTCCGTCTGTTCGCGGTAGAGCAGTGCGGTGGTCAACGCCGCACCGGCCCGGGCAGCGAAGGCCCGGACCAGGTCCACGTCGTGCTCTGCGTACCAGCCGCCCGCCCCACGCGCGACGAGCAACACCCCCGCCGGCTCGTCCCGACCCGGCAACGGCACCAGGCGGGCCGCCACGTCGGCGGCGGAGCCGCCGGGCAGCCAGCCCGCGTCGACGGCCTGCTCGACCAGCCAGTCCACGGTGTGCGCGGCGCTGCCCCGCAGGCTGTCGGCGATCGCCGGGGGCAGCTGCGCCGCAGCCAGCACACCACGATCGACAGCGGGGGTCCCGTCCGCGTCCTGGCGAGCCCGCCACCATCGCGCCCGCCCGGATCGGGGCGCCGTGACCAGCACCGCCACCTCGGCCAGGGTCGGCACGGCGAGTCGGACCACGGCGGCAGCGGCACGATCCGGATGCATCGGGTTGCCCAGCTTGTCGCCGACGGTGGTGAGGAACGCCGACCTCGACCGCTCGGCGGCCAGTTCCTCGGCCCGCTTCTCGTCCTCACTGACATCTTCGACGTACCAGCAGCTACGCCCGGCGGACAACGGCACCTGACGCAACCGCAGCCGTCGGCCGTGGTGGCGCAGATACGACTCGTGGGAGGTCAGCTGCTCCACCGCCGCGAGCCTCCCGCCGACGACCGCCTCGGGCAGCAGACGTCGCGCGACCGGGCTGACGTGCCGCACGGAGCCGTCCGGGCCGCACAGCACCACGCCTTCGTGCAGATGTTCGGCGACCTCCGCCCAGTCTGCGGCGAGCTGCCCCCACGGTGGTTCCCCGGCGGCCGAGCCGGCCGCCGGCCGAGAGGTGGTCGGACGCCAGACGGGAACCCGGTCGACGCTCGGCGTGGCAGACCGTCCGTCGCCGGGGTCGAGGTCCCTGACGTCGGCACCTGTCACCAGCTTGAGCCTCGCTCCTTGTCGGTTCCGCAGCCGCTTCGAGCAGCGCGCATCGTCGCGTCCAGGCCCCAGCCTACGCGGGTCTGCCGGTACCGCCACCCCGGCGACCGGGCGATCGGGTGCCGACCAGCGAACCGGCCAGGTGGTTGTTACGATCCGAACGCCCCTGCCCGCCCGCCACCGCGGAAGGCGTGATCGTTGCTGTCCCACGGTCGCAGACCCGAGACGCCGCCGCTGCGCATGTCCGTCGACCGGTCCGTCCCACACTCCCCCGTGATCCAGGTCGTCGGTGACCTCGCCTACATGACCGCCGCGCCGCTGCGCGTCGAGATCGACCGGACGATGGACACCGGCCTCATCACTCTAATACTCGACTTCGGCGGCCTGAAGTTCATCGACAGCACCGGACTCAGCGTCATCGTCCACGCGTGGCGCGAGGGACAGCAGCGGGGCGTCCGCGTGCGGTTGCGGTCGGTCCCCCGGTTCCTCGGGGCCATCCTCGACATGACCGGCGTCACCGGCCTGCTGGCCCGAGAGCCGACCGTCGTCGAGCCTGCCGGCGCCACACCCGACGACCGGTCCGTCACCGCATAGCGCCGGCCGCGAAACCTGCCCCGCAACTTGCGCCTCGCCGGCGTACTGGCAGCATGGGGTCATGTCGGCACAGTTGTTGGTCATCGAGGTCGACCGGCACGACGCGGGGCACGCGGAGGTGCGGCTGACCGGCGACCTCGACTACGACAGTGCGCCGGAGCTCGTCGAGGTCGTCGCCACCCTGCGGCGCGACGGCTACCACCAGCTGGTCATCGACCTCGCCGGGGTGGTCATGTGCGACTCCTCCGGGTTGAGCGCGTTCGTGGTGGCCCACCGGGGCGGCTCCGCGCCGCTACGGTTGACCGGCGTCAACGCCACGCTGCGCCAGCTGCTGGACCGCACCGGCCTCGCCGAGTTACTGGAGCTTCCACTGGTCGCCGGGGACGACGTGCAGGTCGCCGGCTGACCCGGACGGGTCACCTGTCGAGGGTGGCCCCCGACCCTGGGACCAGGGGTCGGGGGCCGGAGGAAGGCTCACGGGACCGGGATCGGGTACCGGCCGACGCGGTGGTGCCGCGCGGCCGGTTCCGCATCCTCCGGTGGGCCCGAATCGGGAGTCCTGAACAGGTAGCGGACGAACTCCGCACCTGTGCCGTCGTCCTGCCCGCCGGGCCACTGGCCGGCACAGTCGACGCCGATCACCTCACGACCGCTGCCATCGGCCTCTTCCACCAGCGCCCACAGGCTCACCGCGTAGCAGCGGGTGCCCTCCGGTGGTGTCAGCCGCCACCGGGCGTACCAACCGGGTCGCGCGGGGACGATCTCGACTATCCGCTTCATCACGACCTGCCCTTCCGCAGTGCCTCGGAAGATCTCCGGTCCACCGCGATCGTCGGCCCAGTCCGGGTGACGGGCCCTCACCCCGGCCGGATGAAGCCTCGTCGAGGTCGTCGAGCCGCCACCGCCCGAGCGGGTCGTTCAGCGCAGCCGCCCACTCCGGTGCCCGCCTGGGCGCGCTCCTCGACCGAAGCCGCGCTCAGCGGACCCGCGCGGGCGTCTCGGGCGACGAACTCTCCAGCGGTACGGCGTTCGCCGAGATCAGTCCGAGCTGCGCCGCCGGTC
The DNA here is from genome assembly GCF_012726175.1 of Micromonospora sp. HNM0581. GTDB lineage: Bacteria > Actinomycetota > Actinomycetes > Mycobacteriales > Micromonosporaceae > Micromonospora. The sequence continues at coordinate 73,705 of NZ_JAASAD010000011.1, forward strand.
GCGGCAGTACGGCGTCGAGAAGCCAGTCGGTACCCACCCTGGCCCGGTTGCCGGGCATCGCGAGCAGGTGGTAGCCACGGGTGACCGCCTTGGCGGGCAGGCCGGACAGCGACACCTTCAACGGGTTCGCCGCGGCCTGCTTACCACCCAGGTCGACCACCCAACCAAGATCGTGGTGCTTGTACGGCCGGCGGCGTCCCCGGCCGTACGAGGCGGCGATGTTGTGCGCGGCAAGCTTGCCCTGGCGCTGCGCGTGCTGGGCGGTCATCGTGCAGATCTCACCGGGCCGGGTCAGATCCGGCACTGCGGCGGCGTCGCCGCAGGCGTAGACCTCGGGGAATCCGGGGACGGTGAGGTACTCGTCGACGACCAACCTCCCCTTCTCGGTCCGCAGGCCCAGGTCGGCCACGAACGGATCGGGGCGTACGCCCACGCACCAGACCAGCGAGCAGGTGGGCACGTACTCGCCGTCGGTGAGCTTCACCCCGTCGGAGGTGGCGACCGCAACCGAGGTGCCCATCCGCACGTCCACCCCCCGCCGGCGCAGCACCCGATCCGCGGTGACCGACATCCTGCGGTCCAGTTCCGGCAGCACGCGTGGGGCGACGTCCAGCAGCAGCCACCTGGGCCGGATCTTGAGCCGGGGGTGCTGGGCGGCCAGTTCGTCGGTGAACAGGATGCCGTGCGCGGCCACCTCGGTGCCGGTGTATCCGGCCCCCACCACCACGAACGTGGCGCGAGCCTGCTGCTCCGCCGGGTCCTCGGCCTGCTCGGCCAGTTCGATCTGCCGGACCACGTGATCGTGCAGGTACAGCGCCTCCGGCAGGCCGCGGAAACCGTGCGCGTACTCGGTGACACCGGGAATCGGTAGGAGCTTGTTGACGCTGCCCACGGCCAGGACCAGTCGGTCGTACGCCAGCCGGTTGCGGTCCCCCTCCGGCTGGGTGAAGCCGACCCACCGGTTCTGCAGGTCGACGCTGTCGGCCTCGCCGATGACCACCCGCACACCGTCGAGAGTGCCCGACAGTGGCACCGCGATCCGGCCCGGCTCCACCACGCCCGCCGCCACCTCCGGCAGCAGCGGAAGGTAGAGGAAGTAGTCGGTCGAGTTCAGCAGGACGATCTCGGCTCGGTCGCGGGCCAGCCGGTTCAACGTCTTCGCCGCGTGGTACCCGGCGAACCCGGCACCCACGATCACCACACGAGGTTTCGTCATTTCGGCCCGGTTCCCGCCGTACGCGGCGGCAAACGTCCTCGGCCAGTCGTCAGCCGCGATCGAGTGGCCTCGGGAACTGGAGGAAGGTGACACCTCGCAGGTCGAGCCAGGCGCGGTCGGAGCCGCGGACCAACCGCACCATCACTTCGATCGTACCGTCCATGATGGGAGGCTCACTTGCGCTCGGTGACGACCTCCTTGGCGCCCGGCACCACGTTACGGGTCGCACGGAGGCTGGTGTACGTGACCACGGTCAGCACAACGACGATGACCAGCAACGAGGCCACGGTGGGAATCTCCGGGACACCCTCCCAGACCCCGTGCGCCCAGTGCAGACCGAGCTTGACACCGATGAAGGCCAGGATGACCGCCAGGCCGTAGGTGAGGTGGACGAGCCGGCTCAACGCGGCGTGCAGCACGAAGTACAGTGCCCGCAGACCCAGCAAGGCGAAGGCGTTGGTGGCGAAGACGAGGTACGGGTCCTCGGTGATGCCGTAGACCGCCGGCACCGAGTCGACGGCGAAGACCACGTCGGTGGCGAGCACCGCCACCACTACGAGCGCGAGCGGGGTGAGCGCCCGGCGCCCGTCGACCTGGACGGTCATCTTGGTGCCGTGGTACTCGTGGACCACCGGCATGAACCGGCGCAGCAGACGCACCGAGCGCATGGAGCCGATGTCCACCGACTGCTCGTGCCCGGTGAACGCGTCGCGGAGCAGTTTGGCAGCGGTGAACAGCAGGATCAACGCGAAGATCAGGAAGGCGAAGTCCAGGGTCTGCAGGGCCGCGGCGCCGAGGGCGATGAACAGGCCCCGCAGCACGAGCGCCCCGGTGATGCCGAACAGCAGCACCCGCTGGGCGAGCACGGTCGGCACGGCGAAGGCGGCCAGCAGCAGCATGAAGACGAAAAGGTTGTCGACCGACAGCGATTTCTCGACCAGGTAGCCGGTGAGGTACTCGAAGCCGCGTTGGGAGCCGTAACGGTGCCATACCCAGGCGCCGAAGAGCAGCGGCAGGGCTATGTAGAAGGCGGACCAGCCGAGTGCCTCCTTGAGTGACACCTCGTGCGGGCGCCGGGTCACCAGGAAGTCCAGCACCAGCAGGGCGAGCACACCGAGCAGGGTGATCGCCCAGAGTGAGGGCGTACCTACCGAATCCAAGCCGGCCGCTACAGAGAAATCGGACATGGGGCCTCCTCGAACACCGTGTCATGTTCGAGGTCTCCTTCACCCACGTTTCGTGGGCAACCACCCGAGGCACGCTCCGGGCGCGCCGTACTGACCGGCATGGTTCGTGGGAAGTACTCCCCTCGTGCAGACAAGGTTAGGACAGCCGGTTCCGGCCCGCCAGGCGGGGCGTTGCCAGGTCCGGTGGGCTCGCTCACCGTCGGCAGCAGCCTGAACACGACGTGAGCGCCTATCGTGAGCCGGTGACCGCAGATCTGGCGACCGGCCCGCTGGCGGGCGTACGGGTGGTGGAGCTGGCCGGGATCGGCCCGGGGCCGTTCGCCGCGATGATGCTCGCCGACCTCGGGGCCGAGGTGATCCGGGTCGACCGGGTCGGCGAGGTCGATACTGCCGCCTTCGGTACCCCGCATCCCGATCTGCTCAACCGGGGACGCCGCTCTATCGGGGTGGACCTGAAGTCCACCGACGGGCGCGAGGTGGCTTTGGCCCTGATCGGTGCCGCGGACGTCCTCGTCGAGGGATTTCGGCCCGGGGTCACCGAGCGGCTCGGTGTCGGCCCGGCCGACTGCCACGCGGTCAACCCGAGGCTGGTCTACGGGCGGATGACCGGGTGGGGGCAGGACGGCCCCAATGCCCCGTACGCCGGGCACGACATCGACTATCTGGCGCTCACCGGCGCGCTGCACGGTGTCGGACGACCGGACGAGCCCCCGGTGCCACCGATGAACCTGCTCGGCGACTTCGGTGGCGGCGGCATGATGCTCGCCCTCGGTGTGGTCAGCGCACTGTACGCGGTGCGCGGAGGCGCGACCGGTCAGGTCGTCGACGCGGCGATCGTGGACGGAGTGGCGGTGCTCAGCACCCAGATCCACGCGTTGCGGGAACTCGGCATGTGGCGTAACGCGCGCGGTACGAATCTGCTCGACGGCGGTGCGCCGTTCTACGACACGTACGAGTGCGCCGACGGACGTTATCTCGCCGTCGGCGCACTGGAGCCCCGCTTCTACGACGAACTGGTCCGGCTGACGGGCTTCCCGCTGCCCCCCGACGAGCCGGTCGACCGGACCGACCCGGGAAACTGGCCGGTGTTGCGGGCGGCCTGGGCGCGCCTGTTCCGCAGCCGGACCCGCGACGAGTGGGCGGCACTGCTCACCGCTTCGGACGCCTGCGCCGCACCGGTGCTGGACTGGCACGAGGCCCCGCAGCACCCGCACCTTGCCGCCCGGGAGACGTTCGTGCGCCGCGACGGGGTCGTTCAGCCTGCTCCGGCGCCCCGGTTCTCCGCCACCCCGACCGCGATCCGACGACCGCCGCCCTGGCCGGGCGAGCACACCGACCAGATCCTCGCCGAGGTCGGCTTCGACCGGGACCGGATCGCCCGGCTGCGCGCCGCCGGAGCGATCGGCTGAGTGGATCGGATCAGCTTCGGCCGCGACGTAGGGTCGCACCGGGTGCCAGGGCGGGCTCCACCATGTCCCGGTAGTCACGGGGTAGCTGCACCACCAGCTCGTCGAACTCTCCGCCGGTGACAGCCTCCCGAATGGTGGTGAACACCGCTCGTGCCGCATCCCGGGCGGCTGGTTCGGCAACCCCGGCGCGTACGGCCACCCGGGCGACGAACTCGGCCGCACCGAACCGCTCCGCCGCCTCGATGTCCGGGGTCGGACGCATCGGCAGCCGCAGCGGGGCGGGCAGTTGCACGGCCAGATCCAGCACCTCGCCGCCGGTCAGCCGCTCGGCCAGCGTCTCGAGCGTCGCCCGGATCAGCTCCGCCGCCCGCGACGACGAGGTAGCGGTGCGTTGGGCGACCTGGTCGACGAACGTGTCGTAGTTCATCGGGTACCCCCTCCGTCCGGCGGTTACCCATCCATCGGGTCACGAAACGGCGACCGCCTTTCCGTCCGACTCAGCGCGTGAGGGGCCCCACGACGGGTATCCGCGGCCGGTCGTGACCGGACCGGAGCCCGGGAGGAGCCGACACCATGGCAAGTTACGCCGACATCCTGCGATACCTGTCCGACTTGGACTATCCCGCGGGCAAGAACGAGGTGGTACGCGAGGCCGAGCGCGAGGGGGCGCCGCCGGACGTGCTGCAGGCCCTGCGTGCGCTGCCTCCGGTGGACTACGCGAACGGCAACCAGGTGGCCCGGTCGGCCGGCATCGAGGCGGACCCAGAGATCACAGACGCGCAGCGCGGCGCCCGGGGCCGCGACAAACGGCACCAGCGGGTGTCCCAACACCTGCGCAGCATCTGAACTGCTCAGCGGTGCCGGCGGCGGACCCGTTGGCGAGGGCACCTGCCGATCCGAACGCACGGGGACACCCCGACCGCGAACCGCAGTCGGGGGCGCCCCTGCGTAACCGCCTGCCCTGGCGACCGTGCGCCCGAACCGGGCGCAGCCACCAGGCGGCCGACAGCCACCCGAACCGGGTGGCTGCGCGTCAGTAAGATCAGCCTACCGCACGACATCAGCCGAATGGCCAGTAGGTGCCCGCCGAAGGGCCGCGACACCGGGATGTGATGCCATTGCCCGGATCGGCGGTCGCCACACCGGGCGGTCGGGTCTCGGCGGGCGTCGCTTCGGCACGCTCCACGATCCGACGCTACGCCCGCCCGGGTCACCCACCCTCAGTGCCGGTCAGCGGGCACCCCGGTGGGTTTCATGCGTCGCGTACGGTCACCACGTTGGCACCGGCGACCAGGTCCAGGAAGATCCGTTCGGCGACCCGGTCCCAGCCCGACGAGCCGAACACCGTGCCCGGCGCGGGGCCGTCGCGGCGCTCGCCGTAGACGTCGACGGAGCCGGCACCGGAGCCGGTCCGGACGCGCACCGGCAGGCCGTCGGTGACCGTCACATCGAGCTGGTTGACCCCACCGGTGACCCGCACCACGAGCAGCCCGTCGACCCGAGGCAACCGGAGGTCGGTCACGGTCGCACCGCCTACCAGCTCCAGTCCGGACAGCCGGGCGGCGCTCAGATCCACCCACCGCTCGGCAGCACCACCGGTGAGCCGCAGATTCCAGGTCACCCGCGCGTTCAGCAGCACCTCGACCGTGCCGGGCTGTTCACCGATCCGCTCCATCCGCAGCGACACCCGGTCGCCGACGAGTTCGGGGCGGCCCCGTGCGCCGGACGCCGCGGGGCTCACCACGCGGTACAGCTCCTCCCCCAGCTCAACGACCCGCAGATCGATGCGGTCCAACCCGTCGACCAGTTCGAAGCTGGCCTCCCGCCGACCGTCCAGCGGCGCGGCCCGTACCTCCTGAGGAGTCTCCCGGGCGGCCCGGGCGGCGCCTCCCAGTCCGCTGGCTTCGTCCGGGCCGGCGGTCGCAGCGACCACCGGATCCGTCGTACCGGAGAAGACGAGACCGAGCCGGTGCGGGTCGGAGAGGATCGCCACGACAGCGACCGCTCCCAGGCCCAGCACCAGCAACGCGGCGGCGACGAGCAGCCGGGCCGCCAGCGACCAGACCGGCTGGTCCTGTGGGGGCTCTTCGCTGCCGACAGGTGTCACCGACGACACCTCGATCTGCGGCACCGGGGCGGGCCCGCTAGATGTTCGGTCCTGTCCGTCCTGCACCGATTCGTCCATCGGTCTCCCCTTTCACGGTCCCCATACGCAGGGGTACGCGCCAGGAGGCACGACGGATCAGTCGAACCCGTGCCTGAGCTGGCACGAGACGGGAAAATGAACCGGACGGCGGTGACGAACCGTACCGCACCCGGTAGGCGCAGGCCGCCGCTGAGCGTCGTCGGCCGCACATGGCGGGGGCGAAGATCGACGGGTTCCGTCGGGTCGCCGAGGCGATGCTGGCGCACGGCGTGATGTACGGACGGGCACAGCACGGTACCGGTGCCCGTCGGAGGGAGCGGCAGGCACCGGTACCGTCGTTCCCGGGCCCCGCCCGGTGGTGGATCAGTTCACGCCACCCGCACCGAAGCGGTTGCGCCGCCGCCAGGCGAGCGTGCCGAGCAGCAGGACGGCTCCGGCTGCGACGAGTCCACCGCCGACCTTCATCGGCGTTTCGAGACTGCTGCCGGTGACCGGTAGGTGCGGCTTCTCCTTAGGTAGCACCCGTAGCTGCGTCGTGGCGGTACGCCCGGACTCCCGGCCGGTGGCGGTGAAGGTGAGCAGGCCGGTCACCGACGGCGTGTACCGCCGGGTGAAGACCCCTGCGGAGTTGGTCCGGGCGGTGAAGCTCGACGGCGCGGCGGCCTGGAGCGCGACCGGCGCCATGGCGACGGTACTGCCGTCGCTGCGCCGTGCCGTGCCGGCGGCGGGCGCGGCCAGCGGCGTCACCGAGACGGCGATGTCCACCGTCTCGTTCGGCCCGTAGTCGCGGCCGGTGAGGACGACCGTCTCACCGTGATAGATGGTGGGTCGGTTCACCGTCAGCGACGCGAGCACCGGCGGGTACGGGGGTGGTTGGGGCGTACCGTCGACCGATGGCGTCGGCTGCGGCTGCGCCGCCCCCGCCGCGGTCGGCACGGCCACCACGGCCAGACCGACCGTGAGCGCCATGATGATGCGGGAAAGCCGCATGTTTCGTTCCCTCCTACTGAGAACAGCTTGGTGCGGTGACAACATGGGTGGTCCATGGGGTGGCGGTCGGGGTCAGCCACAACTCGGCCGCTCCGCTGTCCGTCTTGCCGGTCAGTAGCGTGATCTCCAACGTGCTGCTTCCACCCGGTCCGAGCTCGACGTTCACGGTGGCGACCTGCCGTCGCCGTTCGGTGCCGTTGCCGACCGAGGTTTCGGCACCGTCGAGCCGGGTGTCGAGCACCGCCCCACCGGCCGGGCCGTACACCGACACGAGGGTCCGGACGGTGTACGGGTCCCCGGCCCGACCGAGGCCGAGGACCGAGTCACTGAGTCCCGAGGCCGGTGCGGTGGACTGGAGGGTCAACCGCAGCTCCAGCTCACGGCGGCCATCGGCGTGACAGGCGCCGACCGTGAGGTCGGCGCTCTGTCGGAGGTAGTAGCCGAGCTTCGCGCCGCTGCCGTCGTTGAGGAACACACCGACCGTCGGAACGGTGTCCTGTTCCGGGAGCGTCCCGGCCATCCGGCTGTCACCGAGCGTCCGTTGTTCTCCCGATCGGGCACTCCAGAACAATATCCGACGCTCCTGTATAGATCGACTCAATGCGGACATGAACCCGCCAGGACTGACATCTCGTTCGAAGAGCGTGTCGAAGACCGTGGCCGCCGCGCTGGCGAAGAAGACGTCCTGCTCCTTCGGACCCATCTGCTGATAGGTGTCGCTGAGCAGGGTCCGGACCGCATTCTCGGCGCTCAATGCCACCCCGCCCGGCACCCGTACCGGTCCGGTGACCTCGAGCAGGTACGACAACACCACCGGGTCGACCGCGAGAACGCCGTCGACCGTCTCCCCACTGTGCCGCTTGTACATCTGCCGATAGAGCGCGGCTGCGGTCGGGAAGTGCGGGCTGAGGTTGACGTCCGCCGGATAGGTGCCGGGCAGTTCCCCCCACAGGGCGCGTACCTCGGCCGGGACCGCGAGCGGCTGCGGGAACCGCCCCAGACTCCCACTGCTGCCCTGGGCACCCATCCTGACCCGGCCCTGTTCGGCCTCGATGACCGCGTACGCGCCGAACATGCCACCGGTCGCCCGCACCTCCGCGGAGTTCTGCGACACCAGCAGGTACCGTCGCGGCCCGTCAACGCCGAGCAACGGCGGCAACAGACGACTCGCCCGGTCCACCGCCGAGGTCATCGCGCCCAGCCGGTCGACCTCACCACGCAACTCCGTCAGGGCATGCCGCACCTGTCCGAACAACCGGTCCTCGGAAACCTCGGCCAGCTCGGTGCGGTTCCGCTGCACGGCGGCGTGCACCGCGACCAGATCGTCGGCGACGGCACGCAGAGCGGTCAGGTCCAGCCGACCCTCCCTGGGCACCAGCCCGCCGAGGTCGACGCGGAGCAACGCCGGAAACGCCTGGCGGGCGAGATCGTCGAGGGCGATGGCGATCTGGCGGATCACGGTGAGGTTGGCCCCGGCTACCGGCGCCTGCCGACCGAGCCACCATCCGGGGTCAGCGGTGGCCCGCAGTGCCGCTGCGGACTGTTCCTGAAGGGCAGCAAGGGTCCGTTGGGCGCGGGCGACGTCGCCACCGACGAGATGCGCGCTCAACTCGCCGGCCAGGTCGGCGGCGTTGACCAGGTGGGCGCGGGCCTGCCAGCCTCGGAAGCCGACCCAACCGGCGAGGCCCAGCAGCAACGAGCCGACCACCAGAGTGGTCAGCAGGACGCGGCGCAGTCGGGCACGCCGACGACGGCGGGACCGACTGCGCCGGCGTCGGGGACTCTCGCTCTCCGTCACGTCACATCCTTCCCGGGACCGTCAGCGAGTCTTTCCGTTCTTAACACGTAACGGACTATTCGGTGTGTTGATGACGGAATCATGCTGTTTGAGAGTTTCGTTCTCTTTTCCTGACGCGAAAGTCACCGTCGTGCGCCGCCGCACGCAGCAGCTCCTCGATCCGGTCGACGCCCGCCGGCAACGACATCTCCCGCAGGTACACCTCTCGACCGCGCCGCCCCATCTCGGCCCGCGTGGGCGCCGGAATCTGCGCCGCCAGCCAGAACCGGTCCGCCAGGCTGGCCCAGTCCTCCGGCGGGCAGGACAGACCCGCCCGGGCCCGCTCGACGAGAGTCGCGGTGTCGCCGCCAGCCGAGGCGACCACCGGGACACCGCAGGACATGGCCGCCGGGAGCTTGTCCGGCACGCTGCTGCGCAGCTCCGGAAGATCACGCGACATGACCAGCTGGTAGTCGGCGGCGGCGTACAGCTCCGGCATGTCCAACGGGGACCGCCGGTCCACGAACCGGACGTTGGTGGCCCGCAGCTCGGCGGCGAGCCCCCGCACCCGCCGCTCGTCGGAACCCGAGCCCACCAGGACCAGGTCCACGGTCTCGCCCAGGGCTGCCGCTGCCCGTACCGCCGTGTCCAGCCCCTGCCGTGCCCCGATCGTGCCTGCGTGCATCACGACACACCGCTCGTCACGGCGGACCAGGCGCCGCGCGGCCGGACCGGCCGACGCCGGGCGAAAGATCCGCTCGTCGGTCCAGTTGAGCACCACACCGACCCGCGCCGGATCGATCCCGTCCGACACCACCGCGTCGCGCAGCGAGGGCGTGGGCACCGCGACCCGGCTGGCGGCCCGGTACGTCCGGAGGGTGGCTGCCCGCACCCGCGCCGCCCACCGCCCCTCCTCGGCCGAGTCGGGCACCTGTTCGGCCCAGACGTCCGGCACGTGCAGCACCAGTGGCACCGGGCCGAGCAGGCGGAGCAGGGCCGCCGAGGCGAACGCGGCGGCCGGGGGCTGATAGACGTACAGCACGTCCACACCGGCCAGGAAGCGGCGACCCACGAGCGCCGCGCTACCAGCGAAGGTGAGCCAGGACGCCATCCGCCCGCGCACGGTGTCGTCGCCGGTGCTGTACCGGGGCACCCGGCGCACGGTCAGCCCCCGGCTGCGGGTCTCGTGGTGCCAACGTTGTCGCCAACCCGGATAGACGTGCCCGCCCGGGTAGTCGGGGAATCCGCACAGGACCCGGGTCTCGTGGCCCCGCGCGGCCAACTCCTCGGCGAGACTGCCGGGGATGAACGCCGGCTCCGGGGGAAAGTGGTAGGTCACGACCCCGACCCGCACCGGGACACCTCCGTCCCCGAACACCGGTTCGGCGCGCCGTCCGCGACCGGGGCCGCGACGACTGCGTAGGATCTCGGCATCCCCTCACGAGGCGGACGCCCCCGGCGACCGCCCGTCGTCGCGGTGCCGCCGCCCGCGACCGCGTCGTCCAAGGGGGTCCACATGCTCAGCGGGGTGCTGTTCGTCTGCCACGCGAACCTGTGCCGGTCACCGATGGCCGAGTACGCCGCGCGTCGCCTGCTCGCCGGGCGACCGGTGACGGTGGCCAGCGCCGGCACCGACGCCGTCGAAGGACTGGCCATGCATCCGTTCGCCGCGACGATCACCGCCGAGACCGGTGACGACCCGGCATCGTTTCGCAGTCGGCGGCTGCTGCCGGAACACCTCACCGAGGCGGTGCTGGTGCTGACCGCCACCCGGCGCCAGCGCTCGATCTGCACCGCGCTGGCACCGGCGGCGCTGCACCGGACGTTCACGCTGCGCCAGTTCGGCCGGCTCGCCGCGGTAGCCGAGCCACCGGACGAGGTGGACGATCCGGTGGGAGCGGCGGTGGCTGCCGCGGCCCTGGCCCGGGGACGGTTGCAGCCCGCCCTCGGGGACGCCGACGACCTGCAAGACCCCGTCGGGGGAACCCCGGACGACTTCCGACGCTGCGCCGAGGAGATCCACCGGGCACTACGTCCCCTGGCGACACTCATCGGGGCAGCCGGGTGAGTTCCTGCGTGTGGTCGCCGACCTCGCCGACATGGGTCCGCTCGGCGTGCCGGCCGGCCCTGTTCCGCTCCGTCGACACCGACTGGTCACCGGTTACGGTGGCAACCCGGTACGCCTCGTACTGGTAGGCCTCGGCCTTGGGCACCCGGGCCATGTTCAGCACGCAGCCGAGCAGCCGCACCGACACCGAGTGCAGCGCCCGGGCGGCGGCGGCCACCTGGGCCCGCGAGGTACGTCCCTGCTGGGTGACCAGCAGGGCGCCGTCGGCCTGCACCGCGACCACCACCCCGTCGGTGACCGCGAGCAGCGGTGCGGTGTCGATGATGACGATGTCGGCGGACTCACGAAGGGCCAGCAGCAGGTCCGACATCGCCTTGGACCCGAGCAGTTCACTCGGGTTGGGCGGCGCCGAGCCGCTGGGCAGGACGAGCAGGGACTTGTCTCCCCAGCGCTGCACCACGTCCCCCACCTGCACGTCTCCGACGAGCACGTCGGTGAGCCCCACTCCGCGGTCGATGCCCAGGTAGTCGCCGACCTTGGGCCGACGCAGGTCGGCGTCGACGAGCAGAACCCGCCAGCCCGCCTCGGCCAGGGCGATCGCGAGGTTGCACGACAGGGTCGTCTTGCCCTCTCCCTGCAGCGCACTGGTGACCGCGATGACCCGGGCCGGCTCGTGCACGTCGACGAATCGCAGGTTCGTCCGCAGCTTGCGGACGGCCTCGGCGCGCGCCGAGGTGGCGGCATCGCCGACGATCAGGGGGGCCGTCCGCGCGTTCGTGTCGAGCGGGATCTCACCGAGCAGCGGACTGCCGGTCACCCGCTGCAACCCGGCCGCGTTGCGCAGCCGGACGTCGGCCATGCCGCGCAGGATCGCCAGGCCGACGCCGGCCAGCAGGCCGAGCAGGGCACCGATGGCCGTGTTGCGCACCGGCTGGGGCGACACCGGCGCCGGGGTCACCCGGGGACCGCTCACCACTTCGATCTTGATCGGCCCGGGGCTGCCATCCGGCCGGGTCTCGACCTTCTGTACGAGCTCGACGAACTTCGCCGAGAGTGCCTCGGTCACCCGCAACGCCCGGGTCTGGTCGGTGTCGGTCACCGACGCCCGCAGCAGCACGGTACCGGTCTCGGTGGAGGTGCTGACCCGACGCTGGATCTCCTCGGCGGTCAGCCCGAGCTGGGTGTCAGCCACCGCGGCCTGCGCCAGCCGGTCGCTGGTCAGCAGCTCCGCGTACGACTTCACCCGCTGTTGCAGGAAGAGTCCACCCTGGTAGGCGTCGGTGACGCCCTGGCTCGGCGTGGTGACGAAGAAGGTGACCGACGCGACGTAGCGAGGCTGGGCCCGCACGGTGACCAAGGCGGTGACGCCCAGGGACACCATGAGGGTGACCAGGACTACCCACCAGTGCCGACGCACCAGGCGGAGATGGCGGTACAGGTCCATCAGGCGAGCCTCCGTACCGGGCCGGTAACGCCAAAGAACTTCACGAAAACCCCCAAGGTCGACTCACACTCGTGAAACCATTAAAGCGGCTCTTGCGGCTTATGTCCGGGGTTAGGTATTTTCTGGTTGGCGATCGCGTCCGCAGTACCCAACCGCACCGACGGTCTTCCGGAATCGCTCCGACCCGGAAAAAGTCCGATGGCGTCGTCGAACGCCAGGGGAGGTTCGTCGCCCTTCCGCCGGACAGCTCGTCGCCCTCCTGTGGGCAGAGTCGCCTCCGCTCCACTCGCAACGGCCGTCGGCACTGGATAAGGTCTTGCACGGGTGTGCCGGGAAGCCTGGTCGGCGATGGTGCCGTGCTGCCCTCCGACCGACGAGGTGGACCTCCCGTATGACCGACCGGAACACCGGCCCTGAGCCCCGCGGCGTGAGCCGCCTGTTCGCCCGTACCTCCTGGCCCGAGGCACGTTTCCTGGCCGATGTACTGCGCACCGAGACCGTCGGTGGCGCCCTGCTCCTCTTCGGGGCGGTGATCGCGCTGGTCTGGGCGAACTCACCGTGGGGTGACGCCTACGCGGAACTGGGGCGGTGGGTGCCCTGGTCCGGTGGTACGGCCCTGCACCTCGACCTCGACCTCGCCACCTGGGCCGCCGATGGACTGCTCGCCATCTTCTTCTTCGTGGTCGGGCTGGAACTCAAACGCGAGTTCGTCGCCGGCGAACTGCGCGACCCACGACGTGCGGCGCTACCGGTGGTGGCGGCGGTCGGCGGCATGGTCGTACCGGCGCTGATCTTCGTGGCCGTCAACGTCGCAGGCGGAGGCGACGGGCTTCGCGGTTGGGCGATTCCGACCGCCACCGACATCGCCTTCGCGCTGGCAGTGCTCGCCGTGATCGGCGCCTACCTCCCGCAGGGGCTGCGCGCGTTCCTGCTCACTCTGGCCGTGGTCGACGACCTGCTGGCCATCACCATCATCGCGGTCTTCTACACCGACGACTTCGCCGTCCTCCCGCTGCTCGGTTCCCTGGTGCCGATCGCCCTGTTCGGCCTGCTGGTCCAGCGCCGACGCACCTGGTGGTGGGCACTGATTCCGCTCGCCGTGATCGCCTGGACCCTGGTGCACTCCTCCGGGGTGCACGCCACGGTGGCCGGCGTCCTGCTGGGCTTCACCGTGCCGGTGCTCGCCGGCAAGAGCAGCGACGGACATCGCCCGATGCCCGGTCTCGCCGAGCACCTGGAGCACGTGTGGCGACCGGTCTCGGCCGGCTTCGCGGTGCCGGTCTTCGCGTTCTTCGCCGCCGGCGTCTCGCTGCGCGGCGCGGACCTCGCCGCACTGGTCACCGATCCGATCGTCCTCGGCATCGTGCTCGGCCTCGTCGTCGGCAAGTGCGTCGGCATCCTCGGCTCCACCTTCCTGCTGGCCCGGTTCACCCGGGCCAGCCTGGACGAGGACATCACCTGGTCAGACCTTCTCGGGGTTTCCTTCCTGGCCGGTATCGGCTTCACCGTTTCGCTGCTCATCGGCGAACTCGCCTTCGGATCCGGCGGCGTCGAGGGCGACAACGTCAAGGCCGCGGTGCTGGCCGGCTCGTTGATCTCGGCCCTGCTGGCCACCGTCGTGCTCCGGCGACGCAACAGGGTGTACCGGGCGATCGCTCTCAAGGAACAGGCCGACCAGGACCAGGACGGGGTACCGGACGTCTACCAGAAGCCTGGCGGCTGACCGACGGCCTCCGCTGACTCACCGGGCAACGCCCGGCCGACCCGCTCGGCCGGGCGTTGCCCGTCACCCGACCGGCGCCGGAAGTCCGCTGTCAGGGCGCTGCGCACCAGCAGGCGCAGGGCGACGATCGCCGCCAGGACGGCGACCTCCGGCCAGGACTGCCCCCCGGTCAGGTTGAGTAGACCGGCGGCCAGCAGCATGTCGAGCAGCACACCCAGGGCCGTCGCACGGCAGCCGGTGGTCAGTAACGCCACCGTCGCACCGAGCACACCGAAGGCCGCGACGAGGGCGGACAGCAGCATCCTCATCGATCGTCGACCTGGCGCTGCTCGTGTTCGATCTCCCGACCGAGCACATAGTTCAACACCGTCCGGATGGCGGCGATGGCCGCCAACTGGCCGATCTGCGCGAAGGTCGGCGACAGTGCGGTGCGCAGGATGTCCGCCGCCAGCTGAAACTCCAGGCCGAGGGTGAGGAAGCGCCCCAGGGACAGTCGGATCCGGGTGAACACGGCGGCGTCGCGCCTACGTAGCCCGTCGATCACGAACCGCAGCGCAGCCAGGGTCGCACCGACGACGATGACGACCGCACCGACCAGCTCGACCCCTGTCACCAGGAGCTGATGGCCCCGCTGCAGGATCACCTCGACGTCCACCCCGGCGCCTTACCCGACCTACCTCCGGGTAGTCGGCGTAGGGCGTGCGCGAGTCGGGCTGGTGGACGCAGTCGCGCACCACAGGTCGACGACGCTCATCGCAACTGGATCACCGCGTCGACGATGAGCCAGACACCGCTGACGGTGAACAGCGCGGCGGCACCGTACCTGATGGTGCGTTCCGGCAGTTTCCGGCCGAGCAGCCGGCCGGCGACGATCGCCAACGCGTCCGCCGCGACCATGCCGACCGTCGAACCGATCCAGGTGCCGAACCAGCCGTACTGGGTGGCGAGCGTGATGGTGGCGAGCATCGTCTTGTCGCCCAGCTCGGCGAGGAAGAAGGCGGCACCGACGGTGAGCACGGCTGACCTGCCGCCGCGGGCGGCACGCCGCTCATCGTCCTCGGTGAGCCGGTCACCCCGCAGCGTCCATGCGCCGAAGCCGAGGAAGGCCAGACCCGTCAGCAGCGAGATCCAGCCGGTCGGCAGGGCCGCACCGACACCGTGACCAATCGCCACCGAGGCGAGGTGCACGAGGGCGGTGGCGACGGTGATACCGAGCAGCACCGGTGCCGTGCGGAATCTGGTGGCGAATGCCAGCGCCATGAGCTGCGACTTGTCTCCCAGCTCAGCGACGAAGACGACGCCAAAGCTGATCACCAGCGCGGCGAGGAAACTGTCCATGGGGGCCCTTCCCGGTTCAGGCCGGGAGAAGGTGTGGAACGCCCTCGACCCGGCCGCAACAGCCTGGGTCGAAGGTCTCGCCCGCCACGTCGAAACGAGGCCGGGTGGCCGGATGCGTGACGCATCAGTATGTCGACCACGACGTTATGGGCTACTCCCCTTCGCTACGACCAGCCTAGCCGATCGAGCTCCGGCGGATCATCCCGGTCTGACGTGGCGGCCCGCTGCCGGCCGCCGGTCACCGCTCACGCGGCGCGGGCCAGCGTCACCCCGAACAGGCCGTCCGGGTCGGTCCAGAACCGCTCGCTGCGGAAACCCGCGGCGGCCAGCTCGGCTGAGATGCCCTCCGGTCGGAACTTCGCCGACACCTCGGTACGCAGATCCTCACCGGCGTCGAAGTGGACATCCAGATCGAGCACCTGCACCCGCATCGGTCGCTGCGCCCGCAACCGCATCTCGATCCACTCCTGTTCCGGGTTCCAGAGCGCGACATGGTCGAAATCCGCCGGCTCGAAGTCAGCGCCGAGCTCGCGGTTGAGTACCCGCAGCACGTTGCGGTTGAACTCCGCGGTCACCCCCGCCGCATCGTCGTACGCGGGCACGATGACCGCGGGATCCTTCACCAGGTCGGTGCCGACCAGCAGCCAGTCACCGGCCTCAAGCGCGGCCCGCAGCCCGGCGACGAACTCCGCCCGCTCGGCGGGCATCAGGTTGCCGATGGTGCCACCGAGGAAGACGACCAGCCGCCGCCCACCGGTCGGCAGGTGAGCCAGGTGGCGGGTGAAGTCCCCGACGATCCCGCGTACCCGCAGCCCCGGGAAGTCGGCGGCGAGGACCGCGGTGGACCCGGCCAACGCGCTCACCGACACGTCGAGCGGCACGAACGTGCCCAGGTCCCCCCGCCGGGTGAAGGCGTCAAGCAGCAGGCGGGTCTTCTCGGAGGAACCGGACCCCAGCTCGATGAGGGTCTTCGCGCCGGTCAACTCGGCGACCTCGGTCGCCTTCGTGGCCAGAACGGCCCGCTCGGCGCGGGTCGGGTAGTACTCCGGCAATCGGGTGATCTCGTCGAAGAGTTCGCTGCCCCGGGAGTCGTAGAACCACTTCGGCGGCAGCCACTTCTCGGCGGCGGTCAGCCCGGTGCGCACGTCCCGGCGCAGGCTGTGGTCGAGGTCCCGGTCATCGAGGTGGATCTCTAGCGGCTCAGCGCCCATCTGCTGTCTCCTCACGTCGTGTCTGACAGGTGCGTTCGGATTCGTGACCTCGCGGCACCGCCCGGCCCGGCCCCTCACCACGCCGCCAGCGCCCGCTGGCACACGTCGGTCGCCGTGGCCTGCACGAGCTGCCCGTCGGGCACCTCACGCCAGCCCGGTCCGTCGTCGTGCGGTTCGGAGGCCAGCAGCACCGACCCGGGTGTGGCACGCAGCGACAGGGCGTGCCCGGCCGCGCTGGCGACGACCGTCCGCCCATCGGTGAGCAGCAGGTTGAGCCGTGAACCGGGTGCCGCCGCCGCCACCGAGGTCACCGTCTCGGCGACCGCCCGTGCCGGCGCGACACCGGCACGCAACCGGTCGCGTACCAGGGCCCACAGCAGCGCCGAGTCGGTTGTCGCGTCGAGAGTGAGCAGGTCCCGTACGGGTAGCTCGGCGGCGAGCGGGACCATCGAGTCGGGCCAGCCCCGCACCACACCGTTGTGGCTGAACAGCCACCGCCCCTCGGCGAAGGGCGCGGCGGCGGTGTCGACGATCGCCATACCGACGGTGGCGGAGCGGACGGCGGCCAGCACCGCGGTCGCGGAGGTGACCGTCGCCAGCTCCGCGACGGTGGGGTCGCTCCAGATCGGCTGCGCCCGGCGGTACCGTACCGGCGCCGCGCCGTCCGGGTACCAGCCGACGCCGAAGCCGTCGGCGTTGATGGTCCCGCCGCCGCGCATGTCGCGTGGGGCCCAGGACTGACGCCACAGCGAATGCGGCGGGTCGAACAGCAGTTCCCGCAGCGTCACCGGGGGCCCCAGGTAGGCCAGGTGTCGGCACATCAGACGACCACCTGCCCGACCGTCACTGGTGCGCCTCGTCGGGCCGGGCGTCCCGGGCGCAGCGGAAGCCGCTGAAGATCTGCCGTCGGATGGGGTAGTCCCAGTTGCGGAACGTGCCTCGACAGGCCGCCTGGTCGGTACCGAACGAACCACCCCGCAGGACCTGGTAGTCGTCGCCGAAGAAAACCTCGGAATACTCTCGGTAGGGGAAGGCGACGAAACCTGGGTAGCCCCGCAGGGGGGTGCTGGTCCACTCCCACACGTCGCCGATGAGTTGATGCACGCCGAGGGGCGAGGCACCTACCGGGTAGGCCCCCACCGGAGCCGGTGACAGGTGCCGTTGGCCCAGATTGGCGTGCGCCCAGGTGGGGTCCTCGTCGCCCCACGGGTAGCGCCGGGACCGGCCCGTCGCCGGATCCCACCGGGCTGCCTTCTCCCACTCCGCCTCGGTGGGTAGCCGCCTGCCCGCCCAGGTGGCGTACGCCTGCGCTTCGTGGAAACAGACGTGCACCACCGGCTCGTCGTCGCGGACCCTGGCCCAACTACCGAAACGGAGGTACGCCCAGCCGTCGCCGTCGCTCCGCCAGTGCATCGGCGCGCTGAGCCCGGCCTGCTGGCGGTGCTGCCAACCGGCCTCGGTCCACCAGCGGGGGTCGTCGTACCCCCCGTCGTCGATGAATGCGCGGTACGCGCCGTTCGTGACCGGCGCGGCGTCGATGACGTACGCGGGCAGCTCGACCCGGTGGGCCGGGCGTTCGTTGTCGAGTGCCCACGGGTCGGTGTCGGTGCCCATCGTGAACGGACCGGCGGGCACCAGCACCTCGGCGGGCACCCGCACGGCCGGCTCGGGTGGCGGCGGCGCGTGCAGCGCCACCGGGCCGGTACGGAGCTGGTGAGTGGCGAGCATCGTCTCGTCGTGCTGCTGCTCGTGCTGCACTATCATGCCGAAGGCGAACCCGTCGGTGACCAGTCGACCGCTGTCGAAGGTGACCCGGTCCAGCAGGTCGTAGACCTTCTCCCGGACCGTGGCCACGTACGCCCGGGCCTCGGGCGGCGGCAGCAGCGGCAACGCCGGTCGGTCCCGACGTGGCTGCTTGAACGCGTCGTACAGATCGTCGATGTCGCACCGGACCGGCGCCCGCCCCCCGACGTCCCGCACCAGCCAGAGTTCCTCCTGGTTGCCCACGTGTGCCAGATCCCACACCAGGGGCGACATCAGCGGTGAGTGCTGGCGCATCAGGTCGGCGTCGTCCACCGTCTCGGTCAACAGGATCGTGCGGGCGCGGGTACGGGCCAGTTCCGCCGCGATCCGGCCACGCAACCCTTCGGCGTCGCGATCGATGCGGGTGTCGGTCACCACTGACTCCTCTCCGCGGCTGCGCGCCGCTGTCCCAATCCGTTGTCGATCTCGCGATGCAGGGCCGGGGGCAGTTCCAGCCGCGGCAGCGCGGCCCGCGCCAGGTCGAGCAGGCCCGCTGCGGTCCGGGCCAGGATCGTGTCCCGCAGGCCGTACCGTGCGGCGTGGTGCCAGCGGTCGGCGGAGGGTCCGGCGAGCGCCAGCGCCTCGCCGATCGTGTCGGGATCGGCGAGCAGTGCGCTGAGCACCGCCACCGGCAGGATCCAGCCGCGTCCCGGTTGGGCGTCGAGGTACCGGATCTCCAGGTAGCCGCGTGGACGTACCGGCGGGAAGAGTGTGCTGACGTGGTAATCCAGATCGTCGACGCGGGGCGGGCGGTGCAGCGCCCCGTCGATCCAGTCCGCGAACGTCATGTCCGGCGGGGCGGTCCAGTCCGGACCGTCTGCCCGTATGCAGAGCAGTGGTGCCGCCAGCACGTACGCCGTCCATGCGGCGACCGGATCCCGGTCAGCCTGCTCCGGCGTCCACACGGGGGCGGTACGGGCGGGATCGATGCGCCACCACGCACCCATCCGGGCGGACGCCCAGCCGGTGTCACGGCCCGCGTGTCGGCCGGCGGTGGCGAAGGTGGCGAGCAGGGACGGCCCGGCCGCGTGCACCAGTTGCCAACGGGCCGTCAGTTGCTCGGGCCGCCCCGCGTCGAGGCAGACCTGTAGTCCGGCCGTGCTGTACATCATCGTCCGGCCGTCGGGTCCTCGCCGGTCGAAGGTCCGACGCATCGCGCGGTACCGCGCGGTGTCGAGCACCGGCCGGGGATATCGATAGGGGTCGATGCCGGTCCGGCCGAGAGTCAGGTCGGCGGCGTCCAACAGCCTGGTGGCCTGCGCCACGTCGGCCTCGGTGGCTTCGACGAGCCCGGCGAGTCGCGCCCGGGGTGGTGTGGAGATCTCCAGTTGCCCGCCGGGCTCGACGGTCAACGCGCTGCCCCGCAGCAGGCGCAGGGCCGGGCTCGCCGGGTCCAGCGTGGTGGGGCCGTACGGTCCGAGCGCCGCGCGCAGCCGAGCGGCGTCGACGGGGCGGGCCGGATCGGCGGCGTCGTGGACCGTCCATTCCAACTCGACCCCGGTCAGGGTGGGTGGGCCGGTCTTGAAGCAGATCCGGGTGAGGTGCCGGGCAGCGGCGGCACGGTCCCGCAGCACCGGGATCCGGTCCACCTCGGGTGACATCACCATGCCCGACCCCTCCTGCTCTTGATCTGCCGCCACCGTAGCCCACCCCGGTGACAGCGGACCCTCGTGAACCGGCACCACACCTGCCGGCGGGTCAGTTCCGAACGCCCGGTCCGCCGCCTCCGGCGGCAGGTGTGACGAGGTCCTGTACCCGATGACGACCCGGACGACTCCGTCACCTTCTGTGTAGCAGGCCGTACTGTACGTCGAAGGGATTTCACAGTTCGGTCAAATTCCGGCCGGACCGTCGGACGGGTGGCGGACCCGAAATGGCGTCTCCGGCTGGGCCGAGCCCGTCACGGCCGGCGGACCGGCCGATGTCGGAACGCTCGCGCCGACCGCCGACGCGCCGTCCGAGCCCGCTGTGGGTACGGTGGTGCCGTGTTGTCTTCGGAGGTCGTACTCAGCGGCCGGTACCGCTTGGACGAGCGTGTCGCCACCGGCGGCATGGGCGATGTCTGGCGAGCGACCGATTTGATCCTCGGGCGGCAGGTCGCGGTCAAGGTACTGCTACCTGCCCTCGTCTGCGACCCCGACTTCATCGCCCGGTTCCGCGCCGAGGCACGGATCATGGCAGCTCTCCGGCACCCGGGGATCGTGCAGGTCTACGACTGCGGCGAGGACGATCTACCCAACGGCGGCCGCGCCGACTACCTGGTCATGGAGTTCGTCACCGGTCAGCCGCTGGCCAGGCGGATCGAGGCCGAGGGCCGTCTGGACGTCGGCGTGACCATGTCGGTGGTGGCGCAGGCGGCCCAGGCGTTGCATGCCGCGCACATCGGCGGGATCGTGCACCGCGACGTCAAACCGAGCAATCTGCTGATGCAGGAGGACGGCACCGTTGTCCTGGTCGACTTCGGGGTGGCCCGGTCGACGAACGTCACGAGCATCACCAGCACGAACGCGGTTCCAGGCACCGCCCTCTACATGGCGCCCGAGCAGGCCGCCGGGCGAGCCGTGTCGGGGGCTACCGACCTGTACGCCCTCGGTGCGGTCGCCTACTGCTGCCTCACCGGTAGCCCACCGTTCACCGGCGACAATCCTCTGCAGGTCGCCGTCCGGCACCTCGACGACCCGCCGCCGGAGCTGCCGCACGACATCCCGGAAGCGGTGCGGGTGCTTGTCGACCGGGCTCTGGCCAAGAACCCGGCCGACCGGTTCAGCAGCGGCGCGGCGATGGCGGAGGCGGCACGGGCTGCCGTTTCGGCGGACGCCTCAACCACCGCGGTGGCCCCGATGGCTACCGCACTGCGTGGTGCGGGGCCGGACACGCGAAGCGGAACGGCGGTCGTCGACATCCCGCGACCGGGTCGACGACGCGGTGCCCTGGTTGGTGCGTTCACCGCTGTGCTCGTCGGGTTGGCGGCGCTCGGCGCGGCGCTCGGGGCCGCGCAGGAGGCGGACACCCCGGCGGTCAAGCTGCCGACCACCGCGCCGGCGGTCCAGTCCACCGGGGCAGCGGCGCCTCCGAGCCCGCAGGAGAGCGCGCCGGCGCAGGCGCCGTCGTTGCGGCCGGCCGGATCGACGACCCAGCCGACCGAGTCCCCGTCTTCCGCACCGTCCTCGCCGCAGCCCAGCGAGTCGAGCGAACCCGCGTCGCCGGAGCCGAGCCCCACCCCCGACGTCCCGGAGCCGACGGGTACGTCGAGCAGTCCCACGCCGTCGGCGTCGGCCACGTCGACGCCGCCCAGCACTCCGCCCGACGTCGATCCGCCGGGCAACGGCGGGGGCGAGGGCGGCTGACCTACACCGCCGGGCTGCCCCGGCCTGGACCCGACCACCTTCACCGCGACGGTTCCGGCCGTGTCGAATCCCCGAAACGGACGTACGGCACCACACTGCGCTCTAGGCTCCTCACCAGCAGTTATCCCCATGGGTTCGGGAGTTCGGGTGAGTGTGGAGAAGTTGGTCGTCATCGGCCAGGGCTACGTCGGTCTACCGCTGGCCATGCAGGCGGTCGAAGCCGGCCTGGACGTGGTCGGTCTCGACGTGGACGTCGACCGGATCAAACGGCTCGCCTCCGGTGAGTCGTTCGTGTCGGACATCCCCACCGACCGGCTCGGCCGCGCCCTGGCCAGCGGCCGGTACCGCCCGAGCACCGAGTACGCCGACGCCCGGGCCTTCGACATCTGTGTCATCACCGTGCCCACTCCGCTGCGCGACGGCACTCCCGATCTGAGCTTCGTGGAGCAGGCCGGTACGGGGATCGGGCCGTACCTGCGGCCGGGCTGCACGGTGGTACTGGAATCCACCACCTATCCCGGCACCACCGAGGAGTTGCTCCGCCCGCTGCTGGAGGCGGCCAGTGGGCTGCGCAGCCCCGGGGACTTCCACCTCGGCTACAGCCCGGAGCGCATCGATCCGGGCAACCCGACGTGGCGACTGGCGAACACCCCGAAGGTGGTTTCCGGGGTGGACGCCGCCGCGCTGGCCCGCGTCGACTCGTTCTACCGGCGGCTGGTGCAGCGGACGGTGCCGGTGGACTCGACCCGGGTCGCCGAGTTGACCAAACTCATCGAGAACACCTTCCGACAGGTCAACATCGCCCTGGTCAACGAGCTGACGATGCTGTCTCACCAGTTGGACATCGACGTGTGGCAGGCGATCGAGGCGGCCGAGACGAAGCCGTTCGGTTTCATGCCGTTCCGGCCCGGCCCCGGCGTCGGCGGGCACTGCCTACCGATCGACCCCTGCTACCTTTCCTGGCAGGTGAAACGCCGCCTCGGCCGACAGTTCCGCTTCATCGAGCTGGCCAACGACGTCAATCACGAGATGCCCGAGCATGTGGCGCAACGGGTGATGGCCGGGCTGAACCGCTCCGGTCGGGCGGTCAGGGGGGCCCGGCTACTGCTGCTCGGTCTGGCGTACAAGCGCAACACCGGGGACATGCGGGACTCACCGGCCGTCGAGGTCGCCCGGCGGCTGCGCGAACTTGGCGCCGAGGTCCGGGCGGTCGAGCCGTACGCCGAGGCGCATCACCTTCCCGCCGGGGTGCTGACGGTGGACCTGACCGAACGCGAGGTACGCGAGGCCGACGGTGTCGTGGTGGTGACCGACCACGACGTGTTCGACTACGAGCTGGTGGTCAGGCACGCGCGATACGTTTTCGACACCCGTAACCGCTGCGCCGGCCCCACCGTGGAACGCCTCTGATCAGCGGTCAGCGAGCGCCTCGGCGGCCAGCCGAGTGCGACCTGGGTGACGGTCGGCGCTACCACCGCCAGTGCCGGACGGAAGGCGAAGCCGATGTCGTCGCCACCCTGGCCACAGCGGACATCACCGAGACAGCTGTCGTTATGACGGGTTGGTTGGCGGTGTACGCGAGCCGGTCATGCCGCATCACCTCCGGGTCGAGGCCGTCGCGATGACACCCATTCACATCAGGCATCAAAAGTGAGCCGGGTCACATCGATGTGTGTGGTTGGCGAGTAGGGTACGCCCAACGTCACTCCCCTCGAAGGGCGTCGCCGATGGTCGGATTGTCCCTGCCACGGGGGCGGCAACTGCGCATCGTCAGTGTGGCCGCCACCGGGTTCCTCCTCGCCAGCGTCGCCGGTGCCGCACCGGGCAACGCGCAGACGGTGTCGCCACCGGCCGTCGAGGCCGCCGCAGCCGTCGAGCCACCTCTCGGTGTCGACGAGATCGCCAGCAGCCCCAATCTCAAGCTGATCGCCAACGTGCCGAAGCATGCGCCGTTCAACACCACCGCAGCGCTCGGCACCGACCTCGCCTTCCAGGGCAGGTACGCCTTCGTCGGCAACTACGACGGCTTCGTGATCTACGACGTGTCTGAGCCGAGCCGGCCCGAGATCGTGTCCCAGGTGCTCTGCCCCGGTGCGCAGAACGACGTCTCCGTCTACGGCGACCTGCTCTTCCTGTCGACGGATGCGTCCCGCAACGACGACTCGTGCAGCAGCACCTCCCAGTCCGCCACCATCAAGGAATCGTGGGAGGGCGTCAAGATCTTCGACATCAGCGACAAGACCAGCCCGCGATACCTCAAGGCGGTCGAGACGGCCTGCGGCTCACACACCCACACGCTGGTCCCGGCGAAGAACAAGAAGTCGGTCTACCTGTACGTCTCCTCGTACAGCCCGAACGCCAACTTCCCGGACTGCCAGCCACCGCACGACTCGATCAGCATCGTCAAGGTGCCACTGAAGAAGCCGACCGACGCGGCGGTCGTCGCCACGCCGAACCTCTTCCCCGACGGCGGGTACCCAGGCCGTCCGGGCGGGTCGGCGACCAGCGGCTGCCACGACATCACCGCCTACCCGGCGAAGGACCTGGCCGCCGGCGCCTGCATGGGCAACGGCGTACTGCTGGACATCAGTCAGCGGGAGGCACCTCGGGTGCTGCACACCGTGCAGGACACGACCAACTTCGCGTTCTGGCACTCGGCCACCTTCAACAACCGCGGTACCAAGGTCGTCTTCACCGACGAGCTGGGCGGTGGCGGCGGCGCCACCTGCAACGAGACCGTGGGCCCGGAACGCGGCGCCAACGCCATCTACGACATCACCGGTCGCGGCGACCAGCGGAAGCTGGAGTTCCGCAGCTACTACAAGATCCCGCGAACCAACGGCGACACCGAGAACTGCGTGGCGCACAACGGGTCACTGATCCCGGTGCTGGGCAAGGACATCATGGTCCAGGCCTGGTATCAGGGCGGCATCTCGGTGTGGGACTTCACCGACTCCCGCAAGCCGAAGGAGATCGGCTACTGGGAGCGCGGCCCGCTGTCGGACAGCCGGCTGATCACGGGCGGCTCCTGGTCGGCCTACTACTACAACGGGCACATCTACTCCTCGGACATTCAGAAGGGGCTCGACGTGCTCGCGCTCAACGACTGGCGTACGTGGACGGCCAGGCTCGTCTACTTCCGCGAACTGAACGTCCAGACCCAGCCCAGCTACCTGAGCTGGTAGCTCCAGCGCACCGACCGCAACACCCACACCAGCGGTCGGGTTTCTCCCCTGCCATCGCGGGTACCTCCTGCGTCACACAGGAAAGGGGTGTGCAATGGCGCGCAACGAGTACCACGTGGTGCCCGACGGCGGCGGCTGGAAGGTCGAGCAGGGCAGCACCGTCGTCGGGACGTACGACACGAAGCAGCGGGCGGTCGAGGCCGGACGCGAGACGGCGCACGGCAACGAACCCAGCCAACTCGTCGTACACACGGCCGACGGCAGGATCGAGACCGAGTACACCTACCAGGACGACCCGTACCCGCCCGCCGGCTGACGGGGGCCATCTCGGCGGCGGCCTGCCGACACCATCCGTTCCGGGTGCTGTCGGCAGGCCGCCGTCGCAGCTCAGCCGGGCAGTGGCGCCCCGTCGCCGCGGTTACGGCGTGGGGACACCAGCCGGCGCACGATCGGGGTGGCGTTCCACCTCGCCGCGCCGACCAGGTCGCGGGCGTGTTCGAGGATCGTGTAGTCGGGCCTGGCCCGCCCGGCGGCGAGCGCGGCCTCCAGGTCGTTGCCGCAGCGCGTCAGTACGCTGTCGAAATCGCGGCGGACCGGCTCCAGCAGGTGGTAGCCGTACGAGCGGTGCAGGCGGGCGAAGAGCGGCTTGTACAACCGGGCCCGTTCGTGCAGCCCCGAGGAGTACGACATCGGGTTCTTCGGACGGCGCCGGACGTAGTCGGGCAGCATGTCGGCGAAGGCACGCCGGACGATCCACTTCTCCTGCCCGTCACGCAGCTTCAAGTCGATCGGCAAGCGCATCGCCAACTCGACGAGCGCCAGGTCCAGAAAGGGCACCCGCGCCTCGACGCCGAAAGCCATGCTCGTGCGGTCGACCCGCTGCAACTCGGTCCGGCACAGGTTGCGGATCTTGTGCAGGAAGAGTCGCCGGGACGCTTCCGGACCGACCGCGTGGTACATGGGGTACCCGCCGAACAGTTCGTCCGACCCGTCGCCGGTGAGCGCCACCCTGACGCCCAGCTCGTTCAGGCGCCGGAATATCGGTACCGAGACGACCGCGTTGATGATGTCGCCGTACTCGGTCAACTCGGAGATCCGGATCGCCTCCCGTACGTCGGCGAGCCGGATGTCGCGCGGGCGCAGCTGCACCACCTCGTGCGCCACCCCGAGGTCCCTGGCCAACCGCCGGGCGTACGCCAGGTCCGGGCTCTGCGATACCCCGACTGTGACGGCGACACAGTCGGGGTGCAGCTGCGCGGCGTGCAGCAGCGCCAGCGAGCTGTCCAGTCCGCCGGAGAGCACCACGCCCACTGTCAGGTCGGTGTCCAGCCGCACGCGCAGACTGTCGGTGAGGGCGGCCCGGACGAGCAGGGCGGCCTCGTCCGGATCCGCCACCACCGACCGGCCCGCACCGAGGGCGAGCAGGTCCACGTAGGGGCGCAGCTGCGGGTGACCGTCAGCGGTGGCCCACCCGTGATGCCCCGGCGGCACCTCGGCCACCGGCACGCCGAGCCGGACCAGCGCCTTGACCTCGCTGGCGAGGTGCAGGCAGCCCGGCGTACGCGCCCAGTAGAGCGGCTTCACGCCAAGCGGATCCCGGACCAGGTACGCGCGAGCGGTGGCCCGTTCCACGACGACGAAGGCGTACTCGCCACGCAACCGGGTGACCACCTGTTCACCCCAGTGCTCGAATGCGGCGAGCACCACTTCGGTGTCGCTGGCGCTGCGGAACCGATGGCCGAGGGCGGTCAGCTCGGCCCGTAGTTCGTGATGGTTGAAGACCTCGCCGTTGTAGCAGAGCAGCCAGCGCTCGTCGGAGGAAATCCAGGGCTGCACCGCGTGCTCGCGGTCCACCACCCGCAGCCGTCGGGTGCCGGCGAGCAGACCGGCTTCGTACCGGGTCTCGGTCACCTCCCCTCGTGACGCGAGCGTGCCGAGCATTCGCCGGAAGATCGCCGGGTCCGCCTCCGGGCCGATGCTGAGCGTGATTCCGCACATGATCAGATGCCCATCTCGGCTTCGTACGCCCGACGAAGCCGCGACGTCGCCGACGGCGCCAGGCAGATGTGCCACGCCTGCCCCTCGTCCACCACGTTGATCTCGCCCGCCCGCTGCCGGTTCAGCAGCACCGTGGCCAGGGTGTCCCGCACCCCGAAGCGGCGGTACCAGGCCATCTCCAGGTCCACCGCCCACCCGAGGCAGTGACCACTGGGCACCATCGCGGCGTACCCGAGGCGGCGCAGCCGGTACTGGTGTTCGGCGCTGCGCACCAGGCTGGTCACCCACAGCGGTGGGGTGCCCGCCGGGGTGGCGGCGGCGAACTCGCGACCGATGTCGTTGAGTAGGGCGATCACCTCTCGGCGGGCCCGGCGGAACAGCAAGCCGGCGGTATGCGGCGTGGCACCGGGCAGCATCCGGCGGCGCAGCGCGCGGACGCCCCGACCGGCGATGGTGCGGGGCTGCTCGATGTACTGGAACCGCAGCAGTCCCCGCCGCCGCAGCCACTCCAGGTCGACCAGTTCGGCGCTGTGGTTGACCTCCACGTCGGTGAGGAAGGTGGCGGCGTCCCGCCACCACATCACGTCGATCCGGGACAGCAGGTAGATGCGTACCAGCGCGGCCAGGTCAGCGGCGGAGCTACGTTCGTTCGGCTGGTATCGGGCCATTTCCAGCAACAGGGTCTCGCGGGCGCCGATCAGCCCCTGGGAGGTGGCGTCGAGCACCTGCATGATCGTGGGCTCCCGTAGCCGCTGGTCGACCAGTATCTGTCGGGCTTTCGCGCTGCCCACCCCGGCGAGTGCGCCCACCTCCACCAGAAGTTCGGCGACGGCGTCGCGGTAGGCCGCGAGGTCAGGTTGGGCCGTGGTTGGTGGACGCACGACGCCCTGCGGGCGCCGTCGGGCCGGGGTGACGGGAGGACCGGGTCGGTGTCGCGGGCTTCGGCTGGGCACTCGCATGATCGGTCCTCTCCACCACCGCGACGATCGCTTGTAACAGACAGTAAAGTCATCAAACCGGATTAGTACGAGTGATACTCCCGTATCCCTCTAAGGCATGGCATACCACGCTTCGACCGCTCTGGCCCCGGGCCATGCTGGGAGCTGCGGGCCGCGCCAGGGCAGCCCCTCGGCGACCCCGGGCACATGTTCGGGTGGTCGCCGCAGTGGACCGTTAGGCGTGATGAAAAGCTTGACCCATGAGTTCCACGTCCGAACTGCCCGACCCGTCCACCGAGCCGCCCGCCTTCATGGATCTCGGCCTGCGGCCCGAACTGCTCGCCGCGCTGGCCGCGCTCGGGTACGAGGAGCCCACGCCGATCCAGCGGGAGGCGATCCCACCGCTGCTGGCCGGCCGGGACCTGCTGGGTCAGGCGGCGACGGGCACGGGCAAGACAGCGGCGTTCGCCCTGCCGCTGCTGCAGCGGATGCCCGACGACCGCGCGGGCGACGACCCGCTCGCACTGGTACTGGTTCCGACCCGGGAACTCGCGGTGCAGGTCTCCGAGGCGTTCCACCGCTACGGCAAGGATCTCGGGGCCCGGGTCCTGCCGATCTACGGTGGACAGCCGATCGGCAGGCAACTGCGAGCGCTGGACTCCGGGGTCGACGTCGTGGTCGCCACTCCCGGTCGCGCCCTGGACCACATCGCCCGGGGGACACTGCGACTGGGCAACCTTGCCACGGTGGTCCTCGACGAGGCCGACGAGATGCTCGACATGGGCTTCGCCGAGGACATCGAGGCGATCCTGGAACACGCCCCCGAGCAGCGGCAGACGGTGCTGTTCTCCGCCACCATGCCGGCACGAATCGACGGGATGGCCAGGGCACACCTGACCGAACCGGTGCGCATCCTGATCGCCCGTGAACAGCCGGTCGCCGGCGAGGCGCCCCGGGTCCGGCAGAGCGCGTACCTGGTGGCGCGGGCACACAAACCAGCGGCACTGGGGCGGGTGCTCGACGTCGAGTCACCCACCGCGGCGATCGTGTTCTGCCGCAGCCGGGAGGAGGTCGACCGGCTCACCGAGACGATGAACGGCCGTGGCTACCGGGCCGAGGCACTGCACGGCGGGATGAGCCAGGAACAGCGGGACCGGGTGATGGGGCGGCTACGCGCCGGTACCGCCGACCTCTTGGTCGCCACCGACGTGGCGGCCCGGGGCCTCGACGTCGAGCAGCTCAGCCATGTAGTCAACTTCGACGTCCCGTCCGCGCCCGAGTCGTACGTGCACCGGATCGGGCGGGTGGGGCGGGCCGGACGGGAGGGCGTGGCGATCACGCTGGCCGAACCCCGGGAGCATCGGATGCTCAAGACCATCGAGCGGGTCACCGGGCAGCGGATCACCATCGACAAGATTCCCACGGTCGCCGATCTTCGGACCCGCCGGCTGGAGCTGACCCAGGCCGCGCTGCGGGAAAGCCTCTTGGAGGACGACCTGGATCCGTTCCGGGTCATCGTCGAAACACTCAGCGACGAGTTCGACCTGATGGAGGTGGCGCTCGCCGCGGTGAAGCTGGCCCACGAGGCGACCCTGCCAGGCTCCGACGAAGCCGAGGAGGAAATTCCGCAGGTCGCGATCCGTCCGGCCCGCAGCGGCCGGGATTCCCGCCCGGGCCAGGATCTCCGCACCGACCGCCGACCGTCACGCGCCCGCACGAGCGGCACCACCCAGGTCTTCATCGGTCTCGGCCGACGCGCGGGGGTACGCCCGCAGGACCTCGTCGGCGCCATCACCGGCGAGACCGGGATCCGCGGTCGAGACATCGGCTCCATCGAGATCGCCGATCGCTTCTCCCTGGTCGAGGTGCCCGTAGCCGTTGCCGACGAGGTCATCGCCGGACTTCGGGGAAGCACCATCAAGGGGCGCAAGGCGACCGTGCGCCGAGACCGCGACGAGCATCGCTGACAGCCGTACCGGGCGCTGGGCCGACGGCGGTCGCGGAAAGCGACCGCCGACGGCCAGGTCACCGCACGAGGCGTACGGGTCGTGCGGTGAGCTACCCGCGCTCTGGTGGACGGTCGGGAAGGTACGGTCCAGTACCACGCGCATGCCTGGTCGAGGTACCGCCGTGCAGGCGGGGAACGGCGAGCAGTTTGCGGTCGCCGGTGGACCGCGCCTGGCTCACGTCATGCTGGATCCCCCGTTGTTCCTCGGTGTGACTCGGCACACGGAGCACCGGGCCGCAGCCGCGACCCGGCCACGAAGCCGCCGTCGTACCCACGCCAGGCAGATCCAGAATCAGAAATTTCGATGTCACGCAAAACGCGAACCACTACAGGCGTGCTTTTGTTGCGAAATTGGCGGACGATCAGTCAAACTTTGAGCACACCCCGTCCGACACAGGGAGTAATCGACGATGGCCAAACAAGTAATCACGGTGCTGACTGACGACCTCGACGGCGGAAAGGCCGACCGCACGGTCGAGTTCAGCCTGGATGGCGTCGCATACACCATCGATGTTTCCGACGAGAACGCGGGTGTCCTGCGCAAGGCGTTGGATCCGTTTATCAATGCCGGTCGGCGTCTCGGCCGTGGCGCTGCCGACACGGGCCGCAACCCTCGTCGCAGCATCGGGTCGGGCACGCCGGGAATGAACCGCGAGCAGAACCGCGCCGTCCGCGAATGGGCCGTTCAGAACGGCTACAAGATTTCTGAGCGGGGTCGCATCCCCGTCGAGGTCGTTGAAGCGTACAAGAACCGCTGACCACGGGCATCCCACCTAGAGCAGGCAGCCGGGTTGCACAGTAACGATCCGGTTGCCACTTCTTTCCAACATGTTGCGGGGCCGCCCGGTCAATTCCGGACGGCCCCGCATGTTGCATCAACTCCGGCCCTCAGGCCACCGAATCAGTTGACCTCGATGCGCACCGCGTCGAAGGCGGGGGTCTGGTTGGCCCGCTCCGACATCGGAATGCGGTGCGAACCGTCACCGGCCCAGACCGCGCACTGTGCGGTGCCAGAGTCCGGCAGGCCCGGGATCTCGATGGTCACCTGATCCGGCTGGGCACCGCCGCCGCCGTCCTCGGTGGCGACGAAGAAGGCCGGCACCGGATCGGGCGCGGGGGCCTCGTCCGTGTCGTTCAGCATCCGGCAGGCCGTGTGGAAGTGACCGCGGGTAAGCCCCTCCCCGTCGAGCAGCGAGCTCTCCAGGTAGTAGCCACCCTGCCCAGCCGGCAGGAACCGGTCCCGGACGAGGTTACGGGTGCTGACCTGGATCGAGAAGCCCTCGTTGCGGTTGATCTGCTCCGGGAACTCGGTGATCAGCAGCGACGGGTTGTTGGCCGCGGCACCGACCTCGCCGAAGGCGGTGCTGATACAGCGGTTGCCGTTCTGGAACCCGTCGTGCGGCTGCAACTGGCTGTTGTCGCAGTTGTTCGCCAGTACATCGAGGCCGTTGTCGTTGTTGCCGTCGTCGTTGTCGTTGTCGCCGTCGTTGTTACCGCCATCACCGTCGTTGTTGTTGTCGACCGGCTGCACCTCACAGGTGGCAAGGTCGGCGAGACCACGTGGCCGGGAGCCGAAGCGGTCGATGGCGATGGTGATCCGGTCGAGGGTCGCGCGACGCTTGCTGGCCAACGGGTCGAGGATCGCGTTACGGATGAAAGTGTCGCCCTTGTCGCCCTCCCTGGCGAGCCGCTCGTCGGCCTCGGTGATCTGCGTCTGCAGCGCGTTGAGGTTACGGTCCACCTCGTCGCGGGCCCGGTCCGGCACCTGCGGCAGTTGGCTCACCACATCCGGGCAGGCCACCGCGAAGGCGCCGGTGGCCGCGCCGCCGGTGCCGTTGCGGGTTTCCTGGCACTCCTCGATCGTCTGCTGCCCATCACCCCAGTGATTCACCACCCAGCGGCCGTTCTGCCAGGTACGGGTCGTGGTGGCACCGCGGGCGTCCGGCGCGGTGGCACCGGGGCTCGGCGCGACACACTCGGCCGCCACGTTCCGCTTCTGCTGGTTCGACCGTCGGTCACCGGCCGACGAAATCTGGGTCACGGCGACAACGCCGCCGAAAACAGCGAGCGTGGCGCCAACGGCCAGGAGTCGCTTGGTCCGCGCGTTTCCGGTTGGTCGGCGCGACCGGGTTGACCTGCGCATCGAATTGCTCTCCTTCTCGATCCGGTTCCTGATTTGTGACTCGACGGACCGAACGGAATCTTGGTGGCACGCTCGACGGGGACCGCCTGAACGAACCAGTGGCACGTCGAACAACGACGATGCCCTTTCCACACCGTCTCCCGCGCCTGCCGGTACGGGTTGGGAAGTTCCTGTCCATTCGCGGTGAGGTACGGGCCCGCTCCGACGGAGGTTCAAAGGTCGACGACTTTTCTCGCGGTTTTTTCCGCACCCGGCCCGTCACCGTCGACCGGCCGACGCCGACAGAACGGTCAGACCACGGTCACCGCTCGCAGAGGCGGTCGTAGGCGAAGTCACCGACGAGGTCGTCGCGGCGGCCACTGGGTACTCATGAATCCTCTTTCCCGGCCTGCCCTGCGCCCTGGTGTCCGGTCGGCACCTGACCTGCTACGGCCCGTCGTTGGCCGAGGCTCCCGCGGTACTGGCCGCCCAGCTCGCCGCACCGTTCCACGGCCCGTCGACGAGCGGGCGCCCACGACGGTCGAGTGGCCGGCGAAGACGGGTCGAAGGTCCCGGTCGGTGCCGGCCCGCCGGCCCTGATCCCACCACCGCTGCCGGGGTCGAATGGAGGTGTCACCGGGACACGCGGTGCGAAGCAGAGAAGGGACGTGGACATGATGACCGCGATGGTCGAGCGGAACATCGCCGCCGAGACCCCGCTAGCCGAGACCAGTCAGCAGCAGCACCTGCGCACCCGGGCCGCCCGCTACTTGCTGGCCGGGCTCCGCCTGGCGCTCGGCTGGGTCTTCCTCTGGGCCTTCCTGGACAAGGTGTTCGGCCTGGGGTTCGCCACCGAGGCGAAGAACGCCTGGATCAACGGGGGCAGCCCCACCAAGGGCTTCCTGAGCTTCGGTGCCACCGGACCGTTCCAGGGCTTCTACAACGGCATCGCGGGAGCCGTCTGGGCCGACTGGCTCTTCATGGTCGGCTTGGCCGCCATCGGTACGGCGTTGCTGTTCGGCGTCGGCGTGCGTATCGCCGCCGCGACCGGGGGTTTGCTGCTGGTGCTGATGTGGACGGCCGTCCTGCCGCCGGAGAACAACCCCTTCATGGACGATCACCTCGTCTACGCCGGTGTGCTGGCCCTGATCGCGGTGACGAACGCAGGCGACACCTGGGGCCTGGGCCGCACCTGGGCCCGGCTGCCGGTCGTCGAGCGGTTCGGCTGGCTGCGTTGACCCTGGTCACCTCCCCGCGCGGCGGGTGTCTCCCACCGGAGGCGCCCGCCGCACCGTGTTCACCCGGTCTCTGCGGGTGGTCCGCATCGGTCCGCCGGACACGCCTCGGCGTGCCATCCGGCAGGATGGTGTCGACCGGAACCGACGCACCAGGAGAATCCGCATGAACCAGGCAGCGAGCAAGCCCGAGATCGGCCCGATCGAGGGCGCCCCGCCCGCCGACCTCGTGATCGAGGACATCACCGTGGGTGAGGGGTCGGAGGCCCAGCCCGGACAGGTGGCCCGCGTGCACTACGTGGGGGTGTCCCACTCCACCGGCACGGAGTTCGACGCCTCCTGGAACCGGGGTGCGCCGTTCGACTTTCCGCTCGGCGGCGGACGGGTCATCGCCGGCTGGGATCAGGGAGTGGTGGGGATGCGTGTCGGTGGTCGTCGCCGGCTGACCATCCCGCCGCACCTCGG
The DNA here is from genome assembly GCF_012726175.1 of Micromonospora sp. HNM0581. Taxonomy (GTDB): domain Bacteria; phylum Actinomycetota; class Actinomycetes; order Mycobacteriales; family Micromonosporaceae; genus Micromonospora. Next base: position 107,315 of record NZ_JAASAD010000011.1, read on the forward strand.
GTACGGCAGCCGAGGTGCCGGCGGCGTCATCAAGCCCAACGAGACCTTGGTCTTCGTGGTCGACCTGCTCGGCGTCCGCTGACCCGCACGCGTCCGGCGCCGGCCCCGTGCCCGGCGCCGGACGCGTCAAGGGTGTCGGCGACCGCCCGGGCCGGTCAGGCCGCGGCCAGCACCCGCTCCGGCGTGACGCCGACGACCGGGATGACCCGCCCCAGCCCGGTGGCCCGCAGCACCCGCTCCACCATCGGCGGCGGATCGACGAGCACCAGGTTGCCGCCCTGCGATCGCACCCACGACCGGGCCGCGACCAACGTGCGGACTCCGGCTGCGGAGAGCAGCCCGACCCCGGAGAGATCCACCCGCAGCTCGGTGCGGGTGGGAGCCGCCCAGAGCGCGGCGCGAAACGCCGCGACCGTGGCGATGTCGATCACCCCGGCCACGCGAACGCACACCGCGGCGTCGGACACCCGGGTCTCGACGTGGAACCGGTCTTCGCGCTCTCGCATAGGACGAACCTATCCCCCACCACCGACACTTCCGCCCTGCTGGAGGACGGTTCCGGGTAAGCCCGGGGCAGGACCCGTAGGCACGCCGGTTCCACCTTAGGGACCATCCCGGGCCGGAGTCACCGGCCTGGCCGACAAGCGATCCGGTGCGTACGCCCGGTCAGCCGCCGCTGGCCGACGGCTGCGGGTCGGGCGAACCTCCGGCGACCGCACCCGGGTCCGCCGTCTGGGCGGGCGCGGGACGCAGCCCGGCGGGCACCGGCAGCGCGCTGCCCCTGGCGAACTCCGCCCAACTGACGTTCCATGCCGTCCAGCCGTTGCCCTCGTCGAGGGTGACCTCGGTGCCCTTGACGGTGACCAGGTCACCGACCTGGGTGACGCCCATCAACCAGTCCGCGTTGGCCGCTGACAGGTTGGTGCAGCCGTGCGACACGTTCGTGTGACCCTGGTCCCCCTCCGACCAGGGTGCGCCGTGGATGAACTCGCCGCCCCAGGTGAGTCGCTGTGCGTCCTCGACGTCGACCACGTACGGATCGGCCGAGCCCCGCGTGTCGAACGTGGTGAAGTCGTGCTTCTCCATGATCACCATCTTGCCGCTCGACGTCGGCGTACTCGGTTTACCCAGGCTGACCGGCAGCTTGCGTAGCAGCTTGCCGTCCCGGATCACCGACATCTGCTTGGTCGCGTTGTCGATCTCCAACTCCACCTGCCGACCGATCTTCGAGGTGGCTCGCCGGTCGGCGTCGCCGACGCTGTCCTTGCCTATCGGCAGGCCCTCCAACGCGGAGCGAACCTTGATCGTCGTACCTGGCCGCCAGAAGTCGGGCGCTCGGTAATAGACCTGGCTTCCGTCGGACACCCACGACCAGGTGCCCGGCTGCGGCGGATCCGTCTTGACGAACAAGCGACGCTGTACATCCGCCCGCGCCTCTCGAGGAATTGGCGGGTCGAAAGCGACGGTAACCGGCATGGCCGTTCCGTAAGTGCGGTCACCGGCGAAGTACAAAGTGCTGGCAATTGCTGGTTTGGCGGATTTCGGTCGAGTAGTGAACGTCGTCCTGCGGGTGACCGTCCGCCCGGAGTCGCCGGTGGCGGTGACCTCCGCGGTGTACGTCCGCTTCGGCTCCAGGGTTCGGCTCGGCACCCAGCCGGTACCGTCCTCACGCGGCTCCGTCGGGACTGGCGCACCTGCGTCGTCGGTGATCCGCACGGCGGTCACCCGCCCATGCTTGACCACCGTGCCGATCTCCCCGGTGACCGGCACGTCGCGGGTGCCCTCGGCCGGCGTCACGAACAGTTCCGGATTCGCCCGCGCCTCGGCGGGCTGCCCGGCCCTACGGTCACCAGTGCACGCGCCCAGTGCCAGCGGCGCTGCTGCGACACTCACCGCCAACAGCGCCAGTCGCCGTCTCAACATCATGATGCGTCCCCCCGTTGTCGCCGCTCCCTCCGCACATTCTCGCCAGCTCCACGCCGACGTTTTCACGGTTTCGACCAAGAGCGGGACATCGCCTGGAAAACCTCAAGCGTGCCCGCTCCCGGCAAACGGAAAATGGCGGCAACGACGCTACGGGCGAAACCCGGCCGACGGTGACGCCGCGTCCGTCGCCGTACCCGCTGATCCGGCCGAAACCGGCGTCACGGTCGTCAGACGGTCGCGATCAGCAGTGCCGGCTGCTCGACGCAGTCCGCCACGTGCCGCAGGAATCCGCCGGCCACCCCGCCGTCGCAGACGCGGTGGTCGAAGGTGAGGCTGAGCTGCACCACCTTCCGCACCGCGAGCTGCCCGTCGACAACCCACGGCTTGTCCACGATGCGGCCGACGCCGAGCAGGGCCGCCTCCGGATGATTGATGATCGGGGTGGAGCCGTCGACACCGAACACCCCGTAGTTGTTGAGGGTGAAGGTGCCCCCGGTCAGCCGGGTCGGCGGCAGTTCACCCGCTCTGGCGGCGGCGGTGGTGGCGGCCAGTTCTGCCGCGAGTTCGGTGGTGGTGAGCCGCTCGGCGTCCCGCAGTACCGGCACCACCAACCCCCGGTCGGTCTGGGCGGCGATGCCCAGGTGCACCCCGGTGGACTGGATGATCCGCTGCCCCTCGGTGTCGACCCGTGCGTTGAGCTGCGGGTAGCGGTGCAGCCCGGACAGACAGATCCGGGCGAGCAGGGCCAGAATGCTCACCTGGCGGTCCGGGCGGGCCGCGTTGATCGCGGCCCGGGTCTGCACCAGGGCCGTCGCGTCGACGTCGACCCAGATGGTCACCTCGGGGATCTCCCGCCGACTGCGGGACAGCTTGTCCGCGATGGTGCGGCGGATACCGGTGAGCGGGATGACCAGATCCCGGGTACCGGAGGTGGCCGCGTCGGCCCCCGCCGGAGGCTCCGCCGATGGCGCCGGCAGAGCCGAAAGTCCGGTGCTGCCACGTACGTCTGCCGTGACCCCGGCGACGTGGCTGGCCACCGCCTCCACATCGGCCCGCCGGACCACCCCGCCGGGGCCGCTGCCGCGCACCGCCGTCAGGTCCACGCCACGCTCCCGGGCCAACCGCCGCACGATCGGCGAGATGACGAGCGGCGGGGTCGTCCCGGGCGCCCGATCGGCCACCACCGACGGACGGCCGGCACCGGGCCGGGTGCCCTCCGCAGCGTGCCCGGCCAGCGGGGCACCGTTGCCCGACACGTACGGTGCGGTGGTGGTCCGCCGCCGACGGCGACGGGAATCGCCACGGCCGGTGCCGTACCCGATCAGGACGTTTCCGGAACCGGCCCGCTCCTCCTCGCGGTAGACCGTGTGCCCGGGCGGCTCGGTCCCGTCGGCGCACCCGGCGACCGGCTCGGCGACGGTGATCAGAGGCTGGCCCACCGGGCGGACCTCGCCCGCGACACCGTGCAGGGCGACGACCCGGCCGGCGTACGGGCAGGGCACGTCGACGACCGCCTTGGCCGTCTCCACCTCGACCACCGTCTGGTCCACGGTAACGATGTCGCCGACCGCGACCCGCCACTGCACGATCTCCGCCTCGGCGAGCCCCTCACCGAGGTCGGGCAGGAGGAAAACCCGCTCGGTCATGCCGCACTGCCCTCGGTGAGCCAGCGTCGGTCGGGTTGGTCGTCCCACTGCAACCGGGCCACCGCGTCCAGAACCCGGTCGACCGACGGCAGATGGGTGTGCTCCAGCATCGGCGCCGGGTACGGAATGTCCAGCCCGCAGACCCGCAGAACCGGGGCGTGCAGTGCGTGGAAGCACCGTTCCTGGACCCGCGCGGCGATCTCCGCACCGACCCCGGCGAAGCCCTGCGCCTCCTGCACCACCACACACCGACCGGTGCGGCGCACCGAGGCGGCGACGGTGGCGTCGTCGAACGGCACGATGGTACGCACGTCGACCACCTCCAGGTCCCACCCCTCGTCCCGGGCGGCTTCTGCGGCATCGAGCGCGACCGGGACCGCCGGCCCGTACGCGACGAGGGTGGCGTCACGTCCGGGCCGGCGTACGACCGCCCGGCCGAACGGCTCGGTCCGCGCCGGCAGCACGGTCTCGGCACCGGCGAAGTAAAGCTTCTTCGGTTCCATGAACACCACCGGGTCGGGATCGTCGATCGCCTCCCGCAGCAGCGAGTACGCGTCGTCGACGGTCGACGGCGTGACGACCTTCAGCCCGGGGGTGTGTGCGTAGTACGCCTCCGAGGAGTCACAGTGGTGTTCCACACCGCCGATCCCGCCGGCATAGGGCACCCGGATCACCATCGGCACGCTGAGTGCACCCCTCGTACGGTTGCGTAGTTTCGCCACGTGCGAGGCGATCTGCTCGAACGCCGGGTACGCGAACGCGTCGAACTGCATCTCGACCACCGGTCGCAGCCCGGACATGGCCAGCCCGACGGCGAAGCCGACGATACCGGCCTCCGCGAGGGGGGTGTCGAAGCAGCGCTTGTCACCGAAGCGGGCCTGCAATCCGTCGGTGATCCGGAAGACCCCACCGAGTTGGCCGACGTCCTCGCCGAAGACGAGCACCCGTTCGTCGGCGAGCATCGCGTCGGCGAGCGCGGCGTTCAGCGCCGTCGCCATGGTGGTGGCCATCAGGCGTCTCCCTCCGCTGCCGCGGCCAGTTCGGCGCGTACCTGCTCACGTTGCTCCACCAGCTGAGCGGTGGGTTCGGCGTAGACGTGGTCGAAGAGGCTCAGCGGGTCGACCGTGGGTTGGCCATTCATCCGTTCCCGCAGTCGGGCCGCGTACGTCTCGGCCTGCTCGGCGATCTCGGCGACGGCCGCGTCGTCGAGCACGTCCCGACCACGCAGGTAGGTTTCCAGCCGGGCCACCGGGTCGCGGTCGCGCCACGCCTCGACCTCGTCGGCGTCGCGGTAACGGGTGGCGTCGTCGGCGTTGGTGTGCGCCTCCATCCGGTAGGTGTGCGCCTCGACCAGGAACGGTCCCTTGCCGGCGCGGGCATGCGCGACTGCCCGGGTGAGTACGGCCAGCACAGCCATCGGGTCGTTGCCGTCGACCTGCTCGCTGGGGACGCCGTAGCCGACACCCTTGTGGGCGAGGGACGGGGCGGCGGTCTGCCGGGACAGCGGGACGCTGATCGCGTACCTGTTGTTCTGCACGAAGTACACGACGGGTGCCTTGAACACGGCTGCGAAGTTGACTCCCTCGTGGAAGTCACCCTCGCTGGTGGCGCCGTCACCGATGTAGACCAGGGCCACGGTGTCGCGTCCCTGGTACGACTCCCCGTAGGCCAGACCGGCGGCGTGTACGCACTGGGTGGCGAGCGGGGTGCACTGCGGCGCGGTGCGCTGCCGTGCCGGGTCGTATCCGCAGTGCCAGTCGCCGCGCAGCAGCGTGAGTACCTCGACCGGGTCGATGCCGCGGGCGGTCAGCGCCATCGATTCCCGGTAGGTCGGGAAGACCCAGTCGTCGTACCGCAGCGCCAGCACACCGCCGACCTGACAGGCCTCCTGGCCCCGGGACGACGGGTAGACAGCCAGCCGGCCCTGCTTGGTCAGCGCGGTGGCCTGGGCGTCGAAGCGCCGGCCGACGACCATCCGTCGGTACATCTCGCGCAACGCCTCGACCGACGGTTCGGGGTAGTCCGCGCGGGCCGGCAGCAGGGTGCCGTCCGGGTCGAGCAACCGGACCGGATCGTTCTGGGGCAGCAGGCCGACGGTGGGGTCGGGTGCGGTCGGGGTGACCGGCCGCCGCTTGCGCGGGGATGCCCTGCGGGCCGCCTGGGGAGTGGTGGTCACGGCGGAACCTCCTGGACGTGTGGTGGCCCTATGCTCCTGCTGTCGGATGATTGACTCAAGATCCCCGGTGAACGCGGGATGAATGGCACTCGGAGGAGGTCACCATGGGCCAGGAGACCGCCGACGAGGCGCGCCGATGGGGCGAAACGGGACGTTCGGCTGTCGCCCTCGACGAGGTGGACCGGCGCATCCTCGACGAGCTGACCCGCGACGGTCGGCTCTCCATCCGAACGCTCGCCGAGCGGGTACACGTCTCGCGTACCAACGCGTACGCCCGGGTGGAGCGGCTGCTGCGCGACGGCGTGATCACCGGGTTCACCGTGCGGGTCGCCCCCGAGCCCGCCGGCCTGGGCACATCGGCGTACATCGCGCTGACGATCAGGCAGAACACCTGGCGGGAGGTGTCGGCGGAGCTGGCCCGGGTGCGCTACGTCGAACATGTGGCGCTGCTCAGCGGTGAGCACGACGTGCTCGCCCTGGTCCGGGCACCGGACAACGCCACCCTGCGGGACGTGGTGCTGGACCGGGTGCAGCGCATCGCCGGGGTGCTCGCCACCCGCAGCTGGCTGGTCTTCGAGGAGTACGACGGAAAGCAGAGCCCGTGGGCGTGACCGCTCAGCGTCCCGGCGGGGGTTCCAGGCCCTCCCGGTCAGCCAACTCCAGCAGGGGCGTCAGCAGGTAGCGACGCCCGTCCAGGCCCGCGTGGAGGTCACCCCGCTCGGCGAACCGGCCCGGCACGGTGGCCACGTCGAAGTCCTCGGGTCGGGCATCGTCCAGTTCCGTCCAGTCCAGCGGCGCGGAAACCAGCGCGGCCGGCGTCGGCCGGATCGAGTACGCCGAGGCCATGGTGTGGTCCCGGGCCATCTGGTTGAAGTCGACGAAGACCGGCCGGTCCCGCTGCTCCCGCCACCAGGTGGTGGTGACCAGGTCGGGTCGACGCCGCTGCATCTCCCGCCCGAGGGCCAGCACCGCCCGACGGCAGTCACCGAAACTCCACCTCGGCTCGATCGGGACGTAGACGTGCAGACCCCTCCCGCCGGTGGTCTTCGGATAGCCGGCCAGGCCCAACTCGTCGAGGAAGGCGCGCACCTCCCGGGCCACCGGCACCACCTTGTCGAACCCGACACCGGGCAGCGGGTCCAGGTCGATCCGCAGCTGATCCGGCCGTTCCACGTCCGCCCTGGTCACCGGCCACGGATGGAAACGCAGCGTACCCAGGTTGACCGCCCAGATCACCACGGCCAGCTCACCCGGCGCGACCTCGTCGGCGGTGCGCCCGCTGGGAAAGGTGATGTGGGCGGTGCCCACCCAGTCGGGCGCGCCGGCCGGCACCCTCTTCTGGTAAAACGCGTCGCCGCGGTTGTCCTGCCGGGTGGCGATGCTCGCGCCTGCGAAAACTCCGCGTGGCCAGCGTTCGAGCATCGTCGGTCGGTCCCGCAACGCACGGAGGATCCCGTCGCCGACGGCGAGGAAGTACCGCACCACGTCGAGCTTGGTCAGCCCCCGCTCGGGGAAGTACGGCCGGTCCGGGCTGGTGACGCGCACCGTCCGCCGCCCCACCCGGATCTCCTCCGCCGCCGTAGCCACGCCTGCGAGGGTACGACGTCACACCCGGCCCCGGTCCGCGTCGCCGGACGTCCATGTGGGCTGTTCCGGTAGCGAGTAGACATTTCTCTGCGAAGAGCGGTTCGCATGGGTCTAGGTAGGAAAGTCGGTTATGGTGGGCGGCGACCTTCGCCCTAAGTACTAGATTCAGGACCCAGAGTGACCACCATGACCTCCCAACAGGACAGCTCTCGCGTCAGGTTCCGCGGTGACGTGGAGGGTCTCCGTGCCGTCGCCGTCGTCCTGGTACTGACGGGGCATGCCAGCCAGAACCTTCTCCCAGGTGGCTTCGTCGGCGTCGACGTCTTCTTCGTCATCTCCGGATTCCTGATCACCGGTCTCCTGGTCACGGAGTTGAGGAGCACCGGGCGCATCTCGCTGGTCGGGTTCTGGGCCCGGCGAGCCAAGCGTCTCCTGCCGGCGGCCCTGCTCGTCCTCGCCGCGACGCTCGTGCTGACATTCGCTTTTCTCCCACGAACCCGCTGGGCCTCCACCGGCTGGGACGTCGTGTTCAGCGGGCTCTACGCGATGAATTGGCGGCTGGCCGAACAGTCGGTGGACTATCTCGCCGCCAACCAGGCGCCCAGTGCTGTACAGCACTTCTGGTCACTGGCGGTCGAGGAACAGTTCTACCTCGTGTGGCCGCTGCTCCTCATCGGCGTCGCCTGGCTTGCCCGGGACCGGCTCCGCACCAGCCACCTGATCCTCGCGCTGGCCCTCGTCGCCGTGCCATCGTTTGCCTGGTCCATGTGGATGACCTCCAACGATGCGGTCCGCGCCTATTTCGTGACCACCACCCGGTTGTGGGAGTTGGCCATCGGCGGCTTCGTGGCGCTCCTCGCCCATCAGTTCGATCGGCTCCCCCGGACTGCGGCAGCCGGGCTCGCATGGCTCGGTCTTGCCGCGATCCTCGTATCCGCCATTACCCTGCGCCCCGAATCAGCGTTCCCCGGCTACACGGCCCTCGGGCCGACCCTGGGCACCGCCGCCGTCATCGCTGGTGGACTGGCCGCAGGCCGGCTCGGACCGGCTGCCCTGCTCGATGTACGGCCGGTCCGCGCAGTGGGTGCTCTCTCCTACTCGCTCTACCTGTGGCACTGGCCCCTGCTCGTGGTCGCCGAGGCCCGCCTGAATGAGCTGACCGTCGGCACCGGTCTCGCTGTGGTCGCCCTGTCCGCCGTTCCGGCGGTGCTCACCTACCACCTCGTGGAGAATCCGATCCGACACTCACGGCAGCTTTCCTGGCAACCGGTACGCGCACTGCAACTGGGCGCTGTCTGCACCAGTCTGGCCGTGTTGGCCGGGCTGGCATTCCAGCTCACCATATGGCCGCCGCCACAGACACCGCCGGCTCCGGTGGCGGTCGGCGGTGCGCTTCCGTCCGGCTCCCCAAATACCGGCTCGACTGCCTCCAGCGCGCTCGGCGCCATGGCGCTGGGCGCCAGGCCCATCGAAAGCAGTGCCGGTCAGCCGGTTGACCGGGTCGGTGTCTTCGTACCGGATCCACTGGCTGCTCTTCGAGACGGGCCAGACAGCCAGCGCAACGGGTGCCACCAGGACATGACGGGTAGCGAAGTCACGGCGTGCGAGTATGGCGACCCGAACGCCGACTTCACCGTCGCGCTGGCCGGAGACTCGCACGCGGCACAGTGGTTGCCCGCGTTGCAGCAGGTCGCCGCAGAACGAAAGTGGCGGCTGCGGTCGTACACGAAGTCCGCTTGCCCCTACATCAACGGGACGGTCGCCCTCGACAGTCGGCCGTACCGCAGTTGCACCGAATGGAACGAGAAGCTACGCGTGGCCCTGACCGGACCCCAGCGGCCGGACGTGCTGATCGTCAGCACATCGCTCTACTTGATGATTCGTGACGGTAAGCCGGTTACCCAAGCCGCCGGCACCGCCTTCGCGGAGGCGCTTCGCGAGACCTGGGCCGAAATCGCCTCCGCCGAACTACCGGTCGTCGTACTGCGGGACACCCCCTATCATCGCTACGATATAGCTGAATGCGTGTCGGTCAATCACAATCGCCTCACCCGTTGCGCATCGCCCCGCTCTCAGGCGTTGGAGGGCGGTGGTGGGCCTGCGCACGAGCAGGCTGCATCGAGCAACGACAACGTCCATCTCGTGGACCTGAACGAGGCCATCTGCCCCCAGGATCGGTGCGCCCCGGTCATCGGGGGCGTACTTGTGTATCGGGACAGCAACCATCTCACCGCCACCTACGTCCGGACCCTGACGCCGCGGCTGGATCACGCGCTGGGCCGACTGCTCTGACTGCCCCGCGTCAACGCCGCTGCCGGCGGCCACCACGCCGTCGGGGGCACACCGTCCGGCGCCGGCAGGATCTGCCGTAGCCGGGGTACGCCACGGGGCTGCCACTCACGTGGGTAGCCCACCGACACCTCCTCGAACCGCACCCCGTCGTGCCAGGTGGTACGTGGGATGTGCAGATGGCCGTACACCACCGCGGCGGCGGCGAAGCGTACGTGCCAGTCAGCGGTCGCCTCGGTGCCGCACCACTGGGCGAAGATCGGGTAGCGCAGGACGCGGGTCACCTCACGAACCAGCGGCCAGTGGTTCATCAGCACCGTCGGCAGCGCCGGATCACGCCCGGCAAGCCGGCGGGCGGTCTCGGCCACCCGGGCCGCGCACCACGCTGACCGGCTCTCGTACGGGTCGGGATGCAGCAGCATCTCGTCGGTGCAGACGACCCCGGTCCGGTACGCCTCGGCCAGCGCCGCCTCGACGGTGTCGAAGCCGTCCGGACGCCAGCTGTGGTCGTACAGCAGCATCAGCGGCGCCACCGTCACCGGACCGTCGGGCCCCACCCACACCGGGTACGGATCCTCGGGGGTGACCACGCCGAGATCCCGGCACAGCTCGACCAGGTGGGCGTAGCGCGCCACGCCGCGCAACGTCACCGGGTCTCTCGGTGGTGTCCACAGCTCGTGGTTGCCCGGAGACCAGACGACCCGGGCGAACCGGCCGGCGAGCAGCCGCAGCGCCCACTCCACGTCGGCGACGGTGTCGCCCACGTCACCGGCGACCAGCAGCCAGTCCTGTGGCGTCCGGGGACGTAGCCCCTCGACGACCGGACGGTTCGCCGGATGTCCGACGTGCAGGTCGCTGATGGCCAGGAGACTGCTACCACCGTCGGTCACCGTCATGTGGTCGATCGTAGTGACGTCGACCCGACGTCTGCCCGGCGGTGCTGCGGCCCGGCCGGGCGCACCCGGGTAGGATCATCCCGGGCCGTGACTGGCGCATTGGAGATGGAGAACCATCGGGGAGCGGCCCCGTCACGAGGACGCATGCCGAGCGCCTGGGCCTTCCGCACGTCACCTGGAGGTCGCATGCCGCGCAACGCCGAATCCACCGCCTTCCGCAGCGCTCTCGAGGTGATCCGTGGTGTCGAGCCGCGGGTCGCCGACGCGATCGGGGCGGAGCTGGCCGACCAGCGCGAGTCCTTGAAGCTGATCGCCAGCGAGAACTACGCCTCCCCCGCGACGTTGCTGGCGATGGGCAACTGGTTCAGCGACAAGTACGCCGAAGGCACCGTCGGGCGGCGGTTCTACGCCGGCTGCCAGAACGTCGACACCGTGGAGACGCTCGCCGCGGAGCACGCCCGGGAGTTGTTCGGCGCCTCGCACGCGTACGTGCAGCCGCACTCGGGTATCGACGCCAACCTGGTGGCGTTCTGGGCGATCCTCGCCGACCGGGTCGAGTCGCCGGCGTTGCGGCGGGCGCAGGCGCGCCACGTCAACGACCTGACCGAGGCGGACTGGTTCACGCTGCGGCGTGAGCTGGGCGACCAGCGGATGCTCGGCATGTCGCTCGATGCCGGCGGGCACCTCACCCACGGCTTCCGACCGAACATCTCCGGCAAGATGTTCGACCAGCGCAGCTACGGCACCGACCCGGCGACCGGCCTGGTCGACTACGACCGGGTCGCCGAGGCCGCCCGGGAGTTCCGCCCGCTGGTGCTGGTCGCCGGCTACTCGGCGTACCCACGCAAGATCAACTTCCGGATCATGCGGGAGATCGCCGATTCGGTGGGTGCGACGTTCATGGTGGACATGGCGCATTTCGCGGGCCTCGTCGCCGGCAAGGTCTTCACCGGCGACTTCGACCCGGTGCCGCACGCGCACATCGTCACCACCACCACCCACAAGTCGCTACGTGGCCCCCGCGGCGGGCTGGTGCTGTGCGGCCCGGAGCTGGCCGACCAGGTGGACCGAGGCTGTCCGATGGTGCTCGGCGGCCCGCTGCCGCACGTGATGGCCGCCAAGGCCGTGGCACTGGCCGAGGCCCGCCGGCCCGACTTCGCCGGCTACGCCCGGCAGGTCGTCGACAACGCCCAGGCGCTCGCCGACGGGCTGCTACGCCGAGGGGCCACGCTGGTCACCGGCGGCACCGACAACCACCTCGTGCTCATCGACGTGGCCGGCTACGGTCTGACCGGCCGACAGGCCGAGCAGGCGCTGCTGGACTCGGGCATCGTCACCAACCGCAACTCGGTGCCGCAGGACCCGAACGGCGCCTGGTACACCTCCGGCATCCGGATCGGTACGCCCGCGCTGACCACGCGCGGGCTGGGCACGGCAGAGATGGACACCACCGCCGAGCTGATCCACACCGTGCTCACTCAGACCAGCGCCGGAGCGAACCCGGACGGCACCGCCGCCAAGGCGAAATACACCCTCGACCCGGCCGTGGCGGACAAGGTCGGCCGTCAGGCCAACGAACTACTCGCCGGCTTCCCGCTCTACCCGAACGTCGACCTGGACTGACCGGCGTGCCGGGCCGGTGGTCCACCGGCCCGGCACGAACGCCGACGCTGAACGCCGGCACCTGTCAGACGTAGTCGAACGTCCAGAGGAACCACAACGGGCTCGGCGCGGCGCTCAGCTCGCAGTACCACCAGTCCCACCGGCCCTGGCTGGCGCCGTCAGCTCCGTACCACTGGCAGAAGTCTCGGTCGTAGTAGACGCCACGCAGCGTTCCACCCGCCGGGTCCGCCTGTGCCGGCGCCGCCCCGACGGTCAACGCTCCACCTGCCACGGCGAGCGCCGTGAGCGACGCCGCCATCCTCCTGCGCACCATGAAACCTCCCTGCATCCGGGCCCGTCGACACGGAACGCATCGACATCTGCACCCAGGGTTCCGAGGCTCGGGGCGCGCGTCAACGCGTTCCCGAGCGGTGGCCGGCATGAGGCTGGTCAGCTCAGTGGACGCTTGAGGTGATAGCGGTGCACCTCGGTACTGCCCTGCACGTTGTTCACGTCCTCGGCGGCGGAGACCAGCTCCCAACCCTCCCGGCCGACGCGGTTGAGGTGCGCGACGGCGGTGTCACCGTAGGCCGTGACGTCCTTACGCGACCCGTCCGGGCCGTACCAGACGAACGAGACATGAAAATTTCGGCCCTGCCCCTGGTAGCGGCGGACCAGCAGGGCGTACTCCCAGGCAACCATGCCGACCATTATGACCGTCCAACCCGGACCACGGCAGGGCGGCCGTCACAGGTTGCGAAGCGGTGAACGCGGTGAGTCGCCGCCCGGCGCGGATCAGCCGACCGGCACCGTACGCAGCCTGCGAGCGGCAGCCGGGTCGGCGCACCCGGCCAGGGCCAAAGCGTCGCGCACCTCGTCGGCGACCAGGACACCGTCGGCCCCCAACGCCAGAGCATCACGGAAGCCGGGCAGCGGGGTGACACCCGGTGTACCACCGTGGGCCAGCGGCCAGCGCCCGCTCACCGTCGGGGTGAACCAGCCGCTGGTACGCCATCGGCGGCACGCCCACGGGCATCGCATGCTCACGGCCGCGCAACCGGCACCGCAGCGTCGGGGCGGTCACCCCGTGGCGGCCCGTTCGTTAGCTCCATGAGGTCCACCATCGCCACATCGCCATTGCCGACGTCCGCCGCCGCGCCGACACCCGCGGACTCCTACCGCCGGCACCCACCGCGGGCGCCGACTAGCGTACCGTCGGGTGGTGGCCAGTTGGGACGACGTACGCCGGATCGCGCTGGGCCTGCCGGAGACCACCGAGCGGCCCTCCTACGACGGGGTGGCCGCCTGGCGGGTGCGGGACAAACCGTTCGTCTGGGAACGCCCGCTACGCGGTAAGGAACTCCTGGATCTGGGTGCGAGCGCGCCGGACGGTCCGGTCCTCGGGGTCCGGGTGGCGGATCTCGGCGTCAAGGAGGCGTTGCTCGCCGACGATCCCGGCCTGTTCCTCACCACACCTCACTTCGACGGCTACCCGGCGGTACTGGTACGGCTGGACCGGATCGACGTTCCCGAGCTGACCGAGCTGATCGTCGAAGCCTGGTACGCCCGCGCCCCGAAACGCCTGGCCCGGGCCCACCAGGCGGAGACAGCCCCAACCACAGCGGCGGACTGACGCGTTCGTCTGCTGTTCGTCCCCCCGCCACACCGGTGTCGCCCGGTCCGCGTACCGTCGACGCACGTGATCAGCCGCCCGGCGACCGCCGAGGTACGCGCGTTGCGCCGTATCGGTGACACCGCCCCGCACAACGCCTTCACCGACCTGGTCCGGTACGCCGGACGCTGGTTCTGCGCGTTCCGCCAGGGCCGGTCACACCTGTCCGACGACGGCGTGCTGCGGGTGTTGACCTCCTCGGACGCCCGGTCCTGGCAGTCCGCGGCCGTCCTCGCAGAAGCCGGCGTCGATCTACGCGACCCGCGCTTCGTCGTACGTCCCGATGGGCGGTTGCAGTTGCTCGCCGCCGCCGCGACCGGCACGCCGAAACGGTTCCGGACAGTCACCACGGTCAGCGGCGACGGCCACCGGTGGGACCGGCCGCAGCCGATCGGCGAACCGGACGTATGGGTCTGGCAGGCCGCCTGGCACGACGAGGCGATGTACGGTATCGGCTACGCCACCCGGGAGCCACGTTTCGTCCGGCTCTACCGCAGCGAGGACGGCTTCGACCTGCGACCGGAGGTGGACACCCTGTTCTCCGGTGGCTACCCGAACGAATCCGGGTTGATCTTCGAACCGGACGGGACCGCCACCTGCCTGCTGCGGCGCGACGGCGGTACGGCCACCGCCCAACTCGGCCAGGCCCACCCGCCGTACCGGGAGTGGACCTGGACCGATCTCGGGGTACGCGTGGGCGGCCCGGCGCTGTACCGGGTACCCAATGGGACCCTCGTCGCCGGCGTACGGCTACACGACGGTGCGGTGCGGACCGCGATCTGCGCCGTCGACGTGGCCCGGGGCCGGCTACAGGAGTTGGTGACCCTACCCTCCGACGGCGACTCCAGCTATCCCGGTCTGGCCTGGCACGACGGGCTGCTGCACGTCAGCTACTACTCCTCCCACGAGGAACGCAGCTGCGTCTACCTGGCCGAGGTCGACCTCGGGTCGCGCTGAGGGCCAGCGGGCCACCGCGCTGACATCCTGATCGCGCCCTCCGGTGACGCGGGTGCGACCTCTCACCGGGATGCCCCGGCAGGTACCGGGGTCTGCGCGTGGATGTGGAAGCGCAGGGACCTGGCGTCGGTGAAACACTCCCGCATCGGCCGGACCAGTTCACGGTGTTCCGGGCTGCGCTCCCACGCCTCGAAGTCGGTCAGGCTAACCCACTCGCTGGTGATCAGCCACTGCTCCGGGTCGGTCGACGAACGGCACACCTGGTCGACCAGGTGACCCGGTACCCCGTCGGCAACCAGGTGCCGCACCGCCTCGTAGGCCCGGAGGAAGTCGTCGGTGCGCTCATCGGGCACCCGGACCAGGAACACCACCCGTGCTCGGTACCCCGGCCGGTCACGTCCACCACGCTCACCGGCCCGCTGCACACCATCGCGTTCGCTCACCACGGCTCCTGTCCGGCCGGCGGCGCACCGCGCAGCACCAGCGCACTGTTGAATCCGTCGAATCCCCGGGCGCAGACCAGCGCCACCCGGGTACGCGGCCGCCGGGCGACCCGCAGAAAGTCCAGCTCACAGCCATCGGCGACGGTCTCCGGACCGGCCGAGGCAGGAATTGTGTCGTGGGCGAACGCGAGCAGGGCGGTGGCCACGTCGAGTGCCGACCCACCCTGATGCGCCCGCCCGGTCAACTCCTTGTGGGTACTGACCGGTGGGGTGCGGGTGCCGAAGACGGCCCGCAGGGCGCCCGCCTCGGCCCGGTCGTAACGGGGCACCCCGAGCGCGTCGGGGACCACCACATCCACCTCGCCCGGTTCGACGCCGGCTCGGCCCAGGGCCAGTCGCATCGCGCGGGCGTACTGGTGGGGATCACCGGCGCCGTCGGAGCTGGTGTGCGCCGCATCGTGGGTGGCGCCCCAACCGGACACCTCGCCGTAGATCCGTGCGCCCCGTTCGACGGCGTGCTCCAGCGCCTCCACAACGAACACCGCACCTCCCTCAGCGGGCAGGTAACCGCTGGCGGTGGCGTCGAACGGCCGGTAGGCGACCGGTGGATCGGCCACCTCGCTGAGCAGACCGGACCGCAGCTGGCAGGCCAACGCGTACGGGCTCAGCGGGCACTCGGTCGCCCCGGCGAGCACCACCGAGGCACCCCGCCGAACGGTCCGCACCGCGTGCGCGAGGCTGTCCAGGCCACCGGCCGACTCTGCCACCAGCACCCCGCACGGACCCTTCGCCTGGTGCCGGATGGACAGCTGCCCGACGCTGGCCGCGTAGAACCAGGCGATCGACTGGTAAGCGCCGACCGTACGCGACGGTGACGACCACAGGCGTTGCAGCTCCCGCTGGCCGAACAGATTCCCCCCGGAGGAGCTGGCCAGGGTCACCGCCCAGCCGTTCGGTTCGGTGGCCCGCTGCGGCAGACCGGCGTCGGCGAGCGCCAACGCGGTGGCAGCGAACCCGAGGTGTGTCCACCTGTCGGTCTGCACGAGGGCGCGGTTGTCGGCGTACCGGCCCGGGTCGAAGTCCGCGACCTCACCGCCCAGCCGGGTCGGGTACCCGGCGGCGTCGAACAGGGTGATCGGCCCGATACGACGGTGGCCGGCCAGGACCGTACGCCAGTGCGCGTCCGCGCCGACACCGCTGGGTGCCACCACCCCGACCCCGGTGACCACGGCCCGCCGGCCCGCCGTGCCGTCACCCCACCGGCCAGCCGGGGTCGAGGGCGCACTCACGGTGTCACGTCCCGCGCCGGGCGGCGGAACAGCATGGCCGACTGGAAGCCGCCGAAGCCGCTGCCCACCGAGAGCGCCACGTCCACCGGTACCTCCCGGGCCTCGTTGGGCACATAGTCCAGGTCGCACTCCGGATCCCGGGTGGCCCAGTTCGCAGTCGGTGGGACCACCCCGAACTCGATCGCCAGTGCGCACGCGGCCATCTCGATGGCGCCGATGGCGCCCAGCGAATGTCCGACCATCGACTTGATCGAGCTGATCGGCACCTGGTAGGCCGCCGATCCGAGTGACCGCTTGAACGCGGCCGTCTCGTGCCTGTCGTTCTGCCGGGTACCGGAGCCGTGCGCGCTGATGTAGGAAACGTCCTCCGGCGCCAGTCGGGCCTGCCGCAGCGTGTCGGTGATGGCCAGCCCCATTTCCAGTCCGTCGGGGCGCAGCCCGGTCATGTGGTAGCCGTTACTGCGGCTGGCGTAGCCGGCCAGCTCGCAGTAGACGTGCGCCCCACGCCTCGCCGCATGTCCGGCCTCCTCCAGTACCAGCACCGCCGCCCCCTCGGCGAGCACGAAGCCGTGCCGGTCGGCGTCGAAGGGCCGGGAGGCGTGCGCCGGGTCGTCGTTGTCCGGGCTGGTGGCCTTGATGGCGTCGAAGGAGGCGACGGTCACCGGTGAGATGGGCGAGTCGGCGGCCCCGGCCAGCACGACGTCCGCCTCACCGTCGACGATCAGCTGGTGGGCGTACCCGATGGCGTCGATGCCGGAGGTGCAGCCCGTGGAGATGACCTGCGCCGGACCGTGCAGGCCGTGTCCGCAGGCCACGTCGGCGGCCAGGCTGCTGGGCATCAGCGCCGGGTAGAGGTACGGGCCGCCGAGTGCCGCGTCGACGAGCCAGCGTCTACCACTGTCGCTCACCGTCACGTACTCCTGTTCCAGCGCCATGGTGCCGCCGACGGCGGTGCCGAGGACCACACCCGTCCGGTCGCGTTCGGCGTCGGTGAGTTCCAACCCGCTGTCGGCGACCGCCTCGGCGGCACAGGCGAGCGCGAACTGCACGTACCGGTCGGCGCGCTGCCGTTGGGCGGGGGTCAACCCGGCGGCGTCCGGATCGAAGTCGCACTCGGCGGCGATCTGCGACCGGAACGGTGACGGGTCGAAGAAGCTGATCCGCCGGGTCGCCGTACGCCCCTCGGTGATGCTCTTCCAGAAGCGGTCCCGGGTCGTACCGCCCGGGGCCACCACCCCGACGCCGGTGACCACGGTGCGCCGGGTGGTCACGACCCGTCCCGTTGTTCGACGAGTTCCGTGTCGACGTGGCCGAGTTCGGGACGCGGAGCCAGCGGTCCGAGGTGGAAGACCACCTCGGCGGGTACGTGCCCGGTGTTGCGCAGCCGGTGCCGGACGTTACGGGTCACGAACAGTGCCTCACCGGCGGCCAGCGGCACCGGTTCGTCGTCCAGGTCGACGGTGATGGCGCCCCGGGCGACGTAGAGGAACTCCTCGCTGTAGGGGTGGTAGTGCTCGGCGATCCGCTCTCCCGGCGCCATGGTGGCCACCCCCATGAAACCCGAGGTGCTGCCGACGGTACGCGGGCCGAGCAGGACGCGCAGTTCACCGCCGCGCCGGCGGTCTGCGGGTACGTCCCGGGCGGCCACCAGGGCGAGGTCACTCATCGGCTGCTCCTGTCGCGTTCGGGCCGGTCGCCCCGGCCGCCGTCGCCGTGCTCGTCAGCTGGTCGTTCGTCGGCGGCCTGCTCGCCGGGTACCCGGCGAGCCGCTCGATGCGCTCCTTGATCACGGCCAGTTGCACCGCGCTGTTGGTGTTGATCCGGTCGGTCATCCCGGCGTTGTCGACGGGTGCGGTCGGCTTCATCGCGAAGTCCTGCATCCAGGTCATCCGAACGCCCTCTGGTTCCTCCGCGTACGTCCAGTGGATCCGCATGTACTCGAACGGCCCGGTCTCCACCCGGCGGGCGTGCACCTGCCGGGTCGCCGGGTCCGCGGTGCGTTCGCTGACCCAGCTCCAGGCGACTCCGTTCTCGTCGGGATGCATGGTCAGGCGGAACCGGACGGTGTCGCCGTCCCGATCGATGATCTCGGTGCGCGCGTACTCGGTGAACAGGTCCGGCCAGCCCGCCACGTCGTTGGTCACCGACCAGACCAGTTCCAGCGGTGCGGCGATGACGATGCTGTTCTCGGTGTGCCCTGGCGGGTCGGCCTGCCGGGCGACCAGATCGGCCACGGCCGGGATGCTCAACTCGGCGGCCTGCTCCGGAATGCTGACCCGCCATCGGTCGGCGACCACCGCCGAGAGTTCGAGCAGGGCGAGCGAGTCCAGGCCCAGTTCCGCCAGGGAGGCGGCGGGGGCGCGAGCGGCGGTGTCCGGGTCGAGTCCACAGTTGGTCACCAGGATGTCGGTTATCTCCGCGGTCAGCGAACGGCCGTCGGTGACGGTCATCGTTTCCTCCTCGGGTGTGCGGGTTTCGGTGCGGCGACAAGGCGGTCCACCAGCCCGGTGGAGTGACGCCCCTTGCGGAACTCGGCGTCGTCGAGCACCCGCCGGACGAACGGGATGGTGGTCCGCATCCCCGGCCCGGAGATGTCGAACTCGCCGAGCGCCCGGTCCAGCCGGCTCAACGCCAGGTCGCGGTCCGGCGCCCAGACCGCGACCTTCGCCAGCAGCGAGTCGTAGTGCGGCCCCACCAGATATCCGGGGTGGCCGTGGGTGTCGACGCGGGTGAACGGGCCGCCGGGTGGGACGAACCGCTCCAACCGTCCTGGTGTGGGCGCGAAGTCGCGGTCCGGATCCTCCACGTTGACCCGGCATTCGATGCCCACCCCGGTGAGCCGGACGTCCTCCTGACGCCAGCGCAGCGGTGTGCCGGCGGCGACATGGAACTGCTCGTGAACCAGGTCGATTCCGGTGATCATCTCAGTGACGGGGTGTTCCACCTGGATACGGCAGTTGATCTCCAGGAAGTGGAACCGCTCCTCGGCGTCCACCAGGAACTCCACCGTCCCGGCACCGGTGAACCCGACGTCGAGCGCGCCGCGCAGGGCGGTACCGGCGATGGCGTCGAGCGTCGCCGGGGACAGCGCCGGAGCGGGCGCCTCCTCGACGAGTTTCTGATGTCGACGCTGCACCGAGCAGTCCCGGGTGCCCAGGTGCACGCCGTTGCCGTGCGAGTCGCAGAGCAGTTGGACCTCGACGTGCCGGGCATCGGTCAGGTAACGCTCGACGTAGACCCGGTCGTCGCCGAAGGCCGCCTGGGCTGCGGCCCGGGTACGCGCGTACGCCCGAGGAAGCTCCGCCGGGGCGGCGACCACGGTCATCCCGCGGCCACCTCCCCCGGCTGCGGCCTTGATGATGACCGGATACCCGACCTCGGCGGCGACGGCCGCGGCATCGGCGGCGGTCGGTACCGGCTGCACGGCACCCGGTGCCAGCGGTAGGCCGGCCCGGCTCATCAGTGCCCGGGCGGCGGACTTGTCGGCCAGCATGGACATCACCTGGGGCGACGGGCCGACGAAGGTCAGCCCGTTGTCCGCGCAGATCTCCGCGAAATCAGCGTCCTCGGAGAGGAATCCGTAACCCGGGTGCACCGCCTGGGCGCCGACCTTACGGGCAGCCTCCACCACCGCCGCAGCGTTGAGGTAGCTGCGCCGGCTGGCCGAGGGGCCGATCCGGACGGCCTCGTCTGCCAGTCGCACCGCCGCCGAGTCGGCGTCCGCGGTGGAGTAGACGACCGCGGTGCGGATGCCCAGTTCCCGGCACGCACGAAGGATACGCAGGGCGATCTCGCCGCGGTTGGCGATCAGCACCTTGGAGAACATCGGCGCACCACCTCAGGCCGGATCCAGGACGACGAGTGGCTGGTCGTACTCCACCGGCTGTCCGTCGGTGACCAGGATCTCGACGACCCGACCAGGTCGGTCCGCCACGATCTCGTTCATCAGCTTCATCGCCTCGACGATGCCGACGACCTGCCCGGGCCGGACCAGGTCACCGACGGCCACGAAGGGTGCCGTCCCCGGCTGCGGCGACCGGTAGAAGGTGCCGACGATCGGTGAGTGGACGCTGGTACGGGCCGCCGGAACCGCAGGTGGCGGTGCCACCGGCGGGTCCGCCGCGGTGCGGGGGGCAGGTGCGGCGACGCCCGGAGCCGTGGTGTCCGGCGGGAGCCCCGGTTGCGGTCCGGCCCGCCGGTCCCACTCCACCTCAAGCTCGGCCTCACCGAGGCGCAACCGCAGGCGGCACACCGGGGCGGTCAGTTCGACGATGACCTGCTGGGCGTGGCGGCGTAGTTCGGCCAGGGCGTCGGTGCTCCGGTGCCCGCCGAGGTCGACCGCCGGTGCGTCGCCGGCCGTGGGAACGCCGCTCATCGGGCACCTGCCGGGGCTGCGGCACGGGCGGCGCCGAAGCGGCGGAAGCGCTGCCGCCGTCGCTGGACGAGGGTCACCGCCGGCACCTCCATCAGGGGCAACAGGTTCGTCAGCAGCGCGTGGCGGACGGCTCGTCCCGTCGCCTCGGTGTCGTCGGCGGCTGAGCCTGCCGGCTCGGGAACGACCTCGTCGACGATCCCGAGCCGGCACAGATCCGGCGCCGTCAACCGCAGCGCCCGGGCCGCCTGCGGAGCAGCGGCACGACCCGGCCAGAGGATCGCAGCGCAACCCTCGGGGCTGATCACCGAGTAGACCGCGTGCTGGAGCATCAGCACCCGGTCGGCCACCGCCAGGGCGAGCGCACCGCCGCTGCCGCCCTCTCCGGTCACCACGGCAACCACCGGTGTGGGCAGCATGCTCAACGTCAGGATGTTCTCCGCGATGGCCGCCGCCTGACCGTGCTCCTCCGCCTCGAAGCCCGGGTCGGCCCCCGGGGTGTCGACCAGGGTCACCACGGGCAGTCCGAGCCGGGCCGCCAGTCGCATCAGCCGCAACGCCTTGCGGTGGCCCGCCGGGGTGGCCATGCCGAAGTTGCGGGCGGCCAGCTCTGCGGTGGTGTGTCCCTTCTGGTGGCCGATCACCATGACGTGCCGGCCGGCGAGCTGCGCCATCCCACCCACCACCGCCGGGCAGTCCCCGCCGAGCCGATCACCGTGCAGTTCCGTGAAGCCGTCGAAGGTGGTCTCCAGGTAGTCCAGGGTGGTGGGGCGGCCCGGGTGCCGAGCCAGGCGTACCGTCTCCCAGGCGTCGCGGGCTGGTGACCGCAACGGTCGGCCCGGGCGGGCCGCGTCGGGCGGTGGGGCGGTCACCCCGGACCGGATCGTCGTCGGGCTTGCGACGGCGGCGAGCAGGGTCGCCAGTCGGGCGCGCAGCGCGTGCCGGGGTACCACCATGTCGACCTGGCCGTGCCGCAGCAGGAACTCGGCGGTCTGGAATCCGGCCGGGATGTCGCGGCCGGTCACCTGGCGGATCACCCGGGGGCCGGCGAAGCCCATCCGGGCGCCGCTCTCGGCAAGCACCAGGTCGGCGCTGGTGGCGAAGGAGGCCGCCACCCCGCCGTAGGTAGGGTCGGTCAGCACGCTGATGGTGAGCAGGCCGACCTCGCGTAGCGCGGCCATCGCCTGGCTGACCGTCGCCATCTGCATCAACGACAGCGCGCCCTCCTGCATCCGGGCGCCGCCGGAGGCGGTGACCAGGACCAGCGCAACGCCTGCGGTCAACGCCTGCTCGGCGGTACAGGTGATCAACTCTCCGACGGCGCAGCCCAGACTGCCGCCGAGGAATCGGAAGTCCATCACCGCCAGGGCACAGGGCGATCCGCCGACCGTGGCGGTGCCGCACAGCACCGCCTCCGACAGGCCGGTGTCGGTGCGGGCGGCAGCGAGCCGGTGCGGGTAGGGCAGGGCGTCGACGAACCCGATCGGATCCACCTCGACCACGTGGTCCGGTAGCGCCCGGAACGATCCGGGGTCGACAAGCTGGTCGACGCGCTCCGGGGCGGCGAGCCGGGCGTGCAGTCCGCACTCCGGGCAGACGTCGAGGTTGCGGCGAAGCCGCTTGCGGTAGAGCAGTGCGGCACAGCCGCCGCACCGGGACCACAGCGTCTCGCTCGACGGGGCGGCGGCGGTCACGGTCGGCGCCCGTCGAAGCGGTAGAAGCAGCGTGCCATGGCGTCCCGGGGCGATCGCCAGTCCGGCAGGTACGGCGAGATGTACGGGCTCAGCCGACTGCTGACGCGGACGAACTCCGGGTGTCGCCGGACTGCTTCGACCGCATCGTCGCCGGCCGAATCGGTCTCGACGAGATGCAGGTACAGGTCGTGCAGGCGGTACAGCGAACGATGCCGGACCCCGACCAGGCGGGGCAGTTCGGTCGTGTCGGACTCGGCGAAGATCCCGGCGACCGCCGACTCGGCGGTCGGGACCACCTTCGCGACGATGAGCGTTCGGTCCATGCTGGTCCTCCCCGTAGGCCGGTCGGACGCCACCGGATAGGTCCGGACGGCTGCTGCCAGGATGCGGAGCACCGCGTCACCCGGCCGTCACCGACACCCCCGGCAGGCACCAGCGTCAGTGACGCTGTGTTGACGCAAGCTGTGGTTCAGCTGAGCAGCACCGGTAGCTGCCGTCAGCAAGATTGGCCAGTTCAGAGGGCGTCTCACAGAAGGTGCGGGGTTGCATTACCGACAAAATCGTTGACTCAGAGTAACGGCTATTGATAACTTTCGTAGCGGTCAGACCCGGCACCGCACCCCGCGCACGACGGCACGACGGCACGACGAGTCGACGGTGGCGTCACGGCGGCCACGCCGGACCCGGCCGAGACCCGCAGTCGACGCGTTCCGCAGGGGGTGCCGCCGTGGCCGCCGTTCCGCCCACGCCCACCACAGGTCAACACGACGCCGACATCCGGCTGCATCTGCTCGGCGGATTCCGCCTGACCCACGGCGACACACCGGTGGTGGTGCCCCGCGGACTGCAACGGATCGTCGCGCTGATCGGGTTACGCCCCGGCGCCACCCGTACCCACCTCGCCGGTCTGCTGTGGCCGGAAGCCACCGAGGAACGAGCGCTGTCGTCACTACGGACCGCGCTGTGGCGACTGCGTCAGGATCCGTACTGCCCGCTGACCACCGCCGCGGACACCGTCCGCCTCGACCCGCTGGTCCGCGTCGATGTCGACCTGCTCGTCAACACGGCCGGCCGGGTTCGGGACGGCCACGCCCCCGATGACGCCACCGAGGCGCTCGCCGCCGGTCGGCACGACCTACTGCCCGGCTGGTACGACGACTGGGTGCTGGCCGACCGCGAACGGCTGCGCCAGCTTCGACTGCACATGCTGGAACAGGTGGCCGGCCAGCACCTGGCCGCCGGGCGGCACGGCGAGGCCCTGGAAGCGGCGTTGGAGGCGATGTCCGCCGAACCGCTACGCGAGACACCACACCGGCTGGTCGTGCGTATCCACCTCGCCGAGGGAAACGCCTTCGAGGCGGTACACGCCTACTACGTCTACCGGGAACTACTGCTACGCGAACTGCGGCTGGAGCCGTCACCGGCCATGAGCGCGCTGCTCGCGGAGACCCTCGAACCCATCCGCCAGGCAAGTCGGCCGACCGGCGGACCCCGCCGGCACCTGGTCACCCGCACCACCTCCGGCGGCCCGACGACGATGCGTCACCGCACCGATCCTGGACGTTGACGGGCAGGTGACTGCCCGGCCGGCAGGGTGGGACCAGAGCGGCCCGGCATCCGGTGGGTGTGCCGGGCCGAACCACCGGTGAGAGGGATTCGATGAGCCGTCTAGTCATCGTCAGCAGAATCATCCCGGGCGCGGAGGGGCGCGTGGCGCAGATCTTCGCCGAGTCCGACGAGACCGAACTGCCGAGCCTGACCGGGGTACGTCACCGGTCCCTGTACTGCCTACACGACCTGTGCGTACACCTGATGGAGACCGACGACGTCGGCGCGGACGCCCTCGCGGCGGCCCGCAACCACCCGCTGTACCAGCAGGTCAACGAGCGCCTGTCCGCGCACACCTCGCCGTACCTGCCCACCTGGCGCTCGCCACGCGACGCGATCGCCAACTGCTTCTACCGTTGGGACGGCGCGGACGTTCCGGCTCCGCGTGTGGCCGGCTGACCGGGCGGGAACATGACGACCCGCGCACCGCACGTCCTGGTCATCGGTGCCGGCACCGGTGGCCTCTGCCTGGCGCACGGGTTACGCCGGGCCGGGATCAACGTGACCGTCTACGAACGACACCGGGCACGTGGCGAGGGACTGCTCGGCTACCGGGTGGGCATCGGTCCGACCGGTAGTCGGGCCCTGCGTGACTGCCTGCCGCCGGAGCTGTTCGAGATCTACCTGGCCACCTGCGCCCGCTCGCCCCGCTATTTCAACGTGCTGAGCGAGAAGATGCGCCACACCGCGTGCTTCCCGCTCCGACCGGACACCCACCCGGTCGACACGGAACGGTCCGTGGCCCGGATGACGCTACGGCAGGTACTGCTCACCGGCCTCGATGACGTGGTGCACTTCGACCGCGCCTTCACCCGGTACGAGCAGCACGACGACGGCACGGTCACCGCCCACTTCGCCGACGGTGGCACCGCCAGCGGTGACCTGCTCGTGGCGGCGGACGGTACGCACTCGACGGTCCGCCGTCAGTACCTGCCGCACGCCGTCATCCGGGACGCCGGCACGGTCAACATCGCCTCCCGGGTGCCCCTCACCGCACACACCCGATCACTGCTGCCGGAGAGCGTGCAGCGGGGCATCTCGCTGATCTTCGGCACCGGTGGCGTGATGGGTGTACTGCACGTGATGGAGTTCAAGTGGGATCGCGACGGGCGGCTCAAACCGGAGACCAGCTCGGCGGATGCGAAACTGCTCGCCGACTGGTCGGGGCTGCGGCACGACCCCACCCGCGACAACATCAACCTGGTGGTGTGGAGCACGGCCCGCCGGTTCCCGTCGGACGTCATGCGCCGCCGGGGCACGGAACTGATCAAGGTTGCTTTGGAGCTGACCGGCAACTGGCATCCTCACCTGCGGGAGCTGCTCAGCCTGGCCGACCCGGACAGCGCCCTGCCGATCCGGGTATCCACCTCGGAGCCGGTGCCCCCGTGGAAGAGCAGTACGGTCACCCTTCTCGGTGACGCGATCCACACGATGACACCGGGACGGGGTGTGGGCGCCAACACCGCCCTGCGCGACGCGAACCTGCTACGGCGTCAGCTGCTCCTCGCCACCACCGGTGAGAAGACGCTGCTGCAGGCGGTTGCCGACTACGAGGCGGCGATGGTGCCGTACGGCTTCGCAAGGGTCGCCGACTCGCTGGGCCGCAGCGGCACCAACGGTGACGACCGCATGTACCAGCCGGTTTTCGGCCGGCTCGCGCTGCTCGGTGCCCGGGGATACTTCCGGGTCACCAGCCGGGTTCCCCGGTTACGACGCAAGTTCGTCGACGACTTCTACACCTACCGGGGTGAGCAGGACTGATCCTCGTCGCGGCCCCGGCACCCGCCGTGGTGCCGGGGCCGTGGCACGGTCGACGTCACGCACCACGGTCACCCCACCGTCAGTTCCGTGCCGGACACCTGCCGTAGCCTCCACCCGTCCGGTACGGACTGTTACCTGGGCTGTCTGTCGTCCCCGTCGCGCGTATGCGAAGCTGCGGCGAGTTTTTCTCGCGACGATCCGGACGTGAACCTCAGGGAGGGATACCGTGGGCGAGTCCTTCGGGAGCTGGCTGATACTGCTCGTGGCGCTGCTGGCCGGGCTGGCGGTGGGCTGGGTACTGCTTCGCGGCCGGCGGGCGGAGCCGCCCGCTCCGACGGCCGGTGCGGCGAGCGGCGTGACCGCCGAGGCGAGCGGGGCGGCCCCGGCAACCACCGGGACCACGCAGGCTACCGCCGTCACCGAACCGACGACCGAGTCCGCTTCCGCCGCACCTGCGGACAGCGGAACCACCACTGCGGCGGCCGAAGCCGACGCGCCCCCGGCCGCCGACGCGAAGCCGACGGCCGGCACCGGCGGGAAGCCGGAGACCGGTCACGGCTCCGCCGAGGCGACGCCGGCCACCGAACCCGACATGGACGACGTCGCCCCGCCGTCCGTCCAGAGTGGACCGACGGCGGACGCGACCTCCGAACCTCGGCCCGTGACCGCCACCCCGCCGGTCCGGCCGACGATCACCACCGGATCCGAGACGGTATCCACCACGGCCGCTCCGGCCACCGACACGCCGGTCGCAGCCGACCCCGTCGCCGCACCCGAGCCAGCCGAGCCGGTCACCGTGGCCGAGCCGGTCACGGCCGCTGAGGGGGGCACTGGCGAGGCCGACGACTTCCGGCGCATCCAGGGAGTGGGGCCGAAGATGGCGGCGGCGCTGCACGGCGCCGGCATCCGGACCTACCGGCAGCTTGCCGACCTGGACGAAGCGGCGCTGCGGGAGACTGTCAGAAGCGCCGGGCTACGTGCCACCGCCAGCCTCGCCAGCTGGCCCCAGCAGGCGAAGGTGCTGGCCGCCCAGGCTGACAGCGAAGCCTGAGAACCCGGAAGCCGCCGGTCGCGGGACGCCTCGTGGGCCCCGCACCGGCGGCTCGGTGCACGCCGTCCCGGTGACCGCTCCTCGACCGACGGCCGCCGCCGTTAGCCACTCGACGCGCCTGGGTACAAGTCCCGAACCTGGCAACCCGAACCGTCTCGTGGAGGAAGTTATGCGCGGCACGTCGATATTCGGAGTCCTCGTGGTGATCTGGCTCGTCATCGGTGCCATCGCTGCGGGCCAGCGCGGCTACTACAACGACGAGGAAGCCAACTGCGCCGAGGTCGGTACGATCCTGGTGACCATCGCCGCCGGGCCACTCAACTACGTCGGCGCCAATCCGAAGGTCGACTGCGAACTGCCCCAGCCGTCTCAGTGACCCCGGTGACACACGATCAAGGCTCGTGTCCGGCGTCGGACACGAGCCTTGTCGATGTTTCGGGTACGGTGCCGAACTCCGGCTCAGCGGAAGCAGTGCGCCACCGGCACCTTGCTTCCCACACAGTTGGTCGGAGCGTTCTCGACGACGACGCTGTCGTCGTCGATCTTCATCTGGGCCCGCTCGGCCTGGATTCCGCCAGCCTCGGCGGTTGAGTTGTTGCCGGTGACGTGGCTGCGGTAGAGCGAGGTCGAACCTGCCGTCACGAACATCCCCGCCCCCCGCGACCGGTCACCGGGCGCGACGTTGCCCTTGATGTCGCTGCCCCGCACGAGCAGGTTCGACTTCTCGGCGTGGATGCCGCCACCGTCACCGCGAGTGGTGTTCCCGCTGATTGCGCTGTCGTCCACCGGCAGCAGGCCCTGGAAGGTGGAGACACCACCGCCCTTGACGGCGGCGACGTTGTCGCGGACCGTCAGTTGCCGCAGCACCAGCACCGCGTCCGAGTTGGCCAGCCCGCCGCCGACCTCGGCGGTGTTCTCTGCCACCAGCGTGTCGAAGACCTTGGTGCGGGCGGAGAAGCTGGCGAGCCCGCCCCCCTGACCGGCGTAGTTCCGCACGAAGGTGGAGGAGTGGACGTCACCTGCGGCACGGAAGTTGGCCAAGCCACCGCCGTAGCTGACCGCCCTGTTGTGCCGGAACTCGGTGCGGTGCACGGTCATGACGCCGCCGTTGAGCAGACCCCCGCCCTTGCCCTGGGTGCCGGCGGCCCGGTTGCCGATCAGTCTGCTGTCGCTGATCTCGAGGTTCCCGTCGTTGAAGATGGCACCGCCGCCGCCCTCGGCCGACATCGAGGTGCTGCCGACGACGGTGACTCCTTCGACGACCGCCGTGGCCCCGTGCACGATGTGGATGCTGCCACCCTCCGCCGCTGAACGGCCGTTGCGCAGGGTGACGTCCCGGAGTGTCAGTTCGCCGCCGTCGCGGACGGTGAAGAAACGGAAGTCAGGTGTGTTGGGTCCCCGGACGATGCTCGCGCCGGAGCCCTCGACGGTGATCCTGTGGTAGATCACGGGTAGGCCGGCTGTGTCGTCGGCGGGGTTGCGTGGTGGTGCCTCGGCGTCTCCGGGATTCTCGGCGGCATCGGCGGCCTCCCGCGCGTCGCGGATGCCACCGTCGTACTCGTCGGGTTGCTGGAACGCGTGATGCAAGGTGTAGGTGCACTTCTCCGCCAGACGCAGCGTGGCGCCGCCTTCGGCGTTCGCCCGTACCAGCGCGGCGACGAGCCGGGCGGAGTCACAGGGAACCGGCATCACCGTGCCGTCGGGTGCGCGCCCGTGGTGCCCGGTCGACCTGCCGGTCGCCGCGCCCGGGTCGTCCGGGGCGACACCGGAGCCGTGGCGCCCTTCGGGCCGCTGCCGGTCCCAGCCCTGGCGCTGTGGTGTCTCGTCGCTCTCGGGTAGGTCGTGCTGGAACATGGCGGCGGGCTGGCCCGGGTTCGGTGCCGCCGGTTCACCGTCGGCAGCCGAGGCGGTGACGACGGTCAGGCCTGCCGCCCCGGCCACCAGGCTGCCCGCCACCAGGCCACCGGCCAGCAGCCACCGGGACCGCCGACCCGGTCGGGTCGACCTGCGGCTCCCTTGGTACGTGGACATCAACGCTCCTGCCTCTCGTGCATGCGGAACACGGCCGCGCCGAATCGGGCGCGGGGTGGCTGACCTCGCCTCAACCACCAGAGGCCACCGTACGGCGACACATGGTGTAAATCAGGGCATAAGTGAACGGGTAAGCCGTTCGGCTTCGCATCCGTGCAAAGGCCACGTCACCGAACGGTGGCGGTGATTGGTCAACCGCCGACGTGGATGCCAGGGCGGCGTGCCGGATCAGGCTCGGATTTGCGCAGAATCTCCCGCACCACCGGCGGCGTGTCCCCACGACCGAGAATGAGATACCGCAGCAGGTGGGCGATCGGGTTGCCCTCCGACCACTCGAAGTGGGCGTGCGGACGTACGCCGGTCGCATCCCGCAACGCCAGCAGGATCGCCGCGATGGCGTTCGGCGCCGCCGGGCTGCTCGCCCGCAGCACCCGGTAGCCGCCCACCTCCACGCCACACACCCGAAGCACGTGGCGGAACCCGGAGGGATCCACCACGTCGATCTCCAGGAAGAGCACGTCGGTCGCCCCGGGGACCGGGTTCAGACCCCGCTGGGCGCGCTCCTTGATGGTGTACTCCTTGACCGACCCGATGTGCCGCTTGTTGGCGATCACGTGCAGCCGGCCGTCGTGGGCCACCGAATCGGCGATGAACCGCCGCGCCGTCTCGTCGAACTCGACCCGCTCGGCCCGCAACTCCGTGGTACGACTCACCCGCGACACCAGCGACACGGCGATGACACCGAGGATGAACAGCCCGGAGATGGCGATCCCGTCCGGCTTCTCGAGCACGTTCTCGACAAGCGCGTACAGCAGCACCACAGTGAGCAGCGTGAAACCGGCAGCGACGGCGCGTTGCCGCCGACCGGCGGCGGCGACGGCCACCGCGATCGCCGCCGAGACCATCATCGCCAAGATCCCGGTGGCGTACGCCCCCGCCTGCGCGTCGACGTCGGCGCGGAACACGACGGTCAGCACGATGCAGATGAGCGTGTAGACGATCACCACAGGGCGCACCGCCCGCGCCCACTCCGGCGCCATTCCGTACGACGGCAGGTAGCGCGGCACAATGTTGATCAGCCCGGCCATCGCTGAGGCACCGGCGAACCACAGGATCAGTACGCTGCTCACGTCGTAGGCGGTACCGAAACCCTCACCCAGTTGCGCGTGGGCGAGGTACGCCAGCGCCCGCCCGTTGGCGGCACCACCCGGCGCGAACTCCTCAGGCGCGATGAGCACCGCCGTGACAAAGGTCGAGGAGAGCAGGTAGACCGACATGATCAACGCAGCGGCGGTGAGCAGCCGCCTGGTGTTGCGGATCCGGGCGACCAGCCGGGCCGGCGCGTCGGGCCCCTGCCCCGCCACCAGCGGCATCATGCTGACCCCCGTCTCGAACCCGGACAGCCCCAGCACCAGCAGCGGAAACGCCAGCGCGGCGGTCAGGGCCACCTCGCCCGGGCCGCCGCCGGCCGTCAGCGCCGCGGTCCAGTCCGCCAACGGACGGGGGTCACCGGCCAGTTCGACGAGCGACACCCCCACGATCACCGCGTTCAGGCCGAGGAAGGCGACCACCAACGGGACGGCCACCGCCACCGCCTCCCGGAAGCCGAGCAGGAACACGGCACCGAGGATGAGCAGCAGGACGACGGTGACCCCGACGGCGACGCTCGTTCCACCGAACCACTCCGGCAGGTACGGGTTCTGCAGCACGTGCACGGTGGCATCGGCCGAGGAGAGGGTGATGGTGACGATCCATGACGTCGCCACGAATCCCAGCAGCACCAGCACGAACATCTTGCCGCGCCAGAACGGCAACAGACGTTCCAGCATCGCCACCGACCCCTGCCCGTGCGGACTGTCCCGGGCCACCCGGCGATACATCGGCAACATGCCGAACAGGGTCAGTGCCACGATCAGCAGCGTCGCCACCGGCGACAGGGCACCGGCCGCCAGGGCGGCGATACCGGGCAGGTACGACAGGGTGGAGAAGTAGTCGACCCCGGTCAGGCACATCACCCGCCACCAGGCATGCGACCGGGCCTGCCCCTCGACGGTCTCCGGACCGACCGGCTGCACCCGGTGGACGAACAACCACCGGCGCAGCCGGCTCTCCGGTGCCGACGGGCCGGACGGCACGGCCACCCGCTCGGGCACGGTGATCCGACGCCCCGCCCGTTCCCCCTTGCCTGTCGGGTCCCGCGCGGCACGCAGCTCCGATTCGACCGCGCCGGTCGCCGGGCGGCGGCGCTCGCGGCCCCGCCGTGCACTCGTCCCGTCCCCCATGCCCCCGCCTCACCGTCGTCGAACAGACCGTAGGTGGTGGTCCGGTCGGCCCCACCGCATCGCGACACGCAGCACCCGACCGGGTCCGTCACCGGGCCCCACGGCCACGGTCAGCCGTCAGCTGCGGTCAGCACCCGGGCCAGGTCGGCGGGGTCGGCCACGGTGACCGTCACCCCGGGATGACGCGGCCAACCGCCGGGTAGCAGGGCCGGTACCGGCCGCACGAATCGGACACAGAGACCGGCTGCCGTGTTGGTGCCGAAGGTGACACCGGCGTCAGCGCCGGACAGGTGCGGGCCGATCACCCGCCACCAGCGGTACGGGCCGCCGCTCTGCACATCCGCGACGTTCTCCCGCTCGGTACGTAGCTGCCACGGACCGAACCTGATCAGCAGTTCGTCGGAGTCGACCCGCACCCAGGCGGTCCCGGGACGGACCCCGACCAGCGCCAGCAACCAGCGGAACCGCGACGCGAAGCGGAACTCGAAACGCTGGACGGTCATCCCCGGACTCCGGGACATCCTGGACGGGGCGCAGCGGCGGGCCACGGTCGTGACCGCGCGGCACGGTGCGGGAAGACGAGGGTCATCGTCCCCGCGTACCCCGCAGGGGCCGGCCGACACCCCCCGGGCCGGCCGGCCCCTGCTCCCCGTGGTCCCCCCATTTCCCGTGGCCCCCCGTGGCCGCCTCCGGACGTTGCCGCCCGGAAATCGGATCGGATGTCCCCGCGCCCTCAGCCCGGAACGCGGGGACCCCCCGTCCCGGCTACTGCAGAAACGCCCCGAGGGGCGACAGCAGCAACCGACCGAGCGCGGCGGCAGTCTCGTCGAGCCGCCGACGCTCGCGCTCGTGCTGGTGCGGATCATGCCGGCAGCGCCAGATCCGCTGCGCGTTGCGCCAGGCGACGTCACGCGTATAACTGATCAACTCGCCCTGGTACCAGTCGTCGATATCGCCGTTGACCATGTCGATCAGCAGTTGCCACTGCTCCAGGTAGCCCCGACGCAGACCGGGGATCTTGTCGGCGAAGATCTTGTTGATCTCGAGGTAGTCCCGATGTTGGTCACTGCCGTCGACCGGTTCGGATTCCAGGTGGTCGAAGGTGGTGACGAGCGCGAACGGCAAATCGAAGTTGATGTGCGCGTTGATGCCGGCCGCCGCAGAGG
Organism: Micromonospora sp. HNM0581; assembly: GCF_012726175.1. Classification (GTDB taxonomy): domain Bacteria; phylum Actinomycetota; class Actinomycetes; order Mycobacteriales; family Micromonosporaceae; genus Micromonospora. Next base: position 139,763 of record NZ_JAASAD010000011.1, read on the forward strand.
GCAGTGGCCGGGCGTCCGGCCCCCGCATCCGCTCGAACAGGCACGTCCAGGCTCGAGGGGTGCCCGGGCTGCTGTCACCCCACATGCGTAGGGCGTCGAAGTAGCGGGCGGCGAACTCGACGTCCAGTCGGGACAGGAAGACCGGATCGACGAAGCGATCAGTGTAGAGACCGTCCAGCACGCTCGAGGTGATGGTGAGATACAGCCTGTTGAAGTCGGCCAACGGGCAGCTGTCCAACAGAGGCGGGAGCCGGACCAGCATGTCCTGCAACTTGGTCAGCTGGTCAACGACCGCGGGCACGTCGGTCGGATGATCCGCGAGCAGGTCGACGATGTCCCGGTGCACCGGCCCCCACACCGGCTCACCGCACCCATCTGACAGCTGCACTGCGCTGCGCTGCGCGCCCACCTGGGGCACCGCCACGGCGAGCTGACGATTCGTTAGCTGACGCTCGCTCATGTCCCCTCCAGGCTGCTCGACGGCGTCGTCGTGCCCGTCACGACGCCGGGCCCAGCCTCTCAGGCGTAGGCGACAGCGACATCAGTAGAACGACGTATCCGACACCTACGCCTGGCTACGCAGGAAGATGGCGCTCGCCTGAACCCGGGTACGAACCTGCAGCTTGTCGAAGATGTGCGACACGTGCACACCGATCGTCCGCTCGCTGATGAACAGCCGCTGGCCGATCTCCTTGTTGGTCAACCCCTCGGCCACGGCGGCCAGCACCTCACGCTCCCGCGCGGTCAGGGCGGCAAGTTCCTCATCACCCGATCCGCCGGGGGTCGCCGCACCGACCACGCCACGTTCCTCCAACGTGACCCGGGCCCGCCCGGCGATCGTACGGATCTCCTCGGTCAACGGCACCGCCCCCAACGCCTGCGCGACCTGGTACGCCTGACGCAGCAGCTTCCCGGCGGTGGCGGCCTTACGACGGCTGGCCAGCAACGCCTCGGCCTGACGCAGCCGCGAGTACGCCGCCGGGTACGGATGGTTGCGGTGGTCCCACTCCGCTGCCGCCCGTGCCCACAGCTCCGGATCGGCCCCGTCGAGCCGGCTCACCTCGGCGGCACACAAGGCCAGGTAACCGTCGACCACGTAGCGCACCGGCCGGGCCGCCCGTTCGCTGCGTTCCGCCACCCGGGTGGCGATGCCGCGCAGCCGACGCACCGCGTTGTCGTCGACGGCTACGGTGCGGCTGGCGTGCGCCTCCGCCTCGGCACGCAACCCGTGCCAGACCAGCACCGCGAGGATGACCAGATCATCGGAGCGGGTCTCGGTCAGTCCCCGCTGCACGGCGTGCCGGGCGACGTCGTGCCGCCCCTGCCACATGGCCAGCCCGGCCCGCAGGGTGAGCAACGGGATGACGTGCCGGGCACCGCCGCCGGCCAGGATGGTCGCCACCGCGTCCAGGTCACGGTCGGCGGCTGCGATGTCACCGTAGCCGACCGACAGCCGACACCGGGCCAGCAGCAGTTCGACGGCATCGGCGCCGGAGGGACGGTGCCGCAGCGCGGAGGCGACCACCTTCTCCGCCTCGGCCCACTGCCCCACCCGGAACAGCCCGTTGGTGGCGATGGCCAGTAAGCGGGTCTCGTAGGAACGACCCAATCCCAGCTCGGCGACCCGCTCGGCCCCTCGGCGGGCAACCACCACGCCCTCTTCGAGGATGTTCAGCGGCCCGGTCAACAGCTCGGCCAGATGCAGATAGGCGAGCGCGACATCCTCAGGACGACCGGCTCGTTCGGCGATGGCGAGGGCCCGCCGCAACGCCGCCAGGCCCGCGTCCGGGTCCTGTCGGTACGCCTCGGAGAAGCCCAGTGCCGCGCTGGCCAGCACCATCTCGGTGGTAGCGCCGTCCACCTGCTCGGCCAGGGCCAGCGCTTCGCGCGCCCGCTGGCCCGCCTCGGCGTACCTGCCGAGTTGCAGGAGCAGCTCCGCCAGCCGGGCGGCGACGGTTGCTCGCTGCCCGGGCGTGCAGTCGGCGACGGTGAGCGCTTGCTCGTACTCCACCTCGGCCAGCGCGGAACGGCCGGCGGCGGCCAGGTAGCGGGCCCGGCGGATGTGCAGTTCGCAGGCGGAAAGGTCGGTGTCGGCACCGGCCAGCTCCTCCAGCAGCGCCAACGCGCGAGCGTACTCACCACAGTGGTGGGCGGCCTCCGCCGCCCGGCCGAGCAGGGTGGCCCGGTCGACATCGGGTAACCCCTCGGCTGACTGCACCGCCACCGACCAGTGCCGGTGTGCCTCGGCGTAGCCGTACAGGCGTTCCGCTTCCTCGGCGGCGGCCACCGCCGCCGGCAGCGCTCGTGCCGGCTCACCGGCGAGCCGCCAGTGATGGGCCAGCCGGGCCTGGTGCAACTCGGCCGGCGCCGAGGTCAACGCCTCGGCGTAGCGGCGGTGCAGCACCGCCCGTTCGGCGGGCAGCAGTTCGCCCTCCAGCACCTCGGCGACGAGCCGGTGGCGGAGCCGATAGCCGTCGGCGGAGCCGACCAGTAGCCGGTGGGACACCGCCGCGCGGACCGCGTCGAGCAGCTCGTGTTCCGGCAGCTCGACCACCTGGGCGAGCAGCCAGTGCTCCACCGGTTCGACTCCGGCGGCGACCGCGTGCACGGCGCGGTGAGCCGGCCGGGGCAGCGCGTCCACCCTGGCCAGGAAGACCTCGCGCAGGGTGTCGGAAAGCCCGTCGCGGCCGTCCCGTAGTTCCCGGGAGAGCTCCTCGACCACGAAAGGGTTGCCGCCGCTTCGCTGCCAGAGTCGTTCGGCCGCCTCGGGTGCCGGTGGTCGACGCATCACGGCGGTCGCCAGCTGCTCGGTGCCGTTCCGGTCCAGCGGAGCCAGATCAAGCACCCGCACCGACCGTAGTCGACGTAGCTCGGTGAGCACCCGGCGCAAGGGATGCGCCCCCTGTAGTGACTCCGACCGCACTGCCGCCAACACCGCCAGTTGCAGGTCGCCGAGGCCAGCGAGCAGGTACAGCAGGAGTTGGCGGGTCGTCCGGTCGACCCACTGGAGATCGTCGAGCACCAGCACCAGCGGCCCGCCGTCGGCGATCACGTTCAGCCCTCGGGACACCCGCTCCAGCAGCGCGCCCGCGCCGTCCGGGCCGGCGCCGTCCTCGGCGAACACGGCGAGCAGCGCCTGAACGGACGCCGCAGCCGGCGGGGCCAGGTCGGTGTCGAGGCGGCGCAGGGCCTGTCGCAGCGGGTGCAGCGGGGAGGCGTCACCGATGTCCAGACAGGACCCGGTCAGCACCAGCGCATCCCCGCGGCTCAGCTGGTCACCGACCTCGCGCAGCAGGCGGGTCTTTCCGACGCCGCTCTCACCGGTCAGGAACACCGCCGCCGTGTGTCCCGGCGTCACGTCGTCGAGCAGCGCGGATCGTACCGTCGCCACCAGGTCGTCCCGACCCACGAGCGGAGTGGTGTCCAGGTCGCTGGCCATGGCTCGCAGCCTAGTCACAGGTTCCGTTCCCGTTCTACAGGTACTTCGCCTCTGTCCTACTCATCGCGTCGACATTGCGACCAAAGGTTGCGTTCAGCCGACATACGTCGTTTTGCCGATCCGCCGTCAGACCAGCGGTGACAGGCTCCGGACATCGTCGGCGCTACGGGGAGAGAGGCAGGTGCGACCGCCATGCCCAGTGCTGTTGTCGCTGGTCAGTTCACCAGCGGGCGGGTGCGTTGGCCCGTGGCGGAGGAGCGACGGACCGTCTCGGTCCTCTTCGTCGACATCGTCGGGTCGACCCGGTTGGTCGACCGGCTGGACCCGGAGGACGTCCGTGCCCTGCAACGGGCGTACTTCGGCGCCGTCGCCCGAGTGCTGCGACGGTGGGACGGTGCGGTGGAGAAGTACGTCGGCGACGCGGTGATGGCGTTGTTCGGCGCGCGTCGCACGGACGGGTGGGACGCGTATCGGGCGGTGCGGGCCGGGCTGGAGATCCAGCGGGCACTCGACGGCTGCCCGCTGGTACCGGGACTGCGGGTCCGGGTCGGCGTCGCCACCGGTGAGGCCGTGGTCGACCTGGCCGCCAGTCACGACGGTGGGCACGGTGTTGCCAGCGGTGCGGTCATCACCCTCGCTGCCCGGCTACAGGAACACGCCCCACCCGGCGGGGTGGCGCTCTGCCCGGCCACCCACCGGGCCGTCGTCGGGCTGATCACGCAGCGCCCGGTCCCGGCGGTGACCGTGGCCGGCAAGGCGCTGCCGGTCGACGTGTGGTACGCCACCGGCACCGAGCGGCCCCGACCATCACGGCACGACCTTCCCCTGCTCGGTCGGCGGCGGGAACTGGCCGTCGCCCGTGCGCACCTCGCCGAGGCGGTACGCGGACGCGGCGATCGTCGGGTCCTGTTGCTCGGTCCGGCCGGTAGCGGACGTAGCCGCCTGCTGCGGGAACTGGTCCGGACCACCCGCTCGCTCAGCGGAGTCCCGGTGCGGTGGTGCCAGCTGGCCTGCCCGCCCTACCCAGCGCAGCCGCTGGAGCCCGTCGCGGAGCTGGTCCGCGGGCTGGCAAAGGCCCGGGACGGTGAGGACATCGATACGATACGCCGCCGACTCGCCGCCGCCCTGACCGGTCTGGTGCCGGCGGCCCTGCTGACGCCGGCCCTGGACACGGTGGACGATCTGCTCGGGATGACTGTCACTCCGGCCCGGGCGGTGACGTACTGGCGAGAGGTGCTGCTGAGTCTGGCGCGGCGGCAACCGGTGGTGGTCGCCGTCGACGATCTCGACCGTGCCGCACCGGCGCTGCGTCGCCACCTGACCGCACTCGTCGACCTGGCCGAGGAACGTGACCTGCCGCTTGCTCTGGTGGCGACCGCCGCCGAGGAGCCGGGTTCTGCCACTCGCCGGGTGGCCCGGGTCCGGCTGCCACCGCTCGACACCGTCACCACCGGTCGGCTCCTGCGTCGGCTGCTGCGGCTGGCCGGTGAACCGACCGGATCGGCGGCCCGACTGACCGCCGTGGTCAGCGGCAACCCCGGACGGGCGGTGGCCTACGTACGCACGCTCACCGGGTCCTTCGGGGCGGGGCGGGGCGGGGCGGAGGGCGATCCGGGAACGCTGCCCGTACCGGAGGGTGTCCGTCGGGTCGTCGACGCCCGGCTGGATCGGCTCGACGGCAGCGCCCGCGCGGTCCTGATGACCGCCGCGCTCGCGCCCGGCCGCACCGGGTCGGAGCTGGCGGACATCCTCGACTGGCCGCTGACCCGGGCGGCGGCGGAGCTGGCCTTCCTGACCGGCGACGGCCTGCTGGTGCCGCTACCAGGTGGCGGATACGAGGTGACCGACCCGGTGGTACGACAGGTCGCCCGGGCGCGGCTGCCCCGAGCGGTACGCGACGTCTTCGTCGGGCGGGCCACGCGGGGCACCCCGACGGAAGGGGTGTCGCTGCCCCGGTCGGCTGGGTCAGCGGCGGGCCAGGAAGGCCAAGACCCGTTCCCAGGTCAGTCCGGCGGCGGCCGGGTCGTGGTCGGCAACCGTCGGATCGGTGAAGAGGTGTCCGGCGCCCGGATACCGGTGCACGACGAGGTCCGCGCCCGCCGCGATCATCTCCCGCTGCCACTCGGCGACCTCGTCGGGCGGGTCGTAGGGGTCCGGGTCAGCCAGGTGCAGGTGCGTCCGGAGGCCGGGACGGACCGCTGCCGGGGATCCGCCGGTGCCGTGCAACAGCAGCAGTCCGGCGGTGTCGGGTCGTTCGGCAAGCATCGCGCCGGCCACCCCGGCGCCCATCGAGAACCCGGCGAGCACGGTCTCGGGCGGCAGCCCGTCGAGCGCCGCGCGGGCCCGGTCGAGGACGACCTGCTGGCCGATCCGCTCCAGCAACGCGAACCCCTCCGCCACCGAGTCGACGGCGGGCGCGTCGTACAGGTCGGGTGCGTGCACCTGATGACCTGCGGCGCGCAGCCGGTCGGCAGCTACCAGGACCGCCGGTCGCAGCCCGTACACGGAGTGGTAGAGCACGATATGTTCCATCGGCACATCGTGCCCGACGTCGGCTGTTGCCGCGGGTCGGCGCGCACGGGCACCGGCCCGGGTCCTTGGCTCACCGGCTCCGGCCGGCTGCCGGTGCCCGGCCCCGCTCCTCCGATTCCGGTGGGCCCGGATCGGGGTCAGGTGCCCGGAGGGTCCTGCTCCGCCCGCGGAACTCCGCGATCACCTCCCCGTCTTGCCGGCTCACCGTGACGTCGTAGATGCCACTACGGCCGTACCGGGTGCGCTCGCTGGCCCGGGCTGTCAGCACGTCCCCCTGTCGCGCCGGGCGGACGAAGGTGATGTCGGCACCGGAGGCGACGGTGGCTGGGCCGTGGCTGTTGCAGGCCAGTGCGAACGCGGTGTCGGCCAGCAGGAAGACGAAGCCGCCGTGGGCGATGCGGTGCCCGTTGAGCATGTCGTCGCTGATCCGCATCCGGGCCGTCGCGTTGCCGTCGGCGGCGCGCACCAGCTCGATGCCGAGCCGGTTGGAGGCCACGTCGGCGTCGAACATCTCGTGCGCGGCGGTGCGCTGTGGTTCCACCTTGCGTCCCGTCCGTTCCGGCCGGGCGCCTCGCCCTCGCCCTCGCCATCATGGCACCGCCGGTCGGTGCAGGACCGGGCAGGCTCGTCACGGGTGAGCGGCGCCTGCGGACGTGCTCGGGTCGGACCTCCGGTCCGACCCGAGCTGATCATCGCCCTGCCATTCTCTCGTAGTTGCAAAATGCTGGCAACAATCCTGGACGCGCAGCCCCTTGGTAACTAGCGTGATCGCTATGAGCCCTTACATCAGTGGTGTCGCCGCATGGCAGGAGAGCTGGGACCGCCAGCAGGAGGCGTACCTGCCCGACCGCGAGCACCGGTTCGCCGTCATGCTCGACGCGGTCGACGCCGTCCGCGAGGCCACCCCACCGCGACTGCTCGACCTGGCCGGCGGCACCGGCACCATCTCCCTACGTGCCCTGCGCCGCTTCCCCGATGCCCAGGTCACCCTGGTCGACCTCGACCCCGCGCTCCTCGCCCTCGCCACCGCCTCCCTCGGCGACCGGGCGACGATCGTCACCGCCGATCTCAGTCGGCCGGACTGGGTCACCGCCCTGCCGCACCGGCGCTACGACGCCGTACTCACCGCCACCGCGCTGCACTGGTTGTCCGCCGACCGGCTGGGCGTCCTCTACCCGGAGATCCGCGGCCTGCTCCGGCCGGGTGGACTGTTCGTCAACGCCGACCACATGCCCGACGACGACCTGCCCGAGCTGACCAAACGCCTGGTCACCCGCGCCGAGGAACACCGCTCGGCCCGCTTCGCCGCTGGTGCCGCGCTGTCCTGGTCGCAGTGGTGGCACCAGGCCGAGCAGGATCCGTCGCTGGCTCCGCTGGTACGGCGACGGCACGGCATCTACCCCTCCGGGCACAGCCCCGAGTGGACTCCCCCGATCTCCTGGCACCTCAGCGCCCTCCGGAACGCCGGATTCACCGAGGTCGGTACCCTCTGGCGGGGCGCCGCCGACGCCGCCACAGTCGCCGTCCGCTGACCCCTCCCCCTCCCGTCCCTCGCGATCATGCAGTCGTGGTCGTAAGCCTCTCCGCATCCGCCCCACTCGTCCGGTGCCACAACTGCATGATCGCGTCGTCGGGCGGCGGCTATGGGTTGTCGGGTGACGTCCTGCTACTCGATCGGGCCCGCCCGCGCCGGCGCCCCGTGTCGTCGGCGGCGGGCGGGCGGACCGCCGGGACCAGCAGGAGGGTCGGCAGCAGCAGCAGGGGTACGACGAGCAGCGCCCGCAACGTGCCCACCTGGTCACCGAGCAGGCCCAGCAACGGCGGCCCGGCCAGGAACGCCGTGTAGCCGATCACTGCGACCACACTGACCCGGACGTGCGCGTGTTCCTCCTCGTCGGCGGCGGCACTCATCCCCACCGGGAAGCCGAGCGAGGCACCGATTCCCCACAGGGCGACGCCGACCACCGCCACCGGACCGGAGCCGGCGAGTACGGCCAGACCGGCACCGATGACAGCGAGCAGGATGGTGGCGGTGAGCACCGGCCCCCGCCCCCAGCGGTCCAGCGCCACCGTGCCGACGGTGCGGCCCAGGGTCATGCCCACCACGAAGACGCCGAATACCGCCGCCCCGGCCGCCGGACTGAAGTCGTACCCGTCGACGAAGGCCACCGCCAGCCAGTCGTTGGCGCTGCCCTCGGCGAACGCCGCCGCCAGCACCAGCAGGCCGATCAGAAGAGTGCGCGGCTCCCGCCAGGCGGCCAGCAACCGGCTACGGCCGGCCCGGACGGTGCCAGTTTCCGGCTCGGCCGGCAGGAACGCGCGCGCCCCGAGCAGGGTGCCGCCGAACACCATCGCGGCCAGCACGCCGAGGTGCACGGCAACCGGAACGCCCAGTCTGGCAGCGCCCGCACCGAGACCGGCACCGGCCACCGATCCGAGGCTCCACGCGGCGTGGAAGCGCGGCATCACCGTCCAGCCGAGCCGCCGTTCCACCGCCGCGCCCTCGATGTTCATCGCGACATCGCAGTTGCCGGAACCGTAGCCGAGCGCGAACAGGCCGACCGCCACCGCCGGGACCGAACCGATGACACCGGCCGAGAATCCGGCGACGGTCAGACCGAGCGCGACCAACAGGGTGGCCGCCACCACCGCGCGGGCCGCACCCAGGCGCTGCGCCACCAGGCCGGCGGTAGGCATGGCGACGATCGCCCCGGCGGACATGGCGAGCAGGAGCAGACCGAGACGCCCCGGAGTGAGGCCGAGTCCGTCGCGGATCGCCGGCACCCTGGCGAACCAGGTGGCGACGGCCAGTCCGTTGAGCGCGAACACGACAGCCACGCCGTTGCGGGCAGCCAGCACGGCTCGGGACGGACCAGCGCCGGCAGGCGAGGTTGCAGGGGTGGTGGCGAAGGGTTCCACGTACGTTCCGGTCCTCTCTGCGGGTATCACGCCGATCACACACCTGGGAGCGCTACCAGCACAAACATCACCGGACCTACCAGCGGACGAGCATGCGCGGCATGATGCTGATGAGCGCCCCGGGCGGGCGGAACAGAACGGGGATAAGAGATGACGACACCACGCCGGCCGGCCACCCTGGACGACGTGGCCCGCACCGCCGGGGTGTCGCGCTCCACGGCGTCACGGGTCCTCGCCGGCACCGGCTTCGCGTCGCCGGCCGCCCGTGAGCGGGTACGCATCGCAGTCGACCTGCTCGGGTACGTGCCGAATCCGGCGGCCCGGGCCCTGGTGCACGGTACCGGCGTACGGCTGCTCGTCGCGGCGGCGGGCACCGGCCCGGCCGTACTCGACGACCCCTACGTCGACCAGGCTGTCGCCACGGTGGCCCGGGCCTGCGCGCCGTACGGTCTGGGCGTCGCGGTGCAGTGGGTGCCGTTGAGCGCACCGGAGCGGTTGACCCAGCTCACCGACGACCGGGCAGTGGCCGGCCTGGTCCTGCTCAACACGACCACGACGCTGCTGGACCTGGTACCGCGCCGGCTGCACGGCCAGGCCGTGTCGATCGGGATCGGTTCGGCCACGGTGCCGTCGGTGGACATCGACAACGGCGGCGGCACCACGTCGATCGTCCGTCACCTGTACTCGGCCGGACGTCGACGGATCGCCATGGTCACCGGCCCTCGCTGGTTGGCTTGCGCCGACCGCTCGGTGCGGGCGTACCGGAGGCTGCTACACGACGCCGGCCTGCCGATCCGGGAGGTGGTCGGCGACTTCAGCGCGACCAGGGGGTACACCGCCGCGCGGCAGGTGTTGCGACGCTGGCCGGACACCGACGCAATCGTCGGGATCAGCGACGCGACCGCGCTCGGGGTGATCGGGCGGCTGCGGGCAGACGGCATCCGGGTGCCCGACGATGTGGCGGTGACCGGGTTCGACGACATCCCGCTGGCCGCGTCGGTGGCACTCACCACTGCCAGCCACCCGGTGCGGCAGATCATCAGCGCAGCCGCGACCATGGTGCTGGAACGACGCCGGGCACCGGAGACGACCGTCTTCCCCTCGACGCTCGTCGTACGCGCCAGCGCCTGATCTTCCGTACGCGCCACAGCGCCTGACCCTTCCGGATATCGAACTTGTCGGTGCCGGAGTGCGAGCTACTCAAGGGCGCCAGCGTGGAGGTCGCCGGCACCGGCTACCAGCTGTTGGCGTACTCCGGCGGCGACGGCGCCGGGGCGGCCGTCGGCTGGGAACGCCGGTCACTGGCCAGGCTGTCCGGAACCCTGATCGATGGGGCCGTGATCGGCCGGCCGCTTCGATCTCGGAGCAGCACGCTGGTCGCATCTCGACTACCGCCGATCGGTGCCTTCCCGGGCGTCGACAGTGGATCGTCGGTGGGTAGCATTCGGTGATCTCGGTTCTACGATTCCTCCGATAGGAGCCCGGCATGGTCAGCCCGGATCCCGACCTCACCGCCAAGCTTGAGCCCGACGTGCCGCATGCCGCGCGGATCTGGAACTACTGGATGGGTGGTAAGGACAACTTCCACGCCGACCGGGCCGCCGGTGACGCCGTTGCCGAGGTCTATCCGGAGATCGTGCTGATGGCGCAGCAGTCACGCCGGTTCCTCATCCGGGTGGTACGTCACCTGGCCGCCGAGGCCGGCATCCGGCAGTTCCTCGACATCGGCACCGGCCTGCCGACCATGCAGAACACGCACGAGGTGGCCCAGCAGATCACGCCGGAGGCGCGGATCGTCTACGTGGACAACGACCCGATGGTGCTGGTCCACGCCCGCGCCCTGCTGTCCAGCACGACCTCCGAGGGGGTCACCACCTACGTGCCGGCGGACTACCACGACCCGGAGACGATCCTCACCGAAGCGGCCCGGACCCTCGATTTCGACGAGCCGATCGCGGTCATGTTCATGGGTGTGATGGGCTACGAGCCGGACCTGGACGTGGTCCGGTCCCTCGTGTCACGGGTGATCCACGCCACCGCCCCCGGCAGTCACCTGGTGTTCTGGGACGGCACCGACACCAGCCCGTCGGTGGTCGCCGGTGCCGACCGGCTCGCGCAGAGCGGCGGTGTGCCCTACGTCCTGCGCAGCCCGGAGCAGCTCGCCACCTGTTTCGAGGGGCTGACGATGGTGGAACCAGGGCTGGTGCCGATTCCGTTGTGGCGTCCGGACGAGGCGGACGCTCAGGCTATCGACGCGTACGGTGCGGTGGCCCGCAAGCCCTGACCGGCCATCACGGTGACCCGCTGGGCCGGCGGTGCTGACTGAGATCGCCGAGCCCACCGACCGGGGCCACCGCAGGCCCACGGCATGACCCTGCTCGTCGACCGCTGCCGCCCCCTTGCCCGGACGTCGCCGGGCCGCGGCGAGCTGCGCGTCGGCGGGCAGGCTCAGGCCAGCGACAGGAACAGCTTCTCCATCTGTTCGAGGTTGGCCTTCCGGTCCTCTCCGGTGGAGCTGACGCACTGTTCCAGACCACTCGCGATGATTTTGAACCCGGCCCGGTCCAGGGCACGGGAGACCGCCGCGAGCTGGGTCACCACCTCGGCGCAGTCCCGGCCGTCTTCGAGCATGCCGATGACGCCACGAATCTGCCCCTCGGCGCGGCGAAGTCTCTTGACCACGTCACCGACCGCGTCCTCGTCGACCTGCACTGTCCGGCCCCTTCCCGTGTCGTCGGACAACAGTACACCGGGGGGTATCTTCCGCCGGCTGGCGGCTTCTCGTGCAGCGCGGTGAACTTCTCCGCCGGCGCCCGCACCCCTGTCACGAGTGTCGTCACCGCCCTGATGGTGGCGCTGACCGCGATGTTTCTGACGCCGGCCGTCCACCACCTGCCCACGGACCCGCCGCTCGGACGGCCGATCTTCGCCCGCACCTTCCTGGTAACCCTGCCGTTCGGAGCCGAACCCGCTCTCCCCGCCGGTGTGGCGTTCGGCCCGGCCCCACCCGCACTGCTACCCGACCCGGCCTTCCGCGTCCGCTTCCGGCCGACGAGGAACCGGGCCCACGCCGACACGGCGGGTCGGTGCGATGCCCCGGGCCACCCCGGTCGCAGCCAGGCGGCGCGCCACGACGAGCCCGAGCCCGGTGAACACCATCTGACTGGCGACCATGAGCGCGAAGAAGATCCCCTGGGCGAACAGCGACATCGCGGAGATGTTGAACGCCGCGTACGCGGACAGGGCGTACAGCACAGTGAAGGCGATCGCGGTGAGCTGGAACAACCACGGCCGCCAGATGCGGTAACGGGTCACCAGGAACCCGAGTTCCATCGCGACACCGACCATCAGGCAGGTGACGATCGCGCTGGGCCCGGCCGGGGTGGGCGTGCTGATGACACCCGCCACGAACATCGTCAACACGGCCGACCCGGGCCGGCGCAGCACCGCCAGCGCCACCACCGGTCCGATCAGCCACAGCCCCACCATCGGGGCGTACGCCAACGGCACGGTCGCCGAGATGCTGAACGCCGCGAAGTTGGCCGGGATCAGCAGCACACCGGTTGCCGCGCCGATCGCGGCGCAGGCCATCAGGAAACGGGTGGTGAACATCAAGGGGTACCCCCGGTCAGGTGGTGAGCGAGCAGCGGAACCAACGGCGCGCCGGCCAGCAACGACGCCAGCAGTGCCCAGTCGCGCAGCCGGAACGGCAGGTGGCGACGTTCCGTCCGGCTCGGGTAGGCACCGAAACCGCGCGACTCCATCGACAGTGACACGCGGTCGGCGTGCCGGATTCCGCCGGCCAGCAGCGGAATGGCGTACCCGGTGTGACGCCGGACCACCGAGACCGGCCCTCGGCCGCCGGACAGCCCCCGAACCCGGTGGGCGCTGCGGATGGTGTCCAGTTCCTGTGCGAAGCGCGGCACGAAACGCAGCGCCGCCAGTCCGGCGTAACCGATCCGGTAGGGCACCCGCAGCTGCGCGATCATCGACCGGACCAGGTCGGCTCCGTGAGTGGTCAGTCCCGAGAGCAGGGCCAGCAGCACCACCGCGGCCACCCGCAGACCGGTGGCGAGGCCCGTCTCCAACGCCCCCGACCAGAAGGTCAGCGGGCCGAGCCGCAGCAGGGCGTGAGTGTGGTCGACCTGGGACGGATCCGTCCACATCCCGAATGACACGGCCATCAGCGCCACCAGGATGGTGACGCCGAGCAGCACGCCGCCCAACGTCCGTGCGGCCAGCCGACCCCCGCCCAGCAGCAGCGCCAGCGCGAAGGCCGCGAACAGTGCCGGGGTCAGCAGATCCCGGGAGGTAATCGCCACCACCATGGCCGCGATCGGCCCCAGCACCTTCACCAGCGGGTTGTAGGTCCGCAGATCCAGAACCGAGCCGTCCAGATCCGGCTCGGTCCCCAGCCCGACGGAGCGGTGAGGTACGCGGGCCGTCATGCCGCTCCCACCGTCGTACCCGAAGGCAGCTCCGCCAGCCGGGTGACCGCACGCCACGGCGTGTGGCGCACCAACGTGCCGGTGGCTCGGGCCACCGGAGGCGGACGCAGGCCCACCCGGGCCAGCAACGCGGCGTCGGTGAACAGCTCGGCCGGCGACGCGTCGGCGACCACCCGCCCGTCGACGACCGCCACGACGCGACTCGCGTACTCGGCTACCAGGGGCATGTCGTGGGTCACCAGGACCACTGTGGTGCCGGCCCGGTGCAGGTCACCGAGCAGGTTGAGCAGTTCCGCCGCCCGCTGCCGGTCCTGCCCGAAGGTGGGTTCGTCGAGCACCAGCACCTGCGGCCGGCAGATGATCGCGGTCGCGACCGACAGTCGTCGCTTCTGGCCACCGGAGAGCAGGAACGGATGCCGGTCGCGCAGCTCCAGCAGGCCGAAGCGGCCCAGGACGTCATCGACCCGGACCGCCACCTCGTCCTCGGCGACCTTCCGGATCCGCAGCCCATGTGCCAGTTCGTCGTCGACCCGACCGGTCACGAACTGGTGTTCCGGGTTCTGGAAGACGAATCCGACGAGCCCAGCCAAGGTCCGGCTGTCGATCCGGGCCGGATCGACACCAGCCACCCGTACCGTGCCGCGCGGAGGCCGGGTCACGCCCGCGATGGCCTGCGCCAGGGTGGTCTTGCCGGCACCGTTCGGACCCACCAGGGCCACAAGTTCACCGGCCGTCACGACGAGGTCGATGTCGTGCAGCACGGGAACCCGTCCACGCCTGACCGTCAGTCGGGACACCTCGACCGCAACCTGTGCCCCGCCGGCCGGCGAAAGCTGGTCGGTCGCAGCCGACGGCGCCGGCAACTCGGGACACCTGTCGAGTGCGGCACCCAACTCGGTCGGCGTCAACGGCAGCGGCTTAAGGTCGACGCCGGCACGCCGCAGCCGAAGCGCCGCCAGGGTCGCCTGCGGCAACCAGACACCGAGGCGCAGCAGGTGGTCGGCGTGGTCGGTGAGGATCTGCCGAACCGGTCCGTCCAGGGCCAGCCGACCCCGGTCGTCGAGCACCACCACCCGGTCGACAAGTTCGACGGCGGTATCCAGGTTGTGCTCGACCAGCAGGACGCCGCGTTCCCCGGTCGCCACGATCCGCCGCAGCAGGGCGTGTACCTCCTCGACGCCGACCGGGTCGAGGTTCGCGGTGGGTTCGTCCAGCACCAGCAGCGGTGCCCGCAGCGCCAGCGCGCAGGCGATGGCCAGCCGCTGCCGGCCGCCGCCGGACAGTCGACCCGGATCGTCGTCACGTCGCTGCCACAGGCCCACCGTCCGCAACGCGTCCTCGGCCCGTACGAGCACCTCACCGGCGGGCAGGCGGAGGTTCTCCGGCCCGAAGCAGACCTCGTCGAGCACCGTGGCCATCACCACCTGCGCGTCGGGGTCCTGGAAAACCATCGCGACGTCCCCGGCGAAGGTCGGCACCGGATGATCGGCGACCGGCCGGCCGGCAGCCCGCACAGTGCCCGTCACCTCGGCGGTCATCACGTTCGGAATCAGCCCGTTGCTGGTCAGGGTCAGGGTCGACTTACCGCATCCCGAAGGGCCCAGCAGCAGGACAGCCTCGCCCGGCCGGACCTCGAACGACACCTCGTCCGGACTGGGGTGCCCGTAGTGGACGACGTTCTCGTCGTCGTGCCGGGGCACCTCGTGCCGTACGGAGACACCCGCGAACGAGAGCAAAGGATGACGCACGGAGTTAGGATAGGCGACCCTAACCGATGTTTCCATGCGCCCGGCATTCGACGACTTCATGGCCGGTGCCGGCGACGTCGTGGCGGAACTCGGTATCACGCCGCCCCCACCTCCGGCGTCACTGCTGTGTCACGCCGGTCGGCGTGACACAGCAGCCCGGCTACGAGCCGAGAAGCCGGTGGACCTCGGTGTCGGTCAGAGCGCCCTGGAACACGGCGACGTCGTCGATGCCGCCGTTCCACGGTTCCGCGAGGTGTCCCTGCCGCAGCGCTCGGCCCACCAGCAGGGGGCCGGTCGAGGCCATCGGGGTGAACGTGATGTCGTCGGTGACCGCCTCAAGCTCACCGTTGACGTAGAGGCGGATCTGGTTGCGACCGGCGTCATACACCCCGGCAAGGTGAGTCCAGACGCCCGTCTCGGCCGCCGATGTCGACGTGACGCTGGCCGTGGGCGTGACGGCGACGTCCTCGTCGCTGACACCGAACTGCCACCTACCCACCGTCGGGTCGAACGTCAACCAGCCGCCGCTTGAGTGCTGCCCCCGCTGGGACACCGCTGCCCGCACACCGTCCGAGCCGTCGGGCATCACCCAGGCTGACATCGTGAAGGACTGATCGGTACGCAGGACCGGTTCGTCTTCCCACTGGGTGAACTCCAACCCGTCGCCGTCCGGCTCGGTGAAGCCCACCATCACCGCACTGCGTCCGTACTCCGTGGTGCTTTCGGTGTGACCGTCTTCGGGGAAGTACCTGTCATCCAGCCACAGACCCGAACCTGCTGCGGTGTGTCCGACACCGATGGACGCGCCCCGCGTCAAGGCCAGCGACCGGCCCCAGATCGTCGTATCGGGTGCCTGGCAGGTGTCCCTGAGGTCCGCCAGGTAGCAGGGAACCGCCATCTCGAAGTTCCAGCCGCCCACCCGCATCGGCGTCAACATCCCCGGCTCCTGGAACCCGCCCGACGTCGGGTCCTCAGCCCTGAGGCCGGTGAAATCGTGCGGTACGAGCACCCGACCGTACGCGTGAACATCGGCGACGTTGCCGTGGAACCAGTTGCCCGGTGCGCCGGAACTCCACCCCCGACCAATCGCGAACACACCGGTGGCACTCCACGACGTCCCACTCCGCTGGACCTCGGCGGTCAGCACGCCGTCGACATAAAGCCGGAGCATGCCCGCTGCAGTGTCGTACACGCCCGCGATATGCGTCCAGCGCCCCACATCTGCAGACGTCAGGGCAGAGCTGCTGTATGCCGCATGGGTGGCGCTCGATTGTGCGTCGCTGTCCTTCATCAGGAACGACCACCGAGGCGTCGACGGAGACCCGACCAACTGGGTGCCCAGGTGGAACCCAGCGGCGTCGACCCCTGCCTGAGATGCGATGACGGCGTCGTAGGTCGTCGGCAGCGAGGCGAGTCGGACCCATCCGGCGACACTGAAGGAGTTTGCCGTGTCGACGACACTTCCCGGCGCGGCCAACCCCGACGACTCCCCGTCCAGCTCTACGGATCTGCTACCAACCAGTCGAACATCGTCGACCCAGCTGACGTTCGACGTGCTCAGATCCGTTTGGCCCCCCAAGGCTGGTTGCTGGTCAGCGAGCGCGGCAGTCTCATCGATACCGGGAAGCTGCTCCAGACCCCACCTGGCGACGGGCGGCGACAGACTCGGCGCGGTGAACGTGACGGAGCCGATGTCGCCGAGATTACCGTTGGCGTCGACGGCACGAGCCCAGAACGTGTTCGACCCCAAGCTGGGGACGGTAGCGGTCACCGTAGCCGTCTTGGGGTCGGTGCCGCTGGCGGCGACCTCAGTCGAGGGCGGATTGGACCAGCCATAACGGAACTTGGTCACGTCCACGGCGGTGGTACTGACCGTGAAGGTCATCGTCTGGCCCGGGCCAACGACGGCGCCCGGCGTTATCGTTGGTACCGGCGGCACGGATAGGTCCGCACTGAACAGACACCACGATGACCATACGCTGGTGATCGAGTTGCGGGAGCCCCTCACCCTGAAGGCGTAGGTGGGGCCCTCCACGGTCGTCACCGCGGCACTCTCCGCCCGGCTGTTCGGGGTAATCCCCGTCCGCACCGGTGGCGGACTCAGGCGAGCCGGGAACCATCTGGTCACCGAGCTGATGCCCCCTGCCGGGACCTCGATCCACTCGTAGGTGACGGTTGACGCGGCACCGCTCCCGAAGCCAGGGATAGTCGCGGAGAACGTCGGAGCCGTGGTACCGATAGACGACACCTCGGATCCGCAGGCAACGCCCGCGACGTGAAGGGTGTGCGGCGCTGGCGACGCGGGGCGTGGCCGCCCATCCGGCGCTACTGCACCAACCTCGGCGACCGTCAGTGACCCGGTCCCGGCAGCCGCGTAACCCGGCGCTGAAGGGCCCGTCACCCCGGCAGCCATCACGGCCGCCACCATAGTGGACAGCGTACGTTGCACGCTCACGTTCAATACGCACCCCCGGTCGCTTCGACAGGCTTTGGCAGTGACTGTAGAGCTCGAACGCCGCACAGGTCGCCCCATTACCTGTGTCGGCCGCGTCATTCGTGCTGAACGCCGGCCGGCCCGCCCGGTGATGTCCCCGTATGGGCGGGCCGGCTTCTCACCAATGGTCAGCGACAGTTCACCGGTGGGTCACCGGCGCGGTGCCTCGTCGGCGGCGAAGGCGCTGACCCACGCCAACGCCGAGTTCCAGTTGATGGTGATCTCGTTCGTCGACCAGGCCTCCAAGTTGTCCACATAGCACAACTGCGGGGCGCAGCCGTGCAGCCAGGAAGCCGACAGCGGGTCCTGCAGGCTGGAGTTCGGCCCACCCGACACCGATCCGACCGGCGGATTCGGCAGCGTCGAGTCGAACGACCTCGCGTACCAGCGGCTGTGCTGGTTCTTCGCGTCGTTGCTGCCGTACCCGGTGACGTAGGACTGCCCCAGGGCATTGCGGCCCAACAGGTAGTCGAACGCCTCGAACACCGCGTCGGCGTACATCGTGTTGCCGGTCAGGTCGTACGCCGTGGCGATCACCACCTGGTTGTTGAGGATCGACGCGTTCGATCCCCAGTCGTACAGACCGCTGGTCGGGGTGTACGTCTGCCCGAACCGTTCGGCCTGCTGGAACGAGATCAGCCGGTTCGCTGCGGTAGTCACCCAACCACGGATCTGCGCCTGCTCGGACAGCCCGCTACCGAAGCGGGCCAGGTCCAGCTGGGCGAGGGCGGCGACCTGCCCCCAGTAGAAGCCGTTCTGGTTGAACGCCGCACCCGCAGCGTGGTACGGGTTGGCCCGCACCGCGTCGAGGTACGTCCCACCGCCGGTGGTCAGGTACAGCTGCGTCGCCGCCCAGTAGTACTCGTCGGTGACGTCGTCGTCGGCGTACGGGCCACCGCCGGAGCGATCCGCTCTGGGCGCGTAAAGCGTCGGGTTGGCCAGCGCTGCGGCGTACGCCCGCTGCGCCGCCGACCGCAACCGGGAGGCGAACGTCGCGTCGTACGACGCGAAGATCCGCGCCGCCTGGGCCGCGACCGCAGCCAGATTCAACGTCGCCGCCGTCGACGGCCGGTGCAACTCGCGCTGCTTCGTGTCCTGGTGCGGCAGCATCGGCGGCCCGGTCCACGACTCGTCGTGGACCTTGTGGTGCACCATCCCGGCCAGTGGCAGCCCGTCCGGTACCTGCATTTTCAGCATGAACTCGAGGTTCCAGCGGGCCTCGTCGAGGATGTCGGGCACCCCGTTGCCGCGCTCCGGGATCGCCAGGGTGGAGTCACCCAGTGGCCCAGACCGACCCACCGCCACGGCCCGTTCCCACGCCGAGAGCAGCTGGTAGGTGGCGATACCGCCGTTGACCACGTACTTGCCATGGTCACCCGCGTCGTACCAACCGCCGGTGACGTCCAGCGTGTAGTCACACGTCCAGTTGTCCATGAACTCCTGCGGGAACTGGCAAGGCACCGCGGTGTCGCCTCCGCCAGGCGAGGATGCCACGTGTCCGGCCGGACGGGCGTACTCCGCCCCGGCGATGCCGCCGTCGATCGCGATGCCGCTCCGATTCGGGTAGAAGAACCGCATCGAGTCCGTTCGCAGTGACGCGTACAGGTCCGTCCGGATGTCGAACGGATAGCTGGCCTGACCACCGACCACCAGCTCGAACCGGCCGGTCGCCGTCACCGAGCTGAAGTCGACCAGGTGGACCGAGGCGCCGGCCGAGCCGTCGAAGCCCGCCGGGACGGTCTGCCCGGTCGCCACGTCGCCGCCGCCGACCCGTCGCAGCGCCCAGGACTGCGAGTTCGCCGCGTCCGTCACCACCGTCGCCCGTTTCGGACCCTGCGGCAGGTAACCGTGTTGATTGACCTTCACCGCCGGACCTCGCTGCGCCTGGTACGCGTAGCTGGCACCGTTGAGCGTGACGTCGTCCATGCAGAACTCGTACGCCTGGTCCGACCCGCCGAGGCGGAACTGCACCTGCGACAGCACGTACTCCTGGCTGAAGCTGGTGTCGAAGGTGTACTCGTAGGTCCGCCACGCCCCACCGGTCGCGGTCGGATACTTGGCCAGATACGTCGTGTGGTTCGGGTTGTCGAACGGAGCGATCTGCACCACGAACGGAACCGTCTCGCTGGTCCGCACCCGGAACCGGAACGTGTACGAATTCCCTCGTGGCAGGTAGATGCTGTTGTGCCCGACAAGCACATCCCACGGCTTCGCCGAAGCCGGGGCGGTCACGCAGAACACCCCATCATCCACCTTCGGCGTCATCTGCGCGTTCACCCACCACGGCTTGAAGGAGCCGGTGAAGTTGCTGTTCTGAATCAGTCGGCCAGTCACCTGCGGACGCGGATCACCGCCGCTGTACGCCGGCAGCGTCCCCGGCGGAAGCTGCTCCGGGGAGGACGGTGTCCCCGGCTGGCCCGGCCCCTGCTCGCCGGACCCGTAGCGTGGCAGCCGCCAACCGTCGACGCCACCCTCGGCACTGTCGAGGAGCAGCAGGTCCGCAACCCGATCTCCATCGATGTCGCTGAAGATGGCACCGGAGTTGCCTGCCAGCGGCGCACCCACCCGGATGGTGCCCAGCGACCGCCAGCCGGTGGAACTGGTCCACGGGCTGCCGACGTTCTCCCACGCCTGGACCCCGCCGGTGTCGTAGTCGACCAGAAGCAGATCCGCGCGGCCGTCCCCGGTGACATCGGCGAAGTGGACCTTCCCGCCGCCCTGCCCCTGGCCCGGATATGCGAAGCCGTCGATCCGGCGCCAGTCAGCTGGCCCCGGCAGGCCCCACCCGGTGTTCTCCCAGGCGCTCACGGTGTCGTCCGCCGCGACCGTCAGGTAGTCACCGTCGCCGTCACCGTCGATGTCGAGGAAGAAGCGCCGGTCGGTGGCGGCGTAGCCGAGGTTGTTCGCGACCCGGCTGCCCGCCGCCCAGCGGATGTCGCTGATCGACGACTCACTGCGCCAGGCCTGGATCATCGGGACACCGGTCGATGACTGGCTGGCGTCGAGAACCGCGATAAGGTCCGCCCGGTCATCGCCGTCGAGGTCACCGAAGTGGACCTGGTCGGCGTTGAACTGGTCCAGTATGTCCTCGATCGGTCCGGCGTCACTGCGCTGCGCCCAGAGCCGCTGGCCGTCCTCACCGCAACCGACGTTCTGCGACAGTTCGGCACGCCCGGCCGGCGCGACCAGAATCCGGTCCGACAGGCCGTCGCCGTCGACGTCCGCGTACCGAAGTTTGGTCTTCGACACCTTCTCACCCGAGCTGTTGTCGTCATCGAACAGATCGAGCAGCCGCTTGAGGCTGTCCTGCATCCGGCCGAGTTCCTGCCACCCGAGCCCGGTGCCGTTGTCGGAGCTGGGGTCGTAGCCGGGGCACTGGCCGGTCGCGAACGATCCGATCCCGTGTCGGGCCGCGAGCTCCAACGCCTTGCGCAAGACGTCCGCAGCCTCGGCCGTGAACATGTCGGCTGCGTGGCTGACGAAACTCTTGAGCGAGTTCCACACCTTCAAGCTGGTATCCCTCAGGAACTTCCCCAGCACGGCGTACATGGGCCGGACGGTCGATTCGACCAGCTGAATGGCACCGTGCAGGGTCGCGCCGACGAACGCACCGCCGAGCGCGGTCCCGAGTACGTCCGACCACACATCGCTATTGATCTCCTTGCCGGCGAAGACAGCCGCCAACAGCTCCCGCACACCTCCTGCGATGAATCCCGCGAACGCACTGCACAACACCGCAGCTACCGGCGCCTCTGGCGCGAAAAAGGCGACGCAGGTGCCCTCCACGAGCGCCCAGACACCGAAGAAGATCAACGCCAGCGCGATCTTCTTCAGGACGCCGATCCAACTCCACGCGGCCTCCACCTCCGCCTGCGGGATCACTATCACCAGGTGGTTGGCCATCCGGTGGATCTCGCCGTCGAAGTCGATATCCTCGTCCTGCTCCGCGTAGTACCCGATCCCGAACTCGTCCGCCTTCGTGAGGAGGTACGTGCTCAGGCTGACTCCCGCTTCGCGTGCCTGGTTGGCGTCGTCGACCTGACGTTGCAGGATCTCGCGGAGCTCAGCCTCCTCGCGGGCGGGAGTGAACTCCAGGATCGCGACGATGTCGTCGTCGCGATCGGCGAACACGCCGAAACTGCCGACGTCCCGCGCGCAACCCATGCGTAGCGTGACCTCACCCGGTCCGGTCGGTCCAGCTTCGAGAGCCGTCTCACCGAACTCGCAGCCTGACGCGCTCTGCGCCGCGACAGGACGCGCATGGCCGGCGAGCACCAGCACGACCACCAGCGCGAACGCTACACAGAAAATCCATGATGGTCGACGTTTGGCTCGCAGTCGAACCAAAGCTTCCATACGTGCAACACCCAACTTCTCATCTCCGATGTGGCGAACGGGGACGGGTGACGGGGGTGTGACCGGAACAGACAGCGAACTTCCGCCGGCGGCGATGGTGGACGTGATCCTACGCATCCGTGATCAACTATGAAAGTGCCAGGCCCAACGTTCAGCTCCTGCCACCGCAATGGATCGACCGATGTCTGAGCACACCACGATCAGTCACCTACAGGCTCGGAACGTGCCCACACGGATCATCCGACCGCCCAACGAGGACCCACGGAACGCGATAGGGGACCTGCTCGCGCTGCCGCCATGACCGGCCAACCACACCCGCTCGCCGCCGCTGCGGACCGCGGCTCCGGGCCGCGAGGAAGGCGCAGGGGCGTAGACGGCGTACGCGCTTCGGTGCAGAACCAGGTACGCCAGACGTACACACGCCGATAGGTCTGCCGCTCCGGCTCCGATGGATGACGTATCGATGCGGCTGGGCCACCAAGCCAGGGCAAGAGCGCGTGCTGTCCATCGACGTCAGGCGGGACGGATTCGAGTGGGCGCTGGCGCGAGCCTGCCTGAGTCACTACGGCCGAGACCTGCACGGCGACTAGGCGACCTGGTCACGGCAACTGAAAGCCAGCCCAGTCCGAGTGCAATGGGATCCGGAACGATCGCTGCCGCTGAAGGTGCTGCCGTACCGGTCGCTGCAGGTTGGACTGTCCGGCGAGGCTGTCGACCGGTACGTCGACGACTGGCTCGTTGCCATCACCGACATCAGCCCCACCGTGCACCTGATCCGGGACCTTCTTCGTCGCGGCGACGAACAGGCGGCAGCACCTCATCTGCCTGTCGAACATGCTCACCCGCTGCCGGCTCAGATCGCCGCCGACCTCGACGCCAGCCCGGACTCCACCACCGACGAAGTGCCCAAGCAGCAGCACGGACAGTGAGGGCCGCTCGACAGGCCAGCGCGCAGGCCCGGCGGCACGAGTGGACGACTCGTCGACGACGAGGAAGGCTCCGTTACGTCGGCATGGTCGACACCACGCTGATCGTCGATTGACAATGAGCGGATGGAAGCAGATGCCGCCAAGTACCGTGAGCTGCAACCTGCGGTTTCGGCAGTGCCGAGCTGGACATATGACCGGTCAGGTCGAGCGGGGCCAGCAGCGGCCGGAACCGGGTCAGCTCGTTGGTCTTGCCGTCCACGTCGATCTGGCCGAGGACGGTGCCGGTGTGCTGGTCCAGCACGGCGAGCAGATGTACCTGGGCACCAGCCGGGCCGCTACCTCGTAACGTCTTCCCGTCCACGCTGTACACCCGCCGGCCGGGGCCCGCGGGCCGGGACGCGATGATCCACCGGCCGACGGTGTCGTCGAGGGCGTCGGCGTCGACGCCGGCCAGGATCCTGCGGAAGGTCGACTCGTCCGGCGCCCGATAGACCCCG
>NZ_JAASAD010000012.1 GCF_012726175.1 Micromonospora sp. HNM0581
TCGAAGAGGTCCAGCTGCTGCGACGCTATGCCCAACGTCATCCCAGCAAACTACCCGAAATAGATTCAAAACGATGGCCGCCACGCCGATGGCAGCCATCGTTTAACACCAGTCACCTAGGCCACCACCAGGCGTAGCCGGCGGCGACGGTCGCCACGACGGCGAGGGCCGCTACGACGACACCTTCGATGCGCTGGGTCCGGATCGGGTCCAACATCTGACGACTCCTCTTCCCGGCCTGCAAATTCGCGGATGTTGTCGGGTCTCGGTGGCGCAGGCAGCAACATCAGTGAAGTTGCGGGTGGGGCGGCGCGGGGGAGCCGGCCGGGCAGTCAGGTGTAGAGGTTGTCGGCGTACTGGGGGCCGTAGTGGCGTTCCAGGTCGGCGAGAGATTCCGCCGGGGCCTCGACCTCCTTGATCAGGCGGGCCCGGCTGGGCAGTGGATCCGCTGGCCAGTTTTCCGGTTGCCACAACTGTGACCGGAGGAACGCCTTCGCGCAGTGGTAGTAGATCTGCTCGATTTCGACCACCACCGCGAGCACCGGCCGGTGCCCCTTGACCACCAGGTCGTCGAACCACGGCGCCTCGCGCAGCAGCCGCGCCCGGCCGTTGATCCGCAGGGTGTCGATGCGCCCGGGGATGAGGAAGATCAGGCCGACGTGCGGATTCGACAGGATGTTGTGGTGGCCGTCGGCGCGCTTGTTGCCGGGGCGCTCCGGGATGGCGATGGTCTGCTCGTCGATCACGTGGACGAAGCCCGGCGGGTCACCCTTGGGGGAGACGTCGCAGGTGCCGTCCGCTGCGGCGGTGGCCACCAGGCAGAACGGTGTGGCTGCGAGCCACTGCCGGTCACGGTCGTGCAGCCGGGTGCGCTCCTTGGCGACCGCGCGAGGCGTCGGGGTGCCGAGCAACGCGGTCAGTTCGGCCGTGGATGTGATCTCCACCGTCACTGTGTGCCTCCCCGTGGAGTTGACCGTGGTGACGGCACCCGGGCGGGAAACCGCCGCGGTCAGTCTAGTCGCGCGTGGCCGTGAGGTTTGTCCCCCGATGACCGGGGTACGGCCCCACCAGCGCCCTCGAAGAGCAGTGGAGGCCGGGAGATGGAGAGTCGACTCAAGATCCTGGGGCATCCCGTCCATCCGATGCTGGTGATGTTTCCGTTCGCCCTGCTCGTCACCGCCGTGCTGTTCGACATCGTCGACACGGTCGGCGGGCCGGACTTCCTCGGCGAGGTGGCGTACTGGAACCTCACCGTCGGCCTGATCGGTGGCCTGCTGGCTGCGGCGGCCGGGACGTTCGACCTGCTGGCCATCCCTTCTGGTACCCGGGCCAAACGGGTGGCGCTCACCCACGCCGCCGCGAACGTCGCGGTGATCCTGCTCTTCGCCGCCGTCTGGGCGGTGCGGCTCAACGCCGACTCGCGGGGCGCGGGCGGGGCTCTTGTCGCCATCGAGGTGGTGGCGCTGGGCATCCTCGGCGTCGGCGGCTGGCTCGGCGGTGAACTCGTCGACCGGCTCGGCGTCGGTGTCGACCGGGATGCGGGCCTCGACGCGTCGAGTTCCTTGCGGCCGGTGGCCGCCAGCCAACGAATGGGGGATGCGCGATGACCAGATCGGGACGCGGTTGGCGTGGCGGCCAGCAAGGCTGGGACCCGATGGGTGAGTTGCAGTCGCTGCGCGCCGAGTTGAGTCGACTGGTCGGTGGCCGACCGGGTCCACCCGAGGTGGAGCTGGGCGAGACGGGCGACGGTTGGGAGGTGGTCGTCCGGCTGCCCGGCGTCGCGCCCGAGGAGGTCGCGGTGGAGTTGGACGACCGTGAGTTGTGCGTACGGGCGAGGACGGAGGCTGAGGTCAACGCCGACCACGGCATTCCCGGCGGGTTCGAGACCCGGGGCTTCGAGTACCGGGTGCCACTGCCCTTGCGGGTGGACCCCGAGACGATCGACGCGGTGATGGACCATGGTCTGCTGCGGGTACGACTGCCCCGCGCACACCGGCCGGAGCCGCGCATCATCACCGTCGGCCGTACCGGTCCGCGTTCGGGCGGTCCTTCCGCTGGTGTGTCTAGTGGTGTCGACCCGGCGGCGGACCGGGAACTGCACCAGCCGGATGTCGTCACCGGCGATTCCGGCCGGTAGCGTGCCCCGGTGGCTTCGGCTCTGCTGGTGGAGGCCGTGGACCGGGTGCCGGATGTGGCCCGGATCGCCGTGCTGCGTGCCAACGCGCTCGGCGACTTCATCTTCGTACTGCCCGCGCTTGAGGCGTTGCGGGTCGCGTACCCGCAGGCGGAGATCGTGTTGCTCGGTGCGCCTTGGCACGCGCGACTGTGGCGCGACCGGCCGGGGCCGGTGGACCGGGTACTCGTGGTGCCGCCCGCGCCGGGGATCCGGACGGCGACCGGCGGCGAGCCCGAGTCGGGCATGGTCGACTTCCTGGCCGCCGCGCGTGCGGAACGATTCGACGTGGCGCTGCAACTGCACGGCGGCGGCGCCAACTCGAACCCGCTGGTGGCCGCGCTCGGCGCCCGGGTCACCGCCGGTCTGCGGGCCGAGGACGCGCCACCACTCGATCGCTGGCTGCGCTACGTCTACTACCAGCACGAGGTGATCCGCTACCTGGAGGCGGTGGCGCTGGTGGGTGCCCCGGCCACCACGGTCACCCCGGCGCTGGCGGTCACCGCAACCGACCGGGCCGAGGCGTTGACCGTGCTCGGCGAGTCGGAACGTCCCCGGGTGGCGCTGCACCCCGGGGCGACCGACACCCGTCGTCGCTGGCCCGCGGACCGTTTCGGGCAGGTGGCCCGGACGCTGCACGCCGACGGGTACGAGGTCCTCGTCACCGGCACCCCCGTCGAGCAGGACGTGGTCGACCGGGTGGTGACCGCCGCCGGGGTGCCGGTCCGGCCGCAGGTGGGCACGCTCAGCCTGGCCGGCCTGGCCGGCTGCTACGCCGGCTGTGAACTGGTGGTCTCCAACGACACCGGGCCGCTGCACCTGGCCGCCGCCGTCGGTACTCCCACCGTCGGCATCTTCTGGGTCGGCAACCTGATCACCACCGCTCCGGTGCTGCGGGGACGGCACCGGCCGATCACCTCGTGGACGGTGCACTGTCCGGTCTGCGGGGTGGACTGCACCCCCGGTATCTATCCACATCGTCCGGGCGATGGGGACTGCCCGCACCGTGATTCCTTCGTCACCGACGTGCCGGTCGCCGAGGTGACCGAAGCTGCCCGCGAACTGCTGTTCCGCTGAAGGAAAGGCAATTGCCAACGCCTGCGGTGCAGCAAGGTGCTTCCCTGACCGCGAGCTCAGCCGTCCGGGTCGGCGATGACGACCTCCCACGCCTCCACGTCGCGTTCGGTGACGGTGGTCGGTGACTCCAGGTGGTAGGCGCCGCTGGGCAGGATGCCGGCGCCGCCGTGCCGCGCCAGCACGGCGAGTTGCGCGGCGACGTCCTCGCCCTGGTGCCGGGTCGGCACCCGCCGCCAGAAGTCGAAGCCGCCGCAGCCGACGAGCTTGGCCCGGTCGTAGAGCACGCAGCCGCCGACCCAGGACACCTGGTACGCCCGCCAGTCGCCGTCGGCCAGCGCCAGTGATGCCGTGACGTGCAAAAGGTTCGCCGCGGAGTGGATCTGCGCCCGGTCCCACTCGGGCGTGCCGGGTCGGATGCGTTCCGGCACCGGTCGGCCCGTCCACTCCCGATAGTGCCGGTGTGTCTGCGGTCGTACGTCGTCGAGGTAGGACAGGCCGTGCACCCCGTTGCCGACGAAGCCGCAGCCCAGCTCACCGATCGCGGTCACCAGCCGGTGCAGTGTGCCCGGCTCCAGCCAGACGTCGTCGTCGAGGAAGAGCACGTACCGGGCGTCGGAGGTGTCGAGGAGGTAACTGCGGTGTTCGGCGAGCCCACGCCGGGGGAGGCGCCGGGTCAGCAGCACCGGGTGCCCCCGGTGACGTAGCGCCCGGACCATGGTGGCTGCCGCCGGATGGGCGAATCCGGGGTCACCGTCGGACTGGTCGCTCACCACCACGCCGAATCCCGGCACCCCTTCCTGGGTGGTGAGCCCGGCGAGGGTGACCGCGAGTTCGGTGGGACGGTTGCGGGTCGGGACGAGCACGTCGACCAGCCGGTCGGCGCGGAACTGCGCGGGTGTGCCGGCGTCCAGGGGTCGGTTCACGGCGCCTTGCCGCTGAGAGGCGGTGCGTCCGCAGCTGCGGTGCCGCCCGGATCAGCGATGTCTACCGCTGGCATGGGAGCAGCCTCCGCGCTGCTGCCGGTCTGTTGGCCGTACGCGCGGATCCGGTCGATGATCGACGAGGTGGAGCGGTCCGGCACGTAGCCGAGGGTGCGTACCTGGCCGCCCAGCCGCTGCACCAGCGGCGCCTCCGGTACCAACTCTGGCGGGTAGTCGCCGCCCTTGACGTAGGTGTCCGGTCGGACGGTTTCGATGAGGGCGGTCGGCGAATCCTGCTCGAACACCACCACGTGGTCGACGCAGGTCAGCGCGGCGAGCAGGGCGGCGCGGTCCTCGATCGGGTTCACCGGGCGGTCGGCGCCCTTCAACCGGCGTACGCTGCTGTCGGAGTTGACTGCCACCACCAGCAGGTCACCGAGGGCCCGGGCCTGTTCCAGGTACCGCACGTGCCCCCGGTGCAGGACGTCGAAGCAGCCGTTGGTGAACACGATCGATCGGCCGGCGCGCCGATGCTCGGCGACGATCGCCGCCAGGCGGCCGGTGTCGACCAGCACCTGCGGGCTGTCGGGGGCCGGTCGGCCCAGCGCAGCCAGTAGGTCCTCGCGGCGGCAGACGCAGGTGCCGGTACCGGCGACGGTGCTGGTCGCGGCGAGTTGGGCGAGTTGGGCGGCGGTGGACAGGGGGGCGTCGGCGGCCAGCGCGAGGGTCATCGCCGCCAGGTACGCGTCTCCGGCACCGACGGCGTGGCTGGCTGGCACGGGCGTGCTGTGGCTGCGGGCAGGCTCGCCGTCGCTTCCGCCGACGACCGCGCCCTCAGTGTCGAGGGTCACCGCGACCACGGCTGCGCCGGTGTGGGCGCGCAGCTCGGCGAGCCGTGACTCGGCCAGGACGGCCCGGTCCACGCCGGCTCCGGCTTCGGCGTTCACGGTCACCCCGGTGCCGGTCACGCTGAGTCCGTCGCGGGTCATCGCCACCCGGCTCTCCCCCGGGGTCGGTTCGCCGTCGGGGCCGGCGGTACGCCGCCACGCGGCTGCACCGGGGGCGGTGCCGACGGTCAGCTCGGAAGGTCCGTCTGCCGGGTCCACCTCGGGATGTTCCAGGTGCAGTTCGTGGCTGCCCGGGTCGGCGGCTGCTGTCCGGTTGGAGGGTGACCCGACGGTGTCCGCGCGGGCGAGCAGGCGGGTGGCCTCCGCGAAGCTCGGGGTCACCACCGTCGGGGCGAGGCCACGCCAGTCGGCGAGGTCGTGGGCGTCGAGGGCGACCGTGGCGTAGCGGTCCCGGTGTTCGACCAGCCAGGCGCGTACCGGTGCGGGCAGGGCACCCAGTCCGTAGTCGCAGACCACGAGTGCCGGAGGTTCGCCTCCGCTGGCGGCCCGCAGTTCCTCGCTCGCACAGTCCAGGGCGGTGAGCAGGCAGTCCACCCCCAGGTCGCTGAGCGGGTCGTCCGGGTCGCCGGAGTCTTCCCGGAGCAGGATCTGGTCGCCGGCGAGCATCCGCCGCTTGACGGGGGTCGGCCGTCCGGGCTGGCTGACCGTGCGGTCCCAGACTCCGGCCCGGTCGAGGCAGTCGTGCAGCTCGTCTCCGGCCGCGTCGGCTCCGACGGGTGCCACGAGCACCGAGCGCCCGCCCAGCGTGGCGACGTTGACTGCGGTGTTCGCGGCGCCGCCCGCCGCCGAGATGCGGCGGCGCAGGGTGAGGACCGGGGCGGGGGCTTCCCGGCACAGCCGGTCGGAGTCGGCGAACCGCCATTCGTCGAGCATGGCGTCACCGATCACCAGGACGGGACGCCCGAGCCAGCTCTGTACGACGTCGGCGAGCCGGAGCTGTTCCGCTGCTGCTCGTGCCATGCCGGCGGTTCCCCTCCGGCTGGCGGGGTCAAACCTGCGTCACTTCAGGATCAGGCGGTTGGTCTGCTCGAAGACGTCGAGGTCGGCAAGGGTTTCGACGACGCTCCCGGAGAGCGGTTGGGGCATCGCGTGGTGGTGGAAGAACCCCGCGTCGATTGTCTCGTCGGTGACTCGGGTCAGTCGGCCGTCCCATTCCTCGACCCGGAACGCGGCGGTGAAGATCTGGTAGGTGTGGCCGTACATGTTCGTGTGGGTGCGGTCCGGCCCGGTGTAGAGGGCGAAGGCGTTGACGCGTAGCGCCCGTAGCCCGGTCTCCTCGCGTACCTCCCGTACGGCGCAGTCTGCGATCGACTCGCCGAGTTCCATCGCGCCGGCGGGCAGCGCCCACTGCCCGTTGTCGGAGCGGCGGATCAGCAGGATGCGGGCGGAGTTGTCGCGTACCACGGCCCGCGCTCCGACGAACATCAGTGTCCGGTCGCCGGCCAGGGCGCGCAGCTGCCCGACGTACGAATCAGCCCAGGAGATGCTCACCTGGACAATTTACCTTCCGTGGGCTGGAGGAAGCGCTGATGGCTCACCCGGCGGTGCTGGATGTCGGTGTCGGCCGGCTACGACTGGGAGGTGGGGCGTTCCCGGTACGCGATGGTGACATGGATGTGCGGGAACTGGTCACGCCGTGACGTTTTCCGGCGCATCATTCCCGTGGGGAGTAGTGGCCTGCACAGACTTCTCTCCGGTGGGCGGCCCCGGCGTTCGCACCGCGCCGGGACCGCCCGTTCATCGCGGGGTGACCCGCAAAGCCAGTATTGCGAAACTTGTTCGCCTCTGTCCTGTGGTCGGCGAAAACTGTTCGAGCAGCGGAGGATCAACCGGTCCGCTCGTACACCATCGCCTGGCCGCCACCGACCGGGCGGGTCCGTCCGCTTACCGATGGCCCAGCCGGTCGACGACGTCCGCGGTCAACTCGTCGATCGAGTCCAGCACCGTCACAGCCAGCTGCCGGGCGTCCGGATCCAACGGGTACGCCCCGTGCGGCACCGCCACCACCGCCATCCCGGCGGAGGCCGCGGAGCGTACCCCGTTGGAGGAATCCTCCACTGCGGCGCAGCATTTCGGATCGAGACCGAGCCGCCGGGCCACGGACAGGTAGACGTCAGGTGCCGGCTTGCCGCGCTCGGTCTCCTCGGTCGACAGAGTGCTGCCGAACGCGTCGGTCAGGTCGGTGGCGGCCAGCGCCGCCGCGATCAGCCGGCTCGGCGAGGAACTGGCCAGCCCCAGCGGCCACCGCCCGGCCAGCCCGCGGACCACGTTTACGGCACCATCGATCACCGGCACCCGGACGGTGTACCGGCGGGCCATCTCCTCGACCACCTCGGCGGCGACCTGGTCCGCGGTGCGCCGAACCCCGAGTTCGTCACTGAGGTACCGGGCCCACTCGCCGGTGCTCATCCCCATCAGACGCCGCTGGGTGTCCTCCTGCCAGGTGCCACCGTGCTCGGCGACGTACGCCCGCCGGACCTCCTCCCACACCGGCTCGGAGTCGACGATCACCCCGTCAAGATCGAAAATAATTCCATCCACCGTCACACCCCCCATCCTCCCCCACCCGCCACCGCGTCGATCAAGAAGTCCGGGCGGAAATCCCGGTGGAGCGCGGCCCGAGGCCCTCGGTCAACCCGCCAGGGGCGGGAGACCGATGGGGCTGTCCGACGGAATGACCGTGTGGGCGGCGCGGGCGATGGGATCGAGCAGTTCCCGTAGGCGATGTACCCGCTGCGGACCGAGAGCCAGCCAGGGCCGGGCGGCGGCCACGTCGGTGGCGTCCTCGATCGCCTGGAAGGCCGAGCGCCCGTGCTCGGTCGGCTTCCCGTCGGCGTCCAGCCAGCCACGGGCGGTGAGCCGGTCACGTGCCTGCGACCACTCCTGCTCAGACCAGCCCCGGCCGAGCAGATTGGCCGGCGGCATGTCGATCGCGACCCGCCAGGCGAGCGTCTCCACCGGGTCGAGATCGGCGGCGACGAGCGCCGCCACGTGCCCGTCGCCGCGATGCTCCCGCAGCGTGGTCGCGGCCTGCCAGAGCCGAGCCAACGGGTACTCACCACGGGACAACTCCGCATTCGCCGCGCCGAGGACCCGGCCGGCGGTCACGAGCCCGTCGGTGGCTGCCTCAAGCAGGTCGGCGGCCTCCACGAGATGCCGTTCGGGCAACTCGTACGTCAGCTCGGCGAGCGCCTGCACCGCCCCGGTCAACCGCGCCCGCAGCGCCTGGTCCGGGGTGGCCAGCTGCCATACGGCCGGCAGGGCCCGGCTCACCATGTGCGGCGCGAAGTTGTAGAAGGCGGCGATCACCGGTGCGGGACCGGTCGGCCCGAGGGGGGCGGCACGACCGGCGAAGTAACCCCGCCAGTAGCCGCGCAGCCCGGCCGCTCCGTAGGCGGCGCGGGCCCGCGGATGGAAGTAGGTGACGGCGTGCACGGGCTCGTAGTGCGTCCACATCAACCGGGCGATCCGCCCGTCGGCGTCCAGTGCCGTCACGTTGGCCTCCGCGTTCGCTCCGACGATCGTCCCGGGCAGGTGCTCGGGACGCTGCCGAACCTACTGCCGTTCGGTTACCGGCCGGAAGCCTTCTGTGGTCGACGGCATCGATGTTGCGTGCCGTCAGGTGACCCGCCCCGAGGATCACTCGGCAGCGAGCACGTCCACCACGAAGCGCAGCGGGCCGCCCGGACGGCCACCCTCGCCGTCGCCGTACGCGTCCTCGGCAGGAATGTCGAGCTGTACCCGGCTGCCCACGGTCACCCCGACCAGGCCCTTGTCCCAACCCGGGATGACCTGCCCCACGCCGATCGAGAAGGTCGCCGGCTGTCCACGCTCCCAGGAGGAGTCGAACTCATCGCCGTTGTCGTAGAACACGCCGACGTAGTTGGTGGTGATGGACTGGCCGGCTTCGACCTTCGGCCCGGAGCCCTCGATCAGCGGGGTGACGGTCAGTTTGGTCAGCTCACCCTCTCCGGCGGTGACCGTCGGCTTGCTACCGAGGGCCGGGTCGGCACCCTCCGGCAACTGCGGCGCGGGCGGCGCACCCGGCTCGTTGTTGGCGTCCGCCGGGGCGGACGGAGTGCCGGCGGCCTGCTCAGGGGTGTCGTCCCCACCGCGCTGACCCACGATCACGAACACGGTGATCAGCACCGCCACGACGGCGATACCGGCGAACGCGCCGGCCCAGGCCTGCCGGCGGCGCTTCGCTTCAGCCGCCTTCTGCGCCGCCAACTGTTCGGCCAGCCGCCGCCGCGCCTTGGTCTCCTGCTCGCTCACGTCCTCGACTCCCTGCTGAGAGGTGTGGGGTGGATCCGGCCACGGGCAGCCGTCGCCGACACACGGTACCTGGTACCGGAGGCACTTCCGACCATCGATGGCCCGCGCCGACAGGCACGGTTACGCGAGCGATCGTCCGGACCGCGCCAAACCAGCCGAAAAGGGTGTCCGAACATCCGGCTGGCGTGGTCAGGCGGACTTGCGCGGAGTGGACTTCTTGGTCGCCTTCTTCTCGGCGGTCTTCTTGGCCGGCTGGGCCTTCTTGGCCGTGGCCTTCTGCTCGGCGGTCTTCTTCGCGGGTGCCTTCTTCGCCGGAGCCTTCGTGGCCTTCTTCTGCGCCGAACGGGCCGACGAGATCGGGGTCGGCTCGGCACCGGTACCGGCCGAAGCCTCGCCGCGAGCCGCCCGGGCCCGCTCCACGGACGCCTTCAACGCGGCCATAAGATCGACTGCGGCGGCGGGAGCCTCCTCCACCTCCTCCGGCTGGACCACCTCGCGACCCTCCACCTTCGCGTCGATGACTTCCTGCAACGCGGCCCGGTAGTCGTCGGTGAACTCGTCCGGATGGAAATCCCCGGCCATCGAGTCGACGAGCGAGGTGGCCATCGCCAGCTCCGGCGGCCGGATCTTCAGCTCCTCGTCGAGGAAACCGAAATCCGGCTTACGGATCTCGTCGGGCCAGAGCATCGTGTTCAGCAGCAGCACCCCCTCACGGACCCGCAGGGTCGCCAGCTGCTCCCGCTGCCGCAACGCCACCTTGACGATCGCCACCCGCTCCGAGTCGGTGAGCGCATCCCGCAGCAGCAGGTACGGCTTGGTCGCGGTGCCCTCCGGTTCCAGGAAGTACGCCTTGTTGTAGAGGATCGGGTCGACCTGCTCGGCCGGCACGAACTCCAGCACGTCGATCGCGTGGGAGGTACTGAGCGGCAGGTCGGCGAAGTCGGAGTCGGTGAGAATGACCATCTCCCCACCGCCGATGTCGTAGCCCTTGGCGATGTCGTCGTAGCTGACCTCCTCACCGCAGACCTGGCAGGTGCGCTTGTAGCGGATCCGTCCGCCGTCGGCCCGGTGTACCTGGTGGAACCGGATGTCCTTCTCCTCCGTGGCGGAATACAGCTTCACCGCGATGGAGACCAGGCCGAACGACACGGCTCCCTTCCAGATGGCCCGCATGCTGCGCTCCTTTCCCCGGTATCGACCATGCTCGCATCACAGCGAACCCGACGCGAGGTGTTCGGCCTGCTACTACAGTCGGCGTGTGCCCGGCGCGCCGCTCAAGCCGATGCTCGCGACGACCGGGCAGCTCCCAACCGGTCCCGATTGGGTGTACGAGTTCAAGTGGGACGGGATACGCGCGCTCGCCGACGTCGCCGCCGGGCGGCCACGCCTGTACGCCCGATCCGGCGTGGAGATCACGACCGCCTATCCCGAGTTGATTCCGCTCGGCGAGCAGGTCGACGACGCCCTGCTCGACGGCGAGGTGATCCTCTTCGATCAGGCCGGAAGGCCCTCGTTCACCGCCCTGGCCGAGCGGATGCACGTGCGGAACGCCGCGAAGGCCGCCCGGCTGGCGGCGACCGTCCCGGTCACATACATGATCTTCGATGTGTTGCGGCTGGCCGGCCAGGACCTCACCGGCTGGCCGTACGCCCGGAGGCGGGAAACCCTCGACGGCCTGGCGCTCGGCGCGGCGCGGTGGGCGGTGCCGCCGGTCTTCTCCGACGGCGCCGCCACCTACGACGCGGCCGGCGAGCACGGCCTCGAAGGAGTTGTGGCCAAGCGGGCCGACTCGGCCTATCGGCCAGGTGTCCGCTCACCGGACTGGGTGAAAATCAAGCTGGAGGTGACCGGCGACTTCGTGGTCGGCGGCTGGCGGCCCGGCGCACGTAAGATCGGCGGCCTGCTGGTCGGCGCCCCCGGCACCGACGGGCGACTCGTCTACCGGGGCCGGGTCGGTGGTGGCATCGGCGCAGCCCTCGAACGGGAACTGCTGCGTGAGTTGGAGCCACTGCGCACCACCGCCCCGCCGTTCAGCGGCGATGTCTCCCGTGAGGACGCCCGGGGAGCGATCTGGGTGACTCCCCGGCTCGTGGTGGAGGTCAAGTACGGCCAGCGCACCCCGGACGGGCGTCTTCGGTTCCCCCGGATCCTGCGGCTCCGCCCGGACAAAGCGGCCGAGGAGGTCGACGATGCCAGCTGAGCGGTTCCCGGTCGAGGTCCAAGGCCGCACCCTGGAGCTGTCGAACCTCGACAAAGTCCTCTACCCGACGGTCGGCTTCACCAAAGGCGAGGTGATCGACTACTACACCCGGATCGCCCCGGTACTGCTGCCGCACCTGACCGACCGGGCGCTGACCCGCATCCGCTACCCGAACGGGGTGACGGGCGGCTCGTTCTACGAGAAGAACGCCCCGGCCGCCACCCCGTCCTGGGTACACGTCGAGACGCTGCCCGTGCCGGGCTCCACGAAGGGCCGGGAGACCATCGACTACGTCGTCGCCGACGACCTGCCCACTCTGGTCTGGCTGGCCAACCTCGCCGCCCTGGAACTGCACACCCCGCAGTGGAAGGTCGGCGCGCACCCCGACCTGATGGTGATCGACCTGGACCCGGGTGAGCCGGCGGCACTGCAACAGTGCTGCCAGGTGGCGCTGCTGATGCGGGATCGACTGGCCGCCGACGGCATCGACTCCTATCCGAAAACGTCCGGCAAGAAGGGCATGCAGCTCTGCTGCCCGATCGCCGGCACCCAGCCCGCCGACGACGTGTCGTCCTACGCCCGTCGCATCGCCCGGGAACTCGAACACGGACAGCCGAAGCTGGTGGTGTCGAAGATGGCGAAGAACCTGCGACCGGGCAAGGTCTTCATCGACTGGAGCCAGAACAACGCGGCGAAGACCACGGT
The DNA here is from genome assembly GCF_012726175.1 of Micromonospora sp. HNM0581. GTDB lineage: Bacteria > Actinomycetota > Actinomycetes > Mycobacteriales > Micromonosporaceae > Micromonospora. Next base: position 12,259 of record NZ_JAASAD010000012.1, read on the forward strand.
GGCGCCGTACTCGCTGCGAGCCCAACCCGTCCCGTCGGTGTCGACGCCGCTGACCTGGGACGAGGTCTCCGCCGGCGCGGCGGGCCGACGCCCGGCCACCACGCCGTACACCGCTGGCGAGGTGCTGGACCGGATCGAGCAGCACGGGGATCTGCTCGCCCCGCTGCTCGACGAAGGGCCCGAACTGCCGCGCTGACCGGTGAGACCCGGGCAACCCGCAGGGAGTCGTCCGGCGTACCGCCGTGACCGTAGGCGCTGGCCCGTTCGGCCATCGCGGAGGGTCAGCCTCGACAGGCCGTGCGGCATGGGCTAGGACGTACCTATGCGCGCAGCCCTTCCTGTACCGTCCGCCGCCGGTCTCGCCGACCGGGACCGGCAGCTGCTCACTTACCTCGACCACCGCAGTGGCGCCCGTCACGATCTGACCGCCGCCGAGCTGGGTGACCTGGCGGCGCGGTCCGCTGCACTGTTGTGTGACGGCTGTGGACTGACCCCGGGCAGCCGGGTGGCGGTGCTGTTGCCGCCGCACTGGCGTACCGCCGCGGTGCTGTTGGGGGCCTGGGCGGTGGGGCTCGAGGTGTCGTTCCGGCCGCGCGCCACCGCCGGGCTACCGGTGCTGGAGCCGGGCAGCGACCGGCCGTACGACGCGGTCCTGGTCACCCCGGAGCGTCTGGACGACTGGCTGGAGGACGTACCGGACGGGCTGCACCGCTACCTCGTCGGCACCGGACCGCAGCCGCTGGCCGACGTACCGGCCGGCTGGCTCGACTGGTCCGTGGAGGTGCTGCGGCACGGCGTAGCCCCGACCGATCGGCCCGTGCTGCACGCGAACGACGCGGCCAGCCCGGATGGTACCAGCTACGCCCAGTGGGGTTCGATCGCCACGGCGGTGGCCGAGCAACTCGACCTCCGGGCCGGTGACCGGCTGCTGGTCGACGTCGCCGAGCACGACCAGCCGCTGAAATGGCTGCTCGCCCCGCTCGCGGCCGGAGCATCCGTGCTGCTCTGCGCCAACCTCGACCCGGCGGACCGGGACGCGGTCATCGCCACCGAACAGGTGACCCGCGTGCTCTGAGGACACCACGGTCGACCAACGCAGCGACATCCCTGTCGTTGCCTGTCCGCCTCGCGCCGAGACGACAACAACAGGGATACAGCGTGGATCTTGCCACCGACGTGGTCAGTCGAACGAGGGGAGCGTCGGGCCGAGGACGTCGTCGGCGTCGACGATGGTGTACGCGTACCCCTGCTCGGCGAGGAAGCGCTGCCGGTGGGCGGCGTACTCGGTGTCGATGGTGTCCCGGGACACCACGGTGTAGAAGTGCGCCTGCCGGCCGTCGGCCTTCGGGCGCAGAACCCGGCCCAACCGTTGCGCCTCCTCCTGCCGGGAGCCGAACGTGCCGGACACCTGGATCGCGACCGCCGCCTCCGGCAGATCGATGGAGAAATTGCCCACCTTGGAGATCACCAGGGTGCGGATCTCGCCGGTACGGAACGCGTCGAATAGACGTTCGCGTTCCTTGTTGGTCGTCGAGCCCTGCACGATCGGGACGTCGAGATATTCGCCGAGCTGGTGCAACTGGTCGATGTACGCGCCGATCACGAGCGTCTGCTCACCCGGATGCCGGTCGAGTAGGGCACGTACCACCGGCAGCTTGGTGCGGGCGGTGGCGGCCATCCGGTAGTGCTCCTCCGCCTCCGCCGTCGCGTACGCCATCCGTTCGGTGTCGGTCAGGGTGACCCGGACCTCGACACACTCGGCGGGGGCGATCCAGCCCTGCGACTCGATGTCCTTCCAGGGCGCGTCGTACCGTTTCGGGCCGATCAGGCTGAACACGTCGCCCTCGCGGCCGTCCTCGCGTACCAGAGTGGCGGTCAGGCCCAGCCGGCGGCGGGCCTGGAGATCCGCGGTGAAGCGGAAGATCGGCGCGGGCAGCAGGTGCACCTCGTCGTAGACGACCAGGCCCCAGTCGCGGGCACCGAACAGGTCCAGGTGCGTGAAGGCACCACCGCGCCGCGAAGTGAGCACCTGGTACGTGGCGATGGTGACCGGGCGGATCTCCTTGCGCTCGCCGGAGTACTCGCCGATCTCCTCCTCGGTGAGCGAGGTGCGGGCGATCAGTTCCCGCTTCCACTGCCGCCCGGCCACCGTGTTGGTGACCAGGATCAGCGTGGTGGCCTTCGCCTCGGCCATCGCCGCCGCCCCCACCAGGGTCTTGCCGGCCCCGCAGGGCAGCACCACCACACCCGACCCGCCGGCCCAGAACGCCTCGACCGCCTCCCGCTGGTACGACCGCAGCGTCCACGGCCTACCACCGTCCGTGCCGGCCTCGGCCAGCTCGATCGGGTGCGCCTCGCCGTCGACGTAACCGGCCAGGTCCTCAGCCGGCCAGCCGAGCTTGAGCAGCGCCTGCTTGAGCCGTCCCCGCTCGGAGGGGTGCACCGCGATGGTGTCGTCGTCGATGCGGTTGCCGAGCATCCCGGCGAGCTTCTTGCTCTTGGCCACCTCGACCAGCACCAGCCGGTCCAGCGCACGCAGGACGAGACCGTGCGCCGGGTCGTTGGCGAGTTGGAGCCGCCCGTACCGGTCCATCGTCTCGGCCACGTCGACGAGCAACGCGTGCGGCACCGGGTAACGGGAGTACTTGATGAGCGCGTCCACCACGCCCTCGGCGTCGTGGCCGGCGGCACGGGCGTTCCACAGCCCCAGCGGCGTGAGCCGATACGTGTGCACGTGCTCGGGTGAGCGCTCCAACTCGGCGAACGGGGCGATCGCCATCCGGCAGGCCTGCGCGTCAGGATGGTCGATCTCCAACAGGAGCGTCTTGTCCGACTGCACGATCAGCGGTCCACCACTCACGCCGAATCCTCTCGTCCGTACGGTTGGTCCGGTCACCGGATCGGCAACCGATCCGCTGCTGGGCGACCATCCAGTGTTGCATGCGAGAGCGGTCGGCGAGAAAGTGCTCATCCACGCAACCCGGTCGGTACTCCGCAGCGTCTAGCAGTAGGACGAGTTGTCGAGGCCGGCGACCGGGAGGTCGCGGAGCGGGCCACCGTACGGCCTCGCGGTCGTCATGCCGGTCGGTTCCGGTGCGTAGCGCGTTCGATCCACGGCCGGACGGGCCAGGAGAGCGGGGGCCGTTCCCGTCGCCGTGGAAGCCGACGGGGGCGAGCGGCGCGCCCGGGCCGCACCGGCGCCCCGTCCACACCGTCCGCCAACCCTGCATCGGGTACGAATCGAGGCGGATCGGTAGGCGATGGTGCTGGCCGACAGCCGTCAAGGGTGACACCCTTGACGTACGGGCGGACCGTACGGGGGAGGGCAGATGACCGTCGACCAGGAAGCTGTCCCCGAGCGCAGGCAGGCAGAACACTCCGAACCCGTCTCCACCGCCACAGTGGTCGCGTACGCGATCGTCGGCGTCGTCCTGTTCGGCTGGTTCCTGTTCGGCTGGCTGGTGCTCCATCAGGGTTTCATCGACTCGGTCGGTGAAGCCGCCGGGACGGGGTTCGCCCTGCTGCTGATCGTGGCGATCGTCGGGTCGGTACGGCGTAGCCGCCGCTGAGGCTCAGCCTTCCAGCACCGCCGCGGTGATCCGGTGCAGCGCGAACGTGTGCAACATCTCGGTACGCTCGTCCTCGGCCCGCAGGTAGCCCGCACCGAGCGAAACGGGCCGCACCAGCCGGGACGCGGTCGCCCCGTGCGCGTCGACGTAGCCGACCCAGACCAGCGCCTTGTCACGTACCGCCTGCTGGAGCACGGCGAGGGCGTCATGGTGACCGTGCGCGGGAACCGGCCCGTCCGGTGCCCCACCCCGCATGATCGCCGGGGCCCGGCGGGCTGCCCGCGCCACCGCGTCACCACGTCGGATCTGCTCCACCACGCCGAGTAGGCGCGGCAGCGGCAGTCGCGGAGTGGCGAGCGGGTCGAGAGCCCGGGTCGCCACCGCCCCCCGGGCCGGCGCACGTCGGGCCTTCGGTCGGGAAAGCACCGTCGATCCGGTTGCATCCTCGGCCACCGGGGCGTAGCCGGCCTCCCGCAGCACGCTCAGCAGCCGGCCGCCCTGGTACGGAGTCACCAGCACGGTCGGGGCGAGTCGGCGCAGCGCCAGCACCTCCACCCGCCGGTCAGCCAGCACCTCGGCCAACAGCGCCTCGTCGTCGCTGCGCAGGTACGCCCCGGCGGAGCCGATGCGCAGCCCGCCATGCTTGCGAGCCACATCGTCGACCAGGTACGTCAGGCCCTGCGGCACCGGGGTGCGGGACCGCCGACGGAACAGGTCGTGCAGGTCGTCTGCGGAGTAGCCGGCGTCCAATGCCCGCCGCACACTGCCCGTGGTGACCCGGTGCACGCTGGCTCCGCCGGCCGACTCCGGCTCGGTGACGACGTCCAGTTCGGCGGCGAGCGCCGGCTCCGGTGGCCCCGGTACCACCACGGTCAGGTCGGCTTGGAGGAGGAAGTGGTCCACCGGGGCGGGTAGCAGGGTGTCCAGGGCCCGGACCGCGCTGCCGCCGTCCTCGGTGTCGGTCAGCAAACCCAGCGGGTCGTCCGACGGGTCGTCCTCGCTCGCCGTCGCCTCGGCCAGAAGCAGCCGGCCGTACGAGGTGAGCGCCCCCAGCCCGGTCACGCCCAGCGTGGCCGCCTCGGTCAGCACCTCCCGATGCGCGGTCTCCCGTCCACGGCTGCGCCGGGGTGCCCGCCAGTCCAGCAGTGCCAGCACCTCCTCCACATCGGGTGCGCTGGCCGGTTCAAGATCAGCCAGTACGCCGAGTACCGACCGCCGGGCTGCCGGGGCACCGGCCCGTTCCGCCTCCGCCGACAGCACCGTGATCGGCCGGTCCCGGTCGTCGCGCTGCCCGACGAGTCCGACCTGCCGGGTCATGGCCAGCCAGGCCCGAGCCAGCTGCTCCCACCGCTGGGCCAACGAACCGGCCCGCCACATCTCGTACCCGGCGGTGGGAAGCACCTGTTGGTCGGCGCCGTACCGGCCGACGCTGCCGGGCAGATCCATCTCGCCGGTCAGCCCGGCGGCGTACGCCACCTCGAGCAGTAGCGCGGCGGCCGGCTCGTCCAGCCCGGTGGCCCGTGCCAGCCGACGCAGGTCACGTACGCCGATGCCGCCGGACCGCAGTACCGGCGCCGGCTCGGCGGCCAGCTGCTCCAGCAGCGCCTCGGTGTGGCGTACCACCTCCATCGTCTGTCCGGCCCCGGCGGAGTCGGCGGCCTTCGGCTCCCGCACCGGGCCGACCACCTCGGGTGGGCTGCTGCTCAGCGGGCCCAGCGGCCCGGTCTCCCGGCGCAGCAGCAAGCCGATCTCCCGGGGCAGCTCGACCATGCCGGCGGTCCCGCCCTTGCCCCCGGAAACCCGCACCAGCAGCCGGTGGTCGACGAGCCAGCGCACCGGGGATCCGGTCGGTGCCCCACCGTTCGTGTCGTCCGGCGGCACCTCGTCTTTCGTGCCGACCGCTGGTGCCTGCAACGCCCCGGGGGGCACGCTGCCGACCGGCGGACCGGCGGCCAACCGGTCCAGGATCGCCCGGGCCGAGGGCGGCGCGGACAGCACCGTCCGTCGCAACTTCGCCGGGTCCGCGCAGAGCGCGGCAGTGTGGGCGTCCAGTTCCGCCGCCGGCCGACCGAGCCCTGCGGGGTACGGGGAGATCTCGTCCATGCCGCCGACGAGATACAGGGCGCTTTCGGCGCCGTACAGCAGGAAGCGGGCCCGCAGCCGGTCGATGGCGGCTCGGACAGCGGTCGGTGCGGGCCGGTTCGGGCCGCTGGTGGCCAACGCGAGAACCCCGTCGACCGAGGTGGTGCCGTCGACCGGGTCACGGGTCAACCGGGCGGCGTCCAGGATCTGCAGGGTGAACTGGTCCAGCCCGTCCAGGGCGCGCGACACCGACACGCGGGACTGTGCCCGGATGGCGAGGGCGGCGACGTCGGCGGGGACGGGTACGACGAGGTCAGGTCGGAGCTGCAGGAGCGCGGCGAGGGACTCGTCGGGCAGCGACCGCAGGTGGTCGGCGAGTGAGGTGCTCATTGTCGTTCCACGCTAGCCCGGGTGGGGCCCCTCCCGCCTATCGGACGTCCTGGCCGGTCCGGCTGACCGGGTAGCTTTCCATGATGCTCCCGTTGACCGTCGGATTCGATCTCGACATGACGCTTGTCGACTCGCGTCCCGGTATCGCCGCGACCTACCGAGCGTTGACCGAGCGGACCGGCGTACCGGTCGACGCCGAGGCTGCCGTGTCCCGGCTCGGACCGCCGCTGCGCACCGAGATCGCCCGCTGGTTTCCGCCGGCAAGGGTCGACGAGGGGGTCCGGGTCTTCCGGGAGCTGTACCCGGCGTACGCGATCACGCCCGCTGTCGCGCTTGCGGGCGCCCCGGCGGCGCTGGCGGCGGTGCGCGCCCGGGGTGGCCGGGTGCTCGTGGTCACCGCGAAGCTCGGCCGGCTTGCCAAGTTGCACCTCGACCATCTCGGGCTACGGGTCGACGAGGTGGCCGGTGACCTGTTCGCTGAGGAGAAGGCGACGGCGTTGCGGGCGTACGGGGCGACCCACTACGTCGGCGATCACGTGGCGGACATGGCTGCCGCCGGTGCCGCGGGGGTGCCCGGAATCGCGGTTTCCACAGGCCCGTGCTCGGTGGACGAGCTGCATGCTGCCGGTGCGGCCACCGTACTGACGGATCTCACCGGATTCCCGGCGGCGCTCGACGGGGTGATCCGGCTAGCCTTGAGTCAGTAGACGGTTCAAGTGAAGCAGAGGTTCTCAGGTGCCTACGGGTCGAGTGAAGTGGTACGACGCGGCCAAGGGATACGGCTTCGTCACCAGCGACGAGGGTGGCGACGTGTTCCTGCCGAAAACCGCGCTACCGACGGGTGTCACCGAACTCAAGGGCGGCCAGCGCATTGATTTCAGCGTGGTGGACAGCCGGCGAGGCGCGCAGGCGATGGGGGTGAAGCTGCTCGACGCTCCGCCGTCCGTGGCAGAGCTGCGCCGACGTCCCGCCGAGGAGTTGCACGGCCTGGTCGAAGACATGATCAAGGTGCTGGAGGCCAAGGTTCAGCCCGACCTGCGTCGGGGCCGCTTCCCGGATCGCAGGACGGCACAGAAGATCGCTCAGTTGGTCCACGCGGTCGCCCGCGAGCTGGAGGTCTGAGGCACGAGCCCGGCGTCGGCGGCTCGGCCGAGCAACGCCTCGACGGCAGCGAAACCGGCCGCACCCAGGTCGGCGGTGAACTCGTTGACGTAGAGGTCGATGTGCCGGTCCACGACGTCGGGCTCCATCTCCTGGGCGTGCGTCAGCACGTACGTCCGGCTGGCCGCCGGGTCGGCCCAAGCCTGTTGGACGGAGTCCCTGATCCAGCCGGCTGCCTCCTGCGGGTCGACTGCGCCCCGGCGGGCCAGGATGGCACCGAGCGGGATCGGTAGCCCGGTGTCGGCCTCCCACCACTGACCCAGGTCGACCAGCGCGGTGAGGCCGTGCCGGGGATAGGTGAACCGGGCCTCGTGGATCACCAGTCCGGCGTCGTACCGACCAGCGGCCACACCGGGCATAATCTCGTGGAACGGCACCACCTCGATCCGCTGCGGGGTTCGTCCGGCAGCCCAGAGCCGAAACAGCAGGTACGCCGTGGTCCGGTCCCCCGGAACGGCGACGGTCGCACCGGTGAGATCGTCGCGGTCCGGCCCGCCGCCGTGGCCGGTCCGAGTCAGCACCAATGGACCGCACCCCCGGCCCAACGCACCCCCGCAGGGCAGCAGATGATAGGCCTGCAGCAGCCACGGCAGTGCCGCGTAACTCACCTTCACCAGGTCGAACACACCGCGCTCGGTGGCCGTGTTCGTGACGTCGACGTCGGCGTACGTCACCGCGACCGGCGGAGCGCCGGCCACCTGCCCATGCACAAGCGCGTGAAAGACGAACGTGTCGTTGGGACAGGGCGAAATTGCCAGGGAAAGCGCCACATCCCCACCGTAGCCCTGCCGCCTCACCCCCACCCTTCGACGCGTGGCCCGGCGCCGACGAGACTTCGTCCACGCCCAGGTGGGTGGCGAGGCGATCGTCACCGAAGGGCGAAGGCTGCGGTGGTGAGAGCGGTCAGGGCCGCACGCATGCGCCATGCGCCGCGGTCCCGGGGACCGATCGGGTTCGAGACGGTACGCAACTCGACGAAGGGCACGCCGGCCTGACTCGCGGCGACCGCCACGCCGTACCCCTCCATGGCCTCGGCCACCGCCCCCGGGTAGCGCCGGAGCAACTCGTCGGTGCTGGCGGCGGTGCCGGTGACGGTGCTGACGGTCAGCACCGGCCCCACGGTCGCAGCCGGCAGCGCCGTGTGGAGGGCCGTCAGCAGCGTCGCATCGGCGTCGACGGCTTGACCAACGCCGAGCAGTTCCGCCGGCATGCCGAGTTCGTCGATCGGAATGAACCCCTCGGGTGACTCCGCACCCAGGTCGGCGGCGACGGCCCGGGTGCCGATCACGGTGCCACCGACGGTGACCCGGTCGGCGAAGCCCCCGGCGACTCCCGCACTCACCACGGCCCGGTAAGGACGGCCGGCCGATTCGGCGAGCGTCAGCAAGCGGGCGGTCGCCGCACCGGCGACCGCCGGGCCCACCCCGACGGGCAGTACCGCCACGGTCGGGTCGGCGAGGCCGACCCGGATCGCCTCTGCCTCTGCCGGTACGGCGGTCACCACGAGAAGACCGGTCACGAGAACGAACCCGGCGAGCTGCGCCGCGTCTCGTCGTCGCCTCCACCTGAGCCGGTGACCGCCGACGACGGGCGGTAGATGTGGAAGCCCGGTGGGGCCAGTCCCGGTTCCTCGGAACCACGTCCGCCTTGGAATGGGGCCGGCGATACGGGTGCGGCCTCGGTTGTGCTCTCCGCCTCGGTGTCCTCCGTCGCGGGCTGCTCCGTCTCGGCCGACTTGTCGGCAGCCAACTCGTCGTCGGTCAGCGGTCGTCCGTGCAGCTTCTCGGCGCGTAGCCGCCCGGCCATCACCAGTCCTCGGGCGGCGGCAAGCGCACCGACGCCGGCGGCTACGGCGATGCCGATCCGGCCGTCGAAGGGTACGAGTCCCAGCCCGCCACCGGTGACGAAGGCGAGCATCAGTACCGTCTCCGAGTGGGCGAAGGAACTGGCTCGCAACCGTTCCGGGATGCGTTCCTGGATCGAGGCGTCCACGGCAAGCTTGGCGATGCCACTCATCACGGCCGTCACCACGCAGAGCAAAGCGACCATCGGCAGCGAGAAACTCAGCACGGTGAGTACGGCCACCCCGGCGACGATCACCATGCCGCTGGACTGAAGGGCGGCCGGACGGTGGATGCGCAGCCGGGTGCCGATCGCGGTGGCGAGGAAGGTGCCCACGGCCAGCGCACCGCCGACCAGGCCGAGCGAGCCCTCGTCCCCCAGCTCACGCCCGAACACGACGCTGGTCAGGTCGCCTGCCTTGATGGTGAAGGCCAGGAAGAGCAGCAGGAAGCCGTACACCGCGCGTAGGGTCGCCGCGCCGACCAGGGTCGAGATCACCAGTCGTCCGGCGGGTCTGCCCCGGCCAAGTGGCCGCTCGTCCGTGTCGCGTCGCAGTGCCCGCAGCGGTCGCGGGATCCGTTCCGGTGGTTCGGAGTCGGCCTTCGGTGGCAGCCGTAGGGCGATCACCATGCCGACGAGGAAGATCACCGAGGCGACCCGTAACGGCCACTGCGGGCCGAACCAGAACGCCGCCAGGCCGATCGGGGCGACGAGCGCACCCGCAACCGTGCCGTAGACGCTGGCCCGGGCACCGATCTGGGACAGGCCGAGCCCTTCCGGCAACAGCCGTGGTACGGCCGCGGAGCGGGCCACCCCGTACGCCCGGGAAAGCGCCAGTACGCCGAAGGCCGCCGGATAGAGCCCGAAGCCGTGGATGTAGTCGGAGATCAGCCAGGCCAGGAACGCGCGGCCCAGCATGGTGGTGGCCAGGGCGTACCGCCGGCCGTGCCGGAAGTGGTCGAGCAGCGGCCCGACCACGGGAGCGAGCATGGCGAAGGGCACCATGGTGACCAGCAGGTACAGCGCGACCTTGCTCCGTGCCTCGCCCAGTGGCACGTTGAAGAAGATGGTGCCGGCGAGCCCGATGGCGATGAGCGTGTCACCGGCGCAGGAGATCGCGTGCAGGTCGAACAGGCGAACCATGCCGTTCTCGCCACCGGCGCCCCGAGCCCTGGCCCGGGCGGCGCTGCGGGTGACCCAGCGACCGCTTGTCAGTGAACCGCGCATCATCAACCGGATGGCGCGGATGCCGGTGCCGACGGTCCGCCCGAGAAGGGACCGCTCAGAGCGGGAGAACAGCGGCATGGCACCCATCCTGACTCATCGGCCCGTGCGATGGTGTGCCACCGGCGGAGAACACCTCTGGGGAGTGCCTCACAGTCGACCCACCTGATAGGGAACAATGGTCAGGTGACCAGGCCCGCCTCTGCCCGTGCCGCTCGTCTCGACCAGGTCTGCGCCGCCGCCGTCGAGGTGGCGCGTACCGGCATCACCGAGGTGGGTCCCGACGACATCGGCGACCATCTCCAGGCCGTCGCCGAGGGTGACCGTGTCGTCACCCACTACTTCGAGTGTCGGTTGGCAGGCTACCGCGGGTGGCGCTGGGCGGTCACCGTGACCCGGGTTGCGCGCAGCCGTACGGTCACGATCTGTGACACGGTTCTCCTCCCCGGCCCGGACGCGCTGCTCGCCCCCGGCTGGCTGCCCTGGCAGGAGCGGCTGAAGCCCGGCGACCTCGGGCCGGGGGACCTGCTGCCGACCCCGTCTGACGACGAGCGACTTCAACCCGGTTACCTGCTCTCCGACGACCCGGCGGTGGAGGAGGTCGCCTGGGAACTTGGGCTCGGCCGGCCCCGGGTGATGTCACGGGAGGGACGGATCGAGACGGCCCAACGCTGGTACGACGGAGACCACGGCCCCCTGGCGCCGATCTCCGCTTCCGCACCCGCCGCCGCCCGCTGTGGCACCTGCGGCTTCTATCTGCCACTCGCGGGCAGGCTGCGGCAGTGCTTCGGTGTCTGCGGCAACTTGTACGCGCCGGACGACGGCCGGGTGGTGAGCACCGATCACGGCTGCGGTGCCCACTCGGAAACCCTGGTCGAAGCCGACACGGCGGTCGACGAGATGCCCACGATCTACGACGACAGCGCGGTGGAGCCGATGGCGGTCAGCCGCGCCGACGGGTCCGTCGAGAGTGGTGAACCGGCAGAGTCCTACGGCCACTCCTGACCGCGACGGGCCACCGACGGTTCAACCGGCGGCGCGACGGCGACGGCGGTTCGCGTCGTGTCGCATCATCACCGCCAGACCGGGAAAGCCCCACAGGAAACCGGCAAGACATATCCAGAGCCAGTCCTCGTGGCCGGTAGCGACCAGCCGGTCGTGGAAGAACAGCAGCGCCAGTCCGGCGACGGCCCAGGCTGCCATCCCGGCGAGGGCGAACGGCACCATCGGCGGGTCGAGCGGTTCGGGGCGGGGTGGCGGGGCAGGCACCTGGTCAGCGTACGTGACCCCGCTTCCCGGCAGGCCGGCCATCTGCGACGATGCGCCCGACAATCCGATGATCCGCTGTGAGGTTCCCGATGGCAGTAGCGCCGCCCGACAACGGCACCCCACCTGACAACCGTGAGCCGCGCAACGGCTTCGACAGGTACTTTGAGATCTCGGCCCGCGGTTCGACGCTCACCCGCGAGGTGCGCGGTGGCTTGGCCACCTTCTTCACGATGGCGTACATCGTGGTGCTCAACCCGCTGATCCTCGGTAGCGCCGTCGACGGTGACGGCAACAACCTGCCGATCCCTGCGATCGCGGCGGCCACCGCTCTGGTCGCTGGTCTGATGACCATCCTGATGGGTGTGGTCGGCCGCTTCCCGCTGGCTGTCGCCGCCGGTCTCGGCGTCAACGCCCTGGTGGCGTACGAGATTGCGCCCGAGATGACTTGGGCCGACGCCATGGGTCTGGTGGTCATCGAAGGGCTGATCATCGCGGTGCTGGTGTTGACCGGGTTGCGTACCGCGGTGTTCCGTTCGGTGCCGACCCAGATGAAGACGGCGATCGGCGTCGGCATCGGCCTGTTCCTCACCATCATCGGCCTGGTGGACGCCGGGTTCGTCCGGCGGCTTCCGGATGCGGCGAACACCACCGTCCCGGTCGGTCTCGGCATCGGTGGCAAGCTCGTCAGCTGGCCGATGCTTGTCTTCGTGGTGGGTCTGCTGGTGACCTTGGTGCTTGTGGTGCGCCGGGTCAAGGGAGCCATCCTGGTGGGCATCCTGGCGTCAACGGTGCTGGCCATGCTGGTGGAGGCGGTGGGCAACATCGGCCCGTCCTTCGTCGACGGGGTGCCGAACCCGAAGGGGTGGTCGCTCAACGTCCCGACGTTGCCGAGTAACCCGTTCGACGTGCCGGACCTGTCCCTGCTCGGCCAGTTCAACGTGTTGGACTCGTGGGGGCGGGCCGGTTGGCTGGTCGTGTTGATGTTCATCTTCACCCTGCTGATCACCGACTTCTTCGACACGATGGGCACGATGGTGGCTGTCGGTCAGGAGGGCGGCATGCTCGACGAGCAGGGCACCCCGCCGCGTACCAGGGAGATCCTGCTTGTCGATTCGATCGCGGCGGCAGGTGGTGGTGCGGCGAGCGTCTCCAGCAACACGTCGTACATCGAGAGTGCCGCCGGTGTCGCGGAGGGCGCCCGCACCGGAGTCGCCAACCTCGTCACCGGTGTGCTCTTTCTGCTGGCCATGTTCCTGGCGCCGCTGGTGGTGGTCGTGCCGTTCGAGGCGGCGTCGGTCGCGCTCGTGGTGGTTGGTTTCCTGATGATGACGGCGGTACGGACGATCGACTGGTCTGACTACGAGATCGCCATCCCGGCCTTCCTCACGATCGTGTTGATGCCGTTCACCTACTCCATCTCGAACGGCATCGGTGCCGGTCTGATCGTGTACGTGGTGATCAAACTGGCGAAGGGCAAGTCCCGCGAGATCCATCCGTTGCTGTACGCGGTGGCGGCGCTGTTCGTGGTGTATTTCCTGCGCGGTCCGATCGAGACGCTGCTCTTCTGACAGCCGCCCGGGCCGGGCGTGTTGTACGCGCCCGGCCCGGAGCAGGGCGGACGTCGAGGTGAGCATGGTCATATCCGCTGCAGCCCGGCGGGCTCATTAGTTAGGCTAACTATCGTGACGGAGCGGACGGTGACGGCTCAGAGCATGCCACCGGCGCAACTGGCCCTCCAGTTGCGTGATGCGATCACCCGGTTGAACCGGCGGGTCCGCCAGGCCCGGCCGGTTGGTGACCTTACGGTCACCCAACTGTCCGCGCTCACCAGCCTTCGGTTGGCGGGCGCGCTCACGCCGCGGGAGCTCGCCGACGTCGAACGGGTGCAGCCACCGACGATGACGAAGATCGTCGCGAAGCTGGAGGAGCGCGGCCTGGTGCAGCGCACCCCGCACCCGACCGACGGCCGGCAGGTCATCCTCGCGACGACCGAGGGGGGCCGGGCCGTGCTCGACCAGTTCGAGCGGGTCCGGGACGAGTGGCTGGCCCACCGGCTCACCGAGCTGAGCGACGCCGACCGGGAGATCCTGCACCACGCCGCGGAGATCCTCCAACGGATCTCACGCGCCTGACGCCGCGCACCTGGTGTGCGCCCGCGCCGTGCCCGTCCGTCGTTGACGCGTACGACCGCGAGGAGGCGCACCAAGAGTGCAGGCGAGGTTGAGCACGATGTTCCAGTCCTTACAGGTCCGCAACTACCGGCTTTTCGCTTTCGGGCAACTGGTCAAGTTGATCGGTGTCTGGATGATGTTCATCGCCCAGGACTGGCTGGTCCTCGAACTTTCCGGCGACTCGGCCACCGCCCTCGGCGTGGTCGTCGCCCTGCAGTTCACCCCCGTGCTGCTGCTCACGCTGCTCTCCGGGCGGCTCGCCGACCGGTACGACAAGCGGATGCTGCTCTTCGTCGCCAACGCGTTCTGGACCGTGCTGTCGTTGGCCATGAGTCTGCTGGTCCTCACCGACCTGGTTCAGCTCTGGCACGTCTTCGTCTTCGCTGCACTGCTCGGCGTCGCCAACGCGATGGAGACCCCGGTACGACAGGCGTTCGTCTCCGAGCTGGTCGGCACGGCGCTGCTGCCCAACGCCCTCTCACTGAACGCCGCCGTGTTCAACTCGGCCAGGATCGTCGGCCCGGCCGTGGCCGGTCTGGCCATCGCCGCCTTCGACGTCGGGCCGGTCTTCCTCGTCACCGCGCTCAGCTCCGTCGCGCCGCTGGTGACGGTGATCCGGATGCGTCCGGCCGAGCTGCACCGGGAGCCGCTGCCACCCCGGGACGCGCGGGCCGCCGCGACCGTGCTCGACGGGCTACGGTACGTCGCCCGCCGTTCCGATCTGCTGCTACCGATGGTGGTGATGTCGGTGATCGGGATGTCGCTCTTCAACTTCCAGCTGACGCTGGCGGCCCTCGCCAAGACCGTCTTCAACACCGGTGCCGCCTCGTTCGGCCTGTTCAGCACGACGCTCGCGGCCGGTGCGCTTGTCGGTGCGCTGGCCGGGACCGGGCGGCGGAGCCGACCGTCGGTGTGGTTGGTGTTGGGTGCCGCCATCGGCTGCGGCACCTTCGGTACGCTCGTCGGGTTGGCCCCGGCGTACTGGATGGTGGTCGCCCTGTTGCCGCCGACGGGCTTCTTCACGGTCTACTTCGCCCAGGCGGCGAACCAGCGGGTGCAGCTCGGTACCGATGCCGCATTCCGTGGGCGGGTGATGGCGCTGTGGGTGTTGGTGTTCCTCGGCACCAACCCGGTCGGCGCGCCGATCATCGGCTGGGTGGCGGAGACCTTCGGCGCCGGTGCCAGCATCTGGGCCGGTGGCCTGCTCTCGCTCACCACCGCACTGCTGGCGTTGGTCTGGCAGCTACGCCGGGCCGGGGCTCGGCTGCGATTCCGCGTCCTTCCCCTGCCCCGTTTCTACGTCACCGAGATGTGACCGGAGCGCGGGCACCTCGACCCGGCCTGGGGCCCGTCGCGTCACCACAGCTTGCCGCCCGACGGATCCGATCCGGCGGGCCGCCGGTGCAGGTGGGCGCCGGGCCTGCGGGTCAGGATGACTCGCGGGCCGCCGGGCCGCTGCCGAAGAGGACGTCGTCCCAGCTGGGGAGGCGCTTGCGCGGCTTGCCGCCGGCCTCACCTGACTCGGTGGTGGAACTGGTCGGCGCGTTCGTGCGGCGGGGCCGCAGCACCGCCAAGGAGGGCACGGCCGGGACCTCCTTGGGCGCGTCCGCGTCGTCGTCGAAAGCCGAGCCCTGACCGCCGCCCAGCAGAGCCGCGGCGCCCCCGGCGACCGCCCGCTGGCGTTGCGCGTCCGTACCGCCGGCGAGCGCGGCCGGGGAGCGCGGTTCGAGACCACGGCCCGAGGTAGGGCCGAGAGGTCGGTCGAGGGAGGCGAGCAGGGCGTCGCGGCCGGCGCGGATCGGGTCACGACCCGATCGCCCCGGCTCAGCGGGCGAGGGCAGCCCGTGCCCACCCCGGCTGGGCTCGCCGCGCGACGGGACCGGCAGGGCATGGCCGCCCCGCTCCGGTGCCGGCTCCTGGCCCAGGATCGGTGTCGGGCGTTCGGCGCACAGATATTGCGCCATGTCGTCGTGCGGGGCGACCGACTGCCGGGCCTTGTCCAGATCCCAGACGGCCTGAGCGGTGGCCTTGCCGGACGGCCAGGTCGCCACGATCCGCCAGGTGCCGTCGTCACGTCGCCACGCGTCCCAGGAGATCTTCTCAGTGTCGATTCCGTGCTGGGCGAGCCGACCGTTCACCACCTCGGCCAGCGGCGTCGGCTTCTCGGCGCCCTTGAGCCGGGTGCGCCGGGCGTGCTGGGCGAGCATCGCGCGTTCCTGGAGCACCGGCCCGGCATAGCGGAGCACCCGGTCGACCGGAACACCGGCGATCCGGGCGACGTCCTCGGCGGACTCGCCGGAGCGGATCCGGGCCTGGATGTCCCGAGGGGACAGGGAGGGAACCGGGTCGGCGGCTGCTGCCACCGCAAGCGTGGGCGTGCCCGGCTCGGCGTGCAGTGCCCCGGAGACCCGCTCGTCCAACGGAAGGGCGAGCAGTCGCCCGACCTCGTCGGCGAGCACCAGGGCCTGGCCGTCCTCGGAGAGGGCGACGAAGCGTACTGGGCGCATCGCGTTGCCTCCGTCCCGCTTCGCTGGCCGTACGCCACGAGCCGGCCACCCGGGCGTTGCGCTCCACGGTACGCCCATCCGTCCCCGGGTGGGAGACGCCACGCCCGGGTACGCGGAAGATCCGCCTGCTCCGCCGCTGTCTGAGGGGTCAGCTGTCGACGGTTGACAGTGACGTGGTAGACGGTCCGAAGTGGTGTGGTGCCAGCCGGTTCCGGCGGATGGACGGACGTCGCAGAGACGCGGCCCCGACATCCGGTCGGGATGCCGAGGCCGCGACCACGCCTACCGGCGGTCCTGCAGTTGCTCGACGACGTAGTCGATGGACGCGGTGAGGGCCTCGACATCCGCCGGCTCGACGGCCGGGAACAGCGCCACCCGCAGCTGGTTGCGACCCAGCTTGCGGTATGGCTCGGTGTCGACGATGCCGTTTGCACGCAGCGCCTTGGCGATCGCACCGGCGTCCACCCCGTCGGCGAAGTCGACGGTGGCGACCACGTTGGAGCGCAGCGCCGGGTCGGTGACGAACGGCGTGGCGAAGGAGGACCGCTCCGCCCAGCCGTAGACGACCGCGGCGCTCTCGGCGGTGCGCTTGGCCGCCCAGGCCAGACCGCCCTGGGAATTCATCCAGTCGGTCTGCTCCGCGGCGAGGAAGATGGTCGCCAGCGCCGGGGTGTTGTACGTCTGCTCGAGCCGCGAGTTGTCGATCGCGGTGACCAGGTCGAGGAAGGCCGGGATGTACCTCCCCGAGGCCTTGACCTCGGCGGCCCGTTCCAGTGCGGCCGGCGACATCAGGGCCAACCAGAGCCCGCCGTCGGAGCCGAAGCACTTCTGGGGGGCGAAGTAGTACACGTCGGTCTCGCCGACGTTGACCTCGAGCCCACCGGCGCCGGAGGTGGCGTCGACCAACAGCAGCGAGCCGGGGTCGGCGCCGGTGACCCGGCGGATCGGCACCGCGACGCCGGTCGAGGTCTCGTTGTGCGGAGTGGCGTAGACGTCCACGCCCGCCTCGGCGACAAGAGCCGGGGCGCTGCCCGCGTCGGACTTGCGGACCGTCGGCTCACCGAGGAAGGGCGCGTCCTTGACGGCCTTGGCGAACTTGGCGCCGAACTCACCGAAGCTGGCGAACTGCGCCCGGTCGCGGATCAGACCGAACGTGGCGACCTCCCAGAAGGCGGTGGTGCCACCGTTGCCGATGACCACCTCGTAACCCTCGGGGAGGGAGAAGAACTGGGCGATGCCGGAACGCAGCCGGGCCACCTGGTCGCGGACGGTCTTCTGCCGGTGCGAGGTGCCCAGATAGCTCGTGGCCACCTCGGCGAGCGCGGAGACCGCCGCCGGACGGACCTTGGACGGCCCGCAGCCGAAGCGGCCGTCGGCGGGCTTGATCTCGTCGGGAATCCGGATGGTCGGTGCGTCAGCCACGGTCTTGAAGATCCTTCCGAATGGGCGGGGCGGGCCCGGTCACGCCGGTACGAATCAAGGACGCCGTGCCCGATCGTACGACTCGGTCAGGGATCCGGGCCCCGGTCCGGCGACACTGCCGATCCTCATCCTCGCACCAGAGCCGACCCGACCGGCCGCTGGTCCCACGACCGGGTTTGAGTCCTGCGCCACATCGCCAGTGTCCAACGGACGTGGCCCGTACCCGGGCGTGCCCATCGAGCACGGGTCGGCGTTGCACGGCGCGGAGACCCAGGCCTGAGCCAGGATCTCCGCGCTACGTCGACAGGGGCCCCTTCACGACCGGAGGCGTCAGGAAGGTGCCCTTCTCCGCGTGCGGCTCAGACGTCGTGCGGGACAGCGTCCCAGCCGTCGACCTCGTGGGGCTTGCGGGTGCCCGGGCCCACGTAGCGGGCGGAGGGACGGACCAGCCGCCGGAGCTTCTTCTGCTCCAGGACGTGTGCGCTCCAGCCGCCCATCCGGGCGCAGGTGAACATGGAGGTGAACATGTGCGCCGGTACCTCGGCGAAGTCGAGCACCACGGCCGACCAGAACTCCACGTTCGTGGCGAGCACCCGGTCCGGCCGGCGGGACTGCAACTCGGCGAGGGCCGCCTTCTCCAGGGCCTCGGCGACCTCGAAGCGCGGGGCGCCCAGTTCCTTGGCGGTGCGCCGGAGCACCCGGGCACGTGGATCCTCGGCTCGGTAGACCCGGTGACCGAAGCCCATCAGCCGCTCACCCCGGTCGAGCACCCCCTTGACGTAGCCCTCCGCGTCGCCGCTGCGCTCGACCGACTCCAGCATGGTCAGCACCCGGGACGGTGCGCCGCCGTGCAGCGGGCCGGAGAGCGCACCGATGCCCGAGGAGATGCAGGCGGCGGCGTCCGCGCCGGTGGAGGCGACGATCCGGGCGGTGAAGGTGGAGGCGTTGAGCCCGTGCTCGGCGGCCGAGATGAAGTACGCGTCGACGGCCTTGACGTGCCGGGGGTCGGGCTCCCCGCGCCACCGTTTCATGAAACGCTCGACGACCGTCTCTGCCTTGTCTATCTCCTTCTGCGGCACGGCCGGCAGCCCAAGGCCGCGAGCGGACTGGGCGACGAAGGAGAGTGCGGTGACCGACACCCGGGCAAGGTCCTCGCGGGCCTGTTCGTCGGAGATGTCCAGCAGCTGCTGCAAACCCCAGTACGGAGCGAGCATGGCAACCGCGGACTGCACGTCGACCCGGATGTCGCCGGAGTGCACCGGCACCGGGAAGGGCTCGGCGGGTGGCAGGCCGGGGCCGAAGCGGCCGTCGACGAGCAGCGCCCAGACGTTGCCGAAGGAGACCTGGCCGATCAGGTCCTCGATGTCGACCCCGCGATAGCGCAGCGCGCCGCCTTCGCGGTCGGGTTCGGCGATCTCGGTTTCGAAGGCTACGACGCCCTCAAGTCCGGGTTTGAAGTCGGCCATGTCACTACTCCTGGTGTGTGGTCGGTGCGCCCGCCCGGGCTCGGTGTCCCGGCCCCGGCCGGGTGAGCGCCTTAGGCGACCCTCAGGGATGTGTTCGTGACATCTTGCCTGCTGGTGGCCGGGCGCGCGAGACGCTGCGGATGTGCTGCTCGCGACATCCCGCTTGCCGGGCCACCTTCGGCATCGATAAGACTAAGCCGGCCGGGCTGGTCGCCGGGCGCGTACCGGCTCGACAGGACAGGAGCGCGAACGTGATGGGGGACACACCCGTGCCGGCCGGCATGCGGCACGAGTACGCCGCCGAGGCCGGTCTGACGGAGAGCGATCTGGCCGCCGACTGGTACGCCCAGTTCGACAGGTGGTTCGCCGACGCGGTCGCCGCCGAACTGCCCGAGCCGAACGCCATGGTGTTCGGCACCGCCGACGCCACCGGTCGACCGAGCGCGCGGACGGTGCTGCTGAAGGGTTACGACCCGCAGGGCTTCGTGCTGTACACCAACTACGACTCCCGAAAGGGTGCCGAGCTGGCCGTCAACCCGTATGCGAGTCTGCTCTTCCCCTGGTTCCCGATGCAGCGGCAGGTGATCGTCGCCGGTTCGGTGGAACGGATCGACCGGGCGGACACCGAGGCGTACTTCGCCAGCCGGCCGCGCGGCTCGCAACTCGGTGCCTGGGCCAGTGCGCAGTCGTCGGTGTTGCCGGACCGGGCCGCCCTCGACGACGCGTACCGGGTCGCGGCCGAGCGCTTCGCCGACGTGGACCCGATTCCCGCTCCGCCGTACTGGGGCGGACTGCGGGTACGGCCCGACACGGTGGAGTTCTGGCAGGGCCGGGCCAGTCGGCTGCACGACCGGCTGCGGTTCCGGCGTACCGGTGCGAGCTGGGTCGTGGAGCGGCTGGCACCGTGACCGTCGGCAGCAGACACCGGCCGCGCGAGCAGCGCCGTTGGGCGATCGACCTACGTCCGCTGCGGGTGCCGGCCTACCGGCGGCTCTGGGTCGGCAACACCGTGGCCATGTTCGGCTTCCAGCTGACCGCGGTCGCCGTTCCGGTGGAGATGTACGCGTTGACCCGGGACTCGCTCTGGGTCGGTCTGCTGGGGATCGCTGGTTTCGTGCCGCTGTTGGTCTTCGGGCTGTGGGGCGGGGCGGTGGCCGACGCGCGGGACCGGAGGCGGGTGCTGCTGGGTGGCTCGGCGCTGCTGTGGACGTCGATGCTCGGGCTGTTCGGGCACGCGTTGCTCGGCATCGGTAGCCCGGTGCTGCTGCTGGCGCTGGTGACCCTCCACTCGACCGCGTTCGCGATCAGCGCACCGGCGCGCAGCGCGATCCTGCCCCGGCTGCTACCACTGGAGCTGGTACCGGCCGGTGCCACCCTCAACTACACGACCTTCACCGGCGCGTCGGTGGTCGGGCCCATGGCCGCCGGGTTGATCTTCGCGGCCTTCGGTACGGACCGGGGACTGCCGATCGCCTACGCGGTGGATGCGGTGCTGTTCACCGCGCTGCTGGTGGCCACCGTCCGGCTCCCCGCGATGCCGCCCGAGCAGAGTGTCGACGGCGAAGCGAACCGGGGTGGGCTACGCGGTGTGGTGGACGGCTTCCGTTACCTGGCCACCACACCGGTGCTGCTGTTGTCGTTCGCCATCGACCTGATCGCGATGATCCTGGCGATGCCCCGGGCGCTCTTTCCCGAGGTGGCGCAGGAGCGCTTCGGCGGCGACGCGGCGGTGGGCTGGCTGTTCAGTGCCATCGCGATCGGCGCGATGTTGGGTGGGCTGACCTCCGGATGGATCGGCCGGCTTCGCCGACAGGGCCTGGTGCTGGTGCTGGCCGTCGTGGGCTGGGGGGCGGCCATCGCGGCGGCGGGGCTGGCCCGACAACTGTGGTTGATGGTTCTGTTGCTCGCGGTCGCCGGTGCGGCGGACCTGGTGAGCGCCGTGGTACGCCAGTCCATGTTGTTGATCTACGCGCCGGACCGGATGCGCGGCCGGCTCCAGGGCGTCAACACCGTCGTGGTGGCCGGCGGGCCTCGCCTGGGTGACCTGCGGGCAGGCGCGATGGCGGCCGGGTTCGGCAGCGGCGTCGCCTGGATCGGTGGCGGTGTCGCGGCGGCGGTACTCGCGGTGCTGCTCGTCGTGGCCTTTCCGGCGTTGACCCGCTACCGGCCACCGAGCGCAGCGAGTGGACACGAGCATGACGAGGGCCGTCGACCGCAACGAGCGGACAACGGCGTCGGCAGTTAGGGTCTGGCGACATGGACAGCCGCGATCCGCTCCCCCTGTCGGGAACGCAGTGGAGCATTTCAGCCGCAGGCCACGAGGCGGTCATAGTCGAGGTGGGTGGTGGGCTCCGCGCCTACCGTCAGGACGGGGTCGACCATCTCGACGGGTACGCCACCGACGAGGTGTGCCCGGGCTCGGCGGGCCAGGTGCTGGCACCCTGGCCGAATCGGATCCGCGACGGTGTCTACACCTTCGGCGGGCAGTCGAGGCAGCTGAATCTGACCGAGCCGGAGCGGCACAACGCCATCCACGGCCTGGTGAACTGGGCGTCGTGGCACCTCGTCGAGCAGCGACCGGACGAGGTCACGGTCGGCCACGACCTGCTGCCACAGCCCGGGTACCCGTGGCCGCTGCGGCTGCGGACCAGGTGGAGCGTGGGATCCGACGGGCTTCGGGCTGAGCACGAGGTCACGAACGTCGGCACCGAGGTGGTGCCCTTCGGTTTCTCCGTGCATCCCTACCTTCGGCTGCCGGGCGTGGCGGTGGAGGACGTCGCGTTGCGCGTACCCGGGCGAACCCGGCTGATGGTTGACGGTCGGTCACTGCCGGTCGGTGCGGCCGTGGTGGCTGGCACCGAGTACGACTACACCGAGTCGCGGCGGATCGGCGACACGGTGCTGGACACCGCTTTCGGGCAGGTGGACCGGGACTCCGACGGTGGCTCTTCGGTGACCCTGACCGGGCCGGATCCCGGGACCGGGCTGCGGATCTGGGCCGACGGGCAGTTCGGCTGGTGGCAGGTCTTCACCGGGGACACCCTCACCGGCGAGCGGTGTCGCCGGTCGGTGGCGGTGGAGCCGATGACCTGTCCGCCGGACGCCTTCCGGTCGGGCCGGGATCTCATCATCCTGGCGCCGGGAGACACCTGGCGTGGGAACTGGGGCATCCGGCCCGGTGTCTGAGCGTCCGGTCACCAACGGGCAGGCAAGCTGAGGGAGTGTGGCGTGGAGTTCGCGGAGGTGGTCCGGCGACGCCGGATGGTGCGCAACTACGACCCGGACCGGCCGGTCCCGCCGGAGGTGCTGGAACGGTTGCTCGAGCACGCGGTGCGGGCACCCTCGGCCGGGTTCTCGCAGGGTTGGGGGTTCCTGGTGCTGGAGTCGCCGGAGGACCGGGAACTTTTCTGGACGGCCAGCACCCCGCAGGGCGGTGGGATGCAGCGGTGGCTCACCGGGATGCGCCGTGCCCCACTGATCGTGGTGCCGCACGCCAACCGCTCGGTCTACCTGGAACGGTACGCGGAGCCGGACAAGGGCTGGGCGGACCGGTCGACGGACCGCTGGCCGGTGCCCTACTGGTTCGTGGACACCGGCTTCGCAGCGCTGCTGATGATGCTCACCGCCGTGGACGAAGGGCTCGGCTCCTGCTTCTTCGGCATCCCGCCGCAGCGGCTGGAGTCCTACCGGGAGGCGTTCGGTGTGCCGGAGGCGTACCACCCGATCGGTGCGCTCACTGTCGGTTATCGAGCTGCTGACCACCGGTCACCGTCGCTGCGCCGCGGACGTCGTCCCGTGGACGAGGTCGTCCGGCGGGGACGCTGGAGCTGACCCGAACCGTCGGCTTCGTCCGGTTGGGAACCGGACGAGCGGTGGCGAAACTGGCAGCAGGGATCAGAACGTGGGGTGCTGGGTCCGGCTACGCTGGCACGGTCATCGGCGCCGCAGGTCGCGGCGTTGTGCCGCGAACCGGTCGGCAGGGGAGGGGAGCGTGCCGTCTTGATCTTCAGAGCGGTCCGGGACGGTCGTCCCTATCCGGAACACAACCTGACCCTGAAGCAGTGGGCAGAGATCCCGCCCCGCCCGCTGCGCCTGGATCAGCTCATCACCACCAAGCGCGAGTTGGCACTCGACAAGCTCCTCGCCGAGGACTCCACTTTCTACGGTGACCTGTTCCCGCACGTGGTGCAGTGGAACGGTGGCCTCTACCTGGAGGACGGCCTGCACCGGGCACTGCGGGCCGCGCTGCAACAGCGAAACCAGATCCACGCCCGGGTGTTCCTGCTCGCCGAGGCTATCGAGTGAGTCCGGCTGACCTACTCGACCTGGACGCGTCGCTCACCGAGGAGGAGCGGGCGATCCGCACCGTCGTGCGTCAGCTGGTCGACGATCTGGTCCGTCCGCATGTCGCCGGCTGGTACGAGGCCGGTCAGGTACCGGCCCGCGAACTGGCCCGGGAGTTCGGCAAGCTCGGCCTGCTCGGCATGCATCTGACCGGTTACGGGTGTGCCGGCTCGACGGCGGTCGCGTACGGCCTGGCCTGCCTGGAGCTGGAGGCCGGTGACTCCGGTGTACGGTCACTTGTCTCCGTGCAGGGCTCGCTGGCCATGTACGCGATCTGGCGTTACGGCAGCGAGGAACAGAAGCAGCTGTGGCTGCCGGCAATGGCTGCCGGCGAGGCGATCGGCGCGTTCGGGCTGACCGAGCCGGATCACGGCTCCGACCCGGCGTCGATGGTCACCCGGGCACGTCGCGACGGCGACGACTGGGTGCTCGACGGCAGCAAAATGTGGATCACCAACGCGCCGATCGCCCAGGTAGCGGTGGTATGGGCACGTACCGACTCGGGCGTGCGGGGATTCGTCGTACCGATGGACACGCCGGGGGTGACGGCGCGGGAGATCACCCGGAAGATGTCGCTGCGTGCCTCGCTGACCGGCGAGATCTCCCTCGATGAGGTCCGGCTGCCGGCGGATGCGCAGCTACCCGACGCGACCGGGTTGAAGGCACCGCTGAGCTGCCTGACGGAGGCCCGGTACGGCATCGTCTGGGGCGCGCTCGGAGCGGCCCGCGACTGTCTGGAAACCGCGTTGGCGTACGCGACGACCCGCACCCAGTTCGGTCGGCCGCTGGCCGGCTTTCAGCTCACCCAGGCCAAGCTCGCCGACATGGCGGTCGAGTGGAACAAGGGCTGTCTGCTGGCGCTCCAGCTCGGCCGGCTGGCCGACGGCGGGAAACTGCGCCCCGAACAGGTGAGCGTCGGCAAGCTGAACAATGTGCGGGAGGCGCTGGCCATCGCCCGGCAGTGTCGGACGATTCTCGGCGCCAACGGGGTTTCCGGGGATTATCCGGTGATGCGGCACGCCAACAACCTGGAGAGCGTGCTGACCTACGAGGGCACCTCGGAGATCCACCAGCTGGTCGTCGGGCAGCGGCTCACCGGCGTTTCGGCGTTCACCTGAACTGGGCCTGCCTCGTCTGACGGGGCTCGGCGAGCGGCTGTCGTACGTTGGGCTTACGGTCAACACAGAGACGGCGTCTGACGAGGACGGTGAGGGCGATGGCACGCGACGGCGACATCAACGAGCCCACCAGCACTTTTGCCGACGAGCGGTCGGGCGAGGTGCTCACCGACGCCCCGGAGACACCACCGCAGGCGCGGTCCGGCGGCGGCGCGGTCCGCGCCCTGCTCTGGGTGCTCGGTGCGGCGGCGCTGGCGGTGGTGGTGCTGCTCGGTGTGCAGACGACCGGGATCCTGCCCGAGTTCCGTAACCCGTTCACCAAGGAACAGACCGACCGTACGCAGCCCGCACTGCTTGAGTCGATGCAGGACCTCAGTCGTTACGTGGCCGCCGAGGGCAACTTCCAGGTCGTGGTCGACCTGCAGAACGATCGACGAAACGTACCGGACTGGCTGCTCAACGACCGGACCCTGTTCGTCGGGTCGGGCAGCGTCGAGGCGTACGTCGACTTTGCCACCCTGACCGAGGGTGCGCTCGTGCAGTCGGCCGACGGCAGGTCCGTCGAGATCAAGCTGCCCGCGCCGCAACTTGCCGAAACCAACCTCGACCTGGAGAAGAGTTACGTCTTCGCGGAGGAACGCGGCCTACTCAATCGCGTGGGTGATCTGATCGGCGGCGACCCCAACCGGCAGCAGGAGGTCTACCGGCTGGCCGAGGATCGGATCACCGCGGCGGCCCGGGACAGCGGCCTGAGTGCCCGGGCCGAGGAGAACACCCGCAAGATGCTGGAGGGGCTGCTCCGCTCGCTCGGATTCGAACAGGTCACCATCACCTACGTCGCCCCCTGACCGACCGGTCACCCGCCACCGAAGCGGCAGGCCCGGTCGGTGGCGGGTGGCTCAGCGTCCGACGAGGTGGCGGTCCTCGTTGGGCATGATGATCCAGAGCGCCAGGTAGACGATCACCTGCGTGCCCGGCAGGAGCAGCGACAGCAGGAACAGCAGCCGGATCAACCCGGCCGACCGCCCGAACCGCCGCGCCAGGCCGACGCAGACCCCGGCGAGCATTCGCCCCTCACGGGGGCGGACCAGTTTGCGACTCATCGTCGTACTTCCCCTCTGCGGCGCTCTGCCGCTGCTGGAATCAACGGTAGGAATCGATGGCCACCCTGCCCTCGTCCGCGAGGAGGAAGGCCATCACGCTGACCCGTAGGTGCATACCCGCGCGGACGCCGGACGACGCATTCAGGGGTGACTGTGCCGCCGCCGACCGAGGGGTGGGCGAAGCGCCTCGGCCCCGATTCCGGCCTGGCGCCCGTCGGTGCCCGGCTCCGGCTCTGGCCTTCACATCCGACCAGTTCGGCCCGCCAGCGCGGTGCGGTGTTCACCGACTGCTAACCTGTCGTCCGTTTACAGCGACCGGCGGTAGGACGGCTGAGGTGCGGCGGGCCCTGTCGAGGGTCTTACCAGGCGGGAGACGGCGGTGACCTCTGGCGTCGGGGCATTGTGGTCGCACCGGCATTCGCTGCGCATCCTGGTCAGACGCGATCTCGCAGTCAAGTACCAGCAGTCGGCGCTCGGATATCTCTGGTCGTTGATCGAGCCGCTGGGTATGGGCGCGATCTACTGGTTCATCTTCGGTGTGCTTTACTCCCGCGACACCAACCGGTATCTCGGTGAGGCAGCCGGGTCGTACCCGCTGTTCCTGATCACCGGGATCTTCGCCTGGATGTGGACCAGTTCGGCGCTCAACGGTGCCACCCACGCGCTCACCGGCCAGGCCCGGCTGATCACCACGATGAACGTACCCCGACAGGTCTTTCCGATCGGCCGGGTCGCCGGCCGTTTCGCCGAGTACGTCGCCGGCCTGCCGATCCTCGCCGCGATCGCGATCTGGTACGCGGCACAGGGCAGCATCGATCCGGGCTGGTCGCTGCTCGCCCTACCACTCGCGGTACTTGTGCAATCCGTCCTGCTGGTCGGGCTGGCGTTGCTGCTGTCAGCGTTCAACGTGCTGATGCGGGACGTGGAGCGGTTCATGCACCTGATCATCCGAGTGCTCTTCTACGCCACGCCGATCATCTATCCGCTGGAACTGGTACGCGACACCGGACTGCCGGGCTGGCTCAGGATCGGCTACGAACTCAACCCGCTGGTCGGCATCTTCCAGCTACACCACGCGGCGTGGTACCCGGACGAGTTCCCGGGCGTCCGAATGCTCACCACCACCGTCGGCTCCAGCCTGCTGGTGCTCGCGGCCGGCTGGTGGGCGTTCCACAGGCTCGAACCAGCAGTGCTCAAGGAACTGTGATGGCTGAGGCGATAATCGAAGCGGACGGGCTCGGTATCCGTTTCGTCCGTAACCGCCGCCGGCAGTTGCGGCTGCGGGAGCTGTTCATCCACCGCAGTACGCGGGGCACCTCCGACGGCCGATTCTGGCCACTGCGCGACGTCTCCTTCTCGATCGCCGCGGGTGAGACCGTCGGAGTCGTCGGCCGTAACGGCACCGGCAAGAGTACGCTGCTGCGACTGATCGCCGGTGTGCTGATCCCCGACGAGGGACGTATCCGGGTCCGCGCCGACGTCGCTCCGCTGCTGGAACTCTCCGCCGGTTTCTCCAACGACCTTACCGGGCGGGAGAACCTGTACCTCGTCGGCGGGCTGCACGGGCTGTCGTCGAAATATCTGAAGCGGCACTTCGACGAGATCGTCTCGTTCGCGGGCGAGCAGGTGGAACGGGCCATCGACGCCGCGGTGCGGCACTACTCGTCGGGGATGAAGGTGCGGCTCGGGTTCGCGATCATCTCACACCTGCCGCACCCGATTCTGCTCATGGACGAGGTGACGGCGGTCGGAGACGCCGAGTTTCGCGAGAAGTGCTACACGACCATCGACCGTCTGCTCGGGGAGGGGCGCACTCTGGTGCTGGTCTCACACAACGAAAAGGATCTGACCCGGTTCTGTCGTCGGGGGCTGTTCCTCGACGGCGGTCGGTTGAGCGTCGACGGCACCATCGCCGAGGCGTTGGCCGCGTACCAGGAGGCGGCTTCCCGGTGACCCTCGCGATCGTGCTCGCCGCCGGCGCGCCGGCCGCGAATCTGCCGACGGGCACCGGTGAGACGATGGGCGAACGGCTGGCCACCCAGTGGCGCCGGGCCGGCGCAACCGAGGTACGGGTGGCTGCTGATCTCGTCGAGCTGGCAGACCTGGCGGAGTCGAGCGACGGCCCGGTGGTGGTCAGCGGGGCCGACCTGGTCGCGCACACGGCCGTACTGCGGCACCTGCTGACCAGCCCGGTAGGGCCGACAGTGGCGCTTGTGCTCACCGATGCGCCCATCGACGGACAGACGGTGCTACGCGAGGAACGCGGCCAGGTGGTCGAGGCGGGCCACCCGGAACAGTTGGCGGGAGGCGCGGCCACCGGCGTCTTCGGCGGTGCGGTCCGGGTGGGCCGGGAGGACGTGCCGGCGCTGGTGGCCGCTGCCCGAGCGGTCGCTGCTGGTCGACTGCCGGCCGGAGCCGTCGTGGACCAGCTCTTCGCCGCCCTCACCGGGCAGGGAGCGCTGGTCTTTGCGCACCGGGTACGCCTACTTGTCGCGCACCGGGTCGGCGAGACGTCGGAGCTGGCCCGGGCGGATGCGGCGGTGGCCTCGGTGGACGAGGACCGGGCCGAGCTTCGGCTGTCGGTCAAGGAGAAAGACGACTTCTTCACTACCTATTTTGTCAGTACGTGGTCCGGGTACGTCACAAAGTTCTGTGCTCGCCTGGGGCTGAGTCCGACCTCCGTGACCATGGCGTCGGTGGTTCTCGCGGCGGCTGCGGCGGCGATGTTCGCCGCCGGTGGCCGGCCGTTGCTCGTCGTCGGGGCGGTGCTGCTCTACCTCGGGTTCGTGCTGGACTGTGTGGACGGCCAGTTGGCCCGCTACACCCGCAACTTCAGCGCCTGGGGTGGTTGGCTGGACACCATGGCCGACCGGGCCAAGGAGTACCTCGTCTACGCCGGTCTCGGCTTCGGCGCGACCGAGGCCGGGGTCCGGTACGGCTGGGCGTTGGCCATCGCCGCGATGACGTTGCAGACGGTGCGACACATGACCGACGCGTGGTACGGCGTGCTGCACGACGAGGCGGCCCGCCGACCGAGAAGCGTCGGTGCTGCCGGGGGTGGCATCGGTGACCGGCTGAACGCGGCGTCTACCCGGGTGCAGGCAGACACCGGTTCGGTGTCGTACTGGCTTAAGCGCACCGTCGTCTTTCCGATCGGGGAGCGGTGGGCGTTGATCTCGCTGGCCGTGGCGCTGTTCGACCAGCGGATCGCGCTGTTGGCGGTACTCACCTGGGGTGTGTTGGCGTTCGTGTACACCGGTGCGCTCCGTACGCTGCGGGCCCGCTGGATGTGGGTGCCGGTGCTGGACACGCTGGACGCGACACTGCACCGCGACGACGGTCCGGTGGCCGCCCGGCTGCCGGTGCTGCGTCGTCCAGGGCCGTTGGTGTTCGCGGTCGTCGCCGCATTCGGTGCGGCGGTTCTTTTGGTGGCCGGGTTGGTGTTCCGGCTACCGGCACCGACGGTGGAGCTGCTCGGTGCCGCCGACTCGACCGGTGGAATCGATTCGGTGGAGTGGTGGCGGTGGACGGCTCTGCCGGCGGTGCTGTCGGTCGCGGTACCGGTGGCGCTGGTGGTGCTGCTGCTCGGTGCGGCCGGGGCACGGGCGGCGCACAACGGTCCGCTGGACTGGCTGGTGCCGGCCGCGTTGCGAGCGGCTGAGTTCCTGTTCGCCATCGCGGTCGGGCTGATCGGCGGTGCACCTCTCTGGCTGATCTTCGGGTACCTCTTCGTGCTCACTCTGCACCACTACGATCTGGTGGCCCGGCTGGAGAAGCGTCAGCCCGCACCGCCGCTGCACGCAGCCACGCTCGGCTGGGAGGGCCGTTCGGCGGTGCTGGCGGCGGCGACCATCGCCGGAATGGTGAGCGTCGGTCTGGTTGTACTGGGCATTTACGTGTTGGTGCTGTTCGTGGCGAGCGTTGTGCTGGCCTGGGTGTTTCGGGACGTGCCGCCTGGGCGACGCGAGAGCTGCGGCTGATCGCTGCTACTCGATGGACCGTAATAGGCCTGTCACGACTGGAACATGGCACGTTTACCCGATATGCCATTCGCATGATCCTCGCCACAGTCATTCGGGGTTACGTCGACCATGTGGGGAGGAGACGGTGACCACCGTCGCGCTCAAGGATGTCACGAAAGTATTCCGGGATGGCACTGTCGCGGTCGACAGCATCAACCTCGATGCCAACGACGGTGAGTTCATGGTGCTGCTCGGACCGTCCGGCTGCGGCAAGTCGACGGTGTTGCGGATGGTGGCGGGTCTGGAGGATCCGACCTCCGGTGCCGTGATGCTCAACGGCGAGGTGGCTAACGAACTGCCGCCCCGGGAGCGGAAGATCGCGATGGTCTTCCAGGACTTCGCGCTCTACCCGCACATGAGCGTCAGTGACAACATCGCCTTCCCGCTCAAACTGGCCGGTATCGAGCCGGTGCCACGCGGGGAACGGGTCACCGACGTGGCTAGCGCGCTCGGCATCAGTGACGTGCTGGCCCGGCGTCCCGGCCAGCTTTCCGGTGGGCAGCGGCAGCGGGTCGCGATGGGTCGGGCGATCGTACGCCGGCCGGGACTGTTCCTGATGGACGAGCCGTTGTCCAACTTGGACAGTGGTCTGCGGGCCGAGTTGCGGGCGGAGATCTCCGGTCTGACCCGCGAACTGGGAGTCACCACCATCTATGTTACGCATGACCAGGCCGAGGCGTTGACCATGGCCGACCGGGTCGCCATCATGCGCAAGGGCGTCCTCCAGGACGTGGGCACCCCGACCCAGGTGTACGGCCGTCCGGCGACCCTCTACGTGGCCGCGTTCCTGGGCAGCCCCCGGATGAACCTGCTGGAGGCCTCGGTCTACGTCCACCTGGACCGCTACATCACGCTAACCCTCGGGGAGCAGGCGCTCTACCTGCCCTGGGACGACATCCGCAGCCGGGCCGTGGCGCACTACCACGGGGAGCGCATCGTCGTCGGCATGCGGGCCGAGGCCCTCACTCCGGTCGCCCCCGACACCCCGGGGGACGTGCTGCAGGGTCGGATCCGCTACCTGGAGCACCACGGCCACGAGTCGCTCGCCTTCCTCGACATCGGTGCGACCGCCATCATGGTCGACGACATCGGCGCACCGGCGGACGCGGAGACGCCGCTGGGTGAGCGCGGTCTGCGCCGTTTCGGCCAGGTGATGCAGCGGATCACCGGTCGGGGTGGTGAGCCGGTGACCGCACCGGCGAACGGAACCCGGACCAGCGTGCTGCACGACCCGGGCCGCCACCATCGCCGTCCCGCGGAACTCGCGGTCCGGCTCGCCCCGTACCCCGCCGTCAGTGCCGGCCACCCGCTCGCCGTTCAGGTGCGTATGGACGCTCTGCACTTCTTCGACGAGCGCGGCGATCGCATCGACGTCGGCTGGCGCTGAGGTGCCTCGTCGGTGGGCCGGGCGTGGTGTGTCACCTTGCCGGACAAGTTACCGACGGGTAGCTTGTGGGTATGACCATCGACTCGCGGCAGGTGGCGGCCGGCATGCTGGCGGCGGTGCCCTTCGCCCGTACGCTCGGCTTCGAATTCGTCGAGGTGGCCCCGGAAGCGGAGGGTGCGGTGCGGGCGGTGGTACGGCTGCCCGACTCGCCGGCCAACCACAACCACGTCGGTGGCCCACATGCCGGAGCCATGTTCACCCTCGGGGAGACGGCCTCCGGTGCGGTGGTGCTCGCCGCGTTCGGTCACCTGCTCGACCGGGCCACGCCGTTGGCGGTGCGGGCGGAGATCGCGTACCGCAAGCTGGCTCTCGGGTCGGTACGGGCGACGGCTCATCTCGGCCGCCCGCCGGCCGCGGTGGCTGCGGAACTGGAGGCCGGTGAGCGACCCGAGTTCCCGGTACGCGTGGAGATCACCACCGAGGAAGGCAAGCCGACGGCGGAAATGACCGTCGTCTGGACCCTGCGCCCGAACTGACCCTCGCCGGGCCCTCGGAGTCGGGACCATGCGGCGCGCCGGCGGACCGTAGAGGACCGTCGATGTTGCCCCGGTGGGCCCGAGCATGCTGGAATGGCTGACATCGCCGCAGCGCGGGGGCAAACGCGCTGAGTACGGCCAGCACGGGAGCGCACAGTGCCGGTTGCGCACAGCTCGGGCGGATGCCTGCGTGCCGCTCACCTCGGCCACTTGACCGGTCACACCTGCCGGGCACGGTGTCTGGCCGCTCATTTTCGCCGGCACGCGTCCTCGCGTCGATCGTGGTGGTCGGCCGTCGACACGCCGGAGGCGTCCCAGCGTCCCGCAACGAACAGAACCGGCGACGAGGTGAAAAGTGATCATGAATTCCCGGGAGAGTCTCGCAGGACGGCTCCGGCACCGCTACGTGTGGGCGGCAGCGATCCTGCTGGTGGTGTCGGTCGGGGCCGTCGCACTGGTCAACTCGGCCAGGTTCAGCACGCAGCCGCCGAATCTGCACGGGCAACTCGTGAACTGGATGCGTACCACGCTGGAGGAGACTGACCCGGAGCAGCACAACCACGCCGGACACGACATCCAGCAGGTGGTCAACGGTGAGGAGACCCCGCCTGCGGTGATCTGCGGGGTACACGTCTACGGTTTCGAGCCGGCCGAGGCCACCGCGCTCGCCGACGTGCAGACGGTCTACGGCTTCCACCTCTGCGGAATCGCCGAACAGGGCCGCCCCTGGGACTGGGCGGTCAAGCTGGCCGGACCGGTCATCATCGACATGTCCACCGAACCGGCCGGCATCCAGGTGGTCGAGGCAACCGAGGACATCAGGTTCATCGACCGGCTGCGGCAGATGTTCCCGGCCAAGTACGCGCAGCTGGCGGAGCGGGAGGCGCTCGAACCGTCCGAGATGGCCGATCTGCGTCGAAGGTACGACTCCGCTGCCGGACTCTGAACCCGCTGAGCCGGCGGCCACGGCGAAGCGGCGAACTCCCGGGCGCGTTGCCCGCCGCGCCGGTATCCAGCAAGTACGTTTGCCGGTACGGATCGGCGGATAGATTGATCCGATGCTCGGCTTGCCTGACCATGTGACCGCTGTGCTGTTCGACCTCGACGGTGTGCTCACCCAGACCGCTCGGGTGCACAACACCGCCTGGGCCGAGACGTTCGACGACTATCTGCGTCGCCGGTCTGCCACCACCGGCGAACCGTACCGGCCGTTCGACCCGGGGCCGGACTACCACCGCTACGTCGACGGTCGCCCCCGCCTAGACGGCGTACGGACCTTCCTCGCCTCGCGGGGCATCACGCTGCCCGAGGGGTCACCGCAGGACCCGCCCGGGGCGCAGACCGTGCACGGCCTCGGCAACCAGAAGAACGCCATGGTCCTGGAGCGGATCCGCACCGTCGGGGTGGACGTCTATCCCGGGTCGGTGGCGTACCTGAAGGCGGTGGCCGGAGCCGGGCTGCGCCGGGCGGTCGTCACGGCCAGCGCCAACGGCCGCGAGGTGGTCGCCGCCGCCGGCCTGGAAGCGTTGCTCGAAGCTCGGGTCGACGGGCTCACCGCCCGAGCCGAGGGACTGCGCGGCAAGCCACACCCGGACACCTTCCTCGCCGGTGCCGAACTACTCGACGTGGTACCGGAGCAGGCGGCCGTGATCGAGGACGCGTTGGCCGGAGTGGAAGCCGGCCGGGCCGGCGGCTTCGGCTACGTCATCGGTGTGGATCGGGCCGGTCAGGCCGACGAACTACGGGCACACGGCGCCGACGTCGTGGTCGACGACCTCGCCGACCTGCTCGACCACGGACGGCCCGAATGATCAGGGAACGGGCGTACCCGGTCGAGCCGTGGCACGTCCGGGAAACCCGACTCGACATGGACGTGCTGGCCCAGTCGGAATCGGTGTTCGCGCTGTCCAACGGGCACGTCGGCCTGCGTGGCAACCTTGACGAGGGCGAGCCACACGGGCTACCCGGCACCTACCTCAACTCGTTCTACGAGCTGCGGCCCCTCCCGTACGCCGAGGCCGGATTCGGCTTCCCCGAATCCGGACAGACGATCGTCAACGTCACGAACGGCAAGTTGATCCGACTCATGGTGGACGACGAGCCGCTCGACGTGCGCTACGGCGAGCTACTCGCCCACGAGCGGATCCTCGACATGCGCGCCGGCACGCTGCACCGCTCGCTGCACTGGCGTTCTCCCGCCGGCCGTGAGGTGAGGGTCAACACCACCCGGCTGGTCTCCTTCCGGCAGCGCGCGGTGGCCGCGATCCGCTACGAGGTGGAAGTCGCCGACGGTGAACCGCTGCGGTTGATCGTCCAGTCGGAGCTGGTGGCCAACGAGACGTTGCCGCCACAGAGCCGGGACCCCCGCGTCGCCGCCGTGCTGGAATCTCCGCTACAGGCGGAAGAGGAGCTGACCACCCCGGCCGGTGGGCTGCTGATCCACCAGACGAAGGTCTCCGGGCTGCGGGTCGCCGCCGCCATGGATCACCAGGTCGACTCGCCGGCCCGGACCAGCGTCCGCTCCGAGGGGTACGAGGACTGGGTGCGTACCACGGTGGCGTGCGTACTGGAGCCGGGGCAGAAGCTCCAGGTGGTCAAGTACCTCACGTACGGCTGGTCCAGCCGGCGCTCGCTGCCGGCCCTGCGCGACCAGGTCGGTGCCGCGCTGGCCGCCGCGAAGCTGGACAGCTGGGACGGGCTGGTCCGCGAGCAGCGGGAGTACCTCGACGAGTTCTGGGACGCCGCCGATGTCGTGGTGGACGGCGACCCGGAGGTGCAACAGGCGGTCAGGTTCGGCCTGTTCCACGTGCTCCAGGCGGGTGCGCGGGCGGAACGTCGGCCCATCTCGGCCAAAGGACTCACCGGCCCCGGTTACGACGGGCACGCCTTCTGGGACACCGAAATGTTCGTCTTGCCGGTGCTGACCTACACCCACCCGGCCGCTGTGAAGGATGCCCTGTACTGGCGCTTCTCCACCCTGGAGCAGGCCCGGGAGCGGGCACGCACACTCAACCTGGCCGGTGCCGCCTTCCCGTGGCGCACCATCGAGGGGCCGGAGTCGTCCGGCTACTGGCCGGCCGGCACCGCCGCATTCCACATCGCCGCCGGCATCGCCGACGCGCTGCGTCGCTACGTACTTGTCACCGGCGACCGGCAGCTGGAGCGGGAGATCGGGCTGGAACTGCTGGTGGAGACCGCGCGGCTGTGGCGCTCGCTCGGGCACCACGACCGCAGCGGCAACTTCCACGTCGACGGGGTCACCGGCCCCGACGAGTACACCGCCGTCAAGAACGACAACATCTACACGAACCTGATGGCACAGCGGAATCTGCGGACCGCGGCCGAGGCGGCGATGCGGTACCGGGACGAGGCGTTCCACCTGCGGGTCACCGACGAGGAGGCCGCCGCGTGGCGGGACGCTGCCGCCGCCATGCACATCCCGTACGACGAGGAACTCGACGTACACCAGCAGGTGGAGGGCTTCACCCGGTTGCAGGAGTGGGACTTCGATCAGACCCCACCGGACAAGTACCCGCTACTGCTGCACTATCCGTACTTCGATCTCTACCGCAAGCAGGTGATCAAGCAGGCTGACCTGGTGTTGGCGATGCACTGGCGCGGCGACGCCTTCACCGCCGAGGAGAAACTGCGCAACTTCCTCTACTGTGAACGCCGTACGGTCCGCGACTCGTCACTGTCGGCCTGCACACAGTCGGTGCTGGCAGCCGAGGTCGGCTACTCCGATCTGGCGCACAGCTACCTGCGTGAGGCCGCGTTGATGGACCTGCACGACCTCAACGAGAACACCCGCGACGGGGTGCACATGGCCTCGCTCGCAGGTGCCTGGATCGCGCTGGTCGCCGGTTTCGGTGGCCTACGGGACCACGACGGAACGCTGTCGTTCGCACCGTGTCTGTCGAGCCGGCTCAACACCCTGTCGTTCGCGCTCCAGTGGTGCGGTGTGCGGTTGCGGGTCGAGGTGCGCACCCACGACACGACGTACGCCCTGCACCATGCGGCCCCGGACTCGGTCATCGAGTTGACACACCACGGCGAACCGGTGCGCGTCACCTGCGCCGAGCCGGTCACCGTACCGAATCCACCGCCACCTGCGGACCTGCCGGAACCGGAGCAGGCGCCCGGTCGTGCACCCCTGCTCCGGCTGCCGGACAACCCGGCCTGAGCCGCCTGCGTCGCCGTCAGATCGGCTCGCCCTGGGAAGGGCGGCCGGCGGTGTCGTGGGGCGTCCTCGCTCGGGGGTCGTCGGCCGCACGAGCCCGGGCAGCCTCGTCCGCCCAGTCTCGGCCACGCCTGTCGTCCTTGTCTCGTCGTTCACGTTCGGTTACGGGCTGTACTTGCTCACGCTGATGATGCGCCATGACGGTCCTCGCGATCTGTCGGCGGCGCCGGTGACGCCGGTCCGTCTGCGGTCGCCCGTCGGCTACCCGGCATCCAGCGGCGCAAACACTGACGGCCTGCGACTGGAGGGAGTGTCGTCGACCGCACCGGGTAACCAGAGTGGTCCGCGGGTGCCAGGCGGGTGAGTCGGCCACTGGAGGCGAAATGGACGTGCGTGGTGAAGCGGTGACGATCCCGGCAGGGGAGGTGCTGCTCCCCGCCGACCTGTCCATACCGGCGGAGCCGGTCGGGGTGGTGCTTTTCGCGCATGGCAGTGGCAGTTCACGGCACAGCCCGCGCAACGTGTCGGTGGCGCGCCACCTCAACGGTGGTCGGCTCGGCACCGTACTGGTGGATCTGCTCACCCCGGCCGAGGACGAGGTGGACGTGGCAACTGCCGAACTGCGCTTCGACATCGGGCTACTCGCCGACCGTCTCGCCGGGGTGCTGGATTGGCTGGCCACCGAACGGCCCTTCGGGGCGGGCCCGGTGGGTCTGTTCGGCGCGAGCACGGGGGCAGCCGCCGCGCTGGTGGCCACTGCGCGACGGCCGGCCCTGGTACGTGCGGTGGTGTCCCGGGGTGGTCGGCCCGATCTGGCTGGCCCCGTCCTGGACCAGGTGCGCGCCGCCACGCTGCTGCTCGTCGGCGGACTCGACGAGCAGGTGATCACCCTCAACGAGCAGGCGCTCAGTCAACTGACCTCCCGGGCCGAACTGCGGGTGATTCCCGGTGCCACACATCTCTTCGAGGAGCCGGGCACCCTGGACCAGGTCGCCGAGGCTGCGGCCGGCTGGTTCCACGACCACCTGCACCGCCATCCCGCCTCCGTCTAGCACACCCGCCACCCGCGCCCGCCAGGCGTACGGCGGTGACTTGCGGCATGTCGGGCCTTCCCGCTGGCTTGGTAGCCCGACTTGCCGCAACCTGAGACCCGGCGGATCTGGGTGGCGGCGGATCTGGGGCGAGGGTGATCAGGAGGGTGACGCGGGCGGGGTTGACGGGTCGGGCGGTGACTTCGACGATGGCGAGTCCGACGGCGGAGAACCGGATGCCGGACCGGCTTTCGAAGCAGCCCTCGGCCCGGCGCCCGCAGCGTCGGCCTGCCGTTGACGCTGCACTGTGTCGACGACCCGCCAGGCGACTGCGGTGATCGGGACCGCGACGAAGGCACCCGCGATGCCGGCGATGAGGGTGCCGGCGGTGACCGCGACCAGGATCACCACCGGGTGCAGTCGTACCTGACGCTTCATCACCAACGGCTCCAGCAGGTTCCCCTCGATCTGCTGAACGGCGATCACGGCGGCCAGAGTGAGCAGGGCGGTGGTGGGACCATTGGCGGCCAGTGCCACCAGCACGGCGACCGCCCCGGCCACGGTGGCACCGACGATCGGCACGAACCCACCGATAAAAGTGATCATCGCCAGCGGTAGTGCCAGTGGCACCCCGAGCAGTACCAGCGCCAAGCCGATGCCGATGGCGTCGATCGCGGCGATCAACATGGTGCCGCGACTGTACGAGCCGAGGGTGTGCCAGCCGACCCGACCGGCCTCGGCGGCGATGCCCCGGTTGCGCCCGGCAGCCCTTCGCAGCATCCAGTGCCACATCGATCGGCCGTCCTTGAGCAGGAAGAACAACAGCACCAGCGCGAGCAGGGCGGAGCCGACAACCTCAGCCACGGTGCGGGCGCTGGCTACCGGATCCACTTCCTGCTGGCTGATCGCCCTACGCGACTGGGCGAGCAACCCGTCGAGCTGCTGGTCGGTGACCGGCAAGGTCGCGGTGACGAAATCGCGGGTGCGCTCCAGACCCTGACGCAGTTCCTCACCCAACTCGCTGAACTGGTCGGCGGTCAGGCTCCACACGAGTGCGCCGACGCCGCCCAGGACGCCGAGCAGAAGCAGAACACTGAGCAGGGCGGCAAGTGAGGCGGGTAGCCGCAGTCGGCGCAACGCCAGCTGCACCGGATCGAGCAGCGCTGTGAGGAAGAGGGTCGCGGCCACTGCGATGGCCAGTGGAGTGACAAGTAGCGTGATCCGTGCCAGCAGGTAGAGCCCGGTGGCGATCACCACCAGACAGGCGCTCCACACCACCGCGGAGCGGATCAGCCAGGGCAGGGCTGCCCAGGTCTGGCGGGGCCCCGCGTTGCGGTCCACCGGCTTGTCGGGCGGATGCCCGCTGTCCTCTTCGACCACGTCGGCCCTCCTCGATGTCCGGCGAGGTCGGTACCCGGTGGGTGTCCCTCCGACACCGGTTCCACGCTAGTTGCCGGAGAACGGGCCGGAGGGCGTTCGCCTGTGTCGGCGAGTTCAGTGAGCGATGACCGGTGTCGGGCCGACGGCGATGGCCGGGATCTCCCGGGTCTGCTCGCCGGCGTCCGGCTCGGGCATGGGCAGGAGGGAGTTGGGCTCCTCGACCGCAGGCAGCAACGCGGCGACGGCTTCCTCATGCAGGCTGCGGGCTGAGGCAGCGGCGAGCTCCGCGGCCCGCCAGGCGGCCTTCTCCCGTTCCCGGGCGGCCCGTTGCCGGTTCCGGAGGTGGTCGCGTACCGCTCTGCGGAGCATCAACTCCTGTTCGACCGGGTGGCGGCGAGGGTCCCAGCCACGGTGTGCGAAAACATCGCTCAGCTGCTCCACTGACAGCTCCCGTCGCCAGTACGCGTCCAGGGCGGCCCGGTGCAGCCAACGCTCACGGTCCGCGTACTCGGCCGGAGTTCGAGCGGTCTGCGGCAACGGCATGCCGGCGGCACCGGACAGGCGGTGCACGTTGGCTTCCGCCGCCTCGTAGGCCCGCCACGCCTGCTCGGCCTCGTCCTGCGCGACGAGCCACTCGTCGCGTCGGTGCCGGGCCGTGGTGTCGGCCCGGTTGGCGGCGATCATGACCTCTTCGGCCCAGCGCTCCTGGTCACGTCGTTGCTCGCGGAGGTCTGGCGGGCTCGGTAGCGCGGCCTCGCGGATCCGGGTGCCGACCTCTAAGCGGAAAAGTCGCGGTCGCAGCAGCAGGCCTGTGACGGCGAGGCTCACCACACCGATCAGGCCGAACCAGATGGCGGCGGCGCGGGGCGCGTCGAGCAGGACGGAGGACAGTGCGGTGCGCATCATCAACACCTCGCGGTCGGGGTGAGTCGTCGACTGTGGTGGGGCGCAGGTGACGGGGTGCCGGGTGGCGGCGACGCGGTTCGTGCCCTGACCTGTCGGTCGGAGCGGGGCTGCCGGGGTTCAGGATCACCTGCCGTAGCGCCGTAGGCAGCGGCCAGTGAACTGCCGTCGAATCGTCGGCCGGCGGCTGGCACCTGGCTCGATCGCCCTGCGGGGTGGCGTCTGTTCAGATGGTGGGCGGGCCGCGCCGGGTTTGTTCGCCCTCACGGACGGCGGGGGCGACGAGGCTGTCGACCTGAGGCCCGGCCGGTGCGATGCCAGCCTGTTCGGGGCGGACCGCCGCGGTGCCGGTCCGCTCCGGTGAAACCTGGCCGGTGTCGCCGGCCCGGACGGA
This sequence comes from Micromonospora sp. HNM0581, assembly GCF_012726175.1. Taxonomy (GTDB): domain Bacteria; phylum Actinomycetota; class Actinomycetes; order Mycobacteriales; family Micromonosporaceae; genus Micromonospora. The sequence continues at coordinate 51,760 of NZ_JAASAD010000012.1, forward strand.
CTCGGCCGCGGGTTGCCGGGTGACCGAGGCGGCCCCCGGCGGGCTGATGGTGACCGGGGCGACCCCCGGTGGGCCGATCGGGTTCGCTGCGGTCGACGGTGCATCGGCGGCGAACCACACCGGCGTTTCGGCGGCAGCGGCTCCGCCGAAGGCGACGGCGAACATCAGTGAGGCCAGTGCCAAGCGGGTCAACTCACGCAGCGCACACAGCGTCGCCGACCACATTGGACGGACGGACGCTGGAGACGGCACGCGACCAACCTATCCTGCCGCCGAGCGGTTCGCAGCGCCGCGATCTGCTCGGGCCGGGTGAAGCGTGCCACGTCGTCGGATCGGTACGACATCCGATTCAGTGGTCTGCCGTGCCGTCCACCCGCTTCCTGGTGAACAGGGCCAGCAGGTCGCCGACCTGATGGTCGGCTTCCGCCGGGTGACGGAACCGTCCGGCCGGGTTGAGGGTGTACTCGTTGCGCCGACCCACCCGGGTCCGGTGCAGGTAGCCGCCGGCCTCAAGGTCGGCGACGATCGCCTGGGCGGCTCGCTCGGTGACGCCGACCTCGGTCGCGACATCCCGCAACCGAGCGGTGGGGTTGCGGGCTATGGCGAGCAGGACGTGTGCATGATTCGTAAGGAACGTCCAGTTACGGGTACTTCCCTGCTCCTCGGTGCTCGCCATGCCCGCCATCGTATGACCTGCCGTTCGAGAGTCCCGGGTCGCACATCGCCGGGCGCGCGACCTGGGCGCCATCCAGATGCCCGCTGGATGCATGAAATAGATATCACGTATAGCTTGACGTGTGTTGCGGGGCGTGTGACCGTGGTGTCAGCCCGTGACCAGCGCCGGCCGGGATGACCAGGCATTCCTCCCAGAGACGAGGTGCAGCCGGATGAGTCGACCCGGATCGCTGGGCTCCCCCAATCAGTCGGAACGCGAGCGCATCGATGCGGATCGTCCCGGTGCACCGCAGCGGGCTCTCGCCGAGCTGCTCGCCGGCAATCGTCGATTCGTCGCCGACACACTGCGGCATCCCCATCAGGACGCCGACCGTCGAGCCGCCGTCGCGGCCGAACAGCACCCCTTCGCGGTGATCGTCGGCTGCTCCGACTCCCGGCTCGCCGCCGAGATCATCTTTGATCGCGGTCTCGGTGACCTCTTCGTGGTCCGCACCGCCGGGCACACCGTCGGCCCGGAGGTGCTCGGCAGCGTCGAGTACGCGGTCGCGGTGCTGCGTACGCCGCTGGTGGTGGTGCTCGGGCACGACTCGTGTGGTGCCGTCCAGGCGGCCCGTGACGCGGTGGCCACCTCGACCCGACCGCCGGGTCACCTGGGCGCGGTGGTCGACGCCGTGGTGCCGAGCCTGCGCCGGGCGCAGGACGCCGGTGTGCACGAGCTGGACGAAATCGTGGACATCCACATCGCCCGGACGGTCGAGACGATGTTGACCTCGTCCGGCACGCTCGCCGCCGAGGTGGGTGCCGGGCGGTGTGCCGTGGTCGGCATGTCGTACCGCCTGGCCGCCGGGGAGGTGCGCGCGGTAGCTGCGGAACCCGTCGAACTTGCCGTCGAGGCGGCGAACCTGCGCTGACCGCGCGCGGCGACGGCGAAGCCGTCCGTCCGAGACCCGCCGAGTACGAGGGCCGTCCCGCAAACCCTGCGGAACGGCCCTCGATGCGTCGTGCCGGCGTGATCAGAGCAGGGACACGTGAACGTGGTCCGTGTGGTTGGACGGGCCGCTGTAGGAACTCCAACGTTCCGTCGCCGCGAACCAGATCTGCCGGTTCCAGATGACGTAGTAGATGCCCAGGCGGTCGGCGTTGCGGACCAGGAAAGCCGCCAGGTTGTTGCCGTAGATCCGGGTGTCGTTGTTGTGCCACGGGCTGAAGCCGCTGTTCTGCAACGACCAGTCACAGGCCCGGCCCTTGGGGTGCTCGAACTTGTCACCTGGCCGGAAGCAGCCCACGAACCGGTCGAATCCGGCCCGCTTGACCTCCTTGTACATGTGCAGCGTCCGTGGCGTGATGCAGCCCGAAGTGGTGGGGTCGTCCTGGTTGCACGACTCGGGCTTCCAGCCACCGTCCGAGGAGCGGTTCGGCGCGATCCGGGCCACCGGCGAGGTGGCGTCCACCAGCCCGCCGGTCAGCCCGACACCGCCAACCAGCTGGAGGGACTTCTCAGCCTCGCTCTTCTTGCGCGCCATGTCGTTGGTCAGCTTCTTCTGCTCGCGCACCTCGGCGTCGAGCGCGAGCTTGGCCTGCTCGGCGCGGAGCTTGACCGCGTTGGCCTCACCGAGCTTCTTGTCGTTGACGAGGTTCAGCTCGTCGAGTGCCGAGGCCCGATCGATGAAGGAGCCCGGTGCGTTGCTCTGCAACAGCATGGCGATCGCGCCGACCCGTCCCGTCCGGTAGGACTGGGTGGCGATCTGGGTGACCTGTGGGGCGAGGGCGTCCAGGTCGGCCTGGGCGGCCCTGACCTCGACCGCCAGTTGGAGCTGGCGCTTCTTGGACTTCTCCAGATTGGCCTTGGCCTTGGAGTAGTCCAGGGTGGTCGCCTCGATCAGATCGTTGAGCATCGGCGGGTCGTCGTCGTGCTCCGCCGGCTTGGGGTCGTTCGGTGCGGCCGTCGCCGGTATCGGACCGGCGAGGACGGCGAACGCGGCGAACACGGCCACCACGGGTGTCAACCAGCGGCGTAGGGGTGCCGTCACTGTTTTCCCTTCCATCGGCCGCCGACCGGGTTAGCTGACGGGTTCGGGACGGAGGTGGCCCCTACCGCTTGCGCGGATTCACCCCACGTACCTGGGTCCCCGGTTCGCCTGACGGCGATTGGGCGGTGGCACCGCAGGCGCCGCTGCGCGCCTTCGGCGGTAACCGGCAGTGAGGTTACCCGACAGTCCATCTGGGCTTCTACGCCCCGAACCCGTCGAGATGCGTCATTTCGTAATCGCTCTGAGTGACTAGCGACACGGTTTAGATCCGCATCGGCAGGGGCGGTCACGTTGAGGAGTGTCACCATGTGGTGTCCGTACTCCTGTCCGGGTCGGGCCACCCCGAGGAGGTGGCGGGGGATGTGCTTCGGGTGGGTGGGGTACTGAGGGCGTGGAGAGCCTCGGCCCGCTCCGTCGTCGGCCGGGGGACCACGGGGGTGGGCTGACCGGTGCGGGTGCCGGCGTTGTCCCGTCCGGCCGTGACCACCACCACGGCGAGCGCGGTGGTGAGGGGTACCGCGGCGATCAGCCCGAGGGTGGCCACCACGCTGCGGACGATCTCCGTGGTGAGGAACTCGCTCGTCACGATCTGGCCCAACGCTCGGGAGTCGGCGGTCAGTAGGAGCAGTAGCGGCAGCGAGGCGCCGGCGTACGCCAGCACGATGGTGTTGACCACCGAGGCGATGTGTGCCCGCCCGACCCGGGTGGCCGAGCGGTAGAGCTCCAGACGGGAGCTGTGCGGGTTGGCGTGGCGCAGTTCGGTGACCGCCGCGGCCTGGGTGACCGTCACGTCGTCGAGTACGCCGAGCGAGCCGATGATGATGCCGGCGAGCAGCAGGCCGTGTAGGTCGACGTCGGCGCGGAACAGGGACAGTGTGGTGGCGTCCTCGCTGCCGAATCCGGTGAGCTGGGTGGCCTCCGCCGCGACCAGCCCGAGCAGTCCGGTGAGTACCAGACTGGCGAGCGTGCCGAGGACCGCGACCGAGGTCTGGGCGGAGATGCCGTGGGTCAGGTACAGCACCACGAACATGATCAACGAGGCGCCGACGATGGCCACCGCGAGTGGTGGTCGACCGGCGCTGATGCCGGGGAGTACGAAGGTCAGCAGGATGGCGAAGCTGGCGGCCAGGCCGCCCAGGGCGGCCAGGCCCCGAAGTCGCCCGAAGGCGACGATGGCGGCGGCGAAGAGCACCGCCAGCCACACCAGCGGCCAGCCGCGCTGGTGCTCGGCGATGTTGTAGGTGCTGACCGACGGGTCCTCCGGGTCGATCAACGGCACCAGGATGATGTCGTCGTCGACGTCGATGCGCGGGGCGCCGGGCCCGCTGGGGATCGGCGTCTGTACCTCCTGCCCGGCCATCGGTCCGGTCTGCACCCGGACGGTGACCGTTCCGCACGGGCCGTCGGCGGTCGTCGGGGTGCCCTCGGGAACGGCCGGATTGGGCGGGCAGGGTTCGCTGACCACCCGGGTGACCGTGCCGTGGTAACGGGGGGCGTCGTCGACGGTCTCGGGCCTGGGGGCGTCCCGGGGCCAGAGCACGATGGCGGCGATCAGGGTGATCAGGAAGAGGGGGGCCACCGTCACGACGAGTATCCGCCGCACCCCGGGTGGGGTGGGCGGAGCGGAACGGGTGTGGTCGGCGCCCATTCAGTGTCTCCCAACGATTCCGAGGCTGAGTACGTGTCGATGGGCGAGACGGTTCAGTGCCGCCCGGCGACCATGGCGAGGGGCGGCCTGAACGGCCCGGCGATGGCGGGGTGCCTGCCCGGCATGGGCTGCGGGCCGGCTGGCAACGGCAGCGCGGGTACACGCCGGGGAACGACCCCGGGCCGCGGGGCACGGATTTCGGCTGGCCATCGTAGGCGAATGGTAACCAGCCCGACCTTTATCGCAGGTCGCGCGGTATGTCGGCGGGTCGGTCAGCCGCGCTTCATGAGGCGGCCGACGGCGGCCATCATCTCGGTGGCCATCTCGTCGGCGCGCCCCTCGGCGGCGCCTTCGTGCATGCAGTGCCGGGCGTGGCCGTCGAGCAGGCCGAGGGCGACCTTGTCCAGTGCGGCCTGGATGGCGGAGATCTGCGTGAGCACGTCGATGCAGTAGCGGTCGTCGTCGACCATCTTCTCGATGCCACGCACCTGACCCTCCACCCGGCGCAGCCGGGCGAGGAGCTGGTCCTTGCTGGCCGTGTAGCCGCGGATCGGCACGGGTGTGCTCATGCCGGCAAGGATAACGTACCCCCCGGGGGTATGCTACGGTCGGTGCGACGGATACCCCTGGCGGGTATCGGACAGCTGCTTGGCCCAGCGTGGTGAGGAGAAACCCATGGTCAGTGCGACGTATCAGGTGCAGGGTATGACCTGTGGGCACTGTGTCGACGCGGTGAGTACCGAGATCGGTGCGCTCGAAGGTGTCGAAGATGTTCAGGTGGACCTGGCCGCCGGCCAGGTCACCGTCACCAGCGACCAGCCGCTCTCCGACGACGCGGTCCGTGCCGCGGTGGACGAGGCAGGATACGAGCTGACCGGCGCCTGAGCCGACCACCAGGCGGAGGAACGAGGATCACCCATGAACACGGCGACCAGGCTGAGCGGCTTCGCCCTCGGCCTCGCGGCGGTCTTCGGCGCGGCGTACGGGGTGGGTCAGCTGACCGGCCCGGTGAACGTGGTAGCTGCCGGCCATGACAGCGGTGACTCCGGCCATGACAGCGGAGGCGCCGGCCATGACAGCGGTGACTCCGGCCACGAGGGTGCGGCCGGACATCTGCCCGGCGGTCTGCTCGTCTCCGACCGTGGGTACACCCTGGTGCCGGTCGACGCGCCGCCCGGTGAGTTCGCGTTCCGGATCGACGGGCCCGACGGCGGTCCGGTGACCGACTACGACGTCACCCACGACGAACGGATGCACCTCATCGTCGCCCGCCGTGACCTCTCCGGTTTCCGGCACGTGCATCCGAAGCTGACCGGGGACGGCACCTGGCGGATCGCCTCGCCGCTGGACTCTCCCGGGGTGTGGCGGGTCTTCGCCGACTTCACCCCGACCGGCGGCCACCCCCTCACGCTCGGTGTCGACGTGACCGTCCCCGGCACGCTCACCGAGCGCGAACTTCCCGCACCGGCGACCAGCGCCACCGTCGACGGTTACACCGTCAGCCTCTCCGGTGTACCGCAGCCGGGTACCAGCACGATGCTGACCCTCACCGTCGCCCGCGACGGGACCCCGGTCACCGACCTGGAGCCGTACCTCGGGGCGTACGGCCATCTGGTGGCGCTGCGCCGAGGTGACCTGGCGTACCTGCACGTGCACCCCGAGGGCAGCCCGGGAGACGAAGGGAGCGGCCCGGGGCCGCAGCTCAGCTTCGCCACCGAGTTCCCCTCGGCCGGCGTGTACCGCCTCTACCTCGACTTCCGCCACCGGGCAGTGGTGCGGACCGCCGAGTTCACGGTCCAGGTCAAAGACCCGGGTGGCGCCACCGAGCCAGGCGCAGGGCAGGCCACCACCGGGCCCGAGGACGGGCACGGTGTTCCCGGGCACGGGCACGACTGACAGGACCGACCATGAGTACGAGCCGACCCCTGACCGCCGCACCGCACCTGATCGAACTGGCCATCGGCGGGATGACCTGTGCATCCTGTGCCGCCCGGATCGAGAAGAAGCTGAACCGGATGGACGGCGTACAGGCCACCGTCAACTACGCCACGGAAAAGGCGACCGTCACCTACGGTGATCCGGTCACCCCGGCCGACCTCGTCGCCGCCATCGAGAAGACCGGTTACCGGGCCAGTCTCCCACCACCACCCACTCCGGCCGCACCGGTTCCCGCCCCCGAACACCCGGATCCGCTGCCCGCGCTGCGTACCCGGTTGTGGATCTCCGTGGCCTTGAGCGTGCCGGTGATCGCGCTGGCCATGGTGCCGGCCTGGCAGTTCACCTACTGGCAGTGGTTGTCGCTCACCCTGGCGGCCCCGGTGGTCGTCTACGGCGGGCTGCCCTTCCACCGCGCCGCGCTCGTGAATCTGCGGCACGGTGCCGCGACCATGGACACCCTGGTGTCGCTGGGCACGCTGGCTGCTTTCGGCTGGTCGGTGTGGGCGCTGTTCCTCGGCACCGCGGGCACTGCGGGAATGACCCACCCGTTCAGTTTCGACATCGGCCGAACCGACGGTTCCGGCAACATCTACCTGGAGGCGGCTGCCGGGGTCACCACCTTCATCCTGGCCGGCCGCTACCTCGAGGCACGAGCGAAACGAACCGCCGGTGCGGCCCTGCGGGCCCTGCTCGATCTGGGCGTCCGGGACGTGTCCGTCCTGAGGAACGGGGTGGAAACCCGGATACCGGTCGACCAGCTCGCGGTGGGCGACCGCTTCGTGGTGCGGCCCGGCGAGAAGATCGCCACCGACGGGACGGTGGAGGAAGGTTCGTCGGCGGTGGATGCCAGCCTGGTCACCGGCGAGTCGGTGCCGGTCGAGGTGGGGGCCGGCGACACCGTGATCGGCGGCAGCGTCAACGCCGGTGGCCGACTGGTGGTAACCGCGACCCGGATCGGCGCCGACACCCAACTAGCCCAGATGGCCCGACTGGTCGAGCAGGCGCAGAGCGGCAAGGCCGCCGCGCAGCGGCTCGCCGACCGCATCTCCGGGGTCTTCGTGCCGATCGTGATCGCCCTGGCCACCGGCACGCTGGGCTGGTGGCTGGGCGCAGGAGCCGAAACAGCCACCGCCTTCACCGCCGCCGTGGCGGTGCTGATCATAGCCTGCCCGTGCGCCCTCGGCCTGGCGACGCCGACCGCGTTGCTGGTCGGCACCGGGCGAGGTGCACAAATCGGCATCCTGATCAAAGGGCCGGAGGCTCTGGAGTCCACCCGCCGGGTGGACACCGTGGTGCTGGACAAGACCGGCACCGTGACCACCGGCAGGATGAGCCTGCTCGCGGTGACCCCTGGTGAGGGGGAACGACGCGACGAGGTGCTGAGGGTGGCAGCTGCCCTGGAGAGCGGCTCGGAGCATCCGATCGCCCAGGCGGTGGTGGCGGGCGCCGCCGAGGTCGGCGCACCCTTACCGGTAACCAACTTCGCCAACGTGGCCGGGATGGGTGTCACCGGCACCGTCGACGGCCGTCAGGTGCTGCTCGGCCGGGCCCGGCTGCTGCGGGACCGGGATCTGGTCGTACCGGACGGCATCGCCCGGGCAGCGACTGACGCGGAGGCGGCGGGGCGTACGGTCGTGCTCGTCGGTTGGGACGGCCGGGCCCGTGGTCTGCTCGCCGTGGCCGACGAGGTGAGACCCACCAGCCCGGAGGCCGTACGGCGGCTGCGAGCGCTCGGCCTGAGACCGGTGCTGCTCACCGGCGACAACGCCGCTGTAGCCCGAACGGTGGCCACCGAGGTGGGCGTCGACGAGGTGATCGCGGAGGTGCTGCCGACGGAGAAGGTCGAGGTGGTGGCCCGGTTGCAGGAAGAGGGTCGGGTGGTGGCGATGGTCGGCGACGGGGTCAACGACGCCGCCGCGCTGGCGCGGGCGGATCTCGGCCTGGCCATGGGCGCCGGCACCGACGTGGCGATCGAGGCGTCCGACCTGACTTTGATCCGGAACGACCTGCTGGCCGCGGTGGACGCCATCCGGCTGGCCCGGAACACTCTCGGCACCATCAAGGGCAACCTGTTCTGGGCGTTCTCCTACAACGTGGCGGCCCTGCCACTGGCCGCCGCCGGGCTGCTCAACCCGATGATCGCGGGCGCGACGATGGCGTTCTCGTCGGTCTTCGTGGTGGTCAACAGCCTCCGGCTGCGCCGGTTCCGGTCCGCTTCCTGAACTTCCCCGGGTTGACCGGTGCGGGGCTGGGTATCTGACTCCTGTAGCGGCAGGAATCCCCCGGGGAGGCTGACATGGGTGTCGAGGACAAGTTCAACAACACCGCCGAGAACACCGGCGGCAAGATCAAGGAAGGCGTGGGGCGCGCCACGGACGACGAACGACTGGAGGCGGAGGGTCGCGGCGACCAGATGAGCGCCAACCTCAAGCAGGCCGGCGAGAAAATCAAGGACGCTTTCCGCAAATAGTCACGTACGCTCCGCCACTGCCGGGCCGGCTCACACCGGCCCGGCATCGTGCCCGCCGTACCTGATCGCCGCCTGGCTTCGTCTCGCGTTCCCGAGGCGGCGGGTCTCAGATGCCCGGCGGTCGGCCGCCGGTGAGCCGCATGGTGAAACCCTCCACGTCGCGGTGGTAGGTGACGTGATTACAGGACTGGTGAGTGATCCACAGGCCCAGCCCGCCCGGTGACCCGTTCACCGACGGCAGCAGCCCGGCGTAGGGATCCTGCGGGCCGCTACCGGAATCGCTGACCGTGGCCACGAGGCGGTCCGCACCCGCCCACAACCGGAACCGGACCGGAGAAAGGCCGTGCCGCAACCCGTTGGTGACGGTCTCGCTGACGGCGACGACGAAGTCGTCGAACTCGTCGGCCCGAAGACTGCCCGGACCGGCCCGGTGCACTGCCGCACGGGCCTGCGCCGCCGTGGGGCCGAGTAGATCGACGAGGGGCGTGGCCGTCTGGATCGGGTCGGGTGGCATCGGGCGTACCCGGCGTAGGAACGTGTCCGGGGCGACGTACGCGGCACTCGGCACATGCCGACCGTCGGCTCGGGCGAAACACGGATGGGTGGCGGCGACGTCGGCCAGCACGCCAGCTGCGGTGGTCCGCGTGTCGTACGCGCACATGCTCCACAACGGCCAGTCGTCGTACGCGTGGTTGATCGCCGACTCGTAGCGGGCCCACCAGTCCCAGGTGGGGCCGAGACCGAGCGGCGGCACCTCGCCGATGATCCGAATCTGGGTGGCGCCGTCGGCGACCAGATCGGCGAGGAGTTGGCGGTACATCCGGATGGCGGCGGTCGGCCGGCCGTAGACGTCGCCACCGGACAGGAACTCGACCTTCGTGTCGGCGGGCAACGCGGCGCGGACCAGATTGCCGGTGCGCTCCCCGAGAGCGACGAAGGTGGGCTCGTTCGCCTGGACACCGCCGACCAGGAACGGCACCACGACGGCGAGCAGTTCCTCGTCGGAGGCATAGCAGAGGGCCTCGTGGAAGTAGCCGGTGCGCCCGGCGGCCGGACCGCTCCTCACCGGGCCACCTCCACCCGCAGGTCGGGCAGGTCGAGCAGGGTGGCGAGCCGGGCAACCCCGGACCGGGCGGCCCGCAGCACCACGGTGGCCTGCCGGTCCCGGGCGTACTCGTTGAGGTGGATGAGCGCCCGGTGGTCGAGGAAGCGGAGTCCGTCGGCGTCAAGCACCAGTTCGTCGTCGACGGGCCGCAGCTCCGCGCGGTCCAACGCGGTGCGGAACAGGTCATGGTTGGACGGGTCCAGTTCCCCGGCGAGGGCGGCCTGTCCCTGGGCCAGCGGTACGGCGTACAACCGGAAAAGCAGCTGACCGAGGTTGTGTTGCGGGTGCAGGCAGGCCAATTCGGCGATCGCCGGTTCGCCCAGCTGCGACCGGTCGTACGCGCACATGGCCCGGAACGCCTCGGTGCGCATCATCTCGTTCACGCGCTGCTCGTAACGGGCGAACGCGTCGCGTCGAGCGGGAGTGCGGACCAGATCGGTGGCGTCGGCGGCGACCCGCAGGCCGGTGTAGCCGGCCGACACCGCCTCCCGGGTGGCGCGGCGGTAGGCCGCCACCTGGCTCGCCGGGTCGATCACCGCTGTGCTGCTGTACGCATCGTCGAGGGAATGAACCTGAGCGGCGCCCGTCAGCAGCGCGTCGGCGAAGTCCCGGGTATCGAGTAGTTCGTCACGGACCGGTTCGGCAGGTCCGGAGACGACGAACCAGACCCGCTCGCCGGCTGCCAGACCGGCCCGCAGGAACTCCACGGCTCGGGTCATGAACCCGGTCGGGCCGTCGTACGCCCAGCACAGGTGCCGGTGCCCCGGCGGTTGGCCGGTCAGCACGACACTGCGATCGCTCACCTCAGGTGCCCCATCAGTGCAGTCTAAGGCGTCATTCGAGGTCGGCCCGCCGCGCAGGTTCTCGGGCTTCCGGTCGGGCCGGGAACCATCCGGCGACGTCGACCGACCAATACGGCGATGACAGCCGTGACCGACGACATCAGCGGGTACGCGCTCGCCGCGGGCCGGGGCGACCGCGCCGCCGCGACAGCTTTCGTGCGGGCCACCCAGCACGACGTGCGGCGGTTCCTGACCCACCTGCCCGGGGTGCGGGACATCGACGACCTGGTCCAGGAAACCTACCTGCGTGCCTGGCGGGCGCTGCCGTCGTTCGCCGGCCGGTCCACGGCGCGGACCTGGCTGCTCGCCATCGCCCGCCGGGTCGCGGTGGACCAGGTACGCGCCGCCACCTGCCGGCCGCGTACCGCGAACCTCGGCGACTGGCAGGCAGCTGCGGAGAACACGTCGGCCGGAGTAAGCGCCGGGGTGGACGAGCAGGTGGTGCTCGGCGGTCTGCTCGACGGCCTGGCAACCGAGCGGCGGGAGGCGTTCATCGCCACGCAACTGCTCGGCCTGTCGTACGTCGAGGCCGCGCAGGTGTGCGGCGTGCCGGTCGGAACCATCCGGTCCCGGGTGGCCCGGGCCCGTGCGGACCTGGTCGCAGCGTTACGGTCGGTCGACCCACCGGTCGGACGGCCCACCGCAGCCGGTTGAGCTGAGGCCCGCCCGTCAGGCGACCCGCCGGTGCCGGTCGTCGTCACCGTGGGTGGTGCGGCTGCGGACCGGGGTGGAGTCGTACCGGGGGTGCGTGAGGCCGTGTCGGGCCTGGGCCGAGTAGGGCGGCAGCAGCCGCAGCGGGGCGGGTTCGTCGCCCTCGTCGAGGCGCAACCGCCAGCGGGACTGCTCTGGCTGGCGGCGGTCGCCCGGTTCACCGGGTTGGCGGGAGCTGCGCGCCAACAGCACGGTGATCAGGTAGCCGACCACCAGGAAGCCGTGACTCACCAGTCGTTCCACCGCGACCTGCGAGGCGACGAGATCGTTCACCGACAGCAGCACCAACGTGACCACGAAGGCGCCGAGCATCGGTAGCAGCCCCGACGGCGAGGTACGGCGCAACGCGACGAACAGGAACCCGGCACCCACCGCGACGTTCCAGGCGGCAGACTCGTGCCACAGATGCTGGCCGCTGTCATGCAGGTGTTCGGCGACCCCGGCCCGGCCGATCTGCGCCAAACCGAGGACCAGTTGCACCGCGCCGAGCAGCCCCAACGCGGCGCGTAGCCCGTCGGCCAGGGTGAGCTGCCCACCGCTCGACCGCAGCCAGCGGCCCGGCACCGCGGCGAGCGTTCGCCAACGACGGCGCGGCGGCGGGGCGGCGGCGAGGATCACCTCGGTGAGATCCGGTAGCGAGGTCACCACCTGGGTACGTGCCCGGCGCGTCACCGTCGCGGCCGAATCCAGCCAGGTCCGGCAACCGGTACACATCTCCAGATGCCCTTCGACCCTGTGCTGCTCGTCCGCCGTGGCCTCGCCGTCCAACTGCGCCGACAGGATCTCCCGCCACTGCTCGCACTGCATGTACTGATAGTCGGTTCCCCGGCCGGCATGGTTCCCGGCCGGTCCGACGAAACCCGACCACGCCGAGGTCAGGACCCGGACCGGCGAGCGGAGTGCCCGATCACCGGCCGGGCAGGCTGCCGAGTAGGACGGCCCGCGTCGACCGGTGGGCGAGGCCCTCGGCGACGCTGCCCAGCAGGCGGTCGCCGATGCCGTGTCCGTGCCGACCGACCACCAGCAGGTCCACTTCCCTGTCGTCGGCGACCGTCAGCAAGGCATCGACGGGATGGCCGGTGACGATCGCGGTGGTGGGCCGGGGCAGCCCCTCGGGCAGCCCGGCGGCCCTCTCGTCGATCATGCGTCGGGCCCGTTCGTGTTCCCGCCGGGATTCGGCGTCGGACAGGTCGGGGCTGGTCACGGTGACCAGGACAAGCTCACTGGTGCTTCCGGTCAGGGACCGGGCGATGGCGCGCAGCGCCCGGTCGGAGTGCGCGGAGCCGTCCACCCCGACAAGCACGCGCAGTCCCGAGCCGACCGGTTCCGACGGCCGGTGGCGGACGTCGACCAACTGTGGACGGGCCCGGCCCCGTTCGACGGCGATCGGGACAAACAACGGGCCGAGTAGTCCGCCCACCAGGTACCACAGCGGGCTGCGGTGCCCGCCACGGGTGACGAACACCGCCGCCGTACCCAGCCCCACGGCCAGCCACAGCACCGCCACCAGCACCACGAACCACCGTTCAGACACGGCAGGTCCCGCCGGGGATGTGTGCCTCCCAGGTGCAGCGGACGGCTTCGGCCATGCCTGCGATTACCCCGCCAGGCCGGGGGTAAGCACGCCACTCCCGTCGGGAGAAGGGAACGTGCCGCCCGTCCCCGGTGCAAGCGGAGCATCCACGGTCAGCCCCGCGCGGCTCAACCAGCGGACCGGACGAGAACCGGCGGAGTCTCGTCGCCGGTGTCCGGCGGTGGTGCCGCGCGAGGGGGAGGCGGGGGCGCGTCCAGGGGCCGCCGATTTCCGGCCGGCTGCTCCGGGTCGCCAGTCTCGCCGCGCCAGTGGGCCAGCCGTCCGGCCCGCGCGACCGCCCGTAGGCGGCGTTCCGCCCGATCCCGGACATGTGGCGTGGTGACCACCAGCAACTGGTCACCGTGGCGTAGGCGGGTGTCCGGCTCGGGTACGAAGGAGGTGCCGTCGCGGACCACGAGGGTGATCGCGGCGGGCGGAGGTAGCCGCAGTTCGCGGATGTGCACGCCGTGCATCCGGGAGTCGGTCTCGACGGTGAGGTGCAGCAGGTCCGCGTCGATGGCGTCCAGCGGTGCGGACTCGACCTGCAGGTCCGGGCCGATGCCCGCCGGGCTCAGCCGCAGGCGTGTGGCCAGCCACGGCAGCGTCGGAGCCTGGACCAGTGTGAAGACCACGACAAGCACGAACACGATGTTGAACAGTTGCCCGCTGCCGCCGACCCCGGCCACGACCGGGATGGTGGCCAGCACGATGGGTACGGCACCACGTAGCCCGGCCCAGGACAGCAGCACCTGCTCGCGTAGCGGAATCCGGAACGGCAGCAGGGTGACCAGCACCGACAGCGGCCGGGCGACCAGCAGCAGCACCAGACCGACGGCGAGTGCGGGCAGGATCGCACCGGGCAACTCGCTGGGATTGGCCAACAGTCCGAGCATGACGAACAGGCCGATCTGGGCGATCCAGCCGAGCCCTTCGGCCACCGACATGGTGGCCCGGCGGTGCGCCAACCGGGCGTTGCCGAGGATCAACGCGGCGAGGTACGCGGCGAGGAAACCACTGGCCTGGGCGAGCCCCGCAGCGGCGAAGGCCAGGATGCCGCAGGAGAAGGTGGCGATCGGATAGAGGCCCGAGGCAGGCAGCGTGAGTCGACGTAGGAACCACACTCCCGCGATGCCGATCGCGACGCCCATAGCGCCACCGACGCCGAGTTGGTAGAGCATCTGCCCCAGTAGTTCCAGCGGGTTGGGCGCGCTCAGCCCGGTGGCGCTGAGGGCGAGCACCAGGATGACGGTGGGTGCGTCGTTCAGTCCCGACTCGGCCTCCACCAGACCGGCCAACCGCCGTGGCAGCGGCAGGGTGCGCAGCACCGAGAACACCGCCGCCGCGTCGGTGGAGGACACCACTGCCCCCAGCAGCAGGGCCAACTGCCACGAAACGTCGAGTAACAGGTACGCGCCGAGGGCGGTGACCGCGACGCTGATCAGCACACCGGCGGTGGCGAGCGCCGTCGCCGGTGCCAGCACCGGCCGGATGTCGGAGAACCGGGTGGTCAGGCCACCCTCCACCAGGATCACCGCGAGCGCCGCCGTGCCCAGGGCCTGCGCCAGTGCGGCGTCGTCGAAGTGTAGGCCGAGTCCGTTCTCACCGATCAGCAGCCCGATGCCGAGATACGCCAGCAGCATCGGTACGCCGACCCGGGTGGCCACCCGGGCGGCGGTGACGCTCACCAGCACCGTCGCCGCTGCGGCGATCATCAGCAGGTAGACCTGTTGCAGGGTCATCCCGGAACCCGTCCCAGTCGCCGTCGACCCATGCTTCCGCTCCCTCACGCTCGCGTACGATGCCGGGCGCCCGCCCCCACGGACGCACAGCCGCAGCCCGTCGCCCGGCCCAGCGACCGGGTGACGACCCGTGCCACGGTCTGTCCCCCCGTTCACGTTACCGGGCTGGCAATCGTCGAACGCTCAGCGTGACGGTGAATCACTTTCCGGCCGATCCGAGGACCGCCCGTCGGCGTCGGTTGTCGGCTGCGCGACCATGGCTCGGTCACGCGTACGACGAAGAGACGGGAGCCGGCTCATGAGCGGCGGGGCAGCGCAGGGGTCCGATCGGCTGGAGGCATGGGAGCGGGTCAGCGCCGCACCGCTCACCCTACTGTCTGTGGTGTTTCTGGTGGTGTACGCGGTGCCGATCCTCGAACCGGATCTCAGCCCGCAGTTGCGGACCGCCTGCACCGTCACCGCAGTCGTCGTCTGGGCGCTGTTCTGGGTCGACATTCTCGTGCGGCTGCGGCTGGCCACGAATCGGCGGAGGTTCCTTCGGGAGCACCTGTTCGATCTGGTGGTGCTGACGTTGCCAATGCTGCGACCACTACGCGCGGTACGCCTGGTCATGGTGGTGCTGACCATCAACCGCCGCACCGAGGTGTGGGCGCGCGGTCGGCTGGCCGTGTACGTCGCCGCCACCACGGCGCTACTGGTGCTGGTCTCCGCGCTGGCCGTGCTGGACGCCGAACGCCTCGCCCCGGACGCCAACATCACCGCCTTCGACGACGCGCTGTGGTGGTCGACGGTCACCATCACCACCGTCGGCTACGGCGACTTCTATCCGGTGACCACAGCCGGCCGCTTCGTCGCCCTCGGTCTGATGATCGGTGGGATCGGTCTGATCGGTTTCGTCACGGGTTCGCTGGCGACCTGGATCGTCGAGCGCGTCTCGGCTGGCGCCGACAAGCCGACGGAGGTCACCGGCAGCGACGTAGCGGCCCTGCGTGCCGAGATCGCCGCGCTGCGGCGGCGTCTCGACGCTGAGCCGGCAGAGCGGACCGCCGACTGAGCGTCCACTGTCGGGGCACGATCGGGCGTTCCGGCCTGCGTGGCGGCACTCTTCCCGGAAGATGGTGGGCGGCGTGGGTCCGGTCTTCTGGTCGTCGGCGGGGTGACGGTGACGCTCGAACAGTCAGCGGGGACGTCACGGTCCAACGACCACCACTGCATGTCCGCCCACGAGGTCGTGCTGCTGCTGGAGACCGATCCACAGCGCGGCCTGAGCGGTGCCGAAGCCGCCGGGCGGTTGGCGCGCTACGGGCCCAACGTGCTGCCCGCCGCCGGTGGTGGCGGGCTGTTGCGCCGGGTGCTGCGACAGTTCCACAACCCGCTCATCTACGTGCTTGTCGCGGCCGGCCTGGTCACCGCGGTCCTGGGGGAGTACGTCGACTCCGCAGTGATCTTCGCAGTGGTGCTGATCAACGCCGCGATCGGGTACGCCCAGGAGTCACGGGCCGAGGCGGCCCTGGACAGTCTGCGCTCGATGGTGCGTACCGAGGCGCGGGTGATCCGCGACGGTGAACTGCGGGTGATCTCCTCCGACGACCTCGTCCCCGGTGACCTCGTGGTGCTGGAGGCGGGCGACAAGGTGCCCGTGGATCTGCGGTTGGTCAGGCTGGCCGAGCTGCGGGTCGACGAGTCGGCGCTGACCGGTGAGTCGGTCCCGGTGGACAAGCTCGAGGCGGAGCTGCCGGTGGGTACGCCGGTCGCCGACAGGCGGAACATGGTGTGGTCGGGCACGCTCGTCGCGGCTGGCGGTGGTTCCGGTATCGCGGTGGCCACCGGAGCCGAGACGGAACTCGGCCAGATCCACCGTCTGGTCGGTGCTGCGGAGGCGCTGGCCACCCCGCTGACCCGAAAACTGGCCCGGTTCAGCAGGGTGCTGACCGTGATCATCCTGGTGCTCGCGGCGGTGACCTTCGCAGTCGGCCTGCTGCGCGGCCAGGACGCGGTCGAGACGTTCACGGCGGCTGTGGCGCTCGCCGTCGGCGCGATTCCCGAAGGGCTGCCGGCGGCGGTCACGATCACCCTGGCGATCGGGGTGACCCGGATGGCCCGGCGACGAGCGGTGATCCGCCGGCTGCCGGCGATCGAGACGTTGGGTAGTACAACCGTCGTCTGCTCCGACAAGACCGGCACCTTGACAGAGAACCAGATGACGGTCCGGGCGCTGTGGACGCCGGACGCCGAATTCGAGGTGACCGGCTCCGGCTACCGGCCGGAGGGGGAGGTCCGTGACGGCGGCCGGGGCGGCGAAGCGCTGCGCTGGTCACTGCTGGCCGGCGCCGGCTGCAACGACGCGCGGGTACGTGAGCAGGACGGCGAGTGGCTGCTGGCCGGCGATCCGACTGAGGGAGCCATGCAGGTGGTCGCCGCCAAGGTGGGGATCGACCACGGCAGGCTGTCGGCCGACTATCCGCGCCGGGACACCATCCCCTTCGACTCGAAGCGGCAGTACATGGCGACGTTGCACGACGAGCGGGCCACGGGCCGGGTGGTGGTCCTGGCCAAGGGTGGCGTCGAGCGGATCGTGTCGATGTGCCGGGGTGAGATGGCATCCGACGGGGAGATCCGCCCGCTGCGTGCCGACGCGGCCCTGCGGGCCGCCGAGGAACTGGCCGGCCGTGGACTCCGGGTGCTCGCCACCGCCGTACGGCCGCCGGACGGCTCGGACGGCGGTTTCGACGAGGTCGCGCTGCCGGGCACCCTGGTCCTCACCGGATTGCAGGCGATGCTCGATCCACCGCGTGGCGCCGCCGCCCCGGCGGTACGGGCCTGCCACGGGGCAGGCATCGACGTCAAAATGATCACAGGGGACCATGCGGCGACGGCCGGTGCCATCGCCCGTCAACTAGGGTTGCTCGACGCCGACCGGCCGGAACGGGTGACCACCGGCACGGATCTCGACGGGCTGCCTGCCGAAGGGTTCGCCGAGGCGGTGGATCGGGCCGCTGTCTTCGCCCGGGTCACCCCGGAACAGAAGCTTCGGCTGGTCGAGACGCTTCAGCAGCGCGGCCATGTGGTCGCGGTGACCGGCGACGGGGTCAACGACGCCCCGGCGTTGCGGCAGGCGGACATCGGCATCGCCATGGCCCGCTCCGGCACCGAGGTGGCCAAGGAAGCAGCCGACATGGTCCTCACCGACGACGACTTCGCCACCATCGAAGCTGCGGTCGAGGAGGGGCGCGGGGTCTTCGACAACATCACCAAGTTCATCGTCTGGACGCTGCCGACGAACCTCGGCGAAGGGCTCGTGGTACTCGTCGCCATCGTGCTGGGCGCCACCCTGCCCCTGCTGCCCACCCAGATCCTCTGGATCAACATGACCACCGCTGTCCTGCTCGGCCTGATGTTGGCGTTCGAGCCGAAGGAACGCGGCATCATGCGACGGCCGCCCCGCGACCCGGGCCGGCCACTGCTCACCGGCGCCCTGGTGATACGGGTCCTGCTGGTGGCCGCGCTGCTGGTGGCGGGTGCGTGGTGGGTGTTCCAGTTCGAGTACTCGAACGGCGCCGATGTCGCGCAGGCGCGTACCGCCGCACTCAACGTCTTCGTGGTGGTCGAGACGTTCTACTTGTTCAGCTGCCGGTCCCTGACCCGCGCGGCCTGGCGGATCGGCTTCTTCACCAACCGTCTGCTGTTGCTGGGCGTCGCCGCGCAGGCGCTCTGTCAACTTGCCATCACGTACCTGCCACCGATGAACACGATCTTCGGCACCGCGCCGATCGGCCCCGACGTGTGGTTGCGCATCCTGGCGGTCGGGGCGGTGTCCGCTCTCGTGGTCGCCGTCGACAAGTGGCTGCGTCACGATCTCGGCTGAGCGTGCCTGCCGCGGCTGCCGAGGACCCTGCTGACGGTGGGGAGACGCGCCGGTCAGCCCCACAGTGCCTCAGCGATGGCGACCCCGACGAACGCGGCGCCAAGCGCGGCGACGACGCTGAGGCCGGCATTCACCAGCGCAGGGAAGTGGGCACCGTCCTCGAACAACCGGATCGTCTCGTAGCCGAACGTCGAGTAGGTCGTCAGCGCCCCGCACAGGCCGACACCGAGCAGGGCGACCAGGGGATCCGGTATCCCGCCCACCGCGGCACCCCCGATCAGGATGCCCAGGACGAGCGAGCCCGTCACGTTGACGGTGAGAGTGCCCCACGGAAAGACGGAGCCGTGACGTGCCTGTACCGCACGGTCGATCAGGTAGCGCAGCGGCGCGCCGACGGCGGCGCCGAGTGCCACCAGGAGGACGGTCATCCGGTGCCCCCGTTGCGGTGGACACCCGTCGTCATCCGGGTCACGGTCATGCCCAGACGGGCGGCTGCGAGGGCGGCGACGAGGGTGCCGGCGAGATACAGCAGGCCGGTCCGCGCCGCGCCGGACGCCACCGCCTGCTGCACCTCGACGGCGTACGTGGAGAAGGTGGTGTAGCCACCGAGGACACCGACACCCAGGAAAGGCCGGACCATCCGGTGTACCGTCCACATCTCGGTGATCAGCACCATCAGTACCCCGATGAGCAGGCAGCCCGACACGTTCACGGCGAAGGTGGTCCAGGGGAAGCCGTGCGGCGGGTGCGGCAAGGCGGCGGACAGCCCGTACCGGGCCACCGCACCGATCATGCCGCCGACAGCGATCGCGGCGAGCAGGCTGACGGTTCCACCGCGCAACTCGGTGCGTTGACGCGCAACGGTGAGGTCGACATCCGGATCGACGGGCGGTCGCTCGGCTTCCACGTCACCACCTGCCCGTACGCCGCTGCCCTGGACGGGACCGTCGGCGGTGCCACGTCGGTGGTCCGGACCTACGGAGGCCCACCGCCACGCACCCTGAGGTGCCCCGTGCAGAGGATAACGCTGCCCTCGACGTTCAAACCGGGGTGCGGCCCACCTGTCGACGGTGGGGTGCGCGGTCTCAGCCTGCCGCCCCGGACCTCCGCCGCCGGATCAGGAACACCACCGCAGCAGCCGTCAGAGCCAGCAGCACCCCTCCGCCGGCCAGCAACGGCATCGTTCCCGGGCCGTCGGAGGAACTGCCGGCGGCGGGGCTGGCGGCGGCGGGGTTGGTGGCGGCCGGCTCCGCGCTCGGGCTCGCCGACGGCGTCAGCGTCGGCTCGCTCGCGGCAGGGCTGGAACTCGGCTCGGCGGTGGCCGCAGGGTCGGCGACGGTGAACTGGTACGACCCCTGCACGGGGTGCCCGTCCTTGGAAACCACCCGGTAGGCGACGGTGTAGACGCCGTTGGCAAGAGCCGAGTCGACGGTGATCGTGCCCTTGGTGCCGCTGACCTCCGGCTCTCCGGTGGCCACCTGCTGCTTGTCGGCGTCACTGAGGGTGATGGTGGTGTACGACGGGTTCAGGTTCTGTAGGAACTGCAGCGTGATCCGGGTCGGTGCCTTCTCCAACTCGGCATCCTGGGCGGGAGTGGCCTTGCTCAGCACGTTGTGGGCGTACGCCGGGGAGACCGGACCGATCAGCAGGGTGGCGGCGGCGAGGGTGGCGGCGAGGGCGGCGGCGAGCGGCCGACGGAGGTGGCGGGACATGGCGTCATTCTCCTCGTCATTCGAGCAGTTGCTGACCGACCCAGCCACCCTCCGGGCAGCCGGGTGGGACGGCGAAGACGGCGGAGCCGATCGGGGTGGTCCACTCGTTGAGCAGGTCCTGTTCGGCGAGCCGCCGCTGGATGGGCAGGAACTGGGCGGCGATGTCGGCCTGGTACGCCGCGAAGATCAACCCACTGTCCGCGGTGCCGTCGGCGGCGGGGACGCCGTCGTAGTTGTACGGACGGCGCAGGATCCGGAGCCGGTCGTCGGTGACATGTGCGCGGGTGAGGTGGGAGAAGTCCGGTATGACCGTCAGCCCGTCGGGGCCGACAGCGGCGAAGTCGGGCTCGTCGTGTTCGAGCGTACCGGTCAACGGGGCACCGCTGTCCAGCCGCCGACCGACGGACAGTTCCCGGTCGGTGCGACCGAGCAGGTCCCAGGTCTCCATGTTCATACTGATCCGCCGCACCACGAGGGTGGTGCTGTCCCGCAGCCAGTCCGGCCCTTCGGTGACCCAGACCGCGGTCTCCAAAGGTGCGCCGGGTTTCGGGTTGGCGGTGCCGTCGAGCTGGCCAAAGAGGTTACGTTGGGTGCGGCCCGGTTCGGCGCCAGCGGCCCGCCGGAAACCCTGCTGGACCCAGCGTACGGTGGCGAAGGGGCGACTGTCCTTGACCAGGACCCGCTGGGCGTGGGCGACGGTGATCGGATCGTCGGCACAGATCTGCACCAGCAGATCCCCACCGGACCAGCGGGGTTCCAGCCGGTCGATGCGGAACGGAGGCAGGTCGGCCACGGAGGGTGGGCGGCGGTCGTCGAGACCGGCGGCAGCGTAGAGGCCGGGACCGAAGCCGAAGGTGACGGTGAGTCGGGCCGGCAGCAATCCCAACTCGGGTTCGGTGTCGGCGAGCGCGGGTCGGCCCTGTGTGAGACGGGCGGCGTCGTCGGACAGCAGCCGCAGCAGCCGCCCGAGGGAGGCCCGGTCACTGCCCGGGCGCAGGGTGAGGGCGACGAACGCGCCGTGAGCCTGTGGCTCTTCGACGATTCCGGCCTGCCGTACCCCGTGGAACGGCTCGATCAGCTCGCCGACGCCCGTATCCACCGGCTGCGCCGCCGGGTGGGCCGACGGGTCTGTGCGGGTACCGGCGACCGTGGCCGCGCCGACCACCGTGCCACCGGCGGCCAGCGCGCCGCCGGTGAGCAGACCGCGTCGGCTCACCGGCCGGCTCGCGGGCCTCACGGTGCCGGGCTGTGGCTCGTCGACATGTCCGGCATCGGCTCGCCGTGCCCGGGAGCGTAGCTCTCCTGAGCCCCGGTGAACGGCTTGGCCACCGCGCTGAACGTCTGAGTACGCCCGTCGGCGAAGCTGAGGGTGAAGGTCAGCTCGTCACCGGCCTGTACCGGCTTGGCGAGATCCATCAGCATCAGGTGGTCGCCGCCCGGTTCCAGCTTGTGCTCGCTGCCAGCTTCGATCACCACGCCGCCCTGCCTGGCCCGCATGACCATTTTCCCGTCCACCATCGCCATCTCGTGCAACTCCATCGGTGACAGCTCGGTGGCGGCGCCGGTGATCGTGACGTCGGTGTCGCTGTCGTTGACAAGCGTCGCGAAGGCCGCGGTCATCCCCTCGTCGGCGGCCTTCACCCATGGATCACGTACGCCCAGCACCCCGGCCTCGGCGGCGGGTGCGGCCGACGCGGAGGCGGGCGGCGTCGGCGCGGTCGACGCGTCCTCGGACGACGCGCAGGCGGCCAGGGACACGCTCAGTGCGGCCGCAGTGAACAGGACCGCCGGGCGCAGGAACCGGCGAGGCAGGAGGCTAGGCATGGGCTTCCTTTCGAAGATCGGTGTCATGAGGTTGGTCGGCCGGGGCCGCTCGGAAGTTCCCGACCTCTGCCGGCCACCGACTGCTGTTCCCGGGGTTGCGGGATCCCCGATGGTGCCTCCGGTCACTTTTCGATCATGTTCCGAGAGTCTCGGCCGGAAAGGGGAGCGGGCACTCTGTTCAATCCGGTGGGCGCAGCTCGACGCGGCGCAGCAGCTGCGCATTGAGCGCGACCACGATGGTGGAGGCCGACATCAGTACGGCGGCTACCGCCGGACTCAGCGCCACGCCGGCCCAGGCCAGGACCCCGGCGGCAAGCGGTAGCGCGACCACGTTGTAGCCGGCGGCCCAGGCCAGGTTCTGCAGCATCTTCCGGTACGCGGCCCGGGACAACCGGATCACGGCACTCACGCCACGCGGGTCGGACGAGGCGAGTACCACCCCGGCGGACTCGATGGCCACGTCGGTGCCGGCGCCTATCGCGATGCCGACGTTCGCGCGGGCCAGGGCGGGCGCGTCGTTCACCCCGTCGCCCACCATGGCCACTCGAAGTCCGCGCTGCTGCAGCCCAGTCACGGTGTCGTCCTTCTCCGCCGGTAGCACCTCGGCGAAGACCTCGTCCTCGCCGGAGCGGAACCCGAGTTCGGCAGCGACCGCTTCGGCGACCGGACGGGCGTCCCCGGTGATCATCACGATCTTGCGGATTCCCTGCGCCCGCAGCTCGGCAACGGCCTGCCGGGCCTCCGGCCGGACCTCATCGGCCAACGCGAGGGCCCCGAGGACGACGGCGTCGTCACCTAGCCGCAGCAGGTAGAGCACCGCCGCCCCGCGACGCGACCAGACCTGGCGGTGTCCGTCGAGATCGTCCGGGACGGTGACGTCGAGTTCCCGCAGTAGCGCCGGACCGCCGACGGCGTAGGTCACCCCGTCGACGTCGGCGCGTACCCCACGGCCGGTCATCGGTCGGAATTCGGACGCCGTCCGCCTGCCGCTCTGGTCGGCGGCCGACACGATCGCCCTGGCCAGGGGATGCTCGCTGTCGGCCTCCACCGCCGCCGCGATGGCGAGTACGTCCCGTTCGGTCGTGCCGGTGGTGGCGGCGACACCGGTCAGGGCGTGCTGGCCCCGGGTCAACGTGCCGGTCTTGTCGAACAGCACCGTGTCGACGGTGCGCATCCGCTCCAGGGCCAGCCGGTCCTTGACCAGGATGCCGCCCTGGGCGGCCACCGCAGTGGACAGGGCGATGACCAGGGGGATGGCGAGCCCGAGTGCGTGCGGGCAGGCGATGACCAGCACCGTCACCGTCCGGACGACCGCCTCGTCCAGGCTGCCCGACAGTGACCAGACCGCCAGGGTCAGCACGGCGGTGGCGGTGGCGACGTAGAACAGCCAGGCGGCGAACCGGTCGGCCAGCGCCTGCGCCCGTCCGCTGGACTGCTGGGCCTCGCCGACCAACCGTTGGATGCCGGCCAGGGCGGTGTCGGCGCCGACCGCCTCGATCCGTACCCGCAGCGCCGCGTCGGTGGCCACCGTGCCGGCCACGACCCGGTCGCCGGTGGCGCGCGACACCGGCCGCGACTCGCCTGTGATCATCGACTCGTCCAGCTCGGCACGACCGTCGATGACGGTCCCGTCCGCCGGGACCCGCGCACCGGGGCGGACCAGCACCACGTCACCGACGCTCAGGTCGGTCACCGCGACCCGGTGCGGTGTTCCGTCCGGGGCGAGTCGTTCGGCATCGTCGGGCAGCAGCGCGGCGAGGGCGGACAGGGCCCCCTGGGCCTGGCCGATCGCCTTCATCTCCTGCCAGTGACCGAGCAGCATGATCGTCACCAGAGCCGCGAGTTCCCACCAGAAGTCCAGGTCGAAGGCGCCGAACGAGGTGGCCAGCGACGCCCCGTAGGCCACGGTGATCGCCATCGCGATCAGCAGCATCATCCCGGGTGCCCGGTCTCGGATCTCGCGCACCGCGCCCTGTAGGAAGGGCCAGCCGCCGTAGCCGAAGACCACCGTGCCGAGCACCGGCCCGACCAGGTCGATCCCGGGGAAGTCCAGCTCGTAACCGAGCCAGTCCATCACCATGTGACTGGTGGCCACGATCGGCACGGTCAGCGCCAGGCTGAGCCAGAACCTGCGACGGAACTCCACCGGATCGTGCCCGGCGTGTTTGTCGTGTCCGTTGTGGTGGTGCGGGTCGTGGTGGGACATGCCATCACCTCCAACGGACCACCATACCCCCAGGGGGTATGTGTGGGTGTGGTGACGCGACTACCTGCCGACGACGCTCAGCTGGGTCGGCGGCAGCCACAGCGAAACCTCGTCGCCGGGTCGCAGGGGCGTCGCCGGCCCGGTGGTGAGGTGCAGGATGACGTCGGCACTCGCGGCCTGGACGTCGAGGTGCGTGCCCCGGTCGGTGACGGCGGTGACGGTCGCGGGGACAACGTTGGGACCGTCCTGGTCGGCAACGACGATGGCCCGCGGTCGAACGAGCAGCAGTCCCGGCCCCCGGTGGGGGGTGTCGAGCCGAAGACTGCCCAGCGCACAGTCGAATCGACCAGGGTGAGCGGTGCCGGCGATGGCGTTCGCGGCGCCGCCCAGGAAACGGGCGACCGCGAGGCTGGCAGGTCGTCGGAACAGTTGGGCGGGTGGGGCGTGCTGGGCGAGGTCGCCGTCGACAAGCACCGCGACGTGGTCGGCGACGTCGGTGGCCTCGTCACGGTCGTGGGTGACGAACAGTGTGGTGGTGCCCTCCCTCCGATGCAGGTCGGTGAGCAGGGTCCGCATGTCGCCACGCAGTTGCGGGTCCAGCGCGCTGAACGGTTCGTCGAGCAGCAGCACGGCAGGTCGGGCCGCCAGCGCGCGGGCGAGGGCGACCCGCTGCTGCTGGCCGCCGGAAAGCTCGGTGCTTCGCCGGTCGGTAAAGCCGGGCAGGGCGACGGCGTCGAGCAGTTCGGCGACCCGGTGACGGACGACGACCCGGTCGGTTCCGCGCATACGCATACCGAAAGCGATGTTCTCCGCGACGGTCAGGTGCGGGAAGAGCAGCGGCCGTTGGAAGACGACGCCAAGGTCGCGGCGGTGTGGCGGGAGCCGTAGAACACTGCGCCCGGCGAGCCGGACATCGCCTCCGGTGGGCGCGGTGAGCCCAGCGACGATCGACAGGAGAGTGGACTTGCCGCTGCCGGACGGGCCGAGGACGGCGGTGCGGGTGCCGGCCGGGACGTCCAGTGTCACCTGCCGCAGGGTCGGTGCGGTGGCACCGGGATAGGTGTGGTCGAGGGTTTCGATGCTGACGCCGGAGGTCATCGGCCGACTCCGAGCAGGGCGGTGTCGCCGCCGGCGAGCTGGCGGGCGGCCAGCGCGGTGAGCAGCAGGGGTGGGACGACGGCAACCAGCGCGATGGCGGCGGTGGCAGCCTGATTCCCGCTGCCGGCGGCGGTGGCGAACAGCAGCAGCGGCACGGTGGTCACGACGCCGCCGCCGATCAGCAGAGTCATCAGGTAGTCGCTCCAGGAAACGAGAAAAGCGAACATCGCGGCGACGACCAGGCCGCCGTGCAGACGGGGCAGGCTGATCTCCCGGAAGGCCCGCCACGGTCCGGCGCCCAGGGTGCGGCCCTGCCGCTCCAGGGCGGGATCGACGCCGGCCCAGACCCCGGACATGAGCAGAGTGGTATAGGCCGCCGCGGCAGGTAGCTGGGCCAGGACCACGCCGGTGACCGAATCGGCCAGACCGGCGCGCAGGTAGACGATCTGCGCGCCCATCGCGACGGCGAACGGTGGCACCAGCACCGGGGTGAGCAGTACCAGTTCCATCAGCCGCCGGCCAGGCAGCCGGTGCCAGGCCAGGGCGCGCCCGGCGGCTGTCCCGAGAACGGTGGCGCAGGCGGCGACGGCGACGCCGATGCCGATGGAGGTGGCGACGGCCTCGGCGAGGCCCGACTGCGGGCCGAGAGCCTGCCGCCAGCCAGACAGGGACCAGCGGGCCGGCAACAGATCAGGATAGAACCACTGGTCGGTGAAGGCCTGCACGGCAAGTGGCAGCAGCGGCCCCGCCACCCACAGGCCGGCGAGGAGCACCACCGCTGGACGGGTGAGCACCGTGCCCAACGGCCGGCGGGGTACCGGCGCCGTCACCGCAGCGCACCGGTGACCCGGCCGGCGGCCCGCCGGCTGGCCCAGGTATAGGCGACCGCCGCACCGACGGCGATCACCGCGATGAGCAGAGCGACGGCGATTCCCTCGGCCCGACCGGACAGTTCGGCGGCGGTGAACCGCTGGTACGCCAACACCGGCAACGGTTGCGGGTAGGCCCGGCCGAGCAGGGCAGGCACCTCGTACGCGCCCAGGGCGAACGAGAAGATCAACACCGCCACGGCCAGGATCGACGGGGCGAGCAGCGGCAACGTGACGTGCCGCAGCACCTGCCGGGGGCGAGCGCCGAGTGTGGCGGCGACCCGTTCGTGCTCGCCGACCGGCCCACCGAGCGCGGCGAGGACGACGATCAGCACGAACGGTGCCTCCTTCCACACGTACTCGACGATCACCGCGACGGCGTACGGGTCGGCGACCAGAGCAGGCAGTGTGACTCCGGCAGCGTGGGCGGCGCGGGCCAGCAAGCCCGAGTCGGCGAGCAGCAGCCCGACCGCCACGG
This sequence comes from Micromonospora sp. HNM0581, assembly GCF_012726175.1. Classification (GTDB taxonomy): domain Bacteria; phylum Actinomycetota; class Actinomycetes; order Mycobacteriales; family Micromonosporaceae; genus Micromonospora. The sequence goes on from NZ_JAASAD010000012.1 coordinate 78,543, forward strand.
CACCGATCAGATGCGGCACAGGCAGCCCGAGCTGGGCTAGGAACGTCGCCGTGCGCCGCCCACCGGAGGTGCGGCGCAGGGCCAGCGCTGCGGCGACGCCGATGACGACGGCCAGCACGGTCGAGACAAGGGAGATCCACAGACTCAGCAGCAGCCCCTCGGTGAACGCCGGTCCCTCGGTCACCCGCCGGTACGCGACCAGACCAGGACCGGTGTCGGTGAACCCGGCCAGACCGAGGCTCTGCGCGAGCCCGTACCCAAGGCCGCCACCGAAGAGCAGCACGACAGCAGCCAACGCCGGCAGGATCAGCAGCAGCCCGGTACGCCGGGTGTTCACTGTCGCAGCACCTCGCTGCGCCAGCCCTCCTCAAGCGGCGGCAGCCAGTCCGCGCGCAACTCGGGCTGACTGTTACGGGACAACTGGTCGTACGGCGGGACCTGCGGCGAGGCCGGCAGGGTGGCGAATCGGTCCCGCCACTCTGCGTCGAGCTTGTCCAGGTCCACGGCCGGGTACTGACCCCACCCGCCCGGCCGGGCCTTCTCGTACTGCAGCTCGGGTGACAGCATCAGATCAGCCAGGGCGAGGGCGGCGGAGCGGTTGGCGGCATTGGCGGGTACGGCAAGATAGTTGGTGTTGCCGATGGTGCCCTCGTCGAGCAGCAGCGTACGCGTCGTCGCCGGGAACTGACCCCGTTCTACGAGACTCGTGACCTGCGCCGGGCCGTAGGTCATGGTGATGTCGACCTGCCGGTTGGCGTACAGGTCGTTGAGTTCCTTCTCGTTCGCCGGGTAGGTTTCGCCGGCCCGCCACAGGGCGGGTCGCAGGTCGCGTAGGGTCTGCCAGAGCGGTGGGACGAACCTGTCGTAGGCAGCCTGATCGAAGCCGTCCGGAACCTGGTCGCGTCCGCCGGCCTGCGCGTAGAGGGCGTGCCTGACGAACACCGAACCGGTGAAGTCCGGTGGCGCGGGATAGGTGAACCGGCCCGGGTTGACACGGGCCCAGTCCAGCAGACCGGTCAGGCTGGTAGGTGGGTCACCGATCCGGGCGGAGTCGTAGACGAACGCGAACTGGGCGCGGCTCCACGGCACTTCGCAACCCTCGACCGGGGTGCCGAAGTCGTTGGCGACCGCCGGGTCCGACCAGTCGACGTAGCGCATGTTCGGCAGCAACTCGACCAGCCCGCACTGCCACAGCCCGGCCTGCTTACCGGTGCGGAAGTTCTCCCCGTTGATCCAGACCAGGTCCACCGACCCGCCGGAGGTGCGGCCAGCCTGCTGCTCGCCGAGCACCTTGTTGACCGCCAGGGCGGTGTCGGTGATCGGTACCCGGTTGATTCGGACGTCTAGCCGGTCGCGGGCGGCCGGAGCGACGACCTCGTCGATGTAGCGGTTGGCGCCGTCGTCGCCGCCGTACATGAACAGGTTCACCGTCTGCCCACGGGCCTCCCGCTGCACCTGCGCGAAGTCGTCGGGCTCGGGGTCGGCGTCAGACCCACCGCCGCAGGCGGTGAGAAGCAGTGCGGTGGCGGTGAGTGCCGCCAGCGCACGCCAGGGTCGTTGGTTCATCGGGTGCGCCTCCAGGCGGAATCGGAGAGGGTACGGACGGCGTGCGCGACGCGTTGCCCGGCGGTGACCGCCACGACGGCGGCCCAGACCCAGGCGATCGGCCCGGCGAAGCCGGGCAGCAGACAGAACAGGCTGTGCACGGCGATGGTTTCGGCGCCTTCGGCCCACCCGCCGAGAAAGTGCAGGGACCGCTCGTCGCCGCGTTCGCGGCCCAGCCGTTCGGCGATCGACGAGTACGCCAGCAGAGCGGCCCCGTTGACGTAGTAGGTGACCAGCAGCACCAGGAACGGTGTGGCGGATCCGTCGGCACCGACGGCGACCCCGGCGACGAACGCCCCGTACACGGTGAAGTCCGCGACGATGTCGAGGAACCCACCCAAGGCGGTGGCGGTGCCACGTCGGCGGGCCAGCGGCCCGTCGAGGCCGTCGGCGAGCCGGGACACCAGCCACGCCACAAGCGCCGGCCACCACCACCCGACCGCCGCGGCGGCGCTGGCGGCCAGACCCAACGTCAGACCGGCGGCCGTGAGTCGACCGGGCGACAACCACGACCGGTCGACGACAGCGGCGATCCGGCCCAGTGTCCCGCTCAGTACCGGCCGTAGTCGGGCGTCGATCACCGGCCGGTCCCCTCACCGACCGGCTCCGTGAGCCCCTCCCGGCGGCGGGACAGCCGCGCGGCCACCGCGCCGGCGACAGTCAGCATGGCCAGACCAGCCACCGCGACGAGGAACTGCGGCGACGTGGGATCGGTGAACGAGCCGCCGAGCGCCGTGTAGGCGACGACGCCGGGGGTCATGCCGATCGCCGACCCGACGGTGTAGTCGCGCAGCCGCACCGCGGTCACCCCGGAGCCGTAGTTGAGCAACGCGAACGGCACCACCGGTACGAGGCGCAACCCGATCACGGCGAACAGTCCACGTCGTGCCAGGAACCCGTCGAGGCGTTGCAGGCGGCCACCTACGAGACGTTCGACCGCCGGGCGACCCAGCACCCGGCCGAGCAGGAACGACGCCACCGCTCCCAGGGTCGCGCCGACAAGCACCACCACCGATCCGCCGACCACCCCGAACAGCGCCCCGGCGGCGGTGGTCAGCAGCACCCCGGGCACCAGCAGCACGGTGCCCAGGGCGTACCCGGCGACGAAGAGCAGCGGTGCCCACGCCCCGGTCGCGGCGACCCGATCACGTAGGGTCTGCACGTCCGGGGTGCCCTGCGTGGCCAGCAGCACCGCCGCGCTGGCCAACAGAACCACCAGGAACATCAGCCTCGGCCAGGGCGAACCGACGATCCGGGCCAACCGCGACGCCACCCGCGGACGCGTCCCGTCAACGGTCATCGACGCTCACCCCGCACCGGGTGCAGGGCGCGGCGGAACCGGCGTAGGCCGGTGAGGGCACGCGAGAGCAGCGGCCCGGCGAGGTCCGCACGAACCTGGGCCAGGGTGGCGTTCCACGGCCCGTCGGCGTACGTCGGGTAGGCGTGCACGGTGCCGGCCACGTCGCGTACCTGATCGCCCCGGCGGATCGCGGCAGCCAACTCGGCGATCGACTCCCCGGCGCGGGGCGAAACCACCGTGGCACCGAGCAGCCGGCCACCCGGCCCGGTCACCAGGTGGGTGAAGCCGTCGGTGCGGCCGTCGGTGACCGCACGGTCCACGTGCTCGTGCGCCACCTGCCGAGCGTGGACCCGGTCGCCGTGCCGGCGGCGGGCCTCGGCGAGGGTCGCACCGACATGAGCCACCTCAGGATCGGTGAACGTCACCCACGGCACAGCGGCGTAGTCGACCCGGCGGCGCAGCCCGAGCAGCGCGTTCGTCGCCGCGTAGCTGCCCTGTACCCCGGCCACATGGGTGAACCGAAGAGTGCCGGTGACATCGCCGGCAGCGAAGATCCGCCGGTTGCTGGTCCGCAGCCGCCCGTCGACCACGACGTTGCCCCGGTCGTCGCAGCGCACCCCCGCGGCGGTCAAACCCAGGTCCCGGGTGCGGGGTCGGCGCCCGACGGCGACCAGGATCCGGTCGACGACGATCGTTCGCCCGTCGGACAGGTGGAGCGCGTCGCCGTCGACGCGCTCGGCACCCGTCCCGGTCAGCACGGTGACACCCTCGGCGCGCAGGCGCTCGGTGATCAACGCCGCCACCTCCGGTTCCTCCCTACCCATCAGCCGGTCCGCCAACTCCACGACGGTCACCTCGACACCGAGCCGGGCCAACGCCTGACCCAGCTCGCAGCCGATCGGGCCGCCACCGAGCACAGCCACCCGCCGGGGCAGCTCCGCCAGCTCCCACAGCGTCTCCGTGGTGAGCGGATCGGCGTCGACCAGACCGGGTACGTCCGGCACGGCCGGGGCGGATCCGGTCGCGATCACCGCCCACCGGAACCGCACCTCCTGCTCGCCGCTGCCACCGGTCACCCGCAAGGTCGACGGGCCGGTGAACTCCGCCCGGCCGGTCAGCACGGTCGCACCCGCGGCGCTGATCGCGGCCGGCGAGTCGACCGGCTCGATGCGCGCGACGGCCGCCTTGACGTACGCCAGCACGGCGGCATCGTCGACCCGTGGTGGCGCGGTGTGCACCCCGAACCGGGCTGCGGTGCGTACGGTGTGTGCCGCGTGCGCCGCGGCGATGAGCGACTTGCTCGGAACACACCCGGTCCACAGGCAGTCCCCTCCGGTCCGGGTGGCCTCGACCAGCCCGACCCGCGCGCCGAACCGGCCGGCGGTCTTGGCCGCGACGATCCCCGCCGCGCCGCCGCCGATGACGGCCAGATCCCACTCCTGCACTCGGGTGCCTTCCTCGTCGTCGGTGCCGGCCTGCCAAGGATGCCCGCCCGGGCCGCCGGCACGGCATCGCGGGACGATCCTCCTTCCGGCCCGGCAGGTCGTGCCGGACGGCACGCCGGTGGACGCCCCCACCTGCACAGGACGCGCCGACGGCGTGCTTGATTGCACACCCGACGGAATCCGGGCGGCGGGAGACACTTGTGCAATCAGCGCGGCACCGGGCGAGTCCCACCCGGTCAGATGGGTGGGCAGATGAGCGACGACGAGTTCCTACAGGCCATGGACGAACACCTGGACCTGGTGTACAACCTCGCCCGACGGCTGGCCCGATCCCGGACGCAGGCCGAGGACCTGGTGCAGGAGACGTACCTGCGGGCCCTGCGGGGGTGGCGACGACGGCCACCGGACGACGTACGGGCCTGGCTCGCGACGATCTGCCTGAACACCGCTCGCGCCGGCTGGCGGCACGAGTCGGTCCGGCCGGTGGAGGTGCTGGACCCCGATGCCGGGATGACGCTGACGTCGCGCAGCGACACCGCCGGCGAAGCGATGCAGGGCCTCGTCCGTGATCAGGTGCACCGCGCGTTGTGGCAGCTGCCCCCACCGCAGCGGGAAGCGATCACCCTGATGGACCTGTGCGGATTCACCGCCGCCGAGGTCGCCGCGATGACGGACACACCGCGCGGCACGATTCTGGCCCGGGTCCACCGCGGGCACAAGAAACTCGCGGAACTGCTGCAACGACAGGGGGTCACGTCGGAGTGAGACACGACCACGACGACGCCACCGTCGGCGCGTACCTGGCCGGGGAGATGCCCGACGGGCCACGTGAGGCGTTCGAGACACACCTGCTCACCTGCGACGCCTGCTGGGACGAGGTCGACGCCGGACGCCGCGGCCGCGCCCTGGCCCAGCTGGCCCGCCAGCCGGCCCCCCCGCACCTGGCCGACCGGTTGGCGGCAGTCGTCGCCGGACACCGCCTCAACTCCGGGACCGAAGCCGCTGGCCGGGGACAGATCCGGAGCCGGCTGCGTCGGTTCCGCCTGCACGGTGCCGGTCGCGGCCGGCAGGTGTGGGTGCTGGCCGCCGCCGCGCTGGTCCTGGTCGCCGTCCTCGGCGCGGTGATCGTCGGCGGGCATGCCGCCCCCACACCGATGCCGCAGATCGCCGTCGCCGTCGCCGGTTACCACGACGACCGGCTGCCCGGCACGGCCATCCCGACCCGCCCCGGTCCGGACCTGTCCGCGCTGCGCCTGTCCGAGGCCGGTGCCAGCGCCGGCAACCTGGCCGGGCAACCGGCCACCGGGTACGCCTACCGGGACGACACCGGACGGCGCCTGATCATCTACGTCAGCGATGAACCGTTCCCGATGCCCTCGGAAACCGAGAACCCGATCGGAGCCGACGGCGCCGGGATGATGCGTCTCGACGGCGTCGTCGTCCTCTGCTCCCGCCACCCGCACACCTCCCTCGTGCTCGGTGAAGACGAGGACCTCGTCCGGCGGGCCGCCACCACCCTCGACCTGATCTGAACTCCCCGGTCCCGGCCGGGAACAGCCCGACGGGACCAGGGCGTCCGGCGGGACAACGAACGGTCCGCCGCCCGGTAGGCCGTACCGACCTCCCGGATCCCGTTGCCACCGGGCGGGAACGCCCACGTGGCGACCCCCTTCTTTGCAGCAGGGGCCGTCCGCGGTCGGACTACCGTCCGATGCCCACGCCCGTTGCAGTCCCACAGCTGCACGGTCGTACCGTTCGCCGTGGGGTGCTGCGGGTACCACGGCGCGGATCCGCCCTGGTTCACCGACCCGTGACCTGAGCCGGACCGGCCGCGCGTAGGGCAGCGCGGCGAGGACCCGAAGCAGCGCGTTTCCCCACCCGGACCGGCGGAGGCAACCACACGACCGTGCAGGGGAAGTCCTTCTCCGGCCGGGGGGCCGGCCCCCGCCACCGGCCCGACACCGATCGGCCGGCGGTTGCCACCGAGCCGGCCGGTCGGTCTCCGCCGTTCAGGTGGCGAGGAACTCCATCAGATGGCGGTAGACCAGCTCGGGGTGGGGCCAGGCGATGTTGTGCGGGCCGAGAGGAAACACCGTTGCCTTCCGTGCCTGGTATAGATGCGGGATCGCAGCGAGGGGGGAGCACGCCAAAGTGGACACCGCGTACCGGGTGAGCCCGCTGCGGGCGGCCGACCCTGCCTTCCTCGGGGAGTACCAGTTGGTCGGCCGGATCGGTGCCGGCGGGATGGGCGTGGTCTACCTAGCCGAGGACGCGGACGGCAGCTACGTGGCGGTCAAGCTGATCCACGCTGACCTCATCGCCGACCCCGAGTTCCGGGACCGGTTCCGCGGCGAGGTGGAGCGGTCCCGGCAGGTTCCGCCGTTCTGCACAGCGGAGTTCATCGCCGCCGACCTCGACCACGATCCGCCGTACCTGGTCGTGGAGTACGTCGACGGGCCGAGCCTGGAGGAAGTCGTCACCGAACGCGGCCCGCTGCGCGGCGGTGCGCTGCACTCCCTCGCGGTAGGGGTCGCCACCGCCCTGACCGGCATCCACCGGGCGGGCATCATCCACCGGGACGTGAAGCCGGACAACGTACTGCTCCCCCCGGGCAGCCCCAAGGTGATCGACTTCGGGATCGCCAAGTCGTTCGACGTTACCAGCAGCCACACCCGCATCGATGCCATGGTGGGCACCGTCGCCTACATGGCACCGGAGCGGCTCTCCGGCACCGGGGTCGAGCCGGTCACCGCGGCTGCCGACGTGTTCGCCTGGGGCTGCGTCATCACCTTCGCGGGAACAGGGCGGACGCCCTTCGGGGGTGACTCACCATCGGCGACCGCAGGACGCATCCTCACCCAACCGCCGCATCTCGACGGGCTGCCCGAGTCGTTGCGTGAACCGGTACGCCTCGCCCTGGCGAAGGACCCGGCGCACCGGCCGAGCGCCCCGGACCTGCTCGCCATGCTGCTCGGTGAGCGGCACGACGCGGCCCCGGTGACCGCACATCGGCGCCGCAGGTGGCGGTTTCCGGTCGTGGTCGCTGGGCTGCTCATCCTGGTCGGAGCGACCGTCGGTGTCCTGTCGGTCGGAGCCGGACAGCAGCCGGACCCCCCGTCACCGTCCAGCCCCGGTACCGTACCTGCGCCGGTAGCCGCTGGTACCCGGTCGGCCGCCGTCCCGTCGCCGTCGTCGCCGCAACGATCGAGCCCTCCGGTGACCCCGTCCACCACCCCGGGCCGGGTGATCGCGTCGCCCGCCCCACCCACCATCGGCCCCCCATCGGTGGAAATCCCGGCCTCGGCCAACCCGACCGGACGCAACCTCGCCCTGACCGGAACCGCCACTGCGGCCGGCGCCGAAGGGTCGCACTGGAGTGCCGGCAGGGCCGTGGACGGTGACCTGCAGAGCAGGTGGAGCAGCGAATTCACCGACCCGCAGTGGCTGACCGTGGACCTCGGCGGGCGATGGCGGATCAGCGAGGTGGTGCTGCACTGGGAGACGGCGTACGCCGTCGTGTACCGGGTGGAGATCTCGGTGGACGGCGCCTCGTGGACACCGGTCTACTCGACCTCGGCGGGAACCGGCGGCGTGGTACGGATCCCCGTCGCCGAACTGCCCGGCAGGTACGTCCGCATGTACGGCACCCGACGCTCCAGCGACTACGGCTACTCGCTGTACGAGATCGAGGTGCGCTGACCGCCTCAGGCGCCGACCACCGCCGGTTGCCGCCAGTCCGACCAGGTTCGCCGGGTCAGATCGCAGCCGGCGTGGGCCAGGTACTCGGCGAGCGGTCGTACCCGTCCGAGACCGTACCGGCCGAAGTTCGGACGGCGTAGCAGGAGGCCCACCCGGCGGCGGCTCGCCCGGTCGAGGCTCCACCAGCTTGGTGTGCCCGTGGTGCCGGTGTGGTCGGTCCAGTGCCGGGGGCTGCCCTCCCGCAGGTAGTGGTGCCAGGCCAGGGTCTCGGTCGGGTGGAACAGGTCGTAGCCCCAGGTGAAGGCGCGGGCCGACATGGTCAGTTCCTCGCCGAGGAAGTAGATGCGCGGGTCGTACGGCACCTCGCGGACGAGGCTGCCCGGGGCGAAGAGGAAGCCACCCGCCACGAACCGGGCGGGTACCGCCGGACGTGACCGGTCCGCCATCGGACGCTGGCCTAGCACCGGCAAGCCGTCTCCGGTCCAGCCCCGGACGATCGTCTCGGCCGGGAGACCGTCGCCGCGGCGGTCGTCCACCGGCTCGTACCGGGGCGGATAGCCGGTGATGACCGGTTTGCCAGCGCCGGTGTCGGCCGCGATCGTCAGCAACCGGGCATCCCAACCCGGTGCGAACCGGGTGTGGCTGTCCACCTGGAGGAACCAGTCCTCGCCGGCGTAGACGCCCATCACCTGGGCTCGCGCCCAACACGCGCCCCGGCTGGCCCGTGCGTCCACGTCGAGTAGTTCCACCCGGGGATCGGCGGCGATCGCGGAGACGTTCTCGTCCCCCCGGTGCTGCCAGCACACCACGATCCGCACCTGGTCGGGACGGGCGGCCTTGGCCAGGCAGTCTCGGACCGTCGGAACCAGCTCGGCGTCCCGGTAGGAAGCCACGGATACGAGAATTTTCATCTCCGGATCCGGGTCAGCTCGGCGTGGCCGGGCTCGCCGCGGCCGGACGGAACAGCGCCGCCAGCACCCGGTGTTCGGCGATCTCGTAGGCGACGGCCGCTGGCGGTGCTCCGGTGCCGCGAGCCTGGTGCAGCAGCCCTCGGTCCGGCGCGAGCCCGTGCTCGCGCAGATAGTAGGAGACGGTGTCGGTCCACACCCAGCTGCCGTCGGTCCGGAAGGACATCGGGACCACTGCACCCCGGTCCCGGTCCACGATGTCCTCCATCCGCTGGGTGGTCGTCAGCACCGGCCGGCCGGCGTCCAGGAACGCCAACACCTGATCCTGATCGGGGCCGAGCAGCCGCGGATGGTCGTCGTCGAACCAGGGGCCGGTGACGGCGTCCACGCCGTCGAAGACTCTGGCCACGGTGATCGGATGCGGTTCGGCGGCGGTCCACAGCAGCGCGGCGGCGCCTCGGGCCTGCATCTGGTACGCCGGCAGCGCATCGCCGTGTGCGTACACCTCGATGGTTGTTCCTGTGGTGCCGAGCAGCGTCTGCAGCTTCGCGGTGACTGCTGGCAGGTCGGCCGCCGCGGCCGTCGTGGACAGGACGAAGACCCGCGTCGCCGGGGCGTCCGGGTCGGCGGGGACCGCGAACCGCCAGGCCCGCCACAGCGCCGTCGCGCCGGGCATCCGCTCCACCGCGGCGACCGCAGCCCGGTCGACCCCGTCGGTGACCGCGTCGACGAACGCCACCGGCGCGTCGGTCAGGTCCAGCACCGGTGGTGGGGCTTCGGGGGCGAACACCGCCGGTTCCGCCAACGCGGGCTGGAACTCCACCGGGGGTAGTGGCCACTGGCCGGGCCGGCTGCCGGAAAGTGCCTCGACGGCGTCCGGATCGGCGGCAGCTACCAGTGCGAACTCCTCGTCGGTGAGGGCGAGCCCCGCGGTCACGGTGATCGAGGCGACGGTGGCGGCCACATCGCTGATGCGGCCCTGCGCCAGCGCGTACCGCGCGGCGGCGAGGACGGTGTCCGGAGCGTGACCTGCCACCCGTAGCAGCAGGCGGTGGAACTGCGGCCCGTGCGCGGTCCGGTGGAACTCAGGCATGGCGCCATCCGACCACGATTGGCGACACCGATCGAGGGTTGCACTGCGGGTCTGCCCTTACGTTCCTGTCACGTCGCCCGCGGACGCGGTCGCCACCTCGTGGACCTCCGGCGGCCCGGCGTTCTCGTCGACCAGTTGCGCCTCCGTGCCGTCGGGTCGTACCGGCTCGCGCAGGATGACGTTCCACCCCAGACGGTTGTCGAGTTCGCCCAGGTCACCGCTGATCCGGTGAAAGTCGACGGCGGTGATCGGGTGGTCGGTGACCGGTGTGAGGTGGACGACGACCGTCGGAGTGGGGGGGTCGCCGATCCGGTGGCGGGCCTGGTCGGCGAGGAGAGCCAGCGGTACCGCCATCGGGTTGGTGTCGGTGGTCGGTGGGTGGCCGGGGGGCGTGGGCTCAAGAGTGGGGCCGGCGGCATAGGCGAGCACGATCGCGCCGTCGACGGGAGCGAGGGGGGTCTGCGGGTCGACACCGGCGGTCACCCAGGCTCCGCCGTCGCATTGCCGGAGGCCGTCGAGGGCGAGCCGGATGCGTTCGTCGTCCTGTTGTTCGGCGGTGTTGAGGTCTCCGAGTCCCATCGCTGGGTCGCGGGTGCGGTCGAGGATCCGCATGAGCCGGACGGGAAGGTCGGCGGCGTTCTGGTCGATGTTCATCCCGGCCACCCAGGCGACCAGGTCGGCGGCGGCGCCCGGGCCGGCGGTGAGGTCGCCGGTCGGTTCGAGTAGCCGCAGGGCCCGGTGTGCGGCGGCGAGCCGACTCGGGCCGAAGGTGCCGATGCCGTAGGCGCGGGCGGCGAGGAAGCCGGCGGCGAGAAGGTTGCGCAGGGCGGTGGGGCCGGTGAGGTCCAGCTGCGCGGCCAGCTCGGTCAGCGCGGCCGCGGCGGTGGCGGGGTCGCTCTCGGTTCCTGGAAGCGCGGCCACGTCGAGCAGGGCGTCGATGAGGTGGTAGGGGGTGAAGCTGAGGTCCTGACCGGGTACGACGTCCAGCGGCGGAAAGGGGTGAGGGTGGGAGTACTCGTAGGCGGCCATCGGGTCGGGCAGGCCGGTGACGGTACGGGCGAGCTGGACGTCCTGCGGGGACACCGCGTGTATCAGGTCACCGGTGAGTTGCAGCTGGGGCGGCTGCAGCTCGGGACGGTGTACCCGGGTGATGTCGGTGTCGACGGCACCCTCCTGCGTGGCGAAGGTCCGGGAGACCCACATCCCGAACTGCCACGCGGACCAGGGAGTGTCCTGGGTGGGGACACCGATGACCACCCGGGGGTCGTCGTCGCCGATGACCGGGGTCGCGCCCGGCGGTCCGATCCACACCCGGTGACCGATCGAGACGAGCTCCCAACCCTGGAACATGTCCCACCGCCCGTTGCCCAGGTACGGCATTTCGTGCACCGGGGTCAGCAGGGCCGGAGCCTGCGGTGTCGGGTGGATCGTGAGGTACCTGGCGAAGGCCAGCGCGGTGGCGGTGTGTAGCCGACTGTGCGGTACGAGATGGTCGACGTGTCCGCCTTCGGTGTCGGTGACCAGCGCGGGAGCGGCGGCGAGTAGCTGATCCGGTCCGAGCAGCCCGGCCAGGTGCACCGCCTGGCCTGCGGTGATCGGGGAGGCGAGTACCAGCTCCACCAGAACCCGCGGTGGAAGCTCGGCCGTGAGGTCCTCAAGGACCCGCTGGGCTTCGGATCGATCGGCGGCCGAGATCACGAGCATCGGTCGGTCCGGGTGCGGCAGCCGATCGGGGCGGGTGTCGGGCGCGCCGGCCGGTCGTAGGTGGCTGCCGGCCGGGCCGAGACTGTCGAGCTGGTAGCCGGACGGAGGCTCCAGCCGGGTGACCGGCGTGCCGCTCCAGTCCATCACGGAGCCCAGCGACTCGAACCGCAGCTGGGTCAGGTACGCCTGCATCTCCATCGGCAGCGCGGTGTACTTCGGGTGGGTCGTCTCGAAGCGCGCATCCAGCAGCGCCTGGTCGCTGCGGGACAGCCGCTGCATGACCCGGGCGGAAAACTGGTACATCCCTCGGGCGACCGAGACCCGGGCGTCGGCACTGGTGCGCAGGACGCGAAGACTCTGGTCCTCGCCAACCTGCATGTCGTTCGCGGCGATGGAGGTCCAAGTGCGCTCCATCGCGGCATGCCGTGGGTCCTCGGGTGACCGCGATTCCCAGAGCGCGGCCTGGACTTCGGGATCAGAGGTGACCTGGTTCGCCGCCGTGGCGTCACCGACCGTGGTGGCGACCAGCTGGGAGATCACCGTCATCTGTTCGAGGTGGGTCAGTTCATGCACGAGCGAGGTCATGACCTGGTCCACCGGAAGGTCGGTTTTGAGGAGCACCTCCCACGACTGCCGGTCGAACGCGCCCCGGCGTTGTGGATCGTTGCTGATCCGGCGGACGGGCGGGGCGCCGATCGCCGTGGTGATCGCGTCGGCGATCTCCCGGTACGCCTCGAGTGGTAGCCGGCTCCGGTCGTCGTCACGCGCGGCGACCAGCTGGCGTACCCGGGCGTGCAGGGCGGCAAGGTGGTCCGCATCGGCGGACCGCAGAAGCTGGTAGTCCGGCTCGGGTACGTGGGCGGGGCCCTGCAGTGGCGGACCGTCCGCCGAGGGCTCCGTATCGGTCGACGGGTCCGGAGGCGTGATCGGGGCGGCCAGGAGGATCTCCTCCGCCTCCCGGTGTTGCGTCTCCGTCTCGTCGAGCAGTGGCACGGCGACCGCCTGGTAGTGGTCGCCCTGCCGCTCAACGTCGATCAGGGGTGCGTCGACGCGACCGAGCGTGTGGACGTGACCGGATGCGTGAATCCTGATCCGCGCATCGAGGGCGGCGGCCAGCAGCCCGACGAATGCTTCGCCGATATCGTTCCGCCAGCGTTTCTCCCAGTTGCGTACCGCGTCGGTGAGTACGGCGAACTCCACGACGCTGACCGGACGGGCCGGGTCGATCAGATGGTCCGAGAGTTGGTCGCGCAGCACCGCGTCCGGCAGGGACTGCACCGGGATGGTGACCCCGTGGGCGGTCAGGTAGTCGAACATCGCGCGCATCGACAGCGAATCGTCGTGCAGGTCGCGCGGTGGACCGTCCGCCGACGGTCTGAGCGGCACCTCCTGCTCCGCGTGCGAGCGGGCGGAGTCGGCGTCCTGCCCCGACGCGACCAGGTCGGCGGTGCGCTGCTCGACGTACCGGTCACGAAGGGTCGTCGCTGGGACGAGGTCGGGATTGCGGAGCGAGGTGACACCGGCGGACCTGAGCCGGTCGAGCAACGCCTTCCGGTTCAACGTGTCCACCTCGGCGCGGACCCGTAGGTTCCGGTTGAACCGGTACGCCTCGATGGCCGTCCCCGGGATGCCGTCCCGGCCGACCGACTGCACGTAGCGCTCGACCAGCTGCCGTAGCCCTTCCGCGGCCTGCCCCAACTCGGAGCCCTGCGGCACCAGGCCGTCGGGGTCGCGGGGCGCGTCAGGGCCGGTCAGGCCATCGAGCTGGGCGCGGACGGCATCCGGGTTCGCCAGCCAGGACCGCAGTGCCGGTGTGTCGAGTCCGGCGGCGACGAGCCGGGAGCCGACCAGCTGCGGAGCGCTTCCGACGATCGAGTAGAGCTGGCAGCGTCCGTCCCCCGGCGTCGAGACGGTCTGGAGACCGGGCTTCGGACCGGCCGGTGTAGGTGGCACGTCCCGGGACGGCGGGTCCACCTCGGGGGAGCCGGCCGGTGGGGTCTTTGCGCTGGTGTCCTTCGTGGTGCTGGCGGCGGTGTGGTCGGTGTGCTGGGACGACGGTTCTGCCTCGGGTGGCTGCGGTTCCGGCTGCCGTTCGGTGGGTGGGGTGTCGGTGGGTGCGGCCGATATGGTGGGTGGGGCTTCGGTGGGTGGGGTGTCGTCGGCGGGATCGTCCCCGCTGTCCGGCACTTCTTCGATCCGGTTGTCGCCGAGGCGGTGCACGTGGTCGGCGAGCCGCTGCGCTCCCTCGGTGTCGACCTCCGGTGCCACCCCGAGGAACCGGCTGCTGAAGTCGTCCAACAGCTGGTAATGCCGCTGGGCCAACTGCCACCAGTCCTGCCCCGCCTGGTTCCAGGTGTCGATGAGTCCGGGCAGCAACGCCTCGTAGGTGGCCCGATCGGTGCTGCCCTCCGGCGCCGCGTAGGCATCGAAGCGGGCCTGGTCGAGCCGATCGGAGGCCGACACGAAAGCGTCCGCCGCCGTGGCCAGCTCCGCCTCATGCGCCACGAGCTCCGCGAAGGCGGCCACCCGCTCGGCGGCCTCCGGCCGGGGCGTGCCGTCCGCCGGAATGTCGAGTGCGGTACGGGCGTCGTGCAGCCCCATCCGCAACGACACGGTGAGTAGTTCGGTCGGCTGCCCCGCGCTGGTCACCGTCTTCGACGGGAAGGCCGAGGACGACAGGGTCACGTCGACCTCGACCCGGTTGAAGTAGTCGACCAGGGCCGACCGGCTCCCCGGCTTGACGTTGCCGAACCCGCCCGTGGTGCTGCTGCCGCTTTCGGTGGCGGCCTGCGCGGCGCCCGCGAAGGCACCCGGACCGCCGCTCTCCAACGGCTGGTAGGGGTCGTCGACGTTGCCGCGCCCCAGGAGGGGGGCCCGGAGCCCCCGGAGGTTCTGGACCAGCGCACTCGTGCCGCTGCTGTACTCGCCGGCGTTCTGTACCGCGTGTTCGCGGTACACCTTGGAGCTGACCCCCTGCAGGGACGCCGCCTCGGGCACCAGCCTGACGACGATCTGAGCCTGCTGGCCGAAGATCTCGGCGCTGGTCACCGGAGGCAGCTCGAAGCCGTCCGGGGTCAGCATCGCCGACACGGCAGGCAGCAGGATCTCCGGGGTGAGGCTTTGGTGTATCTGGTGGGCGCCGGCATAGCCTGGCAGCCTCAAACGCCTGGCCGTGCCCGACAGTAGCCGCTCGACCGTGTTCTGCAACTGGGCGACCCGACCGAGGTCCTCGGCGCCGAACCGGGGCGGCAACGGCAGGCCGTTCAGCGTCCGCCAGCCGGGTCCCAGGCTGCTGGGGGCGTGGATCTGGTAGGTGGTGGGCCGCACCGCCGGCACGGTCCGTGGTAGGCGGACGTCGTCGGCCCACCGGTCCTGGACGATCCGGTCTTCGACGACCAGCAGGTCGCTCTCCAACGGGCTGCCCCGGTCGAAGACCACCAGGGAGAACCTGACCGGCAGCGCCATCCGTACCTTGACCCCACTAGCCGAACTCAGGTCGGACTTGACCGTGCTGGAGCTGATGTTCCGGTCGTTCTGCTCCTGGGCGGCCCGTCCGACGGTGTCACCGACCCCCACCGCGATGTTCTCGCCTTGCTGGTTCGAGACTCCGGTGCCGGCCACCCCGGCGGTGGTGAGCTGCCCGTGCCGTCGGTGGCGTGCCTCTGCGAACCCGTGGGCGTGCGTGAACTTGATGTCCAGGTCGTTGTGGTCGGCGACGAAACCCATGAACACGGGGTTGCCGGTGGTCTCGGCGACCAGGCGGACCTCGCGCGAGTGCTGGCTCGTACGGGCCGGCTTGACGTGCATGACGGACAGGCCGCCATCCACGATCGCCGGCCAGTGCTGCCGGATGCCGTCGCGACTCAACAGGTCGAGCAGGCGGCGACGGTTCAACATGGTGTCGCCGATGCCAGGGTCCGAGATCGAAGCGGAGATCTTGGCGGCGGCGTTGCTGCCCCTGCTACGGATGGCGTCGAGAACCTTTCGGACGGTGCTCCGTCCGTCATCGGTCCTCGCTGCCTCGGCCTGCAGAGCGGCAGTCAGCCGTTCAGTCAGATTCGGCGCATGGTGGACGGCGTACAGACCGAGGCCGGGCCCGTGACCGGGAGGTAGGCGCAGCTCCGGCGTCGACTGCGGCATCCACGGCGCGCCCATGGTGCCGACGTCTCCGGCGAGTGGTGGCAACAGACCCAGGCTGACCACGGCCGGGGCGGGCAGGCGCAGGGCAACTGCGTTGGTGATGGTGCCGTGTCGCTGGACCGACTTGTAGTGGTGCAGCCAGCTGCCGTGGCGCAGCGCTTTCGGAACGATCCGGTAGCGCGCCGGCTCGGTGGTGACCTCCACGGTGGCCGATGCCCGCAGGTCGAAGATGACGACGAAGGTCCGGTTCCTGCCGGGGCGGTTGCGGTCGATCGCACCGCTGACGCTTTGACTCTTCTGCTTTCCACCGGCGTACAGCAACTTCTCGTGGCGAGCGGTGCCGAGCACCCCGCCGCTGCTGGTACCACCGGTGTTGGCGCCGAGCCGGCGCAGAGTGGCCGAGAAGAGGCCCCGGAGCGCGAACTGCTTCTCCACCCGTTTGGCCGTTCCTACCTCGATCGACCCTGCCGAGCCGGGCTCGGTGGAAATCGGAACGTGTGCCGTAGGCACCACTCGGGCGTTGGTCAGGGCTGCGGCGATGGCGATGTCGGTCGCCGCACCGTCCTCGGCGGTGGTGAGCCGGTCGACCAGCCACACGCCGTTCAACATCGATGCCAGACCGTGTGCCTGCCGGAACTGGCCGGTCCGGTCGAGCAGTGCCGCCCAGACCGGCATTCCCTCGACCAGACCGTCGGTGCCGCGTACCCCCCGTAGTCGGGTCCGGGACTGGACATTGTCGTATTGCTGCGCCGCGGTGAGTGCGTCGGTGGCCAGCTTGGTGACGTACGTACTGCCGGGCAGCCCTTCGATGGCCAACCAGTCGTCGATGTTCAGCGTCGACTCGGCGTCGACCCACTCCCGTAGTGCGGACTGTTCCAGCTGGGTCCGTCGGGAGACACCGAGGGGGTCCGGGGCGGGGATGAGCGTCACCGGCAGGGAGAGTGGCGTGGCGACGACCGAGGCCGCGTCGAGCTGTACGGTCACCGGCCGGGCCTGCGTCAGGCGGAACCGGGTGAACTGTCTGCCGCCGACGGCGGTCACCTGCTCCGGGGTCGTCCGGACCATGGTCGTGCCGGTCTCCCCGGTGACCGGTCGGGGCAGCCGCGGTTGCAGGACGCGGGCGATCCCGATCCGGGACCGGGAGTCGAAGCCGGGACGGCGTGCGTAGGCGTAGACCCTCACGGTGATTTCCAGCTCGGTACCGAACGCCTCCGAGTGGGCAGTGCCGCCGATCAGTCGTCCCTCGGTGCCGGCCAGCTGCACACTGGTCTGCCTGCCCACCCGGTGCCGATACTCGAACGCTCCGGCGGGGACGAGTGCGGCGCCTCCCATGTCGCCGACCAACCGGAAGATGCCGCCACTCTCCACAGCCATGGCGGTACGCCATTCACCGTCGGCGGTGACCTTCTGCTCGGAGCTGTTGATATCTGTTGTCCGTACCGCCTCGTTCCTGCTGGTGCCCCGATGGTCGAGGGGGCTGGTGTAGCGGCCGATGACGTGCACCACGAGGTGGCGGGTGCCGACCGGTTTGGTCCGGCTCAGTCGGCCCACCAGCCCGCCGCCCAGCAGACTCTTCCTGCCCTGACGGAGGCCGGGCACCGTCAGCACACGGTCCAACTCGTCCTGATTGGCCTGCCGCTCGGACGCCGCCCGGCTGGATCCCATCCAGGAAACCTTGTCGGTCTCGCCGAAACGGGGAAGGAACCCGCCCGGGAAGCGGCGGACCAAGCCGGTCACGTTCAGGTAGAGCTGGTTGAAGGCACTGAGACCGGAGGTGACGGCACGAGCATCGGTCATCGCGTACGGCGGCGCGTTCCACCGGGTCGGTGACGGGTCGAAAGGACTCGCGTCATGCTGAAGCTGGGCCAGCCGACTGGCGGGCAGCCGACCGAGAACCACCATGTCCAGCGTGATCGGTGCGACGGTTCCGCGCTCCCCGAACGGTAGCCGCTGCAGCGGCACCTCGCGCAACCCGGTACTGATGGTGACCCGGACCCGGGCCTCCACCAGGACGTTCGGGACGTCCTTGAATTCGGTGCCGATCCGGGAAGCACCGCCACGGGAAACGGAGGTGGTTATCGACCGTAGGAAGCCGCCGAACAGGCGTCCCTGGACGTACGCCGGCCCGAAAGACCACCGGGCCGGAATGGCCGACATTCCGATCCCGACCCGGCTCGCCTGGGCCAGCTTCGTCGACGCGACCTCCCCTGGTTGCTGGCGGAACCAGGATTTGGCAATGTCCGCGGTCGCAGAAAGTTCCGTCACCGTCGCGGTGATCTTGGCGGACAGTGCGTGGTTGCCGTGCTGGCTGGTGATTGTCGACGGGTGCCCGTCGGATTCCAACGCCGGAATCAGGTTGCCCACCATCGAGGATTCCTCGAGCATGCGGCGGCCCTGATCCGCGCCGATGCTGCCCGGCGGCACGGTCTTTGTGGGCTGTAACCGGAGCAGAGTGTCCTCGGCGACATCGTTCCAGGAGTCGGTGGGTGGCACCCCCGACGGCAGGTCGATCCCGGCGCTCAGGATACGTACCGGCGTGAAGTGCTCGACCAGCATCGACGTGTGCCGGGCCGGGTCGATGGGGACGGTGACCTGCCGGGGTTGTGCGTTCGCGATGTCGTCGACGCCGCGCAGGAACAGACCCACCCGCACCGGATCGCCCGTGGTAGGGGTGGCCGGCTGCGGACCGGTGAGCCGCGCGTACGGGTCGGTGACGACCACCTCGAAGTCAACAGGCACCGACACCAGATGAGAGCCGGAGCTGCTCCGCACGATGTGCGAGTCCGTGATCTTGACGCTGTCCTGGAAGGTCTCGCTCGGGCGCGACAGCGAGACGTCGATCGAGAAA
Source organism: Micromonospora sp. HNM0581 (assembly GCF_012726175.1). Classification (GTDB taxonomy): domain Bacteria; phylum Actinomycetota; class Actinomycetes; order Mycobacteriales; family Micromonosporaceae; genus Micromonospora. The sequence goes on from NZ_JAASAD010000012.1 coordinate 97,285, forward strand.
CCGCCCCCGAGTCCTATCCGCTGCGGGATCATGGTGCCGGCACTGATCGTCCCCGAGCTGCCGGTGGAGGATGCCTGCTTCGAACCGTCGGACCAGTCGCTGCGGGTGTCGAACTTGGCCTTGTCCTCGGACTGGTCGATCACCTGTGCGTCCGCCGGATCCCACCGTGGCTGGACGGTGACCCGGTGCCAGCGGTGCAGGCCGTCGCGGAGGAAGAAGCTCCGGCCACCGGTGGTGAAGAACGACCGGAGCTCGTCGCGCAGTGCCCGCTGGACGGGCTCGGTGTCGACCGGAAGGTGCGACAGAATCGCCGAGATCCAGGAACTCTCGGCCGCGTGGCGTCTCACCGCCTGACGGATGCTCTGGTCCAGGCCGCTGATCAACTTGGCGAGGTCGTCGACTGAGTCGGGCTCGTTGAGCAGGTCCGGTCGGGTCCGGTAGAAACCGCGCAGCGGGTTGTCCGGGATGGGCGGAACCGTGGCGACAGTGGCGGCGGCGCTGTCGGTCTCATCGGTGTCGTCTGGTTGGTCGGTGTCGTCTGGATGGCTTTCGTCGTCGTTCTCGGGGCTGACGACTGAGGCGGTGTCGGTGTCGGCGGCGGACGCCGGAGCGGTCGTAGCAGGCTCCGCAGCCGGGAGGCGCTCGTCGAGTTCGATTTCCTCCACCTCGGGGATGGTGGGCAGGGCCGGCTCCCGGCGCAGGGTCGTGGCCGGGGGGCGCTCGTCGAGTTCGATTTCCTCCACCTCGGGGATGGTGGGCAGGGCCGGCTCCCGGCGCAGCGTCCACGCGACGTACTCGCCCGGGTTGCTGTGTCCCGGCACCTCCCCGACGGTCTGGTGCTGGCGTGGCGCGGGTGGGCTGCTGGTGGCGTTGCCGGTCAGCGGGTCCGGCGTCGGCAGGACAGAATTGCGGGTGATGCGGCTGGCGGGTGGGTGCTTCCCGGAGTGTCGCCAGGTGCCGGGCCGGGTCAGGTCCGGGCGGGGATGCCCGGCCGGGGTGTGCGAGATCGCAGCGGAGAGGATGCGGCCGTCCGGGGTGGTCCAGGCAGTGAGTTCGGGGGCGCTGACCGCGGTGATCCCGGGCTGATCGCTCAGTCGGAGGTCGTAGTCGCCGGTCGCGATGTCGCAGACGGCGAGGACGATGTGCTTGCCGTGGGAGCGTGGGTCGCTGGTGATGAGGGCGGCGAGCTGCTCGGGGGTGACGAGCTTGCCGTCGACCACGATGCCGTCGGGGGCGCCGTGGGCGAAGACCACGTAGTGGTCCGCGCGTGTGGGGTGGTCGTGCGCGGCGGTCCAGTTGTCGGTCTGATCGGGGTCGAGGAGCACGAGTCCGGCTGGCACCCGGGTACCCGCAGGGGGTGCGATGTGGGTGCCGCGGACCGGGTCGGCCGGCCCACGGGTCCCGGCGCCGGCGACCCCGGCGTCCGCGACAGTCGTGGCCGCCGCACTGGACGGCGAGGATGGAGGTCGATGTCCCGGCTGGTCGAGTTCGGCTGTGACCTGCGTGTCTGCCCCGACGTTCACCGCATCGGTGCTCAGCCCGGCGGCGGGAACGACGGCTGCGGTGGGGGCCGCCACGGTCGTCGGTGGGGAGCCCATAGGGGAACCGGGCTCGTGCCGGAGCCGGTCCTCACCGTGGGTGGCGGGCTCGCTGGGTCCGATCGGAGCCGCGCCAACCGGCGCTCTGGCCGGTTCCGGGGCGCTCTGCGCCGGTACCGGAGCGGCGGCCGGGCGGTCCGCCGGAGCGACGCCGTCGGAATCGTCGTCCCAGATGGCGTCGGTCTCCCTGCCCGGATCGTCGTCCCAGATCGAGCTGGTCTCGGAATCTGCATCCGCGTCACTGTCCCAGGTCGGGTCACGGGTCCACGTGTCTTCTGCGTCGACCCCGGCCCTGGGATCCGAGGTCGAGGTCGGGCCGCCCGTCCAGCCGGGCGGCTCGGCAGGGGCGGTGACGGATTGGTCGGCCCGGGGTTGGCTCGGGAGGGCGTCCGGTGCGGTCGGGCCCTCGATAGGTGACAAGCCGTCGACGGAGGCCGCCGTCGATGTCGGAGTCACCGCCGTCGATGGCGGAGTCACCGCCGTCGGTGGCGCCGGTCGCGGGGCTTCCGCCGGACGCGCGGGATTACCGGACTGCGTAGGGGCGGACGGGCCGCCGGTGTTGCTGGTTGGCGTGTTGCCGTTGATGCCGGTTGTGGGTGTGGCGGGTGCGGGTGGCACCGGGGCGGGCACCTGGGCGTTCGTGGCGGGGGATGGAGGGGCCAGGCCGGGCGTCCCCGCGGCCACGGGCGGTGTGATCGGAGGCGTACCAGACGAGGAAGGCGTGGCCGTCGTCCCCTCAGCTGGTCGGGTCGTGCCGTCGGCGGGGGGCCCTGCGGTGGTGCCCGGCGGTGCGGCCGTCGGAGGGGAGTTCGGGGCCGTACCGGACGTCGGGGGTGGAGCCGCCGATACGCCGGTCGGCGTATCCACCGGGTTCGTCGGGGCTGGTGCACCGGGAGAAGCCGTCTGGGCTGCGTCTCCTCCCGATGCGCTGGCACCGGTCGCGGCCGGCGGGGTGACCACACCGCCGGTTGGAGCGGGTGAACCGGCACCGACCGGGACACCGCCAGGGGCGTCCGGGGCTCCTGTCTCAGCGGGGCCGGCCGGTGCCGTCGGCGGGGTGGACGCCCCGGGGAGTGCGGGCGTACCAGAACCGGTCTGGCCGGGGTCGGCCGTCGCGTCGACGCCGCTGGCGGCCGAGGGGGCCTGCGGCGTGGCGCCGGGCAGCCCGGCGGTGCCGGGGGTGGGCGTGGCGGTGCCGGCCGGTGGGGATCCGGCAGGGGTGATCGGTGTGCCGGTGACGGGGGACGGCGGTGGAGGGGCAGGTGTGGTGGGGGTGATCGGTGTTCCGGGCGGGGTGCCGGCGACAGGGGATGGTGATGGCGGTGCGTCGCTCGGCGTGGCTACGGCGTCGGTCGCCGCCGGGTCCGATGCCGCGGGCCGGGGTGCTGTCACGTCGGCTGGGGCCGGCCCGGTGGTGGCCGGCATCGGGTTGCCCGCCACGACGCCCGGGGCCGGCGCGGGGCCGTCGGCTCCGGCGGGAGCCTCGGTGGACGCTGATCCGCCGGGATCCGGGGCGCCTGGGACCGGGGCGCCTGGGACCGGGGCGCCGGGGACCGGGGCGCCTGGGACCGGGGTGACGGGTGGCGGGGCGGGTGGTGGTGTGGGGGCGACCGGCGGTGGGGCGATCGGTGTGGGGAAGGTGGTGTCGGGGTTCTGCGGGGAGGTGTTCGGGTCGCGGTCGTGGGAGTCCAACCTCGGAGGTGGGCGGAGGTCGTTCGGACCGACCTTCGGACCGAACTGTTTACCGAACACCTCCGCGTAGTGGTGCGCCATGCCGCCGATGATCGACGAGGTGAACGTGGCAAAGGGGTTGAAGCCTCCACCGCCCACCATCATGGTGAAGAGTCCCTCGAAGAGGGTCTCGGAGAACGCGGAGAGCGTCTCCCGGCTGTACACGTCCTTGTTGATTTTCGGGTACGCCTTGCCCGCGATCCAGTGCGTGCCACTGACGCCGAGACCGATGAAGAAGCCTCCGGCGAAGGCCATCAGCAGGTTCTGGTAGTTGATTTGCTTCCGGTTGCCCTCGGCGATCTGCATGAGGTCCGCGGCCGCGGACTGCCACACCTCCTCAAGGCCCTCCTCGACCCCCTCCCAGACGAGGTGCAGCAACTGGTTCTGGAGCCGCAGGCGCAGGAAGCTGATCAGTGTGCGTACGATCTCCTGGCCGATCTTGACCAGGGCGGGTACGGCGGCGGCGCCGAACCCGCTGGCCAGCGCGATGGCGATCTCGACGACCTGGGTGAAGGCCGCGATGACGATGTTGTACTGGGTGTTCTCCGAGTCGAGGGCGAACTGGTACGCGGCGTGGCCCAGTTGGAGGGCCACCTGTGCGCCGTCCGGGACACCCCTGGTGATGTCTCCCTGGAACCCGGAGAACGCGTCGGCGGCCGGTCCGTTCAGGTGGCTGCCCAACGAGTTGCCCAGGTTGGCGGTCCCTCCCAAGCCGTTCAACAGGTGGCTGGAGAATCTGTACAGATCCTCGCCCATCGCCCGCAGCGCGGTCGGGTCGGCCTTGGGGAACTCCTCACCGACGCCGAAGAGGATGAGGTCGTAGGCCCACTGCCATTCGGGGTCGTTGGGGATGTGGAAGTCGGGCATGCCGGGTACCGGTCAGCCGGCGACACTCGGCGGGACCAGGTTGCCGTCGGCCCCGTAGGTCAGCACGAGTGGCCGGTAGCCCGGCGCTGCCGGGTCGACGGGGGGAGCGTCCCTGACGAGGAAGAACAGCCGTCCCGTCGGGTCGACCGGCTGGCCGTCGGGCTGGGTGACCGACGTACCGGCGACGGGCACCACGGCGTCGTACAGGTTGCCGTCGATCCGGACCATCCCGTCCGCGGTCGGGTTGAACGCCACCAGGTGCTGCCCGGAAGGTACCGGCCCGCCGTTCACGTAGGCGGCCGGGAAACTGAGCGACGTGGACGTGGCCGGGATGGCCGGCTCCGACGGCAACGCTCTCTCGCTGCGCTGGAACGTCGTGAGCTCGGACGACACGGCTTCGGACGGCGCGGCCTCCGCGGGTACGCCGACCGGCGCAGCCGCCAGGGGGAGGCTGCTGCGGGTCGGCTCCAGCCGGCGGAGGGTGTCCGACGGCGGCGGCCCGGTGCCGTCGTCCGGCTCGACGTGCACCGCCAGGGACCGGGTCGGCTGTAGCAGGGTCCTGGCCTGATCCGGGGGCGGTTCGGTCGGCCCGCAGAAGTCGGCGGCCATCCGGTGGCTCACGTCAGCGGCGTCGTCGTCTGCCACCTGGTAGGCGTGACCGAACTGGACGAGCCCTTCCGAGGTGTAGGCCAGCCGGCCCCTGACCCCGCCGACCATCCCGTCCAGATGGTCCATGCCCGCCAGGAACCTGGTCGAGAAGGCCGTGCCCATTTCGTCGTCGCCCCAGGCGTCGGCGTACCGCAGGCGCAGGTCCTCCGTCTCGGTCAGGTAACCGTCGTAGATGTGGACGTGCTCGCCGTAGTTCCTGCCGGTCGAGACGACGCCGTCGGGGTCGACGTAGAGCCGGCCGCGGCGGGTCATCGCGGGGCCTGGCGCATACCCAGGATCTCGCGGACGCTGGTGGCGATGCGCGGCTCGGCCGGCAGGTAGGCGTCGGTGCCGGCGGTCCCGTCGACCAGTGCGCGGGCGTCCATTCCGGCCGGGAGCATCGGGGCGAGCACCTCGGCGGCCTGCGCCAGCACGGATTCCTTCGCGTCGGCGTAGGTGGCCAGGATGACCTCCCTCAGGTCGGTGGGGGTCATCCGTTTGTACGCCGAGGTCGGGAAGCGGATGTCGGTCAGTACGCCGCTCTGCCCGACGCTGACCGTAACCTCGCGCCGGGGTGACGTGGCGGTACCCGAGAGCGCCCGCATCCGCTGCTGCATCTCGGTCAGGCTGTTGCGCTGCCGCTGGTACTCCTCGAACAGGCTCTCGATACGCGCATTGGCGTCCACTGTCTGCCTCCCTCCGTATCGGCCTCCCAGTGAAGGAGCCGATGCCGGGCCGGCGGAAGTCCCACCACGCTGAGGGGGCAGAAAGGGGCAGTAGGTCTTCCCGGGTATCTGCGCGCAGGCCGTTGCGGAAGAGCGAGTGAGTGCAGTCCTGTCCGACTTTCGTGCATCACCGCGGGTCGCCGCTGTCGCAGCCGCTCCCGGTCTGGAAAGACTCCTGTCGGCCCGTGATGGGCCACCCGCCCGCGAGGCGACGTGACCGGCGGTACCGGACGTGAGGAGTTCCACCATGACGATGCCCCAGGTGCAGACGACCGAGGAGGGCATGCGGCGTGCTGCCCAGGAGTTCTCGGACAAGGCGACCGAGTTCACCGGTTCGCTGCAGGCGGTGAACGGCCAGATGGGGGTCCTGCAGGCCTCCTGGACCGGCCAGGCTTCGGCGAACTTCAACCAGGCGATGGACAGCTGGGAGGCTGCCTTCGGCAAGGTGATCAACGAACTGGTCACGATGCTCGACGTCATGGGTGTCACCACGACGGGCTACCGGGACGCCGAGGACACGGCGGCCAGCACCGCCTCCTCCTTCGGCTCCGCACTGCCCGGCGTCTGAGCCGGCGACCAGCGCCCTGAGAAAGGACCGACATGTCGAACTACTCGTTCAACTTCCAGCAGGCTGACGCCGTCCTCCACGACATGAACCAGATCAATGTGCGCATCAAGTCGGCTCTCGCGCAGATGGAGCAGACGGTCGAGGCGAGCCTCGCCGAATGGACCGGTGCCGCGCAGCAGCAGTACTACGCGTCGAAGGCGGTGTGGAACCAGTCGGCGGATCAGATGACGGTGCATCTGGACCGCGCACGGGCCACGCTGTACCAGATCTCCGACAACTACGGAACGACCGAGCAGCGCCACGCGATGATCTGGAACGACGTCCGCGGCGGCTGAGTCGGCGTACCTCGGCTGCCGTGTCGCGTGTCGGCGCGGCAGCCGATTCCCTTCCTTGAGTGCGGGGCCCCGACAACGGAGACGATCTGATGGGCATCGACTACAGCCACCCGAACATCGAAGCACTGGACGCGCTCGGGATCCTGTCGGAGTACGACCAGGAACACGGACAGGAGGTCGGCTGGGCGCGGTCGGTCATCCAGCAGTACTGGAGGGTCGACTTCACGCTGGTCTCGGGAACCGGCGGACAGCTTCCGGTCATGGTCCCCGTGTGGGACGAGGAGGAGCGGGCGCTCATCGACTGGTTCGAGGCCGAGGTCGTCGACCAGTGGGACACCGTCGTCCCGAACATTTTGGACGATCAGGTCGGTATCGACGGCTACAACGAGGACGACCCGAAATACGAACTCGACACGACCGTCGAACACCCTGAGGACAGCGAATACTCGGGTGGGGACAATCCCAACCACGAACTGTCGGTCAGCACCGAGGCCCTGCGTCACATGGCCAACCAGATCGACCGGGTCGTCGGGCTGACCGACGGTACGAACATCCTCCTGACGGTGCGGAACCAGCTGGCCGAGCTGAACATGTTGCCCGGTGGTTTCGCCAAGGCGGAGGTGCTGCGCCAACGTATCGAAGGGGTCAGCGCGGACGACGCGGGTCTGCGCGGCGACGTCATGGGAATGCTGCTGGCCACCCACGGGGCGTTGGTCGCGGTCAAGGAGGGCCTTCTCCAGATCGCGGACGGTTACGACGACGCCGAGGAATTCAACGACATGACCGCCAGTTCCCTGCGTGAACAGATGGGCTCCGCGTGGGTCAAGATCGAAGGTCTTTCCGAGTACGGGGCCAGCAGCAGCACCAACACCGGCGGAGACCAGTAGTACCCGTACGAGCTGCCCGATTGCTGGTTGATCGTGAGTAGGACGGAATAGAGGCGGGCGTGGGGGACAACGAGAACGAAGAGAACAACCCCTGGAGGAGGGGGGTGGAGGAGGAGGCGACCTTCCGGCCCGCGGTCATCGACACCTCGAACCTCCTCGACTACCAGCAGTGGGCTGAGGAGGAGCGCGGCTGGCGCAAGCTGCTCGCATCGGTGGACGGTGGTGCGGCCCTGGAGACCGAGGAGGGCCGGGCCGAAGCCGCGAGGCTGGTCAGCGCGCAGTCGGTGATGGACGCCTCGACGGCGTTCTACAACGCCCAGGAAACGTTGATCTGGCTGGAGGACTTCATCCGTCGCCAGGCCGAGGCCATCGCCGGCCCGGAGCGAGCCTGGCAGGGGGCCGCCGCCGACGCGTTCCTGGCGAAGATGCAGTACTTCGCTGACTGGCTGGGCAGCCAGGCGGAGCGCATCGCCGGTGTAGCCGGCACCAACCACATCAACTCGGTGCCCCACCAACTGCTCAACAGCGCCAACTACCTGGCCTGGGCCCAGTACGCGATCAAGAAGCTCGACTACGACTGGGCGACCATCGCAAGGGAGAGCGGGGTCGAGCCCAGCGGAAAGCTGGTGCCGATCAGCGGTACGGCGTTCGAGAAGCCGATGGCCCGGCAGATGGCACAGGTCGTCGGCACCCTGGCCGACCAGTACAACTTCACCTATGACGCGGTGACTCCACCGGGCGGGACCGGCGAGCCGGACATCCCGGAGCCGACGATGCCGACCACGCCGCAGTTGACGACGCCGCCTCCCCTGACCACGCCGCCGCCCCCGACGACGCCGCCGCCCCCGACGATCCCGCCGCCGGATGTGACGCCGCCACCAACGAACGGGCCTCCGGAGGTGACGCCTCCGCCGACGGTCCCGCCGCCGGATGTGACGCCGCCTCCCCAGGTGACACCGCCGGGTGTGGTGCCGCCACCGGTGGTGGCACCCCCGGGCACTCCGCCGCCGGCGCAGGGTCCGCCCGACCCGGATGGGGGGCTCTCGCCTCCGCAGGTGGTGCCACCGCCGACCTCCCACAACTCCACGGTGCCGGTACCGCCAGACCTCGCTCCCGCGCCGCCCATCGTCACTCCCGCCCCGGTCGGCGGCCTGCCGGGCTTCGACAGTCCACCCACCGACGGGTCCGGCGTCGACCAGCCCCCCGGTGGTGTCGTTCCGCCGCCGGTCACACCCCCACCGGTCGTTCCGCCGCCGGTCGCAGCGCCACCCGTCGTTCCCCCGGTCGTTGCTCTGCCTCCTGCGAACGGCGGGACCAGCCAGCCGCCGGAAACGGATTCACCGGATTCCGGCGGTGCTGTCCAGCCCCCGGTGATGCCTGATGCGCCGGCCTCGCCGGACCTGCCGGACGTCCCTGCGCCGCCGCTGGCACCGGACGTGCCGGCGGTTCCCGAAGTCCCGGGTTCGTCGGGACCGGGTGCGCCGGACGCGCCGGGCGCGCCGGCTGCGCCGGCTGTTCCGGAGCTGCCGGTGGTGCCAGGTGCGCCGGAGGTTCCTGGTGCACCGGTGGTGCCGGAGGTTCCTGGTGCACCGGTGGTGCCGGCGGTTCCTGGTGTGCCGGGTGTTCCGCCGATGGTTCCGCCGATGGTTCCGCCGGGTGCTGGTGGTCCGGGTGGTGGTGGGCAGTTGCCTGAGGTGCCGGATTCGGGTGGTCTGGTGGAGGGGGATCCGGGGGATTGGCAGCCGGTGGTTCCGGGGGCTCCGGTGCCGGACGCGCCGTCGGGTGTGGGTTCTGGTGGTGCTGGTCTGGGTCCGGATGTGCCGGCTGTTCCGGAGCTGCCGGTGGTGCCAGGTGCGCCGGAGGTTCCTGGTGCACCGATGGTGCCGGCGGTTCCTGGTGCACCGGGTGTTCCGCCGATGGTTCCGCCGATGATGCCGCCCGGTGCTCCCGGACCGGGCGGGACGAACGGTGCGCCCCTTCCCGACCTGCCGGACGCCAACGGGCTCGTCACCGGTGACGAGGGTAACTGGCTGGGAAGCGGGGGCGAGGCGGACGGTCCGGCCGCGCCGGACGGCACCGCCGCGGGCGGTCCGGGCCTGGGCGCCCAGCCGGTCGGCACCCCGCCTCCGGACATGAGCACCCTGCCTCCGGGCGCGGGCAACCCACCGACGGACGTGGGCACCCCGCCGTACACCGGAATGGCCCCGCCGTTCGCCGGGATGCCGGGCGTGCCCGGCCCTGCGGGGACTCCAGGCGGTGGTGGCCCGAGCATGCCGGAAACCCCGGACGCGCAGGGCCTGATCGGAGCCGACCCGGGCAACTGGCACCCGTCGGGTAGCGGTGTCGACCTGCCCGGTGCCCCGGCGGGCGCCGAACCCGGGGGACCGGGGCTGACCGGTCCCGGCGTGCCCGCCCCGGCCGACGCGGCGGTTGACGTGCCGGCTGCGGACGTCCGCGAACCCGGGATGCCGGAATGGTCCGGGGTACCTGGCGTGTCCCTACCGGCCGTACCGGCCCAGCCAGCGGGACCGGCCGGTGGCGGCGCTGCCGTGCCGGAGCGGCCCGTCGCAGGTGGCCTCGTCGGCGCGGACGGCGCGGACTGGCTGCCACCCGGTGAACCGCAGCCCGGCGAACCGCATTCCGGTGAGCCGATCGCCCGAAGCGGGACGCCTTCGGCCGGAGTGGGCCTCGTCGCACCTGTGGAGCCTGCGCAGCCCCCACCCGTGGTGGCCGTTGCCGGGCTGGCCGCCGCAGCGTCCCTCGCGGCAGCGGCCACCGCAGAGGCCGGGTCGGGGCCGAACCGTAGCGCCCCGGCCGTACCGGGGACGAACCCCGGCACCCCGGTCCGGGCGGTCAGCCCGCCGACGCCACCGGTGGCCCGGGAAACGGCGGTTCCGGTCGAACACCGTGGCCCTGTCCTCGGCCCGCTCAGCCAGTCCGAGGACGACCGGGAGGACCCGGACCGGCCCGAGGCAGCCGAACTGCTGACCGAGCAGGCCGCGACCTGGGCGACCGAGGACCCGGACGCCGACGCACCGACCGGCGACGAGTTCGTACCGGTGATCCTGCCGGACGACGAGCAGACCGACATGACCGGCTGGGACGATGCCGCGCCGTCCTGGTTGGACGGAAGCGCTGGCGAGCGAGATCGGCGGGCGGACGATGACTGAGCACGTGGCCGGACGGGCGGTGTGGCGGCGGACGGCCACCGGACCCCGGACTGCGGACGAGGACGAGCGGCTGAGTTGCGGTGGGCGGGAACCCACCGTCGAGGAGCGGTACCTGATCATGCGGGAGCGTCGGCTGGCCCGCAAGGCCGAGGAACGCGCGCGGGCCGAGGCCGAGGCGCGCACGGTCGGACCGGCCTCCCAGCGTCGGTCCGACGACGACGAGGAGGACGACCTCAAGGCCGCCGAGCGGTTCCGCAACGACCGGTACGCGGTCGAACTGCTCCACCAGGACGATGCCGCCTGGACCGGCGGCGGCGCCGGCCCGGGGGTGCTCGGATGAGTACGGTCACCGTCAAGCGCCCGCCGCGGGCGGCCGGTCCGGACGCGCCCGAGGGCCGCCTCGACCTACAGGAGCCGCCGCTGATGGCGGAGGAGGCGCCGCTGGACTTCCGGTCGTTCGCGATGATCGTGCCGATGGGCCTCGGCATGGGCGCGATGATGGCCATGTTCGGGCTGTTCAGCCGCTCACCCATCATGTACGTCATGGGCGGTGCGATGGCCGCCGGCATGTTGCTGATGGGGGTCATGCAGATCGGCCGGGCCGCCGCCGACCGCAAGCGCAAGATGCGCGGGGAACGCCGCGACTTCCTGCGCTACATCGGCCAGCTGCGCCGGCGTGCCCGCGCCGCGGCGGACCAGCAACGGCAGTACGTGCTCTGGAACAATCCGCAGCCGAGTTGGCTGTGGTCGGTGGCGATGAGCAGCCGGCTGTGGGAACGGCGGCCCAGCCACGACGACTTCGGCCGGGTACGGATCGGAATCGGCCGGCAGAACGCCATGCTCGAACTGAGCCCGCCGTCGACGAAACCGATCGAGGACCTGGAGCCGCTGTCGTCCATCTCGCTGCGACGGTTCTCCGAGGCGTACCGGACGGTCTCCGGTATCCCGATCTCGGTGGGGCTGCGCAGCTTCACCAGCATCGAGTTCGAGGGCGATGCGGAGTCCGCGGTCGACCTGGCCCGGGCGATGGTGGCGCAGCTGGTGACGTTCCACGCGCCGGACGAGTTGCGGGTGGCGGTGCTCGCCGAGGAGGTGCACCGTGACCCGTGGGACTGGATCAAGTGGTTGCCGCACAACGCGCACCCCACCGCGTACGACTCGGCTGGGCCGGTGCGCTTGTTCTCCGGCCGGTACGAGGAGCTGATGGACCTGCTCGGCCCCGAGGTCGGCGACCGAGGTGACCACGACCGGGCGGCCCGACCGTCGGCCGTCGAACCGTTCCTGGTGATCGTGGCCCATCTGGTCGAGCTGCCGGAGAGCGCCCGTCTACTGGGTGCCGGGATCCGCAACGTGGTGCTGCTCGACCTGACCGGGGGAATGCCGGGCGGCCCGAAGGTACTGCGCCTGTCGATGACGGACGACCAGGTCTCGTATCCGGCTGGGGAGAGCACCGGCACGGCGCAGCGAGACAGCCTGGACGTGGCGGCGAGCGAGGCCCTGGCCCGGATCATCGCGCCGAAGCGGACCAGCGGCACCCTCGACGTGGTCGACGAGCCGATGGAGTCCAGCTTCGAGCTGACCACACTGCTCGGCATCCGCGACGCCTACACCATCGACGTACCGGCGTTGTGGCGGACCCGGCAGCCGCAGCGTAACCGGCTCACCGTGCCGATCGGGGTCACCGAGGACGGCGAGGTCATCGAGTTGGACCTGAAGGAGTCGGCGCAGGGCGGGATGGGCCCGCACGGGCTGCTCATCGGGGCGACCGGGTCCGGCAAGTCGGAGCTGCTTCGGACGCTGGTCTGTGCGCTTGCCGCCACGCACAGCTCGGAGATTCTCAACCTGGTGTTGGTCGACTTCAAAGGCGGCGCGACCTTCCTCGGCATGGAGCGGCTGCCGCACACCTCGGCGGTGATCACCAACCTGGCCGACGAACTGCCGCTGGTCGACCGGATGCAGGACGCGCTCAACGGCGAGATGACCCGCCGTCAGGAGGCCCTGCGGGCCAGCGGGTACGCCTCGCTGTTCGACTACGAGAAGGCCCGGGCCGCTGGGGTCCAGCTGGTGCCGTTCCCGGTGCTGTTGATCGTCGTGGACGAGTTCAGTGAGTTGCTCTCCAGCAAGAGCGAGTTCATGGACCTGTTCGTCTCGATCGGCCGGCTCGGCCGCAGCCTCGGGGTGCACCTGCTGCTCGCGTCGCAGCGCCTCGACGAGGGCCGGATCAACCGGGTCGAGGGGCACCTGTCGTACCGGATCGCGTTGCGTACCTTCTCGTCGATGGAGTCCCGGTCGGTGATCGGGGTCGGCAAGGCGTACGAACTGCCGCCCGAACCGGGCAACGGCTACCTCCGACTGGACACCACCAACCTGGTCCGGTTCAAGTCGGCGTACGTCTCCGGCCCGTACACCGGAGCGGGGGCGGTGCGGGAACGCCGCGACGACGAGCCGGTCCCGCTGCGTGTTGTCGAGTTCACCGGCCGGCAGGTCGACGCCCGGCACGACCCTGGCCGCGAGCAGCCGATCGTCGCCGAGCCGACCGAGGTGGCAGACGAGGCCGAGGCGGCGACCGGGCCGACCCTGGCCGAGGTGTTGCTCGACCGGCTGGCCGGGGCGGGGCCACCGGCCCGGCAGGTCTGGCTTCCGCCACTGTCGACCGCGCCGAGCCTCGACGCGTTGCTGCCGAGCGTGGTGCCGGACCCGGCACGTGGGATGACCGTGGACGACCCGGACGCGCAGGGCCGGCTGCGGGTACCGGTCGGTGTGGTGGACCGACCGCAGGACCAGCTCCGCGAGTTGCTGACCGTCGAGCTTGGCGGGGCCGACGGGCACGTGGGTATCGCCGGTGCACCGCAGAGCGGCAAGTCGACGCTGCTGCGCAGCCTGCTGCTGGGGCTCGCGTTCACCAACACACCGCAGGAGGTGCAGTTCTACGGGTTGGACTTCGGTGGCGGTGGGCTGTCGTCGGTCGCCGGCCTGCCGCACATCGGTTCGATCGCCACCCGGATGGAGCGGGACCGGGTGGTCCGCACGATCCAGGAGATCGGGCAGGTCATGGAGCGGCGGGAAGCCGAGTTCGCGGCGCGTGGACTGGACTCGATGCAGAGCTACCTGGCGGCTCGCGCACGCGGTGACATCGACGACCCGTTCGGGCACGTCTTCCTGGTCATCGACGGCTACTACACGATGAAGCAGGACTTCACCGAGCTGGACAGCCGGTTCCAGGAACTCGTCTCGCGGGGGCTGTCCTTCGGCATCCACGTGATCATCACGGCGACCCGCTGGTCGGAGATGCGGACCTGGCTGCGTGACCTGATCGGCACCAAGCTTGAGCTGCGGCTCGGTGACACGATGGAGTCCGAGGTGGGCTCCCGCAAGGCGGCCACCGTTCCGAACCAGCCTGGCCGTGGCCTGACCTCCGGCGGCCTGCACTTCCTGGGCGCGCTGCCACGGATGGACGGCAGTTCACAGGTGACCGACCTGGCCGAGGCGACCAAGGCGGTCACCGAGGAGATCGGCACCTTCTGGTCCGGTCCGCCGGCCCCCACGGTACGGATGCTGCCCACCGTACTGTCGGTCGAGCGGCTGCCCGGACCGGAACCGGAGTTCAAGGTCTGCCTCGGCCTGGACGAGCAGCGTCTGGCCCCGGTCTGGCACGATTTCATGACCACCCCGCACCTGCTGGTCTTCGGGGACAACGAGACCGGCAAGTCGAACGTGTTGCGTCTGGTACTGCGGGCGATCCAGCGACGGTGGACCCCGGAGCAGGCGAAGGTGGTGCTCGGTGACTCCCGCCGGGACCTGGACACCGCCCTGCCGGCCGCCTACCAGGTCGGGTTCGGCTTCACCGGCGACAAGCTCTTCGAACTCGCCGGGCAGGCTTCGGTCTCGATGAACCGGCGGGTGCCGGGCCCGGAGATCTCGTCCGAGCGGATGCGTCGGCGGGACTGGTGGGAGGGACCGGAGCTGTTCGTCGTGGTCGACGACTACGACCTGATGACCAAGAGCGGCGGGATGGGTTCGGCGCTCGAACCGCTGCTGCCGCTGCTGGCCCAGGGCCTGACCATCGGCCTGCACCTGATCGTCGCGCGCAGCACCTCCGGTGCGATGCGGGCCATGATGGACCCGGTCATCCGCCGGCTCTGGGAACTCGGCACGCCGGCGACCCTGCTGTCGTACCCCAAGGAGGAGGGCAAGTTCCTGGGGGAGGCGGCGCCCCGTCGATTGCCGCCGGGGCGGGCCCAACGGGTCACCCGCCGCGGGGTGTCGCTGATGCAGACCGGGTACGTCGAATGAGCCTTCCGGCTTCGAAGGGAGTACGCGGGTGACTGCCGCGATGCAGGGGCGGTTGTGCCGGATCAGCGTCGTCGGTCCGGACCGTAGGGTCGACCTGGCTGTCCCGTCCACCATGCCGGTGGCGGCTTTGCTGCCGATGCTGATGCGGCACGCCGTGCCGGACCGGCGGCCCGAGGGCGACGACACCGGGGGCGCCTGGGTGTTGCAGCGTCTCGGCGAGGCGCCGTTCGACCTCGGCGCCACCCCGGAAAGCCTGGACTGGCTGGAAGGGGAGGTACTGCACCTGCGCCGGGCCGAGGACCCGCTGCCCGAGCTGGACTTCGACGACCTCGCGGAGGGCATCGCCACCACCGTCAACCGCCGCCCGGACCGCTGGCAGCCGGAGTACCGCCGGCCGCTGTTCCTGGGGCTGTCCTCCGTCGCGCTGGGCCTGCTCGCCGTGCTGCTCACCGACCGGGGGCCGGTGTTGCCGCAGGTGGTCGCCGCCGGTGTCCTCGCGGCGGTGTTCCTCACCGCCGCGCTGGTCTACGCCCGCCGGGTGGCAGACGGAGCGTTCTCGCTGCTCTTCGGTGTCGCCGCCACGGCCTTCGCGGCGCTGGCTGCCGCCAGCGCGGTGGACGGGCATCCGACCGCGATCGCCGTCACCGGACCGGCGGTGCTGGCCGCCGCGACCGCAGGGGCCGGGATGGCCATGGTGCTGCTGCTGGCCCAACGGACCCTCACCCCGCATCTGCCGTTCGCGCCGATGCTGGTCCTCGCGGCGACCGGTACCGCGACCAGTGCGCTGGTGCTGGTACACCTGGCCGCGTCGCTGGCCTGGCAGCAGAGCGCCGGTATCGCCGTCACGGTGACGCTGACCGTGGTCGTGGTGGCGCCCCGGGCGGTGGTGAAGTTCGCCCGGCTGCGCGGGCCGCAGCTACCGAAGACCGGCGCCGACATGTCGTACGACACCGAGCCGGTCCCTGCCGACGTGGTGCGGGAGCGAACCGACGACGCCGACACCTACCTGACGGTGACGATGGTCAGCGCCGCACTCGCGCTGCCGGTCCTGTTCGACCTGGTGCTCGCGACTCCCGGTTGGGCGGGGTGGGCGCTGGTGTTGACGGTCGCCAGTGCAATCCTGCTGCGCGCACGTACCTTCCTCGGGTTGTGGCAGCGCGTCGCGCTGACCGCCGCCGGTACGGTCGGGTACCTGATGGTCCTCGATCGCTTCTCCCAACTGTTGCCCGACGGATGGCGGTGGGCCCTGCTGGCCGGGTTGCTGGCGGTGCTGGTCCCGCTGGTGCTGGCCGCGATGCGGCCCTGGCCGCGGCGGCTGCTGCCGTTCTGGGAGTACACGGCGACGTTCCTGGACGTGGTGACGGGGGTGGCGGTGTTGCCGGTGCTGGCGCAGATCCTCGGCCTGTACGCCTGGGCCCGCGGATTGTTCGGGTAGGCCGGGGTGCAGACGCAGCGCGACCACGTCCACGCCCACACGTTCATGATGGGCCGGCTCAGCTCGGCTCTGGTCGGGGGGGATCCGACCGGGGCGGAGATCCCCGGCCGTCGCGCGCAGACCGGCCTGCTGGCCGGCGTCATCGTGCTGGTGCTTGTGTTGGGCGGCTTCGCGGTCTACGGCTGGATCGTCCCCGGCGGCAGCCGGGCCTACCGGCAGGCCGGCGTGATCCTGGTGGAGAAGGAGACCGGTAACCGGTACGTGGTCGTCGACGGGATCATGCACCAGGTGCCCGATCTGGCGTCGGCGATGCTGATCCAGGGCGCGGCGGGTCACGTCAAGCTGATATCGAAGAACTCCCTCACGGGTGTTCCCCGGGGCGCGCCGCTGGGGTTGGTGGGTGCGCCGCGACAGCTACCCACCGCCGACGCGCTGACCCAGGGGCCCTGGCTGGCCTGCCTGCCCAGCTCGGTGGCCCCCGCCGGTGGCGGTATCGGCCTGGGGGTCCAGCTCGACCCGAGCAGCCCCACCACCGCCCTGCCACCGGATCGGTTCCTGGTGGTACGCGACGTCGCCGGGGTGCGGTACCTGCTGTCCAACCAGCTCAAATACCGGATCGACGACGAGGCGGTGCTGGTGGCGCTCGGTGCCGCCGCTATCGATCCGCCGCCGGCCCCGAGGATGTGGCTCGGCTGGCTTCGGGAGGGCCCGGCGTTGGCTCCAGCCGAGATCGCCGGGGCAGGTGAACCGGGACCAGCGGTCGACGGGCGGCGGTACCCCGTCGGCATGCTGTTCCGGCAGCGTACGGCAACCGGCTCGGCGCAGCATTTCGTCCTGCGGCAGGACGGGCTGGCACCGATGAGCCGTACCGAGTTCCTGATCGCCGACGCCGCGACTGCCCAGCCCCCGGTCGAGGTGGGGTCGGCCGCGATCGTCGCCGCCCGCCGTTCGGCCGACCGGACGCTGCTCGACCGCCTGCCCGACCTCGTGTCGTGGCAGCTCGCCGAAACGGCCGGCCGGGCGGTCTGCATGCGACAGTTCCCGGTCGCAACTGAGACGGTCGCCAGTGTGGTGGTCCTCGCTGGTTCGGGGGACTCGGGCGTCGTGACCGCCGACGGAACGACCACCGTACGGGCCCGCCCCGGCTCCGGAATGCTGGTGCTGCCGGTGCCGGCGGCACCGGCAGCCACCCGCCAGGTCGCGTTCATCTCCGACGAGGGTCGGGTCCACCATCTGGCCGACGAGTCCACGCTGGCGGCGCTGAAGTTCTCCGGCGTCAGCCCGGTGCCGTTCCCGAAGGACCTGCTGGCGGCGATGCCCCAGGGGCCGGTGTTGAGCCGCAAAGCCGTAACCAGCCTGGCGGAAGGGTGAAGGCATGTCCGTGATCCGTGGTCTGTTGCGCGGCCAGGGCGGCTCGGTCGGCGGTGTCGTCCAGCACACCGTCGGCAACGCGATGGTGCTGCACGCCGAGGAGGCGATCAGCGCCGAGGCGCAGTCGTTGGCGTTGACCGTGGTCGAGGACGCCGACAACGATGTGGTGGTGCTCGATCTGGGGCGCAGTCTGCCGGTCGGGTCCTGGGAGTCGATGGCACTCGTGCTGCCCCGACGCCGCCGGGGGATCCGGTTGATGGCGTGCGGGGCGTACGGCGACACGGTCGCGATGGCCGGGCAGTGGCTGTCGGAGCGGCTGAACCGCACCGTCATCGCCCCCGACGGTGAGCTGGTCCGGGGCGCGGGCGGCGGGCTGTTCGTCCATTCCACACCGGACAGTGGGTGGATCAGGTTCCGTCCGGGCAAACCGCCGACCTGGGACGCCAAGCGTTACCCGGCCCCGTCGTGGGACAAGGCGGCGACTGAGCGGAGGGCGTCCAGTTCGACCGGGGAGATCGAGCCGTTGCCGGGTGGTGTCTGGATCCACGACGTACGCGACCCGGAGACGGTGGCCGAGCACCGTCAGCGGCTGGTCGCCGACGTGCCGTGCCAGCCGGAGGTGATGACGGTGCTGCTCGGCTGCCCCGGGACCGCCCCGCTCTCCCTCGACGACGTGGTCCGCTTCTGGCGTGCGCTCGATCCGCAGAGCCGTGACCGGGCCCGGTTCGTCCAGTACGGCGACGTCCGTCTCCCGGAGGGCGAGGCGTTCGGCCAGGCCCTCGCTGACCTGCTCGCGACCGGCGTCACCTGCTACACCGGTGTGCCGGTCGGCGCCCCCTACCGGTACGAGATCCGGACGGTACGCGCCGACGGCGTGCTGGGCTGGCAGCCGTTCGCGCTGGAACTCGGCTACGTGCCACGGTCGCGGGACGCCGTGAAGGGGCGGCGGCCGGTGCTGCTGCGTCACCGCACACCGCTGCCGCACGTCGAGGAGGTCGAGAGCAGGGTCTACTGGTACGCCCCGGACGCCGTGATCGAGGTGGTCCAGGCCGGGCTCTGGGTGCGGTCGACGGAGGTCCCGCCGAACGCCGACCAGATTCGTGACCTGCGGCTCGACCCGGAGGGAAGCAGGCTGATCTTCGACGATTCGGTGGTCGACCGTGCCGGCCGGATGCGTGAACTCGCCGAGGACCTCGCGGCCCGGATAGAGGGTAGTACCGGTCCGGGGCACACGCTGCTACCGACGTCGGAGCTGGTGCGGCAGCGGCCGGCCGGTCGGGCGGAGGCGGTATTGGCCACCGTGGCACCGTCGATCGTCACTCGGGTGCCTCGGGAGGCACCTCAGCCGGCAGCGACGGCCTTGCCGGCGCCGATGGCCGAGTCTGTCTTCCACCCGGCGGCGGCGCGACCGGCCCCTGCGCCGGTCACGGACCAAGTTCCGCCGGTGGCCGCGCCCACCGCACCGTCGACCCCGGCGACGGAACCGGTGACGGTGGACGTCCCGTCGGTACTGCCGGTAGCCGCGCCGGTGCGTGCGGAGCCGTCGTCACGCCCGGTACCGACCGAGCTGCCGCCGGTCCCGACCGGCCCGGTCGGTGTGTCTGAGCCGGTGGTGACCGGCCCGGTCGGTGTGTCCGAGCCGGCGGTGACCGCCGCGATGGCCCGGGCGGTGGCCGGCACCGAGCCGTCCGTTGGCCCACCGGCTCCGATCGCCCCGCCGGGGATGGTCGCCGCGGAGCTGGTGGTGCCGTCCGCTGCGGCCCCGGACCGGCCGGTCGGCGCGACGCCGGCCCCAGCCGTCGCCGCCGCGCCAACCCGACCCGCGCCGGACTCACCGCGGTCGGTGGATCCCGGAGTACGGCACCAGCCGGTGCCCGCCGCCTCGGCGTCCGCGCTCCTGCCGAAACGCCGTCAGCTCGACGACGAGCGGGCCTGGTTGCGCCGTACGCTCAGCCGCGAGTTCGACAACATGGCCAGCTCGGTCGCCCGGATCATGTCCGAACATCCGGGCCTGCAAGGCGCGGGTACGGCCAGCGCCGACGACATCCTCGCCGACTCGGTGGCGGTCCGTCTCCACCTGTCCGGGCGGGGTGCTGCTGTCGACGCCGGCCTGCGGTCCGGCGTCACCGGCCCGCACGTACCGTTCGCACGGTGCGTGGCCGCGGGGCTGTCCCGGCTGCCGTCCTACCGGGGCGCGACGATCTACCGAACCTCGCCGCTGGCTGCCGAGTGGGCGGCCTACCGGCAGCGCCGGCCGGTCACCGACTGGTCGTTCGTGACCGCCTTGACCGCCCCCTGCTCCGGCCAGCGGGGCGACACCGACGTGCTGATCTGGTCGATGACCGCCCGTCGGACGGGGCTGCTGGAGCCGGCCGGCGACGACCGGGTCGACGACCGGGTGCTGTTCCTGCCCGGAACCCACTTCAAGATCCTGGAGTTGCGGGAGCCGGCCGGCGACCAGCGCGGTGCGATCCTGATGCGCGAGATCGGGGCCACCGAGATCGGTCCGGACGGGCGGGTCGACCCCGGTCGGGCGTCCTTCGACGAACTCGCCGCGACGTCGCTGCGGCGCAGCCTGAACCGGTGGGCCGAAGCCGAACCGGCCCGGCGGGTCGGCTCGGCCGCCCGGGACCGGTTCGGCGGGCTGCCCGGCCTGATCCGTCGCCCGGCGGACGAGGAGGTGACCGGCAGATGACCCGACAGGTGCTGGTGGTGGGCGGGGGGAAGCCCGGCGCGTACCCGACGATCGGTGCCGCGGTGGCCCGTGCCCAGGCCGGGGCGACGATCACGGTCCATCCCGGCCGGTACACCGAGAAGATCGTCGTCGGTGACCGGATCACGATCAGCGCGGCCGAACCGGGCTCGGTGGAGGTGCGGGTCGAGGAGGGCAGCGTCCTGGTGGTGCACGGGGACGGTGCCCAGCTGCGCGGCATCACCCTGGCCAGTGCCGATCCCGCGCTCGCAGCCGTCGACGTCCACTCCGGTGAGGCGGCGCTCGACCACTGCGTGATCAGCGGGGCGTCCTGGACGACACTGCTCGCCCGGCTGCGGGGCTCGGTCGCCCTTCGCGGCTGCGAGATCCGCAGCCCGGCCGGGACAGGGGTGGTGGTCACCTCTGCGGCGCCCAGCACCATCGAGGACACGGTGATCAGCGAGGTGGCCGCGTCGGGGGTGGTGGTCACCGAGACGGGTGTGTTGACGCTGCGGCGGTGCGCGGTGCGCGACACCGGCGCCAACAGTGTGTGTGTCAACGGCGACGGCCGGTTGACCGTCGAACAGACCGAGATCAGCGGAGCCGGCAAACCGGCTGTGGTGGTGGAACAGCGGGGCTGGGCGCGGATCGGCCGGTTGACCGTCACCGGGAGCGGAAACGTCGACCTTTTCCTGCGCGGCGAGGTCGACGTGGTCGTCGCCGACTCCCGGTTCACCGGCGCGGCCGTGCAGGCCGCGCACATCACCGACGGGGCGGCGCCCCGCTTCGAGCGTTGCCTGTTCGGCGTTGCCGGACACAGCGCCGTGCAGGTCACCGGAGCGGCCCGGCCCGTCTTCACCGACTGCACGTTCGCCGACACGCCGATCGGTATCAGCGTCGCCGGATCGTCCGCACCCCGCTTCGCGGGAGTGACGATCCGGGGCACCACGACCCACCTGGCGGTCGTCGACGAGTCCGCGTCGGCGGTGGTAGAGCGCCTGCGGGCCGAGATCAGCTCCGGAGCCGGGATGCGGGTCGCCGGCGGTGCCGCGCTGGACGGTACCGATCTGGTGGTGGCGGCAGGTCCGGCGCTCGCGATCGAGGTCACCGAGGGCGCGCGTGGCGCGGTACACGAGGCACGGATCACCGGTACGGCGGCGAGCGCGGTGCTCGTCGCCGGGGGCGCCGTCCTGGACCTGCGGACCGCCCTGGTCCGGGGTGCCGGCGTCCGGATCGAGCACGGCGAGCTACGGATGCGGGACAGCGAGGTCGTCGAGGCGCCGGGCACCGGGATCGAGGTCGGCCCCGGCGGTGTGCTCTCGGCCACCGAGATTCGGGTGAGGCGGTCGGCGCACTGCGGCGTCGCGTTCGGCCGGGGCGGCCGGGGAGATCTCACCGACTGCGAACTGCTCGGCAACGGTGCCGCCGGAGTCGACGTGGACACCCCGGAACCGGTTGCGTTGATCCGCTGTGTCGTGCAGGACAGCGGCGACGAGGATGTCCGTCGGGTCACCGACGCGCAGCTGACGGTCGAGGGACTACGCTCCGACCGGCCGGCGGAACCCGCGTCCCCGACGTCCGGCGCCCCGGCGTCCTCCGCTGCGCCCGACGAGGCCGGGCCGGACGGTGGTCCGCTGCCGGTCGAGCCCCAGCTGGGTGGGCCGCTGGGCGAACTCAACGGACTGATCGGTCTGCGGGAGGTCAAGCACGAGGTGACCGCCCTGGTCAACCTGATCAGGATGGCGCAGGTACGTCAGGAGATGGGCCTACCGATGCCGCCGATGAGCCGGCACCTGGTCTTCGCCGGCCCGCCGGGTACCGGTAAGACGACGGTGGCCCGGCTCTACGGGTCGGTCCTCGCCGAGTTGGGCATCCTCACCAAGGGACACATGGTCGAGGCGGCGCGGGCGGACCTGGTCGGA
The DNA here is from genome assembly GCF_012726175.1 of Micromonospora sp. HNM0581. Lineage (GTDB taxonomy): Bacteria > Actinomycetota > Actinomycetes > Mycobacteriales > Micromonosporaceae > Micromonospora. Next base: position 119,527 of record NZ_JAASAD010000012.1, read on the forward strand.
CAGTACGTCGGCTCGACGGCGATCAAGACCACCGAGCTGGTCACCAAGGCGCTCGGCGGGGTGCTCTTCGTCGACGAGGCGTACACGCTGTCGGCCGGGTCGGGCGGGTCGGGACCGGACTTCGGTCAGGAAGCCATCGACGCGCTGATGAAGATGATGGAGGACCACCGCGACGAGCTGGTGGTGATCGTGGCCGGCTACTCCGAGCTGATGCAGAGGTTCCTGGCCTCCAACCCGGGCATGGCCTCCCGGTTCACCCGGACCATCGAGTTCCCGAACTACTCGGTCGAGGAACTCGTGACGATCACCTCGAACCTGTGCGGCAAGCACTACTACGAGTTGACCGACGACGCGGTCGAGGCGTTGCGCACGTACTACACCCGGGTGCCGAAGAACGCGACCTTCGGCAACGGTCGGGTGGCCCGCAAACTCTTCGAAGCGATGATCAACAATCAGGCGTCCCGGCTGGCCACGACCCCACCGTCGAAGGACAGCGAACTCAACCGGCTCACCGCGCTGGACCTGGCTCCGGAGCTGGAGTTGCTGGACACCATGCCGGTGGAGGAGCCCGACCAGCCGGACTCCACCCGCAACCCGGCCGCCGCGATCAACGCCGCCCGGACCTGGCGGCGGGTCTGCGACCTGGTCGGCGTCGCCCCGGTACGGGAAGCGTTCGGGGCGACCCTGCTTCAGCTCTGCGAACTGCGGAACCGGCGGCGTGGCTACGGCAAACACGCCAACACGGTGATCTCCGGCCCGGCCGGCAGCGGACGCAGCGAGATCGCCCGCCTCTACGCGGCGGGCCTGTCCGAACTGGGCCTCGTCCCGGTCGGGCAGCTGATCCGGGTGAGCAGCCACGACCTGACTCCGCAGTGGCCGGGCCAGACCCGCAGCCTGGTAGAGGCGGCACTGGGTGACGCCGAGGGCGGGGTGCTGCTGGTCGACTACACCGACGACGGCACCGGCACCGGGACGGACATCGTCGAACACGTCATCGAGGCGACCCGCCGTAGCCTCGGTGACCCGGTCGTCGTGCTGCTCGCCGAGCCGGACACGGCGACCGCACTGAGCCGGGTCGTTCCCGCCGTCGGCGAGATCTTCGGACAGCACTGGTCGATGCCCGCGTACTCCCCGGAACAACTGGCCGAGATCGTCGTCCGGCATCTGGTGCGCCGCGGCCATCAGGTCCCCGACGACGTCCGGGCAGCCCTGGTCGGCCTGACAGCAGGGCTGCCCGCGCCGACCGCCCGGGCCGCGCACCTGTACTCGTGGCAGCTCACCCGCACCGCGGCGTCCCGTACGCTGGCCCTCGCCGACCTGCACGGCGTGACCGCCCGGGGCGACGTCACGAGCCAACCCGCCGTCGGCCTGGCCGCCGTCGGCTGAGCCGAGCCACCGTCTGCGACACCGAGCCACCGGAGGCCGCCGTGACACCCGAACTGCAGGAATTCGTCGACCACGCCCGAGCGTTCGAGCAGTCGATGCGCGACGCGCAGGACACCCTGGCGAGGTCGGTGGTCACCGGACGGTCCGCCGACGGCACGGTGACCATGGTGGTCAGCGGCCTCGGCAAACTCCAGGCCGTCCGGGTCGACCCGGCCGTGTTCGACCAGCGGGACCCCGAGGCATTGCAGGATGCCATCGCGCAGGCGGTCCGTGCCGCCGCCGAGTCCGCCGGCGCCCTCGCCGAGCAGAAACTCGGTCCGGTCGAGATCACCCTGCACTGAGGTGATCTGCACCGACCTGACCGCCGGCCGGTTCGACGCCGTACTCGGAGAGCCTGCGCCGCAACCGGCGCAGATCCCACGCGGCGCCGAGCTGGGCGTACAGTTCGGCCGCCTCGCCCCCGGTCCGGGCTGCCGCATGCGGTTGACGGCTCGCCGCGAGCAGTACCGCCGCGTCCTCCAGCGCGGCACCGAGTTCGGTGATCCGGCCGGTCGTGCGGTAGTGAACCGCTGCGGTGAGGGCCGGAGCCGCATCTCCGGTAACCAGAGCCCGGCAGCGCGCCGCCGCCGTGTGAGCCCGTGCCGGGCGGACCTCTCTGGCGGCCTCGTCGGCGCAGACGGCCACCGCCCGCTCGGCCACCTCGCCCCGGCCGGTGGCGAGCGCGAGTCTGGTGAGGGCCGGCAGCCACTGGTGGCGCAGCAGCATCGGGGCGTACCCGGGAATCAGTAGCGGCTCCAGCACCGCCAGCGCATCCCCGGGACGGTCCTGCTGCTCGGCGATGGTCGCCCGGGCCGCCAGCAGGAAGTCGCGGCACTCCCGCTCGGCGTCACTGGCCGGCAGGTCCTCGGCTGACTCCAGGTGCGCCCGGGCCAGCTCCGGCTCGTCGCGGTGCGCGGCGACGAGCGCGGCCACACCGTGCAGCAGCATGGCGACCGCAACCGGCTCCCGGGTACCCAGGAAAGTGATCCCCGGGGCGCCGTCGGTGACGGCGTTGACCTCAGTCAACGTGTCGTCCCACCGGCCACGCCAGTAGTGCTGTACGGCGGTGGCGACCTGCAGGCTGGGCGGTAGCCGGTGCCGGATCGCGTAGCGGGTGGCAGCCTGCAACGTTCGTTCGGCTTCGTCCAACCGGTCCAGGTTCTGCAAGGTGAAGACCCGGTTGTCGAGCAGGTGGAAGTACATGCCGGCGAAGGCGGGGCGGCCGACCAGCAGGTCCAGCGCCTGATCGAGGTAGCGCAGCGCCTGCTCGTGGTCACGCCGGACGGAGTTGGTCAGCCACCTGGTCTGCAGGGCGAGTGCCGCCTCGTACGGTTGGCCCGCGGCGATCGCCTCGTCGTGCAGCCCTGCGGCGGTGCGGTCCGCCTGGTCGAGGTTGTCCAGCGGTCCCTGACGGATCTGGGCCAGTAGCATCCGATGCCGGGTACGCCAGAGTTCCGGAACGGCGCTGTCGGTCATCGCGTCGGTGAGGATGCCGATCGCGGTGTCGACGTCTCCCCGTCGATGCAGCATCGTGGCGAGCAGGTGCCGCATCTCGGCCCGGTCGGCCGGATCGACGGCCGACCGGGCAGCCTCGCAGGCCTCGTCCAACGGCCAACCGGACTGCCGGAAGTCCATCCTCACCAGCCCGACCAGCAGCTGTACACGCTGTGATGGCGTGGGCATTCCGCTGTCCAGTGCCCGACGCAGCAGGTCCGTGGCGACGCGGGGAGCCTGTCGGGCCAACTCGGCGTGGTGGGCGATCAGCCAGGTGACCACCCAGCCGTCAAGCACCGCCGGCAGCGCAGCCAGTTGCTCGGCGACCCGGTTCACCGGGCTGCCGTGGCGGGCCAGCGCCTCGGCAACCCGCCGGTGTAGGTCCGGCCGGTCCGTGGCCGGGATCTGCTCGTAGAGCGCCCGACGCAGGAACCCGTGGCGGAACCCCAGTTCGCGGCCGACGGCCACGACGACACCGGCGGCCAGCGCCTCCTCCAAACCGGACACCACATCCATGGCGGCGCGACCGGTCGCCGCGACCAGGTCACCGACGGCGAAAGCGGTGCCGAGCAGGGCGGCGGTCCGCAGCACCTGCCGGGTGCCGGGGGCCAGCACCTCGACCGTGCTGCACATGGCCGTGATCAGCGAGTCCGGTGCGGACACCGCAACGGTGTGTGGAATGTGGGCCAGGCCGCCGTCGACGCGTACCACGCCGCGCCGCAGCAGCGCCTCGGTCATCTCCCGGGCGCAGAGCGGGTTGCCGCCGCTGGCCGGCACCACCTCGGCCAGTTTCGGTCCGAGCGGAGCGCCGACCAGGCTGATCACCAGCTGTCCGACTGCTTCCGGTGGCAGGGGACCCAGCCGGAGCACCAGACCGTCGCCGGCCTGCACGCGGCGCCGCACCTCGGCCAGTTGGTGATGGCGCGGGTCGGGTCGGGCCGCCGCGACCAGCAGCAGCGGCAACCGTCGGGTGACCGCGACCAGCCGGCTCCACACCCGTACGGTGGCCGGGTCGGCCCACTGGAGGTTGTCCACGACCAGCACCATCGGGGCGATCGCGCAGGCTCCCCTCAGATAGGTCAGCACCTGCTCGCCTGCCGGCCCGGGAGTGGCCGGGCCGGCCTCGTCGGCATGTGTCCCGGCCGCTGGCACCGTCACCCGGTGCTGCCCGGGTGCGGCGTCGGGACGCAACGCCCGGACCAACACCGCCAGGGGTACGCGCAGGTCCGCTGCGGTGGCGACGCCCCAGCCGAGTTGGCAACCCCACTCACCCGCGTCGGCGAACGCGGCGGTGAGAATTGCGCTCTTGCCGATGCCCGGTTCACCCTCGACCCAGACCGCCCCACCCTGCCCGTCGGCGACCGCCCGGAGCGTGTCGCGCAGCCGGCGCAGCTCGTCGTCCCGCCCGGTGAGCCGCTGGTCCGCGGGCCTGTCGCGCAGCATCCGGGCCACCTGCGGGGGCAGTGTCACGGGGAACCGACGTGGCTCGACCGGCTGCGGCGCGGCGGCGCCGCGTATCCGTTCGTACCGGTCGGTGAAGGCGGGACGCGGCTCGGCGCCCAGCTCGGTGCGGAGGATACGCCGGGCCGTGTGGTAGACCTCCAGCGCCTCGGTCCGCCGGCCGACCCGGTCCAGAGCGAGCATCAGTAGTTCGTGCAGCGGTTCGTGTAGTGGGTGGTCCCGGACCAGCCCGGCCAACTCGGCCACCACCGAGTCGTCGCCCAGCTCGGTGAGGATGCGGGCCCGTTGTTCGACGGCGGCGAGCCGCTGCCGGGTGAGGCGGGCCCGCTCCAGCTCGAACCGGTGACCGGTCAGCCCCGCGTACGCCTCCCCGTGCCACAGCCGCAGCGCGTCGTCGAGCAGGCCGCCGGCGACCGTCGGCTGCCGGTCGCGGCCAACGTCCGCCCGGGCGCAGAGTTCGGCGAACTGGACGCTGTCCAGGTCACCGGGGTGTAGCCGTAGCGTGTACCCGGATGTTCCGGAGACGAGCAGGCCGTGGCCGAGGCTGCGGCGCAGCCCCGATACGTACGTGTAGAGGTTGCCGATCGCGGTCGGTGGTGGCGAGCCGTCCCAGACACCGTCGATCAGGTCGTTGCGACCGACCGGCCGACCGGCGGCGGTGGCGAGCAGCGCGAACACGGCGCGTTGCCGGGCCGGTCCGAGGGCGAGTTCCCGGTCGCCGCGCCACGCCCGGACCGGACCGAGGACGCTGACCCGCAGCGGGGCGTCCGGGTCGGGCCCGCCGTCGCCTGGCGGCCTGTCGGCGGCGGAGGAGGCGCGGCTCACCGCAGGACGGGAGTCTGTTCGTCGAGGAGCGCCGAGCGTGACATGCGCGGTGCGGTCGGGTCGCCGGGCAGGTACGGGCGGACCCGGGTGAGCAGGGCCTTGAGCTGGGCAGTCCGGTGTGCCGGAAGCCGATGTTCCCGCAGCGCCGACCAGGCGACGTCGGCGGCGGCCTCGAAGTCACCACGCTGTTCGTGTGAACAGGCCGCCACCCAGCGCATCTCCCCTTCGAGATCGAGGTCGGTGGTGCGGGCCGCGACCCAGCTGGCCGCTGCCACGGCGTTACGCTCCTGCCCCAGCAGCAGCCGGGCCAGCCAGGCGGTCAGTGACAGCCGTGGGGTGGGATCGAGGTCGGGCTGGGTGCGGGCCCGGTCCAGTGCGGCGATCGCGACCCGCGGTGCCCGCTCGGCCAGCTGCTCGATGTGCCCGGCCAGCCATTCGCTGGTGGCCCAGTCGAGCGGTACCTCCCCGGCGAGCAGCTGCGCGGCGACCCGTTCGGGTGGCGCGCCGCAGGCGGCGAGTCGTTCGGCGAAGGACCGGTGCAGGGTGCCCCGTAGAGCGGCGGGTGTGTCCTCGTAGAGGGCCCGGGCGACGATCGGGTGCCGGAACTCCAGCCGGTCACCGCCACGGGTGAGGATTCCGGCCGCCAGCGCTGGCCCGAGCGTGCGGAGCAGGTCACATCGCGAACGATCGGTGACCGCGGCCAGGTCGGCCAAGGTGCAGCCTGCTGGTTCGGCCGCCGCCGTCAGCCAGTACCCGGCGAGCAGGGCGACCGCCCGCAGCCGGTGGCGGACCTGCTCGGGCAGCGGCGCGAGATGCGGGTCGACCACGGCGGCCAGGTCCACGTCGCCCGGCACAGCGGCGGCGAGGTGCCGCAGGTAGTAGGGGCTGCCGGCGGCGTCGTGGAGGATCCGTTCGAGTAGCTGAGGGTCGGGCGGCTCGCCGGTGGTGGCCCGGACCAGTGCGGTCGCAGCGTCGCTACCGAGCGGCGCCAACTCGATGCGCTCGTGGGCGGGCACCGACTCGACCCCGGCCGCACCGGTACGGGCGGCGGCCACCAGCAGCAGAGGGAACTGGTTGGCCTGCGCGCCGAGCTTCGCCCAGACCCGCAGGGTGAGGGGATCGGCCCACGGGAGATCGTCGACGACCAGGACGATTGGCGCGGCGGTGACGGCGCGGCGGATCACCTCGACCGCCCGGTCCGCCACCTCCGTGTCCGGGCCGGTGGTGTCGAGGTCGGCGAGCTGCGTGACCAGAGCCGCCCCGGTCGGCTCACCGGCCAGGGCGGACCCGACGCACTCCAGCAGAACGCCGAGCGGCCTCTGCTGGGCGACCTCGTCGGCGACGGCCCAGCCGGTGCGGGCGGCACCCCCCAGTGCCGCCGCGAGCAGGGCCGACTTGCCGATGCCGGCGACGCCCTCGACGCGGACACTGCCGCCGTGACCGGCGGCGGCTCTCGCTGCGGCCTGGCGTAGCCGCCGTACCTCGTCGCGCCGACCGACCAGGGCGGGACGCGGAGGGGCGCCGACGTTCGTCGGACCGGTCCCGGGGCGGTCAGCCGCATCGGCACCGAGTGTGCGTACCGCCTCGGTACCACGCCCGGCGGCCCGCAGCGTGCCGGCCGGTGTGGTGCGTAGGCCCTCCGTAGCGGGGTGGGTCGCGACCAGGTCGTGCCGGACCCGGATCGCCTCGTCGTGGCGGCCGGCGACGGTCAGCAGGTCGGCGTACCGCTGGTGGGTGGCGAGTCGCAGTTCGGCCAGGCGGTGCCGCTGGGCTTCGGCGAACGGTCCCGGCACTCCGGCCAGCGCCACACCGCGCCACAGCCGCAACGCGGATTCCACGGCGGCCAGCTCGGCGGCCGGATCACCGGCGGCCCGGTGTGCGCGGGCCGCCTCCCGCAGCGCCTCGAACCGGGCCACGTCGACCGACTCCGGGGCAACGTGTAGCTGGTAGATCCCGCCACCCGAGGTGAGTAGTCGACCGCCCGCCCACCGGTCGCGGCTCGGCTCCAACAGGTGCCGCAGGGTCGAGACGTAGGTGTAGACGTTGCCGGTGGCGCTGGCCGGGGGGTCGTCACCCCAGACGGCGGCGACCAGCCGGCTGCGACTGACAGCCTGGCCGGCGTGCAGGACGAGTACACAGAGGACGGCAGTACGACGGGCCGACCCCAGCGGACACTCCACATCGCCCTGCCGAACCTGTACGGGCCCGAGCAGCCGGAAATCCAGCCCACCAGCCTCGCCGGAACCACCGTATTCTTCGGACATTGTTACCTCGTCGACCCAGCGTTCACGCACTATTTCTAGTCGGTCCCTGTAGCAGACTGCCACCGAATGGCCGCCACGTCACGAGTCCGTCGTGCGATGCTCACGATCGGCAGCACCGGGGGCACCGGGAGTCGGGGCAAGCCGAGGCGGAGGCGAGGGCAGCGAACGTCCCGAAGGGTTCCCCACGGCCCGACCGGCCTGATGGACTCGACCGGTGGTGGCCCACCCCGATACCTCGACCGGCCCGTTCGCGGGTGAACTCTTCCGTACGCTCGCCGAAGAGGGGCGACTGGTCCTGGACGCGAGCCAGGCCGACGACGCCATCGCCGGACTGGAGCGCCTCCTGGCGGAGGTCCACGCCCGGCTACGCGTCATCCAGGGCTGGCGGCAGATGCCCACCTCGCAGGTCGGTCAACTCCCCGAGGAGGTGGCGGCGGAGGTGGTCGACGCCGTTTTCGCCGACCAACTCACTCCCGGTTGGTGGGAGACGGTCGCCGAGGAGATCCCGAAGTACATCGAGGCACTGCGCCGGGCGCGGCGGGCCCCACCACCGACCGGACCGCTTCACTGACCCAGGTCGGGGCGTGGAGATTTTCTGAAGGTCGCCGGCCGAAACTGTCGTGGCGCCCACGACACGCGGAGGTACCAGTGGAACGAATTCAAGTGGTCCTGCATGCGTCGGATCCGCTCAGCCACGCGGGACTCGCCAGCTTCCTGCAGGCCCGTCAGGAAATCGCCCTTCTGCCCGCCGAGGAGCGGGCGCAGGCCGACGTACTCGTGTACGCCAGCGCCCGGCTGACCGCGAGCGCGGTGACGTTACTGCGCCGCTGGACACTGGAGAGCCGTTTGCCGGTCGTCCTGGTGATCGACGAGATCACCGATGGTGAACTGCTCACGGCGGTGGAGAACCGGGTGGTGGCGGTCCTGCCCCGCGCCGCGGTCAGCGGGGAACGGCTCGCGCACAGCGTGTCGGCCGCCGCCAACGGGGGCGGCGTGCTGCCGTCGAGCATGGTCGGTGAGCTGTTGAAGCACGTCGAGCGGCTGCAGCGGGAGGTGCTCGCGCCGAACGGGCTCAACGCCGCCGGTCTCACCCCGCGTGAGGTCGATGTACTGCGGCTGATGGCAGACGGGCTGGACACCCAGGAGATCGCCGGGGAACTCTGCTACTCGGAGCGGACCGTCAAAAATGTGATCTATGGCCTCACCCATCGGCTCAAGCTACGTAACCGGTCGCACGCCGTGGCGTACGCGTTGCGGTCCGGGATGATCTGAACCTGATGGTCGGATCCGGGCCGGCGGTCGGCCGACACGTCGTCGGCAACGCTCTCGTGCTGCACGCCCGCGACCGGATCAGCGCAGAGGCGCGGTCACTCGCCCTGGGTATGGCCGGCGACGCCGACCACGACATCGTCCTGCTCGACCTGCACCCTACGCTACCGGTGGGCCTCTGGGACGCCGTGGCCCGCGAACTGCCGCGCCGACGCCGCGGAATCCGGCTGGTCGTCTGCGGTGCGGGGCCGGACGTGGCGGCCCTGGCCGGGCAGTGGCTCGCCGACCGGCTCCGACGTCCGGTGGTGGCGCCGCACGGGAACCTCGTCCCGGGTGCGGCCGGTGTGCTCTTCGTGCACGCCGAGCAGGACAGCGGCTGGGTACGCCACCGTCGGGGCCGCGCCCCGACCTGGCTGGGCAAGCGGTACCCGGGCCCCGCCTGGGACGGCGCCGCCAGCGCGTACCTGCCGACCAGCGCGTACCGCGTGGTGGAGCCGCTACCCGGTGGGGTGTGGCTGCGGGACATCCGCGACGCTGCGGTGGTGGCCGGGCACTGGCGGCAGCTGGCGGCGAGCGTGCCCTGCCAACCGCAGGTGCTCACTGTGGTGCTGGGCTGCCCGGACACCCCGCCGCTACCGCTGGACGACGTCGCCCGGTTCTGGCGCCGGCTGCCCGGCACCGCCCGCCGGCAGGCCCGGTTCGTCGCCTACGGGCCGGTCCGGCTACCCGCCGGTGCGCCGCTGGGTCAGGCACTCGCCGACACGCTGGACACCCCGGTCGTCTGCTACGCAGGGCTGCCGGTGGGCGACCCGGCGTACCCCCGGATCCACACCGTCGCCGGCGACGGCGGGCACGGCTGGCAGGTCCACGTCCGTGAACTGGGCTACCGGCCCCGGCCGTGGTCGTGGCCGGGCACCACCACCCTGCCGCACATCGTCAGCTACCAGGCGCCCGACGTGCTCGGTGAGGCGGTCGCTCCCCGGGTCCACCGCTACACCGACGACGCGGTGGTCGAGATCATCCAGTCGGGCCTCTGGGTGCGTCCGATGGAGCCGCCCCGGCATGCCTCCCGCGTCCGGGCCCGCCCGGCCGACCCCGACGTGCACACCGTCGTGGTCGACGACGCCGAGCCGGCCTCGGTGCCCCGGCTGCGGGAGCTCGCCGACGACCTGGTGGCCCGTCTGGACGGGGCCACCCGGGCGCGCAGTGTGCTGCACCTCGCCTCCGGGATCACGGCCACCCCCGGCCCGGCGAGCGAAACGGCTCACCGCCCGGTGGCGGGTAACGTCACCTACCGGTTCACCGCCTTCGATCTGGGCCTGGACGTGCCGCTCCGGCCGCCGACGGAGGTGCCGCCGACAGTCGTGCGTCCCACCGGGCCGGTGCCGGTCAGCGCCGGGCCGGTCGCCTCCCGGCCCGTGAGCGCCGTGTCGGCCAGGCCGGGACAGGCCGGCGGGGTGGCGGCCGAACCGCTGTCGCTGCAGTGCCCGCCCGACCCGGAAGCCTGGGCGGTGCCCAACCCCGACCGGCAGGAGGCCGACCGGGCATGGCTGCGTCGCGTGCTGGCCGACCAGGCCACCAAGGCCGCAGAGGAGGTCTTCGGGATCCTCGGCGAAGAACCCGAGGCCACGGCCGATGCGGCGGCGGTACGCCTCTACCTGTCGCCGGCCGGTGCCGGCCTCGACGCGACGCTGCGCTCGGGCCGACCCGACCAGCAGATCAGCTTCGCCCGGTGCGTGGCGGCCGGTCTGGACCGCCTGCCGGTTCACCGTGGCCCCTCGCTGCTACGCGTCGATCTGACCGCAGACCGGCTGCGCACGATCGCCACCCACCGGACACTCACCGACTGGGGCTTCACCAACGCCGTTGTCGGGTCCGTCGCGTTGCCCGGCACGGTCGACGTACTCATCTGGTCGGTCGGTGGTCGCCTCACGCGGATACTGGAACCGGCCGACGGTGTACCCGTCCGTGTGCTGTTCCGGCCCGGAACCACGTTCAGGTTGCTGGCTGCCACCGAGCCGGCACCGGACCGGCGTGGCCGGTTGTTGCTCCGCGAACTGGCTGCGGACGAGCCTGACCGCGAGCACGTGCCGTTCGATGACCTGGCGCTGGCCTCGCTGCGGCAGTCGATCCCGCAGATGACGGCAACCCGGCCCGGCGCCACGCCCGGTGCGGCTGACCTGAGCCGGTTCGGCGTCCTTCCCGGCTTCCGCTGATCCTGCAGTTCGGGAAGGCTTCTTTCCGGCGTTTCGCGGAGCTGGGGTGGCAGCCAGAGGGTGGGCTCGGTCGCCGGAGTGCCGAAGTGATCAGCGGCGACGCAGCGCCGGCTCGAGCAGGGCGGGCGGGGTGTCGTTCTTCTCGTGGGCCGCGAGGTCGACGCCGGGAGCCACGATCGCGTCGATCGCGTCCAGTACGTCGGCCGAGAGCACCGTGTCCGCTGCGGCGAGCTGCGAGTGGAGATGGTCCATCGTGCGGGGGCCGATGATGGCGCTGGTCACCCCCGGGTGTGCGGTGACGAAGCCGAGCGCGAGCTGGATCATGCTGAGGGCAGTCTCGTCGGCAACGGTGGCGAGCTGCTCGACGGCGTCGAGCTTGGCGCGGTTGGCGGGGATGCTGATGTCGTAGCGCTGCCGCATGAACTCCGCGCGGTTCGTGCTGATCTCCTGGCCGGCACGGATCGCCCCGGACAGCCAGCCCGACGCCAGTGGGCTCCAGGCGAGCACGCCCATGCCGTAGTCCTGCGTCGCGGGCAGCACATGGGTCTCGATGCCACGCTGCAGGATGGAGTAGTTCGGCTGCTCGGTCACGTATGGGCTCAGACGTCCTTCGCGGGCGGTCCACTGCGCCTGCGCGATGCGGTAGGCCGGGAAGGTCGAGGAGCCGAAGTAGCGGATCTTTCCCGCGCGCTGCTGGTCCGTCAGCGCCGACAGTGTCTCCTCGTCGCTGGTCGTCGGATCCCACCGGTGCATCTGGTAAAGGTCGATGTGGTCGACGCCGAGGCGGCGCAGGCTGTTCTCCAGCGCGGTGATCAGCCAGCGGCGCGAGCCGCCCCGCTGGTTGCGGTCGTCGCCCATCGGCAGGGTCGCCTTGGTGGCCAGGACGACGTCGTCGCGGCGGCCGGCGATGGCCTTGCCGACCATCTCCTCGGACTGGCCGCCGCTGTAGACGTCGGCGGTGTCGATGAGGTTGATTCCCGCATCGAGCGCGGCGCCGACTATGGCGGTGGCGTCCTCCTGAGTGGTGTTGCCGATCCTGCCGAAGTTCATCGCGCCGAGTACGAGGGTGCTGACCTGCACACCGGTGCGACCTAAGGTGCGGTACCGCATGACTGTTTCTCCTTCTGGCGTTCGGCGGCACACGGTTGGTGGCAGCCCGTGTGGTCGGTATGCTCCGCAAGCGGAGCGTTGTTCCGTTAGCCAACATACGGAACATCGTTCCGAATGCCAAGTTCAGTGACGGGGGTAACGCGGCGTGGTCGACATGGACAGCGGCTCCGAGCAACCGGTCCCGCGTAAGCGGGCCGACGCCCGGCGCAACGAAAGGGCCCTGCTCGACGCCGCCGCCGCGGCGTTCGTCACCTCCGGCGTCGACGTGCCCGTGCGGGACATCGCCGTCAGGGCAGGTGTCGGCGTGGGCACGATCTACCGCCACTTCCCCACCCGGGCCGACCTCATCGTCGCCGTCTACCGGCACCAGATCGAAGCCTGCGTCGAGGCGGGCCCAGCCCTGCTGGCCGACAGCGACACCCCGCACGCCGCCCTGGCGCAGTGGATCGACCTGTTCGTCGACTTCCTGGTCACCAAGCATGGTCTCGCCGCAGCGCTCCAGTCCGACGACGCCGCCTTCCAGACCCTGCACGCCTACTTCATCGACCGGCTCGTCCCGGTCTGCGATCAGCTTCTCGACGCCGCCGTCGCCGCCGACCAGATCCGCACCGACATGGACGCCTACGGGCTGCTACGCGGCGTTGGTAACCTGTGCATCGGTGCGGGCAGCGATCCCCGTTACGACACACGCCGCCTGGTCGAGCTCCTCGTCGCCGGGCTTCGTGTCCGCTAGGTGACGCTGCCGGTCAGTGATCGGATCTCGGGCTGCGGCGGCTGATGATGCTCGGCCCGGATGCGGGTGGCGAGGTGGCTGCCGGCTCCGGTGGTGTCGACGGGTCCGCCGGCCAGCTCGGTGGTGAGTGCATCGATCGGGTAGCGGGAAGGACGTGGTAGCGGGCCAGGTACACCGCAACGCGTAGACCTGGTAATCGCTCACAGAGGCGAGCAGCGCGCTCGTTCGATCTGCGGCTACCTCCGTGTTCGATACGCGGGCCTGCGGCTTCGACCTACGGCATCCAGCAGGTCGGTCAACTCCTGCCCGCCGTTACCCGGCTCCGGTCACGCGCAGGTCGGCGATCAGCAGGTCGAGCAGCCGCTCCTCCATCACCGCGCGGCCGGTCCGCCGCATCGACTCGCCCAGCGACTCGTCCCACGGTGTCCGGGTGGGCGTACCGATCAGTGCCGTGCCGGTGCCCGCCCTCGGCAGGTAGTCAGCTGCGGTCATCCGCCACGGCACCACGCCCCGATACCGCTGGAGAGCCGCCGCAGTCAGTCGTACGCCGGTCCAGTCGAAATCGTTGCGCCACCGGATCGCCGCCCCGTGAGCGGCGCCGAGCAGTGTGTGGACGGCGGCCGACGGCACTCCTTCGGTGCAGATCAGCGGTGGGGCCTGGGCGCCGAGCGTTGTGCTGGCCGCGCGAAGCACCGCGGGGTTCTCGCAGACGTACACCTCGTTGCAGTCCAGGGTGAGCGGTGCCAAGCGCAGTTGGTGCAGGGTCACCCGCATCGGAACACCCGCCTGCGCGGCCTCCGTCAGCCACCGCCCGACCAGCCCGCCGGTGGCCCGTACGTTGAGCACCAGCACCTGGCTGGCGAGGTCGTCCGGGACTAGACCAACCGATTCCCACAACGCCCGTTCCCGCTCGCCGTCGACCGGCAGCGCCGTCTGCTGCCAGATGGCGACGGCACGGAGGACGAGCCCGCGCAGCGGACCGCCGGTGAGGGCCTTCGTGTCGTCCAGCACCCGGTCGGCGAAGACGGGAATCGGTTCGTCGGCCGCGGGCAGCGCGTCCAGGACGCGGACCACGTCCTCGAACGGCAGGCCGGCGCGGACGATGCGGGTCAGGGTGCCGTCGCGGCGCAGCCCGTCGAGCCACTCGGCGTACCAGGCGGTGCCGGCGTGTCGGCCCTCGTGGGCCGCAGCGAGGACGGCATCGCGGGCCACCGACTCGCGTGTCCGGTCGGACGGCCGGTTGCGCAGCGGCGCCGTCATGGTGAGCACCTCGACCAGGCCGACTCCGTGCGCGCCGCGCAGGTGCTCGTCCACCTCACCGAGTCGGATGCTGAGGCGGGCCGCTGCGGCCGAGCGGTGGATGCCGGTGATGCCGATGATCACGAGACGTTCGTCGTCGGTGGGAACGGAAAGCGTCACGGTGGTGTCGAGCCGGCCACCGCTGCGTTCCAGGCTGCGCCGGGCGGCCGCCAGCAATCTCCGCCAGCCGGGCTGCTCGACGAGATCTACCGGGCCGCCCGGCAGGTCCCGCCCGGCCGGCACCAGCGACGGGTGTGCGGCGGCCCGATCCGACGGCCGTTCGCCGTGCCCGTCAGTCATTCGTCGGTGAGGTCGAGCAGGACACCGGTCCGGTCGGTTCCGGCTTGATCACCGGGGGCGCGGCGGGTCTCCGGGGAGCCGAGCGCGCGGGCCAGGGTTCCGTCGAAGTCGGCGATGTTGGTCGAGCCGTCCCAGACCAGTAGCACGGTGGACACGGCGTGTTCCACGGCCGAGTGGGACAGGTCGTAGTGGGCGGCGCCGCTGACCGCCGGGTGGGTGGCCCAGAGGTCGTAGCCGGTCATGAACAGGTCCAGGTCGAACTGTTTCGCCAAGGCCATCAGCTCACCCCGGCCGGTGTCGTCCACGCCGGCGAACGCCTCGTCGAGGCCGAGCAGCCGGGGTGCGTCGGGTCGGGCCGAGCCGAAGAGCGCGTTGGCGGCGGCGAACAGCGGCAGGTGTAGGGAGACCGACTGCTCGCCGCCGGAGAGCTGGCTGTGTCGGGCCCGGGTCAGCGCCTCCGTGCCGCCGCCGGGGCGGTGGAGGGTGAACGCGAACGTCCGCCACTGCCGGTAGTCGAGGACGTCGCCGAGCAGTTCCCGGTAGGGCCGTTCGGGCGCGGCGGCCCGCGCCGTCTTGATCCGGGCGGCGAAGTGCCGGCGCATGGTGGTGAGCTGGGCCGGCCCGAGCCGGGCCGGGTCGCGTTCGAGGAGCTTGCAGACGTCGCGTTGCTCGGCGTCGAGGTCGTCGGCGAGCCGCCAGCCGACGCCGACGGTGAGCCCCGAAGACATGCGCCGGGCGCGCATCTGGCTGTCCATCGCCGCCACCAGGTCGCGGGCCTCGATGGTCCGGTGGTGGATCTGTCGGGCGAGTTGCCCGAGCAGGGCGTCCTCCAGCACCCGCTGCTCGGAGTCGGTCAGCAGTTGCTCCTGGTCACGACGTTCACGGGCGATCCGGTCGGCGAAGTGGGCGACAGGAGCGAGGCCCTGCTCGTCGGCGACCCGCACCACGATCACCCCGTCGTCGGTGTCCCACTCGGGCCGGTGGTCGAGGCCGGCGGCGGGAAGTTGCGCCTGCAGCTCGGTCAGCGCGGTGGTGAGCCGGGTGGCGCTCTGCTTCAGCGACGTCTCGGTGGGGCTCAGCTCCCGCGTGGCGGTGAGGATCGCCTCGTGCAGGGCTGCCACCTGCGGATGCAGTTCGTCGTCCGGGGTCAGCGCCGGCCAGCGCAGGTCGGCGGGGCAGCGCAACAAACCCAGCAGGTCCGGCTGGGCATAAGGGCGCAACCGTTGGGCGTCGTGCTGCGCCTCGGCGACGGCGGCAACCAGGGCCTGCTCGCCCAGCTCCACCCGGGTCAGCGCGGCGACCCGCCGCTCCCGGGCTGCGCCGAGTTGGTTGCGGGCCTGCTCGACGGCCTGCTCCGCCTCGATGATCGCGTCGGCCGTCCGGGCCACGTCGGCCAGCACCCGTTCCGCGTCGGCGCCCACGCTGTCGCGCAACGTCTGGTACGCCTCCGCCTTCTCCTGGTGCCGTCTGCGGGCGGTGCGTGCGGTCTCCGCCGCGGCGGTGAACCGGTCGACTGCCTCGTCGTGGCGCTGCCGGGCCTGGTCCTCCTGCTCGGCGGCACGCACGGCGGCGGTCCGCGCGCCCTCCAGGCGTACCCCTCGTTTCTCGAAGCGGCTCACCGCTTCGGCGGTGTCGTCGAGCCGGTCGACCGGCAGCGATCGTTCCGCCGCGCTCCGGCGCAGCGCGGCCGCCGCGGCGGCCCGCTCGGCCAGGGCCTGGTCGAGGCGGGCGGCGGCGACCGCGCTGGCCTCCTGCCGGGCGCGCAGCGTCGCGGCGGCCCGGTCCAGTTCGCGTAGCGCGGTGTAGACCGGCGCGGGTGCCGGCAGGTGCGCGGCGGCCGCCTCCACCGCCGCTAGCAGCGCCTCGACGGACGCGCGGTCGCGGTCCACCGCGTCGAGGTCGGCATCGATGACGGTCAGCAGCCGGTCGCATTCGGTGACCCGGGCGGCGCGGCGGATGGCCCGGGCGGTCGCGCCGATGTACTCGCAGGAGGTCTTGGCGAAGCGGCCGGCGACGATGCCCTGGGCGTACCGGCCGTCCACACCGATGACCGGCGCGGCGTCGGGCGTGGTCACGTCGGCCAGAGCCACCGAGGTGAGCACCTCGGTGATCCGCGCGGCGGGCACGTCGTCCTGTTCCTCGGGGGCCAGCACGTCGGCGAGGGTGGCCCCGGCGGGCCGCCGGTGCGGCGGCAGCGGCAGCAGGTAGCCGTCGAGGTCGTCGCCGGCCAGCGCGGCCGTCGCGGCCCCGGGGCCAGGGTGCAGCCAGGCGTCCAGCAGCCCGGCCGCGTGCAGCGCCGCCTCGACGGCCGCCGCGTCCGCGCCGCTCACCCCGTCGGCGAACCGCACCAGCCGCCAAAGCGGCGCGCCGGGCCGGCCGGCACGTGGCGCCGGCCGGGTCACCGGAACGGGTGGCGCATCGTCGTGCTCGGCCGCGATCCGGTCCCGTTCGGCGGCCACCTCGGCCCGCTGGTCGGCCAACGCCGCGCGCTGCGCCGCCATCGCCGCGAGCCGGTCCCGCCGCTGGGCCACCGCGGTGGCCGTGGCCTCGCCGTACACCTCGCGCAGGATCCGCGCGCCCGGCTCGCCGATGGTGTCCACGGCGGCGCTCAGCCCGGCGGCCAGGTCCGGGCCCGCGATGTCAGCCAGCAGCCCGGCATTGCCCTGCGCCCACTGCTCGAGCTGGGCACGCAGCTGGGCGCGGGCCTGCGCGACGGCGTCCTCGGCGCGCCGCTCGGCCTGCTCGGCGTCGGCGACGGCGGCGGTGGCGCCGGCCGCGTCGGCGGCGGCCCGGGCGTGGTCCCGGTCGGCCTGGTCATGCCGCGCCACCTGCGCGCGGACGGCGCGCACGTCGTCGCGGCGGCCGGCGGCCCGCGCGGTGATCCGGGCCGCCAGGTCGTCGAGGGCGGAGTCGTCGGCGCTCCAGGTGATCCCGGCCGCCTCGGCGTCGAGCAGGAGATCGTCGGCGAGCCGGTCGGCCGCCGTCCGCGTGTCCCGAGCCGCGACCGTCGCCCGTTCTGATTCGGTACGCCGTCGCGCCACCGCGCTCTCCTCGGCGACGACGGCCTCGTCGGCCCGCCCGGCCGCCTCGGCCAGGTCGTGCACGTGCCGCTGCAGGTCGGCGAGCTGCTCGTGAGACTGGTATGCCGCCGAGGCCTTCAGACTGTCCAAGTGGGCGCGGAGCCGTCCGGGCTCGCCCTCGACAGCCCGTAGCCGCTGACCCGCCGCGGACTCCGCCTCGGCCGCCGCGCCGGCCGCGTGTCGGGCGTCGCCGAGTGCGGTCGACCGGCTGGTGACCGCGTCGCGGCGGGCGGTCAGGGCGTCGGCGGCGGCCCGCGCGTGGGTCCGCAGGTAGGTCGAGTACACCGTCAGGAACGCGGCGGTGGCGCCGTCCGCCGCCACCAGCCCTTCGAGGGTACGGGCGACCGCCTCCATGTCGTCGAACGAGCGGGCGGCCTCCACCAGCAGGTGGTCCTCGACCGGGCGCAGCCCCCGTTGCAGCGTGCGGGACAGCTCGACCGGGTTGAGGTCCTTGGCCAGTTGCGGCTTGCGCAGGGTCAGCACCAGGTCCAGCAGTTGCTCGTAGCGGGCCAGGCCGAGGCCGAACAGCCGGGCGTCAACGAGCTGCCGGTAGTCCTCGGCCGAGTCCCGCACCGCCTCGGCACCCAGCCGGTCGATCAGATCGCGGCGGGTCAGTGGCCGGTCGTCGGCGTCCAGCAGGGAGAAGTCCACCCCGACCCGGCCGTCGACCACGAAGTGCCAGCGGGTGACCCGGTCGACGTGCCGGTGTGCCCGCAACCCGATGCCGACGGTCACGTACTGGTCGCCATCGCCGAACTCCATCCACACGTACGCGTGGCTGACCTCCTGCCCCCGGTAGAGCAGGTTCGACTTCATCGTCCGGTCCTCGCTGGCGAACGGGTTGAGCCGGCGCGGTTCGATCCGCCCGTCGAGGACGAACGGGAAAAGCACCTCCAGCGCCTTGGTCTTGCCGGATCCGTTGGGCCCGCGCAGCACCAGCCACCCGTCGACGAAGCTGAACTCCTCGTCACGGTAGTCCCACAGGTTGATGATCCCGGCCCGGGTGGGGGCGAACCGGCGGACAGCGCGTTGCTCGATCACGATCGACTTCCTCAGAACAGGGTCTCGGAGGTGGCGCGGGGCTTGACCGTGGCGATGGTGTGGCGGTACCTCCCCACCAGCGGCCGGACGAGCACCCCGCCCGGCACGGCGGTGACCGCGCCGAACCGTTCCAGCAGCGCGACCGCCTCGGCGCGCAGCCGGTCCGGGTCGGCGTGCCACTGGGCTCCGAACGCGGTCCCGTACCGTTGAAGGATCCCCACGACGGCGGTACGCAGGAAGCTGTCGGTGATGAACGGCAACCGGCCTGCCCCGTCGGCCTCGTCGGGGCCGCTAACGCCTTCGACAGTCCAGTGCTCGTCCGGACTGGCGTCGTCGAGGCGTACCAGGGTGGCCGTGGGCAGACCGGCGTCGATCTGGCTCGCCAGCGCCTGCTGCCGGGCGTGCCCGTCGGGCGGGGTCAGCCGTTTGACTCGGCGGCCGTCGGGATCCGCCACCCGGTCGGCCATCTCCACCGCCAGCAGCACCGCGGCCTGCGCCACCGAGCCGGTGCCCGGGAACCGCTCCGCGGTGAACCCGGCGGTGTCCACCAGCAGCACGCCCTCGGCCCGGCGTTCCACCCGCAGACCGGTCAGCCGGGCCAGGTCGGTGGCGAGTGCGGCGCCGCGCAGATGGTTGGCGACCGCCGGGTCGACGTCGGCGTGGTAGACCACCGGCGACTCCACCACCACCCGCCGGCCCGCCTGGGCCGCCTGCCGGCGCTCGGCGTTGCCGCTGCTGCTCATCGCCCGGTCCAGCAGGGCCGACACCGAGTCGATGTGCTGCAGCACCCGGGTCGGCCGGAACAGCGCGAACACTACGTCCCGCGCCACGTCGTACAGCGCCTCCCCGGCGCCCGGGTCACTGGCCCAGGCGGCGCTGGAGCCGTCGGCCAGGCGCAGCACACCCCGCTCCTCCAGCCAGCCGACCGCGTCCACGAACGCCCGCCGGTCCGGGCCGTGATCCGGATCCAACCCCAGCCCGGTGATCCGGTTCGCGTCGCCGGTCACCGAGTCGGCCAACTCGCTGAGGGTGATCTGGATCCCGGCGCGGCCCAGCACCGCCAGGCACAACGACAGGTACGCGTAGCGCTGCCGGTCGAACGGCCGTCCGGTGCGGGACACCGCCGGTTGGGTGCCGTCGAGCCGGTCCTTCGCCCGTACCAGCCGGGCTGTGGCACCGTGCAACTCCAGGCGGTACCCGAACGCCTCCGCGAGATCGCGGCGCAGGGTGGCGGAGAACCGCCGTACCCGGGGCAGCGCCCGCTCGTCCGGCCACGTCGCCGTGATCAGCGGGTGGCGCAGGACCAGCCGCACCGCCCGCTGGTAGTCGGCCAACTCCCACTCCGGGACGTCGACGGCGAACCGGTGGACCGCCGGCCGGGGAGCGTGGGATGCCGCGGTCACGCCGGCACCAACTCGGGACGGCGGACCGCAGTGTGCTGCGCGGCGGTGACCGTCAACGCGTACCCGTCCAGATGCAGCCGGCCCTCGGTGGTGCGCACCGTGGTGAACCGGCCCGGCGTCGGGGTGAGGGCAAGCCGCACGCCGTGCGCGGCGGCCGCCAGCGGCACCCCGGCCCGGCCACCCACCCGGGCGGCCAGCGCGATGTCGAGCAGGCGCAGCAGGACCTGGGTCTGCGACCCGTCCAACCGGTGATCGTCCATGCCCACGTCGGCCAGCGCCGTCGCCGCGTCGGCCAACCGGCGCTCGCGGGCGAGCTGGTCGCCGCGCAACCGGTGCCGGCGCTCGTCGACCCGGTCCAGCCGGGCCGGCCGTCCCCGGCCCTGCCCCGGTGCCCGGCCGGTGGTCACCAGCGTGCGGGACAGCTCCACCGCCGGCGCCTCCCACCACGACAACCGGCTGGCGATCGCCTCCGGATCCGGGTGCGCCACCCCGGCGTGGCGCGGAGCACCGAGGCCGAATACGACGTCGAAGAGGGCGTGCGCGGCCTCCTGGGTGCCGGTGTGGGTGAACCACGCGGCCAGGTGCCGTAGCTGCGACTCCCGGCTAACCCCGCCACGGCGCGCCTCGGTGACCCGGCGCAGCAGGGCCAGGACGTCACCGATCGCGGCGATGGTGGCGTCCGACAACCGGTCCGCCTCGCTGGGCTGCTCCGGACCCGGCGGCGCCAACCAGGACCGCAGCCCCGCCCAGCGCCGCCGCCAGTCCTCCAGCCGCTGCACCGGGGTGTGGAACAGCCGCTCGTCGGCCTCGGCGGCGGCCTCGATCAGCCGGTCCAGACCAGTCGCCTCGACCTCGTGTACCGCCGTGCGCAGCCGGGGCGTGTACCGCTGCAACTCGTCGTGGAAGTCCCGCAGGTGCGCCAGCAGGGCGTCCTTGTGGCCGAGGAACACCTCCGGCCGTACGTCGTTGGTCCGCCCCAGGTCACCCAACATGTGATAGAAGCGGGCCGCCCGCTCGGCGATATCGGCCAACGCCCGGTCCAGCCGGTTGAACTTGCGGTAGACCTCCTCGGCGTCCCCGGCCTCGTTGGCCACCGCGAGAGCGTTGAGGTCGGCGAGGAGGTCGGCGAAGACCAGCCGGGACAGCGTCGAGTCGTCCATGCTCGCCGACAGCACCGCTTCCACCGCCCGGTGCGCCCGGTATCCGGCCTCGGTGAACTGGTACACCGAGTGCCGGTTGCGGTACTCCGCCAGCGTCGTGGCCCGGGAACCGTCCTGCCCCCGGTCGAGTACCCCCCACTCCACCAGGGCGTCGAGCAGCCGCGGCAGCTCCAGCCCTGCCGGGTCCGGGCAGTCGGCGTCCGTCTCGTGCAGCGCCGCCAGCGCGGCGGCCACGTCGGAGGTGTGCAGCACCACGTGGTAGCTGGACCGTGCCGAGTCGAACGCCCGCAGCAGCCACAGATAGGCGAACCGGTTCTCCGCCGTCACGTAACCGAACAGCCGCATCCGGTCGTCCAGCCCGAAGTCGTCGAGGCCGAACGTGGGCCTGGATGGCTGCGCGGTCATCGTTCTCCTCACGGGACGCGAACGGCTACCCACCCTACCCAGCCGGCCTCGGCCCGGCGTGCGAGGCAGCAGCGGACTCCGGGGTGATCGTGAAACGTGCGCCTTGGTCAGCTGCCGCAACAGACCACCATGGGCCGGCGCGCTGGAGTTCCTTCCCGTCCGTGCCGTCTCGCGCGTACGGTGGCGGAGCGGTCCTGCAGAACGGCGCGCGAGGAGGATGCCCGACGATGACTCAGACGGTGGACTTCTGGTTCGACCCGAGTTGCCCGTATACATGGATCACGTCTCGATGGATCATCGAGGCGGCGACGGTACGGCCACTCGACATCCGCTGGCACATCATGAGCCTCTCGGTCCTCAACGAGCATCGGCCGGTCGATCCCGAGGGCGACACCGAGGGATACCTGTGGGGCCCGGTGCGCGTCTGCGCGGCTGTGGAGCAGCGGTACGGCCAGGACGGGTTGGCCCGTTTCTACACCGCATACGGGACCCGGGTGCATGCGGGTGGGAAGTGGGCCGCTTTCGAGGACGTCCTGGTCGACGCCGGACTCCCGAATGAACTGGCGGCGGTCGCCGGCACGGATGAGTTCGACGAGGTGGTCCGTGCCTCGCATGCCGCCGGCATCGCCCTGGTCGGTGAGCACGTTGGCACCCCGGTCGTTGCCACGGAGGCGGCGAACGCAGGCCGGGTCGCCTTCTTCGGTCCGGTGATCTCCCGGATCCCCCGCGGCGAGGAGGCGGGCCGGCTCTTCGACGGCGCCGTCCTGGTCGCCTCGGTGTCCGGTTTCCATGAGCTCAAGGGCGGGCCGCACGCAGAGCCGCGATTCGGCGGGTAGTGCTCGAGCGTTCTTTCATTGGGCCGGTTGGCGTCGTCGGAGCGGGCGCGGCAACCCTGAGCCTGCCGCCGTCGCCGGCCAGCATCCCGGACACGATGTGCGGTACCAGCCTGCTTCCCACGCCAACCGTCGCTACAGCGGGTTGAATAGCGATGTGCAGGTCACCAAGGACGGGCGGGACTGGCGCATCGGCGTCGCCGCCGACGTGAGCTGGATCGCTGGGCACACCACTGCCGGCGTCTCGATCACCACCGCCATCCCGCCGGTCTTCGACGCCTACGCCACCACGTACCAGGTCGACGACGTCACCGCCGCCGCCTACGAGCACGCCCTGATCGAGGACCTCACCACGCACACCTCCGACCAGCCGTGGTGGCTTTCCTACCTCGACACCGGCGCCCACGACGTCGTCTTCCCCCACGCCCCGAGGGTGTTCCTCTACTGGAACTGTCCGTACGTGCTGGTCCAGGCCGGCCCCGAGCAAGCCCTCACCTGGCGCACCGGTGGTCACATCCGCCACCCGCACGGCGCGCTACCCGATCTGTTCTTCCCCGCCGACCGGTCATGGCTGGTCTCCGCGCTCTGGGACGACACCTGGACCTGCGTCGGCGGCCCGACACCCGTGATCCACGCCCTCCAACGCGACCCCGTGGTCAATGCCCGCCAAATTCAACCGGACGAAGATGCGCTGCCACCGGGGCTGACCCGCGAGTGACGACCCTACGCCGCAGGCAGCGGCCAGGCCTCCGATCATGGCTAACGCCCCCACTGCTCGGCAGGACGGCAGTCGCTGGTCGGTTTGCCGTAGATCCGCTTCCCGTCCCGGCCCGCATAGCAGCGCTCCAGTTGGTCCTCGGCCTGGAACAGCGGACGCCTGTCGATCTCCGTCCCGTCGACGTCATAGCTGACCAGGTCAGGGGCGTTGCCGCCCTCGAGTCTGGCGTCGCTGGTCATCAGGCCGAACGCGCCTTCGGATAGCCGCGCTGTGGTCATGTGACCGTCGCCGTGGTCGAGTACGATCCTGCCTTCCCGCGTGGCGTGCCGGTCGCTTCGCGGGCTCGCTGCGATCGCTTGCCGAAGATCAGCTGGAACGTTGTGGGTCCTGCGGGTGCAGCTTGATGTTGCCGCGAGTCGGGGGCCGAGTCATCGTTCCTCGTCGTCGAGCAGTTCGCGGCGCCACTCCGCGAATCGGCTTCGGAGCTTGTCCAGAGCTGGTCCGGTGACGCCGTACTGGGCAAAGTCCTCAGGGTCGAGCTGGGTGGCTTGTCTGAGGGCGTCGGCGAAGATGCGCGGGTCGAAGCCACGGTCGGCGCGCTGCGCGAGGACGAGAAGGGTGTGGCGGGTGTAGCGGTCGGATCGGAGCGTGGCGTCGATGTCGATGAAGTCGCGGGCGAACGCTCGTCCGTAGAGGGCGCTCATCTTGTTCGCTACCGCGTCGTCAGGGTGGAGGACCGGTCTGATCGCCATGAGGATCGGTTCGTTGGCACGCCAGTCCACGCCGGTGAACAGGTCGATGTCCTCGCTGGGCCGCTCGACGAGCCCGGCGGCCTGGACCGCGTAGCCGCCGGCCAGCCCGAAACCATACCGTTCGGCTGCCGCGAGCCCGGTACGGGCGAGGCGTTCGTGGAAGGAGTCCACCGCTATGCCGCGTTGCTGCGGGTGGCGGCGAGTTCGGGGAAGGCTTCCTCCCAGCGCTGGCGGAGCTGGGGAGGCAGCCAGAGGGTGGGCCAGAGCCGCCGGAGGAGGTCGGTGTCGAGCCAGGTGTTCAGGTCCTCGACGGTACTGGCTTCGGTGAGGACCACCTTGTACATGCTGGCCAGGCGTGCGGGCCGGTTGAGGTCGTACTCGGCGTTCCCGGACCAGTCGAGGTGACGCGGGAGCGTCACCGTGCCGCCGGTCGGGCCGTGCAGCGCGGCAAGGGTTTCGGCCACCACGTAGGGCTTCCGGTCGCCGTAGGGTCGGTAGTCCGCTGGCGGCTGGGGCGAGGTCCTGCGCCGGCTGAGGTTGGTCGCCCGCCGGACTTCCGGTCGGAGCGCCTGACGGATCGTCTCCCGGCTGTAACCGGTGACCCGCTGCAGATCCACCGGCCGCCAACCGGCCGCGTGGAACGCCCGTAGCTGCTCGTCCCGCTCGGTCAACGCGGCCGCGCGCGTCGCCTCGTACCGGGAGACAATCGCCTGTAATTCATCCTCGGAGAACCGGCCCATAACCGTCAGCCTACTACGCTAGGCCCAGCACGCTTGGTCTCTTCGCCGATAATTTGTGGTCGGCAACTTGGCGGGGACGAGATGCGCCGGGGGCGCGAATGGATGGGCCTGCGTCGCCCGCCGGAACGGCGACGTCATGTTGTCCGCGATGTGCGTGACGCGGTGGAGAGAAACCGTTTCGTCGAGTGATGCGTCCTAACCTTGCGTGATGGAAGTGGACGACGAGGAGCTGTTGCGCCTCGTCGGAAAGGGTGACCGCAGGGCGTTTGACGTGCTGTATGCGCGTAACGCGCCGTGGTTGGTGCTGCGTCTGCGCCGCCGGTGCCGGGATCCGGAGTTGGTCCGGGAGGTGCTGCAGGAGACGTTCCTGACGGTGTGGCGGGCCGCAGCCGGCTACCGCGGGGACGGTGCGGCGGTGGGCTGGCTGTGGTCGGTGGCCGCGGGTCGGTTGATCGACGCGCGGCGGCGTGCGTCGGTCCGCCCGCAGAGTGTGGGGGCGCCGGGCGACGACGTGTTGGCGTGGTCTCCGTCGGCGGAGGACGAGGTCTTGGCGGGCGCGTACGACGCCGAGTTGGAGCGTGCGCTGCACCGGCTTGCTCCGGAGTTGCGGGCGGTGTTGCAGGCGACGGTGCTGGACGGCCTGACGGTGCGGGAGGCCGCGGTGTTGCTGGGGGTGCCGGAGGGCACGGTGAAGACCCGGGCGATGCGGGCGCGCCGCGAGTTGAGGGAGGCCCTGTCGTGACCGGGTTCCACGTCGACGCCGGGGTGCTGGCGGCGTACGCCGAAGGCGGCCTCGCTGACGTGGATGCGTGGTCGGTGGAGGCACACCTCGACCGCTGTGCGGACTGCCGGACGAGCATCGCATCGGACGCGTCCACGGCTCTGGTGGTGGAGGCGGTCGCGGTATCGCTGGGCAGCCGGTTGCCGACGCAGGGGCGAGTGCGGCGGGCAACAGGGTGGCGGCGGGTCAGGGTGTTGGTGGGTGCGGGGCCTGCGGCGCGTGCGGCGTGGTTGCTGTCGGTGGCCGTCACCGGGGTGCTCACCGCGGGGTTGGCGGTCAGCCCGACGGTGGTTCCGCCGTGGTTGCTCCTGCTGATCGCGCCGGCACTGCCCGCCGTCGGTACGGCCCTGTCGTACGGGCCGCGAACTGATCCACTGCACGAGTTGATCGCGGGGACACCGCAGGGCGGCCTGCGCATCGTTCTGTGGCGCACCTTGACGGTCCTCGCGGGCGCGGCGCCCGTAGCGGTCCTGGCCGGCGCGGTGACGGGCATCGGTACGCCGGGGCTGTGGCTGCTTCCCTGTATCGCGTTGACCGCCCTGACGCTGGCGCTCGGCTCGCTGATCGAGCCCGCGTACGCCGCGCTCGTGGTGGCAGGGGCGTGGGCGGTGGTGGTGCTGGCGCCGCCGGTCGGAGGTCTGGCGGTCCTGGTGTCGAGCGGTCCGGGATGGCTGGGCGTCACCGCGGTGGCCGCGGTGGTGGTGTATCTGCGTCGGGAACGGGTGGGAAGGCAACCGGCATGACGACGGTGAGCGTCGACGGCCTGCGGGTCAGCTACGGCAAACGAGTCGTCTTCGACGACCTGGACCTCGATCTCGGTGTGGGGGTGCACGGGTTGCTCGGTCCGAACGGCGCCGGCAAGACCACCCTGATGCGGGTCTTGGCCACGGTGTTGCGCCCCGACCGGGGTGACGTCCGGCTGCTGGGCCACCGCATCGACGACCCCGCGGCGCTGCGGCAGGCGCGCCGCCAGCTGGGCTACCTGCCGCAAGCATTCGGGTTCTACCCGCGCTTCACGGTGCGCGAGTTCGTCGAGTACTTCGCCTGGCTGAAAGAGATGCCGCCGGGGCAGATCCCGCTGGCGGTGGACCGGGCGATCGAGCGGGTCGGCCTGCTGGAGCGCGCCGACGACCGGATGAAGCACCTCTCCGGCGGGATGCTGCGCCGCGCCGGCATCGCCCAGGCCATCGTGAACGACCCTCGGCTGCTGCTGTTGGACGAGCCGACCGCCGGCTTGGACCCGGAGCAGCGGGTGCAGTTCCGGGCGCTGCTGCGGGAACTGGGCCTCGATACGGTCGTTCTGGTCAGCACGCACCTGGTCGAGGACGTCGTCGCGGCGTGCACCCGGGTGAACCTGGTCGACGGCGGGCGGCTGGTCTTCACCGGCCTCCCCGACGAGCTGATCGCCGCCGGTGGGGACGGCGACAGCGGCGACTCCCCGATTGAGCGGGGCTACACGGCGGTGCTGCGGGGCGCGCGGACGGCACCGCGGTGAGGCGCGCGCTGAGGGTGGAGCTACGCCGGGGTACTGCACCACTTGCTGCGGTGGCGATGCTCGGTGCCGGGGTGTGGATGCTGGCCGTGCACCCGGACGACTGGGCCGGCCGGTGGGCGGGCCTCGTCAACTACCTGCGGGTGTCGCTGCTGATCCTGTGCGCTCTCATGATCGCTGCCGGGGCGTGGCAGTCCGGCCGGGAACGG
Source organism: Micromonospora sp. HNM0581 (assembly GCF_012726175.1). GTDB lineage: Bacteria > Actinomycetota > Actinomycetes > Mycobacteriales > Micromonosporaceae > Micromonospora. Next base: position 146,537 of record NZ_JAASAD010000012.1, read on the forward strand.
CGGCGCGACATCGACGAGCTGATCGCCTCCACCCCCCGCCCGGGCTGGCAACCACTGGCGGTGTCCTGGCTCGCCGTCACCGTGGCAGGAGTCGCCGGACTGCTGGTCGCGTTCGCCGGGGCGGCGGTGCTGGTCGCCCGGGTGGCGACGTACGCCGGCGGAGGGTGGTGGTGGACGCTGGCCGTCGGTGTCCTCGCCCTGGCCGCCGCCGTCGCGGTCGGCGTCCTCGTCGGGCGGCTCGTACCGCTGCGGGTGGCCGCCCCGATCGCCGGCCTCGCCACCTACCTCGGCCTGGCCATCGTCACCTACTGGGACGGCACGTCCGCCGCGTGGCTCTCGCCGGTCTACGGCGGCTGGGCGGTGTACTCACTCGTCCCCGGCCGGGTCACCGCGTTGCAGGCCGCCTGGCTGGTGGCTCTGACGGTCCTGCTGCTGGCCGCCGCCGCGCGGCAGCGGCGCGCAGCCTTGCTGGCCGGCGGACTCGCCATCGCCGTCACCGTGCCGATCATCACCGGGCCGGGCACCTATCGCCTCCCGGCCGACCCGGCCGCGGTGGAGTTGGTGTGCACCAGCAGCGGCCCGCAGGTGTGCCTGTCCCGGATCAACGCGTTTCTGATCGACGACGTCATCGAGGTTGTGCAGCCGATCCTGGCCCGTCTCGACGGGATACCTGGAGCGCCCCGGCGGGCGGCCGACCAGGCTGCCCAGCCGGCCGGTCAGCCCATCGACCGGGACGACGGCACGGTTTGGCTGAACCTCGACTATCAGTCCACCGCGCTCGGCGGCCTGGCCAGCCGGAAGAACCTGCGGGCGGACTTCCGGCAGGTGACCCGCGCCAGATGTGAGGACCCTTCCGGAGTTCGCGAAATTGACCAGCGGGTCTACCGGACCGATACCCTGGCCACCGACTGGATGCTCGACGGGGCAGCGACCCCCGACGACCTGCCCCTTGCCAGGCTCCGCGCATTGCCGGAGGCGGGGCAGCGTTCCTGGTTCGCCGCCTATCTCGACGCCGCCCACCGATGCGACATCCCGGCGCTGATTCGCCTCGGCGAACAGCCGTGACCGCCCGCCTGCTCACGCTTCATTTGCGCTCCCGGGGCGCGCCCATGTTCGTGGCCGGTGTCGGCGTCGTCACGCTGCTGGCCTGGGCCGCCGGAACATGGATCGCCAGCAGGCCCTACTTCGACGGGCCCGCCGCCCGCGTCCCCGTGGTCGCACTCGCACCGCTGCTGGCCGCACTGCTGCTCGGTCCCACCCTGGCAGGTGCCGACGAGGACCTCGACCGCAGCACACCCCTGCCGTGGCGGGCATGGCGGGCCGGTCACCTTCTCGTCGCCGCCTTCGTCACCGCCATGGCGCTCAGCGTGGCCGGACTGCGGGCGCCCGACACGTACGGTGCACACGCCCTGGTCCGCAATGCTCTCGGTTGTATCGGACTGGTCGCTGGCGGGGCGGTGCTGCTCGGCGGGCGGCTGGCGTGGCTGCCCGCCTTCGGCTACGTGTGCGCCGTGTACGCCGCCGCTCCACGCCAGACCAGCGTCGTCGTTGCGGCCTGGGCTTGGCCGATCCAGCCCTCCACCACGACGGCATCCTGGTTGACCGCTGCCACGATATTTGCCGCCGGCACGGCGGGATACGTGCACGGCGGGTGCCGCGCTCGTTCAACAGGTGGACCGTGAGCTGCAACAGAGTCGGCGTGGGCGGCCATAGTGTGGTGTGAGGCATCAGGTACGGCCGTCGGACGAGGAACTGTGGTCCTCGATCGTTGCCGGTGACGAGACGGCTTCGGTCGGCTCTTCGACCGGTACTCCCGTGCGGTCTACAACCACGCGTTCCGGCTGACCGGGTCGTGGTCGACGGCCGAGGACGTCACCCAGGCGACGTTCCTCGTCGCGTGGCGCCGCCGCCACGACGCCCGTTTCGTGGAGGGCTCAGCGTTGCCGTGGCTGCTGATCGTCGCCACCAACGCGGTCCGCACCGAGTGGCGGTCGACGCGCCGGTGGCTGGCGCTGATCCGGCGTCTACCGGCGGAGGGGTACGGCGATGGTGACCTCGCGGACGAGGTTTCCGCGCGGCTCGATGCCGAGCGGCGGATGACCGAGGTCCTCGCGGTGGTCCGCCGGCTGTCACCGGCCGAGCGGGAAGCGGTGGCCTTGTGCCTGTGGTCCGGCGTGTCGTACCCGGACGCGGCAGCCGTGTTGGGCATCAGCGAGGTGGCAGTGCGGTCCCGGGTCAGTCGGGCGCGCAGCCGCCTGGCGCGGCTGCTGCCCGAGGAGATTCAGGAGGGGAAACGGTGAACAACATTCTCGACCTACCCGCGGAGCGGGACCTGCCGCCGAAGGCGGCGCACGCGATGCGGGCCCGAATCCTCGGTGCTGTGCGCCCGCGCCCAGCTCGTACGCCACGACTGCGAGCCGCCGTGGCCGGGGTGGCGCTGCTGGCCGTGGCGTCCGGTGTCGCGGCGGCGGTGTGGCAGCGGCCGGACCGGTCGCCCGTGCAGGTGCTGGCCATGGGGGCCGGGGAGCTGTCGCCGACGCTGCAGGATGCGGTCGAGCGGTGCCTGCAGTGGAACTCCCCGCAACGGCAGGCCCGGCAGAACCCGGGAGAGCGACCTGTACCGGTGTCCCTGGCCGACCTGGCGGTGGCCATCGAGCGGGGTGACCGCACGCTAGTGCTGTTCATGAACGACGCCGGCTACGCGACCTGCGACGCGGCATCGACGGGTACGGACCAGGAGACCGGCGGCCACGCCAGCGAGCCCTGGCGGCACGGTGACTGGTTACCGGGGCCCATGCAGCGGCTGCTGCTGACGTCCACCGAACACGACGGCGGGGACGTCAATGTCAGCGGCCGGGTCAGCGGGCGCGTCGATCGGCTCGTACTCGACCACGGCGACGGCCACACCACCACAGCTCGCCTCTCCGAAGGCGCGTTCGGCCTGATGACCAGCGACGCCCGACTCAAGGCCGGCAACGCCCCTGAACTGGTCAGCTACGACGCCAAAGGCGCGGAGATCGACAGGCGCCCGCTGTTCCAGGCCGAGGACCAACTGGAGCACTGCTACGCGGGCCCGGATGGGAAGCGGATCTACGGCAAGCCGACCAGCGGCTGCCTACCTGCCGAGACGTGGGGGCGTCAGCCATGATCGGAGGCTGACCGCTGCCCGGGGCGTGGGTCGTCACTCGCGGACCAGCCCCGGTGGCAGCGCGTCCTCGTCGGGTTGGACCTGGCGGGCGTTGGCCACGGGGTCGCGTTGGAGGGCGTGGATCACGGGTGTCGGGCCGCCGACGCAGGTCCAGGTGTCGTCCCAGAGCGCGGAGGCCAGCCATGACCGGTCGGCGGGGAAGAACAGATCGGGTAGCGCGCCGTGCGGGTGGCGGATGTGACCACCGGTGCGCCAGGTGAGGGCTTGCTCGGGGCCGGCCTGGACCAGCACGTACGGCCAGTTCCAGTAGAGGAACACCCTCGGGGCGTGGGGGAAGACGACGTCGTGGGCGCCGGTGTCGAGGTAGGAAAGCCACCACGGCTGGTCGGGCGTGTGCGTGGTGAGGTCCTCGATCAGGGCGTGCTCGTAGGCGGCGGCGGTGACGTCGTCGACCTGGTACGTGGTGGCGTAGGCGTCGAAGACCGGCGGGATGGCGGTGGTGATCGAGACGCCGGCAGTGGTGTGCCCGGCGATCCAGCTCACGTCGGCGGCGGTGCCGACGCGCCCGTCCTTGCTGACCTGCACACCGCTATTCAAGCTGCTGCCGCGACGGTTGGCGTGGGAATCAGGCCGGCCGTGAAACGGCGGCCGGCGACCAGACGTCCTCGGCCACCATGCCGTACGCCTGCCCCGCGCTGGTGGAGCGCTGATGCTGCGCAAGTCCCGCACATCGTGTCCGGGATGCCGGCCGGCGACGGCGGCAGGCTCAGGGTTGCCGCGCCCGCGGCGCCTGGGGTGGGTATGGCTGAAGTGTGTTCCGCCGTGATCGTGGCTGAGCCTCGAGGTGCCACCCACTTCTCGCTCCGCGGGCGGGCCGGGTTGAACGGGAGCGGCACCGACAGCCGTAGACCCTGACGCCCGGAGGCGGTGGGTATGGCTGCGTGTGTTTCGTCGAGATCGCTTGGCTCACGGTAGGAGATGCCACCCGCCGCTTCGTCGTCTGCGAGATTCGGTAGACCGCTGATGGAGATCCGCGACCTGCGTTCGCCTCGTGAGAAGGTGCCGGCAAACCCGAACCCACAGACGACGGGCCGACCGATAAGACCGATCAAGTGAAGGAGTGCGAGGGTGGCGAAGCTGTGGATCGGCGTGGACATCGGCAAGACCCACCACCACGTTGCCGCCGTCGCCAGTGACGGCCGGCTGGTCTACTCCCGCAGGGTCGCCAACGACGAGACCGCCCTGCTCACCGTCATGGCCGAGGTGTCGACCTATGGCCGGCCGGTCTGCTGGGCGGTAGACGTCACCACCGGTCTGTCCGCGCTGCTGCTGACCCTGCTGTGGCGGCGGCAGGTCCAGGTCCGCTACGTCTCCGGCACCGTCGCGTTCCACATGGCTGCCGCGTTCGCCGGGGAGAACAAGACCGACGCCCGCGACGCGGTGGTCATCGCCCAGACCATCCGCATGCGCCACGACATCCCGATCGTGGAGCCCTCCGACCGGCTCCTGGCCGAACTCACCGTGCTGACTGGGTACCGCGCCGACCTCGTCGGCCAGCGCGTCGCCACCCTGTTCCGGTTGCAGGAACTGCTCACCGGCATCAGCCCCGCACTCGAACGGGCCGTGGACCTGAACCGCAAAGCCCCGATGATGGTCCTCGCCTGCTGGCAGACCCCAGCCGCGATCCGGCACGCCGGCGTCGACCGGATCACCGCCCTGCTCCGCCGCGGGCATGTGAAGAACGCCGTGCAGGTGGCCGAGGCGATGGTCGCCGCCGCCCGGCAGCAGACCGTGAACCTGCCCGGACAACGGGCCGCTGCCGTGGTGGTCGGGCAGATGGCCACCGAGATCCTCGCCCTCGAACAACGCATCGCCGCCGTGGACGACCTCATCGCCGAGCAGCTCGACCAGCACCCCCTCGCGCCGATCATCGGGAGCATGCCGGGCATGGGTCCCCTGCTCACCGCCGAACTGCTCGTCCACACCGCCGGCATGACCGAGTACGACAGCCCCGCCAAACTCGCCGCCCACGCCGGCCTGGCACCTGTCTCCCGCGACTCCGGAGCGGTCTCCGGGAACCATCGGCAGCCTCGCCGCTTTCACCGTCGGCTACGGCACATTCTGTGGATGGCCGCTTTCACCGCCGCCAGGGAATGCCCAACCTCGCGTGCCTATTACGAGAGGAAACGCGCCGAGGGAAAGAACCACCGCTAGGCCATACTCGCTCTCGCGCGACGACGCGTCGACGTCCTGTGGGCACTCGTCCGCGACCGCAAGACTTTTGCCCGGCCGGCACCCACGGTCCGCGCCGCAGCCTGAACCGGACCGCTCTCCACCGACGCGACCAGGTCCCGCCGGCCGATCCGCCCTGCCCGTCAAGATCAACCGAAGTCACATGGAGACTTCTAAGACGACGCTCCGTCGGTGTCCGCAGGCTGATGACCTGCGGCTTTTCTATCGTCCCCTGTTGCGTGCCGGTCGCTTCGCGGGCTCGCTGCGATCGCTTGCCGAAGATCAGCTGGAACGTTGTGGGCGCTGTGGGTGCAGGCTTGGCGTAGTCGCGAGTCGGGGGCGAGTCACCCTTCCTCGTCGTCGAGCGGTTCGCGGCGCCATGCGGCGAATCGGCTTCGGAGATCGTCCAGCGCTGGGCCGGTGACGCCGTACTGGGCGAAGTCGTCGGGATCGAGCTGGGTGGCTTGTCCGAGGGCGTCGGCGAAGATGCGCGGGTCGAAGCCACGGTCGGCGCGCTGCGCGAGACCAAGAAGGGCGTCGCGGGTGTAGCGGCCGGATCGGAGGGTGGCGTCGATGTCGATGAAGTCCCGGGCGAACGCTCGCCCGTAGAGGGCGCTCATCTTGTTCGCGACCGCATCGTCGGGGTGCAGTACCGGTCCGATCGCCATGAGGATCGGTTCGTTGGCACGCCAGTCCACCCCGAGTTCGACTTTGGCAAACCCGCGCGCCGTCGGTGACGGCCAGCCGGGCGAAGGTGTCGTACTGCCGCTTGGTCTCGACGGTGAGGCCGTCGTCGCGGTAGGCGTGTACGACGGCGGTGACTGCGGCGGTGAACTCGTCGCGGCGGTCCCATGCGGTGAACAGGTCGATGTCCTCGCTGGGCCGCTCCAGAAGCCCGGCGGCCTGGACCGCGTAACCGCCGGCCAGCGCGAAGCCGTATCTATCGGCCGCCCCGAGCCCGATACGGGCGAGGCGTTCGTGGAAGGGGTCCACCGCTACGCCGCGTTGCTGCGGGTCGCGGCGAGTCCGGGGATGGCTTCCTCCCAGCGCTGGCGGAGCTGGGGCGACAGCCAGAGGTTGGGCCAGAGCCGTCGGAGGAGGTCGGCATCGAGCCAGGCGTTGAGATCCTCGACCGTGCTGGCTTCGGTGAGCACCACCTTGTTCATGCTGGCCAGGCGTGCGGGCCGGTCAAGGTCGTATTCGGCGTGCCCGGACCAGTCGAGGTGACACGGAAGCGTCGCCGTGCCGTCGGTCGGGCCGTGCAGCGTGGCGAGGGTTTCGGCCACCACGTAGGGCTTCCGGTCACCGTAGGCCCGGTAGTCCGCCGGCGGCTGATGTTGGTCGCGCGCCGGACTTCCGGTCGTAGTGCCTGACGGATCTGCTCGAAGTCGGTGACGGCACCGCCTTCACGACTCCCGGGCACCTCGCCGCGACGACACCCCGCCCGTCAGCAACGGCAACGATCTTTGGGCGCGACACGGTAATCGGCATCTAGAAAGTGCCCTCCGCGGCGGATGGTTGAGACCCTCAGCAAGTCCCAAACTTCCAGCCCAGAGGGCACTTCCACGCTCTCGACCCGCCACCACGACGAGCCGTCATGAAGGCGCGAGGTCAGTCGCTAGAACGCAAAGCGCATCCCATTGTCGAACGTCACGGCGTATGTGCCGGGCAGCGTCGTCGCCAATGCATCCTGGAAGTCGTCGGCGCGGCCAGAGTCCCGTAGCCGGAGGCGGAACTCAGTGCACTCGCTCTCCCCTGCAATGGCGAGCACGCCCGGCCTCGTTGCCATCGCGACACCCTCACGCTCGCCGACGTCACGGCCGGAGGGACGGGAGGCTGTACCAACGAGCGTGGCGGAGAGCTTCGTCTTGTTCTTGGACAGGGTAAGGCGCTCGCCCAGCTGCCAACCCTGCGCCAACATGGTGCCCTCATCGAGCAGCACCTCGCTGTTGCCCTGCGGCAACCTCCCGCTGCGCAGCTCGAAGCCGCGCAGCCTGGCATCCGCCGCAGCCGTGACCACGGTGGACTCCGGCAAAGTCCGGCCTGGCCCGGCGATTGTCACGCCGTAGAGCACGTCGCCGCAGTCCACCGCGGCGACGTCCGGCAGGCGCTCCACCGCCGCCAGGTCACCCTCGGTGAAGCGGCCGATCAGGCGGACGTCCGCGCCACCCTCCAAGTCTGCGAAGTCGGTGCCGGGCTTCATCGCCCAGTGCACCCCGACAGCGGCTAGTACAGCAAGCACGGCACCAACTGCGACGAATAGCCAGCGTCTTGTCGTCATACCTACTCCTCGGCCTTGCTCTGGGCGTCAGCGCTGTGCTGTCAGTAGCCGCGCAGCCTCGCCAGTCGCGGACGCATACTCGGCCAGCCTGTCCTCGTGCTTGGCGACCGCCTGTGCCTGTGCCCGCCGGACTATCGGCAGCAGTGTATCCATGAAGCCCGCCTCGACTGTGCAGCGCTGCCACGCCACAGCGAGGTCCGTCTCGGCCGGCGTCGGTACGTAACGCCGCGGCGGGATTGCAGGGCCGACCTGCACCCCACCGACCCGCGAATTGGGCTCCCAGGTGTCCTCGACGCCCTCCAGGGCGCCGAACGTGACACCCAAGGCGCGGGGGTCGGGCGCGGAGATGAACTTCTCTCGGTCCACCGGTCGGTATCCCGCAGCGGCGAGGCAATCGGCGAACTTGACCCGTAGTGGTTGGAGACGCGGGGTAGCCTGCTTCTCGTACGCGGTACGGAAGTCATCCATGATGACGTTGGCGAGATCAAGGTATCCAGCGACCATCGTCCTGGCGTCCTTGCCTGCCGCGGCCCAGGATTTCGCCTCGCAGTCACTGAGCGCCGTGTCGTAGCCGGCGTCGAAGCTGACGATCCGGGCAAGCTGGGCCGGCTCGTCCCTACCGAAACCTAGCCTGCGCGCCTGCTCCGGAGTGGATGGCCCGAACAGGTCCTGCTCGACACGCAGGAAATCGAAGTCGTCCTTCGGGCTGGTGGCCATGAGGGCCTGATTCTGCGGGAACCCCTTCTCGGCCAGGCATTTGTTCCGCAGACGCTGTACGGCGTGCCGAACGGCTCCGAGTTCGGCGCCACGCAATGCGTCATATGGATGTCCACCCTGCGCGCCCACGGGTTGATCAACGGGATCCGAGTCTGAGGCGGACGGCGAGCATCCTGCAAGGAACAACCCCAGAATAAGGGAAGCGACTCCACGTACAAGCAGCGGTCGCATGAATACCTCCACGGGCGTCGACTTTTCGGCATGGCGAGATGCAATTAATCTGATGGGCCGGCATTCTGACAGATCGCAATGACTGCCTTCAGGGCGATGGAGCAGCCACGGCGGCCATGGGCGAATGTGCGGCAATCTACCACGGTCGCTGTGTTGCGAAGATCCGCCGGATGGCGCGTACGTATTCAGCTTGAGGTTGCCGGTTCGGGTAGCCACGGTCCGGTGGTGAACAGTTGTTTGAGCACGTCGAGGGCGTCCTTGCCGTGTTTGGTGGCGGTGGACAGGTAGGACCGTAGGGTGGCGAAGTCGGCCAGGCCTTGCAGGGTTCGCCAGGTTGCGGAGATCTTCTGTTGGAGCTTGACCGGGCGAAGGTCGCGTTCTGCCTGGTTGTTGGTGAACGGCACGGCCAGGTCGACGGTGAACCGTAGGATCATGTCGCGGTGGGCGGTGAAACGTTCGACCAGCGTGCCGGCGCGTGACGGCCTGCCGTCACGATCGGGAGGGTTCTGCTCGCGGCCGTAGGCCAGCGCGCCGGCGTAACAGGCTC
>NZ_JAASAD010000013.1 GCF_012726175.1 Micromonospora sp. HNM0581
AGCCCCTCAGCCCCACAGCCGCCCGCCGAACCACCGATCAGCCAGCCCAGCGACTACCCCCTTCACGCCAACCAACGAGCCGTCAACACACGGGCTGAACAGACCACCGACCGATCGACCCGCGTTTAACACCAGTCACCTAGGGCGAGCTGATCAGCGCCCGATCAGCGCTGGCGGTCGGTGCCCACTGCGCGTAAGCCGCCACAGCGGTACCGCGTACGGAGCTGGTGCCGGCCGGCCCGGTTGGTCTCGACGGCACGTGCGAGCACCACCAGCCAGAACGTGAAAGCAGAGTGAACATCGGTTCGGAGGTGTCGGGGCCGCTCATCGGGACAGCCCCGGCACCTCCGCCCGCACCTGGCGGTAGCTCAGCTCGCCAGCGGATCCGCCCGGCGCTCCCGGGCCACCCGCCGCACCACCCAGACCGTGATCAGCAGAAGCAGCACGTACGGCGGATAGCCCAGGGCCAGCCGGGCCACCCCGAGGGCGGTCTCCATGTCGGCGGCGGCGGCCTCGTCGCCGAGCTGGTCGAATCGGCGGGCCGCCAGGTAGATGGCGGCCTGCACACCCACCTTGGCCAGCCAGACCGCCCCCCAGAGCACGGTCAGCCTGGTGAAGGTGCGGACGAGCAGCGGGTCGTCTCGCCACTGGGAGCTGCCCTTGGCCACCAGCACCGACCAGATCCAGCCGACCAACGGTTGCCGGATCACCGCCGAGACCAGCAGCGCCAGGCCATAGCCGATGCCGTAGAGGATCCCTGGCAGGTAGAAGTCGCGGGCGTCGCCGGTACGCCAGGCGATGGCCGCGCCGATCCCGATGCCGAACAGGCCGTTGACCGCATGCCGCACCGGCCGGCGCTGCGCCAGCCGCAGCCCGCCGATCAGCAGCGCCACCGTCACCGACGCGATCACGGCAGGGCGCAGCCCTGCGATGACGTTGGCGATCACGAAGACCACCACCGGGATGCTGGACTCGGCCAACCCCCGCCAACCGCCGAGCTGGTCGGCCATCTGCTCGGCGACGGTGGGCAGTCGTTCCTCGTCCGCCGGCCCGGTCTCCGGCTGGGTCGCCGGCTGTTGTCCGGTCGTCATCGCCCGCTGTCCATCCGCAACGCCCGCAGCTTCACTTCGACGGCTCCAGCTCGTAGTACGGGTTGTAGATCACCTTGCGGTCGTCGCGCACCGCGATCCGCCCCCGGGCGGTCAGGTGCCGGCCCGGCTCGATGCCGACGATGTGCCGCCGCCCGAGCCAGACCAGGGTCACGACGTCACTACCGTCGTAGAGGTCCGCCTCCAGCGCCGGCAGGTTCGTCCGAGGGGTGTAGACCACGGTACGCAGCCGGCCACTCACCGACACCACCTGCCCCCGCCCACATTGCAGCATCGGGACCGCGCCACAGCGGGCGCTGTCCCGCTGCAACTGCTGCGCCTCTATCTCCGCCTCGCTCGCGGTCAGCCGTCGCAGCATCCGCCGCAGCGAACCCCGACCCTCGTCGGTGGTCATCAGCTCCGCGTCACCCTCTCCACGCCGGCCGGCACCGTAAGTCACCGCCGCCGCACCACTGCCGCAACGGCACCCGCCAGCGTACGCCGGACCAAACGCTCCCGGCGCACCAGGAAGTGCCCAGCGGGTGGGCCGGGCACGCAGCCGACCGGTCAGCGTTTACCGGGCGCCGGCACCGTGTCGGCCTGTCCGGCGGCCGGGTCGGACGCTGCGGCCTGCTCGCCTACCTCGCGTGGCAACCGCAACGGCAGCGGCTCGCGTACCGGCTTGGCCTCCACACCCCGGTCGACGACCAACCCGTCGAGGCAGTGGGCCAACGGACCGGCAGCGGACGGATCGGTGGCCGCCGCACCCTGGTAGACCGCGCGGACCATCCAGCGCGGGCCGTCGACGCCGACGAACCGTAGGTCGGTCAGGCCGTCCTCGGTGCGTACCCGGGCATGCAACTCGGTGCCGTACTCGCCGGTGACCTCCTGCGCGGCGGCGCCGTCGGTGAACAGCGACTGACGGATCTCCTCACGTACCTCGTCCCAGATGCCCTCGGAGCGCGGGGCGGCGAAGACACCGAGCTGCAGGGCGCTCTGGCCGTGCACCAGCACGACCTGCTGGACCACCCCCTGCTGGTCGGCCTGCACCCGCACCTCGACCTCGGGCACCGCCGGGATCTGGAGGCTGCCCAGGTCGAGCCGCTGCACCCCGGCCGGGGCCTCAGTGACGTCGTACGGCCCACGCGCCGGCTCCACCGGGCCCGACGGGGTGCCCTCGGTGGTCCCGGCCACGTTCGTGGCCCGCTCGTCATGGGCGTGCCGTCCCGCGGCCCGCTTTCGGGAGAAGATCACTGCGTCCAACCTCCGCTGTTCGCACTCACGGTGCCCTCTTTTCCGTTCGCGCCGTCCGTGGCCGGCGGCGGTACCAGCCCGGCGTGCCCGCCGGTGGAGCCGTGCCCGCCGGTCCCTCGTCCGGACGCAGGCAGCTCGGCCACCGGCTGGAAGATCGCCCGCTCCACCCGCTGCACGATCAGCTGCGCGATCCGGTCGCCGCGGGAGATCCTCACCGACGCGGTCCGATCGTGGTTGATCAGGTTGACCATGATCTCACCCCGGTAGCCGGCGTCGACCGTACCGGGCGCGTTGAGTACCGTCACGCCGAGTCTCGCGGCGAGCCCCGATCGAGGATGGACCAGTCCCACGTACCCCTCGGGCAGGGCGACCGCCACACCGGTCGGCACCAGCGCGCGATCCCCGGGTGACAGCTCCACGTCGGTGGCCGCCACCAGGTCGGCACCGGCGTCACCGGGGTGGGCGTACGTCGGCATCGGCAGCTCCGGGTCGAGCCGCCGGACCTGCACGGGCACCACGTCCGTCACGATGTCCCTCTTTCGTCCGTTCCGCTGGGGGTGACCCTGTCATCCTGCCCGGTGCCCGGGCGCCGCCGCGCCGTACCCTGGCACGAGTGAGCCGGTCATCGTCACCTTCGTCCGTCTCGGCGCCCCAGGGTTACGCCGAACGGCTGCGACTGCCCTGGTGGTTGTGGCTCGCGGGGCTCGTGGCCGCCGCCGTGATCGCAGTGGAGGTGTGGATGGGCGGGGCCGGCGTCCGCGCCTGGCTCCCGTTCGCGGTGCTGCTGCCGGCCGCTGTCGCCGGGCTGGCTTGGCTGGGTCGGATCCGGGTCGCGGTGACCGACGCGGAGTTGCTTGTCGACGACGCCCGGCTGCCTGTCCGGTTCGTCGCGGATGCCGTCGCGCTCGACGCCGACGGACGGCGCGAGGTGCTCGGTGTCGGTGCCGATCCGCTGGCGTTCGTCGTCCAACGCCCGTGGATTCCCGGTGCCGTCCAGGTCGTCCTGGACGATCCGGCCGACCCCACGCCGTTCTGGGTGGTCAGTTCCCGGCACCCGGTCGAGCTGGCCGAAGCCCTGCTGGCCGCCCGCGACGCGGCACGCTGATCGGAGCTGGCACCGGGCGACCGTAGTTGCGGTCGGCCTCGGTGGGGCTGGCGCAGCCTGCGGTCACGACGGGCCGGGCAGGCTGCGCCGTTGCCGTCGCAGGTCGACGCGGAGCTGGTCGGCCAACGTCCGGGTGGCCCTGCGGTTCAGGTAGCTCGCCACCGCGGCTCCGGTGAGGAAGGGGCCCAGCGTGGTGAGGTTACGGCCGAAGCGCTTGAGCAGGGTGTCCCGCAGTTCGTTGCGGGCGGCCGTGCCCAGTACGGCGCCCACCCCGACGCCCGGCATCATCGGGTTGACCCCGCGCTGACTGGCCCAGGCCTGCACCAACGCGATCGTCCGTTCGGTGCCGCCGGCTGGCAGTGGTACGCCGTAGACCTCGTGCAGCTCGCCTGTCAACTTCAGCTCCACCGCCACCACCGCGACCGTTTCGGCGGCGAGCAGTACCGGCGCGGACAGCAGGGTCGGGGTCACGGTCCACTGCACCGCCGAGGCTCCCCCACCGGCAGCGCCGACTCCTGCCGTCGCCCGGGACGCGTTGCGGACCAGCCGGTCGGCCAGTTCCTCGTCGGTCAGCCCGGGGAAGTGTCGATGCAGGGTGGCCAGGTCGCGGACCGGTACGTGCGGGGCGATCTCCGCGACCGTGTCCACCATCCAGCGCAGCGCGGCCCTCGGTTTGAACAGGTCGCCGATCCCCCGGGCCCGAGCCTGCCCGACCAGCCGGGTGAGCAGCTGACGCCGTCTCGCCGGCTCGATCTCGTCGGCGGTGAGTGCCGCGACGGTCTGCCCCAGCTCGTCCCGGCCGCCGGCCGGCCTGTCGTCATCGTTCATGACCGCACCACGGCGTCGAGCCCGCCGATTCGCTCGCTCATGGCTGTCGAGTCAACCAGGTCGCGCGGCATTGCGCTCGCCGAGCCGGGCGGCGGCGACTCCACTGGGGAGTCGCCGCCGTGGTCGTGGTCGTCGCCTGCGGTCAGACGCACTCTCGGCAGATCAGCTCGCCGTTGCGTTCCACCGCGAGCTGGCTGCGGTGGTGCACCAGGAAGCAACGGGCACAGCGGAACTCGTCCTGCTGCATCGGTAGCACCTTCACCGTCAGTTCCTCGTCGGCGAGGTCGGCACCGGGCAACTCGAAGCTCTCAGCCACTTCGGCCTCGTCGACGTCCACGGCGCCCGACTGCGAGTCGACACGCCGGGCCTTGAGCTCTTCCAGGCTGTCCTCGCCGAGGTCGACCTCGTCGCGGCGCGGAGCGTCGTAGTCGGTGGCCATCGGTTTCACTCTCCCATTTCGATGTTGTCGCTTCCGGTTGTAACGCCGGACGACGCTGTTTCGGTTCCGCTGGCCGTCTACCGTTAGTGTCGGCCACCTGACCCGACGACCGCTCGGACCAGACCGCCAGAGGATCTCCCCGGCGAGCGCGGAACCCTACCCCCCCTTTGGGCGAGGCATGTATACCGCCCTCGTGGCTGAGATGTACGCCCCTGCACGGGAAGTTGTTCCCAATGTGACTCAGGCGACACGAAGATAGGGGTAGTACTACCCCGTTCGCCGGTGGCGCGCCGGCATGTCGGACTGTTTCCACGCGACGGTCGGACACCCGTTAACCTCAGCGGCGTACCCGGCGGCCGACGGAACGGCCCGATCGCCGGCCGCCGCCACCCACCACTGCCCGGGAGTGCCCTGATGAGCTTTGCGCGAGTGCGAGCACTCGTTGTCGTCGGCATGCTGGCGGTGGTCGCCCTGGTGTTCGTGATCGTGGCCCTGGTCCGGGACACCCAGAGTAATGCCGGCATCGGCGAGGGTTGTCCGGACGACTGGCCGCGCGCCGACGTCACCCTGCGCGATCACAAAGATGTGAAGATCAACGTGCTGAACGGCACGGACCGCCCTGGGCTGGCCGCCGACGTCGGGGGCGACTTCCGCAACCGCGACTTCCAGGTGCAGGAGGAAGCCACCCAGAAGAAGAAGATCGACGATGTGGCGGTCCTGCGGTACGGGCCGAAGGGAGTCGGCTCGGCGCACCTGCTGCGGGCGTACTTCCTCGGCAACGCCGGGTTGGAGTACGACCCCGAGCGGGAGGACGACGTCGTCGACGTGGTGCTGGGCGGCAGCTTCCAGCAGTTGGCCACCACCACCGAGGTCAACCAGTCACTCGGCGATCTGGGTGCCCCGGTCGCTCCGCCCGGCTCCTGCCCGATGCCGGTCGACGGCTGACATCCGGGCCGCCGGGTGGCCGTACGGACATTCGGCGGCGTCAGGGGCCGCCTGAGGCGTCCAGGGCGGCCAGCCGGTCATGCAACGCGTCGAACAGTGCTGGTGGGGCCGCGATGACCAGCTCCGGCCCCGGGGGCAGCCCGTTGAGCCCACCGACCCGAAGACCGGCCTCGGTAGCCACCAGCGCGCCTGCGGCCTGGTCCCAGACGGCCAGGCCCTTCTCGTAGTACGCGTCGGCCCGCCCCTCGGCGACCAGGCAGAGATCGATGGCGGCGGCGCCGAGGCGGCGGATGTCGCGAACGTGCGGGATCAGTTCGGTGAGCACCCGGGCCTGGTGGACCCGTCGGGCGGCAGCGTAGCCGAAACCGGTGATCACCAGCGCGTGACCGAGATCGGTCTCGGCGGAGCAGCGCAGCCGTCGACCCTCGCGCCAGGCACCCCCGTCGACGGTTGCGGTCCACTCCTCGCCGGTGTGGATGTTCCGCACCACACCGGCCACCACCTCGCCGTCCACCTCGGCGGCGATCGACACCGCGCAGTGCGTCAGGCCGTACAGGTAGTTGACGGTGCCGTCGATCGGATCGATGATCCACCGTACCCGGGAACGGTGGTCGTCGTCGCCCGCAGCGGCCCCGTACTCCTCACCCAGCACGGTGTCGGCTGGTCGCAGCCGGCGCAGTTCGGCGGTGATCTGTCGCTCCACGGCCCGGTCGGCCGCGGTCACCACGTCGGTGACGGTGCTCTTGGTCGCCGCGACGGAGACTCCCTCGGTGCGCATCCGGAACGCGGTGGCCGCCGCGTTCCGGGCCACCTCGATCGCGATCTCCAGCAGCTGTGGTGGCGGTGGCGCCGAGCGCTCCATTTCCGTTCCCTTCCCGCACGGCCAGGTATCCGGCTTTCGTGCGGGTATCATCCTTACAAAGTCCAAAAGCGCACCGAATCGGTGGTCCCGGCCGTCGATCAGCCGTGCGGCGCAGGATGATCGCTGCAGACGGCGTTACAATTCACCCCTGCCCACGCGCCACGGGCCGCCCGACAGCCGGCCGGCCCGGGACACGGGGGTTCCTCAACCACATCGCCCGGTGCGGTGCCCCATGCTGCATCGGACGAACCCGGCCGTGCTCGCTCTTCGCCTCCGGAAGGTCATTCGTGACAGAACCCCGCCAGACCGGCGCCGACGTTCGCTCGCTCACCGACACCTTGATCGCCCACGCGCAGAGCGCTGGCGGCCAGCTCACGTCGGCCCAGCTCGCGCGCACCGTCGAGTCAGCAGAGGTGACTCCGGCCCAGGCCAAGAAGATCTTGCGCGCGCTCTCCGACGCCGGGGTGACCGTCGTGGTCGACGGCTCGGCCAGCACCCGCCGACGGGTCGCCGCCGCCCGGTCCGCCACCCCCGCGTCCCGGGCCACCACCGCCAAGACCACCAAGAAGGCAGCCGCCGCACCCGCACCCAAGCAGGCGCCCGCAGCCGACGAGGCACCGGCACCCGCGCCACGGAAGGCGACCTCACGCAGGGCTTCCGGTCCCGCTGCGGGTGTGGCTGCCGATACCGTCGCGCCGGCGAAGAAGTCCACCCGAGCCACCAAGGCCACCGTGGCTGCCGCGGCGAAGCCGGCCAAGGGCGCCGAGGGTGAGACCGCCGACGGCGAGGTTAATCCCGAGGAACTCGCCGCAGAGATCGAGGATGTCGTGGTCGAGGAGCCGGCGGAGCTGGCCCAGGCTGCCGCGGCCGACGCGGCGAGCTCCGCCACCGACAACGACTTCGAGTGGGACGACGAGGAGTCCGAGGCGCTGAAGCAGGCGCGCCGGGACGCCGAGCTGACCGCGTCGGCGGACTCGGTCCGGGCCTACCTCAAGCAGATCGGCAAGGTTCCGCTACTCAACGCCGAGCAGGAGGTGGAGCTGGCCAAACGGATCGAGGCCGGGCTCTACGCCGCAGAACGGCTACGGGCGGCCGAGGAGGGCGAGGAGAAACTCGTCCGGGACATGCAGCGTGACCTGCTGTGGATCTCCCGAGACGGCGAGCGGGCCAAGAACCACCTGCTGGAGGCGAACCTCCGCCTGGTCGTTTCGCTGGCGAAGCGGTACACGGGTCGGGGCATGGCCTTCCTCGACCTCATCCAGGAGGGCAACCTCGGCCTCATCCGCGCCGTCGAGAAGTTCGACTACACCAAGGGCTACAAGTTCTCCACCTACGCCACCTGGTGGATCCGCCAGGCCATCACCCGCGCCATGGCCGACCAGGCCCGCACCATCCGCATCCCGGTCCACATGGTCGAGGTGATCAATAAGCTGGGCCGGATACAGCGCGAGCTTCTTCAGGACCTGGGCCGGGAGCCCACCCCGGAGGAGCTGGCCAAGGAGATGGACATCACACCGGAGAAGGTGCTGGAGATCCAGCAGTACGCCCGGGAGCCCATCTCGCTCGACCAGACCATCGGTGACGAGGGCGACAGTCAGCTCGGCGACTTCATCGAGGACTCGGAGGCCGTGGTCGCCGTCGACGCGGTCTCGTTCTCCCTGCTTCAGGACCAACTTCAGCAGGTGCTTCAGACGTTGTCCGAGCGTGAGGCCGGTGTGGTACGTCTGCGTTTCGGGCTCACCGACGGGCAACCGCGCACCCTGGACGAGATCGGTCAGGTCTACGGGGTGACCCGCGAGCGGATCCGGCAGATCGAGTCGAAGACGATGTCCAAGCTCCGGCATCCCTCCCGCTCCCAGGTGCTCCGCGACTACCTCGACTGATCCGCAACCGTCAACCGATCGTGCCGTTTTGGTCACTTGGTGTACAAGGTCGGATGGTGATCAGGTGGTTGCACGAATGTGATCGTTGACGTGGCACCCTGGGTGCACGGCACACTGTCCGTGCCGGGTGTGACCTCGGTCCCCCGGGGGCACACAGGGAAGGCGAGGCCCGACAAGGGTGTTGCACGATAGGTGACCAAGACCGAAGAGAGTGTTCATCGGTGACGACCAGAGGAGGAAGGCGATGACCCCGACCCTCACGCCGCCGCCCGAAACGGTGAGCCCCCCGGCCGCCGATGAACGGTGCGACCGCTGCAATGCCGCCGGCAAGCTCCGGATCACCCTGGCGGGTGGCAGTGAGCTGGTGTTCTGTGGACACCATGCCAACAAGTACGCCGAGGATCTAGTCAAGATCACTGTGCGGTACGCGACGGATCCGGAGTTCACCTGGCGCGGCGCCGACCTGCTGGCCAACTGACGGTCCAGTAACCCACATAAGCCGGCCGGAGACGTCCACAGGACGTCTCCGGCCGGCTACGTGTACCCGTGCGCCACTCGTCCCCTACCGCTTTCGCAGAGCGGGTCGGGACGATCAGAGGGTCTGCACGGTGGCGATGCGTTCTTCGAGTTGTTCGATCGTCGCCTGGGCGCTCGGAGGTCCCCCACAGATCCTGCGCAGCTCGGCGTGGATCTTTCCGTGGGGCTGGCCGGTACGGTGGTGCTGCGCGGCGACCAGAGCGTTCAGTTGCCGGCGTAGTGCCACCCGCCGCTGGGCGGCGCTCATCGGTGGCGGCGGTGCGGGCGCGGGTACGGTGGCCGGATCGGTCCGCCGCTCGGTCGCCCGACGTCGCTGGGCGGCGAGTTGTTCTGCCTGCCGCTTGGCGAGCAGCGAGGCCACCTGTTCCGAGGTGAGCAGCCCCGGCAGACCCAGGTACTCCTCCTCCTCGGGAGTGCCGGCGTGGGCGGCGGTCCCGAACGAAGCCCCGTCGAAGATCACCTGATCCAGCTCCGCCGTGGCGGACAACGCGGCGAAACGCTTCTCCAGTTCACCGCTGGCCTGCTCGTCGCGTTGGGCCCGGTCCAGCAGTTCGTCGTCGAAACCTTCACGGTCCTTGGGTTTGCCGAGTACGTGGTCCCGCTCGGCTTCCATCTCGCTGGCCAGGCCGAGCAGATGCGGCACGCTGGGCAGGAAGACCGACGCGGTCTCCCCCGGTCGTCGGGCCCGAACGAAACGCCCGATGGCCTGCGCGAAGTACAACGGGGTGCTGGCACTCGTCGCGTACACACCGACAGCCAGCCGGGGGATGTCCACGCCTTCGGACACCATCCGCACCGCGACCAGCCACCGTTGCTCGGACGCCGCGAAGTTCGCGATCCGGGCTGAGGCGCCCGCGTCGTCGGAGAGCACCACCGCTGCCCGCTCTCCCGTCACCTGCTCGATGAGCCTGGCGTACGAGCGGGCCGACTGCTGGTCGCTGGCGATGACGAGCCCACCCGCGTCGGGCATGCCCGCCTCCCGCAGTACGGTCAGCCTGGCGTCTGCCGCCCGCAGCACCTGCGGCATCCAGTCGCCCGCCGGATCCAGGGCGGTACGCCAGGCCTGGGCGATCAGATCCTGCGTCATCGGTTCGCCCAACCGGGCCGACAGTTCCTCTCCGGCGTTGGTCCGCCAGCGGGTCTCCCCCGAGTAGGCCAGGAACAACACCGGCCGCACCACACCGTCACGCAACGCGTCGCTGTAGCCGTACACCGAGTCGGCTCGGGAGCGGAGCAGACCGTCGCCGCCCCGCTCGTAGCTGACGAACGGGATGGGGTGGTCGTCGGACCGGAACGGGGTGCCGGTGAGCATCAGTCGGCGTACGGCGGGTTCGAAGGCTGCCTTCACTCCGTCGCCCCAGGTACGCGAGTCTCCGGCGTGGTGAATCTCGTCGAGGATGACCAGGGTCCGCCGGGTCATGGTGCGCCGCCGGTGCACCTGGGGTGCCATCCCGACTTGGGCGTAGGTGACCACGGCACCGTGGAAGTCGGCCGAGGAGTGCAGGTCCGCGTTGCGGAAGGCGGCGTCGAGCTGGATGCCCACCCGGGCCGCCGCCTCGGCCCACTGGGTCTTCAGGTGCTCCGTCGGCGCGACCACGGTGACCGCGTCGACGCTGCCGTCGGCGAGCAGTTCGGCGGCGATCCGCAGGGCGAAGGTGGTCTTTCCGGCGCCAGGGGTGGCGACGGCGGTGAAGTCGTCGGCCCGACGGCGTAGGTACTCCACCAGCGCCTTGCGCTGCCAGGCGCGCAAAGACGGGAACGTCTCCAGCACCGGCGTGCGGACTGCCACGCGTTCGCTCCTCTCCGGCCACCCGGGATGGCCCGGCCACAGGCCCGGACCGGGGGCCGGGGGCGCGGCGGTCGCCGCACGAAAATGCCTCCGCGCAGCCGAGCGGCGAAGGCCGACTCAGCATAACCAGCGACCGCCGTGCCGCCCACGCGACGCCACACCCGTCGCGGGGATGCCGCCGGCCGGTTCCGCCGCCGGGGTACGGCGACGAGACCGTCGACCGTCGAAGAGGTCGAGCCGCTGGGGTACCGCCGCGCATACGCCGGGGGCGGGGAAGACCACGACTCCGCCAGGTCAGCCGAGACCTGGGCGGTGGAGGTGGTCACCGCCGCAGGTCAGGCGAGCGACCGGGTGGGAACGCTTCACTCGCGGTACGAGTCGTAGATCTCCTTGCACTTCGGGCAGACCGGCGAACCCGGTTTGGGTGTCTTCGTCACCGGGAAGGTTTCCCCGCACAGCGCCACGACGAAGGTGCCCATGACGGCACTTTCAGCGATCTTCTCTTTCCGGACGTAGTGGAACATCTCCGGACCAGTGTCGGCGTCCTTCAGCTCGGGACGTTCGAGGACCTGTGTAGTCACGTCTGCACCTCCGACCGACAAGTCTGGCAGGTCACCCTCAGCCGGTCCACCTGAGGTGACCCGCTCGTTGGGCGTACGGTGAGCGGTTGTGACGGACTTTCATCTTCGCTACGGCACCGAGGTGGCCCAGGCACTGCGCGAGCAGGGTCCGGTGGTCGCCCTGGAGAGCACTATCGTCTCGCACGGACTACCCCGACCGGACAATCTCCGAGTGGCCCGGCAGATCGAACAAGCCGTCCGGGACGCCGGCGCGGTACCGGCCACCATCGGCATGATCGCCGGCGAACTGGTGGTCGGTCTCGACGACACCGAACTGACCCGGCTGGCCACCGCCGACGGGGTGACCAAACTCTCCGTACGCGACCTCGCTCCGGCAGCCGCCACCGGAGCGGACGGAGCGACCACCGTGGCCGCGACCAGTGCGGTGGCGGCCACGGCGGGAATCGGCCTGTTCGCCACCGGCGGGCTCGGCGGGGTGCACCGAGAGGCAGCGCAGACCTTCGACGAGTCCGCCGACCTGGTCACCCTGGCGCGTACACCGATCGCGGTGGTCTGTGCCGGGGTCAAGTCGATCCTCGACGTGGGCGCCACCCTGGAACGGTTGGAGACCCTCGGCGTGTCCGTGGTCGGCTACCGGTCCCGCCGCTTCCCCGGCTTCTTCGTCACCGACAGCGGCTTCGACCTCGACTGGTCGGTCGACTCCCCCGAGCGGGTCGCCGACGTGCTGGCCGCCCGCGGGCAGCACCGGGCACACCACGGTGGGCTGATCGTCGCCAACCCGCTACCAACCGACGAACAGCTCGATCCGGACCTGCACGACCGTACGCTCACCGAGGGCCTCGCCCTGCTGGAACGCGACGGGGTCACCGGTAAGGCCGTCACGCCGTACCTGCTGTCCCACTTCCATTCGGCGACCCAGGGCGCCAGCCTCGCGGTGAACGTCCGGATCATCCTGCGTAACGCGGACCTGGCCGCCCGGATCGCGGTCGCCGCCGCCCGGCGTCACGCCGTTGCGTCGACGTGACCGAAACCGGGACCGGCGACGCGTCGCGTCGCGCAGGCAACGGCACCTCCGGCCGCGTCCTGGTCGTCGGTGACGTGGTCACGGACGTGGTGGCGGTGCTCTCCGGCCCGCTGGCGCCCGGCTCCGACACCCCGGCGGCGATCAGGTCCACCGGGGGCGGACAGGCGGCCAACACCGCCTCCTGGCTGGCTGCCCAAGGCGTACCGGTGACCCTCGTCGGCGCCGTCGGTGACGACGACGCCGGCCGTGACCGGGTGGCCGAACTGGTCGCCGCCGGGGTGGACTGTGTGGTGCAGCGGGTCGCCGGGTCCGCCACCGGCACGGTCATCGTGCTGACGGCGGGCAACGAACGCACGATGATCACCGAGCGGGGGGCGAACGCCCGGCTGCGTCCCGACCACGTGGACGCGGCGTTGGCCGATGCGCCGGACGCGACGCATCTGCACCTGTCCGGGTACGCCCTGCTGGACGCGGACTCACGGCCGGCCGGGCGGCGAGCGCTGGCTGGCGCCCGGGAACACGGCCTCACCACGAGTGTCGACGCGGCCTCTGCGGCACCGCTGCGGGCGGTCGGGCCGGCGACCTTCCTGAACTGGGTACGCGACGTCGACCTGCTGCTGGTCAACGTCGACGAGGCGACAGTGCTGGCCGGTGCGATGGAACCGGCGGCGCAGGGCAGGGCGCTTGCCGCGGTGGCCCGCCGGGTGGTGGTCAAGTGCGGCGGTGCCGGCGCGGTCTGGGCCGACCGGAACGCCACGGTCGTCACCTCGTCGGCACGTCGGGTGGCGGTGCGGGATGTGACCGGAGCGGGCGACGCCTTCGCGGCGGGCCTGCTACGCGCCTGGCTGGCCGGGGCGACATGCGATGCCGCCCTGGCCCGGGCCGCTGGCCTCGGTGCCGCAGCCGTGGCGCAGGTCGGTGCCCGCCCGGCAGGGTGACCGCCGCTCCGGTGGATCAGGGCTCCGCGTCGATGATCTTGTGCGGTCGCTCCTCGGCGGCCACGCTCATCGGCGGCGGCGCCGCCTCGGTGGCCGAGCGCGACGAGAAGCGGTTGGCCAAGCGGTGGTGCTCCTTGGGCGGCCGGTCGTTCGCCAGCAACACCGCGAGCCACGGGATGAGAACCATTCCCAGCGCGACCAGAGGCAGCCAGAGCCAGAGCAGCGGTGCCTGCACGCCGACCAGGATCGCGCCGAGGATCACACAGACGACGCGGACACCCATCATCACGACGTAACGCCGCTGCCGGCTGGTCAGTTGATCATTCTGGCTGCGCGCGGCGTCGGTAATGAGAATCGGCTGATAAGCCTGCCGCTTCACCCGTCTCACCTCCTCCGGGGGTCGGATTCCCATCCTGCCACCGCAACCGGGCGGGCGACGAGGTTCGTGACCACGGGCTTCGTCACGCAGGGTGCGCTGGGCCACCTGGGCTGACAGCCCGGTCAGTCTCCGCTCGCACCAGACTTCGCTGCCGCCTTCATCTGCTGCTTGTAATCCCGTACGAGGCGAAGCGACTCGGCATCGGTCACATCGGCGACGGACCGGTGAGCACCCGCATCACCGTAGTGTCCGGCCGCCTCCCGCCACCCCGGCGGCTGCACCCCGAACCGTTTACCGAGCAGCGCAAGGAAGATCTGGGCCTTCTGCCGACCGAATCCGGGCAGAGCGGTGAGCCGCCCAAGCAGATCACCGCCGTCGGTCGGGTCCGCCCAGAGCTGGGCGGCATCACCGTGGTAGCGCTCGACCAGCACTCGGCACACCTCCTGCACCCGGGCCGCCATCGCCTTGGGAAAGCGGTGCAGCGCAGGTGGCTGCGCGAAGACGCCCACCAGGGCCTCCGGGTCGAAGCCGGCGAGCTCTGCGGCGTCCAGATCGTGTCCGAGCCGCTGAGCCAGCACGTACGGTGAGGAGAATGCCTTCTCCATCGGAACCTGCTGGTCGAGAACCATGCCGATCAACAGGGCCAAGGGATCGCGGGTCAGGAGCCGGTTCGCCTCCGGGTCAATGGGCAGTGCGAGCGTCATGCCCACATCCTGCCCTCACCCGGCGTCGGGGCGGGCGCCGACACCCATCCCGGGGTTGTCCGTCCGGGCACGGCGCGAGCTGCTGCCTGACGCGCCGGCACCGCTTTGGGCCGCCGACGCGCGACACGACACGGCCCGGCGGTCGGTTGGTGCCGTCCGCCGGGCCGATCGATCAGTCGGGGGTCAGTTGACCACGAACAGCAGGCGGTTCGGCGAGCCGGTGCCCGCGCTGGTCACCACGCCGGTGGTGGCGTTGTTGATCAGGTAGCTCTTGACCTGCGCCGGCGTGTAGGACGGGTTGGCGCCCAGCACCACAGCGGCTGCGCCCGCCACGTGTGGCGAGGCCATCGAGGTGCCGCTGAGCGTGCTGGTGGCGCTGTTGCTCGTGTGGTACGCGGACAGCACGCTGGAGCCCGGCGCGAAGATGTGTACGCAGGAGCCGTAGTTGGAGAAGGAGGAGCGGGCGTCGGTGCTGGTGGTCGAGCCGACAGTGATCGCGGTCGAGGTCCGGGCCGGCGAGTAGTTGCAGGCGTTGGCGTTCGAGTTTCCCGCTGCGACCGCGTAGCTGACACCGGAGGCGATCGAGTTGGCCACGGCGTTGTCGATGGAGGTGCTGGCGCCGCCACCCAGGCTCATGTTCGCCACGGCCGGCTTGACCGCGTTGGCGGTCACCCAGTTCACGCCGTTGACCACGCTGGTCGTGGTGCCGCCACCGGAGCAGTTGAGCACCTTCACCGCGACCAGACTTACGCCCTTGGCCACACCGTAGGTCGAACCACCGACGGTGCCGGCGACGTGGGTGCCGTGACCGTTGCAGTCGGTGTTGTTCCTGTCCACCGTGTTGGTGCCCCAGGTGGCCCGGCCGCCGAACTGGGTGTGGGTGGTCCGGATGCCGGTGTCGATGATGTACGCCCGTACGTTCGAAGCGGTGTTCGGGTAGGTGAAGGTACCGCTGAGCGGTCGGTTCCGCTGGTCGATGCGGTCCAGACCCCAGGTCGGGTTGGTCTGGGTGGCCTCGATCGAGATGGCTTGGTCCTGCTCCACGTAGGCCACGGCCGGGTTGGCCGCGAGCCGGGCCGCCTGGGTGGCGGTCATCTTGGCCGCGAAGCCGGTCAGCGCGGCACTGTAGGTGTCGGAGACGCTGCCTCCGTACCTCTTGACCAGGGCGGTCGCCCGGTTCGGTACGGCCGATCGGGCCGTCGACGAACCAGCGACACCGACGGCGTCGGCGCGCAGGACAACCAGGTAACTACCGCTTACCGCGTTCGACGCGCCGGCGTGACGGATCTCGCCGGTGGGTGCGGCGACCGCCGCGGTGGTGCCGGCCGCCGAGACGGCCGCCGCGGTGGCGACGACGGCGAGCGCCCGGATGAGCTGCCGCCGCGCGGTGGACCCTGAGGACATCGTGCCTCCCTTACCTGGGCGGCCGACCGGGCTTCTGGCCGGTTGGTCCGCACCCTGGACTGAGTTGGCATGAGACTAACGGTAGATCGATGGATATAACAAAGATTTCCTTCGATTGATTGGCAATGTCACGGCCAGTGGTCCACGAAGCCGGTGCCACCAGGCAGGATGATGGTGTGGACGGACACGACATGCTGCTCTCCCCCGCCGGGGTCGAAGCCCTGCGGACCGCGTTGACCCGGGCCGCCTTCACCGCCAACGGCATCGCCGAACGGCTCGGCGCCCAGGCCACCGGTGGGGCTGCCCGCAACGACTTCCGGGCCGCGCTGCGCGCCACCACCGACCAGGATCCACTCGCCACCCTGATCCGGATCTTCATCTGCGAACAGACCGAGCCGGAGGCCGCCGTCGCCGCCGCGCTGGCTCCGCTGCCACTCGCCGACGCACTCGACGCCGGACTTGTCGAACGACACGGCGACGGGCTGCGGATGGGACTGGATCTGGAGCCGTACGGCGACGACTGGTGGGTTCTCGCGGACGTGCCGGCCAGCGCTCGACCAGGCCGCCCGCTACACGCCGAACACGTGCTCGGCATCGGCGGCGCCACCCAGACGATGATCGGGGCAGCCGTACGGCGACCGGTGGACAGCGCACTGGACCTGGGTACCGGCTCGGGCGTACAGGCACTGCACCTGGGCACCCATGCCCGCCGGGTCACCGCCACCGACGTGTCCCGCCGGGCGTTGCGCTTCGCCGCCACCACCGCCGCCCTCAACGGCCAGGACTGGGAACTGCTACACGGTGACCTGGTGGCTCCGGTAGCCGGCCGGCGTTTCGACCTCGTGGTGAGCAACCCGCCCTTCGTGGTCGGACCGGGCACCACCACCCACGTCTACCGCGACTCCGGTCGGGTCGGCGACACGATCGGTGCCGAACTGGCCGCCGCCGCCACGGGCCTGCTCACCGAGGGCGGCACCATGCAGTACCTCGCGAACTGGGTACACGTGGCCGGTGAGGACTGGGACGAGCGGGTCGCCGGCTGGTTCACCGGCACCGGCCTGGACGCCTGGGTCGTCCAGCGTGAGGTCGCCGACCCGATGGCGTACGTCAACCTGTGGCTCACCGACGTCGGGGAGGCCACGGACCCGCAGCGAATGGCCGACTGGCTCGACTGGTTCGACGCGCACAAGGTCGAGGCGATCGGTTTCGGCATCGTCTCGCTGCGTCGAAGCGGCCACGACGACCCGGTGCTGCGGGTGGAGGATCTGCGCCAGCGGGTGCAGCCACCGATGGGTGATCGGATCGCCGACTGGTTCGACCGGCAGGACTGGCTGCGACGATACGACACCGAGGGCCTGCTTGCCGCGCGTTACCGCGCCGCCGACGGGCTCCAGCTGCACCAGGAGGCGACGATGAGCTCCGACGGCTGGAGCGTGGACCGGCAGGTCCTCGCCCTGCGCGACGGGCTGCGCTGGAGCGAGGAGATCGACCCGCTGGTACTGGCCCTGGTGGGCGGGTCCGACGGGCGGTTGCCGCTGCGGGACCAGTTGGCGTTGCTCGCCGTCGCCCACGACGTCACCACCGGGGAGTTGGCCGAAGCCGCCGGTCCGATCGTGGCGCATCTGGTGGAACGGGGCTTCCTCACGCCGGTGGTCGGCTGATGCGGGCGGTGGTGCAGACCGTCGACCGGGCCAGCGTCACCGTCGACGGCGAGGTGGTCGGCGCGGTCCGCGACGGACTGCTGGTGCTGCTCGGTGTCACCCACACCGACA
This sequence comes from Micromonospora sp. HNM0581, assembly GCF_012726175.1. GTDB lineage: Bacteria > Actinomycetota > Actinomycetes > Mycobacteriales > Micromonosporaceae > Micromonospora. The sequence continues at coordinate 17,533 of NZ_JAASAD010000013.1, forward strand.
CCCCGGAGACCGCCCGGACAATGGCCCGCAAGGTGTACGAGTTGCGCATCCTGGATGATGAGCGGTCGGCAGCGGAGGTGGCTGCGCCGATCCTCGTGGTCAGCCAGTTCACCCTCTACGGTGATGCCCGCAAGGGCCGCCGACCGACCTGGACCGCAGCGGCCCCCGCCGATGTGGCGGAGCCGCTCGTCGACGAGATGGTCCGGGCGCTACGCGAGCGCGGCGCAGCTGTCGAGACCGGCCGGTTCCGCACACACATGCTCGTCGAGAGCGTGAACGTCGGCCCCCGGACCATCCTCCTCGACCTCTAGCGCAACCACTGGTCGCACGCCTCACTCGAAGCCCCTGCGGTGCCAACCCCGACGCAACTGAAGGGTGCGGCTCCGCAACTGCCGCCGGGACACGGCGCGGGACCGCAGTTCAGCCGAAGAGGCCGCGACGTTGCAGCGACTGGCGGAGCCAGCCGTCGAGCTGAGCGGTGAAGTCGGCGTCGGCCGCCGAGGCGTGCTCGACGGCGAAGCGACCGAAGACGTCGCGGCCCTCGGTGAAAAGCCCGCCCCGCTTGTCCAGTTCCAGTACCACCTGCACCTGCCGGGGGTCGGTCACGAAGGTGACCTCCAACTGCTTCATCGCCCCCGCGTACTGCGGTGGCGGATAGAACTCGATCTCCTGGTAGAACGGCAGCGTCTGGTGGACACCGTAGATGTGCCCGCGCTCCACATCGGCTCGCGAGAACCGGAAACCGAGCCTCAGCAGCGCCTCCAACAGTCGCTCCTGGGCCGGCAGCGGATGCACCGCCACCGCGTCCAGGTCACCCTTGTCCACGGCACGGGCCACTTCCAGTTCGGTACGCAGACCCATCGTCATACCGTGCAGGTGCTGCCCGTACAGCTCGGTGAGCGGGGTCTCCCACGGCACGTCGAACCGGAACGGGATGTCGTAACGCTGTCCCGCCTCCAGCCGGAACGGACCGGTGACCTGCTGGCGTTGGAACTCCTGATTGGTGGTGTACTCGTTGTCGCCGCTCTCCACCTCCACCCGGGTAAGCAGTCCCAGGGCCACGTAGGACACGTCGACCCCGTGGTCACCACCGGTGACCGCGATGCTGCCCTCCAGGTGGCCGCCCGGCCGGCAGTTCGGGTTCGACAGCACCGTCTCCACCGACGGGCCACCGACCCCCATCGCCTGCATGAGCCGCTTGAACACCACTGATGCCTCCGTTGCTCGATCGCCCGCACCCGGGCTGGTGAGCCGGCCCTACAGCCGACCGCTGGCACCGTAACCGGCCCCGACAAGCCGAGCCGACCGAACCGCCGGGTCACCCCGCGCCGAGTACCGACTCAGCGACTGTCGGTTCCCCGATCGCCTCACTCCCGTTTCACGCCCCGACCGCCAAGCTGTTTGTCACCGGCGGAACTGGCCGGCGGACACGGCACGGACGTGGACACGGGGAGAAACTGGAATGGCCCAGCAGATGATGGAGCACCGGACGCACGCCGGCATCGAGGCGGAGCACGGCGTCGACACCCTGACCGATCTGGACGCCACCGACGAGCGCGGCGTCTCCACCGACCTGGTCCGGGCATATTTGAACGGAATCGGTCGGACGAAGCTACTCACCGCCGTGCAGGAGGTGGACCTGGCGAAGCGGATCGAGGCCGGCCTGTTCGCCGAAGAGAAGTTGCGCACCTGCACGCCGGTCTCCGAAGAGCTACGCGCAGACCTGGAACTGGTCGCGCGACAGGGCCGGGCAGCCAAGGACCACCTGTTGGAGGCGAACCTGCGCCTGGTGGTGAGCATCGCCAAGCGGTACACGGGTCGGGGCATGGCCTTCCTCGACCTCATCCAGGAGGGCAACCTCGGCCTCATCCGCGCCGTCGAGAAGTTCGACTACACCAAGGGCTACAAGTTCTCCACCTACGCCACCTGGTGGATCCGCCAGGCCATCACCCGCGCCATGGCCGACCAGGCCCGCACCATCCGCATCCCGGTCCACATGGTCGAGCAGGTGAACCGGATGGTCCGCGCTCGGCGGGAGTTGGCGGTGTCGCTGGGTCGGGAGCCCACCGTCGCCGAGGTCGCCCGTGCACTCGACGTACCGGAATTCCAGGTCATCGAGCTGATCTCGTACGACCGGGAGCCGGTGAGTCTGGACCAGACCGTCGGCGAGGACGGTGAGAGCGCACTCGGTGATTTCGTCGCCGCCGACCCGACCGTCGGGCCGGGTGAGGCCACCGCCCAGGGCGAACTACGCAACGACGTGAGCATCGTGCTGGCCACCCTCTCGCAGCGCGAGCAGGCCGTGATCCGGCTGCGGTTCGGCCTCGACGACGGACGGCAGCGCACCCTGGACGAAGTCGGCCGCGAGTTCGGCCTCTCCCGGGAACGGATCCGCCAGATCGAGAAGGTGACGCTGCTCAAGCTGCGTGCCCCGGAGCGGGCGCAACGACTGGAGGCGTACGCCTGCTGAGGCGAGCTTCCCGCCTATCGGTCCCCGGCGGTACCGCCGGGGACCGATAGGCGGTTACGCGAAGCTGTCGTGGTCGCCTTTCCTTTCACAAGCGGCGGGGGCCGGTGTCGGGTCGGGGGACGTCGGCCGAGCCGACCCGCACGTCCGCGTGCAGTACCGACAGACCATCGGGCCGGGCGAGCACCGGATTCAGCGTCACCGCCCGGACCCGGGGCTGTTCGTCGGCGAGGCGACCGACCCGCAGCAGCAGGTCGGCCAGAGCGGCACGGTCGACAGGTGCGGCCCCGCGATGACCACGGAGCAGAGGGGCCGCCCGGGGCGCGTCGACAAGCTCGGCGGCGTCCCGGTCGGTCAACGGTACGGCCCGCCACGCCCGGTCGCCGAGTAGTTCCGTGGCGACCCCACCCAGACCGAAACCGACCACCGGGCCGAACGCCGGATCCTCGACCAGTTCCACCACGCAGGCCACCCCCGGCGGCACCATCGGCTGCACCAGGACGTCGGCGCCGAAGGTGGCCACCAGCTCCGTACCGGCGCGACGCACGGCGACGGAGTCTGGCAAATCGAGGCGGACCGCACCAAGGTCGAGGCGATGCCGTAGCCCCGCTGCGGCGGCCTTGAGCGCCACCGGGAATCCGAGCCGGGCGGCAACCTCGACGGCCTCGTCGACCGTGCCGGCCGGCACCGACTCGACCACGTCGATGCCGTAGGCGGCCAGCAACGCCGTCACGTCGGTGTCGCCGGCACGTAGCGCCGCCTGTGCCGCAGCAGCGTCGATGTCGGGAAGTTCCGGGGACGCTCCGGTTGGCCGGCGAAGCCACTGTGCGTACGCGGTGACCCGAGCCAGTGCCCGCACCGCCTCCTCAGCGCTCGGGTAGGAGGGCATCCCGGCCGGTGCACCGCCGACGAGGAAGGTGGCCACCGTCGGCTTGCCGCCGGACAGGGCTGCGGGCAGAGCCGCGGTGAGGTCGGCTTCGGTGCCGGTGAACTGGCCGGGCAGCGGCGGAGCGAAGAGCGCCACCAGTGCGTCGACCGCGTCGTCGGCGGCGGAGACCGCCAGTGCGTCGGCGAACTCGGCCGCGCTGGCCCTCGGCCCGACGTCCCGCGGGTAGCCGTCGGCGACGGTGAGCCCCTGGGCCGCGCAGGCAGTCGCCGCCAGCCCGGTCAGCGCCGAGGAGTTGCCCACCACGCCGACCCGGTCACCGGTTGGCAGCGGCTGGTTGGCCAACAGCACCCCGACGTCGAGCAGTTCGCTGACGGTGTCCACCCTGATCACTCCGGACTGAGCGAACAACGCGCTGACCGCGGTGGCATCCGGGCCGGTCAGATCAGCCGGGCCAGCCGGACGGGCGGGTGAGGCCAATGCCACGACCGGCTTGTCGCGGCCGATCCGCCGGGCCAGCCGGGCGAACTTGCGCGGGTTACCGAAGGTCTCCAGGTACAGCATGATCACGTCGGTGCCGGGGTCGTCCCGCCAGTACTGCAACAGGTCGTTACCGGAGATGTCGGCCCGGTTGCCGGCCGAGACGAAGCTGGACAGACCGAGCCCACGCCGGTCCGCCTCGGCCAGCAGCGCCACACCGAACGCGCCGGACTGACTGAAGATGCCCACCCGCCCCGGCACCGGCAGGCGCGGGGCGAGAGTGGCGTTGAGGCGTACCGCCGGGTCGGTGTTGGCCACCCCCAGACAGTTCGGGCCGATCACCCGCATGCCCGCAGCGTGGGCCGCGCGGACGAGGGCCCGCTGCGAAGCGGCACCGTCGACACCGGCCTCGGCGAAGCCTGCGGAGATCACCACCAGGCCGTGTGTCCCGGCCGCCGCGGCGTCGGCGACGACCGCTGCCGCGGCGGCCGGGGGCACCGCCACCACCGCCAGGTCGACCGGCAGCCCGGCGTCGACCGCCGACCGGTACGCGGGCAGACCGGCCACCCGTACGGCGGCCGGGTGCACCGGAACCACCGACCCGGTGAACCCGCCGTCGCGCAGGTGGCCGAGCACCGCCGCCCCTACGCCTTGACCGGTGGCACTGGCACCGTAGACGGCGACGCCACGTGGGGCGAGCAGCCGGGCGATGGACCGTGCCTCGGTACGGTGTTCCCGGCCGCGCTGCACCTCGAGGGTCGCCTCGGTGGGGATGATCGGGAAGCTGAGGTGCACCACCCCGTCGGCGAACTGACGCTGGATCTGGTAACCGAAGTCGGCGAAGACCCGCAGCATCTGCCCGTTGGCCGGAAGTACCTCGGCCACGAAGTTGACGATTCCGGCCCGTCGCGCGGCGTCGGCGAGATGCTCCATCAGCACCGAGCCGATGCCCCGCCCCTGGTAGGCGTCCTCGACGACGAATGCCACCTCGGCGTCGGGCCCGGCCGGGCCGAGCCGTTCGTACCGGCCCACGGCGACGATCCGGTCGCCGGCCGAGATGACGAACGCCTCCCGGTCGCGGTGGTCGACGTTGACGAAGCGGTGCAGATCCCGCTCCGGGATCCGTGGGTACGGCGAGAAGTAGCGTAGGTAGCGGGTGCGCTCGGAGAACCGGGAGTGCATGGCCACGATCTCGGGCGCGTCGGATGGATCGATCGGCCGCAACTGGACGGTGCTGCCGTCGCTGAGCAACACGTCCACGGCTGGTTCGGCTGTGGTCACCTCGGACGGCCCTCCCCTACCGGCTCAGTCAGTCACGCGGATCGTGGGGATCGAGGCCGAGCAGCGGGAAAACCGCCCTGCGGGTCGCCGCGACGGCTCGGTCCACGGGGCTCGGCTCCCCCGTCGGCTGCCACGGTTCGTACCCCGGGTCGACGTCGTCGGTCATCCGTAGCGGCACGTCGAAGCCGGGCCGCCGGGCCGCGGCCAGTTGCCGCCAGGCGGGCGGGGTCAGCGTCGCCGGGTCCAGCGGCAGGCCGGTGGCCACCGCAAGTAGGTGCGTCCAGGCTCGGGGAACCACCTCGACCAGGGCGTACCCGCCACCGCCGGTGGCCACCCACCGTCCGTCGCAGAGTTCGTCGGCCAGCGCCCGCAGCGCGAGGTAGGTGACGCGCTGCCCGTCCACCGTCAGGTGCAGGTCGGCGAGGGGGTCGCTTCGGTGGGCGTCCGCCCCGCACTGGGTGAACAGCAGTTGTGGGCGGAACGCCCGCAGCACCGACGGTACGACCGCGTGGAAGGCACGCTGCCAGCCGGCGTCGTCGGTGCCGGGCGGCAACGGGATGTTGACCGCGGTACCCGCAGCGTTCGGACCGCCGGTCTCGTCCGGGAAGCCGGTGCCCGGGAACAGGGCGAGCGGGGTCTCGTGCAGGCTGACGGTCAGTACCCGGGGGTCGTCCCAGAAGATCTGCTGTACGCCGTCACCGTGATGCACGTCGACGTCGACGTACGCGACGCGCTCGGCGCCCAGGTCGAGCAGGCGGGCGATGGCCACCGCCGGGTCGTTGTAGACGCAGAATCCGGCAGCCCGGGCGGGCATGGCGTGGTGCAGGCCGCCGGCGACGTTCACCGCCCGTCGGGCCGTACCCCGCCACACGGCCTCGGCTGCGGTCACGCTCGCTCCGGCGACAAGCGCGCTGGACTCGTGCATCCGGTCGAATACGGGATTGTCCGAAGTGCCCAGACCGAACCCGGCGAAGAGCGGGTCGCGGGGCGCGATCCGGACGGCGTCCAGGTAACGCGGGTCGTGTACCCGGGTGAGCAGGGCATCGTCGGCGGGTGCCGGCGCCACCAGCCGCACCCCGGCCCGTTGCAGGACGCCCAGTTCCCGCGCCAGGGCGATGGTCAACTCCACCCGGACCGGATCGAGTGGGTGGTCACCGAGGTCGTAGGCGAGCAGCGACTCGTCCCACACCACCACCGTGTCGTCGGACATCTGCCAATGGTCGCACGGGGGCAGGTCGGCGGCCCGGCGACCGGCTCGCCGGGGGTGAGTTGACGGCGAGCTGACCCGCTCGGCGGGTCAGGCGTCGGGTGGCACCGCCGTCAGGCCGGTGACCACCGGTCGGTCCGGGTCGGCGACCCAGTTGCTCCAGGAGCCGACATAGAGCGCGGCGTCCGTGCGGCCGGCCAGGTGCAGCGCGAGCACGGCCTGGGCCGCGGTCACGCCCGAGCCGCAGTACGCCCCGACGGGTACCTCGTCGGTCACGCCGGCCGTCTCGAAGCGGTTCCGCAGGGTCTCGCCGGCCGGGAAGCGGCCCTGGCTGACGTACTCGGGTGCGGGCAGGTTCACCGCGCCCGGGATGTGACCGGCGACCGGGTCGATAGGTTCGTGCTCACCCCGGTAACGCGGTGCGGCCCGTACATCGATCAGGACACCGTCCCCGGCCGCCAGACGGGCGGCAGCGGCGGCGTCCAGCACCGGCAGGGCCCCGGGTTCCACTGTCACGTCGCCCGGCGCCACGGCGGGTTGGTCGGTGCCCACCGGGAGGCCGGCAGCCGTCCAAGCCGGGTAGCCGCCGTGCAGCAGCCGGACCGGTCGGTGCCCCGCCCAGCGAAGCGTCCACCAGGCCCGGGCCGCGGACATCCCGTCGCCGCCGTCGTACACCACCACCGGATGAGCGGCCCGTACGCCGGCCGCGCGCAACGCCGCCTGCAGTGCGGCCGGTTCGGGGAGCGGGTGCCGTCCGGCCGGGCCGGGTGGGCCACAGAGCACGGTGTCGAGGTCGACGAAGATCGCACCCGGTAGGTGCCCGGCCAGGTAGTCGTCCCGCCCGGGCGATCCGACCAGACGCCATCGCACGTCCAGCAGGGTGGGCGGGTCCTCGCCGTCGAGCTCGGCGGCGAGCCGCCCTGCCTCGACCAGAAGTGTTTCGGTGGCGGACATGGCGCCAGTCAACACCATGAGTGACATGCCCGAGGGTTCGGCGACGGACTCCGGGATCCGGGAGGGTACCATCGACGTCTGGAGGGCCGCTGACACCATGAAGTCTCACGACCTGGTCGATACGACCGAAATGTACCTGCGCACGATCCTCGAACTCGAGGAAGAGGGCGTGCCTCCACTGCGCGCCCGCATCGCCGAGCGTCTGCACCAGAGCGGTCCCACGGTCAGTCAGACCGTAGCCCGGATGGAACGCGACGGCCTGCTCACTGTCGAAGGTGACCGGCACCTCAGCCTCACCGAGCAGGGGCGCAGCACCGCCGTCTCGGTGATGCGCAAGCACCGGCTCGCCGAGCTACTGCTCGTCAACGTGATCGGCATGCCCTACGAGGAGGCCCACGAGGAGGCCTGTCGCTGGGAGCACGTGATGAGCGACGCGGTGGAGAAGCGGGTCTACGACCTGCTGAACCGTCCGACTCGGTCGCCGTACGGCAACCCGATTCCGGGCCTGGACGACTGGGGCTCACCCGGTCAGCCCGAACCCGAGGCCACCGACATCGAACGCAATCTGGCCTTCCCGGGTCTGACCGGAACGGTCATCGTCCGGCGAATCTGCGAGAGCGTGCAGACCGACGCGGAGGTGCTCCGACAACTACACGCCGCTGGTGTCGACCCGGGCGCCAAGGTGACGGTGGCGCAGGAGCGGGATGCCGTCTCGATCGACCGTTCCGGCGAGAGTGTCCGACTGCCCCGCGAAATCGCCTCCCGGGTTTTCGTCGCCGCCGCCTGAGCACGACGCCACCGCGTCAGTCCACGTACGGACAGTGTCGGCAGCCTCGGCCGCAGCATGTGCCGCGCCGGGCCAGGAACCCGGCCGTGAGGACGAACAGCTCGGTCTCCGGGTCGAGGTAGCCGGCGTCGCCTGCAGCCAGGGCTGCGGCATGCTCGGTGAGGATGTGCTGTCGCCGAGGATGATCAAACGGCAACCGGGTCGGATGCGGCTCGGTCAACGGCCGTGCCGCCAGGGGTCGTCGTTCTCCGCTCATCAGCGTCAGTCTAGGTTTCACCAGGCGGCGCACCGTACGCCGGTCACCTACACCCGCCGGGCCTGCCGCACCGACCATGTGCCGGCGATCCGGGCCGACCTGCTGCGCCGGCTGGGCCACGACACCGAACGCGCTTGCCTCGCCATCGGTCGCGACGAGCCCGGCGCACCCTGACGACGTCCGGGCCGTCGCCAACTGTTGGAACGCGATGAGACCACGCTCGTCACCACCGCCAAGGTAGAAGAACCTCCGGTGTGGAAACGGAACAGGGCGCCCGTGCGTGAACCCCCGGTGGAACGGAAACGGAAGGACTTCGCAGACTTCCGCCAGCGCGGCCGTGACCACGCCTTCCGGCGGTTGGGAGCAAGGGGAACAGCGAGCCCCGGGCGGCGATCCGCCCGGGGCTCGTCGCGTACCCGGATCAGCTGCAGCCACTCGTGGAGCCGCAGCCCTCACAGACGTAGCAGCTGCCGGCCGGACGCATCTTAGTACCGCAGGTGAAGCAGAGCGGTGCGTCGGCGGCCTTGCCGATCACGGCCTCCAGCAGTTCGGTGCTGGAACCGACCGGCGGTGCCGGCTTCACAGCGGCGATGTCGGCGAGTTCCTGGGCCGGCTGGGCGACCGGGCCGGCCTTCGGCTCCTCCGGCTTGGCCTCCACCGGGGCGGAGGCGGCCATCGCGGTGAGGTCCGCACCGCTTGCCTCCGCCTCCGCCTCGGCGGCGAGCTGGGCGGCCCGCTCCTTCGCGGTGAAGATGCCCAACTCGGTGCGGCGCTCGTACGGCAGGAAGTCCAATGCCAGGCGACGGAAGATGTAGTCCATCACCGAGGCGGCCATTCGCACGTCCGGGTCGTCGGTCATACCGGCCGGCTCGAAACGCATGTTCGTGAACTTGCTGACGTAGGTCTCCAGCGGCACGCCGTACTGCAAGCCGATCGAGATGGCCACCGAGAAGGCGTCCATCACCCCGGCCAGGGTAGACCCCTGCTTCGACATCTTGAGGAAAACTTCACCGAGCCCGTCGTCCGGGTACGACGAGGCGGTGAGGTAGCCCTCGGCCCCACCTACCGAGAAGGAGATGGTCTCCGACGGGCGCTTCTTCGGCAGCCGCTTGCGCACCGGGCGGTACTCGACGACCTTCTCCACCACCGGTTCGACCGCGGTGACCGGCGGCTCCAGCTCGGCGGCCTTCTTCTTCGCCGCCGACAGTGGCTGGCCGACCTTGCAGTTGTCCCGGTAGATCGCCAGCGCCTTGAGACCGAGCTTCCAGCCCTCGAAGTAGATCTTTTCGACGTCGGCGACGGTGGCCTGCTCCGGCATGTTGACCGTCTTGGAGATCGCGCCGGAGATGAACGGCTGAACGGCCGCCATCATCCGCACGTGGCCCATCGGTGCGATGGAACGCTCGCCCATGGCACAGTCGAAGACCGGGTAGTGCTCCGGCTTGAGGCCGGGAGCGTCCACCACGTGCCCCTGGTCGGCGATGTGCTCGACGATCGCCTCCACCTGTTCCTCCGGGTACCCGAGGGAGCGAAGGGCGCGCGGCACGGTCTGGTTGACGATCTGCATCGAGCCGCCGCCGACCAGCTTCTTGAACTTGACCAGCGCCAGGTCCGGCTCCACGCCGGTAGTGTCGCAGTCCATCATCAAGCCGATGGTGCCGGTCGGCGCGAGCACACTGGCCTGGGAGTTCCGCCAGCCGTTCTTGTCGCCGACCTTGTTGCCGAGGGTCCACTGCTTCGTGGCCTCACGGACCAGCGCGGTGGCCACCGTGCCGGACGGCTTGATCTCGTCGTTCGCGGCGGCGTGCTTGCGCATCACCCGCTTGTGCGGCTCTGCGTTGCGGGCGTAGCCGTCGTACGCACCGACGATGCCGGCCAGCTCCGCCGAGCGGCGGTACGCCGTGCCGGTCATCAGCGAGGTGATCGCCGCCGACAGCGAACGGCCCTGGTCCGAGTCGTACGGCAGGCCGGAGGCCATCAGCAGGGCACCCAGGTTGGCGTACCCGATGCCGAGCTGCCGGTACGCCCGGGTGGTTTCGCCGATCTTCTCGGTCGGGAAGTCGGCGAAGCAGATCGAGATGTCCATCGCGGTGATGACCAGCTCGACGCTCTTGACGAACTTCTCCACCTCGAAGCCGCCGTCGGCGCGGAGGAACTTCATCAGGTTCAGCGAGGCCAGGTTGCACGACGAGTTGTCCAGGTGCAGGTACTCCGAGCACGGGTTCGACGCGGTGATCCGGCCGGTCTCCGGGCAGGTGTGCCAGTCGTTGATGGTGTCGTCGTACTGCAGGCCCGGGTCGGCGCACTCCCAGGCGGCCTGGGAGATCGTCCGGAACAGCTTCTTGGCGTCGACCGTGTCGATGACCGCGCCGTCCAGCCGGCCGCGCAGGTCGAAGGCGCCACCGTTCTCCACCGCCGACATGAACTCGTCGGAGACCCGGACCGAGTTGTTGGCGTTCTGGTACTGCACGCTGACGATGTCGGAGCCACCGAGGTCCATGTCGAACCCGGCGTCGCGCAACGCACGGATCTTGTCTTCCTCGCGCGCCTTGGTGACCACGAACTCCTCGATGTCCGGGTGGTCGACGTCGAGGATGACCATCTTGGCCGCGCGTCGGGTGGCACCACCGGACTTGATGGTGCCGGCGCTGGCGTCGGCACCGCGCATGAAGCTGACCGGGCCGGAGGCGGTGCCGCCGGACGACAGCAACTCCCGGGAGGCACGGATCCGGGACAGGTTGACCCCGGAACCGGAACCGCCCTTGAAGATGAGCCCCTCCTCTTTGTACCAGTCGAGGATGGAATCCATCGAATCATCCACAGCAAGGATGAAACACGCTGACACCTGCTGGGGTGAGGGCGTGCCGACGTTGAACCACACCGGGGAGTTGAAGCTGAACACCTGGTGCACCAGCATCCAGGTCAGTTCGTGCGCGAAGACCTCGGCGTCGGCCGGGGAGGCGAAGTAGCCGTACTCCTCACCGGCCGTGCGGTAGGTGGTCACCACTCGGTCGATCAACTGCTTCAGCGACCACTCGCGTTCCGGGGTCCCCACCGCTCCCCGGAAGTACTTGGTGGTCACGATGTTGGCCGCGTTGACGCTCCAACTCTCCGGGTACTCCACGCCCCGCTGCTCGAAGTTGATCGAACCGTCCCGCCAGTTCGTCATCACGACGTCGCGGCGTTCCCAGGTGACCTCGTCGTACGGGTGCACTCCCGGGGTCGTCCAGACCCGCTCGACCTTGAGCCCCGCGCCCGCCTTGCTTCGTGACCTGCTTGTTGTCACACCGTCCCCCGGCATCTCATCCGCCCCCTCGTCCGCGCGGGTCCGCCGCGCGATCCGACCGTCACTGACACTGCTGAAAGTCACTGTTCGCCGGCCGGCTCGGCGCCGGCAGCCTCACGGGCACGCGCGGCGGCCCGGAGCGTTTCGATCTCGTGCTCGAAGTCGGCAAGCGAGTCGAACGACCGGTAGACGCTTGCGAACCGCAGGTAGGCGACCTCGTCCAGGTCCCGCAGCGGACCCAGGATGGCCAGCCCCACCTCGTTGCTGGGGATCTCGGCGGCCCCCTTGGCCCGCACGGTCTCCTCGACCCGCTGCGCCAGCAGTGCGATCGAGTCCTCGTCGACCGGCCGGCCCTGGCACGCCTTGCGCACCCCGCCGATGATCTTCGTCCGGCTGAACGGCTCGGTCACGCCGCTGCGCTTGACCACGGCGAGCACCGCCTCCTCGACGGTGGTGAACCGCTTGCCGCATTCAAGGCAGGCCCGCCGCCGCCGGATCAGCTGGCCGTCGTCGGCCTCCCGCGAGTCGACCACCCGCGAGTCGGCGTGCCGGCAGTACGGACACCGCATCGCCCGACCTCCTCGATCGCAGGCCCACCCACCGTCCCTCCGGGCACGCCTCGATGGGCCGAAGTCCTTCCGGCAGGATGAACCCCGACTCGGCGATACGGGAGTGCGGTCGGTAGTTGAACCCAACCTGTGGGCTACTTGCACCCTTGTGACTACTACATCTAGGGGTCGACCGTAGGCCGCCAACGATCCGGGGTCAAGTTGACGGGCGCGCCCGGCGCGCCGCCCGGACCTCGACCGCACCGCCGACTCCCCGCAACCGGAGAACCAACGCGAACCCGGCCACACCGGTTACCACCCCACCCGACACGAGCATCGACGACCCCCCTCACCCTCGAACACCAGTACTATTTATCAGTCGGAAGTGAGTGGGTGCGGCATATCCGGGATCAACACGCGGACGAAGATCGTACAGATGTTTGAAAAAGGCCGATCTCACCTATACGGTCATGAACAACCGGGGGCGACCATGGTCCACCCGCCGGCCAGCAAATCACCGCGCGCACCACGAGCCGCCGAGGCACCCGGCGCCGACCAGGGAGGACGGACGTGACCGAGGACCGGGCCAACCGGCCACAGAGCCCGCAGCAGAGCATCGAGACGGGCCCCCCGGCCACCCGACGCCGGGGTGTCACCCGCGCCCGCTCCGGTCAGCCGGCCGTGCGTCAGGTGACCCCGGTGGCCAGCAACTTCCCCGACCCGGCGACGGTCGACCTCACCGCCCGGCAACGACGCATCCTGGACTTCATCCGCACCTGGGTGGAACGCCACGGCTACCCGCCCAGCGTGCGGGAGATCGGCGAGGCGGTCGGCTTGGTCTCCCCGTCCAGCGTCGCCTACCAGCTGAAGGAGCTGGAGAAGAAGGGCTTCCTCCGGCGCGACCCGAACCGGCCCCGGGCAGTCGACGTACGCTCCCCGAACGACGTCGACGACGAGTTGAGCCGATCCCAGCGCCCCGCACCGGCCTACGTCCCGATGCTCGGTCGCATCGCCGCAGGTGGACCGATCCTCGCCGAGCAGTCGATGGAGGACGTCTTCCCGCTGCCCCGCGAACTGGTCGGCGAGGGCGAAGTCTTCATGCTCCAGGTCAAGGGCGACTCGATGCTCGACGCGGCGATCTGCGACGGCGACTGGGTGGTGGTCAGGCAACAACCGACAGCGGACTCCGGTGAGATCGTCGCTGCCATGCTCGACGGCGAGGCGACAGTGAAGACCTACCGGCACCGGGACGGTCACGTCTGGCTGATGCCGCAGAACCCGGCCTTCGACCCGATTCCCGGTGACAACGCCACCATCATGGGCCGGGTGGTCGCGGTACTACGTCGAATCTGACTCCGCGCCCGGTCCCGGCCCGAGGCCACCACCGGGCGTCGGTCAGTACCTGTCGCCCCGGTAGCCGTAATGGCCGCCACGCACCTGACCGTACGAGTCACCGCCGTCCTCCCGGTACCGGCCGGAACGTCCCCGATGGTCGGGTTCGGCCGGGCCACCGCGTCGCGGTGGCTCCGCGCGCCCTCCGGCACCGGGCTGCCCGCCGCCACGCGCCCCTCCACCGCCGTAGACACCGCCCGGGCGTCCACCGCCACCCGGCGCTCGACCACTGCCCGGACGCCCACCGTAAACAGGGGCGCCCTCACCACCGGACCGGCCACCGCCGCCGCCATAGACTCCATCGCCCTGACCCGGGCGGGCAGCGCCGGAAGCAGCCGGGCGGGCACCACCACCGGCGGCAGCCGGGCGGGCACCACCGCCGTAAACTCCGCCGGTACGCGCACCACCACCGGGCCGCTCAGCGGCCGGCGCACCACCGTAGACACCACCCGCCGCGCCGCCGTACACCCCGCCCCGGTTCTGGGGCGAGCCCGTTCCGTCGTCCTTACCCTTGGCGGAATCGGCGTCACCGCGACTCCTGCCGACCGGAGCCGGATGCTTGCGGGCGCGCAGGATACCGAAGATGCCCGCGCCGACGAGCACCGCTCCGAGCACCCCGACCGCCGCGATCAGGTACATGATGTCGGTCGGGGTCAGCCCGTCGAGAAGCGACCCACCGGCCTCCTCTGCCGCATCGGGATCGTCGGCCAGTTCCTTCGGCCCCTCGGTGGAGGGGGTGTAGCTGAGAATGTTGACCGGATCGTCGTCGTCCAGGTGACCGGCGTCGGAGACGGTCAGGAAGGTCTTACCGTCGGTCGAGTAGGCGATCGCCTCACCGAACGGATCCGCAAGAGCGGTGACGCGGGGCGTGCCCGTGGTCAGGGCGGCGACGACGTCGCCGTTGGAAACGTCGTACTCGAAAGCGTCGGCGTACGTGCGCAGGACCACCCGTGCTCCGTCAAGTGACCGGGCCGCACCGGTGATCGCTACCCGTCCGAAGGTGCTCAGCGGGTTCTCGGTGTCCGTCCTCGGCAGCTCGACGTCGCCGAGCTTCCGCATCGGCACGGGCGCGGTGTCGCCGGTCTTCAGCGGGCCGTCCGGGGCGAAGAGCTCGGCCTTGCCGGCGGTGACCTTCGTGATGATCACTGGCAACGCGTCGTCGCCGACCAGCAGCGCCTCGGCGTCACGCGGCTTGCCGTCCGGGTACGACAACCGGTGCAGCTTCGGCTGACTTCCACCGCCGATCGGCATGCTCCAGACCGCCACCCGCTCACGGCGCTCCCGACTGGTCACGTTGTCGCCGGTGTCGGCGATCCACAAAGTCTCACCGTCCGGTGAGACAGCGAGGTCCTCGGTGTCGAACGGCCCCGCCCCGGAGTAGGCGACCTCGCGGACGACCTGGCAGTCCTTGTTCAGGTAGAAGACCCGCTTGCGGTCGTCCTGTTGGGTGCTGTCGTTGACGACGATGTAGCCGTTCTTCGTCACCACCAGGCCGGACAGTTCACGCAGCCGCGAGTCGGTGACCGAGCACTGCTTCTTGCCCGCCGCCGTCACCGGCGGCCCCGCCAGAGCGGCACCAGCCACCGCCAGCGCGGGAGACGCTGCGCTGGCGGGTGTCGAGCCGGGTGCGGCGAGGGCGGCACCGGTGACCGCCACGGTGGCCCCGATCAGGCCGAACGAAACCGTGACGGAGGAAACAGTGCGGAGCATGAAAGAAGTGTCGCATGCCGCAGGTTTCAGTCGGGTCACGCGGCGGCCCGGCCCCGCGGCCGATCACCGGGTGCTGCCGGCCACCTGCGCCGTGTCGTCGTACGGGAGCAGTTCGGCGGCCAGCGCCTCGTTCACCCGTACGTGCAGCATCGTCCCCTCTGGCAGGTGTGCGGTGCTGAGCACCTCGCCCTGCCGGTGCAGCCGGGCCACCAGGTCGCCCCGGTCGTACGGCAGCACCACCCGAACCTCGATGGCCGGACGGGGCAGCCGCCGTTCGATCGCCTCGCGGAGATCGTCGATGCCCCGGCCGCTGCGTGCCGAGACGAACACGGCCTCGGGCCAGAGCCGCTTGAGCCGCAGCAGGTTCTCCTCGTCGGCGGCGTCGGTCTTGTTGACCACCAACAGCTCGGGCAGTCGATCGCCGCCGACCTCGCCCAGCACCTCGCGGACGGCCCTGACCTGCTCCTCCGGATCCGGGTGTGCGCCGTCGACGACGTGCACGACCAGATCCGCCTCGGCGACCTCCTCGATCGTCGACCGGAACGCCTCGACGATCTGGTGCGGCAGGTGCCGGACGAAGCCCACCGTGTCGCTGAGGGTGTAGTCCCGCCCGTCGGAGGTGGTGGACCGGCGCGTGGTCGGATCGAGCGTGGCGAACAGCGCGTCCTCCACCAGCACGCCCGCCCCGGTCAGGCGATTCAACAGGCTCGACTTACCGGCGTTCGTGTAACCGGCGATCGCCACCGCGGGCACGGCGTTGCGGGTACGGCGGGCGCGCTTGGTCTCGCGTACCGTCCGCATGGCTTTGATCTCCCGGCGGAGCCGGGCGATGCGGTGCCGGATCCGCCGTCTGTCGGTCTCCAGCTTGGTCTCACCGGGGCCTCGGACGCCGACGCCACCGCCAGCGCCCCCACCCCGGCCCGATCCACCGGTCTGCCGGGACAGCGTCTCACCCCAGCCACGCAGCCGGGGCAGGAGGTATTCGAGCTGGGCCAACTCGACCTGGGCCCGCCCCTCCTTGCTCTTGGCGTGCTGGGCGAAGATGTCGAGGATCAACGCAGTGCGGTCGACCACCTTGACCTTGGTGCGCTGCTCCAGGTTGCGCAGCTGGGACGGGGACAGTTCACCGTCACAGATCACCGTGTCGGCACCCGCGGACAACACCACCGAACCGAGGTCGTCGACCTTACCGCGACCGATGTAGGTAGCCGGGTCAGGCCGGTTGCGCCGCTGGATCAGCCCCTCAAGCACCTGCGAGCCGGCGGTCTCCGCCAGCGCCGCCAGCTCGGTGAGGGAGTTCTCCGCGTCCACCTGGGTGCCGTCGGTCCAGACGCCGACCAGAACGACCCGCTCCAGCCGGAGCTGTCGGTACTCGACCTCGGTGACGTCGGTCAGCTCGGTGGAGAGACCGGGGACCCGCCGCAGCGCCTGCCGTTCGGAGAGCTCGTACCCACCGGTGGTGGTGTCGAGGTCGTCGTCGGGGATGGGAACGTAGGTCTCCTGGTCTCGCAAGCGATCTCTCCTGTCCGTTCTGTGCGCGTACCAAGCAATCCTGACACGTGTCAACGTCGGCTGCACCTGCAATATGCCCACCTGTGGACCATCGGAGGCGGGGGCGGATGCCGGGTGCCGGCGGTGGGCGAGTAGAAATGCGGACGAGCCGTTCAGCGCCGACGGAGGGACCTGCGTGGCCACGACCCGACTGCCAAGTGCCGGATTTTCGATCACGATCCGGATCGCCGTGCCTGCCGATGCCTCCTCGATCGGCCGGCTCACCACATCGGTGGGTGAGGCCGGGGCGATCGTCACCGCGCTGGACGTGGTCGACTCCGACCCGACCAACGTGATCGTCGACCTGACCTGCGACACCGCCGACGCCGGTCACGCCGACCAGGTGGTCGACGCGCTCAGCGCGCTCGACGGTGTGGACGTGCGCAAAGTATCCGACCGCACCTTCCTGCTGCACCTCGGCGGCAAGATCGAGGTCAGTCCGAAGGTGGCCCTGCGCAACCGGGACGAGCTGTCGCGTGCGTACACCCCCGGGGTGGCCCGGGTCTGCCAGGCGATCGCCGACAATCCCGCCGACGCCCGGCGGCTGACCATCAAGCGCAACACGGTCGCGGTGGTGAGCGACGGCTCGGCCGTGCTCGGGTTGGGCAACCTCGGCCCCGCCGCGTCGTTGCCGGTGATGGAAGGCAAGGCGGCGCTGTTCAAGCGCTTCGGCGGGGTGGACGCCTGGCCGGTGGTGCTCGACACGCAGGACACCGACGAGATCGTCGCCATCGTCAAGGCGATCGCCCCCGCGTACGGCGGGATCAACCTGGAGGACATCGCAGCCCCGCGCTGCTTCGAGATCGAGGCGCGGTTGCGTGAGGCGCTGGACATCCCGGTCTTCCACGACGACCAGCACGGCACCGCCATCTGCGTGCTGGCCGCGCTCACCAACGCGCTGCGCGTCGTGGGCAAGCAACTCGCGGACGTACGGGTGGTGGTATCCGGAGCCGGCGCGGCGGGCACCGCGATCATGAAACTGCTGCTGCGCCAGGGCGTCGGCGACATCATCGCGTACGACCGGCAGGGCGCCCTGCACCGTGGGCAGACCGATCTCAACCCGGCCTGGCGGTGGCTGGCCGACAACACCAACCGGGACGGTTACTCCGGTGACCTGCCCGGTGCGCTGGCCGGCGCCGACGTCTTCATCGGGGTCAGCGCGCCGAACCTGCTCACCGGGGACGACATCGCCACCATGGCGAAGGACGCCATCGTGTTCGCGCTGGCGAACCCGGACCCGGAGGTCGACCCCCGGGAGGCGCGCAAGCACGCCGCGGTCGTCGCCACCGGCCGCTCCGACCAGCCGAACCAGATCAACAACGTGCTCGCCTTCCCCGGCGTCTTCCGCGGCATGCTCGACGCGCACGCCGAGGAGTTCACCGAGGAGATGGCGATCGCCGCCGCCCGGGCCATCGCGGACGTGGTAGGCGAGGACAAGATCAACCCGACGGTGATCGTGCCCAGCGTCTTCGACTCCCGAGTCGCTCCGGCGGTCGCCGCCGCCGTCCGCGCCGCCGCCCAGAACCCGACCACCACCCCACCCCCCGCCGCTGACCCCGGCCCGGCCGACCTCTCCGAGATCGCCGCCACCGCCTCCGCCACCCCCTGACGCGAGGAACCGCCTCCCACCCACCCCACCCACGCCACCTGCGTTGATCATGAGGTTAGCGGCAGATTGAAGATCGAAAACTGCCGCCAACCTCATGATCAACGAAGGTCGGGGTGCGGTGGGGTGGGGTTTGAGGGTCAGGTTGGGAGGGTGAGGGTGCCGGTGGCGATGAGGAGGGCCGGGCCGGAGAGCCAGCTGGAGTTCGGCGTTACGGTCACGGTTAGGCGGCCGCCGGGGACGTCCACGGCGACCGTTCCGGTCTCCTGGTCGGCGTCGCGTAGGGCCACCGCGGCGACGGCGCAGGCGCCGGTGCCGCAGGACAGGGTCTCGGCGGAGCCACGCTCGTAGACACGCATCAGGGCGTGCGCGTCGACGCCGGGCACCGGTCCACCGGTGGTGGTGAATTCGACGTTCACCCCGGCGGGGAAGACCGCCGGGTCGACGTCGGGGGCGCGGGTCAGGTCCAGTCCGGCCAGGTCTAGCCCGGCCGGCACCGGGCAGACCAGGTGCGGATTGCCGACGTCCACCGCCGTGCCGGGCAGGGTCAGTCCGCCGAGGGCGGCGGCGGAGGCGCCGTACAGCCGGGGTCGTTGCATCTCGACGGCGATGGCGTCGCCCTCGACCCGCGCCCGCACCACGCCGGCTCGGGTGGCCACCGGCAACGCGTCACCGGACGGTACGGCCAGCCCGTTCGCCAGCAGGTAGCGGACGAAGACCCGGGCGCCGTTGCCGCACATCTCGGCGAAGGAACCGTCGGAGTTCCAGTAGTCCATCAACCATTCGGCCTCGCCGGCCAGAGCGGCGCCGTCGGTGTGCTTCGCGGCGCGGACCACCCGCAGCACGCCGTCGCCGCCGAGGCCGCGCCGCCGGTCGCAGATCGCCGCCACCAGCTCGGGCGTCAGGTCGAGCGCGCCGTCCGGGTCGGGCAGGATCACGAAGTCGTTGCCGGTGCCGTGCCCCTTGGTGAACTCCACGCCTCCATCATCGCGCAGTCTCGCCGAGGATCCGCATCGCGGCCCCGACCAGCCCCGGGTCAGCCGAGTCGAGCCAGTGCACCCGAGGATCACGACGGAACCAGGAGCGCTGGCGGCGGACGAAGCGGCGCGTGGCCCGGACCGTCTCGTCGTGCGCCTCGGTCTCGGTCAGCTCGCCGCCGAGGAAACGCAGCACCTGCTGGTAGCCGAGCGCCCGGCTCGCGGTACGCCCCTGCGGCAGGCCGCGCTCGACCAGCCTGCGGGTCTCCGGGACCAGCCCGTCGGCCCACATCCGGTCCACCCGGACCGCGATCCGCTCGTCGAGCAGGGCGGTGTCCAGGTCCACGCCAATCTGCACCGCAGGGTAGTGGGGTGTCGGCTCGGGCAGCGCCGCGGTGAACGGCTTACCGGTCAGCTCGATCACCTCCAGTGCGCGCACGATGCGTCGGCCGTTGCCGGGCAGGATGCCGGCCGCCGCACCCGGGTCGGCCTCGCGCAGCCGCGCGTACAGCGGTGCCGGCCCGATCGCGGCGAGCTCGCCTTCCAGGCGTTGTCGCAGTGCCGGATCGGTGCCGGGAAACTCGAACTGTTCGAGCACCGCCCGCACGTAGAGCCCGGACCCACCGACCAGCAGCGGCACCCGGCCCCGGGCGAGGACGTCGTCGACCGCCGCCCGGGCCAGCCGCTGGTACTCCGCCACGCTGGCCGGCTCGGTCACCTCCCAGATGTCGAGCAGGTGGTGTGGCACACCGTCGCGTTCGGCGACGGTGAGCTTGGCGGTACCGATGTCCATGCCCCGGTACAGCTGCATCGAGTCGGCGTTGACCACCTCGCCGTCGAGCGCGTGCGCCAGCGCGATGCTCAGCGCCGACTTGCCGGCCGCTGTCGGCCCGACGACCGCGACCGCGGTGCCCGGGGCGGTCACGACCGCTCCCAGTTCGCCACGAGGTAGCCCACCCCGTAGGGCGCGGCGTGGTAGCCCAGTTCGCCGCGCCAGGGGCCGCCCGCCGCCCGCGCGGCACCGGCGAGCACCTGCCAGGGGGCCCGTCCCGCGACCTTGAGCTGCGTCGACAGGCCGGCGTCCAGGCCGAGCAGGGCGTCGCGGTCCGCGTCGGCCAGGGCCCGCGCGACAGTCCCGTCGTACGCCTCGGCGCGCGGATCGACGTGGCCGGGCGCCTTCTCCCCCCGGCAGGCCGAGCCGTCGCCCATCACCAGCAGCGCCCACGGCTGGGCCGAGCCGAGCCGCGCACCGAGATCGGCACAGGTCTCGACCGGTTCGTCGGCCCGGACCGTCGTCATCCGCCAGTGCGTGCCACGGGTCCTGGCCGCCGGTTGCCGGTCGAGCAGCCAGGCGCCGACCAGCAGGCCGAGTGGGAGGTGGTCGGTGCCTGCCAGCCCATCGGGGTGGTCGCCGAGGCGCACCTCCAGCGGCACACCCCATGGCGCGAAACTGCCCCGGAACGGGAAGTCGAGGTCGGCGCTGCAATCGCCGGCTCCGATCACCAGGACGGTCCGCGCTGCCGAGTCGAGCAGCCGGGAGACGGCGGCGTCGCAGGCGGTACGCAGGTCGTCCAGCTCGGACGCGGCGGCGCCGGCGATCTCGGGGACGAGCAGTGGCGGGTGGGGGTCCTTCACCGCCCGGATCGCGACACCGGCTGGATAGCCTTTGCGGGCCAGCATGCCGACCAGCCGCCGGAACACGGCGTCCGGCTCGCCACGGACGGTCCGCAGTTTCCGCTCCACCAGGGTGCGGGCGGTCTCCGCCTCGATGGTCTCGTCCAGCTCGTCCAACGCCTCGCTGGCCGTGTCGCCGTCCACGCCTCGCTGACGCAGCTCGTTGGCCAAAGCCCGACGGGCCAGACCCCGACCGGCGTGCCGGCTACTCACCCAGGCTCGGGCGAACGCGGCGTCGTCGACGATGCCGACCTCGTCGTACCGGTCGAGGATCTGGTTGGCGGTCTTCTCGGAGATTCCCCGCCGAGCCAACGCGGAGGCCAACTCGGCACGGGTACGTGGACGCACCGCGAGCTGTCGCAGACAGATCTCCCGGGCCACCTCTGCCTCGTCGCGAGAGGCTGATGCCGTGTCCGCGCGTGCCGAACCGCTGCCCTGTCGGGTGGAACCGGCACGACCCGGGGCGGCACCCCGGTTGAGGGAACTTGGCGCCGACTCGTCGGAGGCCGACGGGGCACCCGGTTCGAAGGGATCCCCGGCGACACGGCGGCCCCTGCGGGGACGTGGTGTGGCGTCACCCGTCCGGGGCGGGCTGGCATCCCAGCCCCGCCCCGAACGGGCACGTCGTCCTGCCACGACTCAGGATCAGAAGTCGACCGGCGGCAACTCCGGGCCGCCGGCGGCGTCGCCCGCGCCGACCCCGACGCCGAGCTTCTCCAGGATCTTCTTCTCGATCTCGGCGGCCACGTCCGGGTTCTCCCGGAGGAACTCGCGGGCCTTCTCCTTGCCCTGGCCCA
Organism: Micromonospora sp. HNM0581; assembly: GCF_012726175.1. Lineage (GTDB taxonomy): Bacteria > Actinomycetota > Actinomycetes > Mycobacteriales > Micromonosporaceae > Micromonospora. Next base: position 39,392 of record NZ_JAASAD010000013.1, read on the forward strand.
GCTGGTCGCCCTCGTAGGTGTACCAGGCACCGGACTTGCGGATGATCGACTGCTCGACACCGACGTCGATCAAAGAGCCTTCGCGGGAAATGCCCTTTCCATACATTATGTCAAATTCGGCTTGTTTGAATGGAGACGCAACTTTGTTCTTCACGACCTTGACCCGGGTGCGGTTACCGACCACGTCGGTGCCGTCCTTCAGGCTCTCGATGCGCCGCACGTCGAGCCGGACCGAGGCGTAGAACTTCAACGCCCGACCGCCGGTGGTGGTCTCAGGGCTGTTGTGCACCATGACGCCGTCGACGAAGTAGTTGTGGTTGCCCTCAACCTCGATGTCGAACCGGTTCATCGAGCGGGTCTTCGGCTTGACCCGGACATCGATGACCCGTGCCGGCACCGGCATCAGCTCCGCCGCGACGAACTGCGGCTCGACGGCGCACTGGCCCCGGAAGCGCGGCAGCAGCTTGGCCTCCATCGCCGCCGGCACGTAGGGAGCGACCAACTCCTGGAACCTCGCCGACGACTCGGTGGTGAAGATGATCGACGCCGTCTGCCGGGCCCCCCGGGAGGCCAGCTTCACGTCCATCCCGTACGCGTCGCGCAGATGCTCCACCAGACGATCCCGGCTACCCTCCGCCATCGCCTCGACGCAGATCTCGATCCGGCCGGAACCGCCGGCCGGACGCTCCTGCAGGCCCTTGGAGCGGACGGTGAAGCAGCCGTCGTCCATGTACCACACCGCGAGCGCCAGAGGAGTCAGCGCCTTGAGGTAGTCCCAGCTGAAGTGCTTTTTGCCGTCACCCAGGTGGACCGCGCGGCGCAACTCGTCCAACTCCGGCAGCGGGGTGAAGTCGACGAAGGCAGCGCCCCGTGCGTCGGTACGCCGGGAGTGGCCGATGTTGCCCAGCAGCGAGACCTTCCAGTCGAGGTAGTCGACCTGCTGTGCGCCGTGGCCGAGGCGGAAGCGGACACCGGAGCGGTCCTGACGGTTCGGCGACAGGGCGCCATCGCCCATCAGCGAACCGAGCACGACCTGCCACTGCTGCTCACTGAGACGGCGTGACTCGGCGAGCATCACCCGGTCACCAGCGATCAGCTCACCCGCCTCCCGCCAGCCGCCCGGAGTGCGTACCAGGTGGTTGGCGGTGGCGGCGAACTGCGCCCGCCCGTTGCCACCCGACTTGGCGACGGTGAACTGGAGGAACTGCTCCGCCGGACCGTTGTTGAACCAGTTGGTGATCCGCTTCGGTTCCACCCGGTCGGTGTCCGGGTTGTAGGAGAGAACCTCGACGTCCATCCGCTGGTTGACGATCTTGCCGATCTTCTCCTGCGTGCCGTCGGCCAGGGTGACCCGGGTCGAGTACGACATGCATCCGAACATGACACCGATCTTCTCGCGGAGCTGGTTGATGAAGATCGCGGTGGTGCCGGTGTTGTTGAGCACGCCGGTGATCTTCCGCAGCGCCTGGCTCATCAGCCGGGCCTGGAGACCCACGTGACTGTCGCCCATCTCGCCCTCGATCTCGGCGCGCGGCACCAGCGCGGCGACCGAGTCGATCACGATGATGTCGATCGCGCCGGAGCGGACCAGCATGTCGGCGATCTCCAACGCCTGCTCGCCGGTGTCCGGTTGGGAGACCAGCAGGGCGTCGGTGTCGACACCGAGGGCCCTGGCGTACTCCGGGTCGAGCGCGTGCTCGGCGTCGATGAAGGCGGCGATGCCGCCGGCCCGCTGGGCGTTGGCCACCGCGTGCAGGGCGACCGTGGTCTTACCGCTGCTCTCCGGGCCGTAAACCTCGACGACCCGGCCACGGGGCAGACCACCCACGCCGAGCGCCACGTCGAGCGCGATCGAACCGGTCGGGATGACCGAGGTCTGGATGACCGGCCGCTCCCCCAGCCGCATCACCGAGCCCTTGCCGAACTGTTTGTCGATCTGAGCGAGAGCAAGGTCGAGCGCCTTCTCCCGGTCAGGTCCTGCCGCCATCGTTGCCACCCCTGCCTTCGCCGGCGTCTTTCCTGAGCTTCGCGTCACGCGGGACACGCTAGGCGCTGGGTCCGACAGAAAACCAGCCGACTGGCCGTGACCTGTGGACGAGCACCTCGCTGTGGACAATAGCCGAACAGGTGTACGACTCGACAGGAGACACGCGGAAGTAACGAATCGACTGCTCAGCGTAGCCGGGTGGGTACCCGGTCCGGATAGGCCGCGACCACCGCGCGCCACACCACGTGCGTCTCCACACCCGCCCTGAGGGCCTGCTCGATGGTCCGCCCGCCAAGCTCCGACAACACCTGGTCGCTGGCGATGCTTGCCGAGTACGCCGGACCGAACGCCTCGGCCAGGCGCGCCCAGAAGTCGGTCAACCGCACGTGATCAGTCCTCCCTGTCCGGTGCACCCGCCGGCACCGGACGCAACGCTAACGCCAGCAGGGGCGTTACCGCGACTGCGGCGAGCAGGGTCAGCACCGGATAGCCGGCGAGTTGCATGACGAATCCGCTGAGCGCTCCCGCCGAGGCGCCGGCCAGACCCATGAACAGGTCGGACAGCCCCTGGGCGCTCGGGCGCACCTCGTCCGGTACCGACTCCGACAGCAGGGTGGAACCCGCGACCATGGTGGCCGACCAGCCGAGCCCCAACAGGATGAGCCCGACGGTGAGCCGGGGGGTGTGGTGCCCGGCGGTACCGGCGACCGCGCAGGCGGCCAGCAGCGTACCGACCCCGGCGAGGATGACCTGACGACGGCCGAACCGGTCGGCGAGCCAACCAACAACCGGCGCCAGCGCATACATGCCGGCGATGTGCAGGCTCAACACCAGCCCGACCACCGGCAGCACCTCGTCGACGGCATAGTGGTCCCGCAGGTGCACCGGGGTCATTGCCATCACCGCCACCATCACCAGGTGGCCCACGGCCACGGCGGCCACGCCGAGCCGGGCCGCCGGTCGGGCGCGTACCACCGCCCAGGCGGGGCGCATGCCCGCGCCCCGCTGGACCGACGGTGCCGGTGCCACCACCGGCTCGACCGCCGCCGGAACCCGGCCGGCCGGAGCGAGCGCGGATGCCGCCGGGGCCGGTTCGGGCGGGACCGGTGGTGGACCGGACAGGGCCGACCCGGCCCCGGCGGCGCGGACCGCCGCGATCCGGCGTGCGGTGAGCAGCGGGTCGGGCCGCAACCACAGCAGCAGTACGCCGGCGGCGAGCACGAACGCGACAGCGCTGAACGCGAACGGGCCGGACAACGCCGGCAGGCCCCATCCGCGAGTGGTGGTGTCGGCGAGCGCGGCGAAGTTCGGGGCGGTCACCGCGCCGATGGTGGTGGCCCAGACGATCAGCGACAGTTGCCGAGCGCGACGGTCCGGTGCGGCGAGGTCGACCGCGGTGTAGCGGGCCTGGAGGTTGGCTGCGGAACCGCCACCGAACAGGAGCATGCCGAGAAAGAGCAGCGGCACCGACCGGGTCGTCGCGGCGAACACGACAAGCGCTCCGCCCACCGCCCCGACCAGGTACGCGACGGCCAGGCCGGGGCGGCGGCCGTACCCGGTGATGATCCGGGTGACGGGCACGGCGAGCAGGGCGGCGCCGATCACGGCGGCGCTCTGCGCCAGGCCGGCCACGGCGGTGCCGGCGATCTCGGCGGCGAGCAGGGCGCCGACGGCGATGCCGATCGTCACCCCGATCCCGCCGACGATCTGGGTCGCGAAGAGCAGCCGCAGGGTACGCCGCTGAATGACTGCGACCTGCGGGTACGCCTGCCCGGTCGTCAGGTCGGTGGCCAACGGGACGCTCCTCGGTAAGGGGTGCCCATCTTCTCGTATCCGACCAGGGGCCGGCAGCCCGGTCCTTGGCACAGCCCCGGACCGCGACCGGCGGGGTCAGCCGGTGAGCACGCGGGCCGCGACCGTGAGGTCGGCGACCAGTCCGTCGTACGCGACGTCCTGGTTGTCGGCCCGGAGCACGGCGGACGGGTGGATGGTGGCCACCAGTCGGGCCGACGGCGCGTCGGCGGTGTGACCGGCACTGTCGACCGGTACCCGGTGGAAGTCCTCCGGGTGTTGGGCGGCGGCCGGCCAGGGCAGCAGTTCGCCGCGCCGACGGGTGACCCGGAACGTCGGGCCGAGCAGCGCCTTCGCGGCGGTCGCCCCGAGCACCACGATGACCTCCGGGGCCAGCTGGGCGAACTCGGCGACCAGCCAGGGCCGGCAGGCGGTGATGTGCACCTGGTCAGGGGTCTGGTGGACACGCCGTTTACCGCGCAGTTCGAAGCGGAAGTGCTTGACAGCGTTGGTGAGGTAGATTTCGGCCGGGTCGAGCCGTGCGTCGTCGACCGCCTTGCGGAGCAGCCGGCCCGCGGGGCCGACGAAGGGCAGCCCTTTCTGGTCCTCCATGTCGCCGGGCTGCTCACCGACGAAGACCACCCGGGCGCTGGCGTCGCCCCGGCCGAAGACGGTCTGCGAGGCGTCCTGGTACAGCTCGCAGCCCCGGCAGCCGGTGGCGGCGGCCCGCAGATCGTCGAGAGTGTCGGCGTGCGGCGGAATGAACCGCTGTGCGCCGGGCGCGGTGTCGGTGTCGGCCATGGCGACTGTTCTACCCGCTGCGGCGCGGCCACGCGAGCAGGAGCGCGGGTCGGTACCGACTTCCGTGTCCCGGTCCGAGCCCGAGTACCCCGCAAGCCGCAGCCCAGCCCTACGTGCCGGCCAGGTGCCGGCCAGGTGCCGGCCAGGTGCCGGCCCGACGTGCCGCAAATTGGCGTATCCACCCAGGCGGGAGGGCCCGAGATGCCGCAAGCTGTGCCGCCGGCCTCGGGCTGCGACGTCGGGACGTTGCCGCGGTGGCGTTGCCACCTCGGTGGCCGGGCCGGCGGGGACGGTGGTCAGGCGGTGAAGTGCGGCGACAGGGTGGGGTGGGCGGCGCGGACGACCGCGTCGGCGAGTGCCGGGATCTCCTCCTCGTGCAGGTCGCTGACGGTGACCCGCAGCCCCGGTGGTCCGGCGACCCGGTAGAGCGCGCCCGCATCTACCGCCCAGCCGGCGTCGCGCAGGGTGGTCAGCGCACTTGTCTCGTCGTCCACCGGCACCCAGACGTTGATCCCGCTGCGCCCGTGTGCGGGCAGGCCGCGGTCGGCGAGGGCGGCGACCAGGGCGCGACGCCGTCGTTCGTAGCTCTCCGCCGCCCGGTCGACCAGGGCGCTCACCTCCGGGTCCGCCCAGAGCGACAGCACCAGTCGTTGCAGCACGGTGGAGACCCAGCCGGCGCCGACCCGGACCCGACCGGCGACCCGCGCGACAGTGGTTTCGTCTCCGGCGAGCACGGCCAGGCGTAGGTCGGGGCCGAAGGGTTTGCTCACCGAACGGAGGAAGGCCCAGTGGGTGGTGGCCCCGGCGAGCGGGTGCAGGGGTACGCGGGCCAACTCGGCGGCGTGGTCGTCCTCGATCAGCAACACCTCGGGCCGGGCGGTGAGCAGGGCGCGCAGGTCGCCGGCCCGGTCAGCGCAGAGCGCCGCGCCGGTGGGATTCTGGGCCCGGCTGGTCACGATGAGCGCTCGTGCTCCGGCGGCCAGGGCGGCGGCGACCGCCACGACGACCGGCCCGTCGTCGTCGACGGGCACTCCGATCGGCCGTAGCCCGAGGGCGGCGAGCAGGTCCAGCAGGCTGGCCCAGCCCGGATCCTCCACCGCGACCGGGTCTCCGGGACGCAGGTGCGCGCCGAGCAGACGTTCGATGCCGTCGAGTGCGCCACTGGTGAGGGTCAGCCCGGGGGTCGGGACCCCGTCGGCAGCCAGCCGCGCCGCGGCCACCTCGGTCATCTCGGCGAGCACGCCGAGGTCGGAGTAGCTCACCGGGTCGCCGACGGCACCGGCGAGGGCGGCCAGGTGTCGCCCCAGCGGGGGCAGCAGTCGCCGGTCGGGTTCGCCTCGGGACAGGTCACGGAGCCCGGGTGCCGGAGGTGGGCGTAGCGCGGCACGGCGGGCGGCGACCGGCGGTCGGGGACGCACCCGGGTGCCGTGCCGGCCAGCGGTGACGATGAGTCCACGGCGACGTAGTTCGGCGTAGGCGCGGGAGACGGTGGCCGGGCTGACGGCGAGGTCGGCGGCGAGCGCGCGGACCGGCGGTAGGAGGTCGCCGGGGGCGAGGGCGGATTCGCGGATGCCGGACTCGATGCTCGCCGAGATCTCGACGGCTGACGCTCCGAGCACCTGATAGTGTGCTGACACAAAATAGAGATTGTACTAGAACAAAGGCGGAAGCATGTACCCGCAGACCACCCGAACCACCGCCAGTCGGTCCCGGGACCGGATGAGCTACGACCGCTCCGCCACCCACGCCGTGCTCGACGAGGCGTACCACTGCGCGCTCGGCTTCACCGTGGACGGCGAGCCCCGGATACTGCCCACGCTGCACGTCCGCATCGACGACACGCTCTACCTGCACGGCTCCACCGGCAGCCGGCCGCTGCTCGCCGCCCGCGCCGGCGGCCTGCCCGTCTGCGTCGCGGTCACCCTGCTCGACGGCCTCGTCTACGGCCGCTCCCAGTTCCACCACAGCGCCAACTACCGGTCGGTGGTCGCGCACGGCACCGCCCACCTGGTCACCGACCCGGACAAAAAAGCCGCCGTGCTGACCGCCCTGGTAGAGAAGGCCGCCACCGGCCGGGCGGCGGACAGCCGCCCGCCGAACCGGCGGGAGCTGGCCGAGACCGCCGTACTGGCCCTGCCGCTGACGGAGGTGTCGCTGCGTACCCGCACCGGCGCGGTACGCGACGACCCGGCCGATCTCGACCTGACACACTGGGCCGGGGTGCTGCCGCTGCGGCTGACCCCCGGCCCACCGGAGCCGGACCCCGGGGTCAGCACACCGCTACCGGCGTACCTGCGTCCGCAGCGTTCGCCCTGGCACGAACCGGTGACGCTGGGAGGCGCACACGTACTACTGGAACCGCTCGACGAGGCCCACACCGACGAGTTGTACGCCGCCACCGCCGACGCCGAGGTCTGGCAGCACCTCAGCCGACCGCTGCCGGACGGCCCCGAGCAGCTACGTGAGGTGATCGTCGCGGCCCTGGCCGAACAACACCGCCAGGAACGGGTCGTCTGGGCTCAGCGCTGCGTGTCCACCGGCGCGGTGATCGGCACCACCTCGTACTACGAGGTCGACCCCGAGCATCGGTCGGTGGCGATCGGGCACACCATGCTCGGCCGGCCGTGGTGGCGGACCGGGATCAACACCGAGGCGAAACTGCTGCTGCTCACCCGTGCCTTCGACGAACTCGACACGGTACGGGTGGTCTGGCACACCGACCTCCGCGACGAACGCTCGCAGCGGTCCCTGGAACGGCTCGGTGCCCGCCGGGAAGGCCTGCTCCGGATGCACCGGCAGCGACCGGACGGCTCGTGGCGGGACACCGTGCAGTTTTCGATGACCGTCGACGAGTGGCCGAACGCACAGGTCAGGCTGCGGGAAATGCTTCGCGTGGGCCCCGCCGCGGCCCGATGATGTCGGGCGTGCTGGGAATCACCGACATCTGGACGTACGTCCTGGGCACCGTGGCGATCGTGCTGCTGCCCGGCCCCAACTCACTGTTCGTCCTCTCCACCGCCGCCCGGCGTGGAGTCGGGACCGGTTATCGGGCGGCAAGCGGCGTCTGGGTCGGCGACGCGATCCTCATGTTCCTCTCCGCCGCCGGAGTGGCGTCGCTACTGAAGGCGTACCCGCCGATCTTCCTCCTGATCAAGTACGCCGGGGCCGCGTACCTGGGCTATGTGGGGTTGACCATGCTGCGTGGGGCGTGGCGGCGCTGGCGGGACCGCAACGACCCGGACATCCCGCGGTTGATCGACGCCGCCCAGCCTGCGGCGGAGCGCAGCCCGTTCCGTAAGGCGTTGGTGATCAGCCTGCTCAACCCGAAGGCGATCCTGTTCTTCGTGTCGTTCTTCATCCAGTTCGTCGACCCGACCTACCCCTGGCCGGCGCTGTCGTTCCTGCTGCTCGGTCTGATCGCCCAGGTGTCCAGCGCGCTCTACCTGACCGCGTTGATCTTCGCGGGCACCTTCCTGGCCGCCCAGTTCAGCCGACGCCGCCGGCTGGCGGCCGGTGCGACAAGCGCGGTCGGTGCCCTCTTCCTCGGCTTCGGCCTCAAGCTCGCACAGGGTTGAGGCGTTCGGGAGGGCGGCGCGACCTCAGATGCCGCCACTGCCGCCATCACCGCCGCCGATGCCCGTGCCGCCCGCGTCGCCACCAGGTTCGGGGCCGGATGGCAACGGTCGGTCCGGTGGGCGGCTGACGTGGGCAGACTCGGTGATGGTGGCTGACCAGTCGGCGGGTGCCGCCGCGGCGGCGTGCCGGTTGATGGCCTCGCGCAGCCAACCGTCCACGGTGTTCACCCAGTCACGCTGGTCGGCACCGACGTGCCAGATTCGGAACCGGCTGATACTGGTGTGGGTGATCCCGGCCAGCGCCAGCCGCCTGTCACACCAGAAGATCACCTCCAGGCCGGCGGAGTTGGCCACGAAGATGACCTCCAGTTCGGTGATCGGCCCGGCGTAGAGCGGACCGACCCAGAAACCCCACCGCTGCTGGAGGGGCAACGCCTGCTCGACGCCGGGCAGCCGGCCGTCGACCAGCCCGGACTGGCGGACGCTGAAGCCGAGCGTGTCCAGGGCGGCCAGGATGTGCTGCTGGGTCGGCAACGGATGGACGAAGACCGGCACCAGCGCACCCTGGTCGAGGCTGGCGTCGATCGCCACCTCGGTACGCAGACCCATCCGCAGACCGAGCAGCGGCACCCCGCCCAGCGTGGTGACCGGTGCCTCCCACGGCACCGGAAAGTCGAAGGGAATCGACCGGGCCCGCCCGGCCCGCAGCACCATTGCGCCCGCCACCGGTGCCTGATGGAACTGCACCAGCCGGCGGGGGGCCTGCGGATCGTCCGGCTCGACCGTACTGACCAGGCCGAGCCGGACATGCAGGACCGGTACGTCGGCGGGGCCGGCGATGAGGTTCACCCGCCCCGGCAGCCGTAGGCCGGGGCGGGTGCTCGGGTTGGCCAACGCGGTCTGCACGGTCAGGCCCGTCGCGCCCGATCCTGGTGACACCCCCGTCAGCCGCACCGCGTACCCCTATCTGAGCCGACGGACCGCGCGAGGAATCGAATCGGTCTCGTCGTCGAACTCCCCGATGACCTCCTCCAGCAGGTCTTCCAGGGCAACGAAACCGACCGGCCGGGTGGGTCCACCGCCGTTACGGACCAAGGCGAGTTGCGACCGCCGGGCCCGCATCACGGCCACCGCCTCGCTGACGGTGGCGCTGTCGGGGAGCGTGATGGCGTCGTTCATCAGGTCCGCCGCAGTGGCGTCGGGTCGGCCGGCGGTGGCCCGCACCGCCTCCCGTACGTGCACCAGACCGCACACGTCACCGACGTCGTCCAACACTGCCAGTCGTGACCGGCCACTGTCCCGGCTGACCTGCTCGATGCGGTCCGCCGTCTCATCCCGACCCACGGTCACCATCCGGTCGAACGGCTCCATCACCTGGGCGACCGTCGTGCCCTGCAACTCCAGCATGCTGGTGAGCAGTTCGTGCTGGGCGGCACCGAGCAGCCCGTGCTCCCGGGACTGCTCCAGCAGCATCCGCAGTTCGTCGGGGCCGTGCACCTGGGCCAACTGGTCCTGCGGGTTGACCTTCACCAACCGCAGCATGGCGTTGGCCACCGCGTTCAGCACCGACAGCACCGGGCGGGCCACCCGGGCGAAGGCCCGGAACGGCAGCGCCAGCAACAGCGCCGACCGCTCCGGATGGGTGATCGCCCAGGACTTCGGCGCCATCTCACCGACCACCAGATGCAGGAAGGTGACCAGGCTCAGCGCGAAGATCAACGCGATCACGTGGCTGGCGCCGTACGGCAGACCGACGGCGTGCAGCAGCGGACTGAGCAACCGTTCGATGGCCGGCTCGGCCAGTGCGCCGAGCCCCAGCGTGCACAGGGTGATGCCGAGCTGTGCACCGGCCAGCATCAGCGACAGCTCTCGTACACCGTCGAGCGCGGCACGGGCGGCTCGGGTACCGCTGGCCGCCGCCTGTTCCAGGCGGTACCGCTTACTCGCCACCAGAGCGAACTCGGCGGCCACGAAGAAGCCGTTGAGCGCCAGCAGGATCACCGAGGTGACCAGTGCGAATCCGGTGCTCATGCCGTCACCTCCGGCTGACCGTCGATGACCTGGAGGCGGACCGAGTCGGCCACGTGCCGGTCGACCGCGAGCACCTCGACCAGGGCACGCGGCGGTACCTGGCCGTTGTCGCCGTCGGCCGGCAGGCTGATCTCCAGCCGGTCACCGACCTCGGGCACCCGGCCCAGCTCCCGCATGACCAGACCGGAGAGGGTGTCGTACTCGGGCCCCTCGGGCAGCGCGATGCCGGTGCTGTCCGCTACCTCGTCGATGCGCCACCGGGCGGGCACCACCCAGGACCCGTCCTCCTGCCTCGTCGGGGCCCGCTCCGGCGGGTCGTCCTCGTCGCGGATCGGGCCGACCAGTTCCTCGGCGATGTCCTCGAGCGTGATGACACCCGCGAAGCCGCCGTACTCGTCGACCACGCAGGCGAGCTGCCGGTGCCCGGATCGGAGCCGGTCCAGGACGGTGGGCAGCGGTAACGTCTCCGGCACCAGCAGCGGCGGTACGGCGACCGCGCTGATCGGGGTGCTGGCCCGCTCGGCCGGTGGCACCTGCAGCACGTCGGCGATACCGATCACGCCGATCAGATCGTCGACGCCTTCCGCACCGCGTACCGGGAAGCGGGAACGGCCGGTGTCGAGCAACTCGACCACCCGGCTGACCGGTTCGTGTGCCCGCACCGTGTGCACGTCGACGCGCGGCACCATCGCCTCACCGGCGGTCAACTGCCGAAAGTCGAGACCCCGGTCGAGCAGTTCCGACATGTCGGCGTCGAGGTGCCCTTCCAGCCGGGACTCGGCGATGATCTGTTCCAGGTCCTCCGGGGTGGCGCCGCTTGGCAGTTCCTCGATGGGCTCGATGCCGACCCGCCGTAGCAGACGCACCGCCGACTTGTCGAAGAGCTTGATCAGCGGGCCGGCGACGGCCAGGTAGACGAGGGTGGAGCGGGCCAGTGCCCGGGCGACCGGTTCGGGCTGGGCGATGGCCAGGTTCTTGGGGGCCAGCTCACCCACGACCATCTGCACCACGGTGGCGATGACCAGGGCCAGCGCAACCGACAACGGCAGGCTGACACCGGGGGACACGCCGGCCACACCGAGCAACTCGGCCAGGCCCGCACCCAGGTAAGGCTCGGCGACGTACCCGACGAGCAGGGCGGTCACGGTGATGCCGAGCTGTGCACCGGAGAGCATGAACGACAGCCGTCCGGCGACCTCCAGGGCTCGTACGGACGCCTGGTCCCCCTCGGCGGCGAGTTGCTTCAGCTTACCGCGGTCGACCGCGACGTAGCCGAACTCCTGCGCGACGAAGTATCCCGTCGCGACGGTCAAGACAACGATCAGAAGAAGACCGACGAGGATCAACACGGGAGGTTCAGGGCTCCCGGGGTCATCGGTGCGTGTAGGTGCCGGGGCCTACCCGGCTGGCTACTGCTGCCCTCCTGGGCAGAAGAGTCGATCATGTGGCCATTCTACGATGTCCTGCCCCGACCCGAGCAGGTGTGCGTACTCGTCGTGCTCGCGGGCGGTGGTCAGTGGTCGGCGAGTTCGTCGGCGTCGAGCAGGTCCCGGTCCACCCGACCGGCCCGGTACGCGGCCCGCCCGATCATCTGTGCGGCGACCGGGGCGGTAGCCAGCTGAAATGCCCCCACCAGGACGATCATGCCGAGGTCGGCCGGGCTGCGCAGCCGCAGCCCCACCCCCAGCAGCAGCAGCAGGACTCCGAGCACCTGCGGCTTGGTGGCGGCATGCATACGGCTGAGCGTGTCCGGGAAGCGCAGCACTCCGATGGCGGCGGCCAGACTCAGCAGCGCACCGGCGACCAGGCTGACGGCAGCCAGCCAGTCCGCGACGACGCCGGGGGTCACGGCCGGTCCCGGACGGCGAACCGGACAAGCGCCACGGATCCGACGAAGCCGAGCAGGGCGAGCACCACCAGCACCGGCAGGGTGGTGGCGTGTCGGTTGACCGCCGCTTCCGCGCCGACGGCCCCGACCATGGTGGCGAGCAGCATGTCGGCGGCGACGACCCGGTCCAGCAGTGTCGGACCCCGGTAGAGACGGACGAGGGCGAGCAGCGTGGTCACCGACAGCAGGCTGGTGAGGACGACGGCGAGGAACACGGTCACGGCAACTCCTTGTCCGCGGGTTCGGTACGCACCCGGCTGAGTTCGGCGTCCGAGCCCACCGCCCGGACGATCCGTCGCTCCACGGCGCGGACCTGCTCCCGACCGGCGACGAGGTCGTCGGGGCCACGTACGTCGAGCACGTGCACGAACAGGATTCCGGCGTCCCGGTCCAACTCGATGATCAACGTGCCGGGCACCAGGGAGAGCACCTCGGCGGTGAGGGCCAGGTTCAGATCGGTGGGTACGCGCAGCCGCACGCCGATGATGGCCGAGCGGGGTGTGTAGCCGGGCTGCACCGCGATCCGGGCGACGTGGGCGCTGGCCCGGACCAGCTCCACGACGAACCGGCCGCCGAAGACCAGCAGTCCCCACGGCCGGAGCCGACCCTGGTATGCCACGGGCGGGAGCGGGAAGAACAGCAGCACCACCACGGCAGCCAGCAGCCCACCGACCAGGTTGCCCCAGGTGAACTCGCCCCAGAGCAGGTTCCAGACCAGCACCAGCCAGCCGCTGGCGATCAACTGGTCCCGCCATCCGCCGACCCGGGTCCGGTGCTCCGGCGGAGTCGGGGACGGCGCCGCGCCCGAGGCGTTCACGATGCCCCACCGGGCAGCACCGCCCGTACGTACGGTGTGCGCTCGACCAGATCCGCCGCCGCCCGACCGGTGAACTCGAACAGGGGTCCTGCCACCACGGTCAGTGTCACACCGAGCACCACCAGGGCGATCGTGGCGCCGACCATCAACACGGGCAGTGGCGCGGCCGGTGCGATCGTTTCGCAGGGTGAGCGCCAAAAGGCGATGTTCCACACCCGGCTCGCCACGTAGAGGGTGAGCAGGCTGGTCACGGTGCCCACGGCCACAAGCGTCCAGGGCAGCGGCCCACCGGCGGCGATGCCGGCCTGGAGCAGGCCGAGCTTTCCCAGGAAGCCGGAGAACGGCGGAATCCCTGCCAGGTTCATCGCCGAGACGAAGAAGAGCACACCCAACAGGGGCGCCAGGCGGGCCAACCCGCCGAGGCGGCGCAGGTCGGTGCTGCCGGCCCGCTGCTCCACCAGTCCGGAGATCAGGAACAGGGTGGTCTGGATGGTGATGTGGTGGACCACGTAGAAGATGGCGCCGACCAGCCCCGCGACCGTGCTCAACCCGACCCCGAAGATCATGTAGCCGATGTGGCTGACGAGCGTGAACGACAGGATCCGCTTGATGTCCGACTGGGCCACCGCGCCGAGGATGCCCACCAACATGGTCAGCCCGGCCGCCACCATCAGCAGTTCACCGGCCTGCTGTCCCGGGAAGAGCAGGGTCTGGGTCCGGATGATCGCGTACACACCGACCTTGGTGAGCAGGCCGGCGAAGACGGCGGTGACCGGGGCCGGGGCCGTCGGGTAGCTGTCGGGTAGCCAGGCCGACAGCGGGAACACCGCCGCCTTGATACCGAAGGCCACCAGCAGCATGAGTTGCAGGCTCAGGCGTACGCCGTCCGGTAGCGCATCGAGCCGTGCGGTGAGCTGGGCCAGGTTGAGTGTACCGGTCGCCGCGTAGACCAGGCCCACCGAGATCAGGAAGATCATCGACGCCAGGACGTTGACCACGACATAGGTGGAGCCGGTGCGGATGCGTGGCCGGGTGCTGTTCAGGGTGATCAGGACGAAGCTCGCGGCGAGCAGCATCTCGAAGCCGACGAAGAGGTTGAACAGGTCACCGGCGAGGAACGCGTTGCACACCCCGGCGGTCAGTACGAGATAGGTCGGGTGGAAGATCGCCACCGGGGCACGTTCCCCGGTCTCGGCCTGGCCCTGCCCGATCGAGTACAGCAGTACGCAGAGGGTCACCGCCGAGGAGACCACGAGCATCAGGGCGGCCAACTGGTCTGCGACGAGCACGATGCCCACCGGTGCCGGCCAGCCGCCGATCTGCACCACCACCGGACCCTGCCGGTACGCCTGCACCAGCAGCAGCACAGCCACCACCAGGCTGGTGCCCAGACATCCGACGCTGACCGTCCGCTGGGCCCACGGTCGACCTGCCAGCAGCAGGGTCAGCGCGGCGCCCAGCAGCGGCAGTACCACCGGCAGCGGTACCAGCGGACTCATCGTCGCCACCGGTCAGGCCCGGCCGGCACGTACCGGCTCATCCTGGGCCTTCCTCGCGGGGTGGGGCCGGCGCGTCGACCTGCTGCGGGTCGGCTGTCGGCGGCTCGCCGGTCAGGTCAGCGGCGGAGACCTCCCGCTGCGCGGTCCGCCGGACGATCTCCCGGTCCTCTATGTCGTCGGGGACCTCGTCGTCGCCGCTGAGATACCAGCTGCGGTAGCTGATCGCCAGTAGGAAGGCCGTGAAACCGAAGGTGATCACGATGGCGGTGAGCACCATGGCCTGGGGCAGGGCGTCGCTCATCGCCACCTCGTCACTGACCCCGACCAGCGGAGCCTCCCCGGACCGACCACCGAAGACGATCAACAGGTTGACGCCGTTGCTGATCAGGATGATGCCGAGCAGGACCCGGCTCAGGCTGCGTTCCAACAGCAGGGTCACACCACAGCCGACCAGCACCCCGATCGCAATGTAGGAGAGCAGGTTCGCTCCGGCGGCCCTCACCGTGCCTCTCCTCGCTGCCCGGCCGCGCTGCTCCCGGCCCCGTCAGCCGCGGCGATGTGCCGGTCCACCTCGGCGCCGAGACTGCGCAGCACGTCCAGCGTCAGACCGATCACCACCAGGTACACACCGATGTCGAAGAAGAGGGAGGTGACCAGGTAGAAGTGACCGATCAACGGCAGCCAGAGATCGACCGTGGTGCTTTTCAGCACGGCGCCACCGGTGATCAGGGAGACCACTCCGCTGCCGATCGAGATGAACAGTCCGGCGCCGAGCACCGTCCCGGCACCGATCGGTGCCGCCTCGACCAGTTCGTACCGGCCACCGGCGAGATAGCGCATGGTCAACGCGAGGCTGGCCACCAGCCCACCGGCGAAGCCGCCGCCGGGGGCGTTGTGGCCGGAGAAGAGCAGGTAGAGCGAGAAGAGCACGGCGGTGTGGGAGATCAGTCGGGTGACCACCTCCAACACGATCGACCGTTGCCGTTCGTGCAGCGTCGCTCCGCCGCGTAACCAGACCGCCCGCCCGGCCGGTGCCTCGTCCTCGTCGCCGACCTCCTGCCGACGGGGGCGGGGCCCGGTACGGGACCGGTGGAAGATCAGGCTGGCCACCCCGGTCGCCGCGGCCACCAGCACCGCCATCTCCCCCAGGGTGTCCCAGACACGAATGTCCACGAGCGTCACGTTCACCACGTTGCGGCCGTGCCCCTCGTCGACGGCCAGGCCGGGAAACGCCTCCGAGATCGATCGCTCCTGCCGGGCTGCCGAGGCCCCGACGGCCAGCGCCGCCACGGTCGTACCGACGACCACGCCGATCGTCCGGCGGATCCACCGGCTACGCCGCAGTGGCCGCGTCGAGAAGTGTTCGGGGAGCCGGCGCAGGACCAGCACGAAGATCGCGATGGTCATGGTCTCCACGAGAAACTGGGTGAGCGCGAGGTCCGGCGCACCGAAGAGCACGAACAGCATGGCGGTGCCGTAACCGGTCACCCCGACCAGCAGCATCGCCGTCAGTCGTCGCCTGGCACCCACGGCCAGCAGTGCGGCGACACAGACCACCAACAGGACAACCGGCTGTGCGGGTGCGGCCCACAGGTCCAGTGGTTGCGCCCAGGGGCGGACGAGCAGCAGCGACCCACCGGGAACAGCGGCAAGGACGATCAGGATGAGACCGAGGTACTGCGGCAACGAGCCCCGCTGCGTGACACTTGTGATGCCGACCGCCGTCTGGTCGAAACGGTGCGTGATCCACTCGTATCCCCGTCGGCCGTTGACCGGCCACCGTAGCCGGGCCACCACGGGTGCCAGGGGGGCACGCAACGCGAACAACGCCGTACCGCCGAGCAGCGCCAGCACGGACAGACCGAGCGCCGGGGTGACTCCGTGCCACAGCGCCAGATGCTCGCCCACGGCGCCGTAGCTCTCGGGGTACGGACGCAGCAGGTGATCCAGCGCGGTGGCGGCCGGACCCGCGACGAGCCCGGCGACGGCCAGCAGTGCCGGCGGTAGCAGCAGTGCCGGCGCGATCGGCCCCAGCTCGGTGGCGGCGGCGCCGGGCCGGACGGCGAAGGCACCCCAGACGAACCTGAGGGTGTACGCGACGGTGAGCACGGTGCCGGCGACGAGTACCCCGAGGACCAGCGGCTGATCGACGAAAGCGGCGAAGACGGCCTCCTTCGCGACGAAGCCGAGCAGCGGTGGCAGTCCGGCCATCGACGCGGCGGCGAGCACGGCCACGCCGGTCAGGACCGGTGCGGTACGGCGTAGTCCGGACAGCTCGCGCAGGTCCCGGGTTCCGACGCCGTGGTCGATCACACCGACGACGAGGAACAGCGTCGCCTTGAACAACGCATGGGCGAGCAGCATCGCCACACCGGCGAGGGCGGCATCGGCGGTGCCCGCTCCGATGACCGCGCTCAACAGCCCGAGTTGGCTGATCGTGCCGTATGCCAGCAGCAGCTTCAGGTCGGTCTGCCGGAGCGCCGCCCAGCCTCCCGCCACCATGGTCGCCAGGCCGGCGACCACCACCACCGGACGCCATGGGCCGACCACGGCGAGCACCGGGGTGAGCAGACCGAGGAGGTAGACTCCGGCCTTCACCATCGCCGCCGCGTGCAGGTACGCGCTGACCGGCGTCGGTGCGGCCATCGCCACCGGCAGCCACGACGTGAACGGCAGTACCGCCGACTTCGACAGTGCGCCGAGCAGGATCAGCATTACCGCGACGTTGAGGTACGCCCCGTCGGGCAGCGGCTGCTGCGCCACCTCCGACCAGCGGTAGGTGCCGGCGTGGTGGCCGAGCATGAGGAAGCCGACCAGCATGGCGAGGCCGCCGAGGGTGGTCACGGTCAGCGCCTGGGCCGCCGCCCAGCGGCTCGACCGCCGCTCGGTGCTGTGCCCGATCAGCAGGTACGAGAAGACCGTGGTGAGTTCCCAGCAGACGTAGAGCAGCAGCAGGTCGTCGGCGAGGACCAGCCCGAGCATCGCTCCGGCGAAGGCGACCAGCACCCCGGCGAAGCGCGAGTTGCCGAGCGCGTCGGGCGGGAGGTATCGGGCGCTGTATCCGAGCACCAGCGCGCCCACCCCACCGACCAGCAGGGTCATCAGCCAGGACAGGGTGCTCATCCGCAGCGCCAGATCCAGCCCCAGCTCCGCGATCCACGGGTACGTCTCGACTACCGCACCGCCGTGGATCACGTCCGGGGTGCGTACGAACGCCCAGCCGAAGGCTGCCGCCGGAGCCAACGCCAGCAGCTGACAGGCGCGCGGACCCCACCGCCGGACCAGCAGTGGCGCCACGACGGCCGCCACGAGGTGCAGGATCAGCAGTACGAGCACGTGCGCTCCCGGTCGAGGTGGCCGCGACGCCCCACGGGGGTTGGGGGTCTAGTAGCGATCAGACGACAGGTGCGCGCGTCGTGGCTGCTTCTCGCGAGATAAAGACACTTTCGTCGTCAATATGGTCGAAAACGACGAGTGGGCGGATCAGCTGTGCCTGGCGATGTCGGTCGCGGCGTTCCCGCCTCCGCGACCCGGGCGCCCCTCGACGACCAGGTCGGGTCGGCCCAGCTGCGCGGCGGCCTTGTTCACCAGTCGCTGCGCGGCGGCCAGGGACCGCACGGACAGCAACCGGCCACGGCTCTCGCGCCGCAGTACGAAGTAGTGCACGGCGGCCCGTACCTGCGCCCGGTCGGCGGCGCTGGCGTGGGCGGTGGAGACGACGAGTTCGCGTAGGCAACTGGCGAGCCGCTCGGCCAGTTCCAGGTCCGGACCGTGCAGCCCGACGCGTAGTGCGGTGACATGACTGTCCACCTTGCGGATCAGGATGTCGGTGCCCGCTCCCGCGCTCCACTCCTCGACGGCCATCCGATTTCCCTCCACCACCCACCGCGACGTGCGTGAAGTTACTTTATGTTGCACCTCACGAGCAAGCAGTTAAGTAAGACTTAACGGATTCTAGACTCAAGTCACCGTAAAAGCCTTAACAGGACATACGCCGCCGCGCCGTGACGGGGCGAACGTCGGCCCCCGGGGGCAGGATGGGTCCGTGGCGAACTCCAGCACGATCCCCGCCGAACAGGTGCTCTCCCAGTTCGGCCCGGCCACCCGGGAATGGTTCGGTGCCGCGTTCGCCGCGCCCACCACGGCGCAGACCGGCGCCTGGAAAGCGGTCGCCGCCGGCCGACACGCCCTGGTCGTGGCGCCCACCGGCTCCGGCAAGACCCTCGCCGCGTTTCTGTGGTCACTCGACCGGCTGTCCCGGGAGACCGCCCCGGCCGAACCCCGGCGGCGCTGCCGCGTGCTCTACGTCAGCCCGCTCAAGGCACTCGCGGTGGACGTCGAACGTAACCTCCGCGCCCCGCTGACCGGCATCCGGCAGGCGGCCGCCCGTCTCGCCCTGCCCCCGCCGGAAATCACCGTCGGGATGCGTACCGGCGACACCCCCGCCGACGAGCGACGGGCCTTCGCCCGTACCCCGCCGGACATCCTGATCACCACGCCGGAGTCACTGTTCCTGCTGCTCACCTCGGCGGCGCGGGACTCGCTACGGGGCGTCGAAACCGTGATCGTCGACGAGGTACACGCGGTCGCCGGCACCAAGCGCGGCGCCCACCTGGCGCTCTCCCTGGAGCGGCTCGACGAGTTGCTGCCCGCCCCGGCGCAGCGCATCGGGCTCTCCGCCACGGTCCGGCCGCTCGACGAGTGCGCCCGATTTCTCGGTGGCACCCGCCCGGTCGAGGTCGTCGCCCCGCCGACCGCCAAGACGATCGAGGTCAGCGTCCAGGTGCCGGTGGAGGACATGACCCGTCTCGACGAGCCGGCGACGCCGGAGGACGACCTCGCCGGTCCACGAACGGCGTCCATCTGGCCAGCCGTGGAAGAACGGGTCCTCGCCCTGATCCGGGCACACCGCTCGACGATCGTCTTCACCAACTCCCGGCGCAGCGCCGAACGCCTCTGCGCCCGGCTCAACGAACTGGCCGTCGACGGGGCAGCCGGGTCGGCACCGCCCGTTGACGGTCCGGCGACCCGGCAGCCGGCCCAGATGATGGCCCAGGCCGGCGCGGTGGCCGGCGCCCCGCCGGTGATCGCCCGGGCGCACCACGGAAGCGTCTCCCGGGAGGAGCGCCGACAGATCGAGGAGGCGCTGAAGGCGGGGCGGTTGCCGGCCGTGGTCGCCACGTCGAGTCTCGAACTCGGCATCGACATGGGCGCCGTCGACCTGGTCGTGCAGATCGAGGCACCGCCGAGCGTGGCCGCCGGCCTGCAGCGGATCGGACGGGCCGGGCACCAGGTCGGCGCGGTGTCGCGTGGGGTGGTGCTGCCCAAACACCGCGGTGACCTGCTCTCCTGCGCCGTGGTCGCCGAGCGGATGGGCGAGGCCGCGATCGAGGAACTGCACCACCCCCGCAACCCGCTCGACGTGCTCGCCCAACAGGTCGTCGCGATGGTCGCGCTCGACCAGTGGCGGGTCGGCGACCTGGCCACCGTGGTTCGTCGGGCGGCGCCCTTCGCCGAGCTGCCGGACTCCGCGCTACACGCCGTGCTCGACATGCTCTCCGGCCGCTACCCGTCGACCGCTTTCGCCGAGCTTCGGCCCCGACTGGTGTGGGACCGCGCCACCGACGTACTGATCGGCCGTCCCGGAGCCCAACGGCTCGCGGTGACCAGTGGCGGCACCATCCCCGACCGGGGCCTGTTCGGTGTCTTCCTTGCCGGCGCGGAACGGGCCGCCCGGGTCGGTGAGCTGGACGAAGAGATGGTCTACGAGTCCCGCGTCGGTGACGTCTTCCTGCTCGGTTCCTCGTCCTGGCGGATCGAGGACATCACGCCCGACCGGGTGCTCGTCTCCCCCGCACCGGGGCAGGCTGCGAAGATGCCGTTCTGGAAGGGGGACCAGCCGGGCCGGCCGGTGGAGCTGGGTCGGGCGATCGGCGCCCGGATACGGGCCCTGATCCGGCAGGACGCCGAGACGGCCAGGGCCGCGCTGCGGGTCACCGGGTTGGACGACTGGGCCGCCGGAAACCTCCTCACCTACCTGCACGAGCAGCGGGCGGCGACCCGGGCCCTGCCGGACGACCGGACGGTGGTCGTCGAACGCTTCCGCGACGAACTGGGCGACTGGCGGCTGGCCGTGCACAGCGTCCTGGGCGCCCGGGTCAACGCACCCTGGGCCCTGGCCATCGGACGCCGACTCTCCGAGCGCTACGGGGTGGACGCCCAGGTGATGCCCGCCGACGACGGGATCGTGGTCCGGCTGCCGGACACCGCCGACACGCCGCCCGGCGCCGACGTGGTGGCCTTCGATCCGGAGGAGATCACCCAGTTGGTGGAGGAGTCGGTGGGCACCTCGACGCTGTTCGCCGCCCGTTTCCGGGAGTGCGCAGCCCGCTCGCTGTTGCTGCCCCGTCGGGATCCGCGCCGCCGCCAGCCGCTCTGGCAACAACGGCAGCGTGCCGCCCAACTACTCGACGTGGCCCGCGAGTACGCCGACTTCCCGGTCACCCTGGAGGCGGCGCGTGAGTGCCTACAGGACGTCTTCGACCTGCCCGCCCTGGTCCAGGTGATGCGTGACCTGGCCGGCCGCCGGGTACGACTGGTCGAGGTGGAGAGCGCCCGGCCGTCCCCGTTCGCCCGCTCGCTGCTCTTCGGCTACGTCGGTGCCTTCCTCTACGAGGGGGACGCCCCGCTCGCCGAACGCCGGGCCGCAGCACTCACCCTTGACTCGGCCCTGCTGGGTGAACTGCTCGGCCGGGTCGACCTGCGGGAGCTGCTCGATCCGGCGGTGCTCACCGAGACCGAACGGCAGCTACGGTGGCTCACCGAGCAGCGCCGTGCCCGCGATGCCGAGGACGTGGTCGAGATGCTGCGGCAGCTCGGCGACCTGAGTACCGGAGAGTTGGCCGGGCGCGCGGCGCCGCAGGCGTGGCTGACCGAGTTGGCCGCAGCCCGCCGGGTGCTGCGGGTCCGCATCGCCGGCCAGGAACGCTGGGTGGGTGTCGAGGACGCCGCCCGACTACGCGACGCCCTCGGCGTGGCCCTACCCGTCGGTGTCGCCGAGGCGTACCTCGAACCGGTTGCCGACCCGCTCGGTGACCTGGTGGCCCGGTACGCCCGCACCCACGCCCCGTTCACCGCAGCCACCTGCGCGACCCGGTTCGGGCTCGGGGTCTTCGTCGTCGAGCAGGCGCTGCGCCGGCTGGCTGCCACCGGCCGGGTGGTGTCCGGTGAGTTCACTGCCGACACGGCCGGCACCCAGTGGTGTGACGCGGAGGTGCTGCGGCTGCTGCGTCGTCGCTCCCTGGCCGCGCTGCGCCGGGAGATCGAACCGGTACCGCCCCGGGCCCTGGCCACCTTCCTGCCCCGCTGGCAACAGGTGGGCTCCTCGGCGCGCGGTGTCGAGGCGGTGGCGGCGGCCGTCGAGCAGTTGCAGGGCACCTCGGTGCCCGCGTCGGCGCTGGAGCGGCTGGTGCTGCCCGCCCGGGTCGCCGACTACTCCCCCGCCCAACTCGATGAACTGTGCGCCAGTGGCGAGGTGCTGTGGGCCGGGGCGGGGGCAATCTCCGGTGGGGACGGCTGGGTCGCGCTGGCGTACGCCGACTCGGCCGCACTGCTGCTCCCGCCGCCGGACGAGTCTGTCGCCCGTACGCCGCTGCACGACGCGGTGCTGGACGCCCTCGACGACGGGCAGGCGCTGTTCTTCCGACCTCTGGCCGACCGGGTCCGCGTCACCGACGACGCGGAGCTGACCGCCGTCATCTGGGACCTCGTCTGGGCCGGTCAGCTGAGCAACGACACCCTGGCACCGTTACGGGCGGTCCTCGGTGCCGGCGGTGCGCACCGTGCCCGCCCGACCGCTGCCCGCGGCCGTTACCGCCGCCCGGGACGGGTGGCGCTGCCGAGTCGCGGTGGACCGCCGACGGTGGCCGGGCGCTGGTCCCGGCTGCCGGAACGGGACACCGATCCGACCCGCCGCGCCGCCGCGCTCGCCGACGTCCTCCTGGAACGCCACGGTGTGCTGACCCGGGGCGCGGTCGTGGCCGAGCAGGTGGTGGGCGGCTTCGCTGCCGTCTACCCGGTGTTGGCCGCGCTCGAGGAGCGCGGCGCAGCCCGGCGTGGGTACTTCGTCGACGGCTTGGGCGCGGCCCAGTTCGCGGTGCCCGGCGCGGTGGACCGGATCCGCGCGGGCGCCGATCCACTCGACGGTGGCCAGCCCCGCGGCGGGACCACGATGGTGTTGGCCGCCACCGACCCGGCCAACCCGTACGGCGCGGCGCTGCCCTGGCCGGAGCGGGCCATCGACTCCGGTGACGTGACGTCGCCACCGACGAGCGGGCACCGGGCGGGCCGTAAGGCGGGAGCGTTGGTCGTGCTGGTGGAGGGTGCTTTGGTGCTCTACGTGGAGCGGGGTGGACGGACGTTGCTCTCCTTCACCGACGATGTCGACGCGTTGGGCGCGGCCGGCAAGGCGCTTGCCGACACCGTCCACGCCGGTGCGCTGGGCCCGATCTCGGTGGAACGCGCCGACGGTGAGTCGGTACGCTCGTCGCCGCTACGCGACGCGCTCACCGCCGCCGGCTTCCGCACCACCCCTCGCGGCCTTCGTCTGCGCGCCTGACGTCCACGGTCGGGGTCGATGGTCGCCGACCCGCCTGACCTGGTCGACGAGGCGGGTCGTGACTGCTGCGGTGTTCAGCGGAGCGTGTCGAGGACCTTCTCGTAGCGCGGCCGGTCGGCGGGTGGGGTCGGCGCCTCCAGGTAGTTCAGCACCACGGTGCCGCTGCGGTAGGCGGCTCCGCTCCACCGCTCGGCGAGGTCACCGGCGCTGCTCTCGTCAGGAAAGACGTACACGGCCACGTTGTCGGTCACCACGAGTTCCGAGCAGCCCAGTCCCAACCCGTCCGGCCCACATTCGACGGACCGGTCCCGGACGTTCGCGGCCTTGAGCCCGGCCGCCCGGAACGCCGCCACGACCTCCCGGCCGGTCGGCTCGCCGGCTTGGCGGGGTGGCAGCACCACCGGCGGTGGGCTCGGGGGGCGCCGCTCGGTGACACCCCCGGCGGTCGGTCCGGAAGTCGGCGGGACGGCGCTTCCCGGGTCGGTGCCGACAGGAGCGGTCTGGCTCGCCCCGCCGGAAGGCGTACCCGTGAGCGCCGCACCGTCCGGTGGGGCTGGGTCGGTCGACGGAACGTCGACGGTCGGGGTCGGCGCCGCTGCGGGCGACGTGTCCTCGCCCGCACCGCAGGCGGTGAGGGCGCCGGTGACCACGAGCAGAACGGCGGCTGGCAACATCCGGTGATTCACCCACGCAGTCTGTCCAACCGGGACCGTGTCCGGCAGTGGCCGGTCGGTCGACCATGCTGTCAACTATCGGGCATCACATCGGAGCGGTGGACCTCGCGGACCGGGGTGGCTACCCGAACCGCTGGTGCGCCGGCTGTCGGACGGGTTCGTCGCCGAGGTGTTGACGGTGACACGCCGCCGAACTGCTCGGGTTGGTCCCGGGTACGCTGCTGCGGGTCGGGGGTTGCCGCGTCGTGGGGAATGCTCCCGGGCAACACGGATGAAAAGTCTACTGTGGAAAGCTGTCAAGGTGGATGATCGCTGGGTTCCCGCCGCCTGTCCCTGCTGCGCGTACCGGACCGGCGGTGGCACCTGCCCGGTCTGCTTCTGGACAGATGACGGTCAGGGTGACGCCGACGCGGACGTCGAACGCGGCGGGGCGAACGGGGATCTGAGCCTGTCACACGCCCGCCTCAACTTCGCCGTCTACGGTGCCTGCCACCCTCGGTACCAGGAGCTGGTGCGTGCGCCGAGGCCGGAGGAGATGCCCTGAGTCGGTCGGCACCGGCGCCCACGTGCCCGGTGAGCCGGGCCGGTGTGGGAGGACACCGACCCGGCTCGGGGTGGCGCGCTCAGCAGAGCGGCACCGACCCGCCCCAGACCGTCGAGATGTACGCGTGGCTGACGAACTGCCCACCGGCCAGGCGGTTCCACCGGTTCGTCGTACGGTACGGGCCGGCTATCGTCTGCCCGGTCACGTAGCACTGGATCGGCACGTTGGCGTACTGGGCGGCCAGTCCGCGGGGCTGGTATCCGGTGCCGGGGCCGGCCCGGACGGTCAACGGCCCGTCACCGACCACCCCCCGGGGACCGGTGCCGGTCCACAGGTAGGCCACGTCGACCCAGGAGTTCGTGGGCAGTTGCAACCCGTCCCAGAACGTGCCGTCGGCGAGGTCGATGCCGGCCGGGTTGAGCACCACCCGACCGAACTGGTCCCGCCCACTGTTGTAACCGTTCTGGTAGGCCGCCTGCGCCTGCGGCCTGCCCTGCGGCAACGCCTTCCAGTTCTCCCGCACCGCGCTGAGGTTCCAGTAGTCGTCGCGGGTGTTCCACGGGCCGACGTCCCAGACCGGGGCGTACTCGCAGCGGCTGCCGGTGACGGTGCAGACCCGCACCGTGTAGTCGCCGGTGCCACGTGGCGACAGTCCCCGACGGGACGGCAACGCGACGAAATGGTCCCGGGCCCGGACCGTGTGCCCGTTCGCGGTCACTTCGCCGACGAGCCCGATCCGGGTCGCGTACACCCGGTAGGTGAGGCCGGGGGTGGCGGCGGCGACGGCGACGCCGGTGTCGGCGGTGAGCCGGACGGTGCGGACCTCGGTGCTGGCGCCGGCGGGGCTGCCGGTGAGCACCACCCGCGCCTGCACCCGGCTGACCGGCCGGTCGAAAACGGCCGCCGGTGCGGCGTCGCGCCACTCGGTCCAGCCGGCTGTCCGCCAGCCGCGGATGTGTACGGCCGCGGTGGCACCTGGCCGGGCGACGATGGTGGCCTGGGCGCGGACCCGGGTGGCGGGGCGGCTGAGGGTACGTGGTGTGGTCACCAGCATGCCCTCGGCGACGGCACTACGCCGGGCGGGTACCCCGGGCGGCCGGGCGTCGGCCAGTCGCAGGCCCGCACGGGTGTACCGCACGTTGACGTCGTCGGCGTCGACGGCCGACAGGTTGGCGCTCCACCTGTCGGCTCGACCGGCCGAGGAGGCGGAGTGCGGATGGATGGCGACGACGAGGGCGGTGGCCAGGAGGACGGCCAGGACGGCAGTGCGGGGATGAATCATCGGCATTCTCCTCAGAACTCCCCGATAGTGCCTATATCCGTAGATCGAATAGAAGCACCGTACAAATAGCGATACATGTGAAATGCGCTCGGGTGAGGGAGAATGGTGCCGTGCCCGAAGGTGACACCGTCTGGAACACCGCCCGCGTCCTGGAACGCGCGTTGGTCGGCACCCGACTGACCGGCAGCGATTTCCGGGTCCCCACGCTCGCCGCCGCCGACCTGACCGGCTGGTCGGTACGCGACAGCGCCAGCCGGGGCAAACACCTGCTGCTCCGGCTGGGCGCCCCCACCGGCACCGGCGAGTCACGCTGGACGCTGCACTCACACCTGCGGATGGACGGCACCTGGCGGACGTACCCCCCCGGACAGCGGTGGACGGCCCGGCCGGCGCACCTGATCCGGGTGGTGCTGCGCACCCCGGCCGCCACCGCGGTCGGTTATCACCTCCACGAGCTGGCGCTGGTGCCCACCGCCGACGAGGAGCGGCTCGTCGGCCACCTCGGCCCCGACCTGCTCGGTGCCGACTGGGATCCGGCCGAGGCGGTCCGTCGGCTCGGCGCCCGCCCGGACACCGCCGTCGGGGTGGCCCTGCTCGACCAGCGCATCCTGGCCGGAGTCGGCAACCTCTACAAGTGCGAGGTGCTGTTCCTGCGCGGTCTGCACCCCCGCACCCCCGTGCGGGAGGTAACCGACCTCACCGGCCTGGTCACCCTGGCGCAGAAGTTGCTGGCCGCGAACCGCGGTCGCTGGACACAGAGCACCACGGGCTCGCTGGCACGCGGACGGACGAGCTACGTGTACGGGCGCCGGGCGCAGCCGTGCCGGCGCTGCGGCACCGCCATCCGCAAGGAGGAACTGGGTGACCGGGTCACCTACTGGTGCCCCAGCTGCCAGCCGGGTGCCCTGGCCTGAGCCCAACGCATCTTCCACCCGACGGACCGGACAGTGCGGAACCGGTGGACGGCCGGCGTCCAGACCGGCGCGGAGTGGCGGCGGCGACACGCCGGCAGCTCGGGAGATTCGCCCGAAAGGGGACTTCCTAACCGGCCACCGCGCATCGCATGCTGCGGTTGAGGGATCACGGAACGTCAGCACGCGCGTCCGCGCCGCCACGTCGGGGTGGTGGCCGCCGCGCCCCGATCACCGGGAGAGCCATGGCCGTGTTCCGCAGACTCCGGTCGACCTGGCTGGACCGTACCGCGTCGGGCACGCCGAACGCCGTCCCCGGTGCCCGGTCCGCCCCGAACCAGCAGAACGACACGGGCTCCGATCCCGACGCCGATCCTCCGGCGGGGTCCGACGCCCACGGCACCGGCCCGGACGTACCGACCCGGAACCCGGTGCCGCCTTCGCAGGCGGCACCGCCCGGATCGCCCCGCCCAGGGCCGGCCACTCTCGACCCGGCAGCGCCCCCCCGCTGCTTCGGGCCGGTGCCGAACCACGCCTACAGTCCGCTGCCGGTCCACGACGAGGACGGGCAGGTGGTACCGGGCACCGGGTTGCGCAGGTTCGTCGACCCGCTGCCCGGCCTCGACCTGCTGGGGGATGATCCGCCCGGCCCCCACCTGCCGGTCGCCGTGCCCGACACCATCACCTATCCCGGCTGCGACTACTACGAGATCGGGTTGCAGGAATACACCCAACGGCTGCACCGGGACCTACCGGCGACCCGGCTGCGCGGCTACCGTCAGCTCAACCTGGGCACCAACCCCGACGGGCACAACACCATCGTCCCGCCTCCGCGCCCCTGGCATCTCGGTCCGGTCGTGCTCGCCCGACGCGGCCGACCGGTACGGATCAAGTTCATCAACCAGCTGCCCACCGGCGACCTCTTCCTACCGGTCGACCCGACCGTGCCCGGCGCCGGCTCCGGGCCCCTCGACGGCCCGGCGCCCTACCCGCAGAACCGGGCCGTGCCGCATCTCTGCGGTGCGCTCACCGGCTGGATCAGCGCCGGAAACCCATGGCAGTGGTTCACTCCGGCCGGCGAGATCACTCCCTATCCCACCGGCACCGGCCTCACCCACGTGCCGGACATGACCCACCCGGGCCAGGGCGCCACCACCCGCTACTACCCGAACGACCAGAGCGGTCGCCTGCTCTGGTTCCACGACAACACCGTCGGGCTGTCCCGGCTGACCACCTACTCCGGCCAGCTCGCGCTCTACCTGCTCACCGATGACGCGCAGGAACGGTTGATCGACGACGGGACGTTACCCGCCGACCAGCTACCGCTGGTCTTCGAGGACAAGACGTTCGTGCCGGACGACGCCCAACTCGCCGCCCAGGACCCGACCTGGGACCGGGACCGGTGGGGCGCCCGGGGTTCCCTCTGGCACCCGCACGTCTACCAGCCCCGCCAGAACCCGTACCGCCGCGACGGGAGCAACCCGACCGGCCGGTGGGACTACGGGCCGTGGTCGCGTACGGCCGCAGCCGACCCCGACGCCCCCGCCGCAGCCGTGCCCAACCCGCACCACGACCCCGTCACCGACCCCGACGAGCCTCCGGAGGCACCCGGCGTGCCGCACCCGAGCGCCGTCCCCGCCACGTACGGCGACACGGTCCTGGTCAACGGTGCCGCCTACCCGTACCTGCAGGTGCAGCCGAGGGTCTACCGGTGGCGCATCCTCAATGCCTGCACCGACCGCTGGCTCAACCTCCAGCTGTACCGGGCCGCCTCGAACGCGCCGATGTGGACAGCGGAGGGCACCGTCGCCGATCCTGCCGCCGGTGAGGTGCCGATGGTCGACGCGGTACGCGCCCCGGACCGACCGGCCGGCTGGCCCACCGACGGCAGGCCCGGCGGCGTACCGGACCCGGCGGCGGCCGGCCCGGAGATGATCCGAATCGGCAACGAGAGCGGCCTGCTGCCGGCGCCCGTGGTCGTGCCGAACCGGCCGATCGGCTTCCGCTACGACCGACGCGACCCGACAGTGCTCAACGTCGACCGCCACGCCCTGCTACTGGCCCCCGGCGAGCGGGCCGACGTGCTCGTGGACCTCGCCACCGTGCAACCCGGCAGCACCCTGATCCTCTACAACGACTGCCCCGCCCCGCTGCCCTGCTTCGACGGCCGCTACGACCACCACACCGGCGGCCCGGACCGCACCGCCGAGGGCGGCGCCCCATCGACCGTGCCCGGGTACGGCCCGAACACTCGTACGTTGATGCAGCTACGGGTGACCGGCGAGCCGACGACACCGTACGACATCGACCGGCTACGGGACCGCCTGCCCGGCGCGTACGCGGCCAGCCAACGCCCTCCGGTCGTGCCGCAACCCGCCTACGATGCCTGCTTCGGCACCACGAGCGCGGCGACCCGGATCCCGGTCCATGCCACCACCGTCGAGTTCACTCCGCCCGGTGGCTCACCGGTGCACCTGCCGCTGACCGTGAGGTCCGTGTGCCAGGTCTTCGAGCCCGAGTACGGCCGGCTCACCGGCCGCCTCGGTGTGGCGCACCCGTCCGGCGGACCAACCGGGCCGGTCACCCTGCCGCTCGGCCCGACCGGACCGGCGACCGAGGTACTGTACGCCAGCGACCCGGCCCTGGCCGTCGGCACACCGGGCGACGGCAGCCAGCTCTGGCGGGTACGCGGCTGCGGGCGGCAGAGCCATCCGGTGCGCTTCGACGGCCTGGACGTTCAGGTGATCGGCCGGGTCGGCCGGGACGGCACGATCAGGCCGCCGCACCCCGGTGAACTCGGCTGGAAACAGGTGATCCGCGTCGATCCCGGTGAGGACGTGCTGCTCGCGCTGCGCCCCGAGGCACCCGCCCTACCATTCAAGATCGGAGACAGCGTACGACTGCTCGACCCGACCCGACCGGCGGGCGCCCGGCTCGACACCGCCCCGATCAGCCCCGTCGACGGTCAACCCGCCTCAGTCGTCAACCAACCGGTCAATCTGGGCTGGGAGTTCCGCTGGGGCAGCGCGGCGGGCGGCCATCGGGACCAGGGTATGAGCCGGCCGCTGGTGATTCGGGTCTCGCCCCTGGCACCCACCGGGCTCACCGCCGCGCCGGTCCCCGGCTCAGCGACCGCCCTGCCGGCGATCGCCCTCGCCTGGACCGGCAATGGCAGCCGCCCGCCGGCCACCAGCCACCTGCTGCAACGCGCCACCGACGCGACCTTCGCCAACGGGCTGACCACGATCACCGTGGCGGCCACCGCGACCCGCTACACCGACGCCACCGTCACCCCCGGGATCACCTACCACTACCGCATCCGCGCCGAGAACGCCGCCAGCTGTTCCACCTGGTCGAACAGCGTTCCCGCGTCGGTGCAGCTGACCGCGCCGGCCAAGCTGACCGCTGCCATCCCACCCGTCACGCCGCTACGGGTGGCGCTGCGGTGGACCAACAGTTCCTTCGCCACCGGCATCGACGTGCAGCGCGCCACCAACCCGACCTTCACCAGCGGGCCCGGCACCACCGCGATCAGCGTCGGCGACAACCACCTGGACCCGGCGGTCGCACCCGACACCACCTACTACTACCGGGTACGCACCACCTACCTGGGCGCCGCCTCGCCCTGGTCCACCGTGGCGACGGTGACCACCCCGCCGACGCCAGGTACACCGACCTCGGTGAGCGTGGCCGCCACCGCGCCTGGCCCGGACACCGCCACCGTCGTACTCGGCTGGTCCGTCAGCCCGCCCACCGGACAGGGCGGCGGCTTCACCGTGGAACGGGCCCTGGACCCGACGTTCACCCGGGAGGTGGCCACGTTCACCGTCACCGGTCGGGGCTTCACCAACACCGGCCTGGCCCGAGGTGTCACCTACCACTACCGGGTGCGCTCGTTCAACGTGGTCGGATCCTCCCCGTTCACCGGTCCGATCCCGGTCACCACACCAACCTGATCGATCGTCTCGTCGCCCAGCCGTACGGTGAACAGTGCCCCCCGGCCGGGTTCGCTGGCCACCTCTATGGTGCCGTCGTGTGCCAGCGCCAACTGGCGGGCGATGGCCAGCCCCAGCCCGCTGCCACCGGTGCTCCGGCTACGGGACGCATCGGCCCGCCAGAACCGGTCGAAGACCCTCGGCAGATGCTCAGCGGCGATGCCTGCACCGGTGTCCCGCACGGTGATCGTCGTACCGGTCGCGCCGGCCGTCACCGAACCGCCGGTCGGGGTGTGCCGGATCGCGCTGGCGACCAGGTTGCCGACGAGCTGACGCAACCGCACGGCGTCGCCGGGAAGCACCGGGTCGTCGCGGACGTCGAGCGTCAGCCGCACACCGGTGCCCTGTGCCGCGCCGAGGTGGGCGTCCACCACCTGGGCCAACACGTCCCCCAGGTGGACCGGCTCGCGATGCAGGCGCAGCGTACCCGGCCACCGCCAGTCCACGAACTCCGCGCATGACACCATCCCCTGCCGTCGTTCCGGCCCGGGCTGTCCGAGCCTGGCGAACAGCCTCCCGGGGAGAAGTCAGGACAATGTCAGGCGGGGCTAAGCCGTAGGCCAGGAAGGCGACGAGAAACAGAACGGCGGCGATGATCCGCTGGAAGTCGTGGTTGACAGTGCCCACAACCGCCCCTGCTCCACAGTGGTGGGTGGCGGCACAGCCCAGGGATCAGTAGGTGGCCGTCGGGCGGCTCACCGTACGCAGTTCGGACAGGGCGGAAGCGAAGCCGTGCAGCAGGTCCGTCGCCTCGGCCAGCCGGGCTGCCGCCGGATGCTCCGTCTCCGGGCGGTACTCCTCCGCCAGGTAACCGGCGGCGGCCACCACCAGTCGCTCGTACGCCGTCACACCGTTCTCCAACTGCCCGGTGAGCGCCCGGTGAGCCTCGGCCAGTGGCGGCTTCGCGTCGACCGGGGCGAGCCGGACCGCATGTTCGACGCTGGCGACCCGGCTGGCCAGGTCACGTAAAGACCGTTCAGCGGCGGAGGCCTCCGCGACGGCCGGTTCGGCGAGGCCGGTCAGCCGGCCCGCCATGGACGCCATGGTCGCGGCGGCCCGGTCCAGACGCTCCCACGGCTGGGCGGCGGTGGTGCCGCGCAGCGCGGCCCGGGAGCGGACCCGACGCACCTCGGCCAGCACCCCGGCACCAGCGGGAAGCCGCTCCACGGCGGCGACCAGGCGGGCCCGGTTGCGGGCGGCCACCTGAGCCGCGTCGAGCGGCGGCGGAGCCGGCTGGGCGGCGAGTACGCGCAGGTCCACCCAGCGCCAAGCGGCCAGCGCGGTGGCCGCGCCCGCCGCGGCGGCCCAGGCCGCGTCACCGAGACCGAGACCGGCGTACGGGGTCAGCACGGCCGTGGCACCGCCGAGGCCACCGGCCAGGACGCTCCACCGCCGGGCGGAACCACGCAACCTGCTCAGCCTGCGGAAGTACCGGGTACGCTCGTCCGCCGCCACCGTCGCCTCCTCGATTTCTCCGCTCAGCCGGCGATGTCCCGCTCAGCCGGCGTTCGTGGTGCCGCCGGTGCCGCGTTCACGGCTCATGCTGGTGCGGATCTCGTCGAGCCGAGCCACCGCCGGGTCAGCTGCGGCTGGCCGGTCGGCGGCGCCCTGGTCGGTGCCCGCACCGAGCTGCTCACCGGCCATGCTGGCGCGGATCTGGTCCAGCCGGGTGGCACCGGCCGAATCCAGGGCCGCCTGTTGGATCTCCAGCATCCGGCCCTCCGCCGAGTTGCCGGCCAACTCGGCCCGACCCATGGCGTTCGCGTAGCGGCGTTCGATGCGGTCGCGTACCTCGTCGAGGGTGGGGGTGCTGCCGGGGGCGGTGAGCGCCGACATCGACTCCAGCGACGCGGCGACGCTCTCCTGCATCTTGGCCTGCTCCAGTTGGCTGAGCAGCTTGGCGCGCTCGGCGAGCTTCTGCTGGAGGATCATCGAGTTGTTCTCCACCGCCCGGCGGGCCTGCCCGGCGGCGGCCAGCGCCTGGTCGTGCAGGGTCTTCAGGTCCTCTGCGGACTGCTCGGCGTTCACCAGCTGGGTGGCCAAGGTCTGTGCGGACTGCTCGTAGCGCCCAGCCTCGGTCTCGTCGCCCCTCGCACGGGCCTGGTCGGCCAGAACCAGTGCCTGGCGGGCATTTGCCTGCAACCGTTCGACGTCAGACATCTGCCGGGACAGCTTCATCTCGAGCTGACGCTGGTTACCGATCACCGCGGCGGCCTGCTGAACGAGCGCCTGGTGCTGTCGGTGCGCCTCGTCGATGGCCTGCTGAAGCTGCACCTTCGGGTCGGCGTGCTCGTCGATGCGGGCGCCGAAGAGCGCCATCAGGTACTTCCACCCCTTGACGAACGGGTTCGCCATCTCCGCGGTATCCCCTCAATCACGTCGCTGCGCCTGCGCCACCCCCGGGCAACCGGCTGGGTCACCGGCGGTGCTGGCTCCATCGTCCCAGCCAGGCGCCTACACGACATCCGTACCGGCGAGAGGGGCCTTCCGCGATCAACCCTACGCGGCGCGAGCTACCGCGACCATCGGCCGCGAAGCTCAGGCGGCGCAGACCACGTCCCGGTCGCTGCGGTCGGTGGGCCGGACCCGGGCACTGCGCAGCGTGGCCTTGAGCGGTGAGTCCTGCCGCACGGAGACCGCGACGTTACCGTCCGAGGTGACCTGCCGTACGCCGCGACCGGTGGCCTTGGACGCCGGCGCGGCGGTGACCGGCGTCGACCCGGTGGGCTCGTCCTGCACCGGCACCAGCACGCCCGGCATGTGCTCGGCGAGTGCGACGGTGTCGCTGACCTCCCGCAACAGCTCGGAGAGGCGGGCTCCCAGTGCATCGCAGATCGCCGCGAGCAGTTCGCTTGAGGGCTCTTTCTGGCCGCGTTCGATCTCCGAGAGGTAGCCCAGGCTGACGTTCGCGGCGGACGAGACCTCACGCAGTGTGCGGTGCTGCCCCTGGCGGCGCGCCCGTAGTGCGTCACCGATCACCCGGCGTAGCAGGACCATCGCACCTCCCCTGAGGGACACAGTTCGTCCGGCCGACCGGCCTGCGGGAGCACCGGCTGTCGGAGCTTTCCCGCAACCGTACCCGCTGTACGCCGCCACGACATCCCGCCCCGCCCGGTCATCCCACAGCAGCCGCTCGCCAGTCGACCGTTCCGTGGCGGCGAAGCTGCCCGACCGGCCGGTACGACGGCAACTGGGTACGACGACCCGCCGGCACCACACATCGACGGCGGCAAGGTCAAGTCGGGTCGGGTGCATCGATCTGACCGGCGAGCAGACGCAGGGCCTCGGTGACGGCCGCACCGCGAATTTCGTCGCGACCGCCGTCGAGATCGAGCCGTCGCACCTCGGTGCCCTCCGGGCCGGCGACCGCGACGAAGACCAACCCGACCGGCTTACCGTCCTGGGATCCGGGGCCAGCCACACCGGTGGTGGCCACACCCCAGTCGGCGCCGCAGCGCCGCCGTCCCCCCTCGGCGAGCGCCCTCGCCACGTCGGCGTCGACCGGCCCGCGCTCCGCCAGCAACTCCGCCGACACGCCGGCCAGCTGTTCCTTCAGCTCCGTGGCGTAGACCACCAGCCCACCCCGGTAGACGACGCTCGCTCCGGCGATCTCCACGATCGTGGCCGCCAGTAGGCCCCCGGTCAGCGACTCGACGGTGGCGAACGTCTCCTGCCGCTCAGCGAGACGGTGCACCACGCCCGCTGCTGCGGCACCCATCGCACCCTCGCCCTCGCGTACCCCCATGATCTGCATCCTTCCCGGGACCGGGCCGGTCCACGCGTCGCAACGCCGGGCGCCTCACCTCGGGGTGCGGCGCAGCCGCGCGGCCTGAGCGACGTAGTCCAGCCCGGTCACCAGGGTGACCGCCACCGCCGCACCCATGAGCCAGGGCCCGATCGGAGTCAGGGCGGCCGGCATCGGCCACAGGTACCACGTGATGGCCAGTATCTGGAGCGCGGTCTTGGCCTTCCCACCCCGGCTCGCGGCGATCACGCCGCGCCGGATCACCCAGAACCTCAGCGCCGTGATCCCGAGCTCCCGGGCGAGGATGACCGCCGTCACCCACCAGGGCAACCGGTCGTACCAGGACAACAGCAGCAGGGCGGCACCGGTGAGCGCCTTGTCGGCGATCGGGTCGGCCACCTTGCCTACCGCGGTGACAAGCGCGAACCTCCGGGCGATCCACCCGTCGACCAGATCCGTCACCGAGGCCACCGCGAAGATCACGCAGGCGACGACCTGCCAGCCGGCGTGGATCATCCCGGACACGGCCACCGAGGCGGCGAAGACCGGTACGAGCACCAGCCGCAACGCGGTGAGGGCGTTGGCGGCGTTGACCACGGGTACCCGGGCCACCACGGGCACCGGCGGCGACTCCGACGCCCCGGTCATCGGATCGCCCTGCTCGACTGACGCCCCCGGCACCGCACCTCGTGCTTCTCCCGCCTCGTCCCGACCCGCCGTCACCGCGTCGCGCCGGGCGCGGCGGAGATCATCTCATCCGGCACGGCGAGCAGGTCGACGCCCTCGGTACCCGTCACCGTGGCCCGGACCAGGTCGCCAGGACGCAACGCGGCCAGATCGACACCGCCGCCCTCCGGTACGACCAGGGTGGTCGACCCGTCCACCTCCGGTGCCTGGTGTGCGGCCCGCCCCTCGACGACACCACCGTCGACCGAGTCGACGAGCACCTCCACCGTCGAGCCGAGGCGGTCCTCGGCCCGCTGCGAACACAACTCGTCGGCGAGCGCGCTGAGCCGGTCGTACCGACGTTTGACGGTCGCGGCGGAAACCTTGCCCGACAGACCGGCGGCCTCCGTGCCGTCCTCGTCGCTGTAGTCGAAGACGCCGATCGCGTCGAGCCGGGCCTCGGTGAGGAACCGCACCAGCTCGTCGACATCGCCCCGGGTCTCGCCAGGGAACCCGACGATGAAGTTGCTGCGGGCACCCGCCTCCGGCGCCAACCGCCGGGCGGTGGCCAGCAGCTCCAGGAACCGGTCGGTGGAGCCGAATCGACGCATCCGGCGCAGCACCGGCTCGCTGGAATGCTGAAACGACAGGTCGAAGTAGGGGGCCACCCCCGGCGTGCCGGCGATCGCCTCGATCAACCCGGGTCGGGTCTCGGCCGGCTGCAGGTAGCTGGCCCGGACCCGGACGATGCCCTCGACGGCGGCGAGCTGCGGCAGCAGCTTCTCCAGGGCACGCGGGTCACCCAGGTCCTTGCCGTACGACGTCGAGTTCTCGCTGACCAGCACCAGTTCCCGGACACCACTCTTGGCCAGCCACTCGGCCTCGGCGAGCAACTCGTCCGGGGTACGGGAGACGAAGGCGCCCCGGAAGGCGGGGATGGCACAGAACGCGCACCGCCTGTCGCAGCCACTCGCCAACTTCAGCGAGGCCACCGGACCGTTGTCCAACCGGCGACGCAACACCGTACGCAGGTGGGCCGGGGTGTGCTCGTCCACGTCGGCGCCTCGGCCGTGTCCGGGCAGGGAGACCGTCGTGTCGCGCCGCGCGACCGGGGTCAACGGCAGCAGCTCACGCCGGTCGCGCGGGGTGTGCGCGGCGACCTCCCGACCGGCGACCACCGCGTCCAGCCGAGCGGCGATGTCGGGATAGTCGTCGAAGCTGAGCACCGCCTGCGCCTCGGGGAGGCTATCGGCCAACTCCCGGCCGTACCGCTCGGCCATGCAGCCGGCGGCCACCACCTTCGCGCCGGTGTCCGCGGCAGCCAGCAACGTCTGGATGGAGTCCTGCTTTGCCTTCTCTACGAACCCGCACGTGTTCACGACCACCACGTCGGCGCCCTCGCCGTCGGTGGTCACCTGCCAGCCGTCGGCGTGCAGCCGGGCGGCCAGCTCCTCCGAGTCGACCTCGTTGCGGGCACAGCCGAGGGTCAGCAGCGCGACCCGGCGAGCATCGGGGGAAGGCGAGGAGGTGGCAGACACCATCCGAGGGTACCGGGCGACGATGTCCGCACCGGCGACGGCGGTCCGCACCGGGTCCGGTCAGACCGCCGTGGCGAGGATCTGCACTACCCGGTCGAGCAGGAAGACATCGGCAGCTGAAGTGGACTTCAGGTCCACGTCCGGTGATCCGTCTCACCCGGCCGGCCGCCAGCCCGCTGCTACGGTCGGTCGTGGCGGCCCGCGTGGCCGCCCCGGACGAGTCGTGGGCGTACCCGGTCAGGCCAAGACGCCCCGCACGACGACGTCTCGTCCCGGCTGTGTCGGCCGGGCCACTGCTGAGAAGGTGACCTGATGGCCTGGATCGTGCTGGTGCTCTCCGGACTGTTCGAAACAGCATGGGCCATCGCCCTGGACCGGTCCGCCGGCTTCACCCGACCCGCCGCTTCCGTCGTTTTCGCGATCACGCTGGTACTGAGCATGGCCGGACTGGCGTACGCGCTACGGGAGATCCCGGTCGGCACCGGCTACGCGGTGTGGGTCGGTATCGGCGCGGTAGGCACCGCCGTCGTCGGCATGGTGACGCTCGGCGAGCCGGCCAACCTGCCTCGGCTGCTCAGCCTGTTGCTCGTGGTGGCCGGCGTGATCGGGCTCAAGCTGTTCCACTGACCGGGGGCGTGACGGACGTCCGTAGTGGGTAGAGATCGAACGGCATACCTGAGACTCACCCAGTGGAGGAAGAAATGGCCACCAGCACCGTCCGCTCGACCAGCGCCGCCCGCATCTGCACCATCGTGGGCTTCGTGTGCGCGGTACTCGCCCTGCTACTCAACCCGATCCTCTTCGGAGTCATCGGTCTGGTCCTCGGCGTCGTCGGCGCGGTACTCGGTGACAAGCCACTCGGCTGGTACGCCGCAGCGGCCAACGTGGTCGCCATGGTGCTGAGCATCCTGGTCCTCAGCGCACTCTGACCACACGACCTGACGGCCCGCCGCGCCCCGTGGCGGGCCGTCGCCGTACGCGGGAACTGCTCGCCGGTCACCGGGGACACCGGCTCAGCCGTCACCACCTCGCAGACCCTCCAGGACCTCGTCCAGTTCGTCCGGCTTCACCAGCACGTCGCGCGCCTTGGAGCCCTCCGACGGGCCGACCACCCCCCGGGTCTCCATCAGGTCCATCAGCCGGCCGGCCTTGGCGAAGCCGACCCGCAGCTTGCGTTGCAACATCGAGGTCGAGCCGAACTGCGAGGTGACCACCAGTTCGACCGCCTGCACGAGCAGGTCCAGGTCATCGCCGATGTCCTCGTCGATCTTCTTCTTGCTGTCCTGCGCGGGCGTCAGCACGTCCGGACGGAACTCCGGCTCGCGCTGGTCCTTGCAGAACTTCACCACGTCGTTGATCTCGCGTTCGGTGACCCAGGCGCCCTGGATCCGCACCGGCTTCGAGGCACCCATCGGCAGGAACAATCCGTCACCCCGACCGAGCAGCTTCTCCGCGCCCGGCTGGTCGAGGATGACCCGGGAATCCGCCAACGACGAGGTGGCGAATGCCAGCCGGGACGGCACGTTGGCCTTGATCAGGCCGGTCACCACGTCGACCGAGGGCCGTTGGGTAGCGAGCACCAGATGAATGCCGGCGGCCCGGGCAAGCTGGGTGATCCGTACGATCGAGTCCTCGACGTCGCGCGGGGCGACCATCATGAGGTCGGCCAACTCGTCCACGATCACCAGTAGGTACGGGTACGGGCGCAGCTCGCGTTCGCTGCCCGGTGGCGCCTTGATCTCGCCGTTGCGCACCTTCCGGTTGAAGTCGTCGATGTGCCGGACCCCGTTCGCGGCGAGATCGTCGTAACGCATGTCCATTTCACGGACGACCCACTCCAGCGAGTCGGCTGCCTTCTTGGCGTTCGTCACGATCGGCGTGACCAGGTGCGGGATCCCCTCGTAACCGGTCATCTCGACCCGCTTCGGGTCGATCAGCAGCAGACGCACCTCGTCCGGCGTGGCGCGGGTCAGAATGGACATGAGCAGGCTGTTGAGGCAGCTCGACTTGCCGGCTCCGGTGGCACCCGCGATCAGGATGTGCGGCATCTTCGCCAGATTGGCCACCACGTAGCCACCCTCGATGTCCTTACCGAGAGCGACCACCATCGGATGGTGGTCAGCGGTGGCGGAACGCGAGCGCAGCACGTCCCCCAACGCCACGTTCTCCGGGTCGGTGTTCGGGATCTCCACACCTACGGCACTCTTACCCGGGATCGGGCTGAGGATGCGTACGTCCGGCGACTTCACCGCGTACGCGATGTTGCGGGAGAGCTGGGTGATCCGCTCGACCTTGACGCCGTGGCCAAGCTCCACCTCGTACCGGGTGACCGTCGGCCCACGGGTGAAACCCGTCACCGCCGCGTCCACGGCGAACTGGTCGAAGACACCGGTGAGTGCGGCGATCACCTCGTCGTTGGCTTTGCTGCGGGTCTTCGGCGCGGCCCCGCTGCCCAGCATGTTCGACGGCGGCAGCGTGTAGTCGCCGGCCAGCCCGGTCAACGCCAGCTGCTCGGCCCGGGTCGGCGCGGGCGAGTGCTCCGGCGGCTCGGCGGGCTTGCGGCTGGCCGGCACCCGGGACGGCGCCTTCCGCGGCAGGACCATCGTCTCCTGAAGATCTGCGCCGTCCGGGTCGTCGAACTCGTCCGGGTCGACCCGAGGGGCCGCCCGCTTGGCGGGACGCCGACGGGTCGGCGTGGACGCCTCCGCCGGCTCCGTCTCGTCCGGCCCGACCACGCCACCGGCCAACAACCCGAGCCGCTCGGGGATCTTGTTGATCGGCGTCGCGGTGACCACCAGGAGACCGAACACCAGCAGCAGGACCAGCAGCGGCACCGCCACCCAGGCGGTGACCGCACGCTCCAGCACGCTGCCCACCCCGGCGCCGACCAGGCCACCGGCGAAGTCCCGCTCACCCGGACCCGCCGGCTGCTGGCCGATGTGCAGCAGCGCTGCGGTGGCGACCAGCATGGAACCCCAGCCGACCAACCCCCGCCCCCGGTGCTCGGGATCGCCGGGCTCCCGCATCAGCCGCCAGGCACCGATGCCCAACAGCACCGGCACCACGATGGAGATGGCGCCGAGGAAGAGACGCACCGTGTCGGCCAGCCGGGCACCGACCGGGCCGGCCGCCGAGAACCAGATCGCGCCGGCACCGAGCAGGGCGAGACCGATGAGCAGTAGACCGGCACCGTCACGGCGGTGCTCCGGGTCGAGGTCGCGGGCGGATGCGGCCTGCCGACCGGCGGCCCGCACCGCCCAGCCGACCCCGTGGGCCAGGCCCATCCACAGTGCCTGCACGGCACGACCGACGTACCCGGCGAGGCCCGGAGCCTTCGTCGACGTCCGGCGCCGCACCGGAGCACGGGTCTTCTTGGCCGGCTGGCGGGCACGACTGTTGGCACTGCCACGCGGCGACGCGCCGCGCCGCCGACTCGCCTGAGGGGTACGGCCCGCCATAGCATCACCGTAACGGCGAGCCGGGCGATCCGCCGGCCATCCTGGTCGCTCCGCGTGTCGCAACGCGGCGCTTGCCACCTGCCGTGATATTCGCCGTACGAGGGGGTGCCGATGGGTTCGCCGGAAGCCGACGACCGTACCGGCGACCCGTTGGCGGGTCACCCGTCCACGCTGCGGCCATTGACCCGGGAACTCGTCGCCGCCGTGCTGCGCCACCGCGGGCACACCGTTGCCGGCGGGGCCGACGGCGCGCTGGTCGGCAGGTGGGCGCAGGGACACATCTGGTTCCTCCGGGCCGGGGACGACGGTGAACTGCTCCAGGTACGCACCGTCGCCGCCCACGCCTTCGCGACCGAGGACGTGCCCTGGCTACACGACTTCTGCAACACCTGGAACCGCGACCGGTTCTGGCCGAAAGCGTTCGTCCACGTCGACGACGGCGGCCGAGCTCGGGTCTGTGGCGAGGTGACCACCGACCTGGAACGGGGCGTCACGCCGCACCAGCTGGACCGGCTGCTCGACCGTGGTATTTCGGCTGGCTGCCGGCTGGCTGCCGAGGTCGGCCGGCTGGCCGGGACGAGACGCCGGTGACCGGCCCGCTGCCCGGGGGGCGCAGGAACCGCGCCCGAGCACGCGTCGGAAGCCGGGCGGCCGGCGCAGTACGCGCCGACCGGACCGCCGCCGCCCTCGCCGACGCGAGGGACATGCCCGACGGTGAGCTACGCGTCGACGAACTGGCACGGGTGGCCACCCTCGCCGAGGCGGACGGTGATCACCGGACCGCGATCGACGCGTGGTGCGAGCTGGTCGAGGCACACCTGCGCAGCGGCGAGCGGTGGCGGCTGTTCGAGCCCGTGCAACGTTGCCTGCGCACGGCAGCGATGGACGACGACACGGCGCGCCGCTATCGGCGGTACGCCGTCGAGGCACTGCTCGGCACCCCACGCATCAGTCTGGACCAGGCCCGCGGCATCTCGGACGGGCTCGCCGAGACGGACGGGGAGACGACCGGGGCGCTCGTGGCGCAGCTACGTTGCCGGATCGCCGACCATGTGGGCGACGAGCCCGCTGCCCGACACTGGCTGGAACTCTGGCAGGCCGGGCGGTCCGACCCGGCCGCCGGGTGCCCCGACTGCCTGCCCGTGCGCCAGGCCCAGTTGCTGGCCGGCTGGGGCGACTGGGCCGCGGCGCTCGACGTGCTCGGCCCGCTGCTGGCCAACCCCACCGGCTGCACCGCCCAGCCGGAGGCGGCCCTGACCGCGGCGCTGCTGCCCTGGCTGCGGGCGGGCCTACCCGACCGGGCCGGCCAGGCACACGTACGGGCCTACCAGCGGCACCGGACGGAACCCGACGGGTTCGGATACCTCGCCACCCACCTGCGCTTCTGCGCGTTGGGCGGACACCTCGACCGCGGTGTGGAGATCGTCGTCGAACACCTGCCCCGACTGGACGCACCGCACGAGGATCTGTCCGTGATGGAGTTCGCCACGGCGGCGGCCCTGGTCTGCGGGCTGGCGGGTGAGGCGAGCGACGACCGGACGGTACGACGACCGGCGTACGGTGGGCAGCCGGCCGCCGAGGTCACGGTGACTCAGCTCGGTGCCGAACTGCTCGCCGTCGCGACCACGCTGGCCGGCAGTTTCGACGCGCGGAACGGCACCGGGCACCAGTCGGGTCGGATGGCCGCCTGGCTTGCCGAACGTCCTTCGGCCCCGGCGGTACCGCTGCCCCCCGACGGGACTTACGAAACGGACGGAGAGTCCGAGCCGGACGGGGAGTTCGGTCCCGACGCCCAGCCGGAACCGGACAGGCCGGGTACCGCTTCGGCAGCGGACGAGATCGGGGCACTGACCGTCGCCATGATCACTGATGCGCTGGACCGCCGGGGAGACGGCTACAGCCTCGACGCCGCCGGTACGGTGCTGGGACGCTGGGGCGACGCGGTCATCCACTTCCGGCGGGCAGGTGCCCGCCTCGACATCCTGCACGCCCGGGTGGTGGCCGGGCGGCGACTCACGGCGGACCGGCGCACCGAGGCGTACGCGTTCTGCAACACCTGGAACCGGGACCGACTGCTCCCCAAGGCGTACGCCCACGATCCGGGCGACGGCGATCTCGTGCTCGCCGGTGAGGTGACCGTCGACCTGGCGTACGGTGTCACCCCGGATCAGGTCGCGGTGCTCGTCGACGCGGCAGTCCGGACCGGTGTCGCGTACGCCGAGGCGGTCGCCGCCCTGCCCTGACACCACACGCCCGGCCGGGGCGGTACGGCACCGGCCGGGCGTGGTGAGTCAGCGCTGGCTGCCCAGGGCGCGGAAGTTCTGCGTGGTGAGCAGAGTCAGGTTGTTGCGTTGGAGGATCTCGTTGACCGGCTGGTAGAACGTGGTGCCACCACTGACGCAGTCACCGGAGCCACCGGAGGTCACCCCCTGCGCCTGGTTGCCCGAGATCCACGAGCCACCCGAGTCGCCGGGCTCCGCGCAGACGTTGGTCCGCACCAGCCCACCCACAAGCCCCTCCGGGTATCGGACGGTGGCGTCGCGGGCCTGGACCGTGCCACAGCTCACGCCGGTGGTCGAGCCGGAGCGGCAGATCGACGAGCCGACCGGCACCTCCTGCGAACCGGCCACCCGAGCCACCCCGCCGCGGAAGTCGGTCACCTCCGGCAGCATCGTGGTGGTGTTGTCGACCTGCACGAAGGCCCAGTCGTCGCCAGGGAAAGACGAGGCCCGGAAGATACCCTGCTGTGCCCGGTCCGCACCGGTGGTCCGGTCACCGACCTGTCCGCAGTGGCCTGCGGTGACGTAACCACCGACCACCGCGAAGCCGACCGAGCAGCGACCGGTGCCGACGAAGAAGGGCTCCCCGCCACGCACATCGGCGAAGAGTCGCGGCTGCTCCTCGGTGGTCATCCGCACCGCCTGGCGGGGCACCCCGGCGCGGTCCACGAAGCTCCACCCGGCAGCTTCCGCACCGGGCTCCGCGAGCACCACCACGGTGTTCGAGGCGACGTCGACGTACCAGCCGGAAACCTGTTGGGCGCGGGCTGCGGTGCGGTCCATCTGGTCCTTGAGCGTGTCGAGCTGGCTGACCCCACGCTCGACCACCTTCGGTGTCGCCCCGGCGGCACGGACCCGCTGTGCCTGTGCCGCGTCGGCGACCGCGACGTTGAGTTCGCTGCCGTCAGCGCTGAGCCAGCTGCCGCCATACGTCGCACCGAGGTCCGCCCGGAGCTGGTCCACCACCCCGGTGGCCCAGCGTTCAGTTTTGAGGCGCGCGGCCACCTGCGAATCGTCGAGCCGCAGGTCCCGCCGCATCGCCTCGACCACGTCCGGGTCGGCGCCCTGCACCGTCACGTTTGTCGGTGCGCCGACCGGTGTGCCACCGTCACCGGCGAACGACGGCAGGGCGACTGCCGTCGCCGCGCCCAGAGCCGCCACCACGACACCGATGGCTGTCAATCGTCTGCGGTCCATCCGCCATGCTCCTCCCGGCCGGCGTGGGTACGCCTGCCGGCTCGGAGTACGGACGAAAGCCCTCACCGGTTGAGTGTGACCATCGACTGATCAATCAGCTGACACCGATGGCCACCTGCCACCAGATTCAGTGACTCGACGTACCAAGTTGACCACTTTGAGCGTTCAGACCTCGACCACCGTCGGGACGATCATCGGACGACGACGGTAGGCGTCGTTGACCCAGCGGCCCACGGTACGCCGGACGATCTGCTGCAGTTGGTGCGGATCGGTGATCCCGTCCCCGGCGGCCCGGTTGAGCGCCTCGGTCACCAGCGGGATCACCGCGTTGAACGCCGCCGGGTCCTCCGAGAAGCCCTTGGCCGAGACGGTCGGCCCCGCCACCACCTTGCCGGTCACCGAGTCCACCACGACGGTCGCGGCGATGAAGCCACCGTCGCCGAGGATGCGCCGTTCGGTGAGCAACGACTCGCTGACGTCGCCGACGGCCAACCCGTCCACGTAGACGTACCGGCTCTTGACGTGACCCACCAGACTGGCCCGCCCCTCCACCAGGTCGACCACGTCGCCGTCCTCGCAGAGCACCACCCGGTCGGCGGCCACGCCGGACTCGATGCCCAGCCGGGCGTGTGCGCGCAGGTGCCGCCACTCGCCGTGCACCGGCATCAGGTTGCTGGGCCGGACCACGTTGAGCAGGTAGAGCAGTTCGCCGGCCGGGGCGTGGCCGGAGACGTGCACCTTCGCCACGTCCTTGTGGACGACCACCGCACCGGCCCGGGCCAGCCGGTTGATCACCCGGTAGACGGAGGTCTCGTTCCCCGGTACCAGCGAGGAGGCGAGCACCACCGTGTCACCGGGGGCGATGGTGATGTGCCGGTGGTCGCCGCTGGCCATCCGCCCCAGGGCGCTCATCGGCTCGCCCTGCGAGCCGGTGGACATCAGCACGATCTGCTCGGGCGGCATCGAGGTGGCCTCGTCCAGACCGACGACCAGGCCAGGTGGGATGTTCAACAGGCCCAGATCCCGCGCGATGCCCATGTTGCGGACCATCGACCGGCCGATCAGGGCCACCTTGCGGCCGTGCTCGACAGCCGAGTCGAACACCTGCTGCACCCGGTGCACGTGGGAGGCGAACGAGGCAACGATGATCCGACCCCGCGCCTTGGCGAAGATCGAGTCGAGGACCGGACCGATCTCCCGCTCCGGCGTGACGAAACCCGGGATCTCCGCGTTCGTGGAGTCCGACAGCAGCAGGTCGACGCCCTCGGCACCGAGTCGCGCGAAGCCGGCCAGGTCGGTGATACGACCGTCCAGCGGCAGCTGGTCCATCTTGAAGTCGCCGGTGTGCAACACCAGCCCGGCCGGGGT
This sequence comes from Micromonospora sp. HNM0581, assembly GCF_012726175.1. Lineage (GTDB taxonomy): Bacteria > Actinomycetota > Actinomycetes > Mycobacteriales > Micromonosporaceae > Micromonospora. The sequence goes on from NZ_JAASAD010000013.1 coordinate 84,055, forward strand.
CCGGATGGCGACCGCGAGTGCGTCAGGAATCGAGTGGTTCACGGCGAAGAACTCGCACTCGAACGGGCCGAGCCGCTCCCGGCCACCTTCCCGCACCGTCAGGGTGTACGGCTGGATCCGCCGCTCGGCCAGCTTCGCCTCCACCAGCGCGAGGGTGAACTGGGAACCGACCAGCGGGATGTCGGGCTTGTGCGCGAGCAGATAGGGCACCGCACCGATGTGGTCCTCGTGGCCGTGCGTCAGCACGATCGCCTGAATGTCGTTCAGGCGGTCGAGGATCGGGCCGAAGTCCGGCAGGATCAGGTCGACGCCGGGCTGCTCCACGTCCGGGAAGAGCACTCCGCAGTCGACCACCAGCAGCTTGCCGTCGTACTCGAAGACGGTCATGTTCCGGCCGATGGCGCCGAGCCCGCCGAGCGGAATGATCCGCAGTCCGCCCTCCGGCAGCGGCGGTGGAAGTTGGGCCTCCTCGTTGTGCGCCTCGGTCACGCGTTCACCTCATTCTGCGACGCCGTCACGCGGCGTCTGTCGTATCGTTTGATCATTCAGGGAGGGGCAGGCCCGCCGCCACGCAGTCGGCGCGCAGCTGGGCGATCTCACCGTCGGTGGCGTCCACAAGCGGCGGCCGGACCGGCCCCCCGGGCAGGCCCTGCGCCGCAAGGCCAGCCTTCACCAGGATCACACCCTGGGCACGGAAGATCCCCGTAAACAGTGGCAGCAGACGGCGGTGCAGCGCCAACGCGGTCGCCGTGTCCCCCGTGTCGTACGCCTCGATCATCTGCTTGGTCTCGGCGCCGGTGAAGTGCGTGGAGGTGCCAACGACACCGACACAGCCGACGGCGAGCGCGGGCAGGGTGAGCGAGTCCTCGCCGCTGTAGTAGGCCAGCTCCGCCCGACTGGTCACCCAACTCGTCGCCGTCAGGTCGCTCTTGGCGTCCTTCACCGCGACGATCCGGCCGTGCTCGGCGAGCTGGACCAGGGTTTCCGTCTCGATCGCCACACCCGAGCGGTGCGGGATGTCGTAGAGCATCACCGGCAGGCCGGTGGCATCGGCCACGGCGGTGAAGTGACGCAGCAGACCGGTCTGCGGCGGCTTGTTGTAGTACGGCGTGACCACCAGCAGCCCGTGTGCACCGGCCTTCTCCGCCGAGGTGGCCAGCTCGATGGTGTGCCGGGTGTCGTTGGTGCCGACGCCCGCAACCACCCGCGCCCGGTCGCCGACAGCCTCCACCACGGCCCGGATCAGGCGTTCCTTCTCGACGTCGGTGGTGGTCGGCGACTCACCGGTGGTGCCGTTGACCACCAGCGCGTCGTTACCCTGCTGGGTGACCAGATGATCCGCCAGCCGCGCCGCGCCGTCGAGGTCGAGCGCCCCGTCGGCGGTGAACGGGGTCACCATGGCCGTGAGCACCCGGCCGAACGGACGGGAGGCCGCTCGAACCGGAGCATCCAGGTGGTCGTGCGTCATGGTGACAACCTATCGGACGGCCGACGGGAGGCCACCGGGGAAGGGCTCACCACCACCGGGTCGGCGGGCTGAGGTCCGCTCAGGATGTCTGGGCGTACGGGCTGTGCGCCACCTCCGTGCCGTCGGGCAGCGCCGAGATGGTGAAGTCGGCGAAGACGTTCGGCGCGACCCGCTGCAACTGTCGCAGGCACTCCACGGCCAGCTCACGGATCTCCACGTCGGCGTGCTCGGTGGCACGCATATCGATGAAGTGCCGCCAGGCCCGATAGTTGCCGGTCACCACGATGCGGGTCTCGGTGGCGTTGGGCAACACCGCCCGGGCAGCCTGGCGTGCCTGCTTGCGCCGCAGGGTCGGGTTCGCCACATCGGCGAAGCGCCGCTCCAGCCCCTCCAGCAGCTCGTTGTAGGCCCTTACGCTCGCCTCGGCCGCCTCGACGAACCGTTTGTGCAGCTCGGGATCCTCGGCGATCACCGTCGGCTCCACCATGGCGGCGTCCCGCTCCGGCACGTACCGCTGCGACAGCTGGGAGTAGGAGAAGTGCCGATGCCGGATCAGCTCGTGGGTGAACGAACGGGACACCCCGGTGAAGTAGAAGCTCACCGAGCCGTGCTCGAGCACCGAGAGGTGACCGACCTCCAGGATGTGCGCCAGGTAACCGGCGTTCGTCGCCGTCGCCGGGTTGGGCTTCTGCCAGCTCTGGTAACAGGCCCGCCCGGCGAACTCCGCCAACGCCTGCCCGCCGTCAGCATCGGTCGACCACGGCACGTCCTCCGGCGGGTCGAACTGGGTCCACGCGATCAGCTTGACCTGGGGCTGCACCATTTCCGGCATTCCTGGGACTGTAGCGGACCGGGCAGCAGGCAGCGGGCAGCGGCCTAGACGTAGAGCGCGGTGAAGGGTGGCCAGGGGAAGTTGCGGACCACCGAGAAGGCCAGCCAAGCGGCGAGGAAACCGCCGATCAGCTTCGGGCCCACCCGCAGGTCGGGCAACCGCCAACCGAACGCCTGCCGACCCGCCCAGGCGACGAAGAGATACGCCAGGAAGGGCAGCGCGAAGACGAAGAGGAAATGGTGCCGGGCGGCGGCCGGCAGATCGGCGTGCAGCACGTACCACAGGGCGCGGGTGGCACCGCAACCCGGGCAGTCCAGCCCCGTGGTCATCTTGAGCAGGCACGTCGGCAGTGCGTCGGGCGCCGAGCGGGTCGGATCGCTGAGCAGCGTGTAGCCGATGCCCGCGGCAACGCAACCGACCGCGGCCAGGGGCACCACCCAGCGTGGCGTGCGGGCGTGCATCCGGATCACGAACCGGGTGAGTCGATCGGACTCAGCCACCGGATAACCGGCCGGGTGACCGGCGTCCGATCCACCAGGTGGATGCCCCCACTGCAGATCAGGCTGCGGCTGGGTAGCGTCCGGTCGGTCAACGCTCGTCACGAACCTCACCGTACACCGGCGACGTCCACCAACGCGGCGGCCAGCGGCGCCGCGAGGTCACCGGAGGCCGGCGGTGCCACCGTGTCCAGCCCGAGCCAGCCGGCCAGGCGGTACAGCTCCACGGCGAGGGCGGCAGCCGTCTCGACCGGGTCGACGCCCGGCTCCACCCAGGCGGCCGGCACCAGCAGCACCCCGGACCGACGATCCGCCTTCAGGTCGACCCGGGCCGTGAAGCGCTCGCCCTGCCGGAACGGCAGCACGTAGTAGCCGTACACACGTTGCGGTGCCGGCACGTAGATCTCGATGCGGTAGCTGAAACCGAACAGCCGCTCGGTACGGGCACGTTCCCAGACCAGCGGGTCGAAGGGACTCACCAGGCCGTCGCCGCGTACCCAGCGGGGCAGCCGCGCCTCGGCGTGCAGCCAGGCCGGCTGCCGCCACCCCTGCACCGCGACTTGTCGCAACTCCCCCGACTCGGCCAGCTCGGCGATGGCCTGCCGGGCGCCGGCCACCGGCAGCCGGAAATAGTCGCGCAGCTCCGGCTCCGCGGCCACCCCCAGCGAGCGGGCCGCGATGCCCACCAGGGTGCGGTACGCCTGCGCCTCGGTAGGCGTCGGCATGTCCAGCACGTCAGCCGGTAGCACCCGTTGCGGCACGTCGTACCGGCGGGCGAAAGAAGGCGTACGCTGCGCAGCGCACACCTCGCCGGCCCAGAAAAGGTATTCCAGGGCCTGTTTGACCGCAGACCAGTTCCACCCCCAGTTGCCGCTGCGGCGGGGCGCGTCGTGCTCGATCTCGGCGACGGTCAGCGGCCCCCGGGCGGCCACCTCGTCGCGTACCCAGGACACCAGAGCGGGCTGCTCGGCGACGATGCGGCGCATCCCACCCCAGGCGTCGCTGTGCGCCCGGGCCATCCGCCAGCGCAGCGCCGGATGCAGGGCGACCGGCACCAACGACGCCTCGTGGCCCCAGTACTCGAACAACTCGCGGGGCCGGCGGTAGGCGGCGGAGTCGAGCAGGGCGGTGGGATAGGGCCCGAGCCGGCTGTAGAGCGGCAGGTAGTGCGCACGCTGCAGGACGTTCACCGAATCCATCTGGATCAGCCCGATCCGGTCGAGCACCCGACGCAGATGCCGGCGGGTGGGCGCCCCGGTCGGCGTCGGATCGGCGAAGCCCTGCGCCGCCAACGCGACGCGGCGGGCCTGGGCGAGCGAGAGCGGTTCCGGTGCGACCATCGTCCGCAGGCTACGGCAGGCATACGACACCGGTGCGGACGCTGGACCTGCCCGCCCTCACGGCCTAGAACTGTCTGCATGCCCAGCATCCGCCACGAGCAGCCGGACGACGCCGACGCGGTGGCCCGGGTGCATGTCCGTGGCTGGCAGGCTGGCTACGCCGGGATCATGCCGGACGAGGTGCTCAACCGGCTCAACCCCGTCGCCTGGGCACAGCGCCGCCGCGCCCTCGGCACCGCCGACCCGGACCACCCGTTCACCACGTTGCTCGCCGAGGAGTATGGCACGCTCGTCGGGTTCACCACCTTCGGGCCGTACCGCAACATCCAGGACCGGGACGACCTCGACCCGGCGTACGGCGAGGTCGTGAGCCTCTACGTCATCCCCGAGAACTGGGGCGACGGCACCGCCCGGGCACTGCTCGCGGCGGCGCGGGCGGGCCTGCGTGAATCCGGCCGGGCGGAGTACCGACTCTGGGTGCTGGCGGACAATGGCCGGGCCCGACGGTTCTACGCGCGGGCCGGGCTGTCAGCGGACGGTGAGCGGTCGACCTATCCGGTGCCGTTGTCCGGCGGGCGACCCGCGATCGGGCTCGTCGAACTGCGGTACACCGGCCGACTCGACGACGGCTGAACACGACGACGACCGGGCAGCCACCGGAAGCAGGCCCAGCATGGCCAGGCTGATCCAGACATAGGTGTTACTGAACAGGAAACCGTCGAGACCGGTGAAGTCCTTCTCCCACGCCCAGACGATCCGGCTGGTCAGGAACGCGTACCCGATGGCTGCGGTAGCCAGCAGGAGCCGACGACGGCGACCGCCCGGCGGGGCGGCCATCCCCCGGTCCACCAGCAGCAACAGACCCGGCAGCAGCCAGACCAGGTGATGCACCCAGGTGACCGGGCTGACCAGGCACATCACCGCGCCGGTGAGGGCCAGCCCGGTGGCCTCGTCGCCGACGGACGCCGCGACCCGGGACCGCCAGGCCCAGAGCACGAGGGTCGCGGCGACCAGCAGCAGCCAGCCCAGCGTGCCGGGGTTCTGCGGGTCGAGCCGGGCCAGCACGCCGCGCAGCGACTGGTTGGAGACGAAAGTCAGCTCGCCGACACGCCCGGTGTTCCACAGTGCGCTGGTCCAGAACTCCCGGGAGGCGTCCGGGAACAACGCTGCGGCGAGGACGGTCGCGGCGGTCGCGGTGCCCGACGCGGTCACCGCCGCCCGCCACCGTCGGGTCACCAGGAGGTAGACGATGAAGATGCCGGGCGTGAGCTTGATCGCGGTGGCCAGGCCGACGCCGACCCCGGCCCATCTGCTGCCGCCCGGCAACAGCCGGAGCAGATCCACCGCGACCAGAAAGAGCAACAGGGTGTTGACCTGGCCGAAGTTGATCGTCTCGCGCATCGGTTCGAAGGCGGCAACCAGACACAGAGCCACCGCGAAGACGAACCAACGGGTCCAACCGGCGCGCCGGGACACCGGATCGAGCAGCCACCAGATCAGCACCGCGCTGGTGGCCACACCGGCGGCCACGCTCACCACGATCGCCGCGTGCCACGACAGGTACGCCATCGGCAGCATCAGCAGAGCGGCGAAGGGCGGGTACGTGAAGCCGTACTGGGTGCCGGGCTTGAGATAGTCGTATATCTCTCCGCCGTCGTGCACCCACCAGACCAGAGCCCCCCGGTACACCTGCAGGTCGAAGAAGCCGTGCCGGACGGCCGCCACGGACAGGAACCCGGTCACCGCCACGGCGAGGACGATCACGAAGGCGACCTGTCCGACCGTCCGCCTGGCACCCTGCGCCACCGTCGCCTCCCTCGCCCTGCGTAGGCTGTCGTGCCATGAGTCTCGGGTACGTCCGCCCGGCGCGTCCGGAGGACGCCGCCGAGATCGCCCGCATCCAGCTCGCCACCTGGCGGGTCGCCTACCGGCGGCTGCTACCCCGGGAGGTGCTGGAAAGCCTCGACGAGGAGTCGCTGGCCGAGCGTTGGGACGCCTCGGTGCGTCAGCCACCCGGCGACACCCACCGGGTGCTCGTCGCCGTCGAACAGGCCGAGCAATCATATCTGGTGGGGTTTGCCGCATCCGGCCCGGCCGACGCGGAGGCGCTGGCCCCGAACGAACCGGCCGACGCTCTCGGCGCCGACGTGGTGGCGGTGACCGATCTGCTCGTCGAACCGCGTTGGGGCCGGCGCGGTCACGGCTCGCGGCTGCTCGCCGCCAGCGTCGACCTGTGGCGGGAGTCCCGCTTCGACCGGGCGGTGGCGTGGGTGTTCGAAGGTGACCAGGCGTCGCGGAAGTTCCTCACCACCGCCGGCTGGGAGTTCGACGGGGCGGGCCGCGCGCTGGACGTCGACGACATGTTGGTCCCCCAACTTCGTCTGCACGTCGCCGTCCCCACCGCAACGCCCCAGGCCGGCTGACCGGCCCCGGTCAGTGGCCGGCGCCGACGATGGCCAGCCCCCGACGACGGCCGGCCGCCGAGTCGCGCCCGGCTGGTCAACCGGCCACCCTAGTCGAGCAGGGCGTCCAAGCCGAGGGTCAGGCCCGGTCGGTGCCGCACCGCGCGTACCGCGAGCAGCACTCCGGGCATGAAGGAGACCCGGTCGTACGAGTCGTGCCGGACGGTGAGGGTTTCACCGGTGGTGCCGAAGAGCACCTCCTGGTGGGCGACGAGCCCGGTGGCCCGCACGGCGTGCACGCGTACCCCGTCGACGTCGGCACCTCGGGCACCGGCGATCTCGTCCCTGGTGGCGTCCGGTGCCGGGCCGAGACCGGCTTCGGCGCGGGCCGCCGCGATCAGGCGGGCGGTGTGCGTGGCGGTGCCGCTGGGCGCGTCGAGCTTGCGTGGATGGTGCTGTTCGACGATCTCCACCGACTCGAAGTAGCGGGCGGCGCGGGCGGCGAACTGCATCATCAGCACCGCACCGAGACCGAAGTTGGGGGCGATCACCACCCCGACGCCGGGCCGGTCGGCGAGCCAGCCGCGGACCTTCTCGATCCGCTGCTCGGTGAAGCCGGTGGTGCCGACCACCGCGTGGATACCCTGGTCGATGCACCAGTGCAGGTTGTCCATGACGACATCCGGGGTGGTGAAGTCGACAAGGACCTCCGCCCCCGCCTCGGCGGCGTCGACAAGCCAGTCATCCTGGTCGACGGTCACGACCAGTTCCATGTCGGCCGCCGTCCCGACGGCCCGGCAAACCTCCGCGCCCATCCGGCCACCGGCACCCAGCACCCCGACCCTGATCGACTCGGGTACGCCCTTCTCCTGCTCGTCAGTCACGCGGCACAACCTATCCCAATCGGGACGTGGACACCTCGAGGGTGGGGCCCCGGGTCAGCCGGAGGGGCTCAGAGACGGAAGTCCCGGCCGACGAACGGGCCGACGACGGCGAGGGACATCGGCCGGTCCAGCAGTTCGGCGGCGAGGGAGTTGACGTCGTCGAGGGTGACCGCGTCGACCCGGTCGAGCAGCTCGTTGACCGGCACCAGGTCCCCGTAGAGCAGTTCACCCTTGGCCAGCCGGCCCATCCGGGAACCGGTGTCCTCCAGACCGAGCACGAACGACCCCTTGCTCATCCCCTTGCCTCTGGCCAGTTCCGCCTCGGTGATACCGTGCGCGGCGGTACGCGCCAACTCGACGCGGGTCAGCTCCAGCACCTCGTCGACCCGACCCGGGGTGCAGCCGGCGTAGACGCCGAACAGGCCACTGTCGGCGTACTGGCTGGCGTAGGAGTAGACGGAGTAGGCGAGGCCACGGCGCTCACGGATCTCCTGGAACAGCCGGCTGGACATGCCTCCACCGAGCACGTTGTTGAGCACGCCCAGAGCGAAGCGACGCCCGTCGCGCCGGTCGATTCCCGGGCAGCCCAGCACGATGTGCGCCTGCTCGGTCTCCTTCTCCTGCACCACAGCGGCGGCGGCCCGGTTGCGTACGCGGGGGGTCGCCGGTCGCTGCGGCGCGGGCGGAGCCGGGTCGGTGTCCAGCGGGGTGTCCCGCAGCGCCTGTCGGACCAGTCGGACCACGGCGGTGTGGTCGAGGTTGCCGGCGGCGGCGACGACGATCTGGGGTGCCACGTAACGTCGACGGTAGAAGCTCTGGATCTGCCGGCGGGACATCGCGGTGACGGTGTCCTCGGTGCCGGAGATCAGCCGGCCCAGCGGGTGGTCACCGTAGATGGCCTGGGCCAGCAGGTCGTGCACCTCGTCGCCGGGCTCGTCGTCGTGCATGGCGATCTCTTCGAGGATGACGCCCCGCTCGGTCTCCACGTCGGCCGGCTCCAGCACCGAGTCGGCAACGAGATCACACATGACGTCGATGGCCAGGGGCAGGTCCTCGTCGAGCACCCGGGCGTAGTAGCAGGTGTACTCCTTCGTGGTGAAAGCGTTGGTTTCCCCGCCCACAGCCTCGATCGCCGAGGAGATCTCCAGAGCGTCCCGCTTGTGGGTTCCCTTGAACAGCAGGTGTTCCAGGAAGTGTGCGGCACCGGCCTGCGGGCCGGTCTCGTCCCGTGAACCGACCGCCACCCAGATGCCGAACGAGACGCTGCGCATCGCCGGAATCGCCTCGGTCAGCACCCGCAACCCGTTCGGCAGCACGGTGCGGCGGGCCGTGCCGCCCAGCGGATCGTCGCTCAGGGTCCGGGTCACCGCCCGGGGCGACCCACCGGCATCCCGGGCGGTGGCGGTGGCCTGCCGACCCGTGCGCGGGGTCGACCACGGTCGGGCCCCGATAGGGGACGAATGCCGGGTCCGGTTCACGGCCACCTGCTTCCAGTACGGCGAGTGCGTGGGTGAGTTGACGAACCGGCCGGGCGACGGTGTCGCCCGGCCGGTGAACGGTTCAGCTGTCAGCTGTGTCGGGTACGGCGCCGGGGACGGTTGTCGCCGCCGCCCTCGCCACCTTCGCCACGCTCGGGGCCGCGTCCGCCCCGGTCGGCACCGCGCTCGCGGTCGCCCCGGTCACGCGGGCCCCGGTCGCCGCCCCGGTCCCGTCCGGCGGGCCGTTCTGCGTCGGCCTCGGCGGCCGGCGCCTCGGCGCCCTCCGGGCGGACCTTGTCCAGGTAGATCTTGCCGCGCTGGTCGATGTCGGCGATCTCGACCTCCACGCGATCACCGACGTTGAGGAAGTCCTCGACCTTCTCGACCCGCTTGCCGTCGCCGACCTTGGAGATGTGCAGCAGGCCGTCCCGGCCCGGCAGCAGCGACACGAACGCACCGAACGGGGCGGTCTTCACCACCGTGCCGAGGAAGCGGTCGCCGACCTTGGGCAGGGTCGGGTTGGCGATCGCGTTGATCCGCTCGACCGCGGCCTGCGCCGACGGTCCGTTGGTCGCGCCGACGTAGATGGTGCCGTCGTCCTCGATGGAGATCTCAGCGCCGGTCTCGTCCTGGATGGCGTTGATGGTCTGCCCCTTCGGACCGATCACCATGCCGATCTTGTCGACCGGGATCTTGACCGTGGTGACCCGCGGCGCGTAGTCGGACATCTCTGCCGGCGTCTCGATCGCCCGCTGCATCACGTCGAGGATGGTCTGCCGGGCCTCGTGGGCCTGTTGGAGCGCGGCGGCCAGCACGTCCGACGGGATGCCGTCGAGCTTGGTGTCGAGCTGCAACGCGGTGACGAAGTCGCGGGTGCCGGCGACCTTGAAGTCCATGTCACCGAAGGCGTCCTCGGCACCGAGAATGTCGGTGAGCGTGACGTACTGGGTCTTGCCGTCGACCTCGTCGGAGATCAGGCCCATCGCGATGCCCGCGACCGGCGCCTTCAACGGCACACCGGCGCTGAGCAGGCCCAGCGTCGATGCGCAGACCGAGCCCATCGAGGTGGAACCGTTGGAGCCGAGCGCCTCGGAGACCTGCCGGATGGCGTACGGGAACTCCTCCCGCGAGGGCAGCACCGGGATCAGCGCCCGCTCGGCCAGGGCGCCGTGCCCGATCTCGCGGCGCTTCGGCGAGCCGACCCGACCGGTCTCACCGGTGGAGTACGGCGGGAAGTTGTAGTTGTGCATGTAGCGCTTGGACTTCTCCGGGGACAGGGTGTCCAGCGCCTGCTCCATACGCAGCATGTTCAGCGTGGTGACGCCGAGGATCTGGGTTTCGCCGCGCTCGAACAGCGCCGAGCCGTGCACCCGGGGCAGCACGCCGACCTCGGCGCTCAGCGGACGGATGTCACGCGGGCCCCGGCCGTCGATGCGGACCTGCTCCCGCAGCACCCGGCTACGCACCTCGGACTTGGTGAGTGAACGGAAAGCGGCGGAGAGTTCCTTCTCCCGGCCCTCGAAACGCGGGCCGAGTTCCTCCTGCATGCGCGCCTTGACCGCGTCCAAGGCCTCCTCACGCTCCGCCTTGCCGGCGATCTGCAACGCCTCGGCGACGTCGGCGCGGGCCAACTCGGCGACCGCGTCGTACGCGTCGTCGGAGTAGTCGAGGAAGACCGGGAACTCGGCGACCGGCTTGGCTGCGACCTCGGCCAGCTCGCTCTGCGCCCGGCACAGTTCACGGATGGCGGGCTTGGCGGCCTCCAGACCGCTGGCCACAACCTCCTCGGTCGGAGCGGGTGCCCCGCCGGCGACCAGTTTCACGGTGTGTTCGGTGGCCTCCGCCTCGACCATCATGATCGCGACGTCGCCGTCGGCCAGGGAACGGCCGGCGACCACCATGTCGAAGGTTGCCCGGGTCAGCTCCTCGTGGGTCGGGAACGCGACCCACTGGCCGTCGACGTGGGCCATCCGGGTTGCCCCGATCGGGCCGGAGAACGGAAGACCGGACAGCTTGGTCGACATCGACGCGGCGTTGATCGCGACAACGTCGTACGGGTGCTGCGGATCGAGCGCGAGGATCGTCTCGACGACCTGGACCTCGTTGCGCAGTCCCTTGACGAACGACGGGCGCAGCGGCCGGTCGATCAGGCGGCAGGTGAGGATGGCGTCCTCGCTGGGCCGGCCCTCACGGCGGAAGAACGAGCCGGGGATGCGACCCGCGGCGTACATCCGCTCCTCGACGTCGACGGTCAGCGGGAAGAAGTCGAACTGCTCCTTCGGCTGCTTGCCGGCGGTGGTGGCGGAGAGGACGACCGTCTCGCCCAGCTGGGCCGTGACGGAACCGGCGGCCTGCCGGGCCAGCCGACCGGTGGAGAAGGTGATCTCACGGGTGCCGAACGACCCGTTGTCGATCACGGCGGTGCGGGTTTCGGTGCCGAGTCTGGTCTCGGTCATGCTGTTTCCATGCTCCTTCGCATCGGGGGCCACGACGCGGGAGCGGTGCGGACGGCCGGTCTTCGATCGAAGCGCCCGGGACCACCGGCAGGATGCCAGGGTGCCCGGAGGCCACTACCGGAGACCGGTACGCCGACGCTCCCTTGTCTGGGTGGTCGTGGCCCGTTTCTCGGGTGGGACGCCGACGGGGGAGTGACCTGGTGGGCCACTCCCCCGTCCCGTCACCGACGCAGGCCGAGCCGCTCGATGAGCGACCGGTAGCGGTTGATGTCCTTCTTCTGGACGTAGTTCAGCAACCGACGGCGACGACCGACGAGCAGCAGCAGCCCACGGCGGCTGTGGTGGTCGTGCTTGTGCACCTTCAGGTGCTCGGTGAGATCGGCGATCCGCTTGGTGAGGACCGCGACCTGCACCTCGGGCGAGCCGGTGTCGCCCTCTGCGGTCGCGTACTCCTCGCGGATCTTGGCCTTGGACTGCTGGTCGAGCGCCATGTTCTCCCTGTTCTGGTGGGTTGTCTCGATGCTTGTCCGTCGGGCCGGGCTACGGCACCGGTGACGGACGACCCTCGCCCCCGCGGCGTCGAGCAGGCAGGCGAGGCCCCACGTCGGTCAGCCGACGTTTCCGCCAGACTACCAGCACCTACCCGACCCGGCCGGTCAAGGGCACCGGCGGGTCGGTGACCGGTCAGCCCAGCACCCGGCGGGTCTGCTCGACGTCCTGGGCGATCTGAGCGACGAGCGACTCGATCGAGTCGTAGCGGGCCTGGCCGCGCAGATGCGCCACGAAGTCGAGCGCCAACCGCTCACCGTAAAGGTCACCGTCGAAGTCCAGCGCGTACGCCTCGACCCGGCGTTCCCGGCCGGAGAAGGTGGGGTTGGTGCCGATCGACACGGCGGCGGCCAGCGGCTGCTGCTCCCCACGTCGCACCATCCGGGCAGCGTAGATCCCGTCGGCCGGGACCGCCGCGTAGCGGTGACAGAGCAGGTTCGCCGTCGGGTAGCCGAGCTCCCGCCCGCGCTGGTCACCGCGGACGACCACTCCCTCGAGCCGATGGGCGCGACCCAGCGCCTCAGCCGCCGCGGCCACGTCACCGGCGTCGACACAGGACCGGATGTACGTCGAGGAGAAGACGGTACCCGACTCGGCCACCAGCGGAGCCCCCTCGACGGCGAAGCCGAACGTGTGGCCGAGCCGTTCCAGCAGCGCCACGTCGCCGGCGGCCCGGTGACCGAACCGGAAGTTGCCGCCCACCACCACGAGTGCGGCATGCAGGTGCTCCACCAGCACGTCGTGCACGAACGCCTCGGCCGACAACCGGGACACCTCGGGTGTGAACGGTATGACGCAGAGCACGTCCGCACCGAGTGCCTCGATCAACTCCGCCTTGCGGTGCGGCTCGGTCAGCACCGCCGGATGGCTACCGGGTCGCACGACCTCGGCCGGATGCGGATCGAAGGTGAGCACCACCGACTTGAAGCCGAGTTCCCGGGCTCGTGCCACGGCGTGCCCGATCGCCGCCTGGTGCCCCTTGTGCACCCCGTCGAAGACGCCGATGGTGACCACCGACCGCCCCCAGCCACCGGGCGCCGCCTCGTACCCCCGCCACCGCTGCATTCTGCTCCTCCGCTGTCGTTGGCCCGCACCGTCGGCGATTGGCCGTCGGCGATTGGCCGTCGGCGATTGGCCGTCGGTGCCGGCGTCAGGCCGGAGCGAACACGATCTCCGCTCGGGCCCGGCCGGCCCGCTCGCTGACGATAGCGATCAGCCCGCCGGCCGGATCGAAGACCGCATACGGCCCGGTCCGGCCGACCGGGTCCAACGGACCGCCGTGGGAAAGCACCTTCGTCTCCTCGGCGGTGGCGTCCCGGCGGGGGAAGAACCGCTCAGCGGCGACCGTCAGCGGCAGGTTCACCACAGCCGGGGCGCGGTGCGCCAGCTCGTCGAGGGTGCCGGCCTCCGCCAGGGTGAATCCCCCCACGGCGGTACGGCGCAGTGCGCTCAGGTGGCCGCCGACCCCGAGGAGCTGGCCTGCGTCCCGGGCGATCGCCCGGATGTACGTCCCGGTCGAGCAGGCCACCTCGATGTCGACATCGACCACGTCAGGCAGGTCTCGCCGGATCGCCAGCACGTCGAGCCGAGACACGGTCACCCGACGGGCCGGCAGCTCGACGCTCTCCCCCTCACGGACCCGCTTGTACGCCCGCTGCCCGTTGATTTTGATGGCGCTCACCGCGCTCGGCACCTGGTCGATCTCCCCGGTCAACCCGGCCAGGGCATCCCGGACCGCCCCGTCGGTGAGCGGCCCGACCGGGGTGGTGGCGATCACGTCGCCCTCCGCGTCGTCGGTGACGGTGGCCTGGCCGAGTCGGATCGTCGCCGCGTAGCTCTTGTCCGCGCCGATCACGTACGTCAGCAGCCGGGTGGCCCGGCCGACCCCGATCACCAGGACCCCGGTGGCCATCGGGTCGAGCGTGCCGCCGTGACCGACCCGACGGGTCCCGGCCAGCCGGCGGATCCGGGCGACCACGTCGTGCGAGGTCATGCCACCGGACTTGTCCACCACGATCAGACCGTCTGTGCTCACGACGTGCAAGCCTGCCAGATCGCCCCGTCGACGTGAGCATCGGACGGGCCGCCGAAAATCAGGTGTCCGGGTCGCGATCCCCTTGGCACCATCGACGCATCGGCAACGGCCAGTACCGCACCGGCAGGCCACGGGGAGACGAGATGACGACGGAACACGGTCCCGACCGGACGCACCAGCCCGACGACCCGGTCTGCCTCCAGACGTCACAGCAACCCAGCGCCCTACCGGACTGGATGTTGAATCCACCGCCCGCGAGGCGCACGTTCGGTGTCCGGATCGGCGAAAGGGTGACCACCCTGCCCGGTGCCGGGGTGATCCGTCGCCGCTGGTGGGCCTGGCAGCGGCGGCAGCCGCTGCGGGAGCGCTACCCCAACACGGTGAAAGTCATCGCGTTGTTCGCCTGCTTCGTGGTCAGCCTGGCTCTGATGCTCGCCATCTACTCGCTGTACGGTCGGGCCTGATCAAGCGGGAACGCGCTCCTCGCCGCCCACCAGGCCGGGTCCAGCCCGACGGCACCTGCGGACGTTCGGACCGGCGGTGACGTCGTACGCGTAGCAGCCGGTCGTCACCGCCGGTCGGACACCGTCACTGACGGGTGTCCATGGAGGTCTGCAGGGCACGACGGGCCTGCTCGCGGGCCTCGTCAGTGGTCTCGGACGCGGGCTTGGCAGCCATAACGGTTCCCTTCCAGGACACGCGTCACCGATCCCGGCGACACGTCACGGGCGGTGCGGGGACTGTCGCCCGGAACCGGGTTCCGGGGTCGCCGGAACGGCGGTGGGCGGCCTGGTGGCCCGGGTCGGTGAACCCTGGAGCAGGAGCGACACCGGGTACGGCTTCGCCCCTGACCTGCGCCGAAGCGACGCCGATCGTTTCCCAAGTTATCGTTCAGGTCCACATGGTGCGTGCTGTTCCCGCGATCTGGACAGAGCGGCTGCTCGTCAACGAGCCAGGAAATGCCAGCCGATCCACCACCAGAAGCCGAACAGCCCGATCCGGCCCACCGGCACCGGGCCCACCTCGTACCGCATGACGTACGCGCAGAGTTCACCGAGAGTCGGAATCCGCGAACCCTCCCGGCGGGCCAGCCACTCGATCAGCCCGAACAGCGCCAACCCGAACAGGAAACCGCCGATCGCCAGTGCCCGCATCATCGCCGCACCAGTCCCCAGAAGGCCGACAGCCACACCAGCCAGGCCGCGGAACGAACCAGACGGTCCTCCAGCAGCGGATCGGCCAGCAGTGAGAAGGTGGGGAAGTCGTCGCCGGACGCCGCGACGAAGGTGGCGCCCTCGAAGATCCCGAACACCACCACCGGCAGGGTCCACCAGACCGCGCCGGATCGCAGTCGTTCAGGCGCCGGACGAGCCTGCACCCGCTTGGTGAGGCCGAGCCAGATCAGCACCCCACCCGCACCGAACACATAGACGTTAGCCTCAGTCGAGAAGGACGGGAAGCGGCCACCCACCAGGGAGAGGGCGACGAGCACCGGTACACAGACGACCGGCCGCTCCCAGGTGCGTGGAGTGTCGACGGTGAGATCGTGGGGCTGCTCCATCATCCGATTCTCTCCGCCCTGTCCAGGTGCCGGAACCCTGACGCCCCGGAGCCGACCCTGAAATCACCCCTGCTGGTCGGTACCGCTCCCCTCGTCGTACGCCCGCAACTGCGTGCGAATCCGCTCGATGACCTCGTCCACCGTGCCACCACCGGTGAAACCGGCGGCCAGCCGATGCCCGCCACCGCCCAACGCGACCGCCACCCGACTCACGTCGGTCGCGCCTTTGCTGCGCAGAGAGACCGCCCACACGGCCGGCGCGGTCTGCTTGACCACACAGCTGACGTCGGCCTCGGCGGTGCAGCGCACCGGATCGATCAGTGCTTCCAGCACGTACGGCCGCTGCTCGTGACGGGCCAGGTCGTCCAGGGTCGCGTACGTCCAGACCAGGCCCTGCCCGCCGGCCTCCTCGGGCTCCAGCCGGGCCCGGCCGAGGACCTCACCGAAGAGCCGCACCGCTCCGAACGGCCGGCTGTCGAACACCCGCCGCGAGATGTCACCCGGCCGGATTCCGGTAGCCAGCATCCGGGCCGCCATCTCGTGCACCGCCGGGGTCGTCGCGTCGAATCGGAACGAGCCGGTGTCGGTGCTCAGCGCCACGTACAGACATTCGGCTATGCCGGCGTCCAGCGGCACGCCGAGCCGATCCAGCAACTGCTCGACAAGCACGGAGGTCGCCGCCGCAGCCGGGTCGACCAGATTCACGTCACCGAAGCCACGGTTCGAGGCATGGTGGTCGAGCACCAGTGCGGTGCCCTTGCCGGCCAACCGGTCGGCCAGGTCCCCCAGCCGTGACTCGCTGGCCGCGTCGAAGCAGACGACCAAATCCGGCTCGGGTTCCGCCTCCGTCTCCGTGACCAGCAGTTCCAGACCGGGCAGACCGCGCAGCGGCTCGGGCACCTCCGGTGGCCCGGGAAAGGTGGCCTGCAACCGGCGTACGCCGAGTCGCCGCAACCCGAGCGCGAAGCCGAGCATGCTGCCCAACGCGTCGCCGTCCGGGTTGACGTGGCAGATCAGCAGCACCCGGCCGTCGGCGGGCAACTGGCGGACCGCCGCCACCGCAGCACCCCAGTCAGCTTCGGTCGGCCCGGCGTCGACCGTCACCGAGGCCGACTCACCGTCGGCGGTCGCACCGGCCCGACCGGTACCGGGCTGCTTCCGCACGGCAGGATCCGGCTCGGTCGCGGCGCCACCGGCGGGAGCGGTCACCGACGGTCCCCGCCCCTGGTGTCTCCGGTGCTTTCGTCTGGCTCGTCCTCGTCGTCGGCGCCGTCCTCGTCGTCGTCGAGACGGTACGGCTGTGCCTCACCGGCGTACTCGGCTCGGGCGGCCAGGCGCTGCACCTCGGCATCGGCGTTGCGGGCGGCAGCGAGCAGATCGTCGATGTGCTTGACCTGATCCTGCACATCGTCCAGCACGAACGTGAGCGTCGGCGAGTGGCGTAGCCCGAGAGCCTTGCCGACGGTGCTGCGCAGCATGCCCTTGGCGCTGTCCAGCGCGGCGGCGGTGCCCGCCTGGGCCGCCGCGTCACCGAGCACGGTGTAGAACACAGTGGCGTCACGCAGATCGGCAGTGATCCGGGCGTCGGTGATAGTGACCATCCCGAGTCGGGGGTCCTTGATCTGACTCCGCACCACCGACGCGACCAGCTCGCGAACCCGTTCCGCGTGCCGGCGTACCTTGGCCGCATCCGTCATCTCCGCCACCTCCACGGCATACCCCTACCGGCCGGACCGGCGACGCCGGATCCCGGACCGACCCCAACACCCGAACCCTACCCGCGCCATCCGCCGCGACGTGCCGGGGCGGACGCCCACGACTCAGTCGTCCTTGCCGTACAACCGGCGACGCACCGACAGCAGTTCGACCTCCGGACGACCCGCCACCAGCCGCTCGCAGGAGTCGAGCACCTCGCGGGCGTGGGCCGCCTCGGCGGCCACCACCGCCACTGCTATCTCCGCCCTCCCGTGCAGGTCGAGCGCCCCCACCTCGGCGGCCGACACGTCGAACCGGCGAAGCGCCGCGACGATCGGTCGCACATAGGACCTCTTGGCCTTCAGCGACCGGGAATCCCCCGGCAGCAGCAGGTCGAATACTGCGGTTGCGGTGTACATCGTCTGAGGACACTACCCCCACCCGGCCCCACATGATCAAGGGGTTTACGCCGGCCGGCGTAAACCCCTCGATCAGTGCGTCACCGCAGGATCAGGTGCGGACCTTCTCCCGCATCTCGAAGGTCTCGATCACGTCGCCGACCTGGACGTTGTTGTAACCACCCAGGGTCAGACCACACTCGAAGCCCTCCCGGACCTCCGTCGCGTCATCCTTGAACCGCTTCAGCGAGCTGATCGTGAGGTTGTCCGCCACGACCGTGCCGTCGCGCAGCAGGCGCGCCTTCGCGTTCCGTCGGATGACACCCGACCGGACGATACAACCGGAGATGTTGCCGATCTTGGACGAGCGGAACACGTCGCGGATCTCCGCAGTACCGAGCTCGACCTCCTCGTACTCCGGCTTGAGCAGGCCCTTGAGCGCCGCCTCGATCTCCTCGATGGCCTGGTAGATGACGGTGTAGTACCGGATCTCCACGCCTTCGCGGTCGGCCATCTCACGGACCTTGTTGGAGGCCCGCACGTTGAAGCCGATGATCGTGACCGGCTCGGACGAGGCGCTCGCGAGCATGACGTTGCTCTCGGTGATCGCGCCGACGCCCCGGTCGAGGACCTTGAGCTGGACCTCCTCGGGAATGTCGAGGTTGAACAGCGCGTCCTCCAACGCCTCCACCGAACCGGAGACGTCGCCCTTGAGGATGAGGTTGAGCGAAGTCTTCTCACCCTCCTTGAGCTGCTCCATGAGCGTCTCGAGAGTGGCCCGGCCACGGGAGTTGGCGAATGCCGCCGCTCGCCGACGAGCCTGCCGCTGCTCGGCGATCTGCCGCACCGTACGGTCGTCCGCCGCAGCGAGGAAGGTGTCGCCGGCTCCCGGCACCGCGGTCAACCCGAGGACCATGACCGGACGCGCCGGACCTGCCTCGTTGACCTGGTTACCGTTCTCGTCGAGCATCGCCCGGACCCGGCCGTGCGCCCCACCGGCGACGATCGAGTCGCCGGCCCGCAGGGTGCCCTTCTGCACCAGCACCGTCGCCACCGCACCGCGGCCCTTGTCCAGGTGTGCCTCGATGGCCACACCCTGCGCGGGGCCGTCGGTCGGAGCGGTCAGCTCCAGCGACGCGTCGGCGGTGAGCAGCACCGCTTCGAGCAGTTCCTCGATACCGGTGCCCGGCTTCGCGGCCACGTTCACGAACATGGTCTCGCCGCCGTACTCCTCGGCAACCAGGCCGTACTCGGTCAGCTGCTGGCGGACCTTGTCCGGGTTCGCCTCCGGCTTGTCGACCTTGTTGACCGCGACCACGATCGGCACCTCGGCCGCCTTGGCGTGGTTCAACGCCTCGATGGTCTGCGGCATGACACCGTCGTCGGCCGCGACCACCAGGATCACGATGTCGGTCACCTGGGCACCACGGGCACGCATCGCGGTGAACGCCTCGTGACCCGGGGTGTCGATGAACGTCACCGCACGGTCTTCGCCTTCGTGCGGCACGTGCACCTGGTAGGCACCGATGTGCTGGGTGATGCCACCGGCCTCCCCGGCAACGACGTTCGCCTTACGGATCGCGTCGAGCAGCTTGGTCTTACCGTGGTCGACGTGACCCATGACGGTCACCACCGGGGCCCGGCTGACCAGGCGGTCCTCCGCGACCTCGGCGTCGAGGTCGATGTTGAACTGCGCGAGCAGCTCCCGATCCTCGTCCTCCGGGCTGACGATCTGCACGTTGAAGCCGAGGTGCTCACCCAGCAGCAGCAACGTGTCATCGGAGCACGACTGGGTAGCGGTCACCATCTCGCCCAGGTTGAACATCTCCTGGACCAGCGAACCCGGGTTGGCGTTGATCTTGTCTGCGAAGTCCGAGAGCGAGGCGCCCCGGGACAGACGCACCGTCTGCCCCGAACCACGCGGGGCACCCGAACTCATGGTCGGAGCCGACAGGTTGTCGAACTCCTGTCTGCGCTGCTTCTTCGACTTGCGACCACGGGTCGGCTTACCACCCGGACGCCCGAAGGCACCTGCGGCACCACCGCCACGGCCACGGCCACCGCCACCGGGGCGACCGCCGCCACCGGCCGGCGCACCCGGACGGAATCCACCGCCACCGCCGCCGCCGCCGGGACCACCACGGTAGCCACCGCCACCGCCGCCGCCACCGGGACCACCACGGTAGCCACCGCCACCGCCGCCGCCACCGGGACCACCACGGTAGCCACCGCCACCGCCGCCGCCACCGGGACGGCCGGCGCCCCCACCGGCACGACCGGCACCCGGTCCACCCGGACGACCCGGACGCTGGCTCGGCATCGACGCCGGGCTGGGACGCGGCGGCATCGACGCCGGACTGGGACGCGGCGGCATCGACGCCGGGCTGGGACGGGAACCGCCACCGCCACCGGCAGGTGGCCGCTGCTGGCTTCCCTGGATACCGAAGGGGTTGTTGCCGGCACCACGCGCCGGCGGTCGACCCTGCCGACCACCCGGCCCCGGGTTGGTCGGGCCGGGACGACCCGCAGCCGGGGAACCCGGTCGAGGCGGCATCGTACCGGGACCGGGTCGCGGACCCGGACGGGCACCACCGTCGGCCGGAGGCTCCCGGCGGACGTTCTCCCGCTGCTGCTGGCGGGCGGCCTGGGCGGCCTTGACCGCAGCCTCCTGCTCAGCCTTCAGCGCGGCAGCGCGCGCCTCGGCGGCGGCCACCTCGATGTCGTGAGCACTCGCCGGCTTGGCTACCGGGGCCGCCGCAGGCGGCGGACCGGGTACCGGACCCTTCGGCTTCGGACCGGGCACCGCCGGACGCCGTGGCGGCGCCGGCTTGGCGGTGACCCGAGGCTCGCCGGGAGTCGGCGACGGGGTCGGTGTCGCTGTCGGAGCCGGCGCGGCCGGCGGGGCAGCCGGCGGCGCACCAGCGCCGCCCGAGGCGACGAAGGCGTTGCGCAGCCGTCGGGCGACAGGCGCCTCGACGGTGCTGGACGCAGACTTGACGAACTCGCCCATCTCCTTGAGCTTGGCGAGTACGGTCTTGCTCTCGACCCCGAGCTCTTTTGCAAGCTCGTGTACGCGGGCCTTACCTGCCACTGCACTCCTCACTCCGAGGTCGTGCGGGCAGCACCCGCAGCGACCTCACTCGTGCACTTGAAGCCTGATCATTTCTGGGACTTCATCGTGTGCTCATGTCGGTCGTCCTACCTTGCTAGCGGCCCTCGTCCGGTCGGGTGACCGAACGTGGTGGTTGACGCGTCAGGAACTCCGCGAGAGTCCCTTCATCCGGAACCCCGGCGACGCGCAGCGCGCGCCCGAAGGCACGACGCCGCACTGCCTGCGCGAAGCAGGCCGGATCCGGGTGCATGTTCGCTCCCCGACCCGGCATCCTGCGGGCCGGATCGGGTCGGAGACTGAAACCAGCCCCGTCGCCGATCGCGACGATCCGCAGCAGTTCACTGGCCGGCGCACGCCGTCGACAGCCCACACAGGTGCGCTCCGGCAGCGCGCGTCGTGCCACTGGTGAAAGTCTACCCCTAGCTGCCCGACACCGCTCCGCCCGGTTCCCGGACGTGATCAGCTCCGGCTCGTCCGGCAGGGGCGGCCTGCTCGGCGTCGGACCGGATGTCGATCCGCCAACCGGTCAATCGGGCAGCGAGTCGGGCATTCTGCCCCTCACGCCCGATCGCGAGCGACAGCTGGAAATCCGGAACGGTCACCCGCGCCGCCCGGTTGCCCAGGTCGACCACCTCGACCCGCAGCGCCTTGGCCGGGGAGAGCGCGTTTCCGACGAAGGTCGCCGGATCGTCCGACCAGTCGATGATGTCGATTTTTTCTCCGTGGAGCTCGCTCATCACCGCCCGGACCCGCTGACCCATCGGACCGATACAGGCACCCTTGGCGTTGACCCCGGCGGCGGTGGAACGCACCGCAATCTTCGTACGGTGACCCGCCTCACGGGCGATCGCCCCGATCTCCACCGTGCCGTCGGCGATCTCGGGCACCTCCAGGGCGAAGAGCTTCTTCACCAGATTCGGGTGCGACCGGGACAACGTCACCTGTGGGCCACGCATCCCCTTGGCCACGTGCACCACCACGCAGCGGATCCGCTCGCCGTGGGTGTACCGCTCGCCGGGCACCTGCTCCGACTGCGGCAGCACCCCCTCCAGCTTGCCGAGGTCGACGGTGACGATGCCCTTCTCGGACCGGGCCTCGTGCGCCTGCACCACCCCGGTCACCAGATCACCGTCGCGGCCGACGTACTCGCCGAAGTGCGCCTCGTCGGTGGCCTCCCGCAGCCGCTGGAGGATCACCTGCTTGGCAGTCATGGCAGCGATCCGGCCGAAGTCGTGCGGGGTGTCGTCCCACTCCCGCTCCACGGTGCCCTCGGCGTCCAGCTCCTGGGCGTAGACGAGCGCCGCACCGGTCTTACGGTCGATCTCCACCCGGGCGTGCGGCTCAGCACCGTCGGTGTGCCGGTACGCGGTAAGCAGCGCGGTCTCGATCGCCGCGAGGATCGTGTCGAACGGGATCTCCCGCTCGCGCTCCAGTGCACGCAGCGCCGCGAGGTCGATGTTCACCTCTCCTCGTCCTCCACATCGTCATCGTCGTCGACGTCTTCTGATTCGGCCAGCTCGTCGAGGCGGGTGAACTCGACCTGCACCCGACCCGGCCCGAGGTTGGCGTAGGGGCACTCTTCGCGGGCGACGTCGGTCTCCAGCACCACACGTTCGGTGTCGGCGTCGACCACCCGGCCAGTGACCTGACGGTCGCCTCCGGGCTGCCCCGAGGCCGGGTCGGCGCGCACCGTCACCCGGACCAACCGCCCCACGTTGCGGCGCCAGTGCCGGGGCAGCGTCAACGGGCGATCCACGCCCGGCGAACTGACCTCGAGCTGGTACTCCCCCGCGACGATGTCGCCGTCGCGCTCCTCCGCCGCGTCCAGGGCGGCGGACACTGCTCGCGACACGTCGGCCACCGCGTCCAGGTTGATCCCACCGTCGGCGTCGACGATCACGCGCACCACGTGCCGGCGGCCGGCTCGGGAGACGGTGAGGTCCTCCAGGTCGTAGCCGGCGGCGTGGACCACGGGGGCGATCACCGAGCGCAGCCGCTCACGGCGGGCGGCGAGATCACCTCGGGCGATCTGACCCGCACGCGCAGCCTGCCCACCGCGGGGTCGACCCGTCGTCCTGGTGGCCCGGCCACGCTGCGTCATCCGAAGCCCCTTCTGCTGCTCGCCGACATCATGCCGGCACGCCCCCGGTACGGACGCACCGGCGGCTGCGCAGAGCGTAACGCGCCGCCCGGACGATGGCCCGGGCGGCGCACCGACGCCACCGCCGGACACGCGTGCCGGCGATGGTGTTGACTTGTCCGGTGGCGATGGGCAGAACGACTCGGCAGGACGTTTCGTCCGAGCTTTCCCGACGCGGCCTCCTCCGGGCCGGTGTGCTGCTGGCGCTCGGCGGGGCCGCCGCTCCGCTCGCCGGGTGCGGCCTGCTGGACCGCGACGGACAACCGCCGCAACCCGATCCGCTCGCGCCGCTGTTGAACGAGTCGCTCCAGCTCGCGGCCGGTCTACGCGCGACCGTCGACGTCCACCCCGACCTGGCCGACCGGCTACTCCCGCTTGCCGAGTCGCACGAGGCGCACGCTGCGGAACTGGCCCGGCTCACCGGTGTGGCGACCGCCCCCGCCACCCCCACGGTCAGCCCGTCGGGCTCTCCGACGGCGGGACCGACGGACCGCTCGGCCGCCATGGCGGCCCTGCGGGAATCCGAACGCGTCGGTCGGGAATCCGCACTCCAGGCCTGCGCCGCGGCGCCCGCCGAACGCGTCGCGCTGCTCGGCTCGGTCGCCGCCGCCCGCGCCACCCACGTGGAGGCGCTGCGATGAGCCGGCGCATCGCCACGACCGGATCCGCCACGGCGCTCGCCGACGCCCTCACCGCCGAGTACGCCGCGATCTGGGCCTACGGCCCCGTCGGAGTGCGGCTCAGCGGCGCGGAACGCGAGGCCGCGGTGGAGGCGGAAGCCGCCCACCGGGCCCGCCGGGATGCCCTGGTCGTGCAGTTGAGCACCGGCGGCGGCAGCGTACCGCCGGACCGGCCCGGGTACGCGATGCCCTTCCCGGTGACCGATCGGGCCAGCGCCCTGCGTCTCGCCGTGCAGGTGGAGGAACGAACCGCGGCCTTCTGGCGGGCGACGTTGCCGGTCAGCACCGGCGCCGAGCGGGATCGCGCTCTGGCGGCCCTGGTGGAGTACGCCGTGCGGGCCACCCGCTGGCGGCGCAGCGCCGAGATCACCCCCCTGACCGTGCCGTTCCCGGGTCGCCCCGGCTGATCGGACCCGGCGTCCACGGACTCGCGTCCGGTCCGGTTGCGATCGACATACCAGGTATGCATACTCCGTTGCCATGTCCATCCGTCACGGCCTGCTCGCCCTGCTCGAACGCGGGCAGATGTACGGCTACCAGCTCCGGGCCGCCTTCGAGGAGTCGACCGGCGCCACCTGGCCGCTGAACATCGGACAGGTCTACACCACCCTGTCCCGGCTGGAGCGGGACGGTCTGGTCAGGTCACTTCCGGAGAGCGAGGCCGGACAGCGGCCGTACGAGATCACCGACGCCGGGCGGGCGGACCTGACCCTGTGGTTCGCCACCCCGATCAGCCGCAGCGACCGCCCGCGCGACGAACTGTCGATCAAGTTGGCGCTGGCGTTGACCACCCCGGGCGTGGATGTCCGGGCAGTGGTCCAGACGCAACGGACCGCCACCATGCGCACGTTGCAGGAGTTGACCCGGCTGAAGTACTCAGGTGACGGTCCGGCGGACCTGCCGTGGCGGCTGGTGCTGGACGCGATGGTGTTCCAGGCCGAGGCCGAAGTGCGCTGGCTCGACCACTGCGAGAGCAGTCTGACAAGGCACCGCCCGCCGGCCACCGGCCCGACACCCCTTGCCGAGGCGGTGGACCACAGGGATGAGGAGGCACGACGGTGACCACCCCCGACGGACAGGTGCCGGCCGCCCCCGGACCGCCGCCCGGGTCGCCCGCTGGCGCAGCCGGCCCCGGCCCGGCCGCCGACACCGTACTCGACCTGCGCGACGTGCACCGTACGCACGGCAGCGGTCCGGCGGCGGTACACGCCCTGCGCGGGGTGAGCCTCACCGTGTGCCCCGGCGAACTGGTCGCCGTGATGGGCCCCTCCGGCTCCGGCAAGTCCACCCTGCTCACCCTGGCCGGTGGACTGGACAGCCCGACCGCCGGCGAGGTGCACGTCGAAGGACAACCACTGCACGCGCTGGACCGGCGTGGGCTGGCCCGGCTGCGCCGCCGCCGCATCGGGTACATCTTCCAGAACCTCAACCTCGTCGGCAGCCTCACCGCCGCGGAGAACGTCGCGCTCCCCCTCGAACTGGACGGCACCGGGGTACGCACGGCCCGGCGGCTGGCGCTCGACGCGCTCACCGATGTCGGTCTGTCGGAGTTGGGTGACCGGTTCCCGGACCAGCTCTCCGGTGGCCAGCAGCAGCGCGTGGCCATCGCTCGGGCCCTTGTCGGGCAGCGACGCCTCGTCCTGGCCGACGAGCCGACCGGGGCGCTGGACTCGCAGACCGGGGAGGCGGTGCTGCGGCTGCTGCGTCACCGGGTCGACGCGGGGGCCGCCGGCATCCTGGTGACCCACGAGGCCCGCCACGCCGCCTGGGCCGACCGGGTGATGTTCCTGCGCGACGGCGTGGCTGTCGACTCGACGGCCCCGTTGGCCGGCGTCGATGCCCTGCTCAGCGGCAGCGGCCGGTGACCGGCCTGGCGCCAGGGTCGATCAGCGGCGCCCGGCTGGCCGAGACCCTCGGGTCGTGGCGGGCCGCGTTGCGCATCGCCCGCCGCGAGGCGAGACGGGCCAGTGGACGCACCTCCCTGGTCCTGGCGATGATCATCCTGCCGGTGCTGGCGTTGAGCTACATCGCGGTGAGCTTCGACATGTCCCGGCTGACCCCGGGCGAACAGTTGGAACGCCGGCTCGGCGACGCCGATGCGGAACTTCGGGTGGTCGGGCACGGCCCAGTCGAGCAGAGCCCCGACGGCAGAGGCTGGACCGCCGGCGACCAGAACCGACGGCTCACCTCACCGGTCACCGCGGAGTACGTCACCGCGCTGCTACCCGAGGGCAGCCGGGTGCTGCCGGTACGGCGCTGGGTGCCGTACAGCGCCTGGCTGGGTGACCGGCCCCCGGCGGACATGGTCGCCACGGTGGTCGACCTGACCGACCCGCTCGGGGGCGGCATCGCCCGGGTCCACCAGGGCAGGCCACCGGCCGCCGCCGACGAGATCGCGGTGAACCTGGCCGCCCGACGCGAACTGGGCGTCGACATCGGGGACCGGGTCGTCGCAGGTGACCGAACCCGCACCTGGACCGTCGTCGGCCTGGCCGAACTCCCCGAGCAGTTGACCGCGATGGTCATCCTGCACCCGGCCGGCGCGCCGACGACGACCCACCCCGACGAGGTGTTCCTGGCCGACCTGCCCGGCCCGCCCACCGACGACGTTTTCCGGCACCTCAACGGCCACGGCGTCGTGGTCACCGCCCGGGTACCCGCCCCGGCCGGGAAGCTGTTGCAGCAGAACGAATCTCGGATCGGCGCGATGGACCTGGAAGAGGTCGGCACCGTCGTGCTGGTCGGCGGGCTCGGCCTGCTCGAGGTCGTGCTGCTGGTCGGGCCGGCGTTCGCCGTCGGGGTGCGCCGTCGGCGGCGGGAGCTGGCCCTGGTGGCGGTCGCCGGTGGTGACGCCGCGCAGCTGCGCCGGGTGGTGCTCGCCGACGGTGTGGTGCTCGGCGCCACCGGCGCCATGACCGGAATCACACTCGGCGTGGCTGCCGCCTTCGCCGGCCGACCCCTCGTCGAAGAGTTCGTCTTTCAGCACCGGTTCGGCGGCTACCGCCTCTGGCCCGCAGCCCTGGTCGTGATCGCGCTGGTCGCGGTGCTGGCCGGGCTCCTGGCCGCGCTGGTACCGGCGTGGACGGCCGCCCGGCAGGACGTGGTGGCCGGGCTCGCCGGACGGCGCACCCCGCCCGGCCACCGACGCCGGTGGTTGGCCGTCGGCGTCACGCTGACCGTCAGCGGCACCGTGGTGGCCGCGATCGGCGCGGTGGTCACCTCGCAGTCGGTGATCCTCGCCGGGCTGGTCCTGGGCGAACTGGGACTGGTCTTCGCCACCCCGACACTCGTGGGGCTGCTGGCCCGGCTCGGCCGTTTCCTGCCCCTGGCGCCCCGGATCGCGGTACGCGACGCCAGCCGCAACCGCGCGTCGGCTGCGCCGGCCATCTCCGCCGTGATGGCCGCGGTGGCCGGTAGCGTCGCCCTCGGCCTCTTCCAGGCCAGCGACGACGTGCGCGCCGACCGGCACCACCAGCCGCTGCTTCCGGAACGCACCGTCCTGGTCACCGCCGCCGGCGATCCCGTGTCGGGCCGCCCGCCCACCCTCGACACGATCGACGGCCCGGTGCGGGCACTGATCGACGCCGGCACGATCGCCCCGCTGGTGGTGGCCGGCTGCTCGCCGGACTTCTACGCCTGCACGATCACCGCGACGATGCCGCCCGAGCGGGTCTGCCCCTGGCAGCCGTACTCGCCGCTCAGCGCCACCGACCAGCGGCGGGCCCGCGCCGACCCCCGCTGCCGGCACACCGGAGACGGCCCCGAGGGGCCGTACCTGCGGGTTCTCGTGGACGACGGCGGGACGCTGAGGCTACTCACCGGAGGAGCACCAGCGGACGTGGCGGAGGCCGCCGCAACGTTGCGCGCGGGTGGCGCAGTGGTCACCGACGCCCGTTTCCTGCGTGACGGCCACCTGGACCTGAGGGTCGAACACCACACCGACACGCTGCCGCCGGACATCGCCACCGTGCCCGGGTACGCCCTGCACACCGGGCTGGGTCAGCACTGGCTGCTGCTGTCCAACGCCGCCGCCGACCGGCTCGGGCTCGTGAGAGGGCAGACCGGCTGGGCGTTGGAAGCGCAGCAGCCACCGGATCAGCACCACCAGAACGAACTCGCCGCCGCGCTCCGCCCGCTCGCCCCTGCGGGGATCGCGGTGGAGGGAGGCCGGAGCCACGACGACGACACCCGACCAAGGCTGTTGTTGCTGGCGCTGGTCTCCGCGGTGGTGACCGTCGGCGCCGCCGGCATCGCCACCGGCCTGGCCGCCGCCGAGGGGCGGACAGATCTGTCCACCCTGGCCGCCATCGGCGCGGGACCGGATGTACGCCGTCTGCTGTCGCTCTGCCAGGCCGGAGTGATCGCGGTGCTCGGCTCGGTACTGGGTATCGTCGCCGGACTCGTCTCGGTTCTGATCGTGCTGGCCTTCACCAACAGGCGGTACGCCCACAGCTGGCCCGTCGAACCGCCCTACCCGCTGGTGATGCCCTGGCTCACGCTCGGCGTGCTGGTGGTGGTACCGCTTGTGGCGATGCTCGGCGCGGCGCTGTTCACCCGGTCTCGGCTACCCGTGGAACGCCGGCTGGACTGACCGGCGCCGCGGGCCCAGACGGGGCGAATAGTGCCCTGCCTACGAGACGTACGTGCAACGGGCCGGTGGTCGGGAGATCAGGATCTTCCAGCTGGTACCCGACCACGGTCACCGCAGCCGACCGACGACCTGACCATCGTCACGGCAGTGTGAGGATCTCGTGGCCGTCCTCGGTCACCAGCACGGTGTGCTCGAACTGTGCGGTCCATTTCCGGTCCTTGGTGACCACCGTCCAGCCGTCGTCCCAGAGATCGTACTGGTACGTGCCGAGAGTGATCATCGGCTCGATGGTGAAGGTCATTCCCGGCTCCATCACGTCGGTGGGGCGCGGGCTGTCGTAGTGCGGCACGTAAAGCCCGCTGTGGAAGGCTTCGCCGATGCCGTGGCCGGTGAAGTCGCGGACGACGCCGTACCCGAAACGCTTGGCGTACGACTCGATGACCCGACCGATCACGTTGATCTGCCGCCCCGGAGCGACCGCCCGGATGCCCCGCATCGTCGCCTCGCGGGTCCGCTCGACCAGCAGCCGATTCTCCTCGGCGACCTCGCCGACGCAGAATGTCGCGTTCGTGTCGCCGTGCACGCCACCGATGTACGCGGTGACGTCGACGTTGACGATGTCGGCGTCGACAAGAGTGGTCGAGTCGGGGATGCCGTGGCAGATCACCTCGTTGAGGCTGGTGCAGCAGGACTTCGGGAAGCCCCGGTAGCCCAGGGTCGACGGGTACGCCCCGTTGTCGACGAGAAAGTCGTGCACCACCCGGTCGATCTCGTCGGTGGTCACACCGGGCTTGCAGTGCTCGCCCGCCAACTGCACCGCCTGGGCGGCGATCCGGCCTGCCAGACGCATCTTCTCGATGGTCTCCGGCGGTTGCACGTGTGACCCCTGCCAGGGGCGGGGGGCCTTCTTGCCGACGTACTCGGGTCGGACGATGTGGGCGGGCACCGGCCGCCACGGAGAGAGCGTGCCGGGGGTCAGCGGCGCACGGACGGTCATGCGGCAAGCCTATCGCCGCCCGAGCGGTCCCCCTCCGCCGCCGGCAGCTCCGAGTGGTTGTTGCCCTACCACAGACGCTGTGTCAAGGTGTCTGCGTGGATCAAGGGGGCGCACCTCCCATCTTCTCCGCCGACGCGGAGACCGATGGTGATCACGTCAGTGTGGTGGTCACCGGTGAGGTCGACATGGCGACCGCCGACACCATGCTGCAGACCGTGCTGCGTACGCTGGCCCGCCGGGTCACCCTCGACCTGCGCGCGGTCACCTTCTTCGACTCGGCGGCCATCCACGCGGTGGTCCAGCTCGCCGATCGTTACCCGGACGCCCTGACGGTCCTGCCGTCCCGACAGGTCAGTCGGGTGCTAGAGATCGCCGGTCTGGGCAGCCAACCCTGGCTGCAGCCGACCTGACCAGGCTGATCGTGTCGACCGGGCGGCTACCCGGTCAACTCGCGGCGCAACGTGACCCTGGTCCCCTCCGGGGTGTGCTCGACCGCGAGGTCCCCGAGCGCCCGGATCAGCGACAGCCCGCGCCCCCGGAAGCCCGCCCCCGTCGACTCCCGCCACCGTCCGCTGTCAGTTACCGTCGCCACCACGGTGCGGTCCTCGACCCGCACCTCGACGTCCACCACCGGCTCCACCGGGTCGACCGGGTGTTCGATGGCGTTCGCCGCCGCTTCGGACACCGCCACGGTCAGGTCGAACAGGTCCGTCTCGCCCACCCGATGCGCCACGAGGAAGTCCTCCAGCCGCTTGCGTAGCACACTGAGCCGGGTCGGGTCGGCGGGCAGCCGCAGCGCGAACCGGTTGAGTTCGACAGCCTCCAGGGCCAGCACCGCGACGTCGTCCCGCCGGGGTCGGCTGGCGACCCGCGCCACCACCGCCTCGATCAGGTCCTCGACGTGCTCGCCTGAGCCGTTTGCGTCGGCACGTAGCAGGGCCAGTGAGTCGTCGATGCCGACCCGCCGGTCCTCGATCAGGCCGTCGGTGTAGAGCAGTAGCCGTTCACCGGCCCGCAGCTCGCCGGAGACGGTTTCGTAGTCGGTGCCCGCGATGGCACCGACCGGCGGGCCGAGCGCCCGGCCGTGCAGGAACGCCACCTCGGCGCCGCGGATCAGCAGGGGTGACGGATGCCCGGCGCTGGCATAGCGCATGCGACCCGTCCGAGGGCTGAACCACAGGCAGAAAACCGTCGCGAACGAACGTGACTCGGTGGAACCCACCAGCCGGTTCAGCCGGGTCAACGACTCGCCGGGATCGAAACCCTCAAGAACGTACGCCCGCAGCGCGTTGCGTAGCTGGCCCATTGCCGCAGCTGCCGGCACCCCCTTGCCGACCACGTCACCGATGACGAGCACGAGTTCGTCGTCGTCCCGGGCCACCACGTCGTACCAGTCGCCGCCCACCTCCACGTCGGCGCTGCCCGGCAGGTACCGGCTGGCCACCACGGCTCCGGGCAGTTGGGGCAGGCTGCGCGGCAACAGGCTGTGCTGGAGGGTGGTGGCGATGCGGTGCTCGGCCTCGTAGAGCTGGGCGTTCTCCATTCGCGCTCCGACCAGGCGGGCGAGCTGCGTCAACGCGGCCTCGTCGGCGTCGGCGCTCTCAGCGGTCGGATGCCACACGCTCAGCTCGCCGAGCGGCTGGTCGGCCGCACCGGTCAAGGGCAGGACGAAGGACGGATCGACGCTGCTGGCCCCACCGGCGTCGGCCTCGTAGCGGGTGCCACCGGCGGAGACCACCACCCGCACGGCCTCGGCGAGGTTCAACGCGTGGTGGGCGGCGACCCGGAGCACGTCGCCGGTGGACCGGGCGGTGTTGACCGCGACCGCAGCGTCAGCTAGCGCACGCAACCGGCGGATGATCTGGTTGCGCAGCTGACCGAGGGCCATGTTGGCGCGGACCCGGGCGATCAGTTCCTGTCCCGAGAAGGGTTTGGTGAGATAGTCGTCCGCACCCACCGACAACCCGGCCACCTCCTCGGCCGAGCCGGCACGGGCGGAGAGCAGCACGATCGGCACGTACCGGGTACGCGCATCCGCGCGCAGTGCGGCGACCAGACCGAATCCGTCCAGGCGCGGCATCATCACGTCGGTGAGCACCAGGTCGAAGGCCTGCTCGGTGGCGAGCCGCAGCGCCTCCACCCCGTCGGTGGCGGTGCTCACCTCCCAGGTGGGTACGAGCAACCGGGTGACGTGTTCGCGTAGATCGGGATTGTCGTCGACGACGAGCACCCGTCCGGCGGGTACTGCGGGCGGGGACTGCCCTTCCCGCACCGCCGACCGCTCGGCCTCCGGCCCGGTGGAGGCGGCCGACGGGTGGGACGCGGCCGTACCCGGACCGGCGGTCCACTGAACGGTTTCGGCGACGAAGAGCGGAGCCTGCCGCGGCTCGCGGGCGGTGGGGTCGTTGTCGGCCACCCGGTCGGCCGGCAGGTGCCCGGTACCGAACGGCACGGTGACCACGAAGGTGCTGCCCTGGTCGACCTGACTCGTGGCACCGACCTGCCCGCCGTGCATCTCCACCAGCTCCCGCACCAGGGCCAGACCGATCCCGGTGCCCTCGTGGCTACGGGAACGTACGCCCGGTACCCGATGGAACCGCTCGAACACGTGTGGCAGTTCCCTGGCGTCGATGCCCACCCCGGTGTCGACCACCTCCAACCGGGCGACACCGTCGACTGCGCGGACCCGGACCCTGACCTCCCCCTCGAAAGTGAACTTGAGGGCGTTCGACACCAAATTGAGGACGATCTTTTCCCACATGTCAGGGTCGACGAAGACCGGTTCCGGCAGCGGCGGGCAGTCCACCAGCAGCCGCAGCCCGGCTCGCTCACTGGCGGAGCGGAACGTGCTGGCCAGTCGGGAGGTGTAACCGGCGAGGTCGGTGGGCTCGTAGTGGGCCACCAACCGACCGGACTCCAGCCGGGAAAAGTCGAGCACCGTGTTCACCAGCTTCAGCAACCGCAACGCGTTACGGTGCATCACGGTCAACCGTTGCGTGTGGTCCTCGCCGATCGCCGGATCGGCGAGCAGGTCCTCCAACGGGCCCAGTACCAGGGTCAACGGGGTGCGGAACTCGTGACTCACGTTGGCGAAGAAGTTGGTCTTGGCGAGGTCCAGGGCGGCCAGCTCGGCGGCCCTGGCCCGTTCCTGCTCGTACGCCCGCTGTTTGCCCACCGCCCGGGAGATCTGCGCCGCGACCAACTCGAAGAACGTGCGGTACTCCTCGGTCAGCGGTAGGCGGCGGGCCACTCCCAGGACCAGGGTCCCGGCCGCCTCGTTGGTCGCGCTGATCGGCAGCACCACCGCCTCGTCGGCGGTGTCCGCCGGCACCTGACCGAGCAGGTCCGCCGTGGCGACGACCCCGCTGTCACCGGCAGCCGCCAGCTCGACCAGACGGGCGGACACCTCGGCGGCGACCGCCTCGCCGCTGCCGATTCCCGTCCGGCACAGGTGCCCGTCGGCGTCGGTCAGGTAGAGCAGCCCGAAGGGGACGTCGTCGCGATACCGGTCGAGCACCGCCGCAGCGGCCCGGCCGAGTTCTTCGCTGCTCACCGGGTCGGCCAGTGCCGAGCCAAGTTCGGCGAGGGCTCGCAGTCGTCGCTCACCCAGCACGCGGCCGGTGGTCTCGCTGCAGATGCAGAGCACCCCGCTGATCGTGCCGTCGGAGTCACGGATCGGGTCGTAGGAGACGTCGAAGTAGACATCCTCCACGAAGCCGTGCCGATCGAGCAGGAAGTGATGATCCTGGGCCTGGTACGACTCGCCGCCGCGTAGTACCCCGGTGAGCAGCGGCTCCAGCACGTCCCAGGTCTCGGCCCAGTGTTCCCGGGCAGGCTCGCCGAGCACTGCGGGATGCTTGTCACCGATGGTCGGCCGGTAGGCGTCGTTGTAGAAGGCCCGCAGATCGTCGCCCCAGAACATGGCGATCTGCGCCTTGGAGGCGAGCATCGTGCTGAGGGCGTTGCCCAGCGAGGTCGGCCAGTGGCTCGGTGGACCGAGTGGGTGAGTCGACCAGTCGCGGTCGCGCAGCAGCGCACCCATCTCACCGCCGCCCGCGAACGCTGCCGCGAGCAGCGCGGGCGTCTCGTCTCCCGCTGCGGACGGCTGGCCACCGTCCACGCCCCCCTGGGCCGATCTCATGCAGCCTCCCTGGGCGCGCCCGCACCGCTCCCGATCATCAAAGCCCTGACCCGCCTTCTACCCAGGCGGATCAGCAACGTAACGCACCCGAGTCGTCGGAGGCTGCTCGGCATCGGGCGGACCGGTGGGCTTCTCCACCACCCGACACCCCGCGGAGGGCGTGGCCGAGATCACAACGGGGTGACGTACGCCCCGGTGATGCCCCCGTCGACGACGAACTGTGCGGCAGTCATGAAGGAGGAATCGTCGCTGGCCAGGAAGGCCACCGCAGCGGCGATCTCGGTCGGCTCACCGAACCTGCCCATCGGCACGTGCACCAGCCGGCGGGCAGCGCGCTCCGGATCGGCGGCGAACAACTCCCGGAGCAGTGGCGTGGCCACCGGACCCGGACAGAGGGCGTTGACCCGGATGCCGTCCCGGGCGAACTGCACACCCAGTTCCCGGGTGAGCGCCAGCACTCCGCCCTTGCTGGCGGTGTAAGCGATCTGGGATGTCGCCGCGCCCATCAACGCCACGAAGGAGGCGGTGTTGATGATCGAGCCTCGGCCCTGCCGCCGCATGTGCGGGATGACGTGCCTACAGCACAGGTAGACACTCGTCGTGTTGACCCGCAGTACCCGTTCCCACGCGTCCAGCCGGGTGTCCAGGATGGAGTCGTCGTCCGGTGGGGAGATGCCGGCGTTGTTGAACGCCACATCCACCCGCCCGTACCGGTCGACGACCCCGTCGAACAGGTCGCGTACCGCCGACTCGTCGGCCACGTCGGCCGCTACGAAACTGCCACCCACCTCGTCGGCTGCCCGCTGCCCGCCCTCGATGTCGACGTCCACGCAGACCACCCGGGCACCCTCCGCGGCGAACCGCCGCACCGTGGCCAACCCGATTCCGCTGGCCGCCCCGGTCACCACGGCCACCCGGTCCCGCAACCGTCCCTGCATGATCACTCCTCGGTGCTGACGAAGACGTTCTTGACGTCGGTGAACGCGTGCAGGGCGTCCGGCCCCAGTTCCCGTCCCAGACCGGAGCGCTTCATGCCGCCGAACGGCGTCCAGTACCGCACCGAGGAGTGCGAGTTGACGCTCAGGTTGCCGGCCTCCACCGCCCGAGCCACCCGCAACGCCCGGCCCACGTCCCGGGTCCAGATCGAGCCGGACAGCCCGTACTCGGTGTCGTTGGCCAGCCGGACGGCGTCGGCCTCGTCGTCGAACGGGAGCACCGAGACGACCGGGCCGAAAATCTCCTCCCGCCAGTGGCGGTCGCGCGGTGAGTCGGCGAGCAGCACGGTCGGGGCGTACCAGTAGCCGGGGCCGTCGGGCCGTGAGCCGGTGAACGCCACCCGCGAACCGTCGACGTACCCGTCGACCCGGTCCCGCTGCCCGGCCGAGATCAGCGGTCCCATCTCGGTGCTCTCGTCGGCCGGATCACCCACCCGGAAGGCGTGTACCGCCGGTTCGAGCAGTTCGAGGAAGCGGTCGTACACCCGGCGCTGCACCAGCAACCGGGACCGGGCGCAGCAGTCCTGGCCGGCGTTGTCGAAGACCGCGTACGGCGCGGCGGCGGCGGCCCGTTCCAGGTCGGCGTCGGCGAAGACAACGTTCGCCGACTTGCCACCCAGTTCCAGGGTCAGCCGCTTCACCTGGCTCGCGCAGCCGGCCATGATCCTGGTGCCGACCTCGGTGGAGCCGGTGAAGCAGATCTTGCGTACTGCGGGGTGGCTGACGAACCGTTCGCCGACCACCTCGCCCCGCCCGGGCAGCACGGTGAACACCCCCTCGGGTAGTCCGGCCTGCTCCGCCAACTCGGCCAACCGCAGCGCGGTCAGCGGCGTCAACTCGGCCGGCTTGAGCACGACCGTGTTACCGGCGGCGAGGGCCGGAGCGAAACCCCAGGCGGCGATGGGCATGGGGAAGTTCCACGGCACGATCACCCCGACCACGCCGAGTGGTTCGTGGAAGGTCACGTCCAATCCGCCCGGCACCGGGATCTGCCGCCCGGTGAGCCGCTCCGGCGCCCCCGCGTAGAAGTCCAGCACGTCCCTGACGTTGCCCGCCTCCCACCGCGCGTTGCCGATGGTGTGGCCGGCGTTCGCCACCTCCAGCCGGGCCAACTCCTCAAGGTGATCGTCCACCACCGCCGCGAACCGCCGCAGCAGCCGTCCCCGCTCCCCCGCGCTGACCCCCCGCCACCGCTCGTAGGCCCGCCCTGCCCGCTCGACCGCCGCGTCCACCTGTCCGACCGAACTGTCGGCCACCTCCCGCAGCACCGTCCCCCGCGCCGGATCCCACACCTCACCCACCGACCCTCACCCCCACCTCTCTGCGACGATCATGCAGTTGTAGCGTCTGGAGTACGCAGGTATGCGCGATCCGTCACGGGCCACAATCGCATGATCGCTACGGATGCGGATCAGAGGCGTTCGAAGCCACGGGTCAGTTCCCAGTCGGTGACGGCGGCGTCGAAGGCAGTCAACTCGACGCGGGCCATGTTGGCGTAGTGGGCGACCACCTCCTCGCCGAAAGCGGCGTGGGCCACCGTCGAACCCTCCCAGAGGGTCAGGGCGTCGCGGAGAGTGCCGGGAACATGCTCCGCGGTCGCGTCGTCGTACGCGTTGCCGGTGCACTCCTCGGCCAACTCCAACTCGTTCTCGATGCCGTGCAGAGCACCCGCCACCAACGCCGCGATCGCCAGGTACGCATTGACGTCGGCACCCGGCACCCGGTTCTCCACCCGCATCCCCTGACCGTGCCCCACCACCCGCAGCGCGCAGGTGCGGTTGTCGGTGCCCCACCGCAACACGGTCGGCGCGAACGAACCCGGCTGGTAACGCTTGTAGGAGTTGATGTTCGGGGCGAAGAGCAGGCTCAACTCGCGCATGGTGGCGAGCAGCCCGGCGAGCACCCGCTGCCCGGTCGGACTCAGCTGCGCCGGCCCGTCACCGAGCATCGCCGAGCCGCCGGATGCGTCCCGAAGTGAGAAGTGGATGTGACAGGAGTTGCCCTCCCGCTCGTTGGGCTTAGCCATGAAGGTGATCGACATGCCCTCCTGGGCGGCGATCTCCTTTGCCCCGTTCTTGTAGATCACATGGTGGTCGGCGCAGGCCACCGCCTCGTCGTAGCGGAAGGCGATCTCGTGCTGGCCGAGGTTGCACTCCCCCTTGGCGCTCTCCGGAACCAGCCCCGCGCCAGCCATCTCGGTGCGGATCCGGCGCAGCAGCGGCTCCACCCGAGCGGTGCCGAGCAGCGAATAATCCACGTTGTACTGGTTGGCCGGGGTCAGCTCCCGGTAGCCGCGCCGCCACGCCTGCTCGTACGAGTCACGGAACAGCACGAACTCCAACTCGGTGCCGGCGTACGCGGTCAGCCCGTACGCGGCCAACCGGTCCAGCTGGCGGCGCAGGATCTGCCGGGGCGAGGCGATCACCGGACCGGAGCCGTCCAACCACTCCAGGTCGGCCAGGAGCAGGGCCGTCCCGGGCTGCCACGGTACCCGGCGCAGGGTGCCGAAGTCCGGTTTCATCGCGAAGTCGCCGTAGCCACGTTCCCAACTCGACATGGCGTACCCGTCGACGGTGTTCATGTCCACGTCGACGGCGAGCAGGTAGTTGCATCCTTCACTGCCGTGCGCGACGACCTGGTCGATGAAGTACGGGGCGTGGAACCGTTTGCCCTGCAACCGACCCTGCATGTCGACAAGGGCCAGGGCCACCGTGTCGATCTCGCCCTCGGTGACGGCGACCCGAAGTTGTTCCAACGTGAGCGGCGGTTGTCTCATCCACGAGCCTCCATCACCAAGGTCTACCGGGCACAGCCGATCACCGTCAATGGGCCGCACCGCTGGTACCCGCCGAGCCGAGCCGGGCAACCCGGCCGGCATCAGGTGACCGCAGGGGGCACACGCTGCCGGTGGGCCACTATTGCGTTGCCGGCACAGCCCGCGTACCCCATCCTTGAGGGTGTGACCAGGCCCGATCGCGACGGGCCGGCCGCCGGGCCCTCGGAACGGCCCGGCCTCCGCGGCGGCGCGGGAACACGTC
Source organism: Micromonospora sp. HNM0581 (assembly GCF_012726175.1). Classification (GTDB taxonomy): domain Bacteria; phylum Actinomycetota; class Actinomycetes; order Mycobacteriales; family Micromonosporaceae; genus Micromonospora. Next base: position 121,344 of record NZ_JAASAD010000013.1, read on the forward strand.
ACCTCTCTCGGGCACGGCGACGTCCCGTGCCCCGACTCCACCCCGCGCCGCCCCGGTAGGCAGCCACGCCCAGACCGGTCAGGTCATCACCAGACCGGCCACCCACAGGGCGCCGATCACCAGCCCGGAGAGAAACTCGACAAGCATCGACAGCCCCGTCGCGGCGACGGCCTGCCTCGTCGCCGGCCAGGCGAGTCGGGTGTCGCCGAGCCGCAGACGCTCCATCGCGAAGATTCCGCCGACGAAACCGATGACCAGCCCGACCACTGGAATCACGAAGAAGCCGACCAGGCCGAGCAGTACACCGGCCAGCAGCGACGCGGTGGGCACCCCGGCCCGTTTCAGGTTGCGCCCGGGCCAGGCGTACTTGACGACGGTGCCGGCCACGGCGACGAGCGTGGCGGCGACGAGCACCAGCCACCGCCCAGGCCCGGCGCCGCCGAACAGGCTCCACACCAGTACGCCACCCCAACACAGCGGCAGCGCCGGCAGACCGGGCACCACCACCCCGGCCAGCCCCGCGAGGATGGCCAGTGCGGCGACGACCGACGCCACCGCTGCCGTCTCGGTCAGCCCCACGTTGACTCCCGGTTGCTCGTGCACATCAGTCAGGAAGGGACCTTTCCTCAACCGGAGGCGTCAACAGGACGCCCTTCCCAGCTTCGGATCGCGTAGCCGGGCCACGATTGTCTCCGCCGGACCCGGCGGGGCGAACAGCCGCCCCTGCGCGGTGTCGCACCGCAGCGCCCGCAGCCGCTGCGCCTGCGCCTCGGTTTCCACCGCCTCCGCGGTGACCCACAGCTCCAACGCGTGTGCCAGCCGCACCAGCGCATCGACGATACGTTCGTCCCGGTGGTCGGCGTCGGCCGGCTCGGCGCCCCGGATCCCCTCCACGAACGGGCCCGCCAGTTTCAGGCAGGTGATCGGCAACCGGCGTAGGTACGCCAGGTTGGAGTACCCGGTGCCGAAATCGTCCACGGCCAGCCGTACGCCCAGCGCGGCTAGCCGGTGCAGCGTCCGCAGCGGCTCACCGGCCGACCCCATCACCGCGCTCTCGGTCAACTCCAGTTGCAGAAGTTCCGCAGGCAGTCCGCTACTGGCCAGCGCATCGGCCACGGTGTCCACGATCGCCGGACGGTCGGCCTGGCGGGCTGCCAGGTTGACGCTCACCACCAGCCCGGCGTCCGGGAAGTCGGTGTGCCACCGCTGGGCGTCACGGCACGCCTGCCGCAGCACCCACTCACCGAGCCGGACGATCAGGCCGGTCTCCTCGGCGAGCCCGATGAACCGGTCCGGGCCGATCAGCCCCAGTTCCGGGTGCTGCCAGCGGACGAGCGCCTCGACAGCAAGCATGCGTCCGTCGAGCAGCGACACGATCGGCTGGTAGTGCAACACGAACTCGCCCCGGTCCAGGGCCGCGGGCAACCCGGCGGCCAGCGCCGAGCGGGCGTTGTCCCGGGCGCTGCGCTCGGGATCGTAGACCGCCCACCGGTCGCGGCCCTCCGCCTTCGCCCAGTAGAGCGAGGCGTCGGCAGCCTTCATCAGCTCCGCGACGCTGGTGCCGGCGACCTCCGAGTCGACGATGCCGATGCTGGCCGAGACCGCGAGTTGCTGGTCGCCGACGCACACCGGCGCGGCGACGGCGGCCAGCGCCGACTCGGCCACGGCGATCACGTCCTGGATGGCGGCGACCCCGTCGACCAGGATGACGAACTCGTCGCCTCCCATCCGGGCGACCAGATAGCCCTGTTCGGCCACACAGTCGGCCAGCCGTCGGGCGATCATCACCAGCAGCTGGTCACCGAGGGCGTGCCCGAGACTGTCGTTGATCGTCTTGAACCCGTCCAGGTCGAGGAAGCAGACACCGACCCGGCCCGGCGGGTCGGGCTGCTCCACCAAGCTGGCCAGCCTGTCGAAGAACAGCGTCCGGTTCGGCAGTCCGGTCAGCGGGTCGTGCAACGCCTGGAAGCGCAGCCGCTGCTGCAGTGCGTACCGCTCGGTGATGTCCTCGACCACGGCGACGGTGAAACGGGGCCGGCCGTCGTCGTGGCGGATCAGCGAGACGGCCAGGTCCGTCCAGACGGCGCTGCCGTCCTTCCGGTAGTAGCGTTTCTCGACCCGGACCGCGTCGTGTTTGCCCTCGATCAACTCCTGGTACAGCTCCCACATGCCGGCCGCGTCGTCGGGGTGGAAAAGCGACGCCACGTCGAGTTGTCGCAGCTCCTCGACCGAGTAGCCCAACATGTCGGCGAAAGCGGAGTTGACGTCGATGATCGTTCCGTCGACCTCGGCGAGGCCGATGCCGATGGCCGCACCGTCGAACACCGCCCGGAAGCGGGCCTCGCTGTCGCGCAGCGCCTGCTCGGCGTCGTCCCGCGCCTGCCACATGGCGCGAGCTATCCCCTCCTGCTGAACGAAGGTCCGCTCACGCAACGCGCGGGCGAAGCCGGCCGCCAACCCGGCCTGGATGGCGGCGATCCGCGTGTCGAGCTCAGGGCGGCCGGCGGCGAGCACGTCGCTCCGGAACCGTTCGCCCAGCGTACGCACCGACCATTCGACGACGCCCGGTTCGGCGAGGTGCGCGTCGACCAGTGACCGCCCGACCTCCTGCGCCGCCGGTTCCGGCGCATCAGCGGAGAGCAGCACCTCCGCCAGTCGGAGAGTGTGCCGGAGCAGCAGCTGCTCGGTCTCGGCGGCGCTCAGCGGCACGAAACCGAGCCGACGGACAGCCCCCGCCCAGTCGGCTGCGTACCGCTGCGCGCCGGCCAGGTCGACGGTGTCACCGCCGGAAGCGCCCACGGCGGCCATCGGATCAGCCGGCGGACCGGTCGTTGCGGGCGACGCCACCGAAGGCACCGAAGCGCTGACCGTCGACGGTGACCTCGGACGGGGAGTCGGCCCGCCACAGCTCCATGTGCACCACGCCGGGCTCCAGGAGGGTCCAGTCGCCGAAGAACGCGGTGATCTCGGCCCGCGAACGGAGGGTGATCTCGGTGGCGGTACGTGCCGACAACCGCTGCGCGTCCAGCATTTCCTGTGGCTGGTCCTCGAAGGTGGAGTGCGAGATCACCAGGTGGCTGCCGGGAGCTGCGGTGGCGCGGAGGGTGGCCAGGACGTCACCGGGGCGGTCGGTGTCCGGGACGAAGTGCACCACCCCGGCGAGCAGGATGCCCACCGGCTGGTCGAAGTCGAGCAGGTCGAGCCGCCGGGCCTCGGACAGGATCCGGTCCGGGTCCCGCAGGTCGCCGTGGATGACGCCGGTCGTATCGTTGCCGGCGAGCAGGTCCCGGCTGTGTGCCACCGCGACCGGATCGATGTCGACGTAGATCACCCGAGCCTTCGGGTTCGTGGCTTGGGCTACCTCGTGCACGTTGCCGACCGTGGGGATGCCGGAGCCGATGTCGAGGAACTGGTCGATGCCGGCGTCGAGCAGGACCCGCACGGCGCGGCGGAGGAACTCCCGCCCGGCCCGCATGGTCGCCGGCAGGTTCGGTGTCATGGCCGCGATCTGCGCGGCGAGTTGCCGGTCGATGTCGAAGTTGTGGGCGCCGCCGAGAAAGTAGTCATACACCCGTGCCGCGCTGGGCCGGGAAAGGTCGATCTCGGCGGGAAGTCCGTCCGGCTGCTGCACTGGTTGCACCTCGTGTTGTCGCCCTGGATCGTGATGCTGACCACTCTAGGCCGGTCCGCGGCACGGGGGGAGATCCACAAGGTTCTTTCCTACCCGAAAATGGTTCATCTGGCAGGTCAGGCGGCCTCCAGTAGCAGTGCGATGCCCTGACCCACCCCGATGCACATGGTGGCCAGCGCCCGCCGCCCGCCCCGTCGGCGCAGTTCCAGGGCAGCGGTCAGTGCGAGCCGGGCACCGCTGGCACCGAGCGGGTGGCCCAGTGCGATGGCACCCCCGTTCGGGTTGACGTGCTCGGCGTCCTCGGGAAGCCCGAGTTCGCGCAGCACCGCGACGGACTGGGCGGCGAAGGCCTCGTTGAGCTCGATCACGTCGATGTCGGTGACGGCCAACCCGTGCCGGTCCAGCAGCCGCCGGGTCGCGGGAACCGGCCCGATGCCCATGACCCGGGGCGGCACACCGGCTGCCGCCGTGCCGGTGACCCGGGCCAGCGGAGTCAGACCGTACGCGGCGACGGCCGCCTCCGAGGCGACGAGCAGGGCGACCGCGCCGTCGTTGACACCCGAGGAGTTGCCGGCGGTGACCGTGCCGCCGTCGCGGAACGGGGTGGGCAGCACGGCCAGCTTCTCCAGCGAGGTCTGCCGGGGATGTTCGTCGACCTCGACCAGCCGGGTTTCCCGCCGGCCCGCCGGCACAGTCACCGGCACGATCTCCTCGGCCAACCGTCCGTCGGCCTGCGCCTTGGCGACCCGCAGCTGCGAGCGGTACGCGAACTCGTCCTGCGCCGCCCGGTCGACACCGTAGTCGGCGGCCACGTTCTCGGCCGTCTCGGGCATCGAGTCGACGCCCCAGCCGCGTTCCATGAGGGGGTTCACCAGCCGCCAGCCGATGGTGGTGTCGTACACCTCGGCAGATCGGGCGAACGCGGTGGCCGCCTTCGGCATCACGAACGGCGCCCGGCTCATGCTCTCCACCCCACCGGCGACGACCAGGTCCGCCTCCCCGGCCACGATCGACCGGGCGGCGGTGGCGAGCGCGTCCAGCCCGGAGCCGCATAGCCGGTTGACCGTGCTGCCGGGCACTTGTTCGGGCAGCCCGCCGAGCAGCGCCGCCATCCGGGCCACGTTGCGGTTGTCCTCGCCGGCCTGGTTGGCGCAGCCGAACACCACGTCGTCGGTGCGCGACCAGTCCACCGACGGGTGCCGGGCCACCAGCTCACGGATGACGTGGGCGGCCAGGTCGTCGGGGCGTACGCCGGCCAGGGCGCCTGCGTACCGGCCGATCGGGGTACGGACGCCGGCCACCAGGTATGCCACGGTCATAGCGAGTCCTTCGGGTGGTGGGAAGGTCGGAGGGTGGGTAACCGGGTCCACGGGGACACACCGACGGCCAGGATATCTCCGGTGCGTGCCGGATAGGTTGTGGGCATGGCACAGGCCCAGCCCACCCCGTCGGGGCACACCTCGGGCCGGAGCTGCACCGCTGGACGCCGCCCCACCGGGATGGCTGAACGCACAGCGGTCCGGCTGGTCGCCGCAGCTTCCGCCGGCTCGGTCTGCGTCGGGGTGGCCGCCGTGACGTTCGCCGTTGTCGCCGGTCCGGGTCCGGGTCCGACCGGGTACGTCAGCGAGGCCGGTGTCGTCGGCAGCGGCTACGCCTGGACGTACCGGACCGGCGTTTTCGTCCTGGCCATGGCGTTGCTGCTGTTGGCCGCCGCGTTGCGGGCCGCAGGGGTGCCTCCGGCCGGACCGGCACCGCAGCGGCGGCGGGCGGGCGGTGCCGCCGGAGTCGACAAGGTGTTGCGGGTCGCGGCGGGACTACTCGTCGCCGGTGGTCTGGCCACGGTCCTGTCCGGCGCGGTGACCTGCAGTGCCGGCTGCCCGTTGCCGCCGTTCGAGCAGGCCACCGTGGCGGATCTGGTGCACGGCGGGGCCAGCGTCGCTGCGACGGCGGCGGTGGTATTCGCGATGATCGCCGTGGTCGTGGCCCCGACTGCGGGGCGTCCGCTGCGCCGGGCCGCCGTCCTGGCGGCCGCCGCGGCGCTACCGCTCGCGGGCGCGGTCGGTCTGGCCATGCTGTTCGCCGGACGCGGTTCCCTGGTGGGCGTGTTGGAGCGGATGCTGCTGCTGGTGGCCGCGCTTTGGGGTTTCGCTACCGCCGTCACCCTGGCGGCGCCCCGCCCGGCCGTCACACCGGCCGCCGAGCCCGAGAGACGAGCGGCGCATCGTGCTGCCGTGGCCGGTCAGCCGGCCAGGTGGGCCCAGTGTCGCTCCAGGTCACGCCATGTGCCCTGAGCCGCCACCGTACCGCCGACGAGCACCACGACGTGATCGGCCCGTACCAGCGCGGCCCGCTTCGAGGTGGAACCGACCACAGTGACGCCACGGTCCCGCAACGCCTGCCACAGCGCCAGTTCGGTGGTGACGTCCAACGCGGAGGAGACGTCGTCGGCCACCAGCAGCTCGGTACGCGGAGCCAGGGCCCGGGCCAGCGCCAGCCGTTGCAGCTGTCCACCGGACAAGCGGGTGCCCTTGTGCCCGATGAGCAGGCCGAGCCCACTGCCGGTGGCGGCCAGGTCATGGTCGAGCTGGGCGGTGCTGACCGCCTCCTCGGCGTCCACCTGATGTCCGAGGGTGATGTTGTCGGCGACCGTGCCGGAGAGCACCCGGGGCATCTGTCCGACATAGCCGACCTGGTTGGGTCGCAGGAACAGCTCCGGCTCATCCACCGGTTCGCCGTTCCAAGTCAGCAGCCCGGTGTGCGGGGCGATACCTGCGAGGGCCCGTAGCAGCGACGACTTGCCCGAGCCGACCGGCCCGAGCACGAGGACCAGTTGACCGCGTGCCACGGTCAGATCCACGTCGCGTACCGCGGTGGTGCCGTCGGTGTGACGGACGCCGAAACCGACCAGGTCGAGCCGACGCAGCGGGTTACGCGGTGGCACCGTCGGAGCGGGTGCGGTGCCGGCTGCCAGGTCGACCCCGGGCACCCGTACCGAGTACGCCTCGACCCCGGTCATCTCCGCTGTCCGCCGGGTCCACACCCGCGCCGAGGGCACCTGGGAGACAAGTGACGCGGTGGTCCAGGCGAACCAGCGGGCCGCGCCCAGCGTGGCGACCGCGACCAAAGCCGCACCAGCGGACAGTCCACCGGTCAGGTACAGGGCCCACACGCCGATCGGGAAGAGTCCGCTGGCCACCGCCGGTGTGGAACGCGCCCAGACCTGCACGGCGATCTCCCGGCGCTGCCGTTCGCTGCGTACGGTGTCGAGGTTGGCGAGGTGGGCCAGCACCGGTCGGGTCGCCCCGGCCAGTTTCACCGTGCGGGCCGCCGACAGCGTGGAAACCAGCGCGGTGGCGAACGCTGCCCGGGCGGCGACGGTGTCGCGGGCCGCGCCCTCCAGTTTCGGCCCGAACGCTGTGGCGGCCAGACCGGAGAGCACCATCGTGCCCACGAAGAACAGCCCCGGCACCACGCTGCCGGTGATCAGGGTCATGGCGACCAGCAGGATCAGGGAGACGACCTGGTCGAGCACGTTGTCAGCGAGCTGGACGACCCGTTCGGTGTCGCCGCCCTGGGCCACCACCTCGGCGGGGGTGTGCCGGCTGACCCGTCGGGGGCCGGTCTGTCCGTGGACCAGGCGGGCGCTGATCCGCAGCATCTGTCGCACCCACCAGGCGGGAAACCACAGGTGAGTCCAGTAGTGCGACGGGATGGCGAGGATCAGCCCGGCCGCGATGCCCAGGGCGGGCAGCCAGGGATCGCCGGTGCCGTCCACCACGTCGGCCCAGAGCCAGGCGAGCACCGGCCCGTCCAGGCCGAGGATCGCCAGTACGGCGAAGATGCCCACCGCCGCCGCGCCGTACCGGGGGTCGTTGCGGCACAGCCGAACGATCTCCCGCAGGGTTCGGGTCCGCGATGCGGGCCGCCGGTCGCCTACCGGCAGGTCTGCCGCGACGGCCCGGCGGGCGGGCAGCTCAGGATCGGCCGGCAGATGTGCCCCTCTGCCCTCGTCGGTCTCGCCGGGCACCAGCACGTCCACGCCACGTACGGTTGCCGTACCGGCACCTACGGACGTGTCCACCGCGCTCATCGGGCCGTGCGTGCCGGCAGATGCGGCGACGGCGGCGGAGTTGGCACCGACCAGTACCGGCTCGTCGCGGTCGTTCTCCGGCTCCGGCAGCAGCCCGGGCCCCGCGTCGACACCGCGCCCGCCGTCGTGGCCGGCCGCCAGCAACTCGGCGAAGCGCCGCGACTCGGCCAGCGGGGCGGCCTCGACCACCGCACCGTCGGCAAGCACCACCACCTCGTCACAGCGGCTCACCGACGACAGCCGGTGAGCGATGACGACGCCGATCCGGTCACGCAGCAGCCGCTCTGTGGCCCGCTGCACCCGGGCTTCGGTGACTGGATCGAGTCGGGCGGTGGCCTCGTCGAGGACCACCACGTGCGGATCACGGACCAGGATCCGGGCGAAGGCGACCAACTGCTCCTGACCGGCCGAGAGCACGTGGCCCCCCTCGCCGAGGCGGGTGTCCAGACCCGCCGGCAGCTCGGCGATCCAGTTGGTCAACCCCAGCTCGTGCAGGGCCCGGGCGGCGGAGTCGAGCAGCCCGGGGTCGAAGAGCGCCACGTTCTCGGCGAGCGTTCCGGCGAGGATCTCGGTGCGCTGCGGCACCACGGCGACCCACTGGCGTAGCTGCTCGACGTCGAGGTCGAGCACGTCTCGCCCGCCGAGCAGCACCACGCCCGGTGGCACGTCGACGGCTCGGGTGAGCAGCTTGGCCAGCGTCGACTTACCTGATCCGGTCCGGCCGACCAGGGCGTACGAACGGCCGCGTACGAAGGTCAGGTTGATGTCCCGCAGCGCGGGGGCACGGTCGGCATCCGGCCCGGCGCTCGGATATCGGTAGGTCAGGCCACGGATGACCAGGTCGCCGTCACTGGGGGCGGTGCCACCGACTGGTTCCTGCGGTGCGGCCGAGAGCAGTTGGACCCGCCCCCACGCGCCGAGGGCGTATTGCACCTCCGGCACCATCCGGCTGACGTGTTCGACGGTCATGCCGAGGGAGAGGGCGAGCAGCCAGATCGCGGTCATCCGGGCGGCATCGACCCGGCCGGTGGACAGCGCCCACACACCGCCGAGCACAACCATTGCCACACCGACGCGACTCATCCCGGCCGCGACGGTGTTGACCTGCGCCGACATCTGCCACACCCGTAGGCCCCGGCGCAGCACCTCGGCCGCACGGCGGGCGTACAGGCGAAGCACGTAGGGCCGGGCCAGACTCGTACGTACGTCGTCCTGACCGTGGATGGCCTCCTCCATTACCGCCGCGAGGTCCGACCAGGCCGCCTCTTCGTGCATCCGGGCCGGGGCGATCCGGCCGGCGGGACGGCGCAGCGTGACCGCGAGCAGAACGCAGAGCAGCAGCATGCCGACTCCAGCCGGCCACCACACGGTTAGCGCGACGAGCGTGGACAGCAGGCCGACGGCGAGCGCCTGGGCCAGCCGCACGCCGGGGCCACGTACCCCTGAGGCGACGTCGTACACGTCACCGTCGATCCGGTCGAGCATCTCCCCGACCGGAGTTGTCTCCAGGGCGGGTACGGGCTGTCCCAGCGCCACCCGACACAATCGACGACGCAGATCGGCGGACCAGTCGGCGGTCACGCCGGCCATCACCAGGCTGACCACCAGGTCGCTGACGACCGAGACGACAAGCGCCACCGACAACAGTGTGAAGAATCCGACGGAGCGGTGCAGCAGCACCGGCCCGGCGAGTGCGGCGGTGGCTGCCTGGCCGACGCCACCGAGCAGGATCAGTGCGACCACCAGGGTCATCCGGCGCGAGGAGGTGACCCACAGATCGCGGAGCAGGCGCATGGGTCGGATCCTCCGGTCGGGTGGCGGAGTGTCCAGCCTGCTTTGCCGGGCCGCCCAGCTCAACGCATTTTCGGGGCAGCGGGCAGCTCAGAACAGCACGGTCGCCAGGGTGCCGACCGGGCGGAAGCCGCATCGTTGGTAGACGCGCCGGGCGGGCAGGTTGAAGTCGTTGACGTACAGGCTGACCGTCGGCGCTACCCGGGCCAGCGCGTCGCTGACGACCGCTGCCATCGCTGCGGTGGCGATGCCGCGTCCCCGCCACTCGGGGTCCACCCACACCCCCTGGATCTGCGCGGTGCGCCGGGTGACGACCGCCAGTTCGGCCTTGAAGACCACCCGCCCGTCGACGAAGCGGGCGTACGCCCGGCCTGAGCGGGCCAGGTCGGTGACCCGGCGGCGGTACCCGCGACCGCCGTCATCGGCAAGCGGCGACACGCCGACCTCCTCGGTGTACATCGCTACCGCGGCCGGGAAGAGCTTGTCCACTTCACCGCTGCGTACCCGGCGCACCTGCGGGTCGACGGGCACCGGGGGCAGCGCGTCGGCGACCAGCAGAGGCTGGTTCGAACGTACGTCGCGGGCCGGGCCCCAGGTCCGGGAGAGCCGCTCCCACAGGTGCAGGACGGCGTCGGCCCGCCCGACGATCGATGAGCAGGGTCGTTCCTCGTCGGCGAGCAGGTCGGCGAAGGCGGCGATGGCCTGTGGTCCGGCCAGCACCGGGGTGAGGTTGCCACCGAGCCAGCACACGGATTCGAGGTTGCGGCGGGAACCGTAACCCAGGACGCGGCCTTCGGCCCGCCACCAGGCCAGCCCGCGCGCGGCGACCCGCTCCGCGACCTGCGCGCTCGCGAACGGGTCGAGATCGAGCAACCGCTCGACCGCGCGCCGTTCCGATTCCCCGATTTGCCGCACCGGCGCCGTCAGCACGGTTACAGCCTGCCAGATCCGTTGACCGCGTGTTGGCGGACGGTAACGACGGCTCGACCGTCGGGTACCGCGTCGATGAACGGGCCGGTCGAATGATGACAAATCATCTTCAGCGCCCTCACTGAGCGTCGAATCCCGGTGGTCGACTTGTCGCCGCTGTGTTGGCGATATATCGTCGATGCATCAAAGATAGTTCTGTGATGGAGGCAGACGGATGAAGTTCCATCGACGCGGGCACACGCCGCGCGAGCGCCGGATGCGGGGATTCGGATTCCCGTCGTTCCCTGCCGGCCCCCCCTTCCCACCCGACGGGCACGGCTCCGGGCACGGTCGAGGCGGTGGGGGCCGGGCACGGGGACGCCGGCCGAACGTCCGCAACGCGGTACTGGCCCTGCTCACCGAGCGGCCGATGCACGGATACGAAATGATCCAGGAAATCGACTCCCGCACCGGCGGGAGCTGGCGACCCAGCCCCGGCTCGATCTACCCCACCCTCCAGTTGCTTGAGGACGAGGGCGTCATCGTCACCATCGAGGAGTCCGGCGGTGCCCGCAAGCGGTTCACGCTCACCGGGCAGGGCCACACCGAAGCCGAAGAGGCGGCCCACACACCCCCTTGGGCAGAGGTCGCCGAGGACACCATCAACAGTTGGCACGACACCCGTCACGCCGGCATGCAGGCCATGCAGGCATTGCGTCAGGTGATGAGGACAGGCACCGACGACCAGCGGGAACGGGCCGCCCAGGTGCTCGACGAGACCCGCCGCAAGCTGTACGCGATCCTCGCCGAGTCGGAGTGACACCCGTACGCGCCGAGGGCTGCCACCGGTAGCTGGCCGCCCTCGTGACATCTACCCGTGCACGGTGCCCGACCCGCGCCGATACCTGTCGCGCCGCCCTCCGTCCACGCGCAAGCGGCGAGCGCTGGTTGGTACCGGCGTTCGACGGGGAGCGCTGGCGGGTGCTGGGGTCGAGGTCGCGTCGTCAGTGCACGGTTACTGTGGCGCCAGGAAGCAGGTCGCGTAGTTCCTCGGGTAGCTCCGCACCCATCTCGTCGGCGAGCCGTAGCGCCTCCTCGATCAGGGTTTCCACGATCTGTGCCTCGGGTACTGTCTTGATGACCTGCCCCTTGACGAAGATCTGACCCTTACCGTTACCGGAGGCCACCCCCAGGTCTGCCTCGCGGGCTTCGCCGGGCCCGTTGACCACGCAGCCCATCACGGCTACCCGCAGCGGCACCGGCAGCCCTTCCAGGCCGGCGGTCACCTCCTCGGCAAGCTTGTAGACGTCGACCTGAGCCCGCCCGCAGGACGGGCAGGAGACGATTTCCAGGCCGCGTTCACGCAGCCCGAGCGACTCCAGGATCTGGTTTCCGACCTTGATTTCTTCGACCGGCGGCGCGGACAGCGACACCCGGATGGTGTCGCCGATCCCCTCGGCCAGGAGCGCCCCGAAGGCGACAGCGGATTTGATGGTGCCCTGGAACGCCGGCCCCGCCTCGGTCACCCCGAGGTGCAGCGGATAGTCGCACTGCTCGGCGAGCTGCCGGTACGCCCGGATCATCACCACCGGGTCGTTGTGCTTCACCGAGATCTTGATGTCTCGGAAGCCGTGCTCCTCGAACAGCGAACACTCCCATAGGGCTGACTCGACGAGCGCCTCTGCGGTCGCCTTGCCATACTTGGCCAGCAGCCGCTTGTCCAGGGAACCGGCGTTGACGCCGATCCGGATGGGCGTACCTGCGGCCGACGCCGCCCGAGCGATCTCGGCGACCTTGTCGTCGAACTGGCGGATGTTGCCCGGGTTCACCCGGACCGCCGCGCATCCCGCGTCGATCGCGGCGAAGACGTACTTCGGCTGGAAGTGGATGTCGGCGATCACCGGGATCTGCGACTTCTTCGCGATCGCCGGCAACGCCTCCACGTCGTCCTGGCTGGGTACGGCCACCCGGACGATCTGGCACCCGGACGCGGTCAACTCGGCGATCTGCTGCAGGGTGGCGTTGACGTCGGAGGTGAGGGTGGTCGTCATCGACTGCACCGACACGGGCGCGCCACCACCGACCGGCACGGACCCGACCATGATCTGGCGGCTGGACCGGCGGGGCGCGAGCTGTGGCGGCGGTGCGGCGGGCATACCGAGACTGACAGCGGTCACTTCAGGCACTCACTTTGGGAAGAGGGTGATCGGGTTGACCACGTCCGCGGTGATGGTGAGCAGGGTGAAGACACCACCGATCAGGATCACCACGTACGTGAAGGGCATCAGCTTGAAGTAGTCGACCCGGCCCGGGTCGGGCTTACGCAGCCGCGCGTACACCCAGGAACGGGCCCGTTCGAACCAGGCGATGGCGATGTGGCCGCCGTCCAGCGGCAGCAGTGGCAGCAGGTTGAACACCCCGATGAAGAAGTTCAACGAGATGAACAGCATGATGAACAGTTCCCAGGCGTCGTTGGCGACTGCCTCGCCGCCGAGGACGCTGGCACCGACCACGCTGATCGGGGTGTCGATGTCCCGCTCGCCGCCGGTGATGGCGGTCCACAGGGCGGGGATCTTCTCCGGCAGCCGCTGCAGGGCCTGCGCGGTGGCCACCGCCATGTCGCCGATGAAGGTGCTGGTCGCGCCGACTGCCTCCACCGGGCCGTAACTGACCAGGCCAGGGGTGGAGACGACCAGGCCGATGCCGAGGGCCGCGACGTCGCCGACCGGCCCGTTCGGGTCGTCGATCGGCGGGCGCTTGGTGGTCGCGAGAACCGTCTCGGCGGTACCGGTCTGACCGTCGCGTTCGTATCCGATCTGTGCGGTGCTGCCGGGGCTGACGGCTCGCAGGGTGGTGAGCAGGTCACCGTAGTTGGCGATCGGGGTGCCGTTGATCGACGTGATCCGGTCGCCGTTCAGCAGCCCGGCCGTGGCGGCGGGGCTCGGCGCGTCGCTTGTCACGCAGGCCCGGTAGGTGGTGTCGGGTAGCACGCAGTCCTGGAGGGCGATCACCGCCGGCTCGCTGCGGAACTGCTCTTCGGTGCTGGGAAAGTTGGGGTTGGGCAGGCCGAAGGTCATCGCGGCCAGCCAGGCGGCGAAGATCGCCAACCCGAAGTGGGTGACCGACCCGGCGGACATCACGATGGTGCGCTTCCACACCGGGTAACGCCACATGGCCCGCTTCTCGTCGCCGGGCTCGACGTCGTCGTCCTGCGGCGTCATGCCGACGATCTTGCAGAATCCACCGAGCGGGATGCCCTTGAGACCGTATTCGGTCTCGCCACGCTTGAACGACCAGAGGGTGGGGCCGAAGCCGACGAAATAGCGGGTGACCTTCATGCCGAAGGCCTTGGCGGTGAGCATGTGCCCGGCCTCGTGCAGGCTCACCGAGATGAGAATGCCGAGGGCGAACAGCACCACCCCGAACGCGAACGACATCAAGCTCCTTCCACCGCAGCAGCGATGATCTCCTGCGCGTGTGTGCGCGCCCACGACTCGGCTCCGAGTACGTCCTCGACGGTACCCGGTTCACCGAAGTCGGGAGCCTCCTCCAACACGCGCTGCAACGTGTCGACGATGCCGAGGAACGGCAGCCGCCCCGCGACGAACGCCGCAACGCACTCCTCATTCGCCGCGTTGTAGATCGCCGGCCGGCAGCGGCCCGCCTCCCCGGCCGCCTTCGCCAACGCCACGGCCGGGAACACCTCGTCGTCCAGCGGCGCGAACTCCCAGGTGTGCGCGGCGGTCCAGTCGACGGCGGCGGCGGCCTCGGGTACCCGCTCCGGCCAGCCCAGCCCGAGGGCGATCGGTAGCCGCATGTCGGGCGGGCTGGCCTGGGCCAACGTCGACCCGTCGACGAACTCGACCATCGAGTGGATCACCGACTGGGGGTGCACCATGACGGTGATGTCGGTGTACGGCACGTCGAACAGCTCGTGCGCCTCGATCACCTCAAGCGCCTTGTTGACCATGGTCGCCGAGTTGATCGTGACGACCGGCCCCATGTTCCAGGTCGGGTGGGCGAGCGCCTGCTCCGGCGTGACCGCCGTCAACTCGTCGCGCCGCCTACCCCGGAACGGCCCACCGCTGGCGGTCACCACCAGCCGGCTTACCTCCCCCCGGGTGCCGCCGCGCAGGCACTGCGCCAGCGCCGAGTGCTCCGAATCGACAGGGACGATCTGCTCCGGCCGCGTCACCGCGCCCTTGACCAGCGAGCCGCCAGCCACCAGCGACTCCTTGTTGGCAAGCGCGAGCGTACGCCCGGCGCGCAGCGCCGCCAGCGTCGGCGCCAGCCCGAGCGACCCCACCACCCCGTTGAGTACGACGTCGCACGGCCACTGCGCCAGTTCGGTCATCGCCTCCGGCCCGGCCACGATCTTGGGAAGCTTGAACTCGCCGCTGGCCCAGCCCCGCCGGCTCGCCTCGGCGTAGAACGCCAGCTGAAGGTCCTGCGCGGCGGACGCCTTCGCCACCCCGACCGCCTCGACACCGAGTTCGAGCGCCTGAGCGGCGAGCAGCCCGATGTTGCCGCCACCGGCACCGAGCGCCACCACCCGGAACCGGCCCGGGTTGCGCCGCACGATGTCGATGGCCTGCGTACCGATCGACCCGGTACAACCCAGCAGCACAAGATCACGGGGGGACGTCACGCGCCCATTGTTACGCACTGCCGCTGAGCGCAAGGCAGGGCACCTTGTCGACGCCTCCGGCAGCGGAGGGGGCCCTTCCTGATGTGAGGGGTGCAGCTCGGGGGCGTCGGACCGGACACCTGGTAGCTGAACGGTCTTGACGCGAGCCCCCCCGAACCGCTCTCAGCGGAGACAGAACAGCACGTTGATGTAGTCGGAGCGCTTCGCCCAGTTCGAGTAGTGGTAGTCGGCGAAGGTAGGGGCCTCCTTCGCACACAGCGCGTCGGCCTGATTCTCGTCGTCGATGACCTGTTCCAGCCTGGCCACCACCTGCTGCGTCCCAGGGCCGCATGTGGCGAGCTCGTACACCGGGCTCTCCGGATCGGCCACGTTGCGCACGCAATCCGCGACCTGTATGAGCCGCTCGTCCCCGTTGGCCCGTAAGCCGCTGGTGGTAGGCGTCGCGGGCGAGCTGGCTGTGAAGCTCTCGCTGACCGCAGGCGCGGGCTGCGGAGCGACGCGCTCAGCCACCTCGAACACCCCCACGACGATGGTGGCGGTCGCGGCCACAGCACCAAGGATTTTCCCGGCCATGAAGAGCAACCGCAGGAAGGGCCGCCGCGGACCAAGCCGCGTTCCGGTCTCGTCTTCCATCACATTCCTCCGGCAGACAACCATTGCCAGCGCAGGCTGGGATCTGTCGGGACCCAACATAGGCCGGCACAAAGTAATCTTGGTGCGGGGAAGAAGACGTGGGAGCAGGGGCCGAACGGCGCCACAAAACGGACGCCGACATCATCCGTGCAGGTCAACCGCGATTCGGCCGAAGATCGTCGCCGCACTTCCCGCCGCCAGTGTCGCAACAATTGTCGGCATTCCGACCAACGGGACCGCGGCATCGAGAAGTCACACATCTACACTCATGACGGCTCTTCGAAGTTGATGGGGGTCGGTTGACGCGTGACCTGCTGTGGGTGGGCGGCGGCCGGCGTTGCGGTGGTGTAAGCGCCGCTGGCGCTGTGACGAGCCTGCCTGTGCGCGGGGGTCGTTCACCGAGGCGGTGCCCGTTGCGCCGGCCCGCAAGCGGATGACAGGCCGGCTGCCAAGCGACTGGCGCGGCGGTCGCCGACGGCGGACGCACGGTCGTGCAGTCGGCCCGGGATCACGACCTGTCGTGGCCGGTCGTCGCCGCCGCGTTCGCGGCGCACGCGGCGGCGGTGCTGCCCATGCAGCCGCAACCTGTCGAGGTGCTGGGCATCCACGAGATCCGCCGGGGCCGGCCGAAGTTCGTCCTCGACGAGGCCACCGGCGCCTGGCAGAGCACCGTCGACCGCTGGCACGTCAGCTTCGTGGATCTGTCGGGCGGGCAGGGACTGCTCGGGCAGGTCGAGGGCACCGCGAAGGTCGTGGCCGACTGGCTGCTGGCCCGCCCGCCAGCGTGCGTGATCAGGTCCGCTACGTCGCGATCGACATGTACACGATCTTCAAGTCCGCCATCCAGCGGGTCCTACCGCACGCCCAGCTGGTCGTCAACCACTTCGACCTCGTCCAGCTGGCCAACGCCTGCGTCACCGAGGTCCGCCGCCGAGTCACCTTGCAGCACCGGGGCCGACGCGGCCGCAAAGGCAACCGCGAATGGGAACTCCGCAACCGGCTGACCCGATCCGCCGCCCGGATGCGCGCCGAACACGTCGCCGACCGGCGGGAACGAGGGTTAAGCGAAGATATCAGGAAGTCGGAATTTCAGACGGACGAAGTGTCAGAGTGGGCTGCCGACCCGGGTCCGCTGCCAACACGACGGCCCTCCTCACTTCGCCGATATGCTTAGCCGTTTCCTCGATCGTGAAACGGCCATCAGTAACGCGAGGAGGGTTGACGTGACCGTAGGCGCCCTGCGCAGTCATTTCGACACCTACACCGAAAGCATGAACGCACAGTATCCGGACCTCAACCATACGTCCGACCAGCTCATTGCCCACCTGACCCCACTGCGACAGGGGGAGGTCATGAATGTCTCGGCTTTCTACCACGGCGCCCACAACTTCTCCCTATTCAGCGTCAGACGGTTGAAGAGGCCAATCTTCCCATGCGGGATTTCCCATTCCAAACTAGGGCCTCCTTCATACTCGAGCCCTATACCGAAGTGCTCCTCGAACTCTGAACGCTTGAACGTGAAATTCGTATAGTAGTCCTCGTGCGTACCGACTGAGTAATCGGCGTACTTCTGCGCCACGCCTTCATCCCCAACATAGGCGCGACCGTTGCCACCCGCGTGCCGAGCAGGGTTAAGTCCGTTAGCAAGTTCATCGGCCCCATTCCCCTTCTGCGCAGCCCGATAAACATGAATCAGGTCATCTGAATTGCCCGATCCGCAGTTGTGGACAAGTACCGGCATTGTGCCGGCTAACACATAGTACGTGTGGGATTTTCACCCCGTCACGCCGTGTAACCTATGTTTCTTGACCTCTCACCTGGCCTTCCGTGGAGAGCGCCACCCCTCCTAGTCGAAGGTTATCAATGTTGACGGCGACGGTGACGGCAACCTGGAGAGATAGCCGCGACCGGCGGCGACCAAAGCATCGACGAGCTGACCGACCAGCAGCCCGAGCGCCAGCCGGAGCCGAAACGATCCCCTCACGGAGCGGACCAGGCGGGTGGTTCTGGGGATCGACGCCGCACCGCTGCGCGGAGCGCAACCAAATGACTTACGCGGCCGGACAGCAACACTGCCATCAATGATTGTGCATGTGCATACATTGAAGTGATCTCAACGACTTTCTGGTAGGTATTTGTACTCGAAGTGGGTCAGGTGTAATGCGGCGGCGACGATGTCGCCGATTCGGCGTGGGCTGATGTTTGTATGGCGTAGCGTTTTCCAGCGTCCGATCAGGATGGCGAAGCCGCGTTCGCCTTGCCATCGCAGGCCGCGGAGCAGTCGGTTGTAGGCGCGGTTGTCGGGTGCGAGGCGGCTGCTGTCGGTGGGCTGCTTGATCGGGGTCTTGATGCCGTGGCCTGTGCTTTCGTAGCCGGAGTCGGCCAGGGCGGGTAGGTCGAGTTCGGCGGCGGACCAGTTCAGGGCGGCGGTGATCCCGAGGTCGCGGGCGCAGCTGGTGTCGTGTAGATGTCCGGGCATCGCTTCCGAGGTCCAGATCGGCAGCCCGTCTGGGCGCATGATCGCTTGGATGTTCGCGCCGACGTCGCGGTGTTTTCCGGAGTACCAGGCGTCGATGACCTCGCCCTTGACGCTCGTGGTGGTTTCGGTGAGCCGGTCGCAGTCGAACAGTTTGCCGTCGAGGATCACGTGGGACCAGCCGTCGGCGGCGGCCCGACGCAGAGCGGTGTGCAGGTCGGCCGCCTGGGCGGCGAGCACCGTGATGCCCTCGTCGCGGTAGCGGTACGCCGTCGCCCGGGAGATACCGAAGCCGGCTGCCAGCAAGGTCATGTCCTCACCCTTGCGGAACCACACGAGCACCATCAGGGCCTGGTAGAAGCAGGTCAACGCCCGAGTGCCACGGCGAGTCCCGCAAGCCCGGCGCTGTACGTACAGCAGCCGCGCGAGATGCTGCACGAGTTCCCTCGGGACGTCGACCATGGCACGATAGGCAATCACGTGGAGCCCTCTCGAAGACGTGGATCTGTCGCAAGGACATGTCTATCGATGGCTCCACGCCTGTCTCCACCACCGCCCGACTCGCCGCCTTCGCCCGTGTCGCGCCAATCAACCCATATGCGTTACTGAGATCACCTCATTGTACGCATCCGACATCAATCTTGACCGCAACCCAGCCGGACAGCCACGCCCCCAGGCGCACTCCAAAGCACCTTGACTACGTTGCGCGACAATCGAATCACCGAGCAGAAATGGCAGGCCAAGCCACAGACAGGGGCAGAACAAAGCGGGCACCGGTGTGTTCCGATGCCCGCTTTGCATTTACGCCGTAACGACCACCGAGCAAGCTAGCTTAAAATCCAGCGCGCGTGAATGAATGACCTCCTCGGTCATGCTAAACCTAGAGGTTAGGCCTTGGCTCGCGCGTCACTCCAAGCACGCTCGAACTCCTCTGAGGTTATCAGCTCAGCTCGACAGTCGGACTGGCTCGAAATTTCCTCAACCGACGGAAAGGGAACCTCCGAGAGGCCAACCTTCGCCGTCTCATGATGCCCGTCGGCCCACTCGGACCTTCCGCCGCGATAGAGCTAAACCTTACGAACCTCGTAGCCATCCTCGCCGAGTTCGCTGAGGTAGAGCACAGGATCATCGGGCAAGTCATG
The DNA here is from genome assembly GCF_012726175.1 of Micromonospora sp. HNM0581. Classification (GTDB taxonomy): domain Bacteria; phylum Actinomycetota; class Actinomycetes; order Mycobacteriales; family Micromonosporaceae; genus Micromonospora. Next base: position 140,664 of record NZ_JAASAD010000013.1, read on the forward strand.
CTCCCACAGAACCTTGATGTACCTCATCCCTAATTCCTCCCAGAGCGGACGATGCGCCCAGTCAGATCTAGCGGCTCACTGTTCGGGACCACGAAGAGTAACTGTTCAGGTTATGCGGTGGTTGGGGGCATCCATGGGTTGCCGAGGAGTGCGTTGTGGAGTTCGGTAGCCGTGCGGAGGTCGTTCTTCCGGATGGTTGAGATGTAGCCACGGATGGCCAGGAAGGTTTGAGTGCCTTGAAGTGTGCGGAAGCCGCCGCTGACTCGGGTCTTGGACTTGACCATCCGGACGGCTTGTTCGGCGACGTTGTTGGAGAACCTGGCGGTGAAGTCGGCGGCGAACCGTAGGAACTCGGTTTTACGTGCTTGTAGTCGTAACGCCAGGTTGCGGGTTGGTGTCTGTCTGCCGGGTCGGGCGGGGTGGACGGCCAGGGCTCGGTCGACGACGTGGTCGTAGCGTGTGGACAGGTCGTCGTACGTGAACGCGGGCAGGCCGGTGTGGCCTCGATCGCGCCAGTGGGCCACCCGGCGGTGGGTGTTGCCGAGCAGGGTGACCAGGTCCTCGGCCCAGCCGTCGGCACGCGTGTGTGGGTCGAACTCGCCGATCCCGGTCGCCTCACGCGGGATGTGCGCGTTACACAAAGGTGTGCGTGCAGGTGGTGAAGCCGTCGTAGCCGCTGTATGCGTCGTGCACGGCGACGCCGGTGAAGCGGGGCAGGATCCCGAACGCGGTCATCGACAAGGCCGCCCGTCCGTGCTCGTCGATGTGATACGCGGTCAACCGGCCGGTCGCGGCCGCGTGCAGCCAGTGGTTACGCCCGGCGACCCGGGTCACCGTCTCGTCGAAATACGCCACCGGTGCGGCGGCGATCGCGTCGCGGATCGCCTCGTTGGCCGGCGCGACGGCCACGGCCATCCGGGCACAGGCAGTCGTGACCCAGCCGGTAGAGACCTCGATCCCGGCCAGATCAGCGAGGACCTCCACGACTCGGGCGACCGGGACGTGGTGCTGCGCCGCCAGGTAGGCGGCCAGCATCGTGACCGTCGGCCCGTACACCGCCGACGCCGAAACGCCCGGCGGCGCGACCGCGCGGGTCCGCGCACCGCAGCCCGAACAGGGCAACTGGTGCAGCAGATGCGCGGTGACCCGCACCCGGACCTCGGGCACGTCGAAGACCTGCCGCACGACCGGATCACCCGCCGGCCCCGCCATCGGATCGAGGCCGCCGCCGCAGCTGCCGCACTCCGGCGGGTAATGATCGACTTCGGCGTCCGCGACCGGCACCTGCGACAACGCCGTACCCGCGCTACCCGGCTACTTACCAGGCTTGCGGCCACTACGGGTCCGCGTCGAGGTCGCCGGTGGCTTGTCCAACCCCTCCGACGACGACGGCATGCTGGAGTTCTTCGAGGTCAACCCCAACCGGCGCCGCAACTCGGCGTTCTCCGCCCGCAACGCCTCGTTCTCCGCGACCAGCCGCGTGTTGTCCGCTTCAAGCACACCGATCCGGGCCGAAAGCTCGTCCAGCCGCGCCGTCAGCCCGACCACAGCGGCGGCGAGTTCGTCATACGACGGAAGCTCACCACCCCGGCCCGACACCACCCCAAGATCATCCCATAGTGGACGTCAACCCGGATCAGCAGGCCCAGGCCACCAAACTCAAGCCACCTGAACAGTTACATCCCGAGGACCTCCATGAGGATCTGTCCACCGGCCTCGATCACGACGTCGAGGAGCTTCTTTTCCGTGACCTGCTTGGCCTTGCGGACCTCGTCGTCACTGGGTCCGCTGGGCGTCTTGCCACCATGCCACTACTGCAACATCGAATTTGACAAGTGGGGGCAGCTTCGCCCCCACTTGTCAAATTCGATGTTGCGCTGCTCAGCTGCTGGAGGGTCGGTTCAGCCATGCCTTTATCAGGCATGCGGCGAGCCAATGACCCCTGGCGCTGGCGTATTCTTCTGCGCTAGCGCCGTGGCCGCCGTCGGACCGCAGGGTGGGATCGGCCCCTCTCGCCAAGAGGAAAGCGGTTGTATCTAAATGCAAGGGCTCTCCTGTCTGGGTGTGACCGTCGATCTCGACATCGATTGCGAGCTGCAGCAGAGTTAGGCCGTCAACTTCGGAGTCGATATCGGCACCCCGATCCAATAGCTCTGCTAATAGGACGAGATCTTCTTGCTCTACTGCCTGATGAGCTTGCCTAGTGAGCATGTGCCACCCTCAGCCGGTAGTTACCGTTACCCGGATTCCTGGGAACATTCTACTGAACTGAGATATGACACTTCCGCAAGAGTCGCAAACCGGGAACTCGGTATGAAGATTGACGCTTCCCGAGATTGAACTCGACGACGGACCGAGGTCGTTTGCCAGTTGGTTAAGAATCTTAAACTCCGTGTCGAAAAAGCGGTTATTATTCCCGCCGCGGACAACCTGCGGAATTAGACGCTGCGGATTTCCCGGTTCGCCAACATTGGCCACGGTCCCGCGGCGCGTTGCACCACCACTGACTGACTTCATAAGGATGGGGCTACTGCCATTAATGGAAACCTCTCCCGCCGCGATGTTCCGCTTCTTCGAAACAGTGCCACTGGCGCGGAGATCGCCCACGGCACTCTTGGCCGCGCCGCAGTTGTGTACGAGTACGGGCGCGTCACCGGCTACCACATAGTACGTGTGGACTCAGCAACGATGTCACGCCAGGTAATGGCGGGTCTCACCTGCGCGTTCATTTGCGGCTGACTCCACCGAACATCATCGGTGTCGCTGGTGACAGCAGCCATGACAGCAACACCCACGCACGCCGGAACGTACGGCGAACCTGATGTTCCAGATCATCACCGCTGGAGAGGCGACGAGCCAGCCGGGAACTCCGCGTCGTCAGGGCGCCGGCGAGACATCCGCGCCAGGGGCGCAACCCTGCCTCGAAGGGCAGGGCTCCGGCAAGGTAGCGATATGGCCGTTGTGGGCGTTTGGGTGTAGACGCTCCGGATCATGGTGGTATAGAGGCGGGCGCGGCCTTTCGATGATCATCCAGGTGTCGAGTCTGGGAAGATCAAAGAGGACCACGCCCGTTGGGATCATCATCGCTGATTGACGTTGTGACCGTGCACGCGGACCGCCTGGACGAGCCGGTGCCGGTCGGGCGCCGGTCGAGCCTGGTCGGGGCATTGGCGGCAGTGCCGGACCGGCGAGACCCTCGCGGTGTCGTCCATGCGCTGCCCGGAGTCCTGGCCACACTCGTCGCGGCGGTACTGACCGGTGCCCGCTCCGTAACGGCGGTCGCGGAATGGGCCGACGACGCGCCGCAGCAGGTTCTCGCCGAGCTGGGCGTGTTCCGGGATCCGTTCACGGCCGGTTCCGGGCTCCGGACGAGTCCACGTTCCGGCGGATTTTGGCCGGGATCGACGCCGACGCCCTGGACGACACAGTCGGCCGGTGGATCCTCGCGTCCCGGCCGCCAGCGGGCGGTGGACGGCAGGTGTACAGCGTGGACGGCAAAACCTTGCGGGGCAGCGGCCCGGCCGGCAGTCAGGTGCATCTCCTGGCAGTGCTGGATCAGCACACAGGGGCGGTCCTCGGCCAAGTCGATGTGGCCGGCAAGACCAACGAGTTGACCCGCTTCCAGCCGCTGCTGACCCCGCTCGACCTGACCGCGGTGGTCGTCACCGCAGACGCTCTGCACACCCAGCGTGAGCACGCCCGCTGGCTGGTCGACGACAAGAAGGCCGGCTATCTGTTCACCGTGAAGAAGAACCAGCCGCGTCTGTACCACCAGCTCAAAACGCTGCCCTGGGCGAAAATCCCGACCCAGGACGAGACCAGCACCCGCGGGCACGGCCGCTACGACATCCGCCGCCTGCAAGCAGTCACCTGCACCCCAGCCCTCGCCCTGGATTTCCCGCACGCCGTGCAAGCGCTACGAATCCGCCGCCGACGGATGAACCTGGCCACCGGCCGCTGGTCCACCGTCACCGTCTACGCGATCACCAACCTGACCACCACCCAGGCCAGCCCCGCCGACCTCGCCGACTGGCTACGCGGACACTGGGCCATCGAAACCCTGCACCACATCAGAGACACCACCTACGCCGAGGACGCCAGCCGCATCCGCACCGGCAACGCGCCACGCGTCATGGCCACCCTGCGCAACACAGCGATCAGCCTGCTCCGACTGACCGGCACCACCACAACCATCGCCGCAGCCCTACGCCACAACAGCCGAAACCCCTACCGGCCACTCCAACTACTCGGAATCACCTGAAACGGTCAAACAACTACCTTGCCGGAGCCCTGGCCGGAGCCCTGCCGACTACTCCGCGCAATCGCCACAATTAACGATCAACTCGTCGCCACGAACTTCGGCCCTCAAGGTCGCAGACCCGCATACAAGCTCAATACCAACGACCTTTCCTGAGGCCGTCAACAAATTCACGTCTCCAATCTGTACGCCGATCAGCCTGCCGAAACTGGGATCACTGGATACGTCGAAGGCCGTCCATTTACCCGACTCAGCTACAAACGCTCGATTCTCGGGGCTGAGCGGTTCAATGAACGGATCAACCCATTCACCTACCGCAAACCGAAGGGATTCTCCATCAGCGCCAGATTCAAATCGGAAAACGACGCCGTTGTCCAGCGAAACCTCTACAGGCCCCTCATTGGATTCGCGGAGCCCTCCTGGCGAGACGTAGTTGATGCGTCTGACACGCACAACTGCGCTGCTCAGGAAGCCCACCAGAAGCTCGTCAGACATCAATGCCGCCCTCCAGATCCGCCCTGTAACCCATCAGCCGGGACACGCACACGGCCTCGGTGTTCCGTTGGCGAACCACGTGCTGGTATTTCCGCCGGGATACATACTTACGAAGGTTCCATCTGTCTTCGTGATAAGTAAGTCATTGCCGTTCCGATACATGATATTGTCTGGGCCGTCTTTCATGATCGGCCCGATCCTCACCTGCTCTACAGGATCAAGACGGCCCGGCCATCGCCGAGCCGCGCGCACGCGCTACGGCCTACGGCCCCGCGCGCACGCCCAGCATCAGCCAGCCATCCGAACGACAGGTGGGCGGCCAAACGATCGCGGCCGTGACGATCGCAGGACGGGATTGCTTCAACGCGCCGGCTGCCGTCAATCGGCGCAGCTACCCTGGCCGCCACCAGGCGACGTCTGCCAACTCCGAACCTCCAGAAGGCATTGATATCTGCCTATACACAGGGTGTGCTTGACGGCAACCGTGACGGCAACGCGCTCGCACCATGGCGCCCTTGCACGCACTTGGTGGCCCCGCCCTCACTTAACGTAGCTAAAGGCGGGACCGGACAAATGGCTTCAGATGAGATCAGGTGCCACAGGCCCTTCGAGATCAAAAACTGGTACTTGGCGCTCATCTTCGCGGCGCCACACTGAGAATATCCACTCTCCGTAGGGGTAGTCACTAACAATTTCGAAGATGCGTCCGCTTCGGGTTCTCAAACTTAGATCGAGCCCAACATCGCGAGACGACGCGCTTACTTGAACAATCTCTTCTCCAATCAAACCATCGAGATCGTGAGCCTTCGCGGCGTCCCCTGAAGTCGACGGAAACATTGCAGCGATCCCAGTTGTAGAAACACACCAGTTTGTGTTAACGCGTAGACGCCATTGGTTCCCGCTGAGACAGACGCCATCGACATCTGCCTCGACAGCAGCGACTGTGAGCGGGAGAAACGCCCTGATTTCCTCTAGCCACGGAAACACTACGGCTCCAACTCAATATGCGTCCGAGATCTGACATATTGCTTCGGATTCACGCCCCTCGGCGGCTGCACCGGCCTGCCAGTAAAGGGACTCACCGGCGCGTCGGCACCGTTGGTAAACGAGGCTCGAAGCCCCGCATTTCCGTTGGCTGACGGCTGCATAATGCGGATCCTGCTGCCGTCCGGCAATTGGAAGCCCGTACCTGCTGAACGGGTGGGGAAAGCGCTGAATCCAGCCTCTCCCGCGTCGACCGCCGCCTGCAATCCTGACTCCAGCCGCGAAGCGCTTGTGGGCACTACGGTCCCGCTTGCGTCTGCCACGAACGTGGCACCACCGCAGTTGTGAACCAACACCGGCGTGGTGCCGGCGAGCACATAGTACGTGTGGCGTTGCTACGGCGGCTGCGGCGATGTCATGGCGTCGATCTTGGCAGGGAGCTGGGCTTTCGCTCAACTGCCCGTCGGCAGTTCATCGATTGTTGGCGATTTTGACAGCAGCCATGACAGCAACGTGGGCGCACGCCGGGCTGAGCGAGCCATCGGCCGGGGCCTACTCGGTCGGTCGTCTGGTGCTGTTGACGGGCTTCTTCTTCTGTGTGCGGCGGTCGATGAGGCGATCCACGGCGGCGATGCGGCGGTGGAGGCGTGTGGAGCCGGCGTCGATGGCGGTGGTGTCGATGCGGGCGAGGACCTCACGGGCGGCGTCGAGGTCGCCGGCTCTGGCGTGGCCTTCGGCGAGCCAGGTTTGGTAGAGGGCGACTTCGCGGGCGTGATCGTGGTTGTAGCCGGCGAGTGCTCGGGTGAGGAGGGGTTCGGCGGAGGTTGGGGTGCCGAGTTCGATGAGGCAGCGGGCGGCCATGACGTCGATCTCGGTCCGGTTGAGCCAGTAGACCCATTCGGGTTCGGCGATGCCGTCGGTGCGCTGGTCGTAGGCGTCGTTGACGGCGTCGAGGGTGCGGCGGGTGGTGTCGGTGTCGCGTAGGCGGGCTGCGGCCCAGGCGAGGCGTTCCAACAGCAGCGCCCGGACGAGTGGACTGGCGTGGGGTGCGCCGGTGACGGCGGAGCGGGCGATGAGCAGCGCGTCTTCGCGTTTGCCGATGTTGGTGATCTGGTAGGCGAGGCTGGAGAGAAGTTGCGCGCCCAGTGCCCGGTCTCCTGCCGATTCGGCGGCGGTGACGCCGGACAGGTAGAGCCGTTGGGCGTCCTGGTAGCGGCCGGCGTCGCTGGCGACCCAGCCAGCGAGTTGGGCCAGTTCACCGATCACGGTGTACAGCCGCTTGCCGAGTACGTCGGTGTAGGAGGCGGTGCGGGCGAGGTGTTCGGCCTGGTCGAGTTCGGTGCGGATGACGGGAAGCAGGGTACGGCTGCCGACGGTGTCGTCCAGGTGCCGAAGTTCGATCAGCCGGGATTCCAGCGATGCGACGAGCCCGGTGCCGATACGACGACCGGCACGTAGCTGCCGAGGGACAGGTGGGCCGCCGATGAGCCATTCATGGGTGAGCCGGACCGGGTCTGCTGGGGTGCCGATCGGCACGCCGAGGGCGTGTTCGTAGCGTTCGACGACGTCGGGGGTGGCGGGGCGGCGGCCGGTTTCGACGAGGCCGAGGTAGGGCTTACTGAAGTGCGTGAGCGCGGCCATGCCGGCGAGGCTGTGCCCGGCGGCCTCGCGGGCGGCCCGCAGCTTCGCGCCGCAGTCGGCGGTGTCGGGTGTAGACGGGGGAAGACCCTCGCCTGCTTCCATGGTCATCTCTCTCCCCTGATCCTGGTGGCAGGCCCAGCGGGGACGTGCATCGAGTCCGGACCTGGCTGGTGCTGTTCCGGGAGGGCCGGGACCGGTTACGAAGATCGGCATTCTTCATACCCGGGTGCGTGCCCGGCCCTCCCACCGTAGACCACCGACGTGCCCGGAGGGTTGAGCAGCGATGTCGATGCACCTGCCGGTTCGCCCGGCCTGGACCTGCGCGGGGTGTGGGCAGGCGTGGCCGTGTCTCACCCGCAAGCGGCAACTGTTGGCCGAGTTCGCCGGGGCGCGGGTGTCGCTGATGCTCTACCTGTCCCGGTTCTTCGTCGAAGCGTGCGTGGACATGCCCGCCACCACGTCAGGATCGTTGTACCGGCGGTTCTTCACTTGGCCCTACGAGCCGACCGACGGCAGCCGGCATGAGAGCGCCCCGCCGGGACGGTGATCCCAGCGGGGCGTTCTGTCGGTGGTCGGGTTCAGTCGCCGGAGACGGTGTCGTCGTCGGGCTGGTCGGGTTGCAGCGCCTGGTCCATGGATTCGATGGCGTGGCGTTGCAGGCGGAGCCGGACGTGGGAGTAGATGTCGGCGGTGGTGTGGACCTGTGCGTGGCCGAGCAGGTCCTTGATCGTCACCAGGTCCACGCCCTGTTCGAGTAGCAGCGTGGCACAGGTGTGCCGGAGATCGTGGAAGCGGATGTAGCGGACGTCGGCGAGTTCGCAGATGGCCTGGTGGTGGCGGTGGACCGCGGCCGGGTCCATCGGCCCGCCGGTGCTGGTGGTGAACACGAGCCCTGTTTCGGCCCACCCGTCGGCGGCCTCACGTCGGTCGATGTCCTGCCGGGTGTGGGTCTGTCAAGTTAACGGCTGATCTTGGTTGTTGAGGTGGTCAGTCGTTGGCCGGGGTGAGTCGGCCCTCGAAGGCGACCTGGAAGGCGTTCAGGGGTGCCTTCCAGCGCATGGTCCATC